>NZ_CANMPQ010000002.1 GCF_947499695.1 uncultured Allomuricauda sp.
GCAGGAAGTTCGAAGGAGTCGCATACGGTGACATCGGCAAGTACGTCAACCGTGGGCGTGCTGTTGACCGTCACGGTGAAGCTGCTCTCATCGGAGCAGTTCGGGGTCGTCCCGGTCTCGGCGTAGATGAACACGGTCTGTGTCGTTAAGATGTCGTCACCGGCGCTCAGCGGTGTGCCCGTTCCCCCGGTGCCCGTGAAGTAGTCCCCCGTCGTCAGGGCAGGAAGTTCGAAGGAGTCGCATACGGTGACATCGGCAAGTACGTCAACCGTGGGCGTGCTGTTGACCGTCACGGTTATGGTCGCGAAGGTCTCGTTACATGGCGCCGTGGCCGTTATGGTGTAGACGAAGTCATAGCTTCCGGAAGCAACTGTTGAGAAATTCATGGCGGCAGCGGTGGCATCAGTAATTGGTGAGTTTAACCCATTGCCCAAAACATTATTCACATCGGTCCAAGTCCCTCCTAGTTCTGGGACACCGCCCAAGCTGGCAGGAAGACTTAATGGTGTAGCATCTCCTTCACAAATTTGCACTGTATTGTCATTTCCGGCATCGGGAGTAGTGTAAATAGTAATTGTTTGGAAGACATCCATGAAGTTACCTGAGGTATCAGTAACCCTATATGTCCGAGTGATGGTTTCTGGATTGGACATAAGATTTGACACATCACTTATATGAACCACGGTATCCACTGCACAATTGTCTGCTTCATCGGTAACCACAGAGGTGTCGGGCAGAGGAATGACCTCGCAAACGGTCAGAGGTGCGGGGTTGCTTGCCGTAGGAGGTTGGACATCTTCAAGATAAGCGACCGTAAAAACATCTGTACCAACAAAATTTACATTGTAAAAAAATACATCTGAGCCTATTATGCTTGAAGCTTCTATAGATGTTATTACTCCATCGCCAAAATTCCCATTTCCATCTTCGTCTATAATCAAAAATATCTCACAAGCCTCATAATTCAGTAAATCCGATCCTGTAAGATCTATCCGGACACTTACATTGATAATTGGATTTGTACCACCAGAGCGGGTTTCAATAATTCTCCACTGCCTTGGAATTCTTCCATCAAAGCCTACAGGAGTATTAACGTTTGTGGGAAAAATTATATCTCCATGATCATTTCCCCATACCAAGTAGTTGAGTTCACGGGGCAATGAAAAATGAGATGCATCAATAGCTGTTCTGGTATCATCCAAATTATCCGCAGAGAAGTCTGAATTTGTTGATATGGTAACCCTAGCCTCTGCGTTTACGCTTTTTGAGATGCGTTGGTGTAGGTTATACCTTAATCGATTGACACCACTATCATTAAACCTGTCTTTTCCTATACCGGCAATATCATATCGGTATGTGGCATCGAAAGGCCATATTATTGTGCCATCGGCCGCGAGATAATTGTAAGAATCATTTCCATTAATGCTGCCCAAACCTCCAATCGCATTAAGTGTAATACCATATTTTATGGCCAAATAGCTTTCCAATCTTTGGATATGATTTGCGTCCGAAATTCCTTCTACTAACATTACTTCTGCTATATAACCTGAAAGATTACTTGGGTCTGAAATACCACCAGGATCGGCATCATTAAAGTGCTTTCCCATTCTGTTGTAATAGAACAGGGATTCCTGCGCTGTTGGATCAAGGCGTGTTATATTAACGTCGTTCAACCCATTTACTCTTGTAGTTAAAGTTTCTTGTTGAACGGCTGGAAAACTTCTGGAAAGTACCCCGATGGTGGGGCGTTCCAATAAATCAATGCCGCCCGTTTGAAAGAATGTGCCCGAATCCCAAGTTCTACCCACAGAAAAGCGATTACCGCTTGAGACACCCAAGGAAAGATTGGTAATGGTATTTAAATGGTTGGTGATATCTCCACCAAACAGCAGGCTTTGAGTTTCTGCAGTAGTGCCGGCTCCAGGGGCTGAAAAGACAACGATGACCATAGACTCATCCCTGGCATGTGAGCGAAAGTACAGTGCTTCTCCTGCTCCGCCTCCTGAAGTACCATCAAATTGCACTGCCGGGTTAAAGTTCATGACATCCCTACGTAATGTTGGCACACCAGGTATAGCTCCTGTTGGAGTCAAAAACCCAGGACCGCCTGGGTGTTGAAAACCATGGTTAGGGTAATTCTCCCATGGCCGATTATAGTTGCCTGGATATGGTCCAGGCGGGTGTTCCATGGCATTCTGAGTGAAGTTAAAGTTGTAGTCTACCAATTCATACCATACATTGACCGGTGTGCCATCCGCCGGTGCGTATGGTGTGAAAAGAAACAAGTCACCAACAGGAGAAGGAGCATTTATAGCCCTGTCGGCAGAGTACCAGTTGTCCACTTCTTGAGCTGACAGGCTAAATACCGAGATAAGGCAAAATAGATATAATATCAATCTGCTTATTAGACTATGTATAGCGTAAGCGCGATTTGCCAATACAAAATTATTGGAGGAGAAAAAGTTGAAGGAATGTAAATGTTCAGTCATAAGCTAGTAGGTTAAATTCTAGTTTTTCCTGTTATAGAAATTCCAAAATGTGATTGGGCAATAATAAAATAAGGCATTATTGACCTATGAAGGTTTGGTCAATTAATCTATTAGAGTCGTGAATTGACGAAAGGGCATAATGAATTGATAAACCCAAAAATCCATTGATAATCAACATGTTAAATATGTAAGATTTTTCTTCATCCCGTTCTTTGTGCGCCATTAAACTCAATTCGTGTTCGATCAAAACAGAAAAATCCAGAAATAAAAAAACCCTGGAGGCATGCCTCCAGGGTTTTTGATTTTTTGTTTGGAAGTTTATTTTATTAGGTTTATTTCTACCCTTCTATTTTGTTTTCTTCCAATTCTTGTGCTGTTGGAAGCCATTGGTTTTTTTTCACCGTATCCAATCGCATTCAATCTTTCTGAAGATATCCCTTCATTGATTAGAAAGTCTCTTACAGAATTGGCCCTTGCTTCTGAAAGTCGCTGGTTGCTTGCGCTACTTCCTACACTATCGGTATGCCCTTCCACGGTGAATTTGGCATTGGGATATTCGTTAAGTATTTGGATAATATCTACCATCACGGTTACTGACTCTGGTTTTATGGTAGCCTTTCCTGTATCGAATAGAATCGTCTTGGCATAGTCATTCAATTGCTTTTGTATTTCAATTGTAACTTCTGGACATCCATAATTGTCTACAGGGCCAGCAGTATCTGGACACAGATCATCTATATCCACTAATGTGTCCCCATCTTTATCTGGACATCCCTTGTTTTCAATACTGCCCGGATTTTTGGGACAGCGATCATCGGCGTCAGCTATACCATCGCCATCAGTATCAGGGCACCCATTAAACTCTTCAAGGCCTGAAATCATAGGGCAGTCATCATCCTTATCCAATACTCCATCCGAATCGGTGTCTTTCCATGGACACCCATTGTTTTCTTTAGGTCCAGCTACTTTAGGACAGTTGTCATCTTTGTCCAAAATTCCATCCGAATCAGTGTCTTTCCATGGACATCCTTTGTTTTCAATGGGCCCTGCAACATCTGGACAGCTATCTTCATCGTTAACTATGCCGTCATTGTCTCTGTCCTTTAACTTTGTTTGATATATCGGAATTTTAAGCCCTGCATATAAATCTGCGGCTTTGGTATTCTTCCCTGTGACAGCAGAAATAATGGACTGGGACCCCAAATATATCGGACCTAGCCTTAAACCTGCACCCCATTGGAAACCTACTCCTTCCAAATGACTTAATGGAGAGTAGATTCCTAACCATGGAAGCTCATATCTTGGAGTTAATGTTACCTGATTCAGAATTCTACCGGTATTGATCTTATTTTTTGATGTCAAAGGAATATCTGCATTCAAGTTTAGGTAGAAGTTTGCGTTCATATTCCAATCCACATTGGCATGAACGGCGGTTGGTAGGGTAATATCACTTGATTTAGTTTCAGATATTAAATCAAAGTTATCTTCGAGACCTTCCTCCAATACATCACCATCAAAATCGTCAATGTTTTGTGTTCTGTTCAAATTATATAATCTATTTACACCATTGGCGTCTTTTATTTTTCCAATGTCCGTTATGGACAGTCCAAGTTTGAATTTATATTTATTAGCGCCTCTATCTACTATGGTTTTTCCTGAGACGTCTGTCTTATTGAACTTTTCAAATTCGGGCCTCCATTCATAAACAAAACCTAAATCTGTACCAAAACCTGCTCCTCCACTAAAATCAAAAAAATTACCTCCGTTACCTGTATCATCTAAATTATCGGTATTCCCATAATTGAGCTGACCTGTTGTTGTTATCTCGCGATTTGCAGCATCATAATCCAATGTTACATCGGTTCCATTAACATATACGTTACCCATACCCTGGATATATTTTAAGCTCAATCCTCCCTTAATAAAGTTCTTGCCATCATTCATCAACACTCTTGCATATGAGATGCCAATCTCTCCCCAAAAATTAAAGGAGCCATTTACATTGCCTTGATCTATAAAAAAATCTTGACTTTCATCAAAACCTCCTTCCTTATCCAAAATTTCACCACTGACATCGTAAAGATTAAAAATCGACCGCACTCGTGTGAAAATTGTTAAGGATTGTTTCTCATTCAAACTTAGCATTACGGAGGGTCCTAAAACATCAATATTCCAAGCTAGGAAATTATCATTGGAAGGGAAGGTAGCAGCATTATCAAAAGCCTCACTAAAATCACCAAAGGCATCGTTTAGGTTGAAGCCTATATAGTTATTACCGAAGAATGCGCTGACTCCAAACAGGTTTATATCAAGCTTAAGTCTAGAATCTGCAATGTTAGCTGGATTGGAAATTACTCCATGCATTCCACTGTAATTATCTGTAAGAAGACCTCCATACGATTGAGCTCTTGCGGAACATACGGCCGCAAGCAGTAAAAAGCCAAGCAATGTGTTTTTTGAAAACATGTTCATGGGGTTGAGACCAAAAAGATTTTTGGACAGGGTTATAAATAAGGTTAATTATCGATTACAAAGAGAAGGCAAATGGTCTTTCGATAATTCTACCAATGAACAAATGGCTATTTTGGATTGACGAATGCCTTATTTGGTCCCATAGAGATACCTTTCAGCATTCATGTAAATGACAAAAATGGAATGGAATTAAGATGAGTAAACCCTAATTATTGTTACATCACAAGTGAGGTGATTGAGATTAATTAAAAACAAGCTCATCCAAAAAGATAAAGCTGTTTCCGCCTGGCACAGCATGCCAATCTGGATTTTTAAGAGGGCTTTCAACCAGAAGACGCACCTTTTTTAAGGCTATGGGGTCAAAATCAATATTGTAAGCTTTTCGCTCTATGATGACCGATGGTTGTTGAATACCTAGTTTTACTGTTTTAAGTTTGCTGAAAGTACTACCATCGGTGGAGCCCCAGACCGTATACCCAACAGGAAAAAATATCCAATTATTAGGGATTGAAAGGCTTCCAATTGAAATATTGGAAACCACGGTTTGTTCCTTAAATTCAATAGTCGCGGTCATATGTTGCGCTTCAAAACCAACCCAGTTTCCATCTACAAAATTTGTTGTGCCGCGTTTGAGATCCATAAGTGTTTTTCCCCCTTTTGCCTGATATTTTGGATGTGGTGATCTAGCTAAGGACACGTTGCTAATTTGAGCCTGGCTTTTCAGGAAATCGATAGAAGCAGGTTCGCTTGGCTCCCAACCATCCAAGCTGGTATATGCCTTTAATGTTGTAGTTTCATTTAGGTAAAATGGTTCGGTGTACTCCCTAGGTACAGTATCATTTTTAGCATTTTCTGAAACATAATATACTTTTGCTCCTTCAAAAAATTGTTCTATGGCCACCTCAACCGAATCCGTGAAAATTTCATGTGCGGCCAATATGGTTGGAGGGGCTAAGGTACTTGCGGCAAAAACGCTATCTGCAATCTGGCCTTGAACCGTTACTCCATTACTTTGGTCCTCAAAAGCCAAAATACCGTCCTTGGTCATTTTGGTTCTCCATGTAAAGACGGTTTTCAGATTGGGAAAATTCTCCAATATCTTCAGTGCCGAATCATCGAGTTCAGTACCATAAAGGTTTACAGATTCCAAATAATCAAACTTCGCTAACTGCTTAATGGTTTCATTACTTATATCAGTGTGTTGTAATTGAAGTTTGGTGAGGTTCTTAAATGGCCTTAACTGCTTTACGAGTTCATCATTAAAGTTGGTATAACCCAGATTCAGACCAACTATATTTTCTCTGTGTTCTTTCAATAACTCAAAGTCAGCCTCAGAAATGTCCTTTCGTTTCTTAAAATTTACCGAAATCAAAGGCATATCTTCTGCAGCAAGTTGTGCCGACATTCTGTTTTGAGCCAGGGAAGTAATAAATTCCAATGGAACCTCATCAACTTGTTCTGCAATCAAAGCCCTTGTAGAAGTATCTTTTTCCAAAGAAGCCAGAATGCCATCCAATTTTGCATCTCGAGGCAAATCTTTGGTGACACAGTCGAAACAATTCTGATTCTGAATCCACCATTCCATCAATTGCATTTCGTCTGAAGTCAACTGAACTTTCCCTTTTGGAGGCATGTGATCATCATCTTCCAGCGGAAGTTCAAGGTGATACATGAAACGTGTTTTTTGTTCGACGCTTAAAGAATCAAACAACGAACCTGACTCACCTCCTGCAAGTAATTCTTTCTCTGTAGTGAGGAGCAAATCTCCCTTGGATTTCCCTTGATTATGACAACTAACACACTTTCTCTGAAGAACGGGCTGAATAATGTCCGAAAAAACCATCGCCTTGTCAACATCTTCAATTACCGGATCTTCATACTCCTCGTGAAACAGAAAGTCTTCTCCATGGGTAAGACTACCTCCATAATGTCCTGTCAAGGTCAACAACACCAAAACCACAATAAAAACTGGGAAATACGCTCGTTGAGCTATATTCTTCGGTGACTTTTTCAGAAAGAAGAGCAACAAACTCCCCACTGCAAAAGCCACAGCAATCCACCTATGATTGAACAGGAGAGCTTCGTCATATCCTCCACCATCACCTAAAAACCAACCAGACACTATAGAAAATACAGAACTCAAAGCTCCTATGCCTAAAGCAAACAATATGGTTCCATTGTCCTTCGGAGCTGGCTTTTTTCTGTAATACAGTTCCATTAAGAAAGCTAGAACCAAAATACCAATGGGTAAATGGACAAATAAGGGATGTAAGTTGCCTAATTGCATGCTTCGTTCTTCGGTTATTCAATCAAAATTTCATCTACAAAAGTCCAAGGCATGGTTCCTTTGCCAGGATGCCATTCTGGGATTCCATTCAATGCGTAGATTGTTATAGTGATTTGGTCATATTCTCCTTTTTCTATCGGAACTTCTGTGAAACCCATTTTTTTGCTTTCACCATTTTCCGAAGGCTCAAGTTTTAACTTGCCTATAGATTTGCCGGATGTTGTTACCTCTATAGCATCCGGAAGAAAAATCCATGAGCCATGATCTTGTAGCAATCCCACCAACACTTTTTCCATTGGTTCTGAATCTGAAAAATCAAGATTTATAATAGTTTCGGCAGTCTGAAATCCTAACCACCTAGCTTCGTTTCTGAAATTTACTCCCCCTTTTCTACCATCGATTAGGGTGTTTGGTCCATTTGCCTTATAATTTTCATGTGCTTCCGGCGTCACCGAAACAGAAGCCCCGGAAATATCTTTTTTCATCTGAATGATTGTTCCTTTCACTGTTTCACTAGCATTAAAATCAGGATGAAACGCTTTTACTTTTAGATGCGTTGTTGTTGAAACCACTATTGGAGCAATGTAGATTGGTGAACCAGAAGTCACCTCGCTGTTATCCAATGTATATCTGATGTTGGCCTCATTGCTTCCTGTAAATAATTTAAAATGTGCTGTCTTATTGAACAGAAGCGAATCAACTTCTATCCGTGGTGGGGCCAATTGTACTACTTCAGCTTTTAAAAAGTTTGCTTTTTTTGATTCGCAGGCTGTTATCGATATTAAAAAAGAACCAATCGCGACATAGTTGAGGATATGTAACCTCTGAAAATTCAATCCAAACCACCCCATCATACCCTATATAATTTTATTGGATATGTGTTCCAGGAATTCCATTGTGCCACATAGATATTATCATCTTCATCTATACAAACATCATGAGGATGTCTGAATATTTTTAGCGCCTGGTGCATATGACTCAAATTTCCATTCTCGTATGTGGGAGTACTCCCGCCTGGTGCGGAAATGAGTTTATTATTTTCATCAAGAATGGAGATAAATCCAGTTCCTTCAGAACCATCTCCAGACCAAATAGTTGCCAAATACACATTTTTGTTGTGTATTACAGGCCTGCAGATATATGCTCCCGGCAAATCGATGGTCTCCAGATATTCGCCCGACATTGAAAATCGTTTTAACTTATTCTGCTGTCTTGCAGTAATCAATAAAGTGGGATTGGATGCATCACGATTATCAATACAGATACCATGAGCATTGTTGAACAGGTGATCTTCATCTCCTGGACCTCCAAAAACATTTTTGACTTTACCTTTGGCATCATAATGGGTAATATACTGAGCTCCATATCCATCTGCTACATAAACATCACCATTATCTGCTATAGCGGTTTCGGTTGGAATATATTCCTCTTTCTTCTGATACTTTCCTGTTTCTATTGGAAAAGGAAATACTTGTATCACCTTTCCATCTAAAGTGGTTTTTATGACCTCGTGACGATTGTTATCGCTGATATATAAAAACTCCGTCCCATTTTCATCATGAAGCGTAAGACCATGGGCTCCTGGGTAATCTGTCCCCCATGAATCCAATAATTTTCCGGACTTATCATAAATTAGGACATTGTTTTGGGTATGATTGGTAAGTAAAATTATCCGGCCCTTGGCATCCTGGGCCATTTCGTGACAATCTTGCACCGGGTAACGCTCACTATTGAGTTTTCCCCAATCCATATCGACCTTGTATTTGTAGTCGCCATGTCCTATTATAGCATCTTTCATAAATCTTGGAGAAAATGATATGTTACCAACAGAAGCCAAACCAATACCTGCCAAACTACTTTTCTCAATGAACTTCCTACGCTTCATTATGCCAAAATATCTTTTACGATATGACCCTCTACATCAGTTAATCTGAATCGTCGTCCCTGGTATTTATAGGTAAGTCTTTCGTGATCGATTCCGAGCAAGTGCAATAACGTTGCCTGGAAATCGTGGACATGAACAGGATTTTCGGTAATGTTATATCCGAAATCATCGGTCTCACCATAAACAATTCCCGGTTTTATACCTCCACCGGCCAACCACATCGAAAAACATCTTGGATGATGGTCTCTTCCATAACTTTCTTCAGTCAAAATACCTTGCGAATAATTGGTTCGGCCGAATTCACCTCCCCAAATCACAAGGGTGTCTTCTAACATTCCCCGTTGTTTAAGGTCCGCGACCAAGGCTGCAGATGCTTGGTCTGTATCTTTTGCCTGCTTTTCAATGGCACCCGGTAAATTATCGTGCTGATCCCAACCCATATGATACAGTTGGATAAAACGTACATCCTGCTCTGCCAATCTTCGGGCCAAAAGACAATTCGCTGCATAAGTTCCCGGTATTTTCGCCTCTGCCCCATACATTTTGTAAATGTAGTCTGGTTCATTTTCTGTATTCATTACCTCTGGAACGGAAGTTTGCATCCGATAGGCCATTTCATATTGAGCTATTCTACTTTGAATTTCATCATCTCCAAATTCTTGATACTGCTTTTCGTTAAGCTCGGCCAGATTATCTAGAATACTTCTTTTTGTTTCTTTTGAAATTCCTTTGGGATCGTTCAAATAGAGTACAGGATCTTTTGCTGCCCTAAATTGCACCCCTTGATGTAGCGAATGTAAAAATCCATTACCCCAAAGTCGGGTATACAACGGTTGCCCATTTGGTCTTCCTGTTCCTCTAGAAAGTAAAACTGTAAAAGAGGGCAAGTTTTCATTTTCACTACCTAGGCCATAACTAAGCCATGACCCAATACTTGGTCGACCAGGTTGCTGCGAACCTGTTTGAAAAAATGTAACGGCCGGGTCGTGATTAATGGCTTCGGTAAACATCGATTTTACAATACAAAGGTCATCCACCATTTTGGCCGTATATGGCAACAAATCACTTATCCATGTTCCGTTCTTTCCATATTGCTTAAACCCAAAATTAGACCCCACCAATGGAAAGCTGTCTTGTCCTGAGGTCATTCCTGTTAATCGCTGTCCATTTCGTATAGATTCTGGAAGGTCTTCCCCTCTTCTTTCGTTAAGCAATGGTTTATAGTCAAACAATTCGAGCTGAGAAGGACCACCACTCTGGAAAAGGTAAATTACCCGTTTTATTTTGGCAGGGTGGTGCGGGGAATGTAAGATTCCTTTGATTCCCATTGGGTTATCTGCCTTTGCCAATAGTTCCCCATCTTTTCGATAAAAATTACACCCTAACAGTGTCCCCAAAGCGGCACCTCCAATTCCAAGCGCAGATTTTCCTAAAAACGCACGCCTGTTCAAGTTAAGGGCATTGTCGGCTAATATTTTCTTTTCTCCCATGTTATCCTCTTGATATGGTTTCGTCCAAATTTAAAATGGTATGTGCAGTTAAAGCCAAAGCCGCCAATTGATCGGCCGGAAGATTTTCAGTATTTTCAAACTCCCCGATAGAAAGATATTCATCCGGTATTACTTCACCTGTTTTAATTCTTTCCAAAGATGCCTCGTATAGGTTATTGAGAATAGTGAGTTCTTCTTCATTAGGTTTTCTAGATGTCGCACTCTGGAAAATAAAACTTATTTGATCGTTGACATCTACCCCAGTTGCTCCTAATGTTTTTATGGCCAATGCCCTTGCCGCTTCGATCAACTGGGGATCGTTCAATAGCACTAAAGCTTGAAGTGGGGTATTGGTTTCTTGTCGTTGTACGGTGCATAAATCCCTTGATGATGTATCAAATGTCATCATGCTTGGTGGGGGTACGGTTCTTTTCCAAAACGTGTACAGACTCTTTCGATAGAGATCTTTTCCTGAACTCTGTACATAGGTTGCTGTACTACCTCCACCTCCACCTGTGGTCTCTTCCCAGATTCCGTCAGGTTGATATGGTTTTACGCTTGGCCCACCTACCTCAGCATTTAAAAGGCCGCTTATTTTTAACGCTTGATCACGAATCATTTCAGCGCTTAGTCTTAAACGGGGAGCCCGAGCCAAATAGGTGTTCTCTGGGTCTTTCTCGTTCATTTCCGCAGAAATCTCCGTGCTTTGCTGATAGGTAGCTGACAACGCCATATATTTCATCATCTGCTTAATATTCCAACCTTCCGTTCTAAATTTTACTGCTAAATAGTCCAATAACTCTGGATGGGAAGGTAATGCTCCTTGGTTTCCAAAATCATAAGAACTTTCCACCAAACCTTTTCCGAACATACGTTGCCAGATACGGTTGATGGCCACCCGAGATGTTAGCGGATTCTTCTCATCAAAAAGCCATTTTGAAAGTCCCAATCTGTTTCGAGGAAGTTCTTCCGGGAATGGCATAATATCTTCTGGTGTTCCCGGAAAAACTTGATCAGTTGGTTGGTCGTATACTCCTCTATTCAAAACAAAAGTCTCTCTTGGATTGGGCATATCTTGCATGACCATAATCTCAAGTTTAGGTTCTGAAACATTGGTCATGTTGATAAAATCCAACACCCCTTCTGCATCTTGTTTGGTGACAGCCATGTAAGGTTTCGGGATGACCTGCGCATTGGCCATTAGGCCATCCTCATCCAAATTGTTGAAAAACCCGAACAACTGGAAGTGGTCTTTTTGACTCACCGGGTCATATTTATGATCATGACAACGGGCACATTCCAAGGTCATTCCCAAAAATGCTGTACCGAAGGTATTTGTGCGATCTTCTACATATTCAATGCGATATTCTTCAGGAATGATTCCTCCTTCTGCGGTAATTTTATGGTTCCGGTTAAAGCCTGTAGCCAATATTGATTCTTTCGTAGCATTGGGCAACATATCTCCAGCAAGTTGATAGGTCACAAATTCATCATAACCCATATTCTTATCAAAGGCATGAATGACCCAATCACGCCAAGGCCACATCGTACGTTCAAAATCATCTTGATAACCATGGGTATCGGCATATCTCGCCACCTCCATCCAATCGGCAGCCATATTCTCGGCATAAGCCTTGGTGTTCAGTAAAGAATCAATGATTTTCTCATATGCGTTCTCAGAATTGTCATTTATAAAGGCATTTACTTGCTCTACTGCAGGAGGGAGACCCGTAATACTAAAAAAAGCTCTTCTGATCAAATATTCTTTATCTGCCTTTTTTGAAGGTGTAAATCCTTTAAGTTTTAACTTTTCTAGGACAAACTTGTCAATTTCATTTTCGCTCCAATCATCGGATTCAAGCTCAGGTATTTTAGATTCGACCGGCGGTACAAATGCCCAATGTTTTTTGAAAACAGCTCCTTGATCCACCCATTTCTTCAACAATGCTTTTTCATATTCTGACAAAGTGAGGTTGGATTCCGGCGGAGGCATCACCATATTGGGATCTTCTTCAAAAATACGTTTGATCACTTCACTCTTTTCAGAATCCCCAGGAACGATACCATATCTGTCTTTATTTTCACCCAGAGCTATATAGGCATCCTCGGCTTTGTTTAATGAAAGGCCAGCTTCTATTGCGTTTTTATCTGGTCCATGACATGCAAAACATCTATCGGAGAGGATAGGCTTGATATGAAAAGAAAAGTCGACACTGTCTGGTAGCTGTCCGGGCGAGCCAGCATCGGAAACGGAAACATAGTTCCCTTTCTCATTTTGACAACCAATTATCGTTGCTACAAAAACAAATAGCAGAGCAACATAGGAGATTTTTTTTCTTGATATTGGATCAGCTGACATGTCAAGATAGATTACGTAATATTTGAAACTAAAACTACCCAGATATTCTCTAATCCGGTAAAATTTTTCGACCAATAACAGGGCTGCAAAGACTAATGTGGAAATTGACAACAATAAGCAAATGCGTTATCAAGCCACCCGGACCACTAGTCCGTTTTAATTAGTTCCCTCGTTTAAAATTCGGCTTTTAGCTTCATTTAAGTAGCTTCTTCCGATAATATATCGAATCCCATCAATTTCAAGGCTATTGCCCTCGATGGCCTCAACTTTATCTATGGCAATGGTATAAGATCTGTGAATTCGAATAAACTTATCGGATGGCAATTCATCCGTAAAGCTTCCAAGCGTCCTATGGATAATATATTTTGCTGAAGTGGTCTTTATGCGAATATAATCTTTGAGACTTTCAACGACCACAATCTCATCAATGAAAATCTTTTGCAACTTCTTTTTGTCCACCTTTACGAAGATACTTGGGTGCTCGTTGGATGAACCGCCAGATTTTATGGTTTCTTGCTTTAGGCCAATGATTCGATTTACTGCTTTAAGAAAGCGAGGAAATGGAATTGGTTTCACCAAGTAATCGATAGCCTCTAATTCAAAACTCTTCAATGCATATTCTTCATGCGCCGTGGTGATTACAACCATTGGAACCACATTTAGGGATTTCAAGAATTCCATTCCATCCAAAATGGGCATATTAATATCTAAAAAAATGATATCTACTTTGTTTTCCTGCAAAAAGGATGAGGCGTCAATAGCATTTGAAAACGTTTGAACAAGCTGAAGCTGATTTACTTGTTCCACATAGTTTTTCAGCACATTTATCGCCAAAGGTTCGTCATCCACAATAATTACTCGTAACTCCATTACACTTTTAGTTTTAAATCCACATGGAACATATTATCTTTTTCAAAAATAGAAAGCTCGTAATCTTTGGGGTCGTAACCCAATTCCAATCTTTTTTTAACATTGGAAAGACCTATTCCTCCACCTCGACTTTCTGCTTTGCTTTTACTGTCTTTTTTAGGAATTGTATTTGAGACTTTGAAATACAGAAAATCATCCGTTACATCTACATCCACCGAAATATGCATGTCTCCAATATTTTTGCTAGCACCGTGTTTAAAGCAGTTTTCAATCAAAGGAACCAATAGCATCGGCGCTATGACTTTGTTGTCCATGTCACCGGAAACACCAACATCTATTTGAAGCGTATCATTAAAACGTATACGTTCCAGGTCGATATAATTTTGAATGCAATCAATCTCACTTCGCAGGTCTTGCCTGCGCTGTCTAGTTGCATATAGCAAATATCGCATCATCTCTGAAAGCTTTAGAATAACCTCTGGTGCTTTTTTGGATTTTTCCAGTGTAAGTGAATAAATGTTATTCAGTGTATTGAAGAAAAAATGAGGGGATACTTGAGACCTCAGAAACTTCAGTTCCGTCAGTAATTGCCTCTTTTCAAGGTCGTGCAATTTACTATTCTCCCTTAACCAATCCACCGTCACTTTAATCGCGGTCGCAAAAGCTACCACATAAAGCTCTCCAATCATCGTAGTAATTGCATAGTTAAACGTAATGCTGTCGGTCACCCCGGAGCCTTCTGGCATTACATTGGTGCTGACTAAAAAGTAGGTGAGATTAAATTTCACCAAAAGCATAATAAAAAGTGATGCAACCATTAAAGCAGTATAGGTCACGTATTTCCTTGTGTATACAAACTTGGGCATCAAAAAATAAATGTTGAAATATGCCAGGGTAATATGAATGGGGAAACCAATAAGATTGGTTTTTAATGAAAGCCCAAAATCGTCGTGTACGCTTCCCCACCGTATGGTATTAATAGTGAGATATATAAGCCAGAAGACGATATGATGCTTATACGTAATGCGGTATTGTCGGGGTGTTTCGGCGTTTAAAAGCCCATCCAACTTATCATTTATATACATAGAATTCCGAGTATTTTTTTGTGCGGTTTTTCTGTTGTTTAGCCTTTAGGGCTTGTTATTGGTCTAAATTTATTCTTCTACGGGATAAAATTATAAATATTTAGAAATACAAAGTTTAACACCGTATTTACGGTAGAACCAGAACCTAACTATTGCCTTACTAATTCAATCGCATCAGACGCTTTTTGTGGAAAAGTATAAAAAATACCAATACTGAGAGCCAATGAATAAACACTTTTATATTGTTGTGTTGTTGGTAGTATTTTTATGCTCATCCTGCCAACAACAGAACAAACCTAGTACTTCTGAAAAACTAACATCTTTCGTAGATCCCTTTATTGGAACCGGAGGACATGGGCATACCTTTCCTGGGCCAACTGCCCCTTTTGGGATGGTACAACCCAGTCCGGACAATGGGACTGCAGGATGGGATTGGTGTTCAGGATATCATATAACAGATTCGATAATCTCCGGTTTTGGACAACTTCATTTAAGCGGAACGGGTATTGGGGACCTAGCCGATATTTTACTTATGCCAACAAATGACTCCGTAGATGTGTCATTATTTGGAACAAACAAAGACAGTCTTCCTTACACCTCCAATTTCTCACATGCCACGGAGATTGCATCGCCAGGATATTATAAAGTCCACTTGGACGACCCGAACATTAAGGTTGAATTGACCGCCAATTCCTATGTAGCGTTTCACAAATACACCTATGAAGCTGAAGGCAATCCTTCATTTATTTTGGATTTGGGTTATGCAGTTAATTGGGACAAGCCTACTGAAAGCTCAATTCATTTGGAAAGTAAAACCTTGCTTACCGGTCATCGTTATAGCACGGGGTGGGCTAAAAATCAAAAAGTATTCTTTGCTATCGAATCTTCTGAACCAATCATCAAAACAACATTTGGATCGGAAGAAGATATTATTGACGAATCTGATAGCGTATCAGCGATAAAAACAGGGGGGCAATTCTTTTTTAACCCGGGGAAAGAAAAGGTAGTTGAACTTAAAATAGCGGTTTCATCAGTAAGTATTACAAATGCCAAACAAAACTTGAAACAGCATGGGTCAACAACTTCTTTTGAAACTATAAAAAATAGCTCAGCCCAACAGTGGGAAGAATTATTGTCCAAAATAAAAGTTGAAACGTCACAAGATTCTTTAAAAACAATTTTTTACACAGCATTATACCATACGCAGATTGCTCCTGTCCTTTTTAGTGATACAAATGGAGAGTTCAGATTGCAGAATGACAGTATCGCCAAAGCCGATGGTTGGGAAGCCTACTCCACCCTATCCCTATGGGATACTTTCAGGGCGGAAAATCCTTTATTGAATATCCTCCAACCAGAAAAAGTCAATAGTATAATCCAATCCATGTTGACCTATTACGAAGAGCAGGGTCGACTTCCTGTCTGGACCCTTTATGCCAATGAGACCAACACCATGACTGGAAACCATGGAGTTTCGATGATTGCTGAAGCGTTTTTAAAGGGAATTAGAAATTATGATATCGACAAGGCCTATGAAGCGGTCAAAAAAACCATGATGGATGATATCCGTGGATTGAAGCCTTATAAAGAGTTTGGATTTATCCCATACACCGAGTTGGATGAGTCCGTCACAATCAGTCTTGAGTTTGCTTACAATGATTGGTGTATCGCTCAAATGGCAAAAGTATTGGGTAAAGATGAGGATTATGCCTATTTCATAAAGCGGTCAGAGGCATTTAAACATTTGTTCAATACGGAGACTGGATTTATGAGAGGTAGGTCCAAGGATAAAGAAAGTTGGAGAGCGCCTTTTGATCCAAAATATTCCAATCACAGATTGCATACCGATTACACCGAGGGAAATGCTTGGCAGCATAGCTGGTTTGTGCTTCATGACGTTGCTGGCTTTATTGAATTGCATGGCGGAAATGAGCCTTTCACCGAAAAATTGGAACAACTTTTTACAGAAAGTTCTGAAATCTCAGGAGACAATGTTTCCGCGGATATTTCGGGACTCATTGGACAATATGCACACGGTAATGAACCTAGCCACCACATTGCTTATCTATTTAATCGAGCAAAAAAGCCATGGAGAACCCAACATTGGGTAAGAGAGATTTTAAATACCCAATATAGTGCCCAGCCAGATGGCTTGAGTGGCAACGAAGATTGCGGACAAATGTCTGCCTGGTATGTATTCAGTTCCTTGGGATTCTATCCCATGAATCCTGCTTCGGGTCAATACGAGTTGGGAAGCCCGCTTTTTACCAAGGTAACTATTACCATATCCGAGAATAATAATTTTACCGTTCTCGCAGAAAATACCTCATCAATCAACAAATACATTCAATCAGTTAAACTAAATGGAAAGTCATTGCAGCGTACATATATCACCCATGATGAAATCTTGGCTGGCGGTACGTTGGAATTTGAAATGGGTGCAAACCCTAATAAAAATTGGGGCCTTTAGCTAGGGCCTGTACGAGCATATGGATGTAATAGACATTTCAATAATAGCGGTCTATATCTTGTTGACCCTTTTTATCGGCATTTGGGTTTCGAAAAAGGCATCAAAAGACCTAGACTCCTATTTTTTGGGCGGAAAGAATATCAAATGGTACTTTTTGGGCTTAAGCAATGGGTCCGGGCAGTATGATGTTTCGGGAACTGCCTGGATGGTAGGCATGCTATTTCTATATGGCACAAAGAGCTTTATGCACATGTGGACATGGCCTATTTTCAACCAAGTTTTTGTAATGATGTTTTTGGCCGTTTGGATTCGACGTTCAAATATCATGACAGGTTCCGAATGGATTTTGACCCGTTTTGGAGACGATAGGGCAGGTCGAGCCTCCCATATTATTATTGCTATTTTCGCTGTAGCATCAGCCCTTGCCTTTATTTCTTATTTCTTTGAAGGTGCCGGAAAATTTTTAGCTGTTATTCTACCTTGGGATATCCCCTTGGAAATTGGTGAATCGGTCATTTTCACCTCTGAGCAATCATATGCGCTTATCATCATTTTCCTTACAACGGTTTACACGGTAAAAGGAGGAATGTTCTCTGTAGTGGCAACCGAAGTATTGCAATACATTATCATGGTAATCGGTGGAATTCTTATTGCTGGATACACATTTTTTGCTATCTCAGATGTTGAAATCAATATGGTAATTTCAGAAGAATGGCGAAACATCTTTTTTAGCACTGAGTTAGGTCCACATTGGAGCAGTAAATATCAAGCATTCAATGATTTGATAGATACACAAGGCTATAAAATGTTCGGAGCGTTTATTGGCATGTCACTTTTCAAAGGTTTCTTTGCCAGTATAGCTGGCCCAGTACCAAGCTATGATTTTCAACGGATTTTGTCCACAAGAACCGTTAAAGAAGCGGCTTATATGAGTGGGTTTACCAATTTGGTGCTTTACATTCCAAGATACCTTTTAATTACTGGCATTGTGGTAATCGCCTTGGTGGTTTTAGCTCCTGAAATGGCATCCACCGCTGGATTCTCCAATGACCACCTAGAAGTTATTTTACCCAAAATTATCAATAATCATATTCCAATTGGGATAAAAGGATTGTTGTTGGCTGGTTTGCTCGCGGCATTTATGTCCACATTCTCAGCTTTCGTAAATTCTGCACCAGCATATATCGTCAATGATATTTACAAAAAGTATTTCAAGCCTAAGGCAACAAACAAACACTATATAAAAGCGAGTTATATTGCCTCTTTTTCCGTAGTTGCCCTTGGTGTGATTATGGGATTCTTTGCAGAATCAATCAATTCATTGACACTTTGGATCAGCACCTCACTTTATGGCGGCTATATCGCAGCCAATCTTTTAAAGTGGATATGGTGGCGGTTTAACGGATGGGGATATTTTTGGGGCATGTTGGCCGGTTTGGTAGTCGCAACCCTGCAGTTTTTCCTTGATCATAATAAGGACCATTTTATGGAAGGCACATGGTACTATGATATGGCACACATGCCGGCATTCTATCTCTTCCCGTTGATATTTGGATTTTCACTCTTAGGCTCCTTTTTAGGAACGTACCTTACACAACCCACCAATAAGGAAGTACTGAAATCATTTTATAAAAATGTAAATCCATGGGGCTGGTGGAAACCGGTGTCCGATGAGATCAAAAAAGAAGATGCTTCTTTTGAGAAGAACAATGATTTTTGGTGGGATATGATGAACTGCGCCATTGGAATCGTTTGGCAATCCAGCATGATTTTATTGCCCATTTATTTTGTCATTAGAGATTATCCAAAAGCTATTTTAACATTGGTGATCTTTTTAATAACCTCTTTAATTTTAAAGTACACTTGGTTGAACAAGGTTCAAAAAATACCGAATTAAGTCACAACCAAAGTCTATAGACTATGAGCAATCAAGTTTCAACAAAAACAAATGAGATTCCGTGGCAGGAAAAACCAGCTAACATATCAGATGTTGTTTGGAGGTATTCCGAAAATCCAATTATCCAAAGAGATGCCATTCCAAGTTCCAATAGTGTGTTCAACAGCGCCGTTGTACCCTTTGAAGATGGTTATGCCGGAGTTTTTAGATGCGACAACAAGGCAGTGCAAATGAACATTTTTGCCGGTTTTAGTGAAGATGGAATCAACTGGGACATTGAACATGAACCTATTGTCTTTGGTACTGGGAATACCGAAATGATAGACTCCGATTACAAATATGACCCTCGCGTTACATTTATAGAAGACCGATATTGGATCACTTGGTGCAACGGATACCACGGGCCAACCATTGGTATTGGATATACTTTCGATTTCAAGGAGTTTTTTCAATGTGAAAATGCTTTTTTACCCTTTAATCGAAATGGAGTACTCTTCCCTGAGAAAGTCAATGGCAAATATGCCATGTTGAGCAGGCCCAGTGATAACGGACATACCCCTTTTGGTGATATTTATATAAGTTACAGTCCAGATATGAAATATTGGGGTGAGCATCGTTGTGTAATGAAAGCTTCACCCTTTGAAGACAGTGCATGGCAGTGCGCAAAGATCGGTGCCGGTTCCGTTCCCATTTTGGTAGATGAAGGATGGCTCATGATTTACCATGGTGTAATTAATACTTGTAATGGATTTAGATATTCTATGGGTGCAGCTATTTTGGACAAGAACAATCCAGATCAGGTAAAGTATAGAACACAGCCCTATCTACTGTCTCCCCAAACTTCATATGAATGTATGGGAGATGTGCCCAATGTGGTGTTCCCATGCGCCACTTTGCATTCCACTGAAGAAGATAAAATAGCCATCTATTATGGCGCGGCCGATACCGTGGTCGGATTAGCTTTCGGACATATTTCCGAAATTGTAAAATTTACAAAAGAGAACAGTTTATAAAATGTATGATGGATAATGTTGGGAAACATAAAAAATTAATAAGCCTAGTACTTTTTTTGGTTTATGTAGGCTGTATAGTATTGTGCGCCCAAGAAAAGCCGAGAACTTATGTGGCGTATAAGGCCATGGATTCCATATTGATTGATGGAAAAGCGGATGAATCTTCATGGACAAAAGCACCTTGGTCCGATTTGTTTATCGACATCGAAGGAATCAAAAAACCAACGTATGACACCAGAATGAAAATGCTCTGGGACGAAAACAATGTGTACTTCTTTGCTCAATTGGAAGAACCTCATGTGTGGGGCGATATTATTGAACATGATGCTGTGATTTTTCATAATAATGACTTCGAGATTTTTCTTGACCCAGAAGCAGATGTACATGGTTATTACGAATTGGAGTGGAATGTTCTAAATACAGTTTGGGACCAATATATAACCGCTCCGTATAGAGCGGGCAACGAAACCATTAACGGATGGGAAGCCTTAGGGCTTCAATCTGCAATATCGGTGCAAGGCACTTTGAACGACCCTTCTGACATTGATAAGGGTTGGTCCATTGAAATTGCCATCCCATTAAGAGATTTGCGAACAGGGTACTATCAGAATAATGTACCAAAAAATCAATTTTGGAGAGTAGGTTTTTCCAGGGTCAATTGGGATTTTGATATTACCAATGGAAAATATGGAAGGAAGAAAGACCCAAAAACGGGTGAGTTTTTACATGAAAACAATTGGGTGTGGTCTCCCCAGTATGTAATCAATATGCATGAACCCGAAAAGTGGGGTTATGTCTTTTTTTCAGAAAATATAGTCGGAACCAAGTCTGACAATTTTGAGATTCCCAAAGACGAACATATCAAATGGTATTTGTATGAATTATATCGGGATTTAATTTCTGAAAATAAACAAGAAATAACATGGGAGAAAACGGAAAATGCCTTCCAGGGTCCTTCAAAACAGATTTTTGGCAAAAAAATAACCCCGGTACTTGAAAGGTACACCAAAGGTTTTATCCTTTCGGCAAAAAGCCCATTTACCCAAAAACTCTTGACCGTAACCAAAGAGGGCAAGTTTGAAACCTATGAAGATTAGTTATTTGAACACTTTCATTTACCATAACTATTGAAATCAATTTGATAAAACTATAGAAGAACGATTAAAAATGAAGTTGGATTTCGCATATATAGGTTTATTGATTTTGGTTTTTGGTTGTTCTACCAACACTCCAAAGGAAGCCCCATCAGAAAATCTTACAGACTTTGTTAATCCGTTTATTGGAACCGATGGCCCCGGTAACACCTATCCCGGAGCCACTACCCCATTCGGAATGGTACAATTGAGTCCTGATATTGGCATTCCTGGTTGGGACCGAATTGCAGGGTACTATTATCAAGATTCCATTATATCAGGGTTTTCCCATACCCATCTAACTGGGACTGGAGCTGGTGACCTCTATGACATTTTGGTCATGCCTACCAACAGCAGGTTCTCTGATAGCATTCCAGAGAACAATTACAAACCATATTCAAAATTTGACCACCAAAAGGAAGGTGCATCTCCTGGTTATTATTGGGTAGATTTATTGAATTATGGTATTAAAGCAGAATTAACTGCTACAAGTAGGGTTGGAATCCACAGATACACATTCCCAGAAGATAAGGACACCCAAATCCATGTCGATTTGGGATACTCTCTCAACTGGGACAAACCAACGGACACCTTCATCAAAGTGGTTAATGATTCTACCTTACAAGGACATCGAATGTCCACTGGATGGGCCAGAAACCAACGTCTATTTTTTGAAATGCAATTTTCAAAACCATTTAAAGCTTTTGAAATAATCCATGATAATGAAGGTAAACCGTCAAAAATCATCTTGAATTACGCAACTAAAGAGGGCGAACAAATTCAGATAAAGACAGGCTTGTCTTCAGTAAGCTCAGAAGCTGCGGGAAAAGCCATTCGAGTTGAAGCCCAGGAAGGTTTTGAAGCCATCAAGACAAAAGCGCAGGAAATATGGGAAAAAGAGCTTCAAAAAATCAGCATTGTATCCAAGGATTCTGATAAAAAGTCCATTTTTTATACGATGTTATATCAGTCCATGTTAGCTCCAACGTTGTACAGTGATAGCAATGGTGAATACAAAGCTGCCAATGATGCCAATGGGAAGCTCAAGGACGGAACGGATTCAATAGCAAAAGCTGATGGCTTCAATAGATATGACACCTTTTCGTTATGGGATACCTTCAGGGCAGCCCATCCATTGTACACATTGATTCAGCCCGAAAAAGTACCCGACATGATTAAATCATTGTTGGCCCATTACACTGAAACGGGTGTTCTACCTGTTTGGTCTATGCATGGAAGTGAGACAAACATGATGATCGGTTACCATGCTGTTCCAGTAATTGTAGATGCCTATTTTAAAGGTTTTCCGTTTGATTTTGATTTGGCCTATAACGCTTGCAAAGAAAGTGCAATGGTAAATGAGCGTCAGATAGATGTTTACAAAGAAAGAGGATACATTCCTGTTGATGAAGGCCACGAAAATTGGTCCGTTTCCAAAACCATGGAATATGCCTATGATGATTGGTGTATTGCAATGTTTGCGAAAGACTTGGGTAAACAAGAAGATTATGAGTACTTTTTGAAGCGTTCTGAAAATTGGAAAAACCTATATAACGGTAAGAGGTCATGGTTGCAGCCCAAAGATCCCGATGGTAATTTCATTGAACCATTTATTCCCAAGGAATATTCTCCCTATTTCTGTGAAAGCAATGCATGGCATTACTATTGGTACGTTCCACAAGACATTGCAGGACTTATTGAAAAAACAGGTGGAGAAGAACGTTTTGAACAGAAACTGGATTCCATGTTCAGTTATGCGCCAAGCCCAGAGGACAAATTGCCTGTATTTAGCACAGGAATGATTGGTCAATATGCGCATGGTAATGAACCCAGTCATCATGTTGCTTACTTATACAATTATTTAAACCAATCTTCCAAAGCGCAAAAATTGGTTCGGGAGATTTTAGAAAATCAATATAAAAATGAACCTAATGGGCATTGCGGTAATGAAGATTGTGGACAAATGTCATCTTGGTACATTCTTAGTTCGCTGGGATTCTATCCTATAAATCCCGCGCAAGGTGTTTATGATATTGGACTACCATTATTTGAAAAAGCAGAGATAAAAGTTGGAGATAATAAAACATTTACCATACAGAAAAAGGGTAATAGCGAAGATATGTTTGTAGAGTCCGTTGTTCTGAATGGAAAAAAATTGGAAAGAAGCTATATCACTCATAAAGAAATCATCAGCGGTGGAGAATTAATTTTTGTAATGACTCCAGACTCAAAAATCGCAGACAAAAATCGAACAACATCACCCGAAGTAAATAAAATCTACTAACAATCAGTAAGTCATGGGAACATATTATTTGAGAAAACATTTTTTGTTTTTAACAGCAATTACCGTTTTACTTTCGTGTCAAAAAGCAGAGGATAAAACTGCGGCATTGGAAAAAAACCAGGAAGAAGAGTCCCTACTTCAATATGTAAATCCATTGATGGGCACTGATTCCGACTTCAGCCTGTCCAATGGAAATACATATCCAGCCATTGCAACACCTTGGGGTATGAATTTTTGGACACCCATGACCTCAAAAATGGGAGATGGTTGGACCTATAAATATGATGAAAAAACCATTCGTGGAATCAAGCAAACGCATCAGCCCAGTCCGTGGATCAATGATTATGCAGCATTTTCATTAATGGCAGTAACCGGCGACCTAAAGTATAAAGAGGATGAACGTGTTTCGCACTTCTCACACAAGGCGGAGACTGTAAAACCCGATTATTATGGTGTCTATTTGGCCGATTATGATGTGTTGGCCGAAGTGACCCCTACAGAAAGAGCTGCTCATTTTCGATTCACCTTTCCAGAAACGGACGAAGCTTACATTATGCTCGATGCTTTTTTCAAAGGGTCCATGGTAAAAATTTTACCGGAAGAAAGAAAAATCATCGGCTATTGCAGAAATAACAGCGGAGGTGTTCCTGAAAATTTCCACAACTATTTTGTGGCGGAGTTTGACAAAGATTTTGAACTTACCCATACCTGGGGTGATAATTGGGAATTACAAGAGAACTCTACCGACAACAAAGGAGAACATGTTGGCGCCATTATTGGTTTCAAAACTAAAAGAGGCGAAAAGGTAAATGTGAAAGTCGCCTCCTCTTTTATCAGTCCCGAGCAAGCCCAACTAAACCTCAGTCGAGAAATCGGAAGTCAAAGTTTTGAGGAAACGAGCGCAAAGGCCACCGAAGCTTGGGAAAAAGAACTGGGTCGAATTCAGGTCAGCACCAAAAACGTTGATCACTTACGAACTTTTTATTCCTGTTTATATCGTGTGTTACTTTTCCCTAGAAAATTTTACGAATACAATGCTTCTAATGAAATAGTGCATTATAGTCCTTACAATGGCCAAGTCTTGCCAGGCTACATGTTTACTGATAATGGTTTTTGGGACACTTTTAGGGCCGTCTTTCCTTTTTTCAATATGATGTATCCCGAACTGAACGGGCATATTATGGAAGGATTGGTCAATACCTACAATGAATCAGGATGGTTACCCGAATGGGCAAGCCCAGGACATCGCGATTGCATGATCGGTTCCAATTCCGCTCCAATAATTGCCGATGCCCACTTAATGGGAGTTGAAGGATTTGATAAGGACAAGCTCTTAGAAGCCATGCTCAAGAATGCCACTGTACCTGATGGAAGACCGGTGAACAGCGTTGGTAGAGCAGGCTTGGATTATTATAACGAATTGGGATATGTTCCTTATGATGTAGGTATCAATGAAAATGCGGCTAGAACGTTAGAATATGCCTACGCCGACTTCACTATAGCCCAAATGGCTAAATCCCTTGGTGATGATCAACTGGCCGAAACCTACTATAAAAAATCCCTCAACTACAAGAAGTTATTTGACCCAACAACCAATTTAATGCGTGGTAAAAACAAAGATGGGCAATTTCAAACGCCATTTAATCCATTAAAATGGGGTGACGCCTTTACCGAAGGTAATAGTCTACATTACACTTGGTCGGTTTTTCATGATGTACAAGGACTTATCGATTTAATGGGCGGAGACAATGAATTTGTACGTATGCTTGATGGCGTTTTCAACATGCCTCCAGATTTTGACGATTCTTATTATGGTTTTACGATACATGAAATCCGGGAAATGCAGATTATGAATATGGGAAATTATGCCCATGGCAACCAACCTATTCAGCACATGATTTACCTGTACAACTATGCCAAACAACCATGGAAAGCCCAAACCAAGGTAAGAGAAGTTTTGACTAAACTCTACACTCCTGCCCCTGATGGTTATTGCGGAGACGAGGATAATGGTCAAACCTCGGCATGGTATGTTTTTAGCTCATTAGGATTCTACCCAGTAGCTCCTGCCACAAACCAATACGTAATCGGGAGTCCCTTATTCGACAAGGCTGTGCTACATCTTGAAAATGGAAACACTTTTACGATTTCAGCGGAAGGAAATGGAAAAAGAAACCCATTCATCCAAAACGCCAGTTTAAATGGCAATCCATTCAACAACACTTGGATTTCCACTGAGACCGTACAAAACGGAGGTGACCTTACGTTTATTTTAGGTTCCGAACCTGACAAAGATTGGGGAGTTTCAGACGCATCTGTTCCATACTCGTTGTCCAAAAATTAAGATTTGAAAAACTAAATGAAATACTTGTGACTATAAAGTTCAGCCCCTTTTTATTTTTTTTGTTTGCTGCCTTGCTATGTGGTGCACAGGAAAGAATCATTGACCATGTAAATCCATTCATAGGAACTTCTAACTTTGGAACAACCAATCCAGGTCCCATTGCAGTAAGGGGAATGGCAAACGTTTCTCCTTTTAATGTTGCTGGACCTCAAAATCTCCCTTTCGAAAAAGACAGTCGTTGGTGGTCCACTCCATATTCATCCGACAATAGTTTTTTAACGGGTTTTAGTCATGTTAATCTCAGCGGGGTTGGCTGCCCAGAATTAGGTGTCATTCTGGCTATGCCTACAACTGGAGAGATTGTTACTGACCATGTAGATTATGGTTCTACATATTCAGATGAAATCTCAAAGGTTGGCTACTATGCCAATACACTAAACAAATACAACATTAAAACCGAAGCCACCGCTTCTACTCGCACAGGGGTTAGCAGATACACTTTCCCAAAAGGGAAGGCAAATATTTTGTTGAATTTGGGACTGGGGCTTACCAACGAGCAAGGGGCTCAAATAAAAATTGTTTCTCCAACGGAAATTGAAGGAATTCGCAGTGTAGGCTCATTTTGTTACTACAAACCGGAAGAAGCGTATCCGGTTTATTTTGTGGCACAATTTTCCAAACCTGCTGAAGAATTCGGCGTTTGGAAAAAACCAACAACGTACAAAGGAGAAGAGGCACAATGGATGGGGTATAATGGAAAAACCCGTTTAATGAAGGGTTATACCAAAGAAGTGGTTGGCGATAGTATTGGCGCATACATGCGATACGATTTTAAAGAACCGACTCAAGTAGAACTTCGAGTAGGAATTTCCTATGTAAGTATCGAAAATGCCAGAGAGAATCTGAACAAGGAAGTGTCGGGAAAAACATTTGACCAAGTGCTGAAAACAACTCAGGAAGAATGGGACGAACACCTTTCACGAATAGAAGTTGAAGGTGGTTCCCAAGATGACAAAATCATATTTTATACAGCACTATATCACACACTGATTCATCCAAGTACTTTAAACGATATCAATGGAGAATATCCAAAGATGAAAACACGCGAAACCTTAAAAACCGATGGGACCCGCTACACCGTCTTTTCTCTTTGGGATACGTATCGAAATTTGCACCAATTAATGAGCTTGGTATACCCTGAGCAACAGTCGAACATGGTCAAAAGTATGTTGCAGATTTATGATGAGTCAGGATGGTTGCCGAAATGGGAATTGAATGCAACGGAAACAACAACAATGGTAGGCGACCCAGCGGGAATTGTAATTGCCGACACCTATTTGAAAGGTATACAAGATTTTGATGTAGAGAAAGCCTACGAAGCCATGTTAAAGAGTGCTGATCAATTGGATGAAAACCCGCTTCGCCCGGGAATCAAAGATTACATTACAAAAGGATATCTGACCACAAAAACAACCAAAAGTGGTTCCGTCTCAACTACCCAGGAATATAATATTTCAGATTTCGCCATAGCCCAACTTGCTAAAGCATTGAGCAAGAAAGAAGATTACAAGCGCTTTTCAGAGCGTTCCATTTCCTATAGGAAGCTTTTCGACAAAGAGTTCAATCTTCTACGACCTAAAAATGATGATGGTAGTTGGTTGACTCCATACAATCCAGAAACTGGGGCAAACTTTGTAAAAAATCTAGGTTTCATCGAAGGGAATGCCTGGCAGTACACTTTTATGGTATCACATGATGTCAAAGGACTTATCAAGCTAATAGGTGGACAGGGGTCCTTTGCCAACAAGCTCCAGGAGGTGTTTGACAAGAACCAGTTTGACATGGCAAATGAACCTGATATTGGTTACCCTTATTTGTTCAATTATGCAAAGGGTGAGGCTTGGCGAACTCAAAAAACCGTCTCCGAACTGCTTTCCACCTATTTTAAGAATGCTCCGGATGGGCTTCCAGGCAATGACGATACCGGTACCATGAGTGCTTGGGCAGTTTTTTCAATGATGGGGATTTATCCCATAAGTCCCGCTGACCCAATTTATGCCATAACCCTTCCCGCTTTCGATAAGATTACCATCCGCTTAAATCCAAAATATTACAACAACACTTCCATCAAAATAACAAAGGATGGAGGTCAAGGCAAACTTTTGAATTTACAATTGGATGGAAAGAGAATAAATGATCATTTCATCTCACACCAAAAACTGACCAATTCAAGTCGTTTACACTTTGCATTGGACGAAGAATAGCTGGAGATCTGCATTACTAATAATTACTTAAAGCCTTTATTTTCTCAGGGGTGAAAACAATTTTTCACGTTAGCCCCAAATTTCAAACGTTATAGTTTCAATGTCCTTTAGCTTTTCAATCTCGTTATTAGTCGAAATTATTTCCTATATACTAAAGGAATTTAAATTTTTATATATCAAATTATTTTAAGCTAACTTAAAGCTTAACTAACAATAACCTAACTCTAACAGTATGATCAAAAGACTTCATTACTTTTTAATGATTGTGTCGCTTTTATGTTTTCAAGGCATATCGGCACAAGGAAAAACCGTTTCAGGAACGGTTACTGATACAAGTACCGGAACTCCGCTTCCAGGTATTAACGTTGTCGAAAAGGGTACCACAAATGGTACTTCGACCGATTTTGATGGTAACTACACCATCTCTGTATCCAATGATGCCTCAATTTTGGTATTCTCTGCAATTGGATACTCTGCTAAGGAGATATCCGTTAGCGGTCAATCAACTATCAATACATCTTTAGAGGAAAGCCTTGAAGCTTTAGGTGAGGTAGTTGTTACTGCATTGGGTATCAAAAAAGAAACTAAAGCACTGGGTTACTCTTTAACAGAGGTTGGTGGAGAAGAAATCTCAACAATCAAAACACCCAACGCCATTAATGCACTTCAAGGAAAGATTGCTGGTGTGAACATCACGCAAAATTCAACTGGTGCCGCTGGTTCAAGTAGGGTTATCATTAGGGGTAACAGTACATTGACCGGTAACAACCAACCATTATATGTTGTTGATGGTATTCCAATCGGAAATGACAATAATGGATCCGCAAGTTTGTGGGGTGGAAATGACGGAGGTGATGGTATTTCCAGTCTTACAGCAGATGACATAGAATCTGTTTCCGTTTTAAAAGGTGGTTCGGCTACCGCACTTTACGGTTCTCGTGGTGGTAACGGTGTTATCTTGATCACGACCAAAAGTGGTAGAGGACAAGAAGGTTTTGGAGTAGAATTCAGTACTACCGTTAATTTTGATAAAGTAAATACTAACATCCAAGATTTCCAGACTTCATATGGTCAGGGTGTTAGAAACGAAAAGCCCGCCAACCAAGCCGCAGCATTGGATGCTGGACTTAGCTCTTGGGGTCCAAGATTGGATGGTTCTCAAGTTGTTCAGTGGGATGGGGTTGAAAGACCTTATTCTTACGTAGGAAGTAACTTAGACCATTATTACAGAACGGGTACAACTTTTATAAATACGCTATCTCTGTCTAACGGTACTGAAAATTCCAATTTTAGATTTTCAATGTCAGATTTTTCAAATGATGACATTGTTCCAAATGCTGGAATGAACAGAAAGTCTTTTTCCTTAAATGCTGGTGCAGTGTTGAATGAGAAATTGACCGTTCAGATCAATTCAAAGTACATTATTGAAGATGTAATGAATAGACCGCGATTGTCAGATGCGCCTGGTAATGCTAACTTCACAGTTGGACTTCTTTCTCCAAACGTGGACGTACGATTTATGGATCCTGGAGTCAATGAGGATGGTACGGAAAGACAATATTCCAACAACATCTTCTCACAAAATCCTTATTTCGCCGCCTTCAACTTTAGAAATGAAGATGTAAGAAATAGAATAATCGCTTCCACATCGATTCGTTATGACATTCTTGATTGGTTATATCTTACAGGACGTGTTGGTGTTGACCACTATAACAGAAAGCAAACTGGAGTTACTCCTTTTGGAACCGCTTTCCAACCTTTGGGAAGTATGTCAGAACAAGAAAGAATATATACTCAGGTAGATTCAGACCTTATTTTAGGTGCGGATAAAGATATTAATGAGCAATTTGGTATATCTGCTTTCGTCGGAGCTAACAATAACAAAATCACGTTCGAAGAGCTTAACTTAGGTGGAGGTAATTTTATCGTACCTGGCCTTGAAGATATTTCGAACCTACAAAACCAAAACAGAAGTAGGAATTTTAATGAAAGAGAAATTGGTTCTTTGTATGGGTCCTTAGAAGTTTCATATAATGATTATGCCTATCTAACTTTCACAGGAAGAAATGACTGGTTCTCCACTCTTTCATTCCCAGGAAAGACCACACCAAATAACGATTTTTATTCATCTGTAAATGCGAGTTTGATTCTTTCAGACATGTTTGAGTTGCCAACGTTTATTGACTTCTTCAAATTACGTGGTGGTTATGCCAACACAGCAGGTGGTGCAGATCAGGCATACCAATTAGGTCTACTTTATGAAATATTTGATCAAGGTCACCTCGGACAGCCATTGGGTAGAATCTCTGGAGGAACCGTTCCGAATGCCAACCTGGTTCCTTGGAACAAGGATGAAATCGAAATCGGTTTTGATGCAAGATTTTTTGGAAACAGATTGTCTTTTGACTTTGCATACTATACTAATGAAACTACCAATGATATTGTAAATGTTACAACATCCGTTGCTTCTGGTTTCGGTGCTGCAACTGCAAACCTTGGTAAGATTGAAAACAAGGGTGTTGAACTTCTAATTTCTGGAACACCAATTCGATCGGCAGACTTCGAGTGGAATACATCAATGAACGTTTCGTTCAACGAAGGTTTGGTAACAGCTACCAATGCTGACAATGCAGATATTAGTCTTGATGAGCCAAGAACCAGAAACGTAAGAATCCAGCACATCGTTGGTGAGCGTTACGGAACAATTTTCGGAACCTCCTACGTGAGGGATAACGACGGTAATATCGTTTATGACATCGATGGCGACGGAGTGCCGATTGCACGTCAAGGAGAAAGAAAAATATTGGGAGAAGGTGTTCCACCATGGACATTTGGTTTCACCAATACTTTCCGTTACAAGAACCTTAGCGTTAACTTTTTGATTGATGGTAAATTTGGAGGTCAATTGTTCTCAGGTACCAATTCAATTGCTTACGGTACTGGATTGCACAAAAATACAATCGAAGGTAGAGAAGGTGGTTTAGCAGTAACCGGCGTTGATGGGTCAACCTTTAATGCAGATACTGGGGCTGGAACATCTTTCACAACTACTGTAGCTCCGGAAAACCTTCAAACCTATTGGGGAAGAGTTAATGATATTGCTGAAGAGTTTGTTGAAGACTCAGATTATATCACATTCAGACAATTGAGCATTGGCTATACTTTGCCATCCAAAATTTTGGAAAAAACTTTCCTAAATAGTGTTTCCGTAAATTTACTAGGACAAAACCTGTTCTTTATAAAAAGAAGCATTGACAATGTTGACCCTGAGAGTGCATACAATGCAGGTAACTCACAAGGTCTGGAATATTTCGGTGTTCCTTCTACAAGAAGTTATGGTTTAAGTCTTAATGCTAAGTTTTAAAAAAAAAGAATTATGAAAAGATTTGTTTATTTTTTGTCGTTTGTACTTCTGTTAGGAGCGTGCGACGAAGGTTTTGAAGATTTGAACGTTAACCCCGCTAGACCTACCCAGGTAAGTGTGGCTAATAAATTGACCGCAGCACAGCTATTTGCCTCTAGTGAACGTTATGACAACTGGAGAGCCAATCTCATCTATCAATCTACGATGATGCAGCATTTTGCAAACACCGCTGGATTTTGGGATGGTGATAAATATACATGGAACAGGGGTTATGCCTCTTCGTTAATGGATAGATACTATGGTAATGCTGTAAAATCTTTAGAGGACATGCTGGTGCAAATGGACAACGAAGGTTCTCCCGATGAGATGAAAGCCATTACACGTATCATGAGAGTCTTTGTTTTCTCAAGATTAACTGATTTGTACGGTGATATTCCTTATAGTGAAGCAGGTAAGGCGGTATTAGAAGGTATTTTAACCCCTAAGTATGACCCTCAAAGTGAGATTTATGCTGATATGCTAAATGAGCTTAGCGAAGCCGCTGCAGCTTTAGGAACTGGCACGTCAGGTTTTGGTGACGCAGATATCATTTACAGTGGCGACCAAGCCAAATGGCAACGTCTTGCATACTCCTTAATGTTACGTCTTGGTTTCCGTCTTATAAAAGTAGACCCAGCTGGGTCGCAACAATGGGTAACCCAGGCAATCAATGGAGGCGTAATGCAATCCAATGATGACATTTTCTTTGTTCCACATACCGAGGGACCAGCAGGTGTAAACCAAAATGGAAATGGTGAAGTTTTCTTGGCCGATGGAAGTCCAAGGATGAGCGCAACCTTTGTTGATTGGATGCAAGCTCGCAATGATCCAAGATTACCTGTTTTGGCATCAAGAAGAAGTGATGGTAGTACAGACCCTGCAGATTTAAAAGGTCTTCCAAATGGACTGGACAGTAATACGCTGGAAGCTGCAACAGGAGAAGTTGACACTGCTCCGTTCGCTGAACCAAACAGAAGTGTTATCACAGGTCTAGATGCTCCTATGTTCTTCCAGACGTATGCAGAGGTAGAATTTATGCTAGCTGAAGCAAATGTACGTTGGGGCTTAGCCGGTGACGCTGAGACACATTACAACAATGGTGTAAGAGCCGCTATGGAAATGTTAGCAATGTACGGAACTGGAGGTGAAATAGCCTCAACAGATATTGATGACTATTTAGTTGCCAATCCTTACGATGCAGGTAATGCATTGGAGCAAATAAATACGCAGTATTGGGCTGTTACTTTCTTGAACGAATATGAAAGTTTCTCCAACTGGAGAAGAACAGGTTTCCCAGTATTAATACCGGTTAACTTCCCTGGTAATGTTACCAACGGTACCATTCCAAGAAGAATGTCCTATTCAGAAAGCGAGCAAGTCAACAACCCTGCAAATTATGCAGAGGCCATTGCTAGGCAAGGTGCAGATGAGTTGACCACTCGAGTATGGTGGGATGTAAATTAAAATATTCAGTTATTAACGATAATTCATTTGAGTTTTTTTAATTTTAAGTAGAGTTAGTAGTTCAAGTAAAGGAGAGGAAACTCTCCTTTATTTTTGCTGCTACTGTCTTAAACCTATTTAGATGATGATAAAAAGGCTGTATACTAAGTTCTTTTTGGTTCTCCTCTCAGTCGCACCTTTATGGCTTGCCTGTTCTCAAGAAGAAGATAAACAACCACGTTTTACTTTGTTATCATCGAATTACACCAACATTACCTTCTCCAACGACCTAATAGACAAGAAAGAACACAACATTCTCAGATACGCCAATTTTTATGGAGGTGCCGGTGTAGGTATAGGTGATTTTAACAATGATGGTCTTCAGGATATATATTTTGCCGGAAATCAAGTTGATGATAAGCTATACTTGAACATGGGCAACCTTCAATTTAACGACATTACCGAAGAGGCAGGTATTTTAAATGATGGTGGATGGTCCACCGGAGTAACCATTGCAGACATCAACAACGATGGCCTTGACGACATCTACATTAGTAGGGAATTGTATGATGACAAGCCAGAATGGCGCACCAATCTGCTTTACATAAACAAAGGAAATAACACTTTCGAAGAATCTGCAAAGGCCTACGGCGTTGACAATAGCGACCGCACCCGCCATGCTACCTTTCTAGATTACAACAAAGACGGGTTTTTAGACCTTCTTTTACTTACCCAACCTCCAAATCCAGGCAGTCTATCGGACTTCAAAGGTGCCGATTTATCAAAACCAGAATATGCGCTAAAGTTTTATCAAGGAAATGGCAATGGATTTAAAGATGTTACCAAAGAAGCCGGTCTGGACCTTGTAGGTTTCCCCAATGGTGTTTCTGCCAGTGATTTGAATGATGATGGTTGGACCGACCTTTATGTTGCCAATGACTTCTATGCTCCCGATTTTCTCTTTATCAACAACCAAGACGGGACATTTACCAATAAGGTAGACAGCGCTCTAAATCACATCTCATACTATAGTATGGGGGTGGATGTTGCAGACATAAATAATGACGGACTACTGGACATTTCTGTTTTGGATATGGTTGCTGAAGACAATTTCCGGCTTAAATCGAATATGAGTGGGATGGACCGAAATTCCTTTTGGGAAGTTTTAGACAATGGAGGTCATTACCAATATATGTACAACGCACTACAACTGAACAATGGAAATGCAACTTTTAGCGATGTTGCTCAACTAACCGGTACCGCAGCAACAGACTGGAGTTGGTCCAATTTAATAGCTGATTTTGACAATGATGGGCATAAAGACATATACATTACCAATGGTTTGTTGAGGGATATCAGGAATACCGACGCAGACAAGAAAGTAGCCGAAATAATCAACAAAAGTCGACTCGATTGGATTAAAAAGCATCCTGATGGTGGTAACATAAAATCCGTTTTCGACATTATAGATCTTAAAAAGACCCTGGCCCCGCTCCCATCACAACCCCTTAAAAATTATGCTTTCAGAAATAACAAAAATCTTGATTTTGAAAAAGTCATGGATACCTGGGGAATGAGCGAAGAATCTTTTTCCAATGGGGCAGCATACGCAGACCTGGATAATGACGGTGACTTAGATATCGTGGTTAACAATATCAATGCAGAAGCATTCGTCTACCGCAACAATTCGGACAAAAAAAGTAATTCCAATTATTTGAGGGTACAGCTTAACGATGAAAAAAACAATTCCGTTTTTGGAGCTAGAATAACGCTGTATACCGATAATGAAAAACAAACTATTGAAACCTCCAATGTCCGCGGTATTTATTCTACAAGTGAACCCATGGCCCATTTTGGATTGGGCAATGACACAAATGTTGATAGTGTAAAAGTTATGTGGCCTAACGGCAAGGTCAGCATTAAGAAGAATATAGAAGCAAATAAAACCATAAGTTTTGCATCAGGTGATGCTAGTCCAAGCGGAAAAAAAGGACAAACTACCAAAAAGCTGTTCACCAACATCCAATCAGCATTTCAACTTGCGCACCAGCATGTGGAAAATACATTTGATGATTACGAAAAACAGGTTTTACTACCCCATAAAATGTCGCAGTTTGGACCATCGATGGCTGTTGCAGATGTCAATGGAGATGGTTTAGAAGATGTTTACGTAGGAGGTGCTACGGGAAATAGTGCAAGCTTGTACCAACAAACCGAAACAGGAGAGTTCGTGCAAACAAACAAAGACCTATGGGAGCGTGAAGCACCATATGAAGATGTTGATGCAATTTTTATAGATATCAATTTAGATGGTTTTCAGGATTTATTTGTGTTAAGTGGAGGGAATGAATTTCCAGCAAACGATTTTCATTACGCTGATCGGATATACTTTAATGATGGACAGGGCAACTTTACCAAAGGTGCGTTACTCAATGCATATAGAACAAGTGGGTCACGTGTAGTCGCAGAAGATTATGACAATGATGGGGATATTGATCTATTTGTTGGAGGAAGGCATCTTCCGCACCAATACCCAAAACCTGCCACAAGTTATCTGCTTCAAAACAACAACGGTCAACTGGTCAATGTGACTGAAGATGTTGCACCGGAGTTGTTAAACATAGGAATGGTTACGGACGCAGAATGGTCCGATTACGATAAGGATGGAGATTCCGATTTGATTCTTGTTGGTGAATGGATGTCCATTACGCTCTTTGAAAATAACAACGGAACATTGAGCAAAAAGGAAATTCCAAGTCTTTTAAACACTTCGGGCTGGTGGTTTAGTATTACCAAAGGTGATTTTGACAATGACGGTGATGAAGATTTTATTGCCGGAAATCTTGGGTTAAACTATAAGTACAAAACCTCCGAAGAGGAACCATTTGATGTCTATTATAATGATTTTGACGGCAATGGATCTAATGACATCGTTCTTGGATATTATAACGATAACAAGCATTTTCCATTACGTGGTTTCTCCTGTTCATCAGAACAAGTTCCAGGTTTGAAAGAAAAAATCAAAAAGTACGATGTTTTTGCCTCATTAGAATTAGAAGCCGTTTATGACACCAAAAGTTTGGAGAACTCACTGCACTATAAGGCCAATACATTTGCCTCTTCATATATTGAAAATCTAGGTGACGGTAGCTTCAAAATTTCCGAATTACCACGTCATGCACAATTATCCAATATCAATGACATGCTGGTGGCGGATTACAATGGGGATGGTCGGTTGGATGTTCTTAGTGTGGGCAACCTTTTTGTTTCTGAGGTAGAAACTCCAAGAAATGACGCAGGAACGGGACTCTTACTTCTAGGAAATGGCCAAGGGTCTTTCACTGCAAACACAAGCCTTCAAAATGGCTTTTTCGTAAATGGAGATGCCAAAAAACTGGTGCCGTTTACACAAAAGGGGAACAAGATGATATTGGTTGCCCAGAACAATGATATGCTCAAAGCATTCACGATAAACCAAAATCCATAAAATAATACCAACCCATGCCAACTATTCCAAGTAGTGACCCAGTACAGACTGGGACAGCAACCAACTATCGTAAACCTTTCCTTACCATAACGTTTTTGTTCTTTATGTGGGGGTTTATCACAGTCATGAACGACGTGTTGATTCCGCACTTAAAAGAAGTTTTTGAGTTAAGTTATTTTCAGGCAGCCTTGATTCAATTTGCCTTTTTCGGAGCATTTTTCATCATTTCCCTGCTATATTTTATCGTTTCCGTAAGTAAGGGAGATCCCATATCAAAAATTGGCTATAAAAATGGGATAATCATCGGGTTACTCTTATGTGGTTTGGGGTGTTGTCTCTTTTATCCAGCCACAATTTTCCAGCGATATGGTATTTTCTTGAGCGCACTTTTTGTTTTGGCTTCCGGTGTTACCATATTACAGATTGCTGCCAATCCGTATGCGGCCATTCTAGGTAAGCCTGAAACAGCTTCAAGTCGATTGAATCTCGCCCAAGGATTCAACTCCTTTGGAGCTACACTCGCTCCACTAATCGGAGCTTTGTTACTCTATAAAGTCTTTTCCAACGGCGAAATCACGGTCGAATCTCTTAAAATTCCTTATTTAATCTATGGTGGATTATTCTTTGTTTTGGTCCTCATTATAAAAACCATAAAACTTCCTTCTTTTAAAAACACCGAATCCCTTGAAAAAGGGCTGCATGTTTTAAAATTTAGACATGTGGTGCTGGGAATGATTGCCATTTTTGTTTATGTAGGTGGTGAGGTCACCATTGGAAGTTTTTTAATCAATTTTTTTAAGTTGGATAACATTGCAGGCATGAGCGAATCCCAAGGAGGCGTTTTCCTTTCCTATTATTGGGGAGGCGCAATGATTGGTCGATTTTTAGGGTCTATTGCCATGGGTAGTATGACAGACCGAATACAAAAGTATACGCTAATGGCCGGACTCTCCATTTTATCCTTTTTGGTCATCTATGTCATCACAGGAGTACAAAATAATGATGGTGTCTTTTCACTGGAATTGATTCCATTCGCGCAAATCCAATTTTTCTTGTTCTTTTTGGTCATCAATTATCTTGCATTTATGGTCGGCGGTTCGCGTCCTTCTCGAATACTTACTCTCTTCGCAAGTATTGTGATTATTTTACTTGCAATAATGATAATGGCCGATGGAACCGTTGCTTTTTGGAGTGCTATAGCAATTGGAGCATTCAATTCAATTCTATGGTCCAATATTTTCACCTTGGCCATAAAGGATTTAGGAAAATATACCAGCCAAGCATCCTCTTTGTTGGTAATGATGATCGTGGGTGGAGCAATTGTTCCCATTATCCAGGGTGCAGTAGCTGACGAAATTGGCATACAACTTTCATTTATCGTACCCATAATCTGTTATGCCTATCTGATTTTTTATGGTCTCAGCGGATATCAGGTAAAACCTATAAAAGAATAAGGCTTTGGAAAAAGAAACCTATGTAATTGGTGTGGATGTGGGAGGAACGCATATTTCCTCCGCCGTCGTGGCAATGAATCAGAAACAACTATTGCAAAACACCTATGCAACCAGTCATGTTGCCAATATGGAACCTAAAGACAACATTTTGAAAACTTGGGCCAGTTGTGTGAATAAGACCCTTGCAGCGGCCAATGGATTGTCTTTAACCGGAATCGCTTTTGCCATGCCAGGACCCTTTGATTATTCCACTGGGACAGCAAAATATCCCGAAGGTTTTAAATACGGTAGTTTGTATGGAACCCAAATCGAAAAAAGCTTAAATCCCCTTTTGAATCACAACGAAGTTTTACCTATTCGTTTTTTGAACGACGCCACTTCTTTTGCAGTAGGTGAGGCATGGCTGGACGAAGGCAAAGGCTATAAAAAACAGCTCTGCGTTACCCTGGGAACAGGTTTGGGGGCTGGTTTTACGGCCAATGGTATTCCGGTTACATCTGGAAACAATGTTCCTCCTGATGGCATTCTTTGGAATATTCCGCATAACGATGGCATTGCCGACGATTATTTTTCCACCAGGGGATGCGTTAATGCTTACGAGGAATTGTCTGGCAAAACCGTAAAAGGTGTGAAGGAATTGGCAGATGCTTTTGACAAAGAGCCAAAGGCGAAACAGGTACTTGAAAACTTCGGAAAGGATTTAGGAAATTTTCTTTCACCATGGCTGAAAAAGTTTGATGCAGATGCGTTGGTGTTGGGAGGAAACATTTCCAAAGCATATTCTCGTTTTGGAAGCACCCTACAACAAGTTTTTAACGCTAACGGACTATCTATAGCCATCCGAACATCCGAACATATGGAAAAGGGCGCAATAATCGGTTGCACAAAATTGTTCGATGCTACTTTTTGGGCTGCTGTTAAAAACGACTTACCCAGTATTTAATACTAAAAAATCTAATGAGGGTAGGTATAACTTAAACTACCCTTGAATCTTAGGCTTAATTTCCCGAACTTCACTTATCGGTCGATATAGCTAATTAAAACAAGTGATATCCAACCGTTAGGAAACATATTGAATAGCCTAAACCTATAATTTTATTAAAGAAACACCTACCATACGGTTCCAAAGTTCATCTGGTTCAAAATCCTTTTTTGATTTGGTAACACTTGAAGAAGTTTTCAAGAAAACACCAAGTGATCATAAACAAACGGAGAACCATAGACTTTCTTTTTATGTTTTATTCATAATAACAAAAGGAAAAGGAATACATACGATTGATTACAAAAATTATCCTTACCAAAAAGGAACAGTGTTTTCCTTAAGAAAAGGCGTTACACATAAATTCACCAGAAGTAAATCCGAAGGAACATTGTTGATTTTTAAAGAAGACTTTATATTTAAACATCTTGGCAGGAAAGAAGGATTAAAATCGCTTCAGCTTTTTAATGAATTGATAAAATCTCCAAAAATTGATTTGAGTGCCACCCTCTTTAAGGAAGTTGAAACTATATTAAATCAATTTCGCATAGAAACAGAACTTGAAAAAGACTCGTATACTTCGGGCATTAAGAGAAGTTTTCTCCACGTTTTAATTTCAAAATTATATCGTGAAAAAACGAAAGATAAAACTGTTTTCACAAATACAAAATACTTAGATCAGTTTCTGAAATTTCAAAATTTAATTGAAGAACAATGGTCCGAAAGCAGAACCGCTCTCCACTACGCCAAACAAATGTCCATTACTCCCAAAACATTAAACAACGTTGTAAAAAGTACAATTAACAAGTCTTCAAAATCTTTAATTGACGAAATTGTTACCACTCAAATCAAACATCTTTTGGTAAACACCGAATTATCCATTACCGAAATTGCCTATCAATCGGGATTTGATGATCCTACCAATTTTTTCAAGTACTTCAAAAAAAACACGAAGTTGTCTCCTAATCAATTTAGAGAAATTCATAAGTAATTCCCCTTTTTTACAGTATTTAGGTGCTTTCTTACCATATGCAAAATGGCTTATCAAATTAAGTTTGCAGAATTAACTGTTTAAAATTATGTCCATGACAAATAGAGAGGCATTGAATGCATTTTACGAAAAAGCATTGACTGTAAATGCCGAAACAACTCCTGACGCAATACTAAATACCATTTTGGCGGATAGTTTTGTTTCTAAAGGTTCTATTGAAAACAAATCAAAAGAACAATTAACCGGACAATTAGGTTTTTTTTGGAAGCTGATTCCAGATTTGCAATGGACACCTCAGGAGGTAATCAACGAAGGAAATAAATATGTTGTGAGAAGCCTTGCCTCAGGCACTCCCAAAGGAGATTTTATGGGCTTGCCCACGGATGGAACCAAATCATTTAGCATTATGACCATTGATGTGCATACGGTTATTGACGGAAAAGTTATGGAAGTATATCATTTGGAAGATTGGGGAACCGCCATGAAACAATTACAGTAATAACATTTTTTAATTAAAAATCAAGATGAAAAAATTAATAGTATGCATTGTCATGGCTTTAACTTTTGGGAGCTGTGAAACAGCTAAAAAAAATGATGTGAAAGCTGAACATGAAACAGCAACTGAAGTAAAAGAAATGACTGCAAATGATAAATTGCTTGAGCAATCACAAGCGACTTTAGATTTAGCAAATGCTTTTATGTCCGCTATGGGCAAAGGAGATATGCAAACGATGAGCAATCTTATGCATGAAGACATGGTGTGGCAAAATGCTGGAGATTCTGACCTACCGTGGATGGGCCCTTGGACGGGTAAAAAGGCAATATTGGAAGAATTTTTTCCTGCATTTGGAGCAGGTTTCGTTACCAAAAAATGGGAGCCAACAGATGGATTTGCAAGTGGTGATACAGCAGCATTCTTTGGACAAATGGTTGGATTACTAAGTCATTCAAATAAGGAAACAAAAGAGTTCACATATGCCTTAAGGGTAAAAGTAAAGGACGGGAAGATAATACTATGGAATTGGTTTGAGGACAGTCTGGAGGTTTCCAAAACATATCATTCAAAATAACTCATGGCTATGGAAGCATTTGAAGTAATAAAAAATGGAGAAGGAGAAAATTACAATTATTCGCAAGATCATTGTTTTATAAAGCTTTCTTCTCGACACACAAAAGGAGCATTGAGTTTTGTTGAAGACAAGTTAAAGCCAGGTTTTTACCTCGCCAGACATCATCATAAAATTATGACCGAAATCTTCTATATACTAGAGGGAGAAGTTGAGTTGATTTTTGATAATGAAACTATTATTGCAAAACCGGGAGACACGGTAACTGTACCTCCTAACGTTTGGCATGCCGCAAGCTGCAAGGATGGTGGTAAGATGCTATCTATTTTTCAGAAAGGTCAATTCGACCTGTACCTAGAGCGGTTATCAAAAATGTCAGATAGTGATTTTGAAGATGCAGAATTAATGAAATCCGTTTCCGCCGAATTTGATATTTACGAGGATTGATTACCCTTTAATTAAATATGAGAACAATACAATTTTTATGTCTTTTTGCTTTTGGTTTTGCTTCCTTTTTACAGGCTCAAAACAGCTTGGATAAGGAAGAGCATTTATTGAATGGGACAAGTTTTACATTTCAATATCAAAACGCTGGTGCTATTGATATATCGTTTGAAAACGACAACATGACTTATAAGTGGTTAAATGGAAGAAACATGGATCAACCTGCTAAAACCTATCCTTATAAATCTAAAAAGGTGGATTTCGGAATCTATTTAATTAATTGGCATGAATCGGATACCAAAAATTTTGTGACTATGGTATATAATTTTAATAGCAACTCTTGTGCAGTCTCCGTCCTATCCAAATATACTAGTGAAAACCCTTTTTTAGGCTTTCAATCAGGTGTCATCGAACATGTAACCAAAAATAAAGAATGAACATGGGCACAACCTCTAAACTAAAGGACCTTAAAAAAGATGAAAAATTGTTTTTTATCGGACTTGTTATTTGGATTTTACTTCAGGTTTCTAGGTTTATTGCTATAAATTTAATTAATGACATTAATGGAGGAGAGGAATCATTAGCGTGGATGTATCCGGCATACCTCGATATCTTTGCCGCAGTTTTAGCTCTGCCCCTTGTACTAAGTATCTTAAAATTTCGCGGATTATTAACTTGGACCTTTACCATTGTATACCTAGTAATCTCAATTGTCGATCATTTCGGAAATTTTATCACGACCACTATTGTTGGACCTCCATCTATTGTTAAAGAGGGTATGAATCCCCTGCTCATACCAATAATTCAAACAATAATTGATTTTCTGTTTTTTGTTCTTTTATTAGCTCCAAAATATTATAAACTTTTCTTCAAAATTGGGAGGCAAAAAAATATAGAATTCGTCTAAGAAAGTTTGATAGCATAGTAGTCAACAACAACTATTTAAGTATCTACCCAATGGTTTACGTTTTGTCGTTATCTCTTTTCCAACATAAAAGTTAGTGTATAAAGTTTACTGTTTTTTACACACAAGGCTTATAAGTATATGTCTTACATAGACGGATAGTTTTTTTTCGGTTTACCTTAACAATCCTGCTTTTTATTAGTAGTTTTCAGGTATGAAGAAGGATAAGGACTATTTTTTTCATCTGTATGAAATAGCTAGTCACCTGAACAAGGAATTTTCGTTGCATTCCGCACTGCGTAAATCGTTGGAGAAGATGGTGGAAATCCTTGATTTGGAAACCGGATGGGTATGGCTTACCGAACCAGGCAACAAATCGGTTTATCTGGCTGCTTCCTATAACCTGCCCCCTGCTCTTAGCAATCATCCGGAACGCTTATCCGGAGGGTGCTATTGCATAAAACAGTACTTATCTGATGATATCGACCAGGCCATGAACATTAGCGAGGTGGCCTGTACAAGGTTACAGAATATCGACTTCGGAACCCAAGGGCTTAAGTTTCATGCGACTATTCCAGTCATCGTCAACAAACAAAAGGTGGGCCTCATTAATTTATTGAGCAAGGAAACCCGTCAATTAACAGAAAAAGAACTCACGATTTTAAACACCGTTAGTGAATTGGTGGGTACCGCTGTGCAGCGTACCCGATTACAGCAATCTTATGGAGATCAAAACAAAGTATCCGACACATCGCTACATGATGTATTGGATCGAGTTTTTACTCCTCAAATGGAAGCCATTATCTCCAATCTTAAAAGTACCAAGAGTGATAAATCAAAAATAAAAGAAGCGCTCAAAACAACTACTGAGTTACAGGAACAACTAAGGCTACTGCTTACGGAAACGGAGCAATATGAATCAGGTTCTTCCCAAAGTAAGTTCAGCTATCCCGAAATGCCCTTGACCAAACGTGAGTTGGAAGTGCTAACCCTTATAAAAAAAGGACTCACCAATGAGCAAATTGGCAAACAGCTGTACATTACTGAGCGTACCGTAAAATTCCATGTCACGGCAATCCTATCAAAACTTCATGCTGACAATAGAACCGAAGCCGTGGATGTAGCTCTAAAAAGAGGGCTTTTTAGTATCTAAAAAAAGACAACACCTTACCTGTACTTAAGTACAGTATCTTTTCTGTACATAGGTTCGTTCCACACCTTCTTTTCTCTTTTCACCTTTGTAATTCACCAAAACAAAGTACTTATGAAAACAAGGAATATCTATTTGGAACATGCCAATATCACTGTAAATAACATCCAAGAAGCCATTAATTTCTTTCAAACTGCATTCCCCCATTTTAAAATTAGGGGTGGCGGCAACGACACTAGGGAATGGGTGCACCTCGGTGATGATGATACCTATATTGCGATTAACCAGGCAAAGTATAGTGACCTAAAAGCGAATAAGAACTATGACACCCTTGGAATAAACCATATGGGTTTTGTTGTTGAGAATGTGGAAGAAATAGCACAAAACCTACTAGGCGCTGGATACAAACGAGATTATCCAAAGCAGGTTGAGCAATTCAGAATCAGGGATTACTTTGCGGATGCCGATGGTAATCAGTTTGAGTTTGTGCAATACCTTAGTGAGTTGCCTGAAGAGCGCAACAACTATAGTAACCAAGTTACGGTATAATCAAAAGGCGAACTACTTGATCATTTTTAAGTTCACTACCTCCTGCTCGGTCAAATGGCGCCAGTGACCGCGTGGGAGGTCTTTTTTAGTAAGTCCGGCAAAAATTACTCGGTCCAATTTGGTCACTTTGTAGTCCAAATGTTCGAAAATGCGTCTTACAATACGATTTCGTCCACTATGGATTTCAATACCAATCTCCTTTTTGGGAGCTCCTTGAATGTAGCTGACGTCATCCACGGAAACTTTACCATCGTCCAAGGTAAGTCCGTCTTGGATTTTCCGTAAATCGGCCAAGGCCAGATTTTTATCCAAATGCACATGATAAATCTTTCGAACACCGTAGGTGGGATGCGTCAATTTCTTGGTGAGATCACCATCGTTGGTAAAAACCAACAATCCAGTGGTGTTGCGATCCAAACGTCCGACAGGAAGTAATCGGGAATTCGAGGCATTGGATACCAACTCCATTACCGTCCTTCTGCCCTTTTCATCACTGGTTGTGGTAATAAAGTTTTTAGGTTTGTTAAGCAGAATATATTCCTTTTTCTCTGGATTGAGTTTTCGTCCATCGAACCGCACATCATCGGACAGCTTCACCTTGTATCCCATTTCTGTAACCACCTTACCATTGACCGAAACACTGCCAGCAGCAATATAAGTGTCCGCCTCTCTTCGGGAGCAGATACCAGCATTGGCAACATAGCGATTCAATCGAATTTCATCAGGGTTTGATTTCTGCGCCGGTTTTTGAGGTTTATTTCGAAATCCTTCTTTTTTAGGGAATGGTTTCTTTGGATTTCTTTTTTGTGAGTTTCCAGAAGGTCTTTTGCCTCTGTTATAGTCTGATTTCGCCATCAGTCATAAATTTTTTGCAAAAGTAGTCCTTTTTATTTCCCCAAAGCATCTTATCAACAATCATTCAGTGTTGGATTTTTAGCTAAATTTTTCCGAACTTCATTTTTCATGGAATTTTCATCCTTTAAACAAAATCTACATGGAAGAAAAACTAAAAGCAGTAAAAACAATTCATATCGCCCTAATACTTGGTCTTGTTTTGGCCTATTTTTTTGCGGGTAACTTGCTAAATTTTGATTTTTTCCAGATCCCAGAAATCGAATCATCAACGTATCCTTTTTTATTGATACCGGTAGCGGCCATATTTTTAGGCAACTTTCTGTACAAACAACAACTTAAAAATGCAGATAAAAGATTACCGCTGGAAGACAAAATAGGGGTTTACCAAACTGCATCCCTCATACGATGGGCCGTTGTAGAAGGAGCTGCCTTTGTGATTCTTTTTGTAAAGCCCGAACTAATTGTTATTGGCTTATTACTGATTGTCTATTTGGTATTCCTAAAACCCTCAAAAGAGGGCATGAAAAGAGACTTTGATGCTGTGATTCAATAAGAGAGAAAAGGAGTGCCAATCTAAATTCCTCAACCATTAGTCAACCGGGAGGCAACATCCATAAACTGATATTGAATTTTTATGGTAAGATTCCCGAACTTACTTCTCAAACCAATTTGGCATCAATTCATACCGTGGTGAAAAACAAAAGCAACATATTAAACAGTATATCAATACTAAGCCTATTAATTTTGGTACTACTTTTTTTATTGATTATTGAGGACAGCCCTTTCATTTGGAAGCTTTTCCCAGGTAATTGGGTGCTACTATTCCCTTTATTATTTTTTATTCCGTTAATACTGTCCGTACTATCCTTGAAAAGCAAAAAAAATGTATTGGCTAAAATAGTACTGAGCATTGCAATACTATTATTAATTCTAACAGGCGGATGGGCTACTTATATATTTGTCTTGGGATCGGCCTGGCAAAATTAATCCCTACAATTGTGCACGTGCCATCAACAAAACAATTTGGCACTAATCTTTAAATTGGACGGTAGATTGTCGCTCTCGATTCACTTTTAACTTTGTAACATCAGGCCTTGAGTAATGGCCAACTGGGTCAAAATTTTGCCTTTCTTCATACACACGATTAAAGTCCAATGTTTCGTAGATCAATCCTTCCTTGTCCACAACAGGCTCAACGATCCATTCTCCATCGGGGCCGGCAATTGCAGATCCTCCATTGGCCAAAATTGATGGTGCTTTCTCCAAGATTTTGTCCAAATGTGGAGTATCCTTTGGAAAATCGGAAGTACGCATCAAAGCCGAAACGGAAATCACAAAACTTCGTGATTCACGGGCGATAAAGCGAGTAATGTCTTTGGTATTATGCAATCCGCCTGGCCATACGGCAACGTGTAAATTTTCGCCCTGCCCGTACAAAGCGGTTCTCGGTAAGGGCATCCAATTTTCCCAGCAGTTGAGTCCGCCTACGGTAAATTGTTTTAGAGGATGTACTTGAAGGCCATTCCCATCGCCAGGTGCCCAAGTCAGTCTTTCGTCATAAGTGGGTTGCAACTTACGGTGCACAGACTTTATTACGCCATTGGCATTGATATAAACCAAGGAACAATACAAACTATGTCCTCCGCGATCTTTGGCCCGTTCCATCATTCCCAAATAAATGGCCATACTATTTTCTTTTGCCAGTTGGCATATGGAATCTAATTCTCCGGCTTCAATCTGAATAGAATTCCGAGTATAATGTGCGTGTAATTCTTTGTTAACTTTTAAATCCCAAGCGGCGCCTTCGGTATAGGCGAGCCAAAAGGGATATCCTGGCAAAAAAGCTTCGCCAAAAATCAACAGTTCCGTTCCATTGGAAGCAGCTTCTTGGATTGTCGATTTTATTTTTTCAATTGTTCCCTGCTTGTCCAACCAAACTGGTGCCATTTGCGCCATGGCCACCTTCAAAAGATTCTCCATTATAAAATTCTATTTAAGACCAAATCCACATCAATCAATAAAATACTGAAAACCCCAGCAACGATAACGAATTTGAGAATATTGTGAAGCCAAACATAATGCTTTTTGCCTTTGGACTTCCATAACAAAATAATAAAAAGACCTAGTAGAAAAATACAACCATAAAAGTAGATGTGCATATCTCCGATATCATAAAAATTGATGAGTAAAAGAGAAGGAACCAAGGTCAATAGGACAAGAAGACCAATTAGAATTTTCGAAAATCTTGGGCCATATAAAATTGGAATAGTTTTATAATTCTGTGCCATATCTCCCGCCATATTCTCAAGGTCCTTTATCATTTCCCTAGCCAAAATGAGCAAAGTCAAAAACATGCCATGCACGAATATTACTTGTTCAAAATTTTGATAATACACAAAGACCACAAAAAAGGGAGCAATGGCCAATGAGGCAGAAACCAAATTCCCAATAAATGGAATCCGTTTTAGTTTATGGGAATACAACCAAATTCCAAAAATGTAAGCGGAAAAGAAAAAAACCGCTCTAAAAGAGATGTAGCTAGCCGCAAATACCGCCAAAAGATTCAGAATAAAGTAGGTCGTAAGCTTAAACCGCTGGCTTACCAGTCTATCCAACATACTTTTGGTTGGCTTATTGATCAAATCCTTTTCAGCGTCGTAAAAATTATTGATGATATAGCCGCTTGCGATAACCAGTGCGGAGGCCGTTACAATTAGGAATAAATTAAGGTCAAGAATCACCTCGCGCAATCGCAAATTGGGTGATAGAATATAGATGGAAGCTAAATATTGGGCAATGGTGATTACCAAAATATTATATCCACGCACTACGGAAAATAAACTCAACAGCTTAAACAGCAGGAGTCTATTTTTTCTACTAAGCATATACTGGGTTTAGAAGTGGTATACCACTTCCAATTTGTGTCCTTCAAGCGCTTTTTGCGCTTGTTCAAAGTCTTGTGTAAAGCCTAAAATATAACCTCCACCACCTGATCCGCAGAGTTTGAGGTAATAGTCATTTGTTTCAATTCCCTGACGCCATAAGTTGTGAAACTTACTAGGAATCATGGGCTTGAAATGATCAAAGGCTACATGTGAAAGTTGCTTTAAGTTGCCAAACAGTGACTTGATGTTACCACTCAAGAAATCTTCAACACAGGCATCAGTATGTTTCACAAACTGATTTTTAATCATATTCCTGAAACCTTCTTGCTTCATTTTTTCCATGAAAATCTGCACCATTGGAGCCGTTTCGCCCGTCATTCCACTATCCAATAAAAAAACCGCCCCTTTGCCTTCTTTGTTTTGTGAAGGTATACTGGTCGACTCAATATTATCTTTGGAATTGATTAAGATGGGCAGGCTCAAATAACTGTTCAAGGGATCTAAACCGGAAGATTTACCATGAAAGAAAGATTCCATTTTCCCAAAAATCTCCTTGAGCTTCAACAATTTCTCTCGAGTAAGATTTTCTAGGACTGTAATTTTTTCGTTGGCATATTTATCGTAGATAGCTGCCACCAAGGCTCCACTACTCCCAATACCATATCCTTGTGGAATAGAGCTATCAAAATACATTCCGTTGGTTACATCTTTTTCCAAAGCTTCCAAATCGAACTGTACCAATCCTATCTCTTCTTTTTCAAGATTTCTTAAATGCTCCGTGAAATTTTTTAGGCTTTTGTTGGATTCAATTGCCTGATTGGAGAGATTATCATCCGTCTTAAGAGCGCCCTTAAAAAAGTTATAAGGAATGGAGAGTCCTTTGGAATCTTTAATGATACCATATTCACCGAAGAGTAAAATCTTGGAATAAAATAAGGGTCCTTTCATATGCTGCACTAAGATACAATTATTTTTGTTCAATCACATTTATAAAACAATGAACAAAAATAATAGTTTATTGACTTTAATTTAGTTTTCGGGCTCCATTGCCTATGCGATCGCAAATATAGTGTCCATTCTCGCAATGCGCAACCAATTCATTCTGAATAAATTGAATAGCCTTTTCTTTCACTGCCTCGGGATATAGCACATGCACATTTGCACCAGCGTCCAAGGTAAAGCAAATGGGGACTTTAGTCTCTTTTCTAAAACTCCATATTTTATTGATGATTTCCATGGTGTCTGGCTTCATAAGAATGAAATAAGGCATACTAGTCATCATCATGGCATGAAGTGTAAGTGCTTCACTCTCAACAATTTCAATAAATTTTTCCAAATCTCCCTCTGAAAAAATGGATTTAAGCTTATCAAGATTTCCATGAGCCTGTTTAAACCTATTCTGTGCAAAAGGATGGTCATGCATCAAATTATGCCCCACCGTACTACTCACTTGCTTTTCACCTTTATGTACCAATAAAATGGTGTCGTGATAATTTTTAAAGACCTCGTTGACTTCATATGGATACTGGATTCCAAACAAGTCGGAGCTTTTAGCTGTTCCGGTGTGCATTCCCCATTGAATCAAGTCACCTTCAATACTTCTGCAAGCGCTCCCGGACCCTAGCCGAGCCAAAAAGGAAGCTTTTTTATTGAAAAATTGTTGGTTCAAACTTGAATCAAGTTGCTTTTCAATATCCATTAAGCAAAGTGATAAGGCTGCCATACCACTTGCGGAAGAAGCAATTCCACTGCTGTGTGGAAAGGTATTGGAGGTTTCAATTTTAAAATGATACGATTTTAAAAATGGGAGGAAATCATGGACACGTTCAAAAAAAGTCTGAATCTTAGGTTTAAAATCTTCTTTAGGTTCACCATCCAAGAGCAAATCAAATGAAAAACCAGTTTTATCTGCTTTTTTTGTAAAAGTAACAGTGGTGGTGGTTGCGCATGCATCCAGTGTAAAGCTTATAGATGGATTAGCTGGAATTTGATTTTCTTTTTTGCCCCAATATTTTACCAAAGCGATATTGCTTGGTGCTTTCCATGTAATTTTTCCTTCAGTTGGCAAATCTGCATACTGTTTCGGCAGAAAGTCTTTTTGCGTCATGGACTAAACCTTTTGGACAAATATAATTGAAGCCGTCGGCATCACATCTAACGGATACAAATAAATTCTTATTTTAGACGGAGTTGCGCCAACCATGAAAAAAAAGAAAATTGTCAATATTGGAATTGCTGTAGCCATCTGTCTTTTGATAGGCTTTCTTTCCAGCTTTGCTACCCAAAGTTCGGTGAATGACTGGTATACAACCTTAAACAAGCCAAGTTTTAACCCGCCAAATTCCATTTTTGCTCCTGTTTGGACCATCTTATATGTTCTTATGGGAATTTCAGCTGGTATAGTGTGGTCTAAAGGATTCCATCATGTTTGGGTGAAAACGGCCTTATATCATTTTGGGTTCCAATTGCTGTTAAATGCACTTTGGAGTATTGTTTTTTTCGGATTGAAAAGTCCGTTTTGGGCACTCTTAGTGATTCTTGCCTTGCTCACCTTAATAATCTTGACAATGAGATGGTTCAAGGTAGTAAGTAAACTGGCTGCTTATTTATTGATTCCATATTTACTTTGGGTAAGCTTTGCCACGGTACTCAACTATAACATTTGGATGTTAAACTAAATGTACTAGATACTTTTTACCAGTTCCGCCATTTTTTCCATGGTCCTGAGATTCCGGGCAGTAGCTTGAACCTTTAATTTTCTTTCAATAAGGTTGTTACTTAGTTTAGCTTTTCCATATCCGGTTTTGCAGTTCAGATAAACGCAAGTGTCTGTAATGTTGAAATCTTCATTTTCAAATTCTACCTTAGAGAATTCACTGACCAAATCCGGGTCCGGTTTGGTTTTAAGAAGTACATAATACAGTCCTTTCTTTTCCTGTTCATTTGCATAAGGGTTTTCCTTTAAAATCTTTGACAACACTTCTGAGCTCAAAACCAACACTGGAACATCATATCCAAATTTGGATAAGATCGTTTTGGCTATCGCATCTTCAAGAATTCCACGGTTGGATTGATCGCTTTTAAAAACAATGTTTCCACTCTGAATATAGGTTTGAACCTCAGCGAATCCATTTTCTTCCAGGGCCACCCTTAAATCGGCCATCTTAATTTTCTTCTGGCCACTGACATTTATCCCTCTGAGAAAGGCGATATACGATTTCATGATTTGTTAATTATGTTCGATTAGCTTACCCAATTTATTTTATTAAATTCAGGCACGCTAAAATAACCACAATGAGTCAATTTATTCTAGCCTTAGATCAAGGTACTACTAGCTCCCGAGCCGTGGTTTTTGACAAAAAAGGAACCATTATATCCGTTGCCCAGCAAGAATTTACACAAATTTTTCCGAAACCTGGATGGGTAGAGCACGATCCAAATGAAATTTGGGATACGCAAGCAGGAATGGTTGTTGAAGCACTAAACAAACAGCAGTTAACTGGAACTGATATCGCGGCTATTGGAATTACCAATCAGCGTGAAACTGTGGTCGTTTGGGATAAGGACACTGGAGAACCTATTTACAATGCCATTGTTTGGCAAGACAAACGCACCGCAACCTATTGTGATGAATTGAAAAGTCAGGGAAAGTCACAATGGATTCGAGAAAAGACAGGCTTGGTGATTGATGCCTATTTTTCGGGGACCAAGGTGAAATGGATTCTAGACAATGTAGATGGGGCTCGCAGCAAAGCTGAAGCAGGAGATCTTATCTTAGGCACAATTGACACATGGCTTATTTGGAAAATGACCAAGGGCTCCCTTCATATTACTGATGTCACCAATGCTTCCCGTTCCCTACTATTCAATATCAACTCCATGACATGGGATAAGGAACTTTTAGAATTGTTCAATATCCCGGAAAGCATGCTCCCGGAAGTAAGACAGTCTAGTGAAGTATATGGAAATAGCAGTTCTGATTTTGTGGTCTCTGATGTTCCAATAGCCGGCATCGCCGGGGATCAACAGGCAGCATTGTTTGGACAAATGTGCACCAAACAAGGAATGGTAAAAAATACTTATGGGACAGGTTGTTTTATGCTAATGAACATTGGTGAAAAGCCCATTGTTTCCAAAAATAATCTCCTTACCACAGTAGCATGGAAGATAAATGGGAAGACAACTTACGCACTCGAGGGCAGCATTTTTATTGCCGGAGCCGTAGTGCAATGGTTAAGGGATGGTTTAAAAATAATAGAATCTTCTTCCGATATTGAAGCGTTGGCTGCTTCGGTAGAAAGTTCTGACGGAGTTTATTTCGTCCCAGCCTTCGCCGGTTTGGGCGCTCCACACTGGAATCAACATGCGCAAGGAACTATTTTTGGGTTGACTCGAGGCAGCACGGATGCCCATATCGCACGAGCATCTTTGGAATCAATAGCGTATCAAACTATGGATATATTAAAGGCAATGGAAGCGGACTCCGGTATTTCGGTCAAAGAGCTTCGGGTTGATGGCGGCGCCACAGTAAACAACATGCTGATGCAGTTTCAATCTGATGTATTGAATACCGTAACTGTTCGTCCAAAAATTGTGGAAACCACAGTAATGGGTGCAGCCTACCTAGCCGGACTGGCCGTTGGTTTTTGGAAAAGTCCTGAGGAAATACAGGATATCTGGCAAACTGACACCCGTTTTAGCCCATCTATTGAAAGAGAAACGATCGACTCGGGAATCAAAGGATGGTACCGAGCGATTGAAGCTTTGGAACATTGGACAAAAAATAACTAAACCAAATAAATATGACTCCTTTTATTGCCGAGATAGTCGGTACTTTTCTACTGATTTTACTAGGCTGTGGTGTGAATGCCAATGTTTCGCTTAAAGATACTTATGGTAGTAGTTCCGGATGGATTGTAATTACCACTGGATGGGCATTTGCAGTTTACACCGGCGTAGTTGTTGCGGGTCCACATAGTGGTGCCCATCTGAATCCGGCAGTTACTATTGGACTTACAATAGCCGGAGAGTTTTCAATATTTGATGCACCTAGTTACATCATTGCACAATTTATTGGTGCCATGCTGGGCGCCTTTATGGTTTGGCTAACACATAAACCTCATTTTGATGCCACAGAAGATGGGAATACCAAAAGAGGTGTTTTCTGCAATGCTCCCGCTATCAAAAACCTATTTTCGAATATCCTGACTGAAATCATAGGCACTTTTGTATTGGTCTTTGCCGTGCTTTATTTTACAGATGCGGTTTCTACAAAAGATAATACCATCATAGGATTGGGATCTTTGGGAGCTCTGCCAGTGGCTCTGATAGTATGGGGCATTGGCTTGTCGTTAGGTGGCACCACGGGATATGCTATTAACCCTGCAAGGGATTTAGGACCAAGAATTGTTCACGCTCTATTGCCCATTAAAAACAAAGGAAATAATGGCTGGGGTTATTCATGGATTCCTGTTATTGGTCCTATTTTGGGAGCAGCAATAGCAGCCGGGATTGCGATTTTACTTCGTTAGCTTTTTTTTGAACTTATGGACTGAGCAGCAATATATGCCCCTGTCCATGCATTCTGAAAATTGAATCCCCCTGTGATGGCATCAATATTTATGATTTCTCCAGCAAAATAAAGACCTGGAAATTTTTTGCTCTCAAAAGTTTTGAAGTTAATTTCCTTTAGGTCTACACCTCCAGCGGTCACGAATTCCTCCTTGAAGGTACTCTTCCCTTCTACCATAAAGGAACATTCTGTCAATTGTTTTGCTAAATTTTGCAATTGTTCTTTGGTAACATCTGCCCATTTCAAATCCTTTTCAATTTCCGACGCACCTACCAAACTAACCCACAATCTTCTGGGTATCTCGACTGCTTTGGTCCTCAAAACTGTTTTTTTGGCCTCCACATTTTTAACCTCCCTTAGATAGTTTTCCATAGATCCTGCGGTATAGTCGGGGGTCCAGTTGATAATGACCCTGAACCTATAATTATAGTCATGTAAAATATTGGCCCCCCAAGCAGAGAGTTTAAGAATTGCCGGACCACTTAGACCCCAATGGGTAATTAAAACAGGTCCTTCTGATTCCAATACTGGTTCTTCTTTATTCGCACTCCTGAGTTTTATTTTAATATCGGAAGCAAACATTTTTTTTGATGGAATATGAGCCATCGCTCTTGTGCTAACACCTTGGATTCCATCCAGTCTTTTATCATCAATATTGAAGGTGAACAAGGACGGTACTGGTGGAACTATCCGGTGTCCCAGTTCTTCCAACATCTTCCAAATCTTGGTATTACTTCCCGTTGTCAAAAGCAATTTATCCGTAAAATAGTGCTTGTTCATCGTGGTGACTTGCCATCTTTTGCCGTCATCAGCTATTTTTAACTGTTTTACAGCACTGTTCCTTAGCACTTTAATCCCCAAACGCTCTGTCTCTGACAGAAGACAATCAATAATGGATTGAGATGAATCACTTTGCGGAAAAACACGGCCATCTTCTTCGATTTTTAGAGGTACTCCCCGCTCTTCAAAAAATGACATCACATCGGAAGGAGCATAGGTATGAAACGGGCCCAATAGTTCTTTTTGCCCTCTGGGGTAGTTGGCAACCAATTCATTTGGCAAAAATTCTCCGTGGGTGACGTTACAACGTCCACCTCCCGATACTTTCACCTTGGAAAGCACGGTTTTTCCCCGTTCAAAAATTGCGATTTTAAGGTGAGGGGATTTTTCCGCAATATGGATAGCAGCATAAAATCCAGCAGCTCCACCTCCAACGATTATTACATCAAACATTAATGCACCCGCTCTGGGAAATTGCTAATTATACCATCAACACCGAGGTCTTTCATTTTTTGGATATCCTCAGCTTCGTTGACGGTCCAAGTGTAAATTTTAAATCCCGCATTGTGCATTTCTGGTACATTCTCTGGATTTAAGGTTTTAAAACCTGGATTTATGGCCTCTGCCTTAAGTTCTTTGGCAACTGGAATGGCATCAATTGGATTCTCTTCTGTTAAAATTGCAATTCTAATGCTATTGTTCAATTCGCGCATTTTCCTTAATTCATCCCATTTAAAACTTGAGATGATGAAGTTTTCAGCGTTCCATCCTCTTTCCCTACTGTAATAATCAACAATGAAATTTACCCTATCTGCGGTATCCGCACCTTTAAGTTCAATATTCAAAGCCGCTTGGTTATTTATAAGTTTCAGCACATCCTGCAACAAAGGTATTTTGTGGTTTCCATCTAAGGTAAGTTGCTTCATATCCACAATATTATATTCTTCAATGCGTCCACCTCCGTTGGATAATCTTTCGACCCTCTCATCATGAAATACAACGATTTCTCCGCTTGCAATTTTGAATACGTCAATCTCTATCATGTCAACACCCAAATCCAAAGCCTTTTGAATCGATGCCAATGTATTCTCTGTCTCATGCCCCATCGCTCCCCGATGTCCTATAACCAATGTTGGGTCTTTCATATTGCAACTTGTACATAAAAAGGTAGCCATAGCGGCCCATAGTAGGTTTATTCTCATTTTCATTTTTTTGGTTTGTAATAGTTTCTAAAAATACAATTTGAAAATGAAATTCTTGCCCTTTGTAAAATATGACAATATCAATTTTTTTGCTCCATTATATTATTTTGATAGTATATTGTGATTAATATTATTAATATGTTAAAATTTATTTGATACTTTTGCCAAATTAATAACCAATAAAATAACTAACATGTTTTCAAAATCTAACTTATTGGCCACCTTAGGTGCATTCGTAACAATGTTCCTTCTTGGGTACGGCATTTGGGAATTTTTGCTTGCCGATTTTTTTGCCGAGCATACGCTTAAGAATTTTTTGAATGAAAATATGAATATGGGGCTGATAGCAGCTTCCAATGTAATCATGGCTTTTGTACTTAGTTCTGTCTATAGTAAATGGGCCAGAGGCCATCATAGTGCTAAAGAAGGTCTCAAGTTTGGAGTATGGATTGGAGTCTTTATGGGATTTGGAATGGGATTGTTGAATCACGCCGTAATGGGAATGATGGACATGACCGGTACCTTGGTCAACAGCATTGTTGAAGTTGTTTTCTATGGAATTATCGGTGCCGTGATAGGATTGATATATCAAAAAACAGCTACCAAAGAGGGGTAAATTAAACTAACCGACCCTAAACCATTGGTGGACCGCTTTGCGGTCCACCTTTTTTATTCCAGAATTCTAAAAATAAATGATTCAAGGGGTTGCAGTTCCAATACCATACTTCCCTGTCCATCATTAATCTTTAAAGTTCCCCTATATTCTTTGTACAGTTCTTCTTCTAAAGTATAACTACCTCCCTGGAGCTTCCATTCTCTAATGATGTTATTAGGAATTTTCAAATCAAAAGTATAGGAGTTTGTTTTGTCAAAATTGGAGATAACAACCAACTTTTCATTTTCCGACCAACGAACAAAAGACAATACTCTATGATCATAGTTAGCGGTATTTTCCTTGTTGAAAAAGTGAATTTCTTGATACCTCCCCATTAAGGCTTCACTGTTGATAGTAAAATTTAAAAGCCGCTTATAAAAATCTCTGAGCTTTTTCTCATCTTCTGAAAGTTGTCCTCCATCAAATTTTTTGTTGTTCATCCAACGTTGATGGTGAGGTACTCCAATATAATCGAAGATGGATGTGCGCGTTGGTTTGCCAAATCCCGCATCCTCTGCCCCTGGCTCACCGACTTCCTGACCAAAATATATCATTGTGGGTGAGGTACTAATCGTAGCCGAAACCACCATGGCCGGTTTTGCCAATTCTGGATTGCCCACAAAATCGGTACTAGCTATACGTTGTTCATCATGATTTTCTAGAAAGTGCAACATGTGATGCTCAATATCGGCCATCCCTTTTTGCACTACCGGAATATGGTCTGTCCAACCATAACCTTTCATAATATGTTTAATGCTATCATACAGCTCAACTTTATCATAGAGGTAATCCATTTTTCCCTTATGAATATAATCCCGATAAAGGTTTGGGTTGTATACTTCAGCCAACAAAAAGGTTTCTGGGTTTTTCATTTTGATGTTGGAATTGAGATAGCTCCAAAATTCGACAGGAACCATTTCGGCCATATCAAATCGAAAACCATCTACTCCAAAATCCAACCAATACAAAGCAATATCTTTAAACTTGGTCCAGGAATCGGGAACGGTCTTTTCTTCCCAAAACGAGAAATGCGCTTTATAATCTTCCTTATCAAAACCTTCAGGCAAGAGGTCAAAATCTTTGGTGCCATCCGGTCTTACCCCGTAGTTTACTTTTACAGTTTCGTACCAATCGTTAAAATGGGGTTGAGCCAGTCTGGAACCGTTCCCGGTCCATTTTGCAGGAACTTCATTAAACTTTCCGTTGGAAATTTTATGCTCTTCACCTCCCAAAGGGACATACTCGTTTTGCCATTCAGGTACTTCGAATTCTGAATTAGGGATGTAGTAGAAATTATTGTTGACATCATACTCAACCGAATTATTGTCATTGGCCCCAAAGTCGGATACTCCTTCAGGATTGGTCAATCCATGATAGTTACGCGCTACATGATTTGGAACAATATCAATCACAACCTTCATTCCCGCAGCATGCGTTCTGTTGATCAAAGCCTTGAATTCTTCCAATCGATTGGAAGGATCGAGTGCCAAATCAGGGTTTACATTGTAATAATCCTTTACGGCGTACGGTGAACCAGCACGTCCTTTTACCACATCAGGATCGTCATTGGAAATACCATGTGCTGTATAATCATTGATTAGGGCATGATGGGGAACTCCCGTGTACCAAACATGGGTTACTCCCAAATCCTTTATTTCTTGTAAAGCTTTTTCGTTGAAATCGGCAAATTTGCCAACACCATTATCTTCAATTGTCCCCCATGGCTTATTGGTGGTGTTGGTGTTTCCGAAAAGTCTGGTAAAAACCTGATAAACAACGGTCTTCTTTTTCATTGTGTATACTTCTGGTTTTTTATCGGTTTTATGTTGACATGACAATACCACTCCAAGTACTAAACAACTTATACTAAGGAGGATTCTTTTCATGCTTTGCTAATTTTTCCGGGAATTAAGGTTATTGGCTTATTGTTCACCAGAATTATGAGTTCTTTATCCCCAGAAATTTCAAAATTCACTTCTTGGCCTGAAACAGTTATCGTAACAATCTGATTTCTAAAATTGACTTTAAAGGAATAGGATTCCCACTGTTTTGGTATTTGGGGTGTAAAGCAAAGTTGGTCGTTTTGGATACGCATTCCGCCAAATCCTTCCACAATGCTCATCCAAGTACCTGCCATGGATGTAATATGCAGGCCTTCTTCCACTTCCTTGTTGTAATCATCAAGATCTAATCGGGATGTTCTCAAATAAAATGTATAGGCCTGATCCATTCTTCCCAATTTAGCTGCTTGTATACTATGTACACACGGCGAAAGTGAAGATTCATGAACTGTAAACGGTTCATAAAAGTCGAAGTGTTTTTCTAGTTCTTCAATAGTGAAGTCACTTTCAAAGAAATAAAATCCTTGAAGCACATCGGCTTGTTTTATATAGGGGGAACGCAAAATTCTGTCCCAACTCCATTTTTGATTTATAGGTCGTTCTGATTTATCAAGATCATTGACTTTGATTAATTCTTTATCCAAAAATCCATCTTGCTGAAGATAAACTCCTTGTTTTTCAGCATACGGAAAATACATATTGTTCGCAACATTTGACCAATCTCTTGTTTCGGTCTCGGTCAATCTTGTTTTGGATATAATCCGCTCATAATCCGAAGTATAGTCTGACTTCACCGTATTTAATTGCTCCAAGGCATACTCAAGACACCACTTCGCCAAATAATTTGTATACCAGTTATTGTTGATATTGTTTTCGTACTCATTCGGTCCTGTTACACCAAGCATAACATACTTATTCTTATCCTCCGAAAAGTTTACTCTTTGATGCCAGAATCTTGCTATACCAATCAGCACCTCCAGTCCCATTTTTGGGATAAAGCTATAATCTCCTGTGAACCTGTGATAATTATAAATTGCAAATGCGATCGCGCCGTTCCGATGGATTTCCTGAAAAGTGATTTCCCATTCGTTATGACATTCTTCTCCATTCATAGTAACCATAGGATACAATGCCGCCCCATTTGAAAAGCCAAGTTTCTCAGCATTTTCAATAGCTTTTTCTAAATGATTGTAACGGTATTCTAAAAGACTCCAAGCTACCTCTTGGTTTTTTGTAGCCATGTAAAAAGGTAAACAGTACGCCTCTGTATCCCAGTAGGTACTACCTCCATATTTTTCTCCCGTAAATCCTTTTGGTCCGATATTCAATCGAGAATCCTTTCCTAAGTAGGTCTGGTTGAGTTGAAAAATATTGAATCTAATGCCTTGTTGTGCTTTCGTATCACCTTTTATGTTGATATCGCTCATCTCCCATATTTTGGACCAAGCATCTTTTTGTTTTTGGAGCAAGCCGTCAAATCCAATATCGGTTGCTTGCTGCAGTACTTCTTTAGCCGCATTGACCAATTCGGATTCTTTATGATTTCTTGAAACTGTGTAGCCCCCAAATTTAACAAGCGAAATTTTAGAGCCTTTGGTAATCTGCTCTTCAAAATCCAACGAAACATAAGTTTCTTCTTGTTTTCCCAATTTTGGATTCAAAGCGTTGCCCAAATATTGCGCATCTACCTGCATATAGGTACAGGTCGCAAAATTGGTCTTCATTGTATGCGCTTCTAAAAAGGCACGATTTCCTTCATATTGAATTCCGGTGGTATTCCAGAATTTGTCATCCCAATTGGTGTCTTCATTAGTAATACCACTATCTAAATATGGCACTAACTTCACCTTTGTATCGGTGTTTAACAACTCCAATTCCATTTTAATAGCGCCGATTTCATCTAAATCCAAGCTTAAAAATCTAGTGATATTGACAGACACTTCGATTTCATTTGGCAAGGTGGCCTCGAAACTTCTTTGGTACCACCCTTCTTTCATATTTAGCTCACGTCGAAATTTTGAGACCTTGGTACAAGTGTTCAGATCCAATGGTTCGCCATCAATATATACATCAATACCAATCCAATTGGGTGCATTCAATACTTTAGCGAAATACTCGGGGTAGCCATTTTTCCACCACCCTACTCTGGTCTTATCTGGATAATACACTCCTGCGATATAGCTTCCTTGAAATGTTTCTCCGGAATAGTGTTCTTCAAAATTGGCCCGTTGCCCCATAGCTCCGTTACCTATACTGAAAAGACTTTCGGAGGATTTGACTGTTTCTGGGTCAAAACTATCTTCGATAATGGACCACGGGTCCACCTTAATATAATCCTGGTTCATTAGTTAGTTATAATGAGTATACTTAAACAAATGTGTTCGCCTTTTTAAAGACTATAAAATTAATTGATTGTGGAGTTCCTAATTACTAGAGTGGGCTCCAAAATTTTGGTTTGGAAGGATTCTTCTTCTTTTTCACTTTCTACCTTATCTATGAGCATCTGGGCAGCAATCTCTCCCATTTTTTCACCATGTTGAGCAACAACAGTCAGACTTGGGTTGGCGTATTTTGAGAGTTTGCCATCGGTAAATCCGATGAACGATATATCATTTGGAATATTAAGCCCTTTTTCCTGCACCAATCGCATACTGTAAACTGTAAAAATTTCATTTACGCAGAGCACGGCATCAACTTCATTGGAGTCAAAAAATTCCTGAATACGTTCTTCGTCCACTATTCCCATAGTCGATAATTTAAGTATCCTAGACTCATTGATCTCTATGTCACTCTCTTCGAATGCTTTGCGATAGCCCTCTGTTCTTGCCTTACTAACACTTAGGTAATCGTCAGTCGTTATCAAGGCGATTTTTCTTCTTCCTTGGTCTATCAATTTTTTGGTAGCCATGTATGCCCCAAACTGGTCGTCAATAACAACCTTATCACAATCTATTTCATTGGTGATTCGGTCGAACAATACCACAGGGATTCCCTGTTCCGTTACTTCCTTAAGATGGTTATAGTCTCCCTTTTGTTGAGTTTCAGAGGAAAGTGACATAATAAACCCATCAATACTTCCATTTGCCAGCATTTCCATATTAATCACCTCTTTATCAAAGGACTCTTCTGAGAGGCATACTATGACATTATACCCATGGGCATTAGCGTATTTCTCAATTCCACGGATTACAGTAGTGAAAAAATGATGAACAATGGCCGGAATTACCACCCCAATATTCTTGGTTCTCTTATTTTTAAGGCTAATAGCAATGTTATTGGGCTTGTAATTGTACAGCTTTGCAAAAGCCTGCACTTTTTCTTTGGTATCCCTACTTATTTCCTCACTATTTTTTAGAGCCTTCGAAACCGTGGAAATCGAAACTTCCAATTCTCTCGCAATATCTTTTAAAGTAATTTTTGCTTTCAATAGTGCTTCGCGTTTTGACTGTACAATTTAGTGCTAAAATTTGAATTAACTTATTTCATTTTGCAACAATACATCTTTGATTTGGAGTTTTAACAAAAGGTTAAAAAATTGAAACTAAATCCTTTCCAACCGTTAAACCGTCGAAATAAATAAAAATGGTATATTAGCCCAAAAATTACATTTTTCCTTTTTTTTCTATACCACGGTTGTGATTTGTACAAAAAAAATCTTTAAATTTTGTCAAACTTTCATGACACACAAAGTTATTAACACGAAACCGTTTTCGTTCAATACTAATCAAACACTAAGATTTCGAATACTACTTTTTTTACATATGTTTAACACTTGAATTAAAATTAACTAAACTTAAATTAATTATTTATGAAGATTACGCTACTAAAAAGCCTGATGTTGCTTGGGGCATTCTTATGCTTCAATGCGGCCAAGGCACAGACGGTATCAGGTACTGTTTCTGATGCTAATGGTCCACTACCAGGAGCTAGTGTCTTGGTAAAAGGTACGACAAACGGTACCCAATCGGATTTTGATGGTAATTACACACTGAACGACGTTGATAATGGTTCAGTTTTGGTTTTCAGTTATATTGGTTTCAGCACTCAAGAAATCTCTTATAACGGGCAGGCCTCCATCAATGTTACCCTTCAAGAAGATGCGCAAGCATTGGATGAAGTGGTCATTATTGGTTACGGTACAACAACGGTAAAGGATGCAACAGGTTCGGTAACGTCTGTGTCGTCTGATGATTTTAACGGTGGGGTAATTTCCTCTCCAGAACAATTGATCCAAGGTAAAACTGCTGGTGTCAACATCGCTCAAACAAGTGGTGAGCCTGGTGCTGGTATACAGGTAAACATTAGGGGTGCCAACTCGGTACGTGCCAACAACAATCCATTATTTGTTGTTGATGGTATTCCATTGTTTGGTCAAAACACGGATGCACAAGGTACTTCGGGTGGAGGACTTGATGATAACAGTGCGGTGGGTAACCCACTTAACTTCCTTAACCCTAATGACATCGAGAGTATCAGTATTTTGAAAGATGCATCTGCGACAGCCATTTACGGTTCTAGAGGTGCGAACGGTGTTGTAATCATTACAACCAAAAGTGGAAAAGCTGGTGCCGGTGGAACTCTTGAGTTCAGCACTAACTTGAGTATTTCCACTCCGGTAAGAGAATACGATCTATTGGACAGAGAAGGTTTCCTAGGCGCTATTGTGGCTAACGGAGGAACCGCTGCTGGTGTAGATTTTGGAGGTAATACAAACTGGCAAGATGCTATTTTGAGAACTTCGGTATCCAATTCTAGTAACCTTGCTTATTCTCACAACTACGGTTCTGGAAATGTTAGAGCTACTTTCGGGTACCAAGATCAATTTGGTGTTGTAGAGAAATCTGAATTCGAGAGAATTTCAGGAAGATTAAATTGGAATCATAGGTTTTTGGATGACAAATTGAAAGTTTCAGTCCAATCAACGATTTCAAGAACCAACAGGGAACAACCTCCATTGCAAGGTAATGCAGGATTTAGAGGTGACATCTTGGGTGCTGCTTATTCTGCTAACCCAACAATTCCAAATGATCCAACTGTAGATCCAGGTGGTGGTTTAACAAACCCAGCCAACTATCTTCAAAATACGCAGAACATTACAAATACCAACAGACTTTTATTGAACGGATCCGTGGAGTATGATTTTACTCCAGAGCTAACCGGTAAAGTGAACCTTGGTTATGATGTTTCTGATAGTGAAAACGTTTCTGTGCTATCTAGCGACATTTTTAATGTCAACGGAATTTCGGGAATAGGTGCTGGAACATTCAACAGCCTTGAACGAGAAAACCAACTTTTGGAAGCCACGTTGAACTATAAAAAGGAATTTGATAACTCTAATCTTGATGTAATCGTTGGTTACGCCTACCAAGAATTTAGAAACTTTGGATTTAACTCAGCGGCTAGAGGTTTTGGTAGAACAGACCTTGACCTTATGGGAGCTGATATAATGCAGACTGTGAGTGATGCAAATGCAAGTATTGATGGTTCATTCCAACAATTCTACTATGCACCAAACAGACCGGATTTGACAATTAACCGTCTTTTCCCGTCATCTGCGACTGATAATGTTGGATTCCAATTCAACAGAGGAGTTCAATCTTTAGTGTTTGATAATTTTGACAACACTGATGAGTTACAATCTTTCTTTGGAAGGATTAATTACTCAATAAGTGGCAAGTATCTTTTTACCGCCACAATGAGAGCTGATGGTTCTTCAAGATTTGGTCCTGAAAATCAATATGGATACTTCCCTTCAGGTGCTTTTGCTTGGCAATTGGGTGAAGAGGATTTTGTAGGTGATTCTTTTTCTACGTTGAAACTAAGATTAAGTGCCGGTATTACCGGTAACCAAGACGGACTTGGATATGGGCAGTTTGTTGCTAGACAACGTTTTGCGCTTCTAAATTTAGCATCAATCCAAAACAATGGAGATCTTAACCCGAATGGTTTGTCCATTGTAGCAACGGATCAGCCTGACTTAAGATGGGAAGAAACTATAGATTTTAACGTTGGTTTGGACTTCGGTTTCAATGATGACAGATTCAGTGGTAGTATCGACGTTTACCGTAGAGACACACAAGACATCTTGTTACAGACTCCTCCAGCTGCTCCATCTACCAATCCATTCCAGTTTGGTAATGTGGATGCAAGTGTAATCAACCAAGGTCTTGAAGTTGCTTTGAACTATGACTTTATCCAATCAGATGATACTTCTTTCTCTGCCGGATTCAACATCGCATTCAATGACAACGAAATTAAAGATTTTGAGGGTGCCATCAACCTAGGCCCGATTAACGGTCCTGGTCTTTCAGGTGCTTTTGCCCAGCGTTTTGAAGCTGGTCAGCCATTATTCTCTTACTATGTTGCCATATTTGAAGGGTTTGACTCAAGCGGAAACCCAGTTTATACGGATATCGATGGTAACGGTGTAGGTGATCCTGATGCCGATAAGACCTTCGTAGATGAGAGTGGTCTTCCGAAAGTCACTTCTGGTTTATCTTTGAATTTCAGCCATAAAAACTGGGATATCAGCACATTCCTTGCTGGTCAGTTCGGATTCTCCGTATACAACAACACTGCAAATGCACTTTTCAATGCAGGTCAGTTGAATACTTCTAGGAATATTACAGTTGACGCCGCAGGTGCTGGCGAAGCATCCAGTGCATCAACCGCTGTTTCTACAAGATTCTTGGAAAAAGGAGATTTTGTTAGATTGCAGAACGCAACCATAGGATATAATGTTCCTCTAAGTGGTGAAGGGGCCTTTAAAACCCTTAAGTTATCTCTAACTGGTCAAAACCTCTTTTTGATAACTGACTATAGTGGTATAGATCCTGAAGTAACTACCAACACTGGTAATTTGAACCAAGCTTCGCTTCCAAGTAGAGGTATCGATTGGACTTCTTTCCCAAATCCATTGACTGTTACTTTTGGTATTAATGCATCATTTTAAATAAAAAAATTGTAGAATCATGAAAAGAAATCAAGTTAAATTTTACGCAATTGCTCTCACGTTGTGCCTGGGGTTTACCTCATGTACAGACCTAGAGATTGATGAGAGCGATTCCTTTATAAGTGAAGGTTTCCAAGGTCTTGAGAATCCATCTTCTTCCGTAGATCAGTTATTCAATGCTGCTAACGGACATTTGGGTGACCAAGCCAATACTTTCGCTCTTAGGGAAGTGACATCAGATGCCCTTTTAATTCCAACCCGTGGTGCGGATTGGGGTGATAATGGTCGTTGGAGAAAATTACACCAACATGAATGGGGATTGGAAGAAACGGACATCGTTACTCCTTTCGATCAATGGAACGCGAACCAGCTTCTGGCATCACAAATTTTGGATGCAAGAAGTAGTGCATCTGCTGATGATGCTGCGCAAGCATACTTCATGAGGGCATATTCCATGTGGACTATTTTAGACCTTTATGGACAAGTACCTTTCAGAGATACCCAGCTTCCCTCTACTTCAGTACCAGAAGTATTATCAGGAGCTGCCGCCGTTGATTTTATCTTAACTGATTTAACAGCTGCAATCTCTGGACTACCTACAGTTGCAGCCGGATCCGGAGACCAACTTAATAGGGCTTCTAAAGCTGCTGCAAGGTTCTTAAGAGCAAAAGTGCTTTTGAATCGTCATATCTATGATACCCAATTGACAGGTGGTGGTGGTTCTGCTGCTAGCTCTGATATGGCTGAGGTAATTTCGCTTGTAGATGAAATTGCTGCAGATGGATTTGCTTTGCAAGCTGGATATTTTGATATTTTTAAGCAAAGTTCAGATAGCGAAACCATTTGGTGGGCAGAAACAGGTGTTGGAAATAGAATTTTCAATGGTCTTCACTACAACTCAACCTCTATTGGAGGTGGTGGTTGGAACGGATTTAGTACGCTGGCTGAGTATTTCGATTTATTCGAAGGAGACCCAAACAGCAACAGATCTGATTTAGACCTTACTCCTTTAGATGCTCAAGAAGAGCGTAGAGGTGGTGTTCCAAATATGGGACTTTCCTTTACAGGTAGAGATGATACTTCTGACAACGGAGGCTTTGAAGATGGATCTAACGTTGGTTTTGGATTCCTTTTAGGACAGCAATATGATTTGGACGGTACACCGCTTGAAGACAGACAAGGTAATCCACTGGAATTCTCTAGGGGTTTTGTTGATGGTACTGGTGCTGCCAACCTTATCAATAATGACGAGAAAACTGGTATTCGTGTTATGAAGTACAATCCGCGTTTCGGTGGATTTACAAACCACAGTGTACAGTTTAGATACGCTGATGCTCATTTGATGAAAGCTGAAGCTTTGATGAGAAGTGGTGGAAACCCAACTACTTTGGTTAATGAACTTCGCGCAATCAGAGGAGTTGCTCCATTTGGAAGCGTTAGTGAAACCGAATTACTCGACGAAAGAGCTCGTGAGCTTTTCGTTGAAGGTTGGAGAAGAAACGATATGATTCGTTTTGGACAATACACCAGAGATTGGGAGTTTAAAGTATCATCTGAAATAGGTAATGCTACTAGACAATTGTTCCCAATTCCACTGCCTCAAATATTGGCAAATCCAAGCTTGGTTCAGAATCCAGGTTACTAAAATTCCCTGGGGAAACTCAGAAGAGAATAATAACACTAAAAGGCTGCCAATTGGCAGCCTTTTTTATTTGTGACATTTCCTCAATCAGAAATAATAATCTTTCACCCCCCTCACACCCAAAGAACCATATAACTTTAAAACCCTCTGACATTAGAATTACTGCTCCTTGGTTCATATGCCAACAGTTTAAAATCTTCACTGTATTTAAATAAAACAACCCACCTCAATAATTTATGCTCCTTAAGCATGGATACAACCAAAAAAGGCATTCCTTCAATCTTAGGAATGCCCTCTCTCAAAATTTGGTTTTTTTCTAATACTTAATTGGCGAAATAGATATATATCCCGATTACAATTACACAAATAAGAATTCCCGCAAGTTTTACATGCTTGTAAGGCTCAATATCTACTTGCTTCGTATAGGTTTGTTCATATGCTTCAGCTCTAGGTTTTATCCTACCTATAATCAACATGATCCCGGCATTCAGAACAAACAAAATCGCCATTACATGAAGAAAATGTGGATAATTCTCCTCACCAAAAACAAAAGGTTTTAGGATAAACTGACTCAAAATGTATAAGGCAGAACCTCCAATAATACCAATTTTAGCCGCTATTGCAGGTACACGTTTGGTTAGATATCCCACTATGATAATAGTTAGTATGGGTATACTATAAATCCCATTGACTTCTTGTAAGTAGGCAAAAAGACTTCCTGCATTCGCAATAAAGGGTGCTATGAACATCGCAGCAAACGCCAAGACTATTCCAAAGGTTTTTCCATATTTTACAACAGTTTTTTCATCAGCTTGTTTGTTGATGTGTTCTTTGTAAATATCAATTCCAAAAAGCGTCACCGAACTGTTCAAAACACTATTGAATGAACTAAGGATAGCTCCAAACAATACAGCCGCAAAAAATCCAATCAAATAATCCGGCAGTACCTTGTTTACCAGCGCGGGATACGCTTGATCAGGAACTTCTAAGTTTCCTTGAAACATATGATAGGCTATAATCCCGGGCAATACCACTATTAGCGGACCCAGAATCTTAATAAAGGAGCCTAACAGCAATCCCTTCTGTCCCTCTTTTAAATTTTTAGCACCAAGAGCTCGTTGAATAATTTGCTGATTTGTGCCCCAATAGAACAATTGAACCAACATCATTCCCGTAAATATCGTAGAGAATGGAACTGAAGCCTCGGAATTTCCAATAGAATTAAACTTTTCCGGATTCTCTTCAATGAGTACGTCTATTCCAGCAAACATGCTTCCATCACCGATTGCTATCAATCCAAAAACAGGAATTAGGATTCCCCCTATCAAAAGGCCAACGGCGTTAATGGTATCTGAAACAGCTACAGCTTTTAATCCACCAAAAACAGCGTATATCGAACCTATGATACCAATACCCCATATACATAAAATCAAAGCTGTTTTCTCTGAGACTCCTAACATTCCAGATACATCAAACATGGTGCTTATCGCCAAAGATCCCGAGTACAGTATAATGGGCAAAAGCACAACCACATAACCTGTCAAAAACAATATGGACGTAATCGTCTTGGTCGAGGTATCATATCTGTCTTGTAAAAATTGTGGAACCGTAGTCAAACCGCTTTTTAAATATCGAGGGAGTAAAAAAACGGCAGTAACCACCATGGCTATAGCAGCCAAAGTCTCCCAAGCCATAACTAATATTCCTTCCGAATAGGCCTGACCGTTTAAGCCCACAATTTGCTCCGTGGACAGGTTGGTCAAAAGCAAAGAACCAGCAATAACTCCTGCCGTTAAACTCCTACCCCCCAAAAAATATCCGTCCGATGAATTTTCATTTGTGCTTCGAGTCGCCAAATAGGCGATGAGTCCAACTAGCGCCGTAAAGCCTAAAAAAGAAAGTACTCCTATCATAATTAATTTGTGTTTGATTGTAACCTTTAAATATAGTTCGATTATTTTGTAAACCGATCAAATTGCTTCAAAAATAGAAGCGATTCTGTCATTATAACAACACACCAATTTTTAGGCGTTAAACATCACAAATAAGCTTTAAACTTCCCCCAAGTTTACTTATATTGCACGCCTATTTTAGAGATGTATGAAAAGGAAGATGATTGCAGTTTTTATACTCCTTTTTTCCGCTATTTCTTGCCAAAACAAAGTGGAAAAACAGTTCAAAAAATTGTCTTCTGAACACACCGCAATCGATTTCGTCAATCAGCTTTCCGAAACCCCTGAATTAAACATTTTAACCTATCTGTATTACTATAACGGTGCAGGTGTTGTTGCCGGCGATTTCAACAATGATGATTTGGTCGATCTTTATTTTACAGGCAATCAAGTCTCCGATGAGCTTTACTTGAATACTGGGGGATTTACATTTCAAAAAATTACGAAGGAAGCACAAATTCAAAATAGCGAAGGATGGACCACCGGTGCCACTCATGTGGATATCAATAATGATGGCCTTCTTGATATTTATGTTTGCAAAGTAGGCAATTACAAACATTTGGATGATGCTAATCTCTTGTACATCAATCAAGGTATAGATGAAAATGGCATTCCCACCTTTAAAGAAGATGCAGCTTCCTATAATCTTGATTTTTCAGGCTTTTCAACACATTCGGCTTTTTTTGATTTTGATCTGGACGGTGATTTGGACATGTACCTTCTAAACCATTCTGTTTATCCCAACCGTACCTACGGTAAAGGAAGTCAGCGCAAGAAATTAGATCAACTTTCTGGAGATGTTCTATTTAGAAATGACAATGGCAAATTTGTAGATGTAAGTGCTGAAGCAGGCATATTTCAAGGCAAAAGCGGTTATGGCCTTGGACTTTCGATTAGTGATATCAATAATGATGGTTATCCGGATATTTATATAGGAAATGATTTCTTCGAAAACGATTACCTCTATCTGAACCAACAAGATGGAACTTTCAAAGAGGTTGTTTCCAGTTCTGAAAACAAATTGGGCCATACAACCCATTTTTCAATGGGTAATGATATTGCCGACGTTAACAATGATGGCTTAATGGACATTCTTTCTCTGGATATGCTTCCTGAAAATCTTGAGACCTATAAAACTTCTGGCCTTGAATATGGCTTTCCCATTTATCAACATTATCTAAAAAATGGATATGCCCCTCAATACATGCAAAACACCTTGCATATTAACTTGGATGGAGGAAATTTTGCCGAAACCGCAAATTTGAGCGGGCTTGCAGCAACAGAATGGTCATGGGGTGCCTTATTGGCTGATTATGATAATGATGGAAACAAAGATGTTTTTGTATCCAATGGAATCAAGGGAGCGACCAATGACATGGATTTCATCAATTTCATTTCCAATGATAATATTCAAAGAAGAATTGAGCAAGGCATGTCGGCTTCGGACATGGCAATGACCACTGAAATTCCCGAGAAAAAGATTGCCAACTACTTCTTTAAAAACAATGGCGACCTTACTTTTTCAGATGTTACTGAAAACTGGCTGGATACGGAAACATCATTTAGTAATGGAACTGTTTACGCTGACCTGGATAACGATGGAGATCTGGACATTGTAGTAAACAATGTTGATGAGAAAGCCTTTGTTCTTGAAAATACTGGTACCAAAAACAAGGCCCTAACTATTGTGTTCGATGGTGGAGCTCAAAACTCCTTCGGAATTGGCGCCAAAGTTTTAGTCTACTCAAAATCCCACCAAATTTCACAAGAAAACTATGTCGCCAAGGGTTATTTATCGGCAGTTGACCCAACTATGCACATAGGTGTTGGAAAGGATTCTATTTTGGATTCACTCAAAGTTATCTGGCCAGGTGGAGGGTATGAAACACTTCGCAATGTTTCCGTTGAAAACAGAATACAACTCCATCAACACAACGCCAAATCCAACTTCTACAAATCCCAACAAAAAGCATCAAACCTTAGGTTCTCAAAACTTGATTCCGTGGTTGATTTTGCGCATGATGAAAAAACATCTTTGGATTTTGACCGGGAACCCTTGGTTCCTTTCGCAAATTCCAACGAAGGTCCCGACATTTCCGTTGCCGATATGAACAACGATGGATTGGACGATCTATTCATCAGTGGCGCCAAAAGACAAAGTTCTGCATTGTATATTCAAAATGAGGCTGGCGAGTTTAATGAACAGCAATTGGATTTTTTCCAAGAAAACATCTTAAATGAAGATACGTCTCATCTTTTTTTCAATGCCAATGGAGATGATTTCCTTGATCTTATTGTGGTAAGTGGGGGTAATGAATTTAAAAATGGGAAACCCTTACAGCCCAGGTTGTATCTCAACCATAATGGAGTTTTTAAACGTGATGGAAACCAGTTTGCCGGGGTAGCTACCAACGCCTCGAAAGTGCTGTCCATGGACTTTGATAACGATGGCGATCAAGATGTTTTAATCTTATCTGATCAAGTTCCTGGTCAATACGGTAAAACACCAAGACAGTATTTGTTTAGCAACGATGGGCAAGGAAATTTCATGGAGAGCACACAAGACATTATCCCTGAATTGTCTCTTTTGGGGAATATCAAAGATGCGGTTTCAATAGATATCGACTCCAACGGTCACAACGATTTAATTGCCGTAGGTCATTGGATGTCCGTTTCCATATTTCTTAACGATGGCAAACAACTGAGCCTTCGGAAAAACAATGGATTACAAAACACCCAAGGGTGGTGGAATACTATAGAAGTAACTGATTTCGATAAGGATGGTGATTTGGATTTGGTTTGCGGGAATTGGGGTCTCAATACCAAATTTCAAGCCTCCAAGGAACACCCTATAACTCTATATTTGGCTGATTTTGATGATAATGACTCTAGAGAACCTGTAATCACATATTTCCATAAAGGCATTGAAACTCCATTTGCATCTAAAGATGAACTGGTCAAACAGATGCCCTTCTTGAACAAGAATTTTCTATCCTATAAAGATTTTGCCGCTGCTTCCATTCAAGACCTATTTGGGAAAGAAAAACTGGGTAAAGCGGAAAAAAAACAAATATTGGAGCTTGCCAGTGTCTACTTTGAAAATGACGGACAAGGAAATTTCAGCAAGAGAATCTTACCTAAAATGGCACAGGTATCTTCCATTTATGATATTGAAATTGACGATGTGAATGATGATGGATATCCCGATTTGTTAATTGTGGGGAATAATTATGAAATAAGCACGCAGTTGGGTAGATTGGACGCTTTTCACGGATTAATTTTACAAAACAACGCTAACGGAGGCTTTAACATGTCGAAAAGTGATGGTTTCGATATTTTTGGGGCCGTCAGAACTTTGAAAAAAATTACAATCGCCGGCAAACCATCTTATGTTGTCGGACGCAATAACGATTCACCTATTTTTTTGGTAAAAAATCAATGAAGAAATGAGAACACCTATTTTGAAGATATTTTGTTTGTTGCTGATTTTAGCATCCTGCAACTCAAAAGAAAAGGAGACCGACTCAGAAGTAAAATCCGAAACGCTATTTACGTTGATGCCTTCGGAAGAAACTGGGGTGGATTTTGTCAATGCAGTTGAAAATCAAAAGAACTTCAACATTTTCAAATACCGTAATTTCTACAATGGGGGCGGTGTTGCTATCGGTGACATCAATAATGACGGATTGCCGGACATTTACCTGACCGGTAATATGGAGCCCAATAAGTTGTATTTGAACAAGGGCAATCTACAGTTTGAAGACATTTCCGAGAAAGCGGGAGTGACCGGAAATAAGCCATGGTCCACGGGAGTTGTTATGGTAGATATAAACGCTGATGGACTTTTGGATATCTATGTCAGTAATGCAGGAAATTTGGAAGGAAATAACCATGACAACGATCTTTATATAAATAATGGGGACCTAACTTTCACTGAAAAAGCTCGTGAATACAATCTCGCCGAAACCGGATTTTCTACCCACGCATCCTTTTTTGACTATGATAAAGATGGAGATTTAGATGCCTACATCTTGAACAATAGCAACATTCCTGTAAGCAGTTTGGGTTACGCAGAACAGCGTGGAGTTAGGGCACAGGATTGGGAAGGCGTACCTCATATTTTTAGAGGTGTGGGCGATATGTTATTGAGAAATGATAATGGTAAATATGTTGATGTAAGTGAAGAAGCCGGAATTTACGGAAGTCTGATTGGTTTTGGCCTTGGGGTTTTGGTAACTGACATCAACAAAGATTTATATCCAGACATCTATGTATCCAACGATTTTTATGAAAGAGATTACCTCTACATCAATAATCAAGATGGTACGTTTAGAGAAGAAATTAAAGATTGGACCCAACATTTGAGTCTTTCCGCAATGGGGATTGATATTGCTGACATCAACAATGATGGACACAACGATATTTTCATTACCGATATGCTTCCCGAACCGGACCAAAGGGTCAAATCGGTCATGGAATTTGAAGGATATAACATCTATGAGTTAAAGCGAAGCAAGGATTTCTACCAGCAATATATTCAAAACACATTGCAGTTGAACAATGGCAATGGTTCCTTCTCAGAAGTCGCCTATTATAGTGGGGTTGATGCCACCGATTGGAGTTGGGCAGGTTTGCTTTTTGACATGGATAACGATGGACTTCGTGATATTTTTATCACAAATGGAATCAACCACGATCTAACCGACCTCGATTTTGTCGACTTTTTTGCCAACGAGATTATTCAAAAAATGGCACTCACCGGACGAAAGGAATCTATAGATTCCATCATCGTCAAAATGCCCATAAAACCTCAACCAAATTACGCCTACAGGAACAAGGGGGATATTACTTTTGACAACGCCAATAAAGATTGGGGTTTTGATCTTCCAACAAGATCAAATGGGGCAGCCTACGGAGACCTTGATAATGATGGTGATTTGGATTTGGTCATCAACAATGTCAACACCGAGACATTTATCTATCGTAACAATACCAACGAACAAAAAAACCATAACTACATCCAATTAAAGTTGGAAGGAGAAGGAAGCAATCCTTTTGCAGTCGGAACAACCGCTTTTCTTTATTATGATGACCATATTGTAAATCAAGAGTTGATTCCTTCCAGAGGTTTCCAATCTTCTATGGACTATACGATGACCATTGGTTTAGGCGAGGTCAAAAAAATAGATTCCCTAAGGATTCTTTGGCCTAATGATAAAACCCAAAAACTGACCAATGTCGATGTCAACCAAGTATTGAAATTTAAACAAGTTGAGGCAACGGAGAAATACAATGCACCCAAGGAGGAAGGCAAAAACACATTGATTCGTGAGTTGGAAAATAACGCATTGACCTCTCATGATGAAAATACCTATAGTGATTTCGATTATGAAGGACTCATATACAAGAAAGTCTCCCAGGAAGGCCCATCATTAGCAGTCGGAGATATTAATGGAGATGGAAATGAAGATGTTTTTATCGGTGGTGCGGCAGGCCAATCCGGAGCGATATACACGCACAAAGGACAAGGAAAATTGTCCAAAACAATACAAAGTGTGCTTCAAGAAGATAACGCTTTTGAAGATACAGCCGCTGCATTTTTCGATGCCGATGGCGACGGGGACTTGGACCTTATTGTAGGTTCAGGCGGAAACGAAGTTGGTAAAGAGCGTACATATAGACCTAGACTTTATTTGAACGATGGTTCGGGCAAGTTTCAAAAGTCAAGCGAGGCCTTGCCTTCCGCCTTTAAGAATGTCTCCACGATTTCCACCAACGACTTTGATGCTGATGGAGATGTCGATGTTTTTATAGGTTCAAGGAGTATTGTCGGAGTTTATGGATTAGACCCTGATCACCTGTTTTTAGAAAATCAAGGTAATGGTGAGTTCATCGATGCCACCGAAAGACTGGGTTACGGTTTAAAGGATGCGGGTATGATTACCAATTCTCTTTGGGTCGATATTGATGGCGATGAAAAGGAAGATCTTGTTACCGTTTCAGAATGGGGCACTCCAAAAATTTACAAGAACTCTGGCCGCAGACTTTCAAAATCAAACTCTTCTTTGGACAGTCTCAGTGGATGGTGGAATACTGTAGAGGCAGCAGATTTGGATAATGATGGCGACTATGATTTAATATTGGGTAATCAGGGAGAAAACCTCCACTACTCACCAAAAGAAGGAAATCCCATGAAAATGTGGATCAACGATTTCGATGACAACGGCACCATTGAACAAATTGTAACGCAAAACTATGATGGCGGCGATTACCCTATACATCAAAAGAAAGAATTGACCGGGCAATTGGTGTCATTGAAGAAACAAAACCTAAAAGCTTCGGATTACGCCAGAAGGACCATAGAAGAACTCTTTCCAAAGGAAGTGATTGAACGTTCCATTGTAAAAGAGGTAACCCACTCAGGATCTGTAATTGCCATAAACGAGGGCAATGGGAACTTTACGATAAAAAGACTTCCAAGTCGTGTTCAACTCTCGTGCATTTGCGGAATCACATGCGCTGATGTCAATAACGATGGAAACATGGACTTGATAATGGCAGGTAATAATTTCGAATTTAAACCTCAGTTTTCCCGTTTAGATGCCGGATATGGCAATGTGTTATTGGGAGATGGTAAATTGAATTTTGATTGGCAGAATTATGACCAAAGTGGGTTTTTGATTCGCGATGAAGTAAAGCATCTGAAACAATTCAAGGATAAAAGCGGTAAAAGATATCTTGTAGCCGCCATTAACGATGAAAAACCAAAGATTTTTGCATTGGATGAATAGATTATTAGGTTTTTTTACAGCTCTTGTTTTAGTGATAGGATGTACCAATAGTAATTCGTTATTTGATAATCCATCACCCAAGGAAACAGGGGTCAGCTTTGAAAACACCATTACGGAGTCCGACGAACTCAATATTCTGGACTATCTCTACTTTTACAATGGCGGAGGAGTTGCTGTTGGTGATATAAACGGAGATGACTTGCCAGATATCTTCTTTTCTGGTAACCAAGTAAAGAACAAACTTTACCTCAACAAAGGGAATCTTCAATTTGAAGATATCTCAGAAGCCGCCGGAGTTGAAGGTAATAGCACCTGGAATACCGGAGCGATCATGGGCGATGTAAACGGGGATGGACTTTTGGATATTTATGTCTGCGCAGTTGTCGGTGTCAATGGCTTTAATGGGTATAATGAACTATTTATCAATAATGGTCCTTCCAAGGTTGATGGAGAAATAACTTTTACCGAAAGTGCTGTCAAATATGGACTTGACTTTGATTCCTACAGTTCTTCAGCAGCTTTTTTAGATTATGATTTAGATGGTGACTTGGACCTTTACTTGCTCAATCACGCGGTACACACACAAGATTCTTATGGCAAAGCAGAGCTTCGTCTCAAAAGGAATTATCAGACAGGAGATAAGTTGTTGAGAAATGATAATGGAAAATTCACCGAAGTCAGTGAGGAAGCAGGTATTTATGGCGGAATCAATGGATATGGACTTGGTGTAGCCATTTCCGATTTCAACCAAGATGGTTATCCCGACATTTATGTTGGCAACGATTTTCACGAAGATGATTATTACTATCTCAACAATGGAGATGGAACCTTTAGTGAAAGTCTAAAGGAACATTTTGGACATATCAGTAGATTTTCCATGGGTAATGACGTTGCGGATATTAATCATGATGGACTTCCTGATATGATATCCCTAGACATGTTGCCAGAGGATGAAATTCCATTGAAATCTTCGGAAGGAGATGACAATATCCAGACGCAAAAATTGCGTATTGAGCAATACGGTTATCACTACCAGTTCACGCGCAATATGCTCTATGTGAACCAAACAGATGGAAATTACATGGAAACTGCCTTGATGAGTGGAGTTGCTGCAACAGATTGGAGTTGGAGTGCGCTTTTTGCAGATTACGACCAAGATGGGGAGCAGGACCTTTTCATATCCAACGGTATTCCAAAGCGCCCTAATGACTTGGACTTTATCAATTTCCTATCCAGCGACCAGATACAGAGCAAGGTCAACAACACAAAATTGGTAGATCAAGCTGCTCTTAACATGATGCCAACCGGGGCAACCCATAACTACGCATTCAAGGGTAAACCAAATTTGGCTTTTGAAGATATGACCGGTCAATGGATCTCCAACGATACGTTGATATCTGGGGCTACGGCGCTAGGCGATTTTGACAATGATGGCGATATTGATGTGGTCACTTCAAACCTAAACAGTCCAGCATCACTTTATATCAACAAGACCAACGAAAAATCCAACTATTTAAAAATTCGGTTTGATTACGGTAATCCGAATAAATTTGGAATAGGAACCAAGGTCTATGCATATGCCAACGGTAGTTTACAGTTTAAAGAATTATACCTGAGCAGGGGGTTTCAAGCTTCTTCCGAGCCTTTGGTCCATTTTGGGTTTGGTTCCACAATAAAGGTGGATTCTCTAAAAGTTGTTTGGCCAAATCGCACCTACCAGGTTCTAAAGGATATCAATACAAACCAAACCCTCACGATTTCACCGGAGAATACAAAGCCATATAATTATGATGCCTCAAAACTCAAGGCTCCTTCACTTTTCAAAAAAGTAGATAATGCCCTAGGCATTGATTTTGTGCACAAAGAGGATAACTATGTCGATTTTAACCGCGAGAAATTGATTCCGTATAAGGCTTCGGATAGAGGTCCTGCGATGGCCATCGGAGACTTAAATAATGACGGAAAAGAAGACATTTTCTTGGGAGGTTCCAAGTTTATTCCTTCCAAGACCTACATACAACAAGATTCTGCTTTTGTAGTGCATAATTTTCCTCAAATCCGCCAAGATTCCATCAAAGAAAACATAAGTGCGGTAATTGCCGACTTCAATGGCGACGAAAGAAACGATTTGATTTTAGGAAGCGGAGGTGCTGATTTCTTTGGACAGTCTAAACCTTTGATCGACGATTATTTCATTCAGGATGATTTAGCATATATCAAGAATGAACTTCCCCAATATTTTGAAAATGCAAGCGTCATAAAGCCCTATGATTATGATCAGGATGGAGATATGGACGTTTTTGTCGGAAACCACATGATTACCACCAAATTTGGTGAAGCCCCTACCTCCTATTTGTTGAACAATAATGAAGGAGTATTTTCAATTGTGGATGGTTTTGTTGCTAGCAACAGCGGAATGGTTACCGACGCTTTATGGCATGATTTTGATACTGATGGCACTAAGGACCTCATTGTTGTAGGGGAATGGATGTCACCACGTTTTTTCAAAAATTCGAATGGAACCTTTACAGAAGCAAATTCTCTTGACCTGAATGGCTTATGGCAAGCCATTGAACCTTTCGACATTGATCAGGATGGTGACGATGATTATCTGTTGGGCAACTGGGGGCAAAATTCAAAATTTGTAGCAACCACAGAGAACCCTTTAAAAATGTACTTCTCCGATTTTGATGACAATGGCAGTACAGAAACCATTATCGTCCTTAACAAAAATGGGAAGGAATATCCCATTCATGATTTAGATGATTTGGCCTCTCAAATGGTCTCGTTAAGAAAAAAATTCAACAGCTATACGTCATTTGCAGGTAAAAGTATTGATGAGGTTTTGGAAGAGGAAGCAATCGCAAACGCTAAAACTTTATCCGTAACAGAAATTCGTTCAGGGTATTTGAAAAATGAAAACGGGACGTTTGTTTTTGTGCCATTTTCTTTTGAATTGCAGGTTTCACCAATTATGGCTTTTCTTTCATATGATTTTGACAATGATGGCCATATGGAAGTGTTAGCCGGGGGTAACTATTTTGGAGTAAAACCTTACCACGGCAGGTTCGACAGTTTTCCTGGAGCATTGATAAAAAATGAAAATAATGTAATTTTGGGCAATCGCCTTGGCCTAGATTTTAATCAAAAATCCCTGCGCCATTTAGGCATTCTCCCTTTTCAGGATAAAAAGTACCTACTTGCCATTTTTAATAACGATAAAGCCCAATTATATCAACTCAACAACTAAAGTAAATTGGTTATGAAAAAAAGTACAGGAACACTGCTTATTATTGCACTACTATGTTTCTCCTGCAGTAAAAAACAGGAACCCATTGTTATATCTTCAGAAGATTATCACAGTTCGGTGGACAAAGTGACCCAAGTGATGATCCACGATATTTTTTCGCCTCCAGTGGCCAGCCGTATTTATGCATACCCAAATGTAGCGGCATATGAAATTTTGGCTTTGAAAAATGACAATTACAAACCGCTTCAAGGTCAAGTCACCGATTTATCGCCTATTCCTCAACCTGAAAATGTAGAAAATATCAATTGGGATTTAGCAGCGCTTATTGCCCATATCGATTTGAGCAAGCGTCTTATTTTTTCGGAAGATCGTATTGAAACTTTCCGTGATAGTCTTTATCATAAATGGGAAGAACAAAACACTGCTGAATTCGAAGCTTCCAAAAACTATGGATTGAAAGTTGCAGACCATATTGCCACTTGGATGGATAAGGACAATTACAAACAAACTCGAACTATGCCTAAGTTTACGGTTGACTCTGAAGACCCATCAAGATGGCAGCCAACGCCTCCTTCCTATATGGATGGCATTGAACCACATTGGAGTAAAATAAGACCGTTCGTGATTGACTCATCGAACCAATTCAAGCCATCGCCACCACCACCCTTTTCGATGGACAAGGACTCAGATTTTTATAAAGAGGTCGTCGAAGTATATGATATTAGCAATGAAATTACCGGAAAAGGTGATGAATCCGAAGAAATAGAAATTGCCAAATTCTGGGATTGCAATCCATACGTTTCAGTTACCAGAGGTCATTTAATGTTCGCTACCAAGAAGATTACCCCCGGCGCCCATTGGATTGGCATTACCAAAATCGCAGCTAGAAAGACCAATTCCGATTTTGCAAAAACCGTATATGCATATACAAAGACTTCCATTGCCATTGCCGATGCTTTTATTAGTTGCTGGGATGAAAAGTATAGAAGTAATCTTATCCGCCCCGAGACCCTAATCAACGAACATATAGACGATAGTTGGGAGCCGGTATTGCAAACACCTCCGTTCCCTGAATACACCAGTGGACATAGTGTGGCATCAGGAGCCGCTGCAATGGCCTTAACTAGTGTTTTTGGTGACAATTTTGAGTTTGATGATGATACTGAAGTCCCTTATGGTTTACCTGTTCGATCGTTCAAATCATTTAACGCCGCGGCTGACGAGGCCGCTATAAGCAGAATGTATGGTGGAATCCACTACAGGGCCGCTGTTGAGATTGGCGTAAACCAAGGTCGGTCATTAGGTCAGTTTGTTGTGGACAACCTTGACATGAATTAAAATCAGTATTACTTTAAAGTCAAGTTTAGTGGTATGAAAAAAGTTCTTTTGGGTATTTCGGCAATTTTGGCAATCGCCTTACTCTGGTATCTATTCATCAAACCTTCCGATTATATTATTCGATTTGAAGCGAAAACCTTTCCGGGAGCTATCAATCAAACAATTAAACTCTGGGATCAAACTTTGGATACCATAGTACCGGTATCCCAAGAAGGAGACAACATTTTCAATCTAAGACAAAAGGTGGAATTTGGCGATTCCATTCACATTTATGATTGGGAAATTCAAGCTCTTACAGATTCTACTTCAAAAGTAAAAGTGAGCATCCATGATGAAAACCATAGCATATCAAATAAAATAAAAGTCCCTTTTTCTGATACCGATTTTGAAAAACGCTCAAGAAAAACGGTTCTTGATTTTATGGAAAACCTTAACGACCATACCAAAAATTTCAAAGTTACCATCCTAGGAGAAGAAGAAATTCCGACCAAGTATCTGGCATATATTCCAGTAAAAGTTACCCAATTTCAAAAAGCTGGTGGAATGATGGAAAATTTGAACTATATCACCCATACCCTAATACAAAATGAAGTGCAACTAGATGGAAATCCCATCGTTCACGTCACCAAATGGGATATGGAAAACGATAGTATTCAATATAATTTTGGCCAACCAATCATTCGCTCCGAAAGGTTGCCTATGAATACCGAAATCCAATACAAACGTTTATTCTCTAAAAGGGCCTTAAAAGCTGAATACAACGGTAACTATATTACCTCTGACCGTGCCTGGTATGCACTTTTAGATTATGCCAAAGCGAACAACATTGAGCTTGAACCGACTCCTATCGAAATCTTCTACAACAATCCCAATTTTGGTGGCGATGCATTGCAATGGAAAGCTGAAATTTATATGCCGATAAAAGATAGCAATGAATAGGCTTGTGCCCATATTGTTCCTTCTTTTTGCGCAGGCCTGTGCTCAAAAACCATGGTATGGTGATTTGAAATTTGAAGGTAAAATCCCTTCCAAATTAAGTGAGATATCCGGAATGGTTACCAATAATGCCACAACCTTATGGATTATAGAAGACAATGGAAACAAGGACCATATCTACGCACTTAACCGTAAAGGGCAGTTGATCAAAGAATTTAAAGTAAAAAACGCCAAGAATAACGATTGGGAAGATTTGGCCAAAGATGATAAGGGCAACATTTATATTGGCAACTTTGGAAACAACAACAACGACCGGAAAAATCTTTCCATTTACAAAATTCCCAATCCCGATAACGAGCCTGGCGACAAAATCGAAGCTGTAAAGATATCTTTCCACTATCCGGAGCAAACAAAATTCCCGCCCAAGAAGTCAAAGTTATTGTTCGACTGCGAAGCCTTTTTTTACAAACAAGGTTTTTTGTACCTCATCACCAAAAATCGGACACGACCCTATACAGGAAAGGCATTGATCTATAAAATCCCGGCGATTGAAGGTTCATATGAAGCCGAATTGGTAGGGGAATTTTTATCTTGTACAAACCAAAAATTCTGTTCTATTACCGCTGCTGACATTTCACCAGATGGCAAGAAAATTGCTTTGTTGGGCTCCGGCTATATTTGGTTATTTTCTGATTTTACAGGGGATGATTTTACCAACGGAACCCTTGAAACTATTGATGTACAACACCGAACCCAACAGGAATCCATTGCCTTTTTGGACAACACTACGCTATTAATAGCAGATGAACAATCCCAGACCAAAGGAAGAAATCTATATTCTTATAAACTTGATTAACGAGTTTGTAATTTTCCTTGAGTAAAGACTAAAAAAATTAGATGCCCTTATCGGGCTAGTTTAGGAATGGTTGTGGTTTTGCAGCAACCATTTCTTAGTTTACAGATATCCAAATTAAATAAATAGCGGCTTGAGTTAATGCCCAAACCGCTATTACTTTTACATATTGTTGTAAGCTAACTTATTTCAATTTTGTATTAAGAATTTATAAACTGGCCTCCCCTATAAAAAAGTACAGATTTTTTAAAGAAGCATCCCTTTTAGGGAATAAAGCCTTCATTCGTTCGTCAGTTCCCATTTGTTGTAACCCTTCCATTGAGTCGAAATAAAAACGATGAATTTCGTCAGGTTGTTCTATACTACCTTTTGATTGAAAAGGAGCAATGAAGCGTTCGAAATGTGTTCCAAATTCAGGCATAATTGCACAAACATCGTCATGATATTCTGCAAATTGCTTTACGTATTGTTCTCCTTCATTAAAATAAATTAAGGCCACTCCATAAGTTTTACTTTTATCACCCATCTCTTTTTTAAATTCAAAATCGGTATTCTTACTTGTAAAGATGGAAATGTCTTTCAATGCCGGAATAGCATATTCGTTTCTAATCTTAATAAACTCTGAATCTTCATTGAATTTATTAAATACTTCAATGTTTGGATACCTCGCAAAGTGAATTTCGCTTGGTAATTCTAAATCTCCTTCAGCTAACATTGTTGGTTTAATGATGCGTTCTATTTTTCCACCATATTTTTCCAAAATAGCACCACCTTTCTTTTTGTATTCTTCAAATCTAGCTTCTTCGCCATCTTTTATATATATCACTGCCACGTTAACTATTTCCTGATTTTTTGCTTCCATTTTTTCTGTGTGTTCAGTATTGGTATTTGAGTTTTTAGCATTAGAAGTGCTCAAGACAAACAAGAGTGCACCTAAAGCAATGCTTGTAATTATTGTTAAAGATTTCATGTATTTAGTTTAGAGAAGATGCTCCATTTGTAAAGCATCCTTAATTAGACTTTCTTGAATAGAACCAGTTCTATTGTTTAACTCGTTGGTATCGTAATCTATACCTATTGCTTTTCGAATAGGTCTATTTCCTGGTTGTGTTTCTATTAGGTTTAAAATTGCATCTGGAATCTCTTGGGGATTTGGAGAGGCATCACTTTTGTAGAATTGATCAAAATTTTGAAGCATCGCTTTTGGGACAGAAGCCATTTCGCCATAAGTTTCTAAAGTATGGTTGTCGTCTTCTTTGGGGCCACTGTATAATAATCCTGATGGATATGGACCTGGCTCTATAATGGAAACATCTACTCCTAGAGGTTTTAGTTCGTATGAAAGCGCTTCAGAGTAAGCTTCCAAAGCAAATTTGCTGGCACAATAAATTCCGAAATAAGGGAATACCAATCGTCCAGCTAAGGATGAAATATTAATAATTAATCCATCTGAAGAATTTTTTAAAAGAGGTAGGAATGCCTTTGAGGTACGGATAATTCCAAAAAAGTTCGTATCAAACTGCTCCTGAGCTTGTTCTAAACTATACGCTTCAGTAATACCAACGTACATCACTCCAGCATTGTTTACTAATACATCAAGTCCGTCCTGCTCCTCAGAGCGAATTCTTTCTAATAAATCATTCGTAGATTTTTCACTCGTTACATCTAATTCCGCCACAGTAATTGCAATATTTTCTTCCGTTGCAATGCGTTCGAATTCCTCTTTTTTCGTCTTGTTTTTTCCGTTTACGTCCCGCATAGTTGCCCAAACATTGTAACCTTTTCTTGCGAGTGTTAATGCAGCTAAATTTCCAAATCCATTACTGGATCCTGTAATAAGTATTGTTTTCATCTTTATATATCTTTTTGTTACCAATGCAAAGATGAAAACCGATGAGAAGTAAGTGTTTTACAATTAGTTCAAAGATTTGTCTAATTGGGTCAGTTTGTACATAGTAGGCGAAATTCCATATTTGCCCTTAAAGGTTTTTGAAAAATGTGATACACTACCAAAACCACATTCGTAAGCGATGTCTGTTGTTCTTAAATCGGATGAAAGCAGCAGTTTTACAGAGCGTTCTAGTTTTTTGTCTCTAAGGTAAGTTGCTGGAGATGTGTTGTATATCTTTTTAAATTCTCTTTTGAAGGTAGACAGGCTCTGATTGTTTAAAATGGCCAATTCTTCCAAAGAGATATTCTCGTAAACATGCGCCTTTATAATTTCTCTGAAGGAATGCGATGTTGGATGAAACAGGTTAGATAGAGTACTTCTAATAGCAGGTGCATTTTTGGTCTGATTTAACAACAAGATAATTTCCTTGAGTTTTAGGATGAGTATTTCCTCGGTAACCAATTCAGGGTTTTGAAAATAAAATAAGATACCTTCTATGTATTTTCTTATTAGAATGTCACTATTAAGTTTAGACATTCCAATATCTAAAGGAAGTTTTTGTGTTAGAAAACCTGGAAGTTTGTTCTCATAGATTTTCAATAGTATATCCGGATAAAAATGAACTGCAAGCGCTTGATATGTATCTGAGGTTTTAGAGGGTAACATGTTACAGGTGTAGTTACCGCACTTCATTAAAAGTGATTCTTCTGCTTCAATCCGCAGTCGTTCAGTTTCTGAAATAGAATCGTATTCACCTTTTAGTATATATAAGAAACAAGCCTCATTAGGCATAAGGTTTGGTTTTTTATAAGGCGGTTTTAGAATAATAGTTTCAAAAAGCAATTTGCCAAATAAATCGATGGTTTTGTAATCCTGTACCATTTATTTTTTTATTGAAAAATAACTTTTGGAAGTTGGTTATTGTTTTACAAATGGTTCAAAATGTTGTCAATTTGGTTCAGTTTTTTCAACCATTGCACAAACACTAAGATATTGCTCATTTTAATTTGCTATAACGACTGATAATTGAAGTTCGGGAATTCTTTGGTTAAAACCCAAAACCGACCCCAAAGGCAAATCGCATGCCATCGGAGCTGCTGAACAACCCAAAGTTTGCGGAAAGAATGTCGGCTCCATTTAAAAAGAAACCACCTCCGTAGGAGTTGTGCCATTTATCCGAATCATCACCAGGGAACCATACACGTCCATAGTCAAAGCCGCCATAAATACCAGGGGTAACTGGCAATAATCCCGTTTGTCTATTTCTAAAGCTTAGGCGTAAATCTGTATTTTGATAAAAGGCCGACTTTCCGGTGAAACGTTCAAATCGGAACCCCCTTAACCCATTGTTGGCCCCAATACTTGCACCTTGATAAAATTCAAAATCATCACCAATATTCAAATGCCCTTTTAGCTTTGTGGCCAAAACCAATTTTCCATTGGAGCATAATTTATGGTCTATGGACAGGCTTGGTATGATATACCCAAACGCCCTATCGGAATCGTCTAGATTCATCTTATATCCACCATGCAATGAAAAACTCATCCCCATAGTAGGGAACGCCTCATTATCGGTATTGGAATAAGAATATTCTGCATCCAAACCAAAGAAACTCTGTTCGTTTTCTTCCCCGTTCGCAACAAAAAACTGGTTGATAAACCGGTCTTCGGTCTCTTCGACCTCAATATCCTCGTAGGAAACTCCTAATCTTACTTTTGAACCCAAACGTCCTCTCCAAACCAATGACGGAGCAATTTTTATGGTTTCAAGCTTTACTCTATTAAAATCAAGCCCTAGAGGTTCATCATCGTCATTATTTTCAGTTTCATTTCCAAAACCGAAGAAATTGATGGCAAAATTTGGACTTGTAAATCTCACGTCCAATTCTAGGTTTACACCCTCGAACACATCGGCGAACTCACCATTATAGCCCAAATCAAAACCATTCGTAGCAAAATAGTATGCCGCATTGATAACATGCTGTTGTGTAAACGGATTTTGCCTAAAACCATTAAACGTATAGGTATTTGTAAACCCAAGCCTAAAGCCATCATCTGGGTTAAAACCTATGGTTGGCAAAAATTGATTGTTGCTGGCCTTTATTTTAAGAAATTCATAGGTATTGGTGTCATAGTCGTTGATTTGATGCACTCTTCCACCGAAAGCCTCGTCGTAGGTGTTCTTTTTGGATTTAAAGTCATAGGTATGCACCTTTTTGGACTTTTCATCAATTTTATAGACATCGTTATTCTGTCCACCAACGATTCGAACCTTGATTTTCGATGTTTTGGTATTGACATCGAAAACATCGTCATCATCCAAACCATAAACCCAAACTTCTTTAGTGAACTCTGGTCTGTAGGTCTTATCAAAAAAGAGATCCTCCTTTTCTCCATCTTTTATGCGGTAGCCTTTAACTTCTAAATCTCCATTTGGCGCCGAAGTTATATTGAAGTAATCATCCTTATCTGTACCAGTGACCACACTGTATTTATTGATTACCCTAAAATATTCCTGTGCTGTACCAACAAGGTTTCTTTTTCGCGCCAAGAGGATCTTTTTTATTTTGTCTATGGTCTCATCACGCACCTCTTCTGGAAAATTCAATAATGCTTCATCAATTACGGCTTCGGTGATATTTTGTTGTAGAAATTTGGCTTGTTCTTCCCATGTTTCCAAATCAGTTTCAGACAGTAGGGCCATATCCAACGCAAAAGTTCTGGGTGAAGAAGTAAATCCTTTTACGCTTTTGATTTCTTCATGAAACCCTTCAAAAATTCGAAGCGATGGTACCGCTTTTGAACCAAGGCCCATTATAAAACCATCTCCCCAAATCGAATAAGCCTGATCTCTATCCCTTGGAATGGGTTTGTAGATTTTTTTGCCATCTTCACCATCAAATTCTGCCCAACGCCACTGATCCACATGACGGTCCCAGTCCCCTATCAGCATATCAAACAGTCTTGCTCTTGCGTAGGTAACTCCATCCAAACTGTATTTTTCGTCCTTTCTAAGTTTTTGAATGAAATCATAGGTACTTTCAATTTTGTCCGTCTTTCCAAAACTTTCCAAATCCGAATGTCCATCAGAAACATGCTCTTCTATCATGTACAATCCATCGCCGAAATCAGCATTGAAATCCCCTAAAACGGATTGCTTGGGCACATAAAACAACTTCGGATTGGTATGAAATAACTTAGCAGCGTCCGAAAGCTCACCAACTGTAAAAGGGGCATATGGATGGGCTCCGGTGTATAAATCCAATAGTAATTTTTCCGTATAGGTGTCATCGAATTGACCGATAACAAATCGTTCTTGAAAGGCAATGGCCTGTAAATAGCGTTCGACGCTCTTGCGCAAATCACGCATCACATATTGCTTACCATCATTATCTTTTAACCGCAAGGAATTGGATTGGTTTCCGCCACCTTTTCTAACCACGGAAAGTCCTCCGTAGAGCGTATCCAATCGCACCACTGGTGCCTTTACTTTCGTTGCATAGTATTTTCGATATCGCTCTCCCCACAGCCATTTATGAAATCCACTTTTATCAATTTCTTGATCAGTATAGATAGAGGCAGATTCATATGCTGGGAAATCATTTTTATAAGATGCACTTTCCGTAGAAGGATTTGGAGGAAGTACTTCTGTTTGATACAAAAGTTCTTCAGGTGTTTCTCCAGCTCCATAAAAGTCAACTTTGGACGACCCGTCGGTATATACATTCAAAACGGCATAACCCATTTTTCCAGTGGAAAATTTACTGCCGTTCAACAATCTGGTCGCTCCTGTATTGGCCCCTGAACCGCTCACGATCTGTGGAATTCCCTTTTCCTCGATATATTGCAAGGAGTGTTCGTGCCCTGAAACAAAGACTACCTTATCGGAATATTGAGACAAGGTGATTATCCTATTCTTTAAATGATTGTACATTTTGTTGTACACATCGGTTGTTGACGCTCCGGAGGTCTTTCTTAACAAATTGGCCAGAGAACTAATTCCAGGGAGTGGAAACCCTTTGCCGCTTGGATTCATATGTTCTTTAAACGAAAAATATCCTCCATGTGACCCATAGGTAAACATGGGATGGTGCATGGCAATAATGGTGGTTTTGTCAACATTTTTCTTGATGAGACTCTCCACTTCCTCAAATAATCTACCGCGATCTTTGATTTCACAATCATCATTCATTGTTGGATGTCGGTCCCAGTTGGTCAAATACCATTCCGTGTCGATAGCTATTACCAAAATATTATCTCTCACCTCGATTTTTTCCATTGGGCAGCCATTGTCCGGTAAAAAAACATCTTTGCTATCCAGTGCTTTTTGTATGTATTTTTCCTGTCGTTCTAACCCTTTAAGTCCATTACTATACCAATCATGATTACCAGGAATAAAAACCGTTTGTCCTTTAAACCCCTCAACAGTATTCAACTGCGCATCTAAATGGTTCTTCGCTAAAGCATGACCAGATGGGTCAGTGTCCTTATCTGGAAATCCAGCTGGATAGATATTATCTCCTAGAAAAAGTACTGTACTGTTCCCGCTTGCTTGTTGCAGTCTACCTTTAAATCGTTTTAAAGTCGAATTCAAATCACCTGTAGGTGATTTCCCAGCATCCCCGATTAAATAAAAGGTGTGTTCGATTTCTTTATCCTGGGAAACATCAGCTTTGTTGAATGGAGCAGCATACTTTGCTTCGTATGTTGCGCAACTAGTTACCAAGGCCACTAAAAGGAGAACCAAGTAATGTTTTTTCATATCTCAGAAGTTGATTCCAAAATTTTGTATTTTGGAGAATTCAAAGTACTGTTATGTCGGAAATTTTAGAAAAAACTGAACATTTTGTCTCCGAAATTTTGGAACAAAAATTGGACCCAAAATTCCTATACCACAATTTGCGACATACCCAGCGTGTAGTTAAAAGTACTAAAGAATTGCTCAATTTCTATAATTTGGGAGCTGAGGAAGAGGAAAAGCTACTACTGGCAGCCTGGTTCCACGATACGGGCTATACCAAAGGTGTTGAAAATCATGAGGAAACAAGTTGTGAAATCGCCACTAATTTTCTAAAGGAAAACGCGTATGATGCAAAAGGTATTGAGGAAATCAGCAGTAATATTATGGCGACTAAGCGCTATCATGCGCCTGAAAATTTGCATCAAGAAATAATACGGGATGCTGATGCTTCACATTTTGCCCAAAAAAGTTATTGGGAAACCACAGATTTTTTAAAAGAAGAACTAGAATTGCTCGGAATTGCCAATTATTCCAATAAAGAATGGAGGGATGCAAACATTATAATGTTCCGGAACGAGCATCAGTTCTATACAGCTTATGCCAAAGAAAATTGGGAAGAGGGTAAAGAACGAAATCTAAAACAGCTAGTAAAGGAAAAAAAGACGGAGAAGGAAATCGCCAAAAAAGAGGCTCTTAAGGCCAAATACAAAAGCGAAAGTCCTGACCGAGGTATTCAGACTTTGTTCAGGGTCACCTTAAAAAATCATTTGACCCTTAGTGATATTGCGGATACCAAAGCGAATATCTTACTTTCCGTAAATGCGATTATCATCTCAGTGGCTCTATCGAACCTTATTCCAAAGCTTGATAATCCATCTAACGCTTATTTAATTTGGCCCACTGGAATTTTTATCACCTTTAGTGTGATTTCCATGGTTTTGGCGGTATTGGCGACCAGGCCGAATGTTACCAGCGGACAGTTTACCAAACAAGACGTGGAAAACAAAAAAGTGAATCTCTTATTCTTTGGAAATTTCCATAAAATGAGCCTTGGCGATTATGAATGGGCCATAAAAGAATTGGTAAAAGACAACCAATACATTTATTCATCCCTGACAAAGGACTTGTACTTTTTGGGGCTGGTGCTCAATCGGAAATACAAAATACTTCGGTTAACCTATACCATTTTTATAGTAGGTATTGTGATATCGGTCATTGCTTTCGCAATAGCATTCAACTTCTTAGGCGGAACAGGTCGTTTGTAAAACTAAGACTTAAGTTCTTCCATCAAATCTTCATATGTATAGGTACGTTCAGACTTGGTGTCCTTATCCTTCGTATAGAGAATCTCAGCTCTAATGGCTTTCAACCCGGTTACCCCTTGCAATCCTTCCAATTCTACAATTTCGATATTGTTGGTAAAGTAACCTTTGGATTTTAGGAATTTGATATAGCGCATATACTCCTTCTCGTCCTTTCTTTGACTATAGACAATGGCCAATTTCCCTTTTTGTGTCAAACGTTCATTGGTTCCCTTGATATAAGATTTATCAATTCGTTTTTTGATAATCTCATATCTGGCGTTATAAGTGCCATCCACATCAAACCTCTTTTCGTCCATTCTAAAACGAATGGCCAATGATGTGCTGTACACTAATATCAGGGAGGCAACATCCAATTTTACAGGCAACTTAGGCTTTAGCGCGTAGTACTTGTTTTCCATATCGCACATAACCTGCAATTGCCATAATCGGAGATTGCTCAGATAAAGTTCATCAAAGTTTCTATCATTGGCGATAGAACTTCCGATGTACATATTATGTTCCACCCCATCCGTTTTGTAACGCTCAAAATAATGCGGGAACATCTCTTGGGCATCTACTTGTTTTTTGTCCAATAAGGCTGCCAATTCCATATTGGCCTCCATTACACTATTATCGTAATTACGGCGATGGTCATAATAGGATTCGGTACTCTCGTCTATTTGATCTTCATAAGCATCGACCAACATTGATATTTCTTCATTCTCCCCTTTTAAGTGCTTGAAAACGGGAGCTATTTCTTCTTTGACAAAATCAAATATGGCTTGTTCAGTGTGAGTGTACAATGCTTCTTTTACCTCCTCAAGGTACGTGTTCACCCTAAACATAAGTTCCTCATAAATGGGCAACTTGAATTTTTTAAACGCAACATCCAAAACTCCCATTATTTCAGAAAGCTGGATCATAAGATCCCTTTGGATCGAAAGGTTTCTTTGTTTTGAAGACTCCTTGATATCAATTTGACCGTATAGCGGATATACATCTTTAAAAACAATTTCCTTAAAAACAGGATGATTCCCTACAAGTTCATCACCCATAAATCGTTTAGCCTCTTCTTGGAATTTCCAATACACCGAGGAGTGTACCGTGGTACATTCATGCTGAATAATGGCATCGATCAGGTTTTCTTCTTCTTCAATAGATCGAAGCACTGCAGAAACGATAAACGGCATCACATCTTCCAATTTATTGGCATTGATACTGTTCAACTCGTTGATGGTGTTAGATACCAGCTCCAAAACACCCAATAAATTACCATCACTAGCTATGGGAGCTAAAATGGCACTTTTTATCCCTTGCTCATGGAGGTTTTTATAGGGCTGTTCACCCTTTGATCTTTTAAAATATTTTTCCACATTGGAGATGGCAAAGTAGGTGTTCTCCTTAAATAGCTTTTCGTGCGAATAACTGCATAACATATGATCACACGACTCCATATCCTTTCCTTTAAGGATATAACTTTCTATTCCCTTTCCATATATTTTAAGAAACCTATTGGTATTGGAATCATAGCCTGAAAAACCAACATTTATTTTTCTGAGATTGAAAAGCGACCTAAAGGTTTCCTGAAAGCTGTCCATAAAGTTCTCATTCGCCCTTTTATTGCTTCCAATTAAGGTGGACTTAATTTCCGAGATGGAATGTTCAGCGGTAACATCGAACATATTTGAAATCACAAATCCTTTTGAGATGAAACTATTCGGTGGAATCTTCTCTTTCCAAAGATCAAGATTGTCAAAATTCTCAAGTAGTTCATCAACATCTGTTTGAGAAAGTTCCTTCGCTTTTTCGGTTGGAACAATCTCCATAAAGTCAGCATTGTAAAGAATTCTATAATGCCGCATTACACCATTGGCATCTGGAATGTCATAAAACAATGGCCTTTTAAAATCCAGTTTAAATCCGTAGTAAAAGCTCAACACCACGGTACACCTCATAATGTAATCAACATTCTGGGGCATATTGCGGATTTGAAGTTCAAACCCTTCACCCGCATTTTTTAATATACTTTGAAAACGTTCAGAAGAATTAAAGAATAAATTCTCATACGGAACGGAAACCGTTTTGATCTCATTTTTTGTAAGTACAGGTGAAAACGTATCGGCCAAAATAATGCCGATTACATCCTTGTGCTTATGCAATAGTTTATGATCACTGAAGCCCTCCCTGAGTTCAGGGTACGGCGCTTGTGCATCAAGTATATACTTAGCTCTTTCAGCTAGATATTTGTCCTTGCCTTTTAGTTGTTCATCGTAGTGTTGCAACAACTTGTTGAAACTAACCAGATGCAACATGGGACTCTCTGCCTGGTAATTCTGCTCCATACAATCTTAGTCGAGGTTGAGCTTGTAAAGTTACAAAAAGAAAAAATGCGCAGTTGTTAAGGGAATCCTTATGGATTTGTTGGCATTTTTTGGATATTTAGTAAAAATTGTTCCATGTCCTCCAGTTTCAGGTTAGATAGAGCGTACCAAAAGGCAAAAACCATCCTTTTTGATGACGATTCGAAATTTATTTTCTTCAGTGATTGTCATAGGGGCGACAACAGTTTTGCCGATGATTTTGCGAACAACCGTAATATTTATTTTCATGCACTGAGTCATTATTATAGGAATGATTTTCAGTATTGTGAGCTTGGTGATGGTGATGAGCTTTGGGAAAATTTACACTTCGAATCCATATTTGAAGCTCATAAGAATGTCTTTCAATTATTGCGAAAATTCCATTTGGAAAATAAACTCCATATGGTATGGGGGAACCATGATATGGTTTATAGGCAAAAGTCCTATGTTGATAAGCATCTGTCGAGTTATTTTGAACCTATAGAAGATACCGACAAAGAGCTTTTCCAGGGAATTACTTATAATGAAGCACTTATCTTAAAACATAAAGATACTCAGCAAGAATTATTTTGTACCCACGGTCATCAAGCTGATTGGTGGAACTATGTTTGCTGGCGAATTGGACGTTTTTTAGTGCGAATTCTATGGAAACCATTACAAGTTGTTGGAATTGCAGACCCTACTAGTCCTGCTAAAAACTATAAAGAACTTATTCGAATTGAAAAGCGAATAAAAAAATGGATTCTGAAAAATAACCTTAGAATAACCATTGCGGGGCACACGCATAGACCAAGATTTCCAGAACCAGGCCAAATCCCTTTTTTTAATGACGGAAGTTGTGTTCACCCTCGAAGTGTTACCGGAATTGAAATCGAAAATGGAGAGATTTCTTTGATTAAGTGGCATATTTCCACCAAAGAAGATGGAACACTCCAGATTGTTCGGGTTTTATTAGAGGGTCCTGAAAAACTGAAGGACTACATCGAAAAGTGAGATGGATACTATTCAGCACATTATAGATCAAATCCCCATTCGACATAATCTTGCTTCGTATATTATGTTTTTGGGTGTTGTCCAAGCCTATTTTTTGGGATTGGTCATTTTTATCCGTTCCAAAAAAAATTCGGCCATACGAATATTTGGGTGGTCTTTGCTGTTTCAAGCTCTGGTATGCACCGACACCCTTTTATGTTATACAGGGCTCATTAAATATTTGATACACTTCAATGATTCCACAGAAGTTTTTGTGCTGTTAATTGCACCAACCATCTATTTTTTTGTGTATTCCCTATTGAAAAGAAAACCCATTACCTTTAAAAAGCACTGGGTACACTTTCTGGTTCCCTTACTCTATTTTGTCTCTCAAATGGGGTACTTTCTTAATCCAATTTCGGTAAAATTAAATGCATATTTAGATGCATATCATGATAACATTCCCATGGTGGCAGTTCCGGATTCGGTTACCTATGAATATCAGTGGGTCAAAGATGAATTCCGCTGGATTATGCTCATAAGTTTCGCATTTTACCTGATTCTCAGTGGGATAATCGTATACAAAAGAAAAAAACAGAAGAAATTACCCACCCAAAAAATCAAGATAGATAAGTATGTGTTTACCAAGAACACAATCTTGTTACTGATCCTATTGTTGGCGATAGTTTTTACAGTCTACTTGCAATATGAGGATGATGGTGGTGATCATTTCATTGTCATTTTTGTAGGGGCAATAGCCTTTATGAGTTCTTTCTTTGTTTTATCGGAATCCAGATTTTTTGAAAATTCATGGATTGCGGATAAGTACGAGACCCTCCCCAGTGATTCACTGTCGTTTCAAGATATAGAAGCTTATGTTTCCGAGCACGATTACTTTTTGAATCAAAACTCATCACTAAAAGATTTATCCGAAAAACTGGAAATCAGTCCAAATTCCCTTTCCAGATCCATTAATATGGAAACCGGATTCAATTTTAATGACTATCTAAATCAAAAAAGAGTAAACAGTGCCAAGGAAAGACTGCGAGACTCTTCTTTTTCTAACTTGACGATTGAAGCTATAGGCAATTTAGTTGGATTTAGCTCAAAATCAGCATTTTACAATGCCTTTAAAAAGCACACAGGGCATTCTCCTTCTGCTTTCTTAAAACAAAAAACCTAGGTTTTTTTCTCCAGAATTACAATTCAAGACGTATCGTCCCGTAAAAATCGGATACTTTTCAAAGGCATCCCCAATCTTTGCCCAAAGTTTATTCATCATGAAAAATCACATCAGGCGGTACGATCTAGATTGGCTCAGAGTAATTGTTTTTGCACTACTTATTTTCTATCATGTGGGCATGTTCTTTGTTCCATGGGGATGGCATGTCAAAAATAGTGTACTGTATGATTGGTTGCGGTGGCCCATGATATTTCTCAACCAATGGCGTTTACCTATTCTATTTGTTATTTCCGGGATGGGCACATACTATGCCTTGGGCAAAAGAAGTGTCTGGAAATTTAATTTGGAACGCTATCTACGTCTGGGTATTCCCTTAGGTGTTGGCATGCTATTAATTGTTCCTCCCCAAGTATATTTTGAACGATTGGCAAACGGACAATTTTCCGGTTCTTTTTTGGAGTATTACTCAACGATCGCCTTCGAAGGCATCTATCCAGAGGGAAATATAAGCTGGCACCATTTATGGTTTCTGCCTTATCTTTTCCTATTCTCCTTGGTGCTTTCACCATTATTGGTATACCTGAGACGCCAGAACAGTAAATTCATTGAATGGATCCAAAAATGGATTCAAAAACCGTTAGGTCTTTACATTTTTATTGTTCCCTTGTACCTGCTTGAAGTTTTTGTTGAGCCCTTTTTTGATATTACACATGCCTTGATAGACGACTGGTTCAACTTCAGTTTTAGCATGGTGCTTTTTTTCTATGGGTTTGTTTTGGTACGAAGCGGGAATATGTTCTGGGCCAGTCTTCAAAACATAAAAAAGAAAGCGCTTGCCCTTGGCATGATTGCCTTTTCAGGTCAGGTTTTAATATGGCTCTTTTTGGAGGATGGGTATGTAGTTCATTGCACAGAGGCCCTTTTAAAAGTAACAAACATTTGGTCCTGGATTCTGGTCCTTTTTGCCTATGCTGCTCAATATCTCAATAAACCGAGTGGAAAATTGACTTATGCCAACAGGGCAGTGTATCCCTTTTACATTTTGCACCAAACCATTACTGTGGCAATAGCCTATTATCTAATTGATATGGATTGGGGATTGTTACCCAAAAGCTTTATCCTAATAGCTGGGACTTTTGGGTTAAGCTGGCTTATTTATGATTTAATTATTCTTCGAATATCCTTCCTACATCCTTTGTTTGGATTGAAAAAAAGTACAGTAAAAACTTAATTTTTCGGAGTTATTAAACACGTTTTGCCAAAGTTTTCATGGCATCAACAAAGACATCAAGTTCTTTAGTGGTGGTATAAATATTCGGGGTAATTCGACAACCAACCACATTGCCTTCATCAATGGCAACTGTCCAAATCTTGAATTCTTCGAGCAAGGTTTCTGCCAAGTCTTTGGGTTTCATATGTGAGATTCCAACATTGGCAATACCACAGCTCCGATGTTCTTCCACAGGTGTGTTAACCACAATATTGGGTATATTTCGAAGCTCATTGCTCCAATACCGTTGTAAATATCGTAGCCGTTTTTCCTTCCGATGAATTCCCATTTTATGCAAATAATCCAAGGCTTCGTTAATTGCTAAATAAATTTGTACCGGATTGGTTCCTGTATGATTTAACCGAAGAATATCTTGCGGTTCCCTTCCATGCTCTGCAAACAAGGGCCATATTTTGGGAATGTTCTTTTTGGCAACATGCAGCAAGCCCACCCCTAACGGAGCATTCAGCCATTTGTGAAGGCTTGACCCATAATAATCGCAATTCAATTCCGAAATATTAACATCAATATGACCTACGGCATGGGCTCCATCCACCATTACCTCCACTCCATGTTTGTGAGCCATATCACAGATTTTGCGAATAGGAAGTATGTGTCCGGTAATATTGATCATATGACAAACCATCAACAATTTTGTCCTTGGCGTTATCTGTGATTCATACAAAGCAACTATTTCTTCGTCCGATTCGGGGTGATTTGGCACGGAAATCACTTTACAAACCACTCCATACCGATTCTGTATCAGGTCGAAGTGATCTCGCATAGCGCCATAATCCTGATGTGCAAAAATTGCTTCATCCCCTTCCTTCCAGGGAAAACCTCCAATAACAAGATCCAAAGATTCTGTAGTGTTTCTGGTAATTATCAAAGTTTCAGGGTCACATCCTACGAATGATGCCAATTTAGAGGCTACTTGTTCCTTATTTTCCCATTGTACGGTACGCATATAATAGGAACCCTCATAATTTACCATTTGGGTATGTTCCCATAATTTGTTCAATACGGGAGTCGGGGTAATGCAGTAATAACCATTTTCCAAATTGATATAATCAGGCTTTAGCTTAAAGTCTTGTCTGATACGTTCCCAGAACCCATCTTCTTCCGGATGTGGATAAGGAAGTTCTTTTGATTTGTTTTGCCCATGCGCTGCAATAGGTAGAAAAGGCACCACCATACTGGCTCCGCCCAAATACTTTAAAAATTGTCTTTTTTCCATATCCTTATGAATTTCAAAATACCCCTAAAACTTGTAAACCATTAAGTTACGATATTCGACTGCAGATGTCCAAGTTTTATCCAGAAAGAGATTTGAGGACTCCCCTTATATCGAAAATTGAACACATTTAACAGCTATTTATCACTCCTGTGGCAAGGTATTTGTTAACTTTAAATCAACGTATCGACCAAGTTGCTATGAAAAATCTTGTTCTATTGTTATCCTTTTTGGTCTTTGGAGCTTCTGCTCTGCAGGCTCAAGGCGATATTCCTACCACTCGACCTTTAAAAATAGGAGAGAACAACAACTTGGATATTAAATCCAGTAATCAAGGTACTTCATTACGTATTCCTTCGGTAATTGACGAGAACCTGGCATCCAAAAATAATACGCCCGAGGTGAAAATGTTACCTGACAGAAATCTAAAGCAAGCTGGGTTTGATTTAAAAATAAGACCACGATTTCTTGAAAATTACGATGAAAGTAAGGTAAGTGAACTTGCTGGAGGTGACATTCATTTCGGTGATGTCAATACCAAATCGAATGCAGTTCAAATAATCATTAGGGATTTTGGGAGAGTTGATGGAGATAGAATTCGACTTTTCCATGACCAAACCGTTGTTTATAAGAACATTTTATTATCAGGAGCATTTAAAAAAGTAAATGCAACACTTCAAGAAGGATTTAATTTATTTGAATTTGAAGCTCTTAATCAAGGAGAAGTTGGTTATAATACTGCACAATTTGTTATAATTGATGCAGAAAACAAAGTGTTATATAATAATTTTTGGAATCTTCGAATTAAAGACAAAGCTAGCATTATAGTGGTCAAAGAAGCGGAATAATTATTCCCCAGGTTGGTAAGTTCTTACTGCCCTTTTTAGTACATCTTCCTTGTAGTATGCGGCATCTTTCCATTCAACATTTGCATATCGTTGAATCTGATCATCAAAATGAGGTGAGTCTGGATCTCCGCTCTGTCCGCCGGCCAAAATGGTCTTTGCCTTCACTTTTTCTCCAAATTCTACAGCGGCAACGAAGCTGTTACCTCGTGTGCCATAAATCTTCTTTGTGTTGTTATTGTACCTTGCCCCATAGGCTGCCAATGCGCCCCACCTTCCGCTAGCAAAGCCAATTGGCATGCTGGGTTTAGCGTCATCAAATGGTTGTCGGATATCACCATTTAACCTTTGATACCGATTTACTTCTCCCCACGGCATTTCCCAAGTTCCAAAATCGGCCTCGAGCTTTTCCAAAGTTTCTTGAAAAAGATTGATTTTGTTTTTTTGCGGAAAATTATCGCTTCCCCAATGTTCCATCAGTTGCATGGCATACATTCCTTCTGGTCTTTCTGCTTTTGCAAAACAGATTGTTCCATAATAGTGTGCAAGGGTCATTGCTACCGACTCCTTGGAGGTTCTAAAGTCCCAATTCCTAAGTAAACTTATTGCCCCTTCTATTGTTCTTGGTCCTTGAGCTTGATCATACGCCTTAATTAATCCAGGAATCAATACTTCAAAAGCCGGCAGATATGGGTCATGTGCCAGTTGAATCAAACTATCCAGAGTATATCCACTTCGGTCGGTTAACAATTCAATAGCATGCACTCCCCTGAAGTTTTCTTGATCGCGAGACATATATTTTGGATAATCACTTCGTTTAGGGCTGTTATCCAATGCTGATGTATAGGGCGTGGAATTACAATTTTGAATCCATCCGTTTTTGGGATTCAACACCAAAATATTCTCGTCAACGGTATGCAAACCTTTCCAATCGGTAAGGGGATTACTTCCATCCACTGGTTTAGTGAAATCAAAGCTTGTATCCCTTTTTGGAACAAAATTCCCGTGGAAATAAGCAATATTACCTTCCGCATCGGCATAGACGGTATTGTTCGAAGAGTTGGTCCGGATATCCATCATTTTTCGAAAACCATCATAGCCATTTTGCTTGGTCCGGATGAAAGATTGCTCCAACGCCTTAACAGGCTCCCACATCATTGCGGAAGCAGTCCATTGTCCATCAACTGCATGAGTAATCGGTCCGTGATGGGTATGGTGCATTGGGAAGGTCTTTTCCTTGATGGCATCGCCATCTTTATATTTTAAGGTTACCTCTGAAGCGCCAACTAGTCGCAGTTCTTCTCCGTAATGGTAAAAAAGATTATCACCGTTTTTAACGATAGTTTCTTTATACTCATCCATCACATCAGTATAGGTGGATGTATGCATCCAACCCGTTTTTTCATTGAACCCCTGGTACACAAAAAATTGCCCCCAAGTTACCGCACCGTATGCATTTAATCCTTCTTCGCTTACTACATGGACCTCCCCACGGAAATAAAAAGAGGTGTGTGGATTTATCAGAAGCATCGCGTTACCAGATTGTGTCAATTCCCCAGAAATTGCAATTCCGTTGGAACCTTGAGGTTCTGCCATCTCTTTTTCTTTTTCCAATTTAAGCGCTTCCATTTCTGGAATTTCCATGCCGCTTTCATAAAACGCTTTGATTTTTTTGACTGAAATCCGCTCAATATCTCCACCTATACTTCCCTCACTAAAATACATCGGCATCCAAGGTTCAAATCGTGTCAAAAGTTTGGGTTTCACCTCAGGGTGGGTGTGCAAATAATAATTGATTCCATCGGCAAAAGCATCACAAAGTTTTTTAAGCCATTCTGGGCTCTTTTCGTAATTGGCAATAGCTTCTTCCTTTGTCATAAACAGACGTGCTCTTAAGTCGCTATATAGTGCATCTTCACCTTCAACCTCCGCCAGCCTCCCGGTCGCCCAAATGTAATTTTGTTCCACGCGGTTAAAATCATCTTCGCATTGGGCGTAAAGCAATCCAAAAACAGCGTCAGCATCAGTTTTCCCATAAATGTGAGGTACACCAAAATCATCTCTGATTATAGTGATATTTTCCGCTCGGGATTGCCATTTTTCAAGTTCGGTTTGTGGTTTTGAAGTGCAGTTCACTAAAGTGAACAATGCCATTATCAGTAAAATTCTCATTGTGTTATGCTTTTTTAAGAAACTGGGTCTTCAATACTATTTGGGATTTTCCAATTCTACATTCTACTTCTTGTGGATTACCTGTTAGGTGAATATTTTTGATAACATTCCCTCTTTTGAGCACCTTGGACATACCCTTGATCTTCAAATCTTTGATGACGTGAACGTTGTCTCCATCTTCAAGAATATTTCCATTGCTGTCTTTGGCATCCATAACTCTAATTTAGATGGTTAAAGTACAGTAAATGTCACTGAATTACTAATTGATATAGAAGATCACCAACTTCCACTCGCTCCTCCTCCGCCTGAGCTTCCTCCACCTCCCGAAAAACTACTTGAACTCCCACCGGATGAACCGGAGCCAAAGGAATGGCTTCCGCCCGATGAGAAAGTTTTACTCATATACTTGCTATCACTTTTAATCAGCGAAAGCTTGAAATCCTCTTTTCCTTTTATCAAAATTTTCGCGCCCGCCAATAGTAGAGTAAATCCAAAAAATCCGGCAAAGAGATAATACACCCACGAAAAATCGTCGAGTAAATAGGTATAATCCTCAAGATTAATTCCTAAACCAAATATTTCAACGGCAAAGAACAGCGGCATTAGTATAAAAACAGACGAAAAGAGTATGGGAAGTAGTTGAAAAATCACCATAAAAATACCCTGTAAAACCCCAAGTTTGCCGATCAACATTCCTCGAAATGCTTCAATCATCCCTGAATAGGTCTTAATTAAAATAAAACCTCCCGCTCCCACAAATACCAAAAGAAAAAGACTGATAAAAATTCCAATGCCCCAACCTATTTCATTTTCCGATTCCAGTTCTTTTTTGAATTCATCAAGTGCTTCTGGATTTTTCAAAAATTCAATCAACTGATCCACGGCCAAGTCCAATCCTTCAAAATAATGCTCTTCCTTGAACTGTGGAATCATGGTATTTCTGATAATACCAGAAGCAACCGCATCTGTGATATAGGGTTCCAACCCATAGCCAACTTCAATACGAACCTCACGGTCATCTTTGGCAAAAAGAATTAGAATGCCATTGTCTTTTTCTTTTTGCCCCAACTTGTTTTGGTTAAACGTACCGTTGGCATATTCCTCGATCGTTGTATTCCCCAATGCATTAATGGTCAGAATCACCAATTGATTTGTTGTTTCCGTTTCAAACTGAGTGAGTTTGGATTTTAGCCCCTCCAATTCTTGCGTTGAAAAAATATCGGCGTTGTCTGTGACAATTTCCCTTAATTGCAAATAGCTTTCCTGCCCAAAGCCTGCAACGGAAAACACAAACAGTAATAAAAAAAGAAGAGACTTCTTCATTGGTGATTTTTGGTCAGAAACATTTAAATATACAATATGTTGTGCTCTTCTTATACCTCCATTGTACAAACTGCACTAAAGGTTTTATGTCCGTATTATTTCTACTAACTTGTACCTTCTTTTAAAAGTTTTATGTCAGAGAAAAAAGTAAGTATTCTTACCGCATTTAAAACGATTATTTGGCCCAAAAGGAAATTGGTATTTATAGGCCTGTTCTTGATTGCCATTAGCAAAGCAGCGAGTTTCGTAGCACCAATTGCATCAAAACATCTTATCGATGATGTAATTGTGAATAAGGATATTAACATGCTCAAATATTTGGTAGGTGGTGTAATGTTGGCCATTTTCGTGCAAGCTGTAACCTCCTTTTTGTTGACCCGAATTCTTAGTGTGCAAGCGCAGTATTTGATTTCTGAACTTCGGGCCCAAGTGCAAAAAAAGGTGCTTTCATTGCCTATTCGTTTTTTTGACAACACAAAATCGGGGGCACTTGTTTCTCGAATCATGTCTGATGTGGAAGGAGTCCGCAATCTTGTCGGCACAGGTCTTGTACAACTTGTAGGAGGTGTAATTACTGCAGTAGTTTCATTAATTCTCCTATTGGATATTAGTGTTTTTATGACCTTATTCACCTTTATTCCGTTGATTATTTTTTCAATCATTGCTTTAAAAGCCTTTAAAATTATCCGTCCGATTTTTAGAGATCGTGGTAAAATAAATGCCGAAGTAAAAGGTAGGTTGACTGAAACATTAGGTGGAATCAGAGTGATAAAAGGATTTAATGCCGAGCAACAAGAACATGCCGTTTTTGAAACAGGGGTAGAACGCTTATATCAAAATGTAAAAAAGAGTTTGACCACTACCGCGTTCATGACCAGCTCTTCTACCTTTTTATTGGGTGTTGCCACCACAAGCGTTATGGGGTTTGGAGGCTATATGATTATTCAAGATAAGCTGACCATAGGTGAGTTTGTAGAATTTACGGTGTTGCTAGGGTTAATGATAGCCCCCATTGTTCAAATGAGCAATATTGGAAGCCAACTTACCGAAGCATTGGCCGGTCTGGACCGGACTGAAGAGCTCATGAACATGGTTCCTGAGGCGGACCAGACAGAACGTACCACTACGATGAAATCTGTTCACGGCGATATGATTTTCGACAATGTCTCATTCGCTTATGAAGAGGATAAAGAAGTTTTGCACAACATTAGTTTTAGTGTGAAATCGGGTCAGGTAATTGCACTGGTAGGTAGTTCAGGTTCTGGAAAATCAACAATTGCCGGGCTTGCAGCTAGTTTTTTGAATCCGGATTCGGGCACTATCACTATTGACGGGAAAGATATGTCCAAAGTGAATCTGAACAGTTTTAGACAGCATTTAGGCGTAGTCTTACAAGATGATTTTTTGTTTGAGGGAACTATCAAAGAAAATATCCTGTTTCCTAGACCCAATGCCTCCGAAGAGCAACTGCAAAAAGCAGTAAAAGCAGCTTATGTCGATGAGTTCACCAATCGGTTTGATGAAGGATTGGATACTTTAATTGGTGAAAGAGGAGTAAAATTGTCTGGAGGGCAACGCCAACGTATCGCGATAGCCAGAGCTGTTTTGGCAGACCCAAGAATATTGATTTTAGATGAAGCTACTTCAAATTTGGACACTGAGTCAGAGGCTTTGATTCAAAAAAGTCTGGCCGAACTTACCAAAGGCAGAACAACCTTTGTTATTGCCCACCGTCTAAGTACAATTAGAAAAGCTGACCAGATTTTAGTGATTGAAAATGGGCGAATTGCAGAACAAGGCACCCACGAAGAATTGATAGCTTCCGAAGGAAGGTATTATAATCTATTTACCTATCAGGCTAGGATATAAAAACCAGATCATTTCTGCATTAGTCCAAACATATATTTGATACATTTTCAATCCTTTAATTTGCCAAAGGGTCTAATGATCTTATTGCTTTTTTTAATTGCATATCTGTTAGCTTATCTATTTGGGGCAGCAGTGGTCGGTTTGCATCAACCATGGATAGATTTTCCTTGTTTTGATCCATCCAGTTTACTAGCCCTTCTATTACTTTTAAATTAGCTTGCCCATGGGACGTATTGTCTCCTATGTTTCTACTCATAATGGCATTAAAGGACCACATCGGTTTTTCTGAAAAATAAACTTCCGATAATTTAGCCGCGTATTCCAGTTTTTCCGATTTTCTTGAATAGTTCATTTTTTTATCAATAGCATGTCTTCCTTCATGTGCGTATATACTTGCTCCCCGTACTATTTCCTCAAGTGAATTAATAAAATTTAATCTTAAGTCATCGCCTTGGATTCCTGAATTTTTTAATGAATCCAACAGTTTTTTAGATTGATAGTAATCAATTCTAGCACTTAATCCTGGAAGAAAAGTATGTGGGTCATTTATTGCCAATGAGTCATCAGATATTGTCGCTTCTTTAATTCTTTTTTCAATTTTAACGACCCCTAAAGAATCTGCGAGTTTTTGCCACGTCCTAATCGGGCCAGAGGTATAAGCACTGCGGACTTGTAGGAAAGACTCGTCATCATTGGCCCAACCTCCAGTTTCAGCTTGACCATCCCAGAACCATCCTGAATACCCATTGGAAATCATATGATCAATTGAAATGTATCTGAAATCTGCACTTTCACTATATTGGGTTATAACTCTCCTGTCATCTAATACCACATGTCCCATATGCAATCCGAAATACCCATTGGCAGACATCAAATTAAAAATCGCTTTAAATCTCTTGTTGATTTCTTTTTCGAAGAGTTCTTTAGAAAATGGTGGTTTTTTAGCTTCCCAAGCTAAGCTGTCCCATAATTCAGTTGCCTCCTTAATCAAAGAATCTTTGTAAATATCCCTGTCATCTGTTCCTGCAACTATTTTCAAATAAAAATCAGTTGTGTGTTTGTCAATTTTTTGTAAAAAATTATGGTAGTGAAAAAATTGATTTAGCTCCTTATCATCATTAAGATTTAGCTCAGGATGAATAGTTTTTACAAGGAAAGCATATTCATAAAATCCTGATTCTGCCAAACCCTTAATCATTCTTATCACATTGTCTTTGGACATAGTATCCTGTTTATACTGCAGGAAGGACTCTTTGAATTGGGGCATTGAATTGACTAAACTCGGGTGGACCTGATCGATATTTGTTAGTCTATAGTATGACATCCACCCCTTAAATGCATTTTCTCCCTTGTTAAGTAATAGGGAATAGCCCAAAAACAGATTTGCAACATCCACATCTCCAGATTCAACGGTAGCCATGTCAGTAATAATTGCATATGCATTTTCGAGTTCTGCATTGTTCTTAGTGACCCAATTATCTTGTTTTATTTTGTTGAATACATGCTGACAATAGGAAAACTTACCATGATACCTTTCAATCTGTGATACACTTAGATCAATTGCTTTTTGAGCTGCCAAAATAGCTTTGTCAAAATCAGTTTGATTTGCTAAAATCCTAGCTTTCAGGGTAAAAAGTTTCGTGGGCTCATGATTTAATTTTTCAATTAAATCGATAGTCTTTAATGCTTTGGTCGGGTTTTTATAAAATAACCAATCCATTTTAGCCACGAACCGTCCTGCATCATTTCGATTTTCTACATTTTGAGTGGTGTCATTCCATACATTGGTATATATGGAATATGCAGTTGCATGGTCCATTTGAAAATACGCATTATGAGCATCTTCTATCGAATTACTGTTTGAATCTATGGTCTTTCCCTTCGTAAAATTGCAGGAAGATAAAATGCCCACTAGTAGGCCTATTAAAATTGATCTGTACATTTTTTGATTGATGAATATTAATTCGCCAAACATACAAAAATATTTTAATCTGTTATAATTTTTATAACAATACAGAATTGCTTATTATTTATATATTTGAATTATATAAGTAGATTAATGGAACCTGCAAGGGGTAAATTAGGGGATATTGTACAGCATTGCATTTATGAAATAGCTACAGGAAAATGGACTGCTCAACAAAAATTACCGTCAGTTAGGGAAGCTGAAATTATTTGGGGCGTTAATCGCCTTACCGTTTTAGCAGCCTATCGGGAATTGGAAAAGATTGGGCTTGTCGAATCCAAGGATAGAAGTGGTTATTATGTGATTGATAATGGCGAAAACGATGTTTTTGATATTGGCTTGAACAAACTCTATGGTAAGCTTAAAAACATGATTGCCAAACATACAGACCTTAATCTAAACTATGCCCTTCGCTATTTTGGCGCCTTGGCGATTTCGGAATCTAAGGCAAATCCCATTTATGCCTTTCTAGAATGTACAGATCATCAGGCTGAAGGCCACACCAAAGAAATATTTCAAAAATTGAATGTCCCAATACACCCTGTTTGTCTTCATGATGACAGGTCGTTAATTCCGGATATACCTAAAAGTGTTGAAATACTTATGACCACGGGATTTCATATAAGAGAAGTCAACCGTATTGGAAAAAAACTGAAGAAAAAAGTCATAAATATTCCTATTGAAGTTGACCCAAATTTTTTAAAAAGCACAAAAACTACTATCGAAAAAATGATCTTGGTGGAGCTGGAAAATAACATGTCATCAAATATTTTGAACGATGTAAAAAAGTTAGTGGGAAAGGTTAAGTTGGAAGAAAAGCTTATAAGTAATATTGACGAAGAGCTTCTTAGGTTAGTTAAAGATCCTACCAATCAATTGATATTGTTATCGCCAAGAGTTTGGGGTCAAGCTTCGCCTACAATAAAAAGAGATAAAAGAATAAAATTAATACGTTTTAGAATATCTGATGCTTCGTGGAAAGTAATCGCCCAAACATTAAAAATTCCGCTGCATACGTCAAAGTATAACTCTATTAATATCAATTAATAGTTCACCGCTAGCTCCTCCACATTAGAATCAAAGAAGTATACAAATAGTCTAGGCTTCCTCAGGAGCAAGTTCCACTTCTAAGCCCTCAAGTTCAGGAGTGATGTGAAGTTGACAACCTAATCGACTGTTGTCCTCTACAAAAAAAGCTTCTGCCAACATCGCCTCCTCATCATCCGACTTTTCAGGGAGTTGGTGGTCAGATTTTACATAACATTGACATGAGGCACACATGGCCATACCTCCGCAAATTCCGATAGTACCTTCTGGGGCCAATTCGTAGGAACGAACCACTTCCATAAGGTTCATGTTCATATCCGTTGGCGCATCTATTTCGTGTTGCACACCATCACGGTCTGTTATCTTTATCTTTATATCTGACATGCTTATTCTATACTTTTTACTACAGCTTTGGGGGCCTCCTTTTTACTACCATCAAAACCGGTAACTCCACCAACCGTGGTATACTTCATTACATATTTCTTATCCGGATAGATTCTTTGATAAGCACTTTGACACATCAAAGTGGCTTCATGGAACCCACATAAAATCAGTTTTAACTTTCCAGGATAAGTGTTTACATCACCAATGGCATAAATACCCGGAATATTGGTTTGATAATCCAAAGTATTGTCCACTTTTATGGCATTTTTTTCAATTTCCAGTCCCCAATCGGCAATCGGGCCCAATTTAGGTGAAAGTCCAAAAAGCGGAATAAAATAATCTACCTCTAGATCAATTTCTTCAGAATTATCGGTTTTTCTAACAATTACTTTTTGAAGATGATCTTGACCTTGGAGGTCTATTACTTCAGCGGGGGTTATTAAATTGATTTTTCCCTGGTTTTTTAATTGCTGTACTTTTTCTACAGAATCCAGGGCACCCCGAAATTCATTGCGTCTATGCACTAGCGTAACCTCTGAAGCTAATTCAGCCAAGAATATAGACCAATCCAAAGCGGAATCTCCACCACCTGCAATAACTACTTTTTTGTCGCGATATACTTCAGGTTCCTTAATCATATAGGCTACACCCTTATCCTCAAACTTGGCAAGGTTTTCCAACTGAGGTTTTCTAGGCTCGAAACTACCAAGTCCTCCTGCTATTGCAACAATTGGAGCATTATGCTGAGTACCTTTATTTGTAGTGACCAGAAATGTGTCATCATCCAATTTTTCAATTTTCTCGGCACGCTCACCCAAAGTGAACCCGGGTTGAAATGGCTTTATTTGTTCCATTAAATTATCAACCAGCTCGCCGGCCAAGACTTCTGGAAATCCGGGAATATCATAAATCGGTTTCTTGGGATAAATTTCCGAGCACTGCCCTCCGGGTTGGGGCAAAGCATCTATCAAATGACATTTGAGTTGCAAAAGACCTGCTTCAAAAACAGCAAAAAGACCCGTAGGCCCTGCTCCAATAATCAAGATATCGGTTTTAATCATTCAGAATCGTATTTGGATATCTGCGCAACTTAAGATTTGTAACAGGAAAGATTTATGATTTTTATCAGCCTAACTTACATTGATAACTTCTTCAATCTGGGGCACATACTTTTTAATGGTCATTTCCACCCCACTTTTTAGGGTCATTTGGTTGACACTACACCCTATGCAATTACCTTCCAGCTTCACTTTTACGGAGCTGTCATTATCTATTGAAATCAACGAAATATCTCCTCCATCGCTTTGAAGAAATGGTCTTATTTCATCCAAAGCTTTTTCAACATTGTTTTTAATCTCTTCTGATGTCATGCTCATTTCTTTTTAACGGCAGCACAACCTGCCATTGTTGTAATTTTTATTGCTTCGGTTGGTGGCAGATCGGTATTCCTTCTAACCAACTCTTGCACCACATTTTTGGTCAATTCCTCAAATGCTTCTTCAATAGGTGTAGCAGTCTGTAATGCTGCTGGTCTCCCTATATCTCCTGCTTCCCGAATGCTCTGCACCAATGGGATTTCACCTAAAAATGGTGTATCCAAATCCTCTGCTAAGTTTTTGGCCCCATCCTTTCCAAAGATATGGTATTTGTTGTTAGGCAATTCCGCTGGTGTAAAGTAAGCCATGTTTTCCACAATTCCCAGCACTGGAACACTAATAGATTCTTGCTGGAACATAGCCACTCCTTTTCGTGCATCGGCCAACGCAATTTCTTGCGGGGTACTTACTACAACGGCCCCGGTAACGGGTAAAGATTGCATGATACTCAAGTGGATATCCCCAGTTCCTGGAGGCAAATCCAATAAAAGAAAGTCCAGTTCTCCCCAATGGGCATCAAAAATCATCTGGTTCAGCGCTTTAGAAGCCATAGGTCCTCTCCATATCACCGCTTGATTAGGTTGGGTAAAAAATCCAATGGACAAAAGCTTTACGCCATAATTTTCCACCGGTTTCATTTTGGACTTACCATTAACATTTACCGAAAGTGGTTTTTCCAAAGCAACATCGAACATAATGGGCATAGAAGGCCCATAAATATCCGTATCCAATAAGCCTACCCTAAAGCCCATTTTTGCCAATGTGACTGCAAGGTTTGCTGTAACAGTAGATTTCCCTACACCTCCTTTACCGGAGGCTACAGCAATAATATTTTGAATTCCGGGAATCGGATTTCCTTTGATTTGATTGACCTTGGGTTTGGCGGGCGCATCAACCTTAAGGTTGACCTTTATCTTGGCTTTTTCGTAAACCTCTCTGTGTATGATCTTTAAAATTTCAACCTCGGTCTTCTTTTTGGCTTGTAAACTTGGGTTTTTTATGGTCACATCCACCTCAACTTCATCACCAAACACTTGAACATTAGTCACCGCACCGCTCTCCACCAAATTTTGGCCTTCTCCGGGAGCGGAAATGTTTTCCAATGCTTTAAGAATATCTGCTTTATTCAGCTTCATCAATCCTATTTTTATTGCAGTCGTTTAAACTTATTCTAAATTACAAAGATACGGCTTGCCCTTTATATGAAGAAGTTTGAGCATTGAAAATGAAGATGATGGGATTGGGTATGACTATGGTTGAAAGATGGAGGATTGAAAGGTAAAGGGTAAAAGGTGACGGATAAAAGGTTTGGGCGAGAGATGGTTCATCGAACATTATTCACTTTAAAGCAGTTCTTTCCCGGGGTCCCAAAAATGCTTTTGAAAGTCTACAATTTGATTATCCTCCACTTCGATGCCCTCGTTTTCCAAAAGCTGCTGCATTAAACTGGTTCCGTCAAAATGATGCTTGCCAGTAAGCACGCCTTTTCTATTGACCACTCTATGGGCCGGAACGTCCTTTGCTGCTGAATTGTTCATCGCCCAACCCACCATTCGGGCACTTCTTGCCGCGCCTAAATATTTAGCAATTGCCCCGTAGGAAGTCACCTTTCCAAACGGAATGAGTTTAGCCACCTCATAGACCTTATCGAAAAAATTTCCTTCTTCCATATTAATCAGTAACAAATGCGAATAAGGGTTATTATCAAAAGCACCAGCATTAGGGCACTCAAAATATAGTTTGAGTTTTTCGAAAAACGATGTGTTTTTGTCTCCAGTTTATTGAAATAGAAAGCATACAGATACATAACCAAAAAAGTGCCAGAACCAGCTGCGAGAATAAATATCACCTCATCCAAAACTGTATAATTCATGAATCCCTGAGAGTGAAATACCGTATTTAATCCACTGTAATACGGTATGGTCAATAAATTTAAAGCAGCAAGAAAAATCCCTTTGGAGAAGCTATCAAACTTTTTTCCTTTTTGAAACTCAATTGGACGATCACCTTGTTTTCTGGCTTTTAAAAAGAAAAAAATGGCCAATACCGTAAATACCACTAGGGCAATTTTGAACAACATCCCTATTACTTCCGGGTTTCTGGAAAGGTATTTTGCAATTCTAACGGCAATATAGGTTTGAAAGCACACCATTATCGCCACGCCAAGACCAAAAATAATTCCGTTGCCCTTTCCCTTTTCGACACTGGCCTTTGCAGCGTTCACATTTAACAGCCCAGGCGGAGCCGAAGCAATAAAGGCCGCCAAAAAAGTAAAGAAGAAAAGGGCAAAAAGGTGCGTCATTGGTTAGTTAATCCTAAACCGGATATAGGTAATTGGTTTTCCTTGTTCAAGATACTGATTTTCGTAAAATGTCTGGATTTCCAGAACTTCTGGTAGACTTCCCGCATTTTTATAAACATCATGGTTCGAATATAAGATATCATGTCCTTGCCCTTGTAACAATCCAAGAGTGTATCCATGCATGTACTCACTATCGGTTTTAAGGTGGACTACCCCATTGGGCTTTAAAATGTGCTTGTATTTCTGAAGAAATATCGGATTGGTAAGTCGGTGTTTTGTTCGTTTATATTTTATCTGGGGGTCAGGAAATGTTATCCAAATCTCATCCACTTCATTTTCATCAAAAAGAAGATCGATCAACTCGATTTGAGTTCGTAGAAAGCCAACGTTTTCCAAGTTATCTTCTTGGGCGGATTTGGCTCCACGCCAAAACCGTGCGCCTTTAATATCTATCCCGATATAATTCTTATCTGAATTTCTTTGCGCAAGACCAACCGTGTATTCGCCTTTACCACAGCCCAATTCTAGCACAATCGGCTGTGCTTTTTCAAAGAAAGTATTCCACTTCCCCTTGAATTCAAATCCAGAGATTATATCTTCCCGCGTTGGTTGAATGACATTCGAAAATGTCTCGTTCTCTTTAAATCGTTTTAGTTTGTTCTTACTTCCCACTTCTATTTTCTAATCTAAGCTAAAACTTAATGTTTTGGCAAAACTAAGGAAATCCGGAAGCAATTTTGGTATTGCTCCTATGAAGAAATATTCTTTGCTTTTTCTAATGTAAAAGAGAATTCTGAGCCTATTCCCTCTTCACTTTCCACATAAATCTTTTCTTCATGGGCCTCAATGATATGCTTAACAATTGAAAGTCCAAGTCCCGAACCTCCTTCACTTCTGCTTCCGCTTTGATCAACCCGGTAAAAGCGTTCAAAAAGTCTGGGAATGTGTTGTTTGGGTATTCCGTAACCATTGTCGGTGACCCTAATGATTACTTTGTTTTTAATCAGATTTTCGACACTTACCTCGGTAGTACCATTGGGATGCCCGTACTTTATGGAATTCACCAAAAGATTACTCACCAATTGTTGGATTTTTTCTTTGTCGGCATTGACATAAATTGGGGCATACTCCATGTCAAATGTGAGCATAATATCTTTCTGCCCAGCTTTCATCTCCAATAAATCGAAAACATTCTGAATAAGTTCAATAATGTCAAATTCTACCCGGTCAAGTTTCAATTCACCTACTTCAAGCTTGGTAATTAGGTCTAAGTCCTTTACTATATAAATTAATCGCTCTACTCCCTTATTGGCGCGTGTCAGGTATTTTTCCCTAATTTTTTTATCGTTCATAGCGCCATCAAGTAGGGTAAGGATATATCCTTGAACGGTGAACAAGGGTGTCTTCAACTCGTGAGAAACATTGCCCAAAAAGTCTTTGCGATATTCTTCTCTAATTTTCAGGGTATCTATTTCTATCTTCTTTCCTTCGGCAAACTTTTCTATTTCTAGAATCAACGTCTTCATGTCGGTGGTAATAGGTTTGGAAGAGAAGGATGAAGATTCTAGAAGAGACACGTCATCGTATATTTTTTTTACCCTTCTGTAGATAAATCGTTCTACACGTATTTGGATAATCCCAAAGGAAACAACGAAACAGACCAATGCGCATGCCAGCACCATCAGCCAATCAAGTTGGCTTTTATAATTCAGAAAAACAATGTAAAATCCAGTAAGAAAAAAAGTAATCAGTGATGATGACTTTAAGGCAAACTTGTAGGATTTCCTTAATTGAACAGCCATTATAGGACAAACTTATACCCTACGCCCTTTATGGTTTTAAAGTGATGGTCTCCGATTTTTTCCCGTAGTTTTCGAATATGGACGTCTATGGTACGACCCCCAACGACTACTTCGTTGCCCCATACCTTGTCCATAATCACTTCTCTCTTAAAAACTTTGCTAGGCTTGGACGTAAGTAAGGCCAGTAGCTCAAATTCTTTTCTGGGCAGCGTAATCTCTACCCCATCATTTACAATCTTATATTCTTCTCTATTGATAACAATACTTCCAACTTTTACAATATCCTCCGTATCCTTGCTATCTTCCTTCAACCTTCTTAGAAGCGCCTTAACCTTGCTTAACAATACTTTAGGCTTAATGGGTTTGGTAATATAGTCATCAGCACCTGCATCAAAACCGGCTACTTGTGAATAATCCTCGCCGCGGGCCGTAAGAAACGTAACAATGGTATTTTCCAATCCTGGGGTCCTGCGGATAATCTCACATGCTTCAATACCATCCATTTCCGGCATCATAACATCCAAAATAATCAAATGAGGATTCTTTTTCTTTGCTTTGGCAACAGCTTCCACCCCATTCTTGGCGGTGTACACTTGATAGCCTTCAGCAGATAAATTGTAACTCACTATCTCCAGAATATCCGGCTCATCATCAACAAGTAAAATCTTAATGTCCTTAGTTTCCATAGGATGGTTTTAATATGATTTGTGCCCAAATGTAAAGATAATACTATAACAACATTAATGCTTAACATTCATTTAATGTCATAACATTATTGTAACAGTTTTCAAATAAACACTTAACCTGGCCCTAACATCGCTTTTACAGCACCGGTCTTTCTTTGCCCCGAAATCAAAATCCAACAGCATACTGTATGAAAACTTATTTAGTACTTGTCTTTTCCTTATTTACCCTAGCTAGTATTGCTCAAGAAAATGGCAGTATTGTGGGTAAATTGACCGATAAGGAACTCAATAATGACCCCCTTGCTTTTGCCAATGTATTGATTAAAGGAACAACCCAAGGAACAACCTCAGATTTTGATGGATTGTTTGAAATAGCCGATGTTGAACCTGGAACTTATACTTTGGTAATTAGTTTTTTGGGTTACGAAACATTGGAAGTTCCCAATGTAGTAGTCGAATTAGATAAGGTTACCGAAGTAAATGCCGGTTTAGGTGCAAGTAGCGTTGGTTTGGATGAAGTAGTAGTGACGACATCTGCCAGAAAGGATTCGGAAATCGCCCTATTACTTCAACAGAAAAATGCACTCGTAATTCAAGAAGCTATCAGTGCTGAGGCACTTACCTTAAAAGGTATTGACGATGCCGCTTCTGCCGTAGCACAAATCTCGGGTATATCAAAGCAACAGGGGTCGAGTAATGTTTATGTAAGAGGTCTTGGCGATCGCTACCAAAACACCACTATGAATGGTTTGTCCCTACCCTCGAATGATGTAAACAAAAAGAACGTCGACTTAGATCTGTTTGCTTCCAGTATTATTGAAAATGTTTCCGTTAGTAAGGCATACAGTCCTTCATTTTACGGAGATTTTGCCGCTGGCAACGTAAATATCGATTCAAAAGAATATACCGGTGATGGTTATTTGGAAGTTTCGCTTGGAAGTGGTTTTAACAGTAATGCATCTGGTGAAGACTTTGTGCGAAGTGAAGGGCCTAGTAATTTCGGTTTCTACAATAGGTATGATAATGATCCATTTGCTATTGTTCTTTCACATGGCGTAGATCCTCAAGAAGCTTGGAACCCCGTCAATATTTCAGGGGCCATTGAAGGAGGTTACTCTTTTAATTTCAATAACGATGAATCTAGGTTGAGTTTCTTTGGGGCTGCAAGCTTTGGAAATGGATATGAGTTACTTGAAGGCCCTGCACGTGACTTTACCAACGTTTTAAAGGTTGACTTTCCAAACGTACAAGAGTTCAATTATAGTACAACTACAACCGCCCTTGGAAATGTCACTTACAAAATCAACAATGAGCATAAACTGAAATACAGTTCACTTTTCATCAATAGTTCTTCCGATGCAGTAGGTTTTTACGGCGTAAATGGGCAAGGAACCAACAGAGATGCCATAATTACCACTGATGAAGGTTTTTATGTCATGAACGTACAGTTTAATCAAGACATGATTTTTGTGAACCAGTTGACTGGTCAGCACGTATTCAGCGAAAAACTTTCTTTGGATTGGGGAACTGGTTTCAACAAGGTGTTTTCTGATGAACCTGACAGAAAGAGAATCACTTTGGAGAACTATCAATTTGCATTGGACAACGACACATCCACAAATCCGGTTTTCTATACCAACATCCCTTTCGACAATCAACGATTCTTTCAAAGCATTGAAGATGATGAATTGAATAGCTTCTTAAACCTGGGGTATCAGGCATCCGAAAAGGTCAAGTTTAATTTCGGTTATAATGGACGAAGAAAGGAAAGAAGGTTTAACAGTATCCGCTATGGATATGAAATTCAGGACAGGGATAACACACCGATCACTGATGTAAACAACTTCAACACCATTTTTGATGTGAACAACATCAACATTCCAAATGGTGAAGGCCTTTGGGACCTACTTGTGTTAAATCCAATCAACAACGAGATTGGAAACCGCAATCGTCCGGGCTTACCTGAAAACACTTATAAGGGTAATTTAAACATTCATGCGGTTTATGCTGCAGCGGAAATCGCGCTTAGCGAAAAATTAGGAATAGTCCCTGGTATTCGCTTGGAATCTTTCAGTCAAAAAGTTGGTTATGATGTAATCAACATTAGAGCGGATGATCCCGGAAACAGGAGTGTTTATGAAAACATATTTTTACCAAGTTTAAACCTTAGATATGCGTTGAATGACAACTCAAACCTAAGATTTGGATTCAGTAAAACAGCATCCTTCCCAGAATTTAAAGAAGTTGCTCCATTCGTATATGAATCGGTGACGCAAAGGGTTGGTGGTAACCCCGACCTTTTGGGAGGCTTGGATGGTAATGGTCCAACATATTCTGACATTTTCAACTATGATGTGAAGTATGAGTGGTTTTTAGAACGCGGCGAGATTATTTCCGTTGCCGCCTTTGCGAAGACCATTAAAGATCCAGTCAACAGAGTAGTTGCTGCCGATGCCACAGGAACCCAACGCTATTTTAGAACAGGTGATCAAGCCGATATATATGGTGCCGAATTGGAACTAAGAAAGAATCTTTACACCGATGCTGATGACAATGCCATAGTGTCTTTGGGTTTAAATGCAGCCTATACACATACCAAACAAGATCTTAAAGATATCCCGGGCGGTGCAGAAAACACTTTTGGAACAGCGTTCGATCGTGATTCAGACGAATTGGAAGGAGCTTCACCTTTTATTATAAATACAGATCTAAACTACAGCCCGGTATTTGGTAATTACAAGCCAAAAGCTACGGTAGCATTTTCATATTTCTCCGATCGTATCTTTTCATTAGGGTCTGGAAGTTTAGGTAACATCGTGGAAAAAGCTGTTCCTACTCTGAACTTTGTTTGGAAGAACTCTTTCGGTGAGCATTTTGAAGCAAACCTTACTGCCAAAAACATTTTAGATCCAGATGTCACACTAGTCCGTGAAGGAACAGATCTAGGAGATATTATTATTAGAGAGTATAACCTTGGGGTTAACGTTGGGCTAACCCTTAAATATAAATTTTAAATTTTTTTTAAATACACACAGATGAAAAACAAGTTTTTATTTTTAGGTATAGCCGCTGCATTATTCATTGCTTGTGAAAGCGACGATACCTCGGACATTGTCATTAATGACAACAGTGTTACCACGACCAATAATACCACTGGAGGTGGCGAAACTCCCGGAGAGACAACTGTTAATCTTAACGGATTGTACACAGAGAATCTTACTTTGGATTCAGACATAGAGTATATCGTTACAGGTCCTGTATTGATGGCTGACGGTACTACTTTAACAATACCTGCTGGTATGACCATCAAGGCTCAGCCTATTGGAGTAAATGCGTATATCGCAATTCAGCAAGGAGCTAGAATCAATGCTGTAGGTTCTGCTAGCGAGCCAATTATTTTTACTTCCAACGCAACTACACCTTCTTCAGGTGATTGGGGAGGTTTGGTTCTTTGTGGCAGAGCACCAATTAACTCAACTCCTGATGGATCAGATGACATCGCTACTTCAGAAGTTGGTGCATTAGGTTTCGGAGGAAATATTCCAACCGATAATTCTGGAAATGTAGAATATGTAAGAATCGAATATGCTGGTGGAGCTATTGATGGAAACGCCGAGTTGAACGGTCTATCTGTTTATGGAGTTGGAACCGGAACTACTATTGACTACGTTCAAATTTTTGAAGGATCTGATGATGGCTTTGAATTCTTCGGAGGAACCGTAAATGCAAGCCATTTAGTTGTTGTGAATGCTGAAGATGATTCTATCGACTGGACAGAAGGATATACAGGGTCATTGACCGATGTTTATGTTCAGCATGGAACTTCACATGACAAAGCTTTTGAATGTGACGGATTCAATACTGATTTTAGCAACGAAGCTGGTTATTTTTCAGCACCAACTGTTACCAATGTAACTATTGTAGGAGCTAACGATGCAAGTGAGGCAATTAGACTTAGAGCAGGAACTAGATTCACGTTTACCAATATTGTAATCAATGATTTTGATGAAGGCTTTGATTTGGACGATGCCGATACCGGAGCAGGTGTTGTGGCAGATGATTCAAACATAATTGATGTGACCTTCAACAATGTGACAACTACCTTGAAAAATGACACTGGAGCTGCTTTTATTGAGGCAGATGTGATTTCAGGTGTTGGAAACGGAACAGGAACAGATATTGCCACATGGGGCGCCGGATGGGCCAGAGGCATTAACTAAAGAAAAAACAATTCAACAAAAAAAGCCCTGCAATGCGGGGCTTTTCTTTTACCGTTCATCGAAAAATGTAGCTTTTTTCCCCATCTAAAGTCCTCTCAGTCTGCAAATTAATTATATTTGTGGCATAACCTTTGCAACCAAATCTTTTATGAAGCAACTTTACTTCGTCTTTTTCTTTTTCATCTGTTCTCTGGCTTTTTCCCAAAATGCCCGGAAGAATGCAGATATTGACGGGTTTAAGTTGTATCCTAATCCGGTTACTTATGGTAAGGTCTACATTGAGACCAATCTAAACGCTCCTAAACAAATTTTAATTTTTGATGTGCTTGGAACACAGGTACTTCAAACAACTATATTGGGCAAAGAACTTAATCTTTCTGACCTCGATAAAGGTGTTTATATTCTTCGTGTTTTTGAAAACAACAAAGTAGCAACTAGAAAGCTTATTGTCAAGTAGTTACTATTTTCTTCATTTCATCGACGAAATACCTCTTTTTTCTTCTTTACCTACATAATTCTTTGTTTCACAACATTTTGTAGCCAAAAAAGCAAGGTTTATCTACTTTTATGCTGCTATACCCCAAATCAGCATTCATGAAGAAAATCTACTTTCTATTCATTATGGCATTACCTATTTTCAGTTTTGGTCAAGAATTGGTCAGTGTTAATACTGGGCAAAAGCAAGAACTCAAGGGTTTCAAAATGTACCCCAACCCAGCTTATGGTGATGAAGTGTATGTGACCACAGCTTCCAACGGAGCCAAGGAGATTAAAATTTATGATGTCTTTGGTGAAATAGTGTTGACAGACAAAATTTCTACCAATACTTTAAACATAACAAGATTAGTACCCGGCGTTTACGTACTCCAGGTAACTGAACAAGAAAAAACCATGACCAGAAAGCTGGTCGTCAAATAAAAAAATTGCTGTAAAAAAGGCCTTTCCGCGGAAAGGCCTTTTTATTTTTGGGTACTTTTATCCCTTCATGGACAACAAGAGTATCCAACAGATTTTCTCCATATCCAATCAAGCTCAATTTGAAGAGTTGACTCTACAAGTCTTTGCGTTTCAATTTCAAAACAATCCAGTTTACAAAAGGTATTGCGAATACCTACAGAAAGCTCCTGAGAATGTTCACCAGGTGATGGACATTCCATTTCTTCCTATTGAGTTTTTTAAAAGTCATAAAGTAATTTCCTCCAACAAAGTCCCTCAAGCAGTCTTTGAAAGCAGCGGAACCACTTCTGAGAATACAAGCAAGCATTTTGTAACCGATTTGGAAGTATACCAACAAAGCTTTCTGAAAGGATTCACCAACTTCTATGGTCCAGTGGAAGATTATTGCATTTTAGCTTTGTTGCCTTCCTATTTAGAACGGGAAGGTTCTTCTTTAATCTGTATGGTCAATAACCTAATTCAACAATCCAAACATTCTGACAGTGGTTTTTATCTCAATAATTTAAACGACTTGAATCAAAAATTGATTCAACTGCAAGACAAAGGAATCAAATGCTTACTTGTTGGCGTTTCTTTTGCATTGTTGGATTTGGCAGAGCAATTTCCAATGGACTTATCCCATACGATTGTAATGGAGACTGGGGGAATGAAAGGCCGCAGAAGAGAATTGATTCGAGAGGAGCTCCATAGCATTCTTAAAACCGCGTTCCATGTTCCAAAAATTCATTCGGAATACGGTATGACCGAGTTACTTTCCCAAGCCTATTCGCAAGGTGATGGATCATTTCAATACCCTCCCTGGATGAAAATCATAATTCGAGATACCGAAGATCCACTTGGCATTCAACCATATGGTAAAACTGGTGGTATCAATGTAATAGATTTGGCCAATGTAAATTCCTGTTCCTTTATTGCCACACAAGATTTGGGTAAAGTTCACCCTACCGGAACATTTGAAGTTTTGGGCAGGTTTGATAATTCAGATATAAGGGGTTGTAATCTTTTGGCGATTTAAGCAACACACTACCTGCTACTTTCAATCCATACAAGGATAAGCACATATTATATATTCTTCAATTGTTCTATTGGTATTTTACATATCTTTTAAAGATAAATAACCAAACCAAAACCATTATGGATAGAAATGCATTCTTAAAAAGAAGCGCACTTTCGGCTGCAGCACTTGCATCACTGCCTTCATTCGCTCATTATTCTTCGAAAAAAGACAAGATTGGAAATTCTCTGAAACCAAAGATTGTTCGAAATGATGAAGGAAAAAAAGTAAATGTTATTGGAGACCAACAAACTTTTAAACTAACTGGTACAGACACCAATGGTATGTTTACCTTAATCGAAGAAGTAAACCCTCCTGGTACTATGATTCCTCCTCATGTTCATACAAACGAAGATGAAATATTCAAAGTCCTTGAAGGTGAGCTTGAAGTTACCGTTGGCGATGAAACCACAGTTTTAAAGGCCGGTGACCTTGCCTTTGCGCCTAAAAACATTCCTCATACATGGAAGGTAATAGGTGATCAGCCTTGCAAAACCATTTTAAGTGTTTTCCCATCTGGACTGGAACTTATGTTTGAAGAATTAGGTAAGCTTCCTCCCGGCCCACCGGATTTTGCCAAAGTCAGTGAAATTTGTGGTCGCTACGGAATCAGCTTTATCGCTTAATAAGCTGATAATTTAATTTTTTATATAGAAATACGAGACTTCATCGTCGGCAATATTGGGATTGTCAACAAAATTTAATGTTAACGTATTTCCTGTGATTTCATAAGTGTAACGTCTACCTTCTATTTCGATAACTGACCCATTATCTGTATACGAATAGGTCCCCGAAGCCGCTATAAAAGAACTATCTGCCGAGTTGCTTATGGTCACAGTTCCACCTGAGGTGTTGAAGGTTATGGTGTGTGCCGAAAAGTCAAAGTCATCACCAAAAAAACAAAAACAGGCGACATCATTAAGTATCCATTGCTCATCAAGTTCTGGATTGACAATATTATCATCCGAAGAACAAGCGGCAACGAATATGAGAATAAGAGCCCTCAACAGGAAGCTAATTTTCTTCATTTTTCTTGAGATTGATTCAACTTATAGACGAGAAGTTCGTTAAAGAGTTGCGCATAGAATCCTAAATACTGTTTGTTTATCCAAAAAGAGATTCCATGAACGAGATTAACTACATTTCAATATTATTTATCCTATTTTTATGACAGAAGCAATATAACACTTGGATACAATTCCTTTTGAATACTTGCCTTTAATTTGACCTATTAAACCCAGTAACTAAACCGACCAACTTTCCGTATATGAAGTTTAAAATATTGCTGTTATTCATTTTCCTGTATTCTCCCTTTTCCAATGCGCAAAAAACAGTAGATATAAGACCCCCTTCCAATTGGGTGAACAAAGTAGACTATTCTGATGAAACTTCAGGAATTGCCGAGGGTAGCTCTCAATATCTACTTATAGACTTCCAGGATAATATCGCAAGTCAAGAACGATATTCACATTATGTAATCAAAATTTTAAATGCAGATGGGGTTCAGGATATGTCTGATGTAACCCTAAATTATGATCCCGCATTTCAAGAGCTTACCGTTCATTCTGTCAATTTGATAAGGAACGGAAAAACCATTAACAAGCTCAAAGAGAACAAGTTCAACGTAATTCAACGAGAAACGAGCAAAGAACGTTACCTATATGATGGCTCTTTAACAGCTGTTATGAACCTATCTGATGTTCGGGCAGGTGATATCATCGAATATGCTTATACCAAAAAAGGGTTTAATCCCATTAATAAAGGAAATTTTTCATCTACCTATTATCAACAATACACCCTTCCGGTTGATCGATTGTATAGTCGCTTGGTCAATGGAACATCCAAAGAAATCAACTTAAAGCTTTTAGATGATGCCCTGGAGCCTAAAATTTCTGACTCCCCTTTTGGCAAAGAATATCTCTGGGATTCTTCAGGCATAGACAGAATACTCTATGATACCAATGTCCCCAGTTGGATAAACACACAAAAAAGAGTGTCCATTTCGACCTTTAAGAATTGGAATGAAATAGTAAATCTAATTAGCCCACTATATCAGATAAGAAATAATAAGGCCACTTTACCCAGTGAAGTGCTGGAAGGAAAACAATCTCTTGATGATAAAGTTTTGGCTCTAATCCGTTTTGTTCAAGACGATGTGAGGTATCTTGGGTTCGAGTCTGGTATTGGTGCCTATAAGCCCAATGCACCTTCCTCCGTGATTTCGCAACGATTTGGAGACTGTAAAGATAAATCTCTATTGCTGGTGGACTTGCTCCGTCAGCAGGGTGTTTCGGCCTATCCCTTTTTGGTGAACACCTATTTACGGCAAGAAATAAAAAAATTAACTCCCAGTCTAGGTTCTTTTGATCACTGCATTGTAAACTTCACCTATGAAGGAAAAGATTACTTTGTTGACCCAACTATCTCAAATCAAGGTGGCAACCTTAAATACCTGATTTTTCCAAAATATGGTAGTGGGCTCCGCATTAAAAACGGCGAACAATCCCTTATAGAGATTCCCGAAACCGAAAGTCCATCCATTGATATTTCAGAGACTATAGAAATAGACTCTATAGGAGGTGGAGCCTCTTTTATTGTGGAAACAACATACACGGGTGCCAAAGCCGATTATACAAGAAGCTATTTCAACAACAATACACAAGAGAGCATCAATAATGAGTATCTCAATTTTTATAGTGAACTATACCCTTCGATTACATCTGCAGGTAAAATCAGTTTTACAGATGATTCCAAATCTTATGATAACAGGGTCACTGTAAAGGAATCGTACTATATCGAAGATTTCTGGTCCAAATCCCTAGAAAACGAATCTTTGATCTATTGTGAAACCTATCCTTTGGTTTTAGAAAGTTTAATCAATTATACAAAATCAGCTAAAAGGGAAATGCCTTATTACTTAGGTTCTCCGTATGATTTTAAGCAAATGACCACTATAAAATTACCTGAAGCCTGGTCCGCAAGCAACGAAGATTTTGAATTGGATGAACCTAGTTTTCTCTATAATAATGAATCCTTTGCGATGGGAAATACAATTGTAGTGGCCCATAATTACAAATTAAAGAAGGAAGTTTTAGAAGCGGATGCGGTGCCCGAATTTTTAAAAAAACACGACGAAATATTTGGACAGCTTAATTATCAATTGACACATTTGGACACCTCAGCCACAAGTGAAGGGCCAAGTTGGACAGCTATTATCATAACAATATTGGCATTGCTATTGGGCGGGTTCATGTTTTGGAAACTCTATGTCAAATACAATCCAAAGCCCCATGAAACCTGCCAGCAAATGAGTATTGGCGGATGGTTGGTATTACCCGCCATCGGTCTCACCATATCTCCCTTCGTCATGCTTTTTCAAATTTTTCAAGAAGACTATTTTAGCAACGTATTTTGGGTTGGAATAGAAAATGCTGTTATAGAAAATCCAGGAGTGCTTTCCTTTATTGTCGGTGCAGAGTTGTTATACAATTTTGTGTTTCTCATATTCACCATATTGCTCATTGTACTTTTTTATACCAAACGAACCAACTTACCAAAACTCATTATTGTATTTTATGCGCTGAGTTTTCTAGTCCCTTTTTTAGAATCCTTGGCCTTGAATGCTCTTTACCCAGATCTGTTTTCCATAAGTGATCCGTCAGAATTTAAAGATATTGCCAAGAGTTTTGTAGGCGCTGCTATTTGGATACCATATTTCTTGATTTCCACCAGGGTGAAGAAGACTTTTTGTAAAACTTATAATGGAATTGAAAACTAACTTATAACGAGCACAAAATAGTTCTTCTTGCCACGTTGAAGTAAAACAAACTTATTATTGATAAGGTCGTTTTCAGTGATTTGGTAGTCCTCTTTTACTTTCTGTTTGTTTACCGAAATGGAATTTTGCTTCAATTCTCTACGGGCCTCCCCATTTGAGCCTAGAAAACCGGTTTTGGCAGCCAAAGCTCCTATCATATCCAGACCATTAGAAATATCTTCCTTTGATACTTCAGCTTGAGGCACTCCTTCAAAAACATCCAAAAAGGTTTTCTCATCCAACTGCTTTAGGTCATCGGATGTTGACTTTCCAAATAGGATGCTACTAGCCTTAATAGCATTATCCAAATCAGACTTGGAATGAACCATAGTTGTGATTTCCTCAGCAAGTCGTTTTTGAAGTAATCGTTGATGTGGGGCTTCTTTATGTTCGAAAACCAACCTGTCAATCTCTTGCTGCGTTAAAAAGGTAAAAATCTTGATGTATTTTTCAGCGTCTTCATCGGAAGTATTCAACCAATATTGATAAAATTTATAGGGCGAAGTACGTTCTGAATCCAACCACACATTTCCGCCTTCCGTTTTACCAAATTTTGTGCCATCAGCCTTTGTAATCAATGGACAGGTTAAGGCAAAACCTTTACCTCCACCTATTCTTCTAATCAGCTCAGTTCCTGTAGTAATATTACCCCACTGATCACTACCTCCCATTTGAAGTGTACAATTGTGGTTCTGATATAGGTGTAAAAAATCATATCCCTGAACCAACTGATAGGTGAATTCTGTGAACGACATCCCTTCTTTGGCATCAGAGGAAAGGCGTTTTTTTACAGAATCTTTGGCCATCATATAGTTGACCGTGATATGTTTTCCGACATCCCTAATAAAATCCAAGAACGAAAAATTCTTCATCCAGTCATAGTTATTGACTAAAACGGCAGCGTTCGGTTCATCACTTTCAAAATCTAGAAAACGACTTAGTTGTTCCTTTAAAGCTTCTTGGTTGTGGCGAAGTGTTTTTTCATCTAAGAGGTTGCGTTCCGCTGACTTTCCTGAAGGGTCCCCTATCATACCGGTAGCCCCTCCTACCAAAGCAAAGGGCTTGTGGCCGGCCAATTGAAAATGCCTGAGCATCATCACGCTAACCAAATGTCCAATGTGCAATGAATCTGCCGTAGGGTCAATTCCCACATATGCAGCTTGCATTTCCTCCATAAGATGTTCCTCCGCACCTGGCATAACATCATGAATCATTCCTCTCCACTTTAGCTCTTGAACAAAATTCTTCACCATCAAAATCTTTTAGATAGCTGCAAATATAAAATGAAGTTCTTACATCGCTGAATAATTCCAATACAATTGGGTACTTTTATCCAATGATTTTGGTAACCGGAGGTACAGGTTTAATAGGTTCGCATTTGCTCTTCCATCTAGCAAAAAATGATAAAAGTGTAAAAGCCAGCTATCGAAACAAAAAATCCATTGACAAGGTTTTAGAGATTTTTGGATATTATTCCAACAATTCCGAAGCACTATTCCAAAAAATATCTTGGGTTAAGGCAGATATTACGGACATAAGCTCCTTGATGCCCATATTTACGGATGTGGATTATGTTTATCACTGTGCAGCGCTAATTTCATTTAATCCAAAAGACTATCAGGCCCTTGTAAAAACCAATATAGAAGGCACCGCCAACATTGTTAATCTTTGTTTGGAACACAATGTGAAAAAGCTTTGTTACGTAAGCACAATAGCCGCCATCGGACCAAGTATCAAAGGGCAGATTACGGATGAAGAAAATGAATGGAACGAATCCAGTGTCTCAGTTTACGGCCTCACCAAACACGATGCAGAACTTGAGGTTTGGCGCGGGTCGCAGGAAGGACTTTCAGTAGTAGCAGTGAATCCAGGGGTAGTTCTTGGTCCAGGTTTTTGGCATTCCGGAAGCGGAACATTTTTCAAATATGTATCAAAAGAGAAAAAGAATTACTTTCCGGGAGGGACAGGTTTTGTTTCCATTAATGATGTCACCAACGCCATGATTTCCCTAATGAACTCCGATGTTGTAAGGGAGCGATTCATTTTGGTCAGTGGAAATCTTTCTTTTCGCGTACTTTTTCAAAAAATAGCTTCAAGTTTGAACGTAAAGGCTCCGACCAAACCCCTTCCATTTTGGTTATTGGAAGTCCTCTGGCGAATTGATTGGTTGCGAAGCAACTGGTTCGGAAAGAGAAGAAAACTTACCAAAAACATGGTTAAAGGGCTGTATCAGCAGGAAACTTACAGCAACAATAAAATCAAGAAGGCTATCGATTTTCAGTTTGAAAACTTAGACGAAACCATTGCTTTTTGTTGTGAAAAATTTAAGGCTTAGAGGTTTTGTCCCCTGCTGCGTCTACAATGGAATCCCTTTTCTTTTCCTGGGCCTTTCTAACACTATCGTTTCGTTTCTGGACAATATGTTCCAAGTCGGCTGATTCTTTCTCCAACAACGCCTCCACTTTTTCATAAATGGATTGGTATTCCAGCGGTAATGAGGCATAATAAAGATCACTCTTTGCAAATTGAGCACTATCAATGTCATGCTGCTGATATAGAAAATCCATAATTCTTATGTCATGGAGCTCCAAGGCAGCCTTATAGGAAGATTTGGTAGCATTGAGCAAAGCCAAATCATGTAATATAGTGACCATCTTTTCCTTTGGAATAAGGTTTTCCGGTTCTTCCACAACTTTTTCATTGCAAGAGAACAATCCTAAAACCAAAAAGAATATAATGAACCGCTTCATATTTTATCTATCAAAGGTGAGTCGTTTTGCATGCCTCTCCTCAGAAAAGTTTCCGAGTTCATACGCTAAATGACCATTGACAAAAGTACGCACCACTTCCGAGCCAAAAGTAACACCTTCAAAGGGCGACCAACCGCATTTATACAAAATATTAGCTTTTTTAACTTCGTTTTGGGTGTTTCGTTTCACCTGGACCAAATCTGCATAGTATCCTTCCTTGATATATCCACGTCTATCCAAATCAAATAACTTAGCCGGATTATGGCACATTTTCTCCACAATTTTCTCAAGGGAAATAATTCCTTCCTCCTCTTTTTGGAGCATAGCTAAAAGCGCATGCTGAACCAATGGACCACCTGAAGGTGCTTTTGTATATGGATTGTTTTTTTCATCCACGGTATGCGGTGCATGATCGGTGGCAATCACATCGATTCTGTCATCTAAAAGTGCATCCCAAAGTTTTTCGCGGTCGGTTTTTGTTTTTACCGCCGGATTCCACTTGATCAAAGTACCTTTTTTTGCATAATCTTCATCAGAGAACCAAAGGTGATGTATACATACTTCCGAGGTAATCTTTTTTTCTTCCAATGGAATTTCGTTGGTAAACAAGTCAGTCTCGATACCCGTTGAAAGATGAAATACATGTAATCTTGCCCCGGTTTTTTTGGCCAAGGCAATCGCCTTTGACGATGACAAATAACAGGCTTCTTCGCTTCTAATAATAGGATGCAGTTCTACTGGGATATCATCCCCATACTTTTCCTGATATTTTGCCAAATTCGTTCTTATGGTTGATTCATCTTCACAATGCGTGGAAATAACCATTTCGGTATTCTTGAAGATTTTTTCAAGTACTTCTTCATTATCAACCAACATATTGCCGGTAGAAGAACCCAAAAACAACTTTACCCCAGAGCATGCATTTTTATCCAATTTTTTTAGTTCTTCCAAATTATCATTGGTTCCACCAAACAAAAAAGAATAGTTCGCGAAAGAACTCTTGGAAGCTATGGAATGCTTTTCCTCCAATTTTTCAATAGTGGTGGTCTGAGGATTCGTGTTGGGCTGCTCCATAAAAGTGGTGATTCCACCAGCTATCGCAGCTCGACTTTCGGAAGCAATATTACCTTTATGGGTAAGCCCTGGTTCCCTAAAGTGTACTTGATCATCGATAACTCCTGGCAACAAAAGATTTCCTTCCAAATCAATTGTTTTTGCATGCGCATCGGATATGTTGTTATCTAATTTGGCTATAAAATCACCATCTAGCAGTATATCAGTTTCAAAGATTTTATTCTCGTTAACTACTGTGGCGTTTTTTAAGAGGGTCTTCGGCATTATAAAAAACTCTTTTTGAAAAATATACTTCTAAACTTCATTGCAATTACACCAAATATGGCTTCACGGATAATTGCAGAATTCATTTTTGATTTTCCATTGATTCTATCCGTGAAAATGATGGAAACCTCATCAATCCTAAAGCCTTTGAGGTGTGCCCGGTATTTCATTTCAATTTGAAACGCATAGCCAATAAAACGGACCGCGTCCAAATTAATGGCTTCCAAAACTTTTCTATTATAACAGATGAAGCCTGCGGTGGGGTCGTGAACCCGCATGCCCGTGATGATCTTTACATAAAATGATGCCCCATAAGACAGCAATATTCTAAATAAGGGCCAGTTAACGACGTTCACACCCTTTTTATACCTGGATCCAACGGCAACATCGGCTCCATTTAGACAGGCGCGATGTAGCCGTGATAAATCGGCTGGGCGATGCGAAAAATCTGCATCCATTTCAAAGATGTATTCATAATCTCGCTGCAATGCCCATTTAAAACCATGAATGTATGCCGTTCCTAAACCGGATTTCTCCTTTCGCACCTCAAGAAAAAGGCGATCAGAAAATTGGTCTTGTAACTTTCGAACATTTTCGGCGGTACCATCAGGAGAATTATCATCCACAACGAGTACGTGAAAGTCCTTTTTTAAATCAAAAACTGTTTTGATAATAGCCTCAATGTTCTCAATTTCATTGAAAGTCGGTATAATCACCAGGCCGTCTGCCATCCGTTAAAGATTAGAAGCGCTAAAATACGGTTTTCTCTTTTGTCTATTGTCGTTACTCTATGCTTTAATCGCTACGCTATAATTCAATATTTGTAACTTTGCGCCATCTAAAAATCCATTTGATGATTCAAAAGTTTCCCAGACTTTTTCTTGTTCTTCTGGCCATTCTTTTTGTTCTCAACCTTGTACAAAGCTATTTTACCGAGCTTATTTACGACGAAGCATACTATTGGTACTACGCGCAACAGTTGGATTGGGGTTATTTTGACCACCCTCCGATGGTTGCCTTTTTAATCAAGCTTAGCAGTCTTTTTTTTGATGGAGAGCTTGGGGTTCGCTTTATGAGTTGTTTACTTTCAGCAGGAACCTACTCCTTTTTGTGGTTACTTATTGACAATTCTAAGAAGAAAGATTATATAGTTCATTTTTTCCTGTTGTTGTTCTCAATGACCTTGATGAATGCCTATGGATTTTTGACCTTACCCGATACTCCCCTCTTGTTTTTTACAGCCTTTTTCTTGTGGCTATACAAACGTTTTTTGCAACAGCCTACCATTTTAATTTCTGTTTTGTTAGGAGTTGCAATGGCTGCTTTGATGTACAGTAAGTATCACGCGGTATTGGTCATACTATTTGTATTTCTTTCCAATTTTAAATTAATCGGAAATGGTCGGGCATGGCTAGCAGTGATTATTGCTTTGATATGTTACACACCTCATTTCCTTTGGTTGTATGAACATGACTTTGTTTCTATAAAATACCATCTTTTTGAAAGGCCCAACCAAGCCTATTCGTTTGAAAAATTCACATTGGGCTACCTCATAAATCTAGTTGCCATTTTCGGGCTGCTATTTTATTGGGTTTATCTATCCCTGATCAAGACCAAGGCGGCATCTGATAAGTTTACCAGAGCACTGAAATTCTTGGTGTTTGGCGTGCTTATTTTCTTTTTTGTCTCGAGTTTTAACAGACGGGTACAAACACAATGGATTATTGTGATTTCGATTCCCATGGCCGTACTTGCATTCAATCACCTTTTGGAAAATGCCAAAAGCAGAAAATGGATGTATCGCATTGGTATTGTCAGCTTGGTTATCTTGCTTTATGCTCGAGCTTGGTTAATCCATCAACCTTTGGTTCCTTTATTATTTGAAACACATGGAAATAAGGAATGGGTCAAAACATTGAAGGCCAAAGCAGAAGGGGTGCCCATTGTTTTTGAAAACTCGTATCGCAGCGCATCGATGTACAAGTTTTATTCGGAAGATGACTCCTTTTCCTTTAATAATGTTTGGGGGGAACGGAAAAATCAATATTCCATTGATGATGCGGAAGAACTGATGAGGAATAAACGTATTCTTTATGTAACTAAATATCGAAAAAGCGGAGATGTTTCATACGTCTATCCAGATGGCACTGTATTTTATGGTGTTTTTATGGACAATTTCCAGTCCTATCGCAAATTGCAATGTTTTGTAGAATTGTCTCCTGATTCCAGTTCACACATTTTGAAGGTTTTCAATCCATATTCCTTCGATGTTCCGCTAGACGAATTGAGCTACAAGGTGGCTTATTCTAACAAATACAAACAAGTGAAACAATTATTGCCTGTTGATGTGAAACTTCAGCAAAACGAGCAATTTTTGTTAAAACCAAAAGATACAGCGTACTATAACATTAAATTACCCAAGCCAACAATTGAGAATCCTGGATATTTCAGAATTGGCATATCAGAAAATGGCTTACTCCCAGGACTCAATGGCGAACCAGTTAAAGTAACTCAATGAACCCAATATATAAGGTAGTAGATTCCATGGATTGGATGACAATAGTACTCTTTTTGAGTATGGTAATACTCGCTTTGGGAAAGTATCTTTTTCAGGGTAGGTTTCTGAACTTCATCATCCTTCCCTTCAACAATAGGTATGTAGTGCTTCATAGTAAGAAAGGTCGGTTATTGAACTGGTTCCATATTATGCTAACATTATTTCAGTTAATCAATTTTTCACTATTTCTTTTTTTGGTGATACAGAGCTTTTTTGGCGCCGATGAAGACCCTTTGCTAGCATTTTTTGTGATTATGGGAGTCGTGGTACTTTTCCAGTTGGTCAAATTGGCCCTTCAATTGGTTAAGGGCTATGTTTTTAATACGCAAAGCCTGATTGCCGAACTTCTTTTTAATAAAACCTCCTACCTTAACTACAGCAGCCTTATAATGTTTGTGGCGAATGTGGTTCTCATTTACATTGCTAGCAGCTCCAAAATTGTATTTTATGTGGCTTTTATCTTAATTGTTTCGATAAATGCCATAGGATTTATCAAGCTGTTGAAGAACTATCAAAAAGCCATAGTCCCCAATTTATTCTATTTTATTTTGTACCTTTGCACACTCGAAATTGCACCCCTAGTGATAGTTGGAACCTATCTAAAAGATTGAAAGCTTATGAAAGTAAAGACAATTTTGGTTTCCCAACCTGAACCTAAAATCGAAAATTCCCCTTATTCACGTTTGATTGAAAAAGAGAAGGTAAAAGTAGATTTTAGACCTTTTATACATGTTGAAGGAGTTGAAGCCAAAAGTGTAAGGCAGCAAAAAATTGACCTTAACAATTTTACCGCCATAGTTCTTACCAGCAGAAATTCGGTAGACCATTTTTTTAGAATTGCAGAGGAAATGCGCTTCAAGGTTCCTGATACCATGAAGTATTTCTGCCAATCGGAAGCCGTTGCTTATTACCTTCAGAAATATGTTGTTTACCGTAAACGTAAGATATATGTTGGTAAACGCACCTTTAATGAATTGGTCCCATTGATCAAGAAATACAAGGACGAAAAATTCCTATTACCATCATCAGACACGCTAAAGGCTACCGTGCCCCAGGCATTGGATGAATTGCAGGTTGATTGGACGCGAGGTATATTCTACAAAACCGTAATTAGCGACCTTTCTGACCTCCGCAATGTTTATTATGATGTTTTGGTTTTCTTTAGCCCATCGGGAATTGAATCCCTTCTAAAGAATTTTCCGGATTTCGAACAAAAAGATACTCGAATCGCCGTATTTGGAAACAGTACCGTAAACGCTGCAACCGAAGCCGGTCTTCGAATAGATATTCAAGCTCCGACTCCTGAAACGCCTTCTATGACCATGGCATTACAGAAGTATATTACCAGTGTGAACAAATAACTTTTTTTAGTTTATATAAAAAAGGCCCGATTCTATGAATCGGGCCTTTTTGTTTAGAAAGCGTATCGCTGTGGGCCTCCACGCCTAATTTCCTCACTGGCGTAGGCCTCAAATTTCTTGAAGTTTTCCCGAAACGCATTGGTCAACTTAAAAGCTGTGGTATAATATGCCTCATCATCGTTCCATGTTGCTCGCGGACTCAACACACGAGTAGGAACTCCTGGACACTCTCTTGGCTGTGCCACTCCAAACACAGAGTGTATATGGTAATTATCATAATTATATAACCCCAGCTCTCCACGCAATGCAGCACTTATCATAGCTCTGGTATATTTTAATTCCATTCGCTTACCAACACCATAAGGACCTCCTGTCCAACCTGTGTTGATCAACCAGACATCAACCCCGGACTCTTGCATTTTATTGCTCAACATTTCGGCATAAACAGCGGGGTGTAATGGCATAAAAGGAGCTCCAAAACAAGCTGAGAAAGAAGGTTGTGGTTCGACCACACCTGCTTCAGTGCCGGCCACCTTTGCAGTATATCCTGAAATAAAGTGATATGCAGCCTGGGCTGGAGTCAATTTAGATATTGGAGGCAGTACCCCGAAAGCATCAGCAGTCAAGAAAAAGATGTTTTTCACATTCTTTCCTATTGAGGGAATTTGTATGTTTTCAATATGGCGAATCGGATAACTTACCCTGGTATTTTGGGTGATGGAAGTATTATTGAAATCGACTTCCCCATTCTCATCCATGATGACGTTCTCCAAAATAGCGCCCTTTTTAATGGCTCCATAAATTTCAGGTTCCTTTTCCTTGGAAAGGTCTATAACCTTTGCATAACAACCACCTTCAAAATTGAAAACCGAATTATTAGCGGTCCAACCATGTTCATCATCTCCAATCAATTTACGGTCAGGGTCGGTTGAAAGCGTTGTTTTACCGGTTCCTGAAAGTCCAAAGAATATTGCAGTGTCTCCGTCCGCCCCAACATTGGCCGAACAGTGCATCGGTAAAGTGTTCTTAAACACGGGAAGAATAAAATTTAATGCAGAAAAAATTCCCTTTTTTATTTCCCCTGTATATCCTGTGCCTCCTATTAAAGCAATCTTTCTAGAAAAGTTTAAAATGGCAAAGTTATGCTGACGTGTGCCATCCTCTTGTGCATTCGCAAGAAAGCCAGGAGCATTCACAACAGTCCATTCTGGGTCAAATCCTACCAATTCCTCTTCAGTTGGCCTGATAAACATATTGTTCGCAAACATATTGGACCAAGGGTATTCATTAATTACCCGAATATTCAGCTTATAATCAGCTTCTGCACAGGCGTAACAATCACGAACAAATAATTCTTTGTCATTTAGATAAGCAATAACCTTATCATACAATTTGTCAAACTTTGCACTTTCAAAGGGAATATTAATCTTTCCCCACCATACTTTATCCTTGGTTATCTCATCTTCAACAATAAAGCGGTCCATTGGAGATCGTCCAGTAAACTCACCGGTATTGACAGCCAAAGCACCTGATGAGGCTTCTTTTCCCATATCTTTTTCAATGGTGGCTGCATGTAAATTGTCTGATGATAGCTGATAATGTATACGATTGTGGTCGATTCCATATGCTTTTAACGAAATCGATTTCGTAGTTGGAACAGGCGTACTCATTTAGTTAATTTTAAGTTGGTACAAAACTAGAAAATCTAGTCAGTTCCACCTTGAAAAACTTGGTTAATTATCTGATTTTTTGGACAAAATATAAAAGCCAAGAAGTGCCCAACCCACAATCAGTATGCTTCCGCCTATGGGTGTAACGAACCCTATGATTTTGAAATCAAAAGAAGTTAAATCATTTAAGGCCAATGCATAGATGGAAAATGAAAACAAAACGGTGCCAATCCAAATAAATCGAAAAATCAATTTTCTAGGCTTGACTCCCAGTCCATCCCATATTCCCAAAAACAACAGAAACAAGGCATGGTACATTTGATAACGCACTCCCGTTTCAAAAGACTCCAAAGAAGTCTCATCAACTATTCTTTCAAGTCCGTGGGCACCAAAAGCGCCAAGAATAATTGCCACCATACCAAAAAGCGTGGCTGTCATCAAAATTGTTTTGTTCATAACTTTGTAATCATATTTTTTTAGAAATATAACAATTTGATACTTTAGTGTCCGTTTTAATCAAAAGTAACTAAAACGCATGGTACGTACTATTTTGGTTCTTGGGGCTGGAAAATCCACCTCATATCTTCTGGATTATATTCTAAAGAATGCTGAAAAAGAGAATCTCCAGTTGCTAATTGGAGACCTTCATCCTGAGAATATTCCGCTGGATATTTCCTTAAATCCCAATTGCAAGGTTGTGGCATTGGATATCTTTAATGATGCCGATAGAAGAAGTTTGATTGAGTCATCTTCTATAGTCGTCTCCATGCTCCCCCCTAGATTACACATTAGTATTGCAGAAGATTGTATTCTGTATAAAAAACATCTAGTTACCGCCTCTTACGTGAGCAAGGAAATTGCGGCATTGGACGAAGAAGCCAAAAAAAATGGGCTTGTTTTTATGAACGAAATAGGTCTAGACCCTGGCATAGATCATATGAGCGCTATGGAAATCATAGACCGTATCCGTGGAAATGGCGGAAAAATGCTTCTTTTCGAATCATTCACCGGGGGCTTGGTAGCCCCGGCAAACGACTCCAATCTTTGGAACTATAAGTTCACTTGGAATCCAAGAAATGTGGTTTTGGCCGGACAGGGTGGTGCAGCAAAATTTATACAGGAAGGCACTTACAAATACATTCCATATCAGAAGCTCTTTCGAAGAACCGAGCTCGTTGATATTGAAGGGTACGGAACTTTTGAAGTATACCCAAACAGGGATTCTTTAAAGTATACGGATGCTTATGGACTTCAAGAAGCTTTGACTCTTTATCGCGGTACTATGAGAAGAGTAGGTTTTTCCAAAGCATGGCAAGTATTTGTTATGCTAGGGATGACAGATGATAGCTATATCATTGAAAATTCTGAGGGAATGTCATATCGTGATTTTGTGAATCTGTTTCTACCCTACTCCCCTACCGATTCAGTTGAATTGAAATTGCGTCATTATCTCAAGATTGATCAAGACGATATTCGATGGGGAAAGCTTTTGGAATTGGACCTTTTTAACCCCAACAAAAAAATTCCAATAAAAAATGCCTCTCCAGCCAAGATGCTCCAGTACATTCTCGAGGATAGTTGGACCCTAAAAAAGGATGAAAAGGATATGATTGTGATGTACCACAAGTTTGGCTATGAGTTGGATGGACAAAAAAAACAGGTTGATGCCAGTATGGTTGTCCTAGGTGAAAATCAAACCTATACTGCCATGGCTAAAACTGTTGGTTTACCGGTTGCCATTGCGACACTTCAGATTCTAAACAAAAAAATTACAACTCCTGGGGTTCAGATACCTATTCAAAAAGAAGTTTATGAACCCATCCTCTCAGAATTAAAGTCATACGACATTACCTTTAAAGAACATAAGGTTCCTTATCTAGGATATAACCCCGATACGATTGGAAGTTAGCTATTTTTAGTTTTTCGGTATCTTTAACTTCAATTTTGAAGTTTTTACATGAAAAACACTAACACTTCTGTGAAAATCGATGGTATCGACAAAAAAATACTAAGGTATTTAATGGAAGATGCCCGAAGACCAATTCTAGAGATTGCCAGAAATATTGGTATCTCAGGTGCAGCCATTCACCAGCGTTTGCGCAAGTTGGAAAATTCTGGATTGCTTTCCGGATCAAAATTTGTTATCAACCCCAAGGTATTGGGATATATGACCATGGCCTATATTGGCATTTTTCTGGACAAAGCGATGTCCAATCCCCAAGCGGTAAAAGAACTCGAGAAGATTCCTGAAGTTCTTGAATGTCATTATACCACAGGAAACTGGTCCATATTGATAAAGGTCCTTTGCAAGGATAACGAGCATTTAATGCATGTACTGAATAAACGAATACAACAAATTGAGGGCGTTTCCAGAACCGAAACCTTTATTTCTTTGCATCAGCAAATAGACCGTCAAATTTCTATCTAAAAAAACCCGCTTGAATTACTCCAAACAGGTTTATTATTGCGGTTCCTTTTAAAAAAGGATCTCTATATTTTAATCTCTCCCTCCAAACACTTGGAAAGCCCAATATACTAAAGAGGCCAATGCACCTAAGGCGGCTACTAAATACGTTCTTGCGGCCCATTTTAAAGCGTCCTCTGCACCGGCATATTCTTCCTGACTTACCATGTTTTTCTGTTTTAGCCATGCCAATGCCCGATTACTAGCATCGTACTCCACGGGTAAAGTGATAAAACTGAACACGGTTGCCAAGCCCATCATGACCAATCCAGCAACGGCTATGTAATATCCAAGTCCTACACCGGCGGCTGCACCCAACATTAATCCACCAAATACCACCCATGTGGACATTCCGGACGTAACACTGACCACTGGCACCAATTTAGAGCGCATGGTCAACCATTCATAAGCCTGAGCATGTTGAACAGCATGTCCAACTTCATGCGCGGCTACCGCAGCAGCAGAAGCGTTTCGTTGGGCATATACACCTTCACTTAGATTAACGGTCTTATTCTTTGGATTGTAATGATCTGTTAGCATTCCCGGAGTTGAAATCACCTTTACATCTCTAATACCATGATCGTCAAGCATCTTTTGAGCAATTTCTGCACCACTCATTCCATTTCGAAGATGAACTTTGGAATAGTGCTTGAACTTACTCTTTAACCTACTGCTTACCAACCAGCTGATCAGCGCTATTCCACCAATCAATATATAATATGTCATCATAACTGTTTCGTTTTAGTCTTATAAATATACCAACTATAAAGCAAAAACCCCGCCAATGTTTGACGGGGTTATTTTACTGACAAATTGTATGTTATATGGTAATTGGGTCCTCCCAATGAAATGCCTCAACAATCTCCTTGTAAAGAACTTCGCCTTCAACAATATTCAACCCTTTGGATAATGTTCTATCCTTGTCGCAGGCTTTTTGCCAACCATGATTGGCCAGTTTAATGACATATGGCAGTGTCACATTGGTCAATGCAATGGTAGAAGTGTATGGGACAGCACCGGGCATATTTGCAACACAATAATGTACAACGTCATCAATAATGTATATGGGGTCTTCGTGAGTGGTAGCCCTTGTCGTTTCAACACATCCACCTTGATCTACGGCTACATCAACAATAACTGTTCCTGGCCTCATTTCTTTAAGCATGTCCTTTGTAATTAAGTTTGGCGCCTTGGCTCCTTTTAATAGAACACCTCCAATAATTAAATCATGATTTTTGATATGTTTGCGAATACTATATTCGCTCGAAAAATCGGTGACTACATGATTTGGCATTATATCATTCACATAGCGAAGTCGTTTCATGTCAACATCAATAATAGTCACATGTGCTCCTAGACCTGCTGCCATTTTAGCAGCTTGAATCCCAACAGTTCCAGCACCTAACACCAAAACCTTACCGGGAGCTACTCCAGGAACGCCTCCTAATAGGACACCTCGACCTTTAACAGGCTTTTCAAGATATTTTGCTCCCTGCTGAATGGCCATACGTCCAGCGACTTCGGACATTGGAGTCAATAATGGTAGCGTACCATCAGAATCTTCCACAGTTTCGTATGCTATACAAATCGCTTTTCTTTCTATCATCGCCTTAGTTAACACCTCGCTAGATGCAAAATGGAAATATGTGAATACTATCTGACCCTCTTTTATATGCTCATATTCTTCAGCTATGGGCTCTTTGACTTTAACAATCATGTCGCTCAGAGCATAAACCTCAGCTGCAGTGTTCAAGATCTTTCCACCAACTTGCTCATAGTCTTTATCATAAAATCCACTCCCTTCTCCTGCACTTGATTGGATATATACGGTATGGTTATTCTTTACAAGCTCAAAAACACCAGCTGGTGTCATACCCACCCGACTTTCATTGTTCTTGATTTCTTTTGGCACCCCAACAATCATAGTTTTAGTTTTAATGTTTAACATCAAAAATGTTTTAAAACAAACAAAATTAGAAATATAATCGATAAAATGAGGGGTAAGTTGACAGAAAAACACTTTTTATTAAGTAGACCCCTATTTTTTAAGGGGTATGCTGTAATAATTTTATAAATACCTTACTTGTGTTTTATCTTAAGCACTAGAATTGATAATACTAGAACACCCGTAATTGCATTGGCAAAAATTATGGGGAGGCTTTTAATTGCAAAGCCATAATAGAGCCATAAGATTATACCCGTAAGCAAAATCAAGTACATGGTCAGGGAAACATCCTTGGTGGATTTATTTTTCCATGCTTTAAAAACCTGGGGCACAAAGGCAACTGTGGTCAGTGTAGCAGCTACTAAACCAATAATCTCAACTGTATCCATAATTGGTTGTAATTCTTTGGGGAATCTAATAGTTTACCCCACAATGTTTACAATTTTGCCAGGAACCACAATAACCTTTTTAGGGGTTCGCCCTTGAAGTTGCGCAAGTGTTTTTTCGTGGGCCATTACAGCAGCCTCAATATCGTCTTTGCCCATATCTAAAGGAAGTTCCAGTTTAAAACGCATTTTTCCGTTAAAGGAAATCGGATATTCCTTACTACTTTCTACTAAATATTTTTCCTCAAATTTGGGGAAAGTGGCTTCTGAAATGGACCCTGAATGACCCATTTTCTCCCATAATTCCTCTGCGATATGTGGCGCATAAGGTGATACCAAAATGGCTAAGGGTTCCAATATCGATTTACTGGCACATTTTTGCGCCGTTAACTCGTTTACACAAATCATGAAGGTTGACACAGAGGTATTGAACGAGAAATTCTCGATATCCTCTTCTACCTTTTTGATGGTCTTGTGTAGGGTTTTTAGATTTTCCGCATTTGGAGCACTATCATCAATGTCCAAATAGAGCTTCCAAAGTTTTTTAAGGAAAGTATGTACTCCGGTTATACCGGCAGTGTTCCATGGTTTTGATTGCTCCAAAGGTCCCAAGAACATTTCGTACAAACGCAATGAATCAGCCCCATATTCTTCGCAAATAGCGTCCGGGTTAACGACATTGTATTTGGATTTGGACATTTTTTCAATCTCTCTGCCAACGATGTACTTTCCATCTTCAAGAACAAATTCTGCCTCTTTATATTCTGACTGCCATTTTTTGAAGGCCTCAATATCCAACTCATCAGAAGCATTTACCATAGAGACATCAGCATGAATTGGAATAACATTCCTGTTCTCCTTTAGTCCTTTTGAGAAAATCTTATTAGAATCTAGATCCTTATAAACAAAAGCACTCGTCCCCGTAATCATCCCTTGGTTAATGAGCTTCTTTGCAAATTCCTCTTTAGGGGCAATTCCCATATCAAACAAGAACTTTTGCCAAAAACGCGAGTACAACAAATGACCAGTCGCATGTTCACTACCACCAATATAGAGATCTACATCTTGCCAATAATCAATTGCTTCTTGAGAATAAATCGCTTCTCGATTATGCGGGTCCATGTAACGGTTAAAGTACTGGGAGCTACCAGCCCAACCCGGCATGGTGTTCAATTCCAATGGAAACACTGTAATGTTGTTGATTTTTTCATTTTCAACAACCGCATTGGTTTCAGTATTCCAAGCCCAAACGGTAGCATTTCCAAGAGGTGGCTCACCGGTTTCCGTAGGAAGGTATTTTTCTACCTCGGGCAATTCCAAAGGCAAATGTTCATCGGCAATCATTTGAGGCATTCCATCAACATAATAGACCGGAAAGGGCTCTCCCCAATAACGCTGACGACTAAAAACCGCATCACGGAGACGGTAATTGATCTTTCCCTCTCCATGTCCAATTTTTTCCAATTCAGAAATTACTTTCGTGGTAGCTTCTTTATATGAAAGACCATTCAAGAAGTCAGAATTGCCAATAATCGTAGTCGCCTTATCCGCAAATGCCTCCTCAGAAATATCAATTCCTTCAAAAATATTTGGGATAGGAATGTTGAAGTGCTTTGCGAAATCATAATCACGTTGGTCCCCGCAAGGAACCGCCATTACAGCTCCGGTACCATAGCTTGCCAAAACGTAGTCGCCAATCCAAATTGGAACGGGCTCTTTGGTAAAGGGATGCTCTGCATACCCTCCAGTAAACACTCCTGAAATGGTCTTTACATCAGCCATTCGGTCACGCTCCGAGCGCTTGGCGGTAGCCTCGACATAAGCTTCTACTGTTTCCTTTTGTTCTGGGGTTGTAATTTTGGTCACTAAGTCATGCTCGGGAGCCAGGGTCATAAAACTCACACCAAAAATAGTATCTGGTCGGGTAGTAAAGACTCCAATAGCATCCTCCGAACCTTGCACCTTAAATTCAACATGTGCTCCTTCGGAGCGACCAATCCAGTTGGTTTGAGAATCTTTTAAAGGCTGCGGCCAATCAATGGTATCCAATCCATCCAACAGTCGTTGGGCGTAAGCGGTGATGCGCATCATCCACTGGGTCATCTTTTTTCGGATTACCGGATGCCCTCCACGCTCAGAAACGCCGTTGACCACCTCATCATTGGCAAGAACGGTACCTAATGCCGGACACCAATTTACTTCAGCATCCGCCAAATAGGTCAATCTGTATTTTAGAAGTATTTCTTGTCTTGTTTTATCTGAAAAACTTACCCAATCTTCAGCTGAAAATGCTGGAGTGTCATCATCACAAACAGCATCAACCGTTGCATTTCCTTCTTTCTCAAAAACAGCAATCAACTCAGAAATAGTAGAAGCCTTATCTACTTTTTTATCATACCAGGAATTGAACAATTGGATAAAAACCCATTGTGTCCATTTGTAGTATTCGGGATTTGAAGTACGCACTTCCCGGCTCCAATCAAATGAAAAACCAAGTTGGTCTAACTGCTCACGATAGCGCTTGATATTGGTTGCCGTGGTAATCGCAGGATGCTGTCCAGTTTGGATGGCATATTGTTCTGCAGGCAATCCGAAGGAGTCATATCCCATGGGATGAAGCACATTAAATCCCTTATGTCTTTTGTATCTTGCATATATGTCACTTGCAATATAACCTAGAGGGTGCCCCACATGTAATCCAGCTCCAGAAGGATAAGGAAACATATCCAACACATAATATTTTGGCTTATCCGAGTCGTTGTGTGCTTTAAATGTTTGGTTATCTGCCCAATACTTCTGCCATTTGGCCTCTATTTCCCTGAAATTATAATTCATTTTATATCTTACTCCTTTGATTTGGCAAAAATAGGTTTAATCACGCAAAGCGAAAAAGATAAAATTGGTTGTCCTAGAAAGCCATATAAATGCCATCCATTGCTAGAAAAAACCTCTTTACTTTTCGTGTTGTTTTTTTGCTTCATTGTATTCCACGTCGATGCACAGTTGGGGTTTTGCAATGGCAATTCGGGAGACCCTATTTTCACAGAAACCTTTGGTACGGGAACTACAAATGGCCCCGCTCTACCACCAGGCACTACTACCTACAATTATGTGAATGGGGAACCGATAGACGGAAGCTATACAATCTCTAGCTCTACACCTTATTTCGATTGGTTCAATATTAATGACCACACCCCTGGCGACAATAATGGCAAAGCTCTCATTGTCAACGCTAGTTTTACCGCTGGCGAATTTTTCCGAAGAACAATAGATGGGCTCTGCGAGAACACCACCTATGAGTTTTCATCATGGTTACTTAATCTCTTGCCAAGTTCAAGTTGTGGTGGTAATGGAATTCCTATAAATGTTCAATTTCAGATATGGGACAACACGGATACGAATCTATTAGCATCCGGGAGCACAGGTAGCATTGCTAACAAAAGTGGTCCGATTTGGGAGCAATATGCATTGGTTTTTCAAACGGTACCTGGCCAGACATCAGTCATTCTCAAAATGCTCAACAATGGAGCAGGTGGCTGTGGAAATGACCTTGCCATAGATGATATTGTTTTCAGAACTTGTGGTGACCGAATTACTTTAACGGATGCTGCAAACAACACCAATATTCTAGGTGTCTGTCAAGAAAATGCCCCTGCTATGGTTGAGCTGACTGCAAATCCAGATTTTTCAGTCTATAGCACGCATGCCTATCAATGGCAAGAAAGTACAGACGGGATTAACTGGTCTGACATTGTTGGAGAAACCAATCCAACATACACCTCTCAACCAATTTTTGGTACTACAAGGTACCGTGTCAAAGTTGCCGAGGACCCGATAAACCTTTCCAATTCCAATTGCAATGCACTATCCGATGAGTTTGAGGTTATCATTGAAGGAAAACCAATCGCTCCAATTTCCTTAGGAGATATCAACACATGCGCTGGTATAACTGGAAGCGTCTCTGTTTCCACCCCTGGCGGTATCACCGCGGATTGGTATGATGCGCCAACTGGAGGCAATCTCTTGGAGGCGGGCTCCCTTCATTATGTAACCACCACTACCGGAACCTATTATGCAGAGGCCGTTACGGAAATTGCAGGCTGCTTTTCGGATACCAGAACTGCGGTATCCATTGTTTTTAATGATTTACCTGTTCTACAAGATGAAACCCTAATCCTTTGTGAAGGAGAGGGTTTGACCATATCAGCCGATTTTCCTAATTCCACTTATTCATGGAATACGGGGGAAAACACACAAGAGATAACCATAGATTCTCCAGGAACCTATACAGTTACTGTTACCAATGCCAATAACTGTAGTGCTGATAAAACTATTGAGGTCACTCAGATAGATCGGCCAATTGTTGAAGAGATTGTTTCAAATCACCGGGACTTGACCATCGTGACCGAAAATACCGGCGATTTTGAATATTCGATTAATGGATTTGTTTATCAAGACAGTCCTTTCTTTGAAAACCTCGAAGGCGGTGCTTATACCGCCTATGTTAGAGACAAAACGTTTTGTGGTGCAGCGCAGTTTCCTTTTGTTCATTTAGTTCTTCCGCGTTTTTTTACTCCTAACGGCGATGGGGTGAATGACAGCTTCAGACCAGAAGGCATCCAAGCATTCGAAGACTTTCAAATCAGTATTTTCGATAGGACCTCAAGGCTTATCGCACAATCTACAGACAAGGACTATTCATGGGACGGCACCTTTAAAAACAGACCTTTGCCATCTTCCGATTATTGGTACGCTGTAAAAATCGGTGACAACCTATACACCGGGCATTTTGCGTTGAAACGATAATTCTTGCTATACAATTGTCAAAAGTTTAGCGCTATACAACACCCAAATCATAGATAAAATGGCCGAAGCATTAATCGCGTATCCAAAAAGAAGCATCTGTTTATGCGAATATGGCTTGTCTTTAAAGACAAAAAAGGCGTCTATTATCAACCAGACGGAAAAAACCATTAAAAAAGCAGCAAGAATCCAATCGTTAAACCAATAAATCAGCAAGTACGATTCAATTACCAAAAGTAGAAGCATTATAATCTTGGTCTTTTTTCTTCCTAAGACTACCGCTGTGGTCATTTTTCCGGCTTCCTTATCGGGTTCAATATCCATAATCTCACCAGCGATATGGGCCTGAAAGGCAAACAGGATTAGATATACTATTGTTTGCCATGGAAGCATTTCCAATCCATTCAACTGAATACAAAAAAGAGCGGTAAGCACATATCCTGATTGAATCAAAATTTCGAATGGAGGTCTTTCCTTTAGACGTAGCGGTGGAAAATTATAGATGATATTCACCACTACCATCAATCCCAATAATATCAACATTTTTGTGCCCGACAATGCTGTAAAAGCTATAAAAAAAGGAAGCATCACTAAGAAAACTCGTGCCGGAATCGAATTCAATTGTTGCCTTTTAGCCTTGGCTCCAAAGAGATAGTTCCCTTTTCTGTCATTGATTTTATCGGCATCAAAATCGTTGTAATCGTTCAATCCATACACAAGATAATTCAAGGGAAATGAGACAAAAAACAATCCCAACCAAAATGAAAAGGTGCCCAAAAAACCTTCTTGGTTTGCAAACGGAACGAGGTAAATCCAAATGGTAGGAAACCATAATCCAGGTCGAGAAATCTTCAAATCCAACAATAGTCTATTCATATGGAAAACTTCAAAAACAAGTTTACTGCAAAGATTAGGATTTACTTTTCTATTTTTACATATTGATTTTTATGTATGGCCCAATATATTGAACGATACCAACGCAGAAAGCTCATCTCCTCATATTTTTCGGTTGTGCTGAGCATTGCCCTTGTACTTTTCCTATTGGGAGTTTTAGGGCTTTTGGTGTTGAATACCAAAAAATTGGCAGACCACTTTAAAGAGCAAATTACGGTTTCCGTCTTTTTAAAGGATAATGCCAAGCCTGTGGAAATAGAACAATTGCAAAAAAGTTTGGCGATGGCCGATTATACAAAATCCGCCGATTTTGTGTCCAAAGAAGATGCCGCAGAGCAATATAGCGAGGACATTGGCGAGAATTTTATCGAATTTTTGGGGTATAACCCCCTCAAAAACTCTATAGACGTCAATTTAAAGGCCGATTTTGTTTCCACAGCACAGATTGCTGAAATCGCAGAAGAACTTGCAACCAAAACTTATGTGGAGGAAGTAAGCTACGACAAGCCACTTATTTCCTTACTGAATGACAATGTCAAAAAAATCAGCTTTTGGATTTTGATTGCAAGTGCCATTTTCACTTTTATTGCGGTATTGTTGATCAACAGTTCCATCCGACTTTCCATTTATTCCAAACGATTTATCATCAAGACCATGCAAATGGTCGGAGCCACGAAAACTTTTATTAGAAAGCCTTTTGTATGGACCAATATTAAGCTGGGAATGTTAGGCTCGGTAATCTCGTTAATTGCATTGGCCGTTGTACTTTACTATGTAAATACCAATTTTCCTGAGCTAGCGATATTCAAAGATGTAATGGTCCTCGTTGTTTTGTTCGTTGGTATTTTTGGGTTGGGAGTATTGATTTCTTGGTTGAGCACCCACATTGCCACCCAACGTTTCTTGAATTTAAGGACAGATGATCTTTATTATTAACTTTACGGCATGAGTAAGAAAAATAAGAACATTCAAAAACCAGCCAAAACGTTTGTCTTTCAAAAGAAAAACTACATCTTTCTTTTTATTGGGCTTGGTTTGATTGCGCTAGGATTTATTTTAATGACTGGTGGTGGAAGCGATGACCCCAATGTTTTTAATCCAGATATTTACAATTTTAGAAGAATCCGTTTGGCACCCACTTTGGTGCTCATCGGTCTTGGCATTCAGGTATATGCCATTTTGTTGAACCCTAACAAAAACAAAAAATAATTTGGACATTATAGACGCCATAATCCTTGGAATAATCCAGGGTCTTACTGAATTTTTACCGGTATCTTCAAGTGGACATTTAGAATTAGGAAAGGCCATTTTAGGTGCAGACTCACTCCCTGAGGAGAGCCTCCTATTTACAGTTGTATTGCATTTTGCAACCGCTTTGAGCACCTTAGTTGTTTTTCGAAAAGACGTATGGGAAATTATTCGAGGACTATTTCAATTCAAATGGAATGAGGAGACCCAGTTTTCTTTGAAAATTGTGATTTCCATGATTCCCGCTGCCCTTGTTGGTTTCTTTTTAGAGGATTTTTTAGAAGTCTTTTTTGATGGGGCAATCATTATCGTAGGTATTATGCTTCTAATCACTGGATTCCTTTTATATCTCGCGGATTTAGCCAAAACCACCGACAAAGGAGTTTCATTTCGCAGTGCTTTTGTCATTGGTATGGCACAAGCGGTCGCTATATTACCAGGAATTTCACGAAGTGGTGCCACCATATCGGCGGCCGTTTTATTAGGTGTGGATAAATCAAAATCTGCTCGTTTTTCCTTTTTAATGGTAGTCCCTCTGATTATTGGCAAAATGGCCAAGGATCTTCTAAGTGGAGATATCAATTTTGTAGGCGACCAAGCCGTTGCCATGGGCGCCGGATTTGTAGCAGCTTTCATTGCCGGTTTGGCGGCATGTACTTGGATGATCAAATTGGTACGTCAAAGTAAGCTTTCTTATTTTGCCATTTACTGCGTAATCGTCGGTCTTATTGCTATTGCATGGAGCATTTGGGGGTAACCTTAAGTTAGTACTTTTATCACAAAACCTGCGCATCTTTGAAGACAAAGGAAGATTTCTTAAATGGACAGATTCTTTTAATCGATAAACCTATGGAGTGGTCCTCATTCCAGGCCGTGAATGCTCTTAAATGGGCTATCCGAAAAAAGTTTGGTCTCAAAAAAATAAAAATTGGCCATGCAGGTACTCTCGACCCATTGGCCACAGGCCTTTTGATTATCTGTACTGGAAAATTCACCAAAAAAATCCCTGAGCTCCAAGGACAAGTCAAGGAATATACAGGAACCTTCACATTGGGTGCCACAACACCTTCCTATGATTTGGAAACGGAGGTTGACCAATCCTTTCCAATAGATCATATAACCGAGGAGTTAATTACAAGCACAACTACACAATTTTTAGGGGAAATTGAACAGGTACCTCCGATTTTTTCAGCCTTAAAAAAGGATGGCAAACGTATGTACGAATTGGCCCGAGAAGGCAAAAAAGTTGAAATAAAAGCCCGGACTATCCAAATCTTTGAGTTTGAAATCACCCAAATCAGCTTACCAAAGGTCGAGTTTCGGGTGGTCTGTAGTAAGGGCACTTACATACGTTCGTTGGCGCATGATTTTGGTCAGGCACTTCAATCCGGAGCACACTTATCAGCACTCAGAAGAACCAAAATAGGTGATTTCAACGTAATTAATGCTGTAAGTCCGCTTACCTTCAAGGATAATTTGCAGTCCAATTAAGACCGATTCTCCTGCGATAGGTGATTTGGACATCAGAATCAGTTAAAATATTTTTGCAAAAAATCGGTTATAATAGGACTATGAACCTAAACAGAAACCAGTTATCGTTATTAATAACTTTTTTCTCCATGTCCATAATTGTATTGTTGTTGTTCAACATTCATTTAGGAGGCGTTAAGGAGGAAGAATACGTTATTGAAATGAGTCTGGCCGATGAGGACATTGAAAAACTGCTGGAAGAAGAAGAAAAACGTTTGGAGGAACTCATCAACAATGACCCTATTAAAAGTCATTTGGCCTTTAACGAAACCGCCAAGCCATCTGTAAAAAGTCCGGAGCCTTTAAAAACTTTGGAAGAGTTGATGGAAGAACGGGCCCTGAATAGCGATGCTGGCCAACCTTCTGAAGCCGACGGAGAATTTGCATCCCAACTTAAGGAGTTGGCTGCTAAACGCGAAGAAAAAAAGCAGCAATTAACCGAACGTGAATCCCAAAAAGAAGAATTCACCAACAATTTAAAAGATAAACGCACCTCCATTTCCTATTCATTGGTGGAGAGAAACGCCTATTCCCTCCCCCCTCCAATCTACACTTGTATTGAAGGTGGCAAAGTGGTCATTAATATCGAAGTGGACTCCAATGGTTATGTGACCGAAGCTTCTTTTAACGACAAGAGTTCCGGCACCAGCAATGGGTGTTTGGTAGACAACGCCATCGCCTATGCCTATAAGGCACGATTTAGTGTAGACTCCAAAGCCTCCCAAATAGGAACCATTACCTACTTGTTCCAAAGCAAGTAAGCTGTCTATCCAATTGTTACACTAAAGATAGAATTCCGCTAATCCGTAGGATTCCTACATTCATTTACTCTTGAATCTTAAGTTAAATTTTCCGAACTTCACTTATCGGTCGATATAGCTCATTAAGACGATTCATATCCTGTTAGTTAGCCACAAGCAAAATAATCATCGGCGTATTTAAAAAATTATATCATGTTAAATAAATTATTCTTTGCTTTTTTATTAAGTACATGCTATGCGTTGTCATATGGACAAGAAAGTGATATAAAAAAAATTGAAGAGACCTGTACGAATTATATTGAAGGTTTCTATGAAGGAGATAGCACTAAAATAATAAGTAGTATAAAACCAACTCTGTACAAGTTTGGGTATTGGAAAAACAAGAACTCAGATTCATATATTGGTGATGGCCATATGACTTTTCAACAGGCGATAGATTACTCTAAAAACGTATTGCTGAAAAAGCAATTTGCCAAACCCGATGCCCCAAAGAAGGTCGAAGTTCTTGATATTAGTAACCATATAGCTGCGGCCAAAATAACAGCTTGGTGGGGCATAGACTACGTCCTCTTATCAAGACACAATAACGGATGGTTAATTGAAGAAGTCTTATGGGAAGGACCATTAGAAAAAGAAACTAATGGCTTAACTATTTCATATATCGGAAATATGGGAGTTCTAATAGCGAGCGATAGTAATGCAGTACTAATAGATGGTTTTCATAAAAATTATAAACCGGACTATGCTTACCCCTCAGAAAGTACCGTGCAAAAATTAATTGATGGAGATTACAAAAATTTCAAGACACCTGATATAGCATTAGTGACACACCACCATAAAGACCATTTTGATGCAGACTATTATCAAAAATTTATGCGAGAAAACCCAAATTCTTTAGTTGTTGCTTCACAACAGGTGAACGATTTAATTCGTAAAAATTTGGATAATGAAGCAAATCTAAGTTCTATCTTGAAACAAGTTCCATATAATGATGAAGAATATTCTTTAAATCACAAGGGCGTTAACATTAAAGCATTCAAATGCCCACATGTAAACCCCCTTCGACACTCATCAGTTCAAAATCTTGCATATTTAATATCCATAGATAATTATTCTATTTTGCATCTTGGAGATTCTAATTGGGATGTAGCCAAATCGGTCCTAGAAAATAAAAAAATCTCTGACAAGTCGATTGATATTGCCATATTGCCTTATTGGATGTTACTCGATAAAAGTTCAACTGAGAACGTAGCAAATCTATTAGTTCCAAAACGAATAATCGCTACTCACATACCTCCTGGTTTTTCGGACGAAGCATATGAAAATTTACAAAAAATGTATCCTAACATTACATTGTTTACAAAATTAAATGAACAGATAGCGTATAAATAAAACCAGCCACTAACAATGCATATATGTCCATGCTCCCATTCGGTCGCAAGGAACATGCGCCAACGGATAAGTGCCTAAAAAGTAATCTGCCCAATTGTTAAAGACCCTTTCTATACTAAATTTGATCATTGCCGTACAGGCGACCTTTCTTTTCTTTCATTTTATACTTAAATCTAAGGGAGTTCGAATTTTAAATCGACTGGTAGCCTTATTATGCATATGTTTTGCGATTATTGTAACCAACACCTATTTAAGTTTAGGCGATTACAGTTTTCAAACGACGTTTATTCAGGACGTCGCCAATAATGTAATGTGGTTTCTGGGTCCGTCAATCTACCTATATGTAATTTACTATCAAAAGAAACACAGTAACCGGATAATCTTGCTCAATACAATTCCGTTCCTTGTTCCTTTCTTGATCGACGTATTTTTAAAATGGCCTTGGTTTTCATCAGTAATTCCATTTATCGCATTTACGCAGATGATCATTTATCTTTTTCTCGCCCTGCAACATTGCATGCGCTATTATAAAGGAGCTAGACAATTTTATAACTGGATACTGCCTTCCATTATATCCATCACCCTGATCGTGGCAGTTAATTTTAGTTTGTACACCTTGAGGTCCTTTGGAATTGAAATTCTTCCAACTACTACGCTTCAAAGTTTTACTTCTTTACTGGCTTTCCCGGTCTTTTATTTGGCCTATAAAGAAATGAACGCTTCCAAAAACTTTGGGATTGCCCCTAAAAAGTATAGTACTTCTCCTATTTCTAAAGAAAAATCAAATCAATATTTGAAACAGATACAATCTGCCATGGAAAACGATAAATTGTATCTGGATAAAGACTTAAGCCTGCAATCATTTGCCAATTCTATTGGAATTTCGTCCAAATATGTTTCGCAGGTCATCAATCAAAATCTGAGTTTGAGCTTCTCCGATTATCTACTAAGATTCCGTTTGGAGGAGGTCAAAAAAAACCTGATGAATCCGGAGAAAAAAAACTTGACCATCTATGGAATTGCACAAGAATCCGGTTTTTCCTCAAGTAGTCGCTTCAATCATCTTTTCAAAAAGAATGTTGGGCTAACACCAAAACAGTTCCAGCAACAACATCAGACCAATTAATATGCTATATCATGATATGGCATACGTTTGACCCGTCCTGAGCGAGTTTCTACCATAGATTTGTCCAAATAGATTAACTATTCACATCATCATGAAAAGGACGATTTCTACAAGGTATCAGCTTGTTGCATTCTTTGTTTTGACCTATGTTTCATCTTGGTCGCTATTTTTTGTAGGCCATAAAACACAAATCCTGCCCATTATATTGGTTGGGATTTGGGCTCCATCATTAACTTCCATAGGTTTAACGGCATATTTTTTTGGGAAAAAGGGCCTTTCTCAAATGTTCGGAAGGTTTAAAAGGTTCCGTATAAAATGGTATTGGTGGTTGCTTTTGATCCTACTTCCAGCTTCAATTCATTTGGCAGGCGTCTCTTTATGGGATTATTTAAATCCCGCCGAATCCCAACTTGACAGGTTGTACATAGCTCATGGTTTGGGAGCACTGTTGCCTTCATTTTTAATCGCAGGTTTTGGAGAAGAATTAGGCTGGAGAGGGTTTGCACTACCAAGACTACAGAGAAATTTTTCCCCAATTGGTGCCTCTTTTATACTAGCCATAGTGCATTTATTATGGCATTTACCTACCTATTGGCTGGGCCAAGGGATTCACAATGTTCCTTTTGTATATGTTTTAGCCTTTGTGTTTCCCTGGACATTTATTTTTAATTGGCTGTATAACAAGTCGGGAGGCAGTTTGATTTTTGCAGTGGGTTTTCATGCTATTTCAAATGCCTCACTTTCCTTGGTAAGGTTTATGCCTTGGGAAGAAGTTGTTCCCATAAGCCCGGAGCTGATAACGCAATTGGCGATACCAGATGAACTAGGAGGCCCCTACTTAACTGTCTGTGCGGTATACTTCGTTGTAGCAATTTTAGTGATCGTAACGGGTAAATTTAATAGGATTAATACCGATATCCCTTAATCGCATTATTCGATGAGAATAGCGCTGGTAGGTGCAACGGGTTTGGCGGGCAATGCCATTACCTATTTGTTCCAAAGCAAGTAAATTGTCTTATTTCATATACCTATAAAGGTCATTCAACAATTTGACCTTGAATCTTTATTCAAAAATCCCGAACTTCACTTATCGTTGGATATAAATCATCAAAACGATTCATATCCTTTTAGTTGGTGGTCATTGAAAAAATAAAACATGGAAAAGGAATATAGAAATATTGGCTTCATCTTTTTGTTATTCATTCCTTTAACTTTTTTAGGGTTTTACAAAACGTATTTTGTTTTGTCTCCCGAATTTGTTGGGATGGTCGATGCTTATACACATATCCATGCCTTTACAGCTTCATTATGGATTACCCTTCTTATTGTTCAACCTTTGTTGATAAGGTCTAAGAATTTCCGTCTCCATCGAACATTGGGCAAAATTTCATATTTAGTTTTCTTCGCTTTAATTCTTTCCTTTATTCCGCAAATGATTAAAGAATACGGGAAAGGACTTTTTCCATTAAACGCCAGTTTTGATATTGCGCTCTTGTTGCTATTTTACATTCTTGCAATAACGCACAAAAAAAATGTTGTTTTACATATGAGATATATGATAGCTATTGCATTAATTTTTGTTGGTCCAACTTTAGGCAGAATCATCTTTTTTTTATTGGGGTTAGAACACTTAGGTCCTTTGCAAGTCCCTTATTTAATAGTCATAGCTATCCTTCTGGGTTTAATTTTTTGGGACAAAAAGAATGGAAGGAATTATAAGCCATACATAGTAGCTGTTGCAGCATTCAGTATTTACTTAATTTCACTTTATGCAATAGATGTTAACTTGGAATGATAAATAAAATTAAAACGAACCACCAACAAAGCATAAAATGTTCATGAGGCTATGTCCCCTCACGCCATTTATGCGAGCCGATAAGTGATACTACCGGAAAAAAGTCTGCTTACCTAAGGAAGCAATTCAACCAAATCCTCCAAGATATCCTGACCCTTATCCTTGTTGTACCACAATTGGAGGTCTTGCTTAAACTGCGAATCCAAATTTCCATGCTCTCTTTTATACTCTTCCACCATTTGAGTGGCTATGCTTGGTCTTGGACCCCATTCCCCAACCACTTCTTCAGCTTCCTTGTTAAAGACAATCAATTTAGGTATGGAGCGGGAACCGTTGGTCAAGAATTCGTCCATTAACTCCAAATTCTCATCCCTAAGTACAATTTTGAACTCAATATTGGGGTTCAATTCGGTTATCTTGTTCATAACTGGTAAGCTTGGCGCCGCGTCACCACACCAACTTTCGCTCAATACTAAAAAGGTGATTTTAGTATCAATCTTGGCTATCCGTTCTTGAAGATCCACAGGGATTTTTAGCGTTCTGTCCCACCGCTTCATTCTGCGATCGTTCAATTCGGTATAATTGATCAAAGATTCCAATTGTTCTTCGCCCGTGGTTTGCCTGTTTTTAGCCAAATCCCCGACCAAATCACGATAGGTTTGATAAGACATTCCCTTCGCAATACCTTTTTGAATATATTCCAATTGCTTTTCCGATATGTTTTTTTCCACTACTTCCATGTCAAATTTTCTCCAAAGTTAAACTGCATAAATCTCATAAAATGTGACTTCCGTCATTGGTAGGTTAATTTGAACATACCTTACAATCAAGAATTTAATGCGAGGAAAGACATAATTTCCCAAAGACTCAGTTATTGAGAAATCTTTTCTTTACCATACCTCCACGAGTATCACTAATGCTGCTCATTACCACAAAAGCTGTATGGTCTATTTTATCAATTTCAATATGTAGTTTGCGTATCTCTAATCGTGTGATTACGGTGTAGATTACGTTGTATTCATTTTGCTCTCCGTGACTTCCATAGCCTCCTTTGGCTTCATAAATGGTGAGTCCCCTGCCCATTTTCTCAACAATCATTTTTCTAATCTCCTCACTTTTTTGAGATATAATTGTTACTCCTGTGTACTCTTCGATACCGTCCACGACAAAATCTAAGGTTTTAGAAGCTGCCAAATAGGTAAGCATTGAATACAGCGCTGCTTCAATGGACAATAAATAGGCCGCTGCCAGAAATACAATTACATTGACCAAAATGATGATATCTCCAATCTTGACCCGCCATTTTCTACTCAAAAAAATCGCTAGCACTTCTGTTCCGTCCAAAACACTTCCTCCTCTAATGGACAGCCCTATTCCCGCACCAAGAAAAAATCCACCGAAAACAGCCACCAACAGTTTGTCTTGGGTAACTTCCGGAAATTCTATCAGCGCAAGGGCAAGTGCCAATCCAAGAATAGCAATGATTGCTTTTATGGCAAATTGTTTCCCAATGACCTTATACGCCATAAACATAAATGGTAAGTTAATCAGCACGATGGGTATCCATAGTGGGGTATTGGTCACTTCGGAAACCAGCAAAGAAATTCCCGTTACTCCTCCATCAATAAAACTATTGGGAAGCAAAAAGCTCTCAAGCCCAAAAGCAGCTGCAAAAATCCCGGAAACAATAAAAAAGGCATCTTTAATGTATAAATTCAACAGCATGGATCTTCTTTTTGATTGACTTTCCCGTTTAGCAGTGCTTTTTCCTTTCATGGTAAAAAATTTCCTATAAGTTAAGGGGATTTATGGCCAATGTTTTAAACAACATGGCTTTAGCATGAAAAAATTTATTCTGAACCTCATTTTGTTTCAGATTAGCATCAATAAGTTTTCCCTCCCTAGAATTGATCAAGAAGACTGAGCTCTCACCAAAACTAAATTTTCGTTCTTCTGCCGTTAATAGCGTCTGATAGTCTTGTACAATATTTGCGATCAGGTCATTTTGAATTGTATATGAATCCAGTTCCCTATAAATTCCTATTACTTTGTTTTGTACCTCAACTTGGGCATTGTCACGTTCAAATTCAGCATCCCTTAGCTTGAACTTTGCCAATTTTAAATCCCCACGTTCCTTTCTCAAGAATAGCGGAAATCGGAATGTAAACCCACCTTTGAACTGATCCGTTACCAATGAGTTTATGAGCTCCGGAGTCTCAGTTAAAAAGTTATATTCCACATCTAATTTGGGTAATAACTTGTTTCCTTTTAAGCGTTTATTTACCAAAAGTCCATCGACTTTGTATTGCAGAGACCTTAACTTTGGATGGTTTTCCAGCACAAAACTATCCAATGGTTTTTGCATGATTTCCAAAGTGGTGTCAATATCAGCTTCGACCTGGGTATCAGGAATGACATCGGGCTGTAATTCTACAGGCACATCATTAATCCATAAAAAGTTGGACAGCTCCAAAGACTTTTTCATCAACCTTACCTTGGCCTGTTCTAGGTTTAAAGCTCGATTCTGAACGGTTATTCTTGCTTCAACCGTGTCAATGGCTGCAATTTCCCCAGCAAGAGCACTTTTTTTTATGCCTTGAAAGCGAATATTTGCGTTGCTTAGAAAGTCGGCAAAAACTTGAGTGTCTTGAAAAGCTCTTAACCAATCAAAATAAGCTAAGGAAGCTTGATACAACACTTTGTTTACCAAAATATCCTGATCTACCTTGGATTGCTCCCTGAAAAATTTGGCCTGTCTAAGAGTAGCCATGCGCTCATTGATCCAGAAACCTTGACCAAGGGACATAGAAACCCCCGCACTGTATAATCCATCCGTTGGAAGTGTTTCAGCTGCATTCAGAAAGTCTCCCTGATTCTGCTCGAAATTTCCTTTGAGTTCAATACCAAACCAAGTAGGGATTTTAAAGGTGGTATTGAGTCTATCCCAATATTCAGTGCCCTTAAATTGCTTTCGATCATAATCCACTTCAATTTTGGGGTCAAACCCACCCCTTGCCTTCATCAAATTTGCCTGCCCCATTGCAATGTTCAATTGGGCCTGTTTCGCAATAGGATGATATTTCTTTACATATCCAAGATACTCTTTAAAATTGAGCACAAGGGTGTCTTGCTGACCGTAAATGTTATTAATGGCAGCTAGGAATATTATAGCGAATAGAAAAATGAGGTTATTTTTTCTTGACATCGGCAACTTTGTTATCCGGTTGGTAATAATTGGGTGGGAATCCATTCAATTGTCTCCATAGCTCAAACCAAATTGGCACATCCTCAAGTAGTGCTATGGTATTTGCTCCGGATCCAACCCGAATAGCCTGAGGCCAAGGAACATCATCTTTGTCCGGTGCCAAAAGAATCCTGTATTTTCCATTATCACTAATAAACGTTTCTATAGCCACCACTTCGCCCCCAAATGTCCCAAAGGAAACATTGGGCCATCCGTTAAATACAATAGCTGGCCAACCATCGAATTGAATTCTAACTTTCTCTCCTATATGAATCAAGGGAAGATCAATGGGATCCACATAGGTTTCCACAGCCATATCATACTTGTCCGGCATTATTCCTACCAAACGATCGCCTTCTTTAAAGGTTTCGCCAATTCCTGATTGCAAAGCCCGGTTAATAAATCCAGTTTGTGGTGCACGGATATACAGCATACTATTTCGAACTTCATAATTGGTATATGCATTTTCCAACTTGGTCACCTGCGCCTCGGAATCAAATTGATTGGATTGGGCGGTGAGCATATTACTTCTAGCTTTTGAAATTTTGTCCGTGTACTCGGCCTGTACCCTATTAATTTCAACCCGCGCATTGATTACCTCATTTTTACTGGTCAAGAGTTTATTTTCTTGGGAGATCAGCTTGGCCTGCGTTTCCTGCAGCTTTAGTTTCTTTTCTTCCACATCGGTTATAGCCTTTAGCCCTTCTTGCTCCAATTGTGTTGTTCTATTGAATTGACGCTCCGCAATGGCAATGTTGGTTTTGGCCGCTTCTAAATCGATGCTGTCACTCCGAACTTTCAGTTTAGATTGAATCAGTTTGTTTTTCGCCTGCTCCAACTTAAGTTGACTTTCGTTTGAAAGTGCCCCTATTTGAATATTCAGCGCCTTAACCTTTTCTTGATAGGATGTGACCGCCATGGATTTAGCTTCTATTTGTTTGCCGGTACGAGCGACTAGATTAGGGTCAAAATATTCACTTTTTATCTCCGAAATATGCAAAATGGTATCTCCCTTTTGCACAAAATCTCCTTCTTTCACATACCATTTTTCAATACGTCCCGGTATGGGAGATTGAATTGTTTGAGGACGTTGATCCGGCTTCAGGGTTGTTAAGTATCCTTTACCTGATATATTCTGGGTCCAAGGGAGAAACATAACAATAAGCACAATTACCGAAAATACAGTGAGCAACCGGTTAAAATGTTTGTTGTGTTTTTCCACGAACACTTTTTGGGCCACCTTATACTTACCAAGGTCCACTTTTTCGTTCAACTTGTTTGGTGATATATTGAGCATAATACTGCTATCTTTCGTTAATTAATTTTCCCTTTTCCATAGTTATTATGCGACCACAACGTTTAACCCATTTTGGATTTTCACTAACGATGACCAAGGCCCATCCATTCTCTGGATTGGTTATAAAATCCATTATTCTTTCTGCCTCTGCTTCTCCAAATTGATCTAGAGGGTCTTTTAGAATCAACAGTTTGGGTCTTCTTACTATACTTCTTGCCAAAACTATTTTCTTAGAGACCGCATAGGGTATTTGCCTTCCTTCAGGATATAATACCGTATTTAAACCTTGGGGGAGATCTTTCACGAACTGTGTAAGTCCCGTTTTCTCCAATGCCCAGTAAACATCTTCCATAGAAATTGTCTTGTCTCCAAAGGTGATGTTGTTCAAGAGTGTACCTTCAAAAGGGGTTTCCTCACTTAGTGATTGCCCCAAATGTGAGCGATAATAATTGAGGTTCATTCCTTGAATTGCCACGTCGTTGACAAAAATCTTTCCATTGTCTGGCTCTAGAATTCCGGCAATTAACCTCAACAGGGTAGATTTTCCCGAACCGCTTGATCCCTGTAGTAGAATAGTGCATGAAGGGGTGATTTTTAGCGAGACGTTATCCACGATTTTTCTATCTCTTTCGGGCACGTTATAGGAAACATCTTCCATTTCGACCACAAACCCTTCGTCTGTTCTAAAGGGTTTTTCTCCATCTTGAGGCTCCAATTCTTTGTCGACAACCTGCCCTAGTTTTTCCAATGAAGTCAAAAGATCATAGAAGGTTTCCAGACCCAAAATCATTTTTTCTACGGAACTAATTACAAGAATTATGATAATCTCCGCTGCCACAAACTGTCCAATATTCATCTCCTGATTCAAGACCAATAGTCCTCCAATAAGCAAAAGTCCCGCGGTTACCAATACCTTAAATCCTATCATTTGAATGAACTGCAGCACCAATATCTTAAAGTGACCTTCCCTTGCGTCCAAATAGTCCGCTACCAGGGTGTCATTTTTATCAAGAGCGTGTGTGGTTCGGCCTGATAATTTGAAGCTCACCAGGGACCTTGCGATCTCTTGGATCCAATGGGCCACTTTGTATTTGTTCTTGGATTCATCCAGACTGGTCTCCAATCCCCTTTGTACCGTGAACTTAAATACCACATAAATCAACAATACCAACAATAGACCATAGAGAATGAAGAACGGGTGATAAAAAGACAGTAATAAAAGTCCGAAAACAACCTGCAGGAAGGAAGCAGGAAAGTCGATTAGAATTTTAGAAAGTCCTTTCTGAATGGTCAGGGTATCAAAAAATCGATTTGCCAATTCCGGCGGGTAATAGTTTCGTAATTCGTGCATCCTAATTTTTGGAAAACGATATGCAAATTCAAAAGAAGCCCGGGTAAAAATCTTTTGCTGTATGTTTTCAATAATACGCATCTGCATCAGTTGCAAGGTTCCTGAAAAGGCCACTCCAAGTGTTACCAAAACAACCAGTACAACCCACGAGGTACTCACCTGCGCTCCCTGAATCAGGTTAATGATAGCCTGAATTCCGAGAGGAAGGGAAAGATTTACAACTCCAGCAAAAATTGCGTAGTAAAAAATTTGAAGGATGTCTTTTCTATCCAGTGCCAGCAGCCCGATCAGGCGTTGCCAGGCGGTTAAGACCATTTCTGCCATTTATTTTAAGTTTTTAAGGTTCGGAAAACCAAGTCAATGAAATAATGTGTAGGTGTTGTGGTTTCGTTGCAGTCTGTTAGCTGAGGGAAATGCTCCGTTAAAAAGTATTGATGTAACGAGCCTTCCAGAATAGTGCTTGCCAAACTTGATGGATATGGATATTCGCCATCCAATGCCACGATCATTTCGTGTAAGCGATTGACCAGCCTTTTATAGATTACAAAATAACCTTCCTTGTTCTCTTGGTCCACCTCCTTGGTCAGGTATGATTTGGAATATTCATTAATAACTATTTTATTCAGAAGAACCTCGTCGATATGCGAAAAGGAGACATCCAACTCAACGCTCTGAGTTAGAATTTCAACAGCCCTACGAAGTTTTTCGGCAGGTTCACCAATGGCGTTGGTAGCAAAGACCATTTTGTACTCCAACCAGCCCCAGTACCACGAAGCTAGGTAAAGCAATAACTTATGCTTGTTTTCGAAATAGCGATAAATAGAACTCTCATTGGATTTAATACGGTCTCCAAGTTTTCTAAACGTAAAGCTCTCAAAGCCCATCTCATCTATAAGTAAAATGCTTTGTTCAATAATTCTTTTACCTAGATCCGATGACTCGGGGTCTTTGATATAAATCTTGTCGTTGATCCCTATCCGAATAGATTGCATGAGTCTTTCCATACCGAAATTTTAATTAATTGGATTGTAAAAATAATAGTATTACTATCAATATATAATAGTTTAACTATCTTTTAACAAAAGTAATACTTTCTTAATTGCGTTTATTCCTATTTTTATTAGGGGAAAACAAATTGCTATGAAAAAATTGATGTTCCTTTTGATTTTAACCGTTTGGGTCACAAACGCACAACAAAACAGATACGAGATAAAATTTGAGCATTTTACCGAAAGTCGTGGAGATTCTGAACTGGGAACGCTATTAGAAATACCATATACCAATGTAGTTTTGGTAGAAAACTCGCTGAAATCTTCTTCGGGATTTGGACTTACCATGAACTTTCATGGCCATATTGTTGTCATAGATCATATGGAAACAATGCCTAACGGAAGTGTTCAAGTGGTGCTTAGAAGGGAAGATGGCCGAAGTTTTTACGGTTATAAACCAACCATAAAAGCTATCTTGGTAAAAAGAAATCTTACAAGGGCACAGATTTAAAAACAGCATTATTCCAAAACCTAACAAATGAAATCAATTTACTTTTTTTTAGCACTATTGCTCTCACTAAGCAATCTGCATAGCCAGGAAAAACAAATGGATGATGTACGAATTGGAGATGAACTCACTTTAGGTGAACCTTCTAATGCATCGTACACCCACATTTTAGTTCCCAGAAAGAACTTCATCATAAAGCGAGGGGGAATTCCCAATTTGAAGGCCTTAAAACATACCAAGGTGACCATAACCAATATCAGTTACGGAAAAAAAACACAGGTAACCTTTAAAAAGTCGGACGGCACTAAATTTTTTAGATTTTATAAAACCATGAAAGCCGATTTTAACCAAGCGGTTGCCGCAGGAGAATTAAAAATTCCGGGTAAGGGGTGAACAGAAGCTACCAACTCTTGTTTTGACAAACTTCGACATCCCTAATATTTCTCGTACCAATTAAATTCTTCTTGGATAATTTTAGCCTTCGTTTCCTCAAGATATTTTAAAAAAGCCATCGCTACTGGCGATAGTTTCTTGGAGGCCAACCATACCAAATTCCAGGTGGTTTGAATGGGAAGGTTTCTTTTGGGGAAAATTTTTAGATTACCATTGCCAAGTTCATTTTTTATCCCAATAAGAGGCATTATAGAGCACCCGAGGCCTGCAATAACAGCCTGTTTTACTGCTTCGTTGGATGTTAATTCAATCCGCTTTCCAACCTCGATTTCAGATTGGTATAAATACATTTCCATTGCCGCTCTGGTAGCAGAACCTGGCTCACGAAATATTAGCGGTGTATCTTTAACGAACATCTTTTTGGAAAGCAATATTTTTTTATAACGCATGGGATTTGCGACCAAATACAACACATTCTTCATCAACTCGATTCGACTCAATTTAAGATGTTTCGGAAGGACAGAAACCAATGCAAAGTCTACCTCATTTTCCTCAAGACTTTGAACCACCCTTGATTTATTGGTGACATCCATCACCAGGTCTACCCCCGTGTTAGATTTCATAAAGCCAGATAAGAAATAGGGCATGACGTATTTTCCCGTAGATACAACAGATACTTTCAAGCGTCCTGCCAATTTCCCTTCAAAAGATTGCATTCTGTAGTTGATTCCATCCACTTCGCTTAAAATACGTTCCGCCGAATTGGCAATTTCCATTCCAAAATCTGTGATAAAAAGCTTCCTTCCCACAACTTCTGTCAAGGGAATTGGGAACTGATCTTGAAAATTTTTTAGTTGAATTGAAACGGCTGGCTGGGTCAGATAAAGCTCCTCAGAAGCTTTCGTAATACTCTGTTTTTCAACAATTTTTGAGAATATCCGCAGTTGGTGCAATGTATAATTCATAAATAATATTTATGTATTTCATAATAAATATAAATAATAATATATCTATTTAAACAGTAACCTTTGCAAAAAAATAAATCATGTTATCTAAACTTTCATTAACACAAAAAGTTGATTCGAAAAAAGAAAAGGTTAACCGAAAGGAGCGTTATTATCCTTTGTACTATGCGCTAACAGGATTCCTATTTGGGGGCATACTAGTGCTGTCCGCACTTAACGATTTTCTCTTTTTCGGATGGCTAAGTATCTCAATGTCCATAATATTTGGATTATTAACCATTCACATATTAGGGGATGAACAAGTAAAAAAGTATTAATCAAAATTTAAATTCACCATGGAAACATTAGTTAAAACAGATCAGAAAATCCAACTCGTAGATGGGACTTTTACCGCCGCGGAAGCTTTGGATATTATCACCTCGTTGTTAAACGAAAAAATAAACTTTCATAAACTTCAACGACTTTCTTGGTATGAGGGTGACTGCGATGCAAATACAACATATCCCGACGGTAGAATCCAAGAGTTGCAAAGGGAAAAAACCATTGCAAAAGACTTCATCAACGGAGTGCGCCAAGAAGGAAAACGATTAAGAATAGATGGAATATTAAATATTACCCTAGAGGACTAACACATGGACCTGCACTTGCTAGTTGACAATCTTACCAATCCTGCATTACTTTTCTTCTTTTTAGGGATCATTGCGGTACAGTTGAAAAGCGACCTTGAAATTCCGGCGAATTCGTCAAAGTTCATATCACTTTATCTCCTTTTTGCCATAGGCTTTAAAGGAGGCATGGAACTTTCGCACAGTCCATTCAATATGGAAATCATTTGGTCGCTTTTATTCGGTGTCTTCTTGGCTGTTGCCATTCCGGTAATGGCATATTTTATTTTGAGAAGGAAGTTCAGCATTGAAAACTCCGGGGCTATTGCCGCAGCTTACGGTTCGGTAAGCGCAGTTACTTTTGTTACCGCAATTTCGTTCCTTGAACTGGAAAAAATAGATTTCGGAGGACATATGGTCGCCGTGATGGCTTTAATGGAAGCTCCTTCAATAATCATTGGAGTGCTATTAATGGCCTTTTTTAAGAAAGGGAAAAAACAAGCCGGTAGTTTTTCAAAGGTATTGCACCATTCGGTCACCAATGGCAGTGTTCTTTTGATTCTTGGCAGTCTTGCAATCGGATTTTTGGCCAATGAGCATCAAGCGGAAGGTATTAAACCCTTCACTACAGATATCTTTAAAGGATTCTTGGCGGTTTTCCTGTTAGACATGGGTATCACCAGTGGCAAAAAATTAAATGATTTTTTGAACAAAGGTTGGTTCGCACTTTTGTTTTCCATTGGTGTTCCCATCCTAAATGGCTGTCTTGTGGCTTGGTCTAGCCAGTTCATTACCGAAAGTGTTGGTAATAGGTTCCTGTTCTCCATTCTAGCAGCAAGTGCTTCATATATTGCAGTGCCAGCGGCCATGAGGATTGCCGCCCCTCAAGCCAATCCGAGCCTCTACGTTCCCATGGCCCTGGCATTTACATTCCCTTTTAATATTACCTTGGGAATGCCACTTTATTTGTTCATTATTCAAATCTTTACAAGATAATGGTACCCCTACATCCATATCATTTATCACTTTTATTCAAAAACAAATTCTGATAAATTGATGATTTTTAGAAGTATGGTTTTGTGTTATCTTTAGCAAAAACCCTTACCATGAACAAACATCGCTGCGGTTGGTGCGAAGGTGACCCACTTTATGAGGATTATCATGATAATGATTGGGGTGTTCCTGTAAAAGACGACCATACTATTTTTGAATTTTTAATCTTGGAAACCTTTCAAGCTGGTCTCAGTTGGATTACTGTCCTTAAAAAACGTGAAAATTTCAGGAAGGCATTCGACAACTTCGATTACCAAAAAATTGCGAAATACGGTCAACCTAAAATTGATGAGTTGCTCGATAATGCGGGTATCATTAGAAACCGGTTAAAAATCCATGCAACAATTTCCAATGCCAAAGCCTTCATGGAAGTGCAAAAAGAATTTGGAACCTTCAGTAAATACATATGGGGATTTGTCGAAGACAAGCCCATTAAAAATGCACATAAAAACTACAAAGATGCACCTGCTACGACATCTTTATCCGATACACTTAGTAAGGATCTGAAAAAACGAGGGTTCAAGTTTGTCGGCAGCACGGTGGTGTATGCCCATATGCAAGCCACAGGAATGGTAAATGACCATGAGGTAAGTTGTTTTCGATATGATCAAGTTTAAATTCTTTCTCGCTGTCATTTTTGTTTTGGTCGGCTTTATAAGTTCGGCCCAAAACAAGTATGAGCGTGAATCCAGGATTTCAAAATCAGAATTTCCAATAAGAGTATTGGAGACTCTCACTCCTTATATAGAGGATGCTAAAAAAATTAAGTTTTACCGCGAGGTAGATAGTGTAAAGCAAAGCTTCGAGACAAAGTTTAAAAAGGGAAGACTCCGTTACAGTGTGGAATTCAACACAAAGGGTGAATTGGAAGATGTGGAGTTTCTAATCGGAGAAAACGATATCCCGAATGAGAGTTGGTCCAAAATCGAAGATTACCTCAACACTAATTTTCAAAAAGTCCGTGTAAAAAAAATACAACAACAATATCCTGTTGGAAATTCAGATTACAGTGTCATACTAAAAGAAGCTTTTCAGAATCTAATCCTGGACTACATTAATTTCGAGTTGGTTTTTTCTGCCAAAAACAGTAAAGGTTTCCAAACCTATGAAGCCCTCTTTAATTCGACTGGCACCCTAGTAAAGTTGCGCCAATCCTTTTCGCCAAAGTATGACCACCTCCTCTATTAAATGGTTTTTGACCATCACTTTTTTGTGCTCTTGGGGTGTTTCCATGGCCCAAGATAATTTTACAGCCTATTGGCAACCCCAAATTGCAATTAACTATCCTGTATCGCCTCTTTATTCACATAATTTTTCATTGGTGAATCGGAATTATGTTGTTGAAACCGACAATTGGAAATTCAACACCCGACAGTTAGACATCGCTCACTTTTCAAAACTCAGTTTGCAAGACAACCAAAGCATTGCCTTAGGAATTCAATACCGTTTTCGGAATATATTCGAAGGTAGTTCCGATGAACTCAGATTGATCCAACAGTATAATTTCACTTCCCGCCCTCTAGCAGTGCGATACGGACATCGATTCCGTTCGGAACAACGTATAACCCGCAAAGTGACCTTCCATCGGTTCCGCTATCGTTTTTCAATCGATTTCCCTTTAAAGGGGGAGAAACTGGATATTGGTGAAACTTTCCTTGTTGTTGGTAACGAAAACCTGTTGAGTATTTCCAAAGGAAACTCCCCACAGTACGACACACGTTTGCAGGGACAACTTGGTTGGAAATTGGACAAAAGTCTAAAACTATTGGTTGGAATGGAATATCGTCTAGAGGATTACACAGCAACTTTACCTCAAAATGTCTTTTTTCTTTTAACTAGTTGCCAACTCTCCTATTGACAATCTAAGTAGCGACTTCAATTTTCACTAGCATTGGAAATTTCTCTATCTTTCTAAAATCTACTTAAACCAACTTGAAATTGAGATATGGGATTTCTAACACTTTTTTCCTTCCTTGGATTTACACTTTTTGTTGCGGTTGTCGCCTGGTATGCTACAAGAAAAACGGATGAAAAATCAGCCGATGGATATTACTTGGGCGGACGGTCTTTAGGAGCTATTACCATTGCTGGCTCTCTACTTCTGACCAACCTCTCTGCAGAACAGATTGTGGGATTGAATGGGCAGGCTTTTGATGAAGGGCTTATGGTTATGGCATGGGAAACGTTAGCTGCCATTGCCATGGTATTCACGGCCATCTTCTTACTTCCCAAGTACATGAAAAAAGGAATTACTACGATTCCCGAATTCATAGAAAAACGGTTTGACAAACAAACAAAAGCTCTACTATCCATACTTTTCCTATTTGCATATGGTGTAGTTCTGCTTCCAACCATTCTTTATTCAGGTTCGCTTGCCTTTAGCACTATGTTCGACTTACCGAATGTTTTGGGCATGGAACCATGGTCGGTTATTTGGATTTGCGTTTGGTCCATTGGTCTAATCGGAATGGTGTATGCGATTTTCGGTGGATTGAAAGCGGTAGCGGTTTCAGATCTTATAAATGCAATAGGGTTGTTGATAGGCGGTCTTTTAATTCCAGTTTTTGGATTGCTGTTGATTGGAGATGGGAGTATCGGGAACGGACTGGACATTCTTTGGGAAACCAATCCAGAAAAATTTGTAATGAAAGGGACGGTGGATTCATCCATTCCGTTCGGCACCATTTTTACAGGTATGATGTTGGCGCAGATTTATTATTGGGGAACCAATCAATCTATTTTGCAACGTGTCTTTGGCGCCAAAAGCTTAAAAGAAGGGCAAAAAGGAATGCTTCTAGCGGCATTTGTGAAATTTGTCATTCCTATTGTTGTAGTTGTTCCTGGAATTATTTCTTGGCATGTATTCAATGGACAATTGGACAATACCGATCAGGCCTATCCTGCACTGGTAGCTAAAGTGTTACCCGCGGGACTTACCGGTTTCTTTGCTGCTGTGCTATTTGGTGCCGTATTAAGTTCGTTCAATAGTCTTTTGAATAGTAGTGCCACATTATTTGGTTTTGATTTATATAAATTCTTCTTCAAACCAGAAGCTACCGAGATGGAAACTGTAAAGGCAGGGAAACGCTTTGGACTTGGGCTGGGCATTGTAGCGATGATCATAGCGCCATTTATTGCTAATGCACCAGATGGTCTTTTTAGTTACATTCAACAATCTTTGGGAAGTTTAAGTGTACCTATTTTGGCTGTGGTAATGACCGGTATACTAACCAAAAAAGTACCTGCATTGGGTGCAAAAGTTGTGATGATAGGCGGAGTTATCCTATATCTTATAAGTTTACTCTTTTTAGAACCTCATTTTAGAGAAAGTGCGGTTGCCCTGGCTCAATCGCAAGGAATTACGGATGCAGCTCAGCTTAGCATTATCAAAGCAGATGCCTACCCCCATTATCTTCATGTAATGGGTATCCTGTTCGTTTTCAATATTTTGGTCATGTTATTCTTCGGAAGAATAAAACCAAAAACGGAAGTTGTCGAAGAAGAGAGCACCGATGTCATAGATATTACTCCATGGAAATATGCTTTCGGTATTGGCGCCTTCATTTCAATTTTAGTAATTAGCACTTATTTTATCTTCTCATAGCCGTATTGGAATGAAAAAAAAATGGTGGAAAGAAAGTGTGGTATATCAGATATATCCACGTTCGTTTAACGACACATCGGGAAATGGATTGGGTGACCTTTATGGAGTCATCGAAAAATTGGATTACATCAAATCTTTGGGGGTCGATGTTATTTGGCTATGTCCCATATACCAATCTCCAAACGATGATAATGGGTATGACATAAGTGATTATCGCAAAATATCAGACGACTTTGGTGGTCAAGCAGCATTCGATGTGCTTTTGGAACAGATGCATCAAAAAGGACTGAAATTGGTCATGGATTTGGTTGCCAACCACAGTTCTGATGAACATTTATGGTTCCAGGAGTCGAAAAAGTCCAAGGATAACCCCTACAGGGATTATTACATATGGAAAGATGGCAAAAACGATGGCCCGCCAAACAATTGGGGCTCATTTTTTAGTGGTAGTGCTTGGCAATTCGATGAAACTACCGACCAATATTACCTTCATTATTTTACCAAAAAACAACCTGATCTCAATTGGGAAAATCCAAAGGTTCGAAAAGAAATCTTTGACATCATTGATTTTTGGTTCAAAAAAGGGGTGGATGGTTTTCGAATGGATGTGATATCAGTAATCTCCAAACCCCCTGGTTTTCCAGATACCGCCTACGACAGTTTTCAGGATACGATAATGAAAGATTATGCAAATGGTCCCAGAATACATGAGTTTTTAAAGGAGATGAATAGGGAAGTCCTGTCCAAATATGATATCATGACCGTTGGTGAGGGTCCAGGAATAGATTTGGAAAATGGACCCCGATATGTGGATGAGCGGAGCGAAGAATTGGATATGGTGTTTCATTTTGATCATATGTTTATTGATTGTGGCCCTGGAGGGAAATATGACCCTATACCTTTTGGATTGAACCAATTCAAACAAGTTTTCACTAATTGGGACAACGCTCTAAAAAGTCATGGATGGGGAAGTATTTTTCTCGGTAACCACGATTTTTCAAGAATGGTTTCACGTTTTGGAAATGACACAACATACCATTCAGAGTCTTGTAAGCTCCTTGCCACCTTGTTACTTACCTTACGAGGTACTGTTTATATCTATCAAGGTGATGAAATTGGAATGACCAATGTGGCTTACCCTGATATTAGTCATCACAATGATGTTGAAACATTAAACGCTTGGAAAGAAGCAGAACAAAAGGGTCAGGACATGGAACAATTCTTCAAGATTGTTCAGCAGCAAAGTAGGGATAATGCACGCACTCCTGTCCAATGGGACACAACCAAAAATGCTGGATTTTCAGATGGAAAACCTTGGCTTACAACAAACCCAAACTACACTACAATCAACGTTGCTTCTCAAGAAAAAGATCAGAACTCCATTTTAAATTATTATAGGGATATGATTGCCATAAGAAAGGCCAACCCAACTCTTGTATATGGTGATTATGAATGTGTAGACAGAGGGCACGATTCCATATACGCATACCGAAGATGGGATGATGATATTGAATTTTTGATTCTCCATAATCTCAGTGATACATCACAAACTTTTGAAGCTGCCGGAATAGCGGATGACTTTCAGCTTATGAAATCCAATCTTGAGAAGAATACTTCCGAGAACTTTAAGCTTGATGCTTGGCAGACCAAAATCCTTATTAAAAAGTAGCCTTTTTCAATAGCTTTAAAAAAGCCTCCCTTGGAATTTCTTCAGCCCCTAGACTTTCCAAATGATTTGTGTGCACTTGACAATCTACAAGCTGATAATTTTCTTTACGTAGCTGTCCAACCATTTGAATGAACGCATATTTAGAAGCGTTTGGAACAGCGCTAAACATGCTCTCACCACAAAAAACATGTCCCAAGTCCACTCCATAAAGCCCTCCGACCAGTTCTTCCTGCCGCCAAACCTCAAAAGATTTTGCCATGCCTCTTTCAAATAGTTCCAAATAAGCAGTTTTCATTTTTGGCGTAATCCACGTACCTTCTTGATCTTTACGCTCAGCATTTGCGCAATTATCCAACACTTTTTCAAAGCAGGTATTTTGAGTAAGTCGGAATTGATTGTTCCGTAGAACCTTACGCATACTTTTTGAAATCTTTAGCCTTTTAGGATAAAGTACCATTCTAGGGTCAGGACACCACCACAGAATCAAGGCATCTTCATTGAACCATGGAAAAATTCCGTTTTTATAGGCCAATAAAAGGCGTTCTGGCGATAAATCTCCTCCTACGGCCAAAAGTCCATCATCATTGGCCATTTCAACTGGAGGAAATTCCAATCGATCGCCCAAAAAAAACAGTGGTATTTTTTTCTGGTCCTTTTCCAAAATGCAGTTTTACCTAAAGTTACGTAAAAATCAATCTAAAAGATTAACAGTCCACCAATATAGATGAGACTGCCCACCAACATAAAAAGCAATGTATAGGGCAATATTTCCTTGGCTTTGAGCTTTGTGATTCCCAGAAGTGGCAACGCCCAAAATGGTTGTAGCATATTGGTTATTTGATCCCCGTAGGCCAAAGCCATAATTGCCTTGGGCAACGAAACGCCCAATTGGAGTGAAGACTCAAGCACCAATGGTCCTTGAATGGCCCATTGTCCACCACCACTTGGTACAAAAACATTGACCAGACCAGCGCTCAAGAAAGTAAATATCGGAAGGGTTGTTGCATTGCTAATGGACACAAAAAAATCGGAAATACCGGTAATCATTCCGCTACTTGCCATAATACCCATAATACCAAAATACAGTGGAAATTGAATTAAGATTCCAGCGGTATCACCTATTGCCTCTTCAACAGCTACCAAAAAACTTTTAAAACTTCCATGCAATACAATGGCCAAGCCAAGCATAAAAAAATTGAGCATATTAGGAGTAATATTGAGTGTTTTTAGCGCAGGCAGGTATTGCACCAAAAAGGTCAATAAAATCAATCCGCCAAAAAGAGACGCCGCAACCTTGGAATAATCCAATTTTTCTGCTCCTTGCACTTCTTTTTTGTCTATGGATTGAAATTTATATTCCTTTAATTCTAAATTTTGAGGAGCGGCTTTCCTCCCAAGAAAATAAACAAGTGTGCTAATTGCAATAATTACGCATAGGAACAGTATAATGTTCCAACTACTGAATACGGTAAGTGATGTTGAAATTGTTTCTGGCAATTGGCTTACCAGTTCCGCATTGGATATTCCAGCAATCAACTCATTTAAATGTCCCACTTCTGCAACTTTAATCGGAGCCGAACCACTGATTCCACCATGCCATACCATAAGCCCGACATATCCCGAAGCTCCAATCAGTGGGTAATTTATTGGAATGTTGTTCGCATGGGCATACTCACCAACCTTTCGAGCTAAAATTGCGCCAAATATGAGTCCTAATCCCCAATTGAAGAAAGCAACCAGCATAGTGGGCAAAGCAACCAGAACCGCTGCATTGGAGGTGTTTTTTACAAATTTGGTAATCCCAAGAATCAAACGTTCCATGGGTTTGCTCAATACCAACACATGCCCCAAAACCAAAATGAGCATCATTTGATAAGCAAAGACAAGTAATCCACTATTCCATATCCCGTTTTCCCAATAGGAGAGGACAGTCAAGAAATGATTTTTGTCTGAAGTATTTTCGGTAAAAACAAGCGCCAAAACAATTGTCAGCAGCGTTAAGAGCACCGCAATGGTAAAGGGTGAAGGCAAATACCTTCTGAAAATACGCTCTATGACCTTGGTTAGGCCCAAAATGTATTAGAATGGAAGATCGTCATGATCCTCTTCATTGAGGTCATCAGCTGGCTCAAAAGCTTCAACCGGAGGCACTGGGGGCATATTTTCAGTGCTTTGGGCAGCTTCCAAATTTTCAACTCGCCATCCTTGAATAGAGTTAAAGTACTTGGTCTCTCCCTGTGGATTAACCCATTCACGTCCTCTTAAATTGATACTCACCTTAACCATTTGACCAACGGCATAGGAGTTCAGCAAATCGCATTTATCCTGTACAAATTCCACTAAAATATGCTGAGGGTATTGCTCTTCTGTTGTAACTACCAATTCTCTCTTTCTGAAACCATTATTACCATAAGTTTTGGTTTCATCAATCATTTTAATTCTTCCCTGAACTTCCATGTATTTAACTTTTCAATAAACCCCAAATGTACATAAAATGACTACCTCTAGTAAAATATGATATCAATAACTATCAACAAATTTTTAGTTTTTCCGTTATCTTTAAAATCAATTGGACCAAAAATGAATTTCAACCCCAAAAAGAAAGCTTCCAATATCATATTGCTGATTTCCGCTTTTGTTATTGTAAGCCTTATACTTTGGAACACCAACAGCTTTTTTAAGAAGTTTAAGGAAGAAGAACGTCTTAAAATGGAGATTTGGGCTACAGCCCAGTTGGAACTTATCCAGTCTTCGGTAGACCAAGAATTGGGAAATCTTACCTTAAAGGTAATGGGCAACAATACTTCTACCCCAATGATTTTGGTCAATGAGGAAGGAACCATCAAAACTCATAATATCCCTCTTGAAAAAGCTTCAGATAGTGCTTATATCCAGAAAAAGATACGGCAGTTTTCAAGTGAAAATGAGCCTATTCATATTATTCAAGAAGACGAGCTTTTAGAGACGCTCTATTACGGCAATTCGGAGGTGCTTAACAAATTGAAATATTACCCCTTGGCTCTATTGCTCATTATTTGTCTTTTTGGAGCGGTTATTTTCTTCTTTTTTCGAATCAACAAAGCATCGGAGCAAAATAAATTGTGGGCGGGAATGGCCAAGGAAACGGCCCATCAAATTGGTACTCCATTGACTTCACTTTTGGGGTGGAACGAGTTATTGAGGGCCGAAAACATAAATCAGGACATTACCAAAGAGATTGAAAAGGACATTATACGGCTGCAAACCATTACGGAACGCTTTTCTAAAATTGGTTCTATTCCAAATCTTGAAGAATATGATATTGTTGCCGAGACCGAAAAAGCATATGAATATTTAAAGCGAAGGAGTTCGAAGTTGGTGCATTTTTCATTCAGTTCAGATATAGACCAACTCCCTGTGCTCCTCAACCCCCCACTTTACAATTGGAGTATTGAGAATTTGGTCAAAAATGGCATTGATGCCATGAAGGGCAAAGGAAATATTGCCATACAAATCGAAAAGAAAGGACAGAGCGTTAATATTCTGGTCTCTGATACAGGTCGCGGTATCCCTAAAAGTGATTTTCAGAGTATTTTCAATCCCGGTGTAACCACTAAAAAAAGGGGTTGGGGGCTTGGACTTTCACTTGTTAAAAGAATAGTTGAAGAGTATCACAAAGGAAAAATTAAAGTACTTTCGTCAAGTAAAGAAGGAACAATCATGCAAATTTCCTTGAAAGCAAACGTGTAAGGTTATGGCTAAGGAAAAAAATATTGCAATCAAAGAAGCAGAGATTACCAATAATTGTCCTGAATGTTTTAACCAGGACTTAAAACTCTCTTTTTACCAAAAACATACCTACAATCCATTTTTTCATAGGACTACGAACGAGGTTATCCATGAAATAAAATGCCGAAAGTGTTATTCCGTCATTTATCCCGTGAATTGGACTCCGGATATTGAAAGGGTATTTGATTATTATAATAAGCTGGTGACTCCAGACAAACCGTCGGTACGATTTACCACTTTGTTTTTTGTGCTATTGCTTGTCTTTATAGCAGCGATAGGAGCATTCATCTACCTATACCTTGAAGGCCTTATTTAAGAAAGTTTCTGATTTTTTCAGCCGTTTCTTCGAATTCTTCTGGGCTTAGTTTTTCCTTATGCTGAAACGTGGCATTTTTCATACTGTTCAGCGGTATCAGATGCACATGCACATGTGGTACTTCAAGCCCTATAACGGACATTCCCACTCGATTACAAGGTATTGCCGACTCAATAGCTTTACCGACATTTCTTGAGAAAGCCATCAATTTTGCGTAAGAAGCTTCATCCAAATCCATTATTTTGTCCACTTCATTCTTGGGTACACAAAGCGTATGTCCTTTTGCATTTGGATTTATGTCCAGAAACGCAAAGTTATCTTCATCTTCGGCAATTTTGTAACATGGAATTTCTCCATTAATGATTTTGGTGAATATACTTGACATGTGGACGTGAGTTGGTTTGGTTCTAATAAAAAAATCCCGTCGAGTGACGGGATTAAATATAAGAATTTTACGAACTCTATTCTCTTGTAATTTCCAAAACGTCGAACTTTAACGTTCCATTGGGCACTTGAATTTCAGCAACATCACCCACGGATTTCCCTAATAGCCCCTTACCTATTGGAGAAGTTACGGAAATTTTACCCGACTTTAGATTAGCTTCACTTTCTGCGACCAAGGTATATTTCATTTCCATACCGTTGGCTTGGTTTTTCAACTTGACGGTGGATAACACCAATACCTTTGAAGTGTCTAACTGGGATTCATCAATCAACCTAGCGTTTGCCAAAGTTTCTTCCAACTTGGATATTTTCAGTTCTAAAAGCCCTTGCGCTTCTTTAGCTGCATCGTATTCTGCGTTTTCTGACAAATCTCCTTTATCCCTGGCCTCGGCAATAGCCTGAGAAGCTTTGGGACGCTCCACATCTTTTAATTGGTTCAATTCTTCTCTAAGGTTTTTTAATCCTTCTTCCGTATAGTAAGATACCTTGCTCATATCGTCATATTTAAATACAAAAAAGAACATTCAAGAAAAACCAAAGGTTTTTCCAATGTACTTTTTTTCAAATAGAAAAAATCCTCAACTACCACTATGCCCGGCATAGTTTTTTTGCGAGGATTTAACGCAAATATAGACAATTTTTACTCAAATTTGTTGTTCTAAAGCTTTCAAATTCAAACTATGACGCGCCTCACAGGGTTTATTTTATTATTATTTTTAATGGCATGCTCTTCGGACAGCACCAATCGCAATCCCTTTCTTCAGGAGGTGAATTTTAGGTTTGAACTCAACATGAATCTGCCACTATACAACAATTTAAATACAATTGGAAACCCGGTTTATGTCGGAAATACAGGTGTGGGTACGCGAGGTATTTTTGTGATGAGATCCAGTTTGGATTCTTTTTTTGCCTTTGAGGCCAGTTGTCCAAACCACGCTCCAAACAATTGTTCTACCATGACAATAGATGGACAAAATGTGGTTTGTTCTTGTGAAGACTTTACGTACAGTCTTTTTACCGGCCAACAACTCAATAGGCCAGATGATGGTAACCGCTATTATGATCTCCTTTTTTATAGGGCAACCCAGAGTGGCAATATTATTACCGTCTTCAACTGATTTCCCCTAATTAGTTTTAAGAATACAATCCATTACCCAACTGGTATGCAAACCCGATATTCCTTGAGATGGATGTGCTGCTTTTCCTAATAAATGCTTTTGGATGTTTTCTACATGAAATTGTTGAATGTGTTCCGGATTAGGAATAGTCAAAGTCTGAAATCCCTCTCTGTTTTCAAGTTCAACAGGAGCTTCGTCCAGTACCGAAAAGGTTATTTTACCTTTTGAACCTAGGATTTCTACTTTATCGACACGATGGAAGGTTCCAAAATTCCAATTTCCCTCACCGGTGACTCCGTTTTCATGGATCCAGGATGCAGTAACCGCATCATATGCAGAATACAGGTTTTGTTGATTTGTGGCTAGACCATTAGCCCTTTTAATATCGCCCAACAAGTATGTAAAAAGGTCCAAACCATGACTTGCCAAATCATCAAAATAACCACCAGGAGCAATTTCCTTATCCGTTCTCCAGTTGTACTGCTTACTTAAATCTATGTCGCTTGGCGGTTTGGTTTTTTGCCAATGGATATGTCTGACCGCTCCTATTTCCCCTTCATCCAACCATTCCTTTATCTTATTGAATCTTGGCAGGGACCTCCGGTAATAGGCAATAAAAAGGGGTAGTTCTTTCGCTTTGAAAGTCTCGTAAACTTCTAAACTGTCTTGAAAGTTAGAGGTCATTGGCTTTTCTATGCAACAAGGTTTACCAGCTTTGGCGACCAGCAACGCATAAAATTTGTGCGAATCAGGAGGTGTAGCAATATAGATGGCATCTATTTCCGGATTTTCGATAATGTCCATTGCATTGACAGTCCAATTGGGAATTTTATGCCTTTGAGCATAATCTTTAGCCTTCTCTGCATCTCTTCGCATGACCATGGCTACTTCAAACCCTTCTGTCATTTGATATGCCGGAACGCTTTTTTTCTCAGCAACACTTCCGCAGCCAATGACACCCCAGCGAATTGGGGTCTTATCAAAAAAATCGAGGGATTCTGCCATATAATAAAAGTACAGAATCCCTCAAAAAGAGATAATTTTTTATCTAAAAATTGATTGTGGCGCCTAGCAAAAAGTTTATTCCAGCTTGAGGATAAAACCCTGCTCCCTCTACTGTTGTGATAGTTCCTGGGGTTGAAAAGTCATCATCAAAGGTGAAGAAATACCCATTGGAAACAATATCCTGATCAAAAATGTTATTTATCAAACCGGAGAGTGCAATACTCTTTATAAAAGAGTTGGTTTCGATTACATATTGAAGATTAATATCTGTTTGGGAATAGCTTTCCAGTACCGAATTTTCTGAATCAATATTCCCCATATATTGTTTTCCAACAAATTTTGACAGGATAGAAATCTGAAAATTCTCAGTTGGCAAATATGAAAGGATGTTTCCTGCTACTAGGTTTGGAGAATAGGCAATATTCGTATTACCTAAATTCTGAAGTGTCCCATCTCTTTGAAAGAAGAAATCCTGATTCCGGTTATCGCTCAGTGCTATATTCGGTCTGATTGCGAACTTATCTCCAAGTTGAATATTGGCATCCAATTCTACTCCCAGTCTATAACTATCTCCCACATTTGCCCTTAAAGGTGCTCCCACATCGTTTAATTCTCCGGTGAGCACTAGTTGGTCTTTGTAGCTCATGTAATAGGCATTAGCATTTAACTGAAATGATGGGGAAACGTAGCGCCAACCCAACTCAAAATCGTTCAAACGTTCGGGTTTGGGGTTTCCATTTTCATAATCGTTTCGATTGGGCTCTCGATTGGCAACGGCATAGGAAAAATAAAAGTTGTTGTTGGGATTTAAATCGAAAGTAACTCCTGCTTTGGGGTTAAAAAAGTTGAAGGTATCATCCACCAAACCAGTATCCTCTCCATTGGCTTCATACCCTACCCCACGATATTGCAAATCTCCAAAAATTGCCCATTTGTCATCCATTCTGTAGTTGGCTTTTGCATAAACATTGAAGTCTGTTTTCGTGGAATTGTCATCATAATAGCGATCGCGGATACTACTGTTCGTAGCGAAACGGGCCCAAATCACCTCTCCAAAATGATCGCCTTTATAAACGTTGTAACCCCCTCCAAAAATCAAATCAAGGTTCTCTTTTTTGTGGTTAAGTGAGGCAACAACCCCATAGAAATCATTGTCCAACCATCTCCTTCTGATTAAATCGGTGGTATCCACTGTTTCTCCGTCGACAGTAATTGGATCAAAGCCATATGTGGCAAAGTCATCATCTTCCCTGAATTGTTCAAAATACCCTCTTCCCCGCGTATAATGGAAAGCGATATTAGAACTCCAGCCAGCACTAATTGTTTCATTCCAATGTAATTGGAAATGGTCTTGTTTGTAGTTATCCTCTTCTCTTTCGTAGAATTGGGTATTGCCATTTTCATCGGTATAGATTCCGGCTGGATTGAATGTTCTGTTTGTTCTTAACGTTTCTGCATCAATCCCAAACCAAGACTGGTAGGTAATCTCATGTCCTCCAAAAAGTAAGGCTTTTACAAGAGTGTTATCGTCTTTGTAAGCTCCTTGAAGAAAATAGCTTTCCAATTCTGAACTTGCCCGGTCGATGTAACCGTCAGAAGTTACTCGAGACAACCTTCCTGAAACTTCAATCGAATTGTTGAGCAAACCAGTGCTAAATTTAAGGTTGTTCCTCAGGGTATTAAAACTTCCAACTGAAGAGGAAATTCTAGCATAAGCACTTTCCGAAAAGGCATCGGTCAAAATGTTGAGGCTTGCACCAAACGCTCCGGCCCCATTAGTGGATGTTCCTACCCCGCGTTGAAGCTGAAGACTTTCCGTCGAGGAAGCAAAATCGGGCATATTCACCCAAAAAGTCCCTTGTGATTCCGCATCGTTATAAGGGATTCCATTAATTGTGACGTTTACTCTAGTTGCGTCACTACCTCGTACACGAATTCCCGTATACCCAATTCCGGCTCCGGCATCAGACGTGGTTACTATGGCAGGCAAGAAATTCATAAGAACAGGAATGTCCTGACCTAAATTTCTTGGAGCAATTTCATCTTTGTCCAAATCTGAAAAAGTAATTGGGAATTCTTTTGTCACTCGAATTGCTTGAACCAGTACCTCGTCCAGCACAATTTTTTTCCCTTCAAGTGAATCTGTCGGTGATTGTTGGGCACTACCGACCAGTACCAGCCCTAAAAGAGCCATTGTTGTGAATAAAAATGTCTTCATCCGTAAAAATGTTACGAATAAAAGGGGTTATTATTCTGATTAATAAATTGATTTTGTTTCAAAAGAAACATTGAAATTCCAAGATGCGCCTTGCGCATTCCCTTGGCGGCATTACCCGCCCAGGTTCATTGGGTATAATCTCAGCCCTTAAATAAAAGCACCCCTTTGAGATGCCGCAAATGTAATACCTGAGAATTAGTTTTCATAACAAAAAACATCATAATTAACATTAGGTAAGCACTTTTTGCCCTGCATTGCTACGTATATATTTCAGAAACACTTTTTTATGCTCCCCAGGTCCAAAAAGAAGTTCACCATAAAAATCATCGTCAGTTATTTAACATTAGGCTTCCTGGTGCTTGTGGCGGGTTATTTCATTTATGCCGAATTTAAAGATTACACGGAGGCACAGAATAAACAAGATGGAAGCGCCAAGCTGATAAAAATAAATTCCTTGCTCACCGAGGTCTATGAAGCCGAAAATCTTTCCAAATTGGCCCTTCAACATAGAAAAAGACAAAATATCCTTGCCTATTCCAATAAGGTAGATTCGGTTAGTATAACCATTGATGCCCTGAAACTACTGTTGAAAAATGATTCCAAAATTTTTAAACTTGACAGTATTCAGCAGTTGCTGAAGCAGAAAACAATCAACAACGCTGAGCTTAGAAAGCTAAAAGGCCTTGATAAAAATTATGCTCCTTTGGATTCCCTATTGCAGGTGTTCAACCAAATGGAAATAAACATGGGAAGAATTACGCCTGAAGCTTTTGTGCCAGATTTTGATCTACTTCCCTTTGAGACACAAGAATCGATTCGGGAATATGTTTCCATATTGAACGAGAACATTCCTGAAAATGAATTGGGAAAAGTTAGCTCCAATGACGCAGATTCAATTCTTGGTTTATCTAAATCAATAGTACAAGAAGCTAAAACCCAAAATGTAAAATTAGAGCGGTCCATGATGGCCAAGGAGTTGCAGGTATACAAAACGGACCTGGAACTCTCGCAAAAGCTCAGAAGTTTTATTTCAGCATTTGAACAGGAAATTATAGCAGAGATCCATTCCGAAAATCGCAATAGGCAAACTTTGTTAAAAAGAAGTTCTACCCTTGCTTGGACTGCGGCAATTCTTGGTTTTCTTCTTGTGTGTTTCTTCACCTTTTTAATAGCGAATGATTATTGGAAATCTCAATCGTACCGAACGCAACTGGAAAAAGAAAAATCATATTCCGACATTCTTTTAAAAAGTAGAGGGCAATTAATTTCCACCGTAAGTCATGACCTGCGCTCTCCACTGAACAGCATAAAGGGATACCTGGAGCTGATGGAACAGCATGCATTGACTCCTAAACAACAAGAGTATATTTCAAACATGCAATCTTCCACCAGCTATGTAGAAGATCTAGCCAATGATCTTTTGGATTTTTCCCGGTTGGAATCTGGAAAAATAAAAACAGTCAACTCTCCTTTTATACTATCAGATTTAATTAAGGATACGGTTTCTAGTTTTAAACAAGTTCAAAATTCCGATTCCATTCTATTAGAAATCGACATTGCGGAAACCTTAGAGCATCCCATTAATGGGGATTCACAAAAAATTAGACAAATATTAACCAATCTCATCGGTAATGCCTTTAAATTCACTAACGAAGGTTCAATCAGTATAAAAGCCTTTACCAAAAAGGTCAATGGGGTCGACAAGGCCATAATTCAGGTTATTGACACAGGAATCGGTATTCCAGCAGAAAAACAATTACTTATATTTCAAGAATTTACACAGGTTGAAGGTTCTTCCCAAGGAAATGTGGGAGGTTATGGATTAGGGCTCACAATTTCAAAAAAACTCACCGAATTATTGGGTGGAACAATAGAGGTCAAAAGTGAGTTCAACAAGGGAAGTGCATTTACTTTTTCCATACCATTGAAATTTTCCAATCACCCAAGTCAGGTTGAAAAAGTAAAAAAAACCAATCTCAAAGGCAATCTATCGCTTGCTATACTTGATGATGATGAAAGTTTGTTAAAACTATTGAAAGAGGTTTGTAAAATAAACGGTATCTCCGTAAAAACATTTTCAAGTTTCGAAGCATTACAGAAAAATCTTCCGGAGCACTATGATATGGTTTTGACTGACATCCAGATGCCGAAAACAAGTGGGTTTGAAGTTGTAAAAGCTTTTAAAAAAGGAAACTTGCCCAATTATAAAGGTCAACCAGTAATCGCCATGACAGGTTCGAAGGAATTCCCACAAATCCACTATCTCGAAATAGGATTTGATGATGTTTTGTTTAAACCTTTTTCCACATCAAACTTTCTGAATGCCCTCGTCAAAGCAGGGAAACCCTTTGATTTCACTAAGAATGGAATCGATAGGCCACATCAACCCTCATCAGCTTTATTTTCGACAGAGAACCTTGCTGCTTTTGTCGAAAATGAACAAGCTCTTTTTGAAATCCTGCATACTTTTCTAAAAAACACAGATAAGAATCTATTACTTCTTTCTAAGGCCATCAAAAAAAGAAAGTATCATAAAGTCAGGGAAGTATCGCATAAAATGCTTCCTATGTTCCGGCAATTGAAAATTGAGAGTGCCATTTGTCTTTTGGAAAACTTTGAACATATTGCTCCCGATATTTCCACTAAAAAAGCTTTTAAGGATCTGGAATTGCTGGAAAATTCAATCTCTAAGCTAAAGAAAGAAATGAATGCCCATATGACTAAACTTTCAGTTGATAGTAATTGATTTTGTTGTAGAGTGTCTTTCTGGTCATCTGTAAAAGTTTGGCCGCCTTGCTCTTGTTAAAGTTGGTTAGTTTTAGCGCCTTGAGTATCCTGTCTTTTTCAAATTCATGCTTGGAAAAATTAGCTGACTCCCTTTCTTTTGAATCAGCATGTAGGGTTTGTGGAAGTGATTTTAAATCCATAGTATCACCATCTGTAAACAGGACAGCACGTTTTATAATATTCTTGAGTTCCCTAAGATTCCCAGGCCAATGATACGTTTTTAGTAATTGAATAACTTCTTCTGATAAGTGGAATACGCTTTTGTTAAGTTCAGTGTTTGCTCTTTCCAAAAAGAAATCAACAAAGAGCATAAGGTCTTCTTCCCTGTCCTTCAGTGAAGGAATTTCTATTGAAAACTCATTCAAACGGTGATACAAGTCCTCCCTAAAATTTCCTAAAGTAACGGCTTCGATTAAATTCTCGTTGGTGGCTGAAATAATTCGGACATCTACCAAAATTTCCTGTGTACTTCCAACTCGTTTTATCTTGCGCTCTTGAATTGCCCTTAACAATTGCACTTGATTATCGTAGGATAGATTTCCTATCTCATCCAAAAACAGAGTTCCTTCATTGGCTGCTTCAAAATGTCCAATTTTATCTTCGATTGCGCCGGTAAAACTTCCTTTCACATGCCCAAAAAATTCGCTAGTGGCCAATTCTTTTGGTATTGCACCGCAATCAACGGCGATAAACCTTTGGTTTCTTCGTTCACTTCTTTCATGGATGGTCCTAGCGGTTACTTCCTTTCCGGTTCCACTTTCTCCGGTAAGCAAAACCGACATATTCGTGGGAGCTACGAGTTCAACATACTGCTGCATTGTTTTGGAGGCGGTGCTGCTTCCAACAATTCTTTTCGTAAAATGTGATTTGATTAAAGCCTGGTCCTTTTTTGGTTTCCGGGGGTCAACTCCAGTGCTATCGGTATTTAATGCTCTTGCGATGACCTGTAATATGCTTTCAGGAGTAAAAGGTTTGGACACATAATCAAAAGCTCCCTTCTTAATGGCGCTGACTGCTGTTTTTATCTCAGCAAAACCGGTCATTAGAATAACATGCGTCTGCGGAGAATTGGCCTTGACCTTTGATAGTAATGCTATACCATCTCCTTCAGGTAATCTTACATCTGAGAGGACAAGGTCGAAAAAAGTATTATCAAGATTTTTTTTTGCTTCTTTAAGGTTAAAGCAGAACGAAACATCATAGCCATTCCTGGTCAAAAACTTTTGAAGCATTTGACAGAATGCGGTATCGTCCTCAATGATTAAGATTTTGGGCATATCTCAGTACCATATATACGATACCGACAACGTATGGGATTTTTTGTTTTTGATAAACTTATCATAAAAGGTGGGAGCTGCAAACGCAGCCCCCACCGAACCAAACTAACCTAACATGATCAATCAAAACTCATGCTATATTTCTATCCAATTGCCATCGGCATCGGCATAAACAGTTCCATTGGCACCATCCTTTAATGAAAGTTCCAATTTAAACTGATTTGACTCGTTCTTGTACGCCTTGTCAATGGTTGCAGTTGGATAGTCTTTTTTAACCGCTGCCACGACAGCTGCCGGAAGATCCGAAACGCTAATCTCCTCAAAATCTTGAACGGTTTTTGTAATAGTATTATCCGTTTGAAGTTCCGCGGTTTCTTCTTGGGCAAATGCGGTTAAACCGATGAACGAAAGTGCTGTTGCAAAAATCAATTTTTTCATGATGTATTCTTTTTAAAATTAAACTTGACCATACTATTGAAAATTCGATGCCATTTTCTTTAGAACTTGAATTGATTTGCTAGTTATTTGGAATTCAGAGGAGTAACAATTTTTTATCCTGAATCACATTGTATACTTCTGTATACCAGTCATCACAACTGTGTAATTTTTATACAAAAAAAGGCTGCCGAAGCAGCCTTTTCATATTGCCAATTCTTAATCCCTGTTATGGAGCAAACAGAGTGTCAGTTAAACTGGCGGTTGCGGATAACGCAATGGTTAGTGTTTGCATAGCATCATCCTATTATTTTTCTTTTCTTCTTTTCCTTTCCTGATTGGAATAGAATAACATCAAAAAAATTGAAGTAAAAAATGATAGTATTCCAAGAACCAAACCAATTGTAAAGAGCATCTTTTCATTTTATATTTAGTATGACACGCTTTCCTGAATTTGGTCACATTGAAAGTGGTTTGCAGAAAAATAGTTTTAGATGATTGTTTTAAGTATGGATTTTACACCTCAGAACTAGTTTATTCGAGGTTCCTTGAAAATTGCTGTTTTCAAAAAAGAAAAAGCTCCCAAGAATGGAAGCTTTGTGTTTGCTTTTGTGGTCCCACCTGGGCTCGAACCAGGGACCCCCTGATTATGAGTCAGGTGCTCTAACCAACTGAGCTATAGGACCCGCATTTTGCGGATGCAATATTACTATTTATTTTTCTACACCGCAAGATTTTACTGAGCTACTCCTCCTTTATTTCTTGGCACAACTCCACCAAAACCCCGTTTGTTCCGCGAGGATGCAAAAATGCAACAAGCTTATTGTCCGCACCTTTTTTTGGTGTTTCATTCAAAACCGTAAAGCCTTCTTGCTTTAATCTTGAGATTTCCGCTTTTATATCTTCAACGGAAAACGCTATATGGTGTATGCCCTCTCCTTTTTTTTCAAGAAATTTGGCAATAGGGCTTTCAGTATTAGTCGCCTCGAGCAACTCCACCTTGTTTGGGCCTGATTTAAAAAAAGATGTTCGTACTCCTTCAGATGCAACTTCTTCCATCTTATAATGCGGAACGCCCAAAAGTTGCGTAAACAAGGTATTGGAATCCTCCAAGTTTTTTACCGCAATCCCGATATGTTCGATTTTATCCATGGCCAAAATGTTTAAATGCTTTCCCTTGCATGATATCAAAAATACGCACTGTTGGGAAATCATATCATGAGGTTCGTCATTTATTCCGTTATTTTGCACTTATGGAAACACAACGGCAACAAAAAATAGGTGGAATTATACAAAAGGACATAGTCAACATTTTGCAGCGTGCTGCTACCGATGGCGGTCTAAAAGGAACCTTGATTTCAGTTTCCAAAGTATATGTCACCACCGATTTATCTATAGCCAAGGTATATGTGAGTATTTTTCCGAATAAAAGCGCAGATGAATTGTTAGAAGGAATCAAATCGAACAAGAGCCTAATCAAACACGAATTGGCCCAGCGCACCAAAAGTCAACTTCGACGTGTTCCAGAGCTCAACTTTTATTTAGACGATTCCCTGGAATATATCGACAACATTGAAAAATCCCTAAAGGGTGATGAAAACCCTATTGAAAATAGGGACTTGTTGGATAAACGAAAGAAATCCTGATCTTGAATTTTTCTTTTTATATCGCAAAACGCTATCTCCGTTCTAAAAGCAGCCAAAATGCTGTGAATATTATCAATTTTATTACTTTTTTAGTCATTGTGATAGGATCGGCAGCGCTTTTTGTGGTGCTTTCCGCTTTTGCAGGGCTAAAGACTTTTAGCCTTTCTTTCACCAACACATTTGATCCCGATTTAAAGGCGTTACCAGTTACCGGAAAATACTTTTCTATTTCTCCAAAAGAAGAAGATGCATTGAAAGATATTGAGGGTTTGGCCAATTATTCCAAAGAATTGGAAGAAAGAGCATATTTAACCTTTCGTGAGAAAAGTTGCATCGCTTACATTAAAGGGGTGGACAATAACTATCGTTCCGTAACTGGCGTTGATAGCACTTTATATTTTGGCAATTGGGGCGTAATGGAATATAATGGTGTTGCCGGTATTGGAATTTACAATCAATTGGGTGTTCCCATTGATAATTACCAAAACCCAATGACCGTTTTGGTCCCAAAACCAGGAGAAGGTTCTTTTTCACCGCAAGGTTTAAATTCTCCAAAGCCTTATAATGAACTTCCTATTGTTCTGAGCGGAGTTTACGCCATTGAGGAAAATTTGGACAAAAAATATGTCTTTGTGCAACTTCCATTAGTGCAAGCTTTACTTGAAAAAGATAGCACGCAAGTTTCGGGAATCAATTTTAAGCTTGACAATACATCTGCTTCAGATGTCGTTAAAGATAAAATCCGGAATGTCTTGGGAAACAAGGTATTGCTTTTGAATCGACAAGAACAAAATGGAACCCTCCATCGCATGCTCAACACGGAAAACCTGGCCACCTACTTAATATTTACACTGGTATTGATTATTGCACTCTTTAATGTTGTTGGGGCTATTATTATGATGATTTTGGACAAACAACAAAATTCAAAAACCTTATTTAGTCTTGGTGCGACTATCAAAGAATTGCGTACAATTTATTTCACTCAAGGATTATTGGTTACCACTTTGGGAGGTCTTATCGGTGTCTTGATAGGCTCACTCTTAATTGGATCCCAACTTGCTTTTGGTTGGTTAAAAATAACTCCTTCGCTGGCCTATCCTGTGGAGTACAATGTCATGAATCTATTTGTGGTTTTGGCAACAATTGTGGTTTTGGGGTTTGTTTCCTCAAAAATCGCGAGTAGTAGAATAAATCAAAGATTGGTTTCTGCCTAAGCAAATTGAAAATCTCCAAACTTTTCGAGAACCTCATCAAAAGCTGCAAACACGTCAACGGATTCATCGCTGGTCACCATTTTCATTCGATATTCTTTGAAATGCGGAATCCCTTTAAAGTAGTTCGTGTAGTGCCTTCTAGTTTCGAAAACACCTAATTTTTCACCTTTCCAATCGATTGCCATTTGAAGGTGTCTGCGGGCTGCATCAACCCGCTCTTCCATAGTTGGAGGTGATACATGTGTTCCTGTTTTAAAGAAGTGCTTCACAGCATTAAAAAACCAAGGGTTTCCAATACTTGCTCTACCAATCATAGCACCATCCAACCCATATTCATCTCTCATTTTAACCGCTGCCTCTGGGGTATCAACATCACCATTTCCAAAAACCGGAATGTGCATTCTTGAATTGTTCTTTACCTCAGCAATTGGCTTCCAATCTGCATCACCTTTGTACATTTGAACACGAGTACGACCATGTATTGAAATAGCTTTGATTCCCACATCTTGCAAACGTTCAGCCACTTCAACAATCTTAATGGAACTGGTATCCCATCCCAATCTAGTTTTTACGGTAACTGGAAGTTTAGTCCGTTTTACAATCTCCTCCGTTAATTTTACCATAAGGGGAATGTCCCTTAGTATTCCAGCACCGGCATTTTTGCTTACCACCTTTTTAACGGGGCAACCGAAATTAATGTCGATAATATCTGGATTGGATTTTTCAACAATATCAGTAGCCTGGAGCATGGAATCTAACTCAGCTCCAAAAATTTGGATTCCTACGGGTCTTTCTTTTTCGTAGATATCCAACTTGATCATACTTTTTGCAGCATCCCTGATCAATCCTTCGGACGAAATAAATTCGGTATATACCACATCTGCGCCCTGTTCTTTGCATAAAGCACGAAAGGGAGGGTCGCTCACGTCTTCCATTGGTGCAAGAAGTAGCGGAAAATCAGGAAGTTCTATATCTCCAATTTTTGGCAAACCTTAATTTTTTTGGATTGCAAAAATACAAAATCCCTTAAATCAACTATTTATTCTTCAGTTTCTAGTCGTTCCCTTTCTTTTTTATCTAGTTCGCGCTGGTTGTCGTTCAATTTGAAGTTTCCAAAATTATAGGTAAAACCAAATCTTATGAATTGAGTTTCTGGTCGTCTTCTATAAAAATTATCTTGATTTAGATATTTAGAGGAGTACGTCGGGTTAGCTTTCTCAAGTATGTCTTCAGCCGCTATAGATACAGTTACCCTATTATCAAAAAATGATTTTCTGAGGCCTAAAGTCATATTTAGCTCATCGCTTGACACATACGAACCAAATAAAAATTTAGATAAATATGTCATTGTTAACTCCCCTGTAAAGGTTCCATCTTTAGAAAGAGTTAGATAATTGGCTAAATAAGCATAATAACCTTCAATAGAATTCGTAAACACTTGATTGTTGCTCTCTACAGCCAAAAACGTTTCTTCCTCATGAAACAGCGAAGTATAGGCATACAAAAACCAGGAAGGTAAAATACTCTTGCTCAATGTTAGGTCAATTCCATAAGACTTGCTGTCTAAAACGTTCTGTTTTTGTTCCACCAAAGTTTGGTTCGAGTTGTCTTGAAAAACAAAATATGCTATGTTCTCGCCATTATCTCGATAATAAACATCAAAGAAGAGTTCACTGTTGAATGTATAGTTAAAATTGAAATTATTGCTGAAACTGGGTCTTAATCCAGGGTTTCCCTCTTCAAAATCGTTTTCATTGAAAAATAACCGAAACGGATTCAGGTCATTGTATTTTGGTCTATCCACATTTCGTCCATAGTCAAAAGCAAAGCTATGTTTATCAGAAGGGGAATACAATACATAAACAGAAGGGAATGGTTCAAAAAAGTCAATGGTATTTACTTCATTTAACGTTAAGGAGGTTCCCGTTGCCTTGGTCAATTCGCCACGTAAACCTAACTTCATCGACCATTTTTCCCAGTTTTTTACAAAACTTAGATACCCAGCGTATACATTTTCGTCATAGTTAAAGCGATCCGATAAGGAAGCGTCTACATTGTTATCGGTGCCAACAAAGTTCAAGAAATCAATCCGGTTTTTTGATGCTATCGAAGAAGCCTTAAGTCCCGTTTCTATGGATGCATTTCCGACAGGGGTAGAATAATCCATTTGTCCTGTAAAAATCTGAATGTCCTGCAGGGAATTGGCATCAAATCCAAAGTTTCTCAAAAACCCTCCTCCATTATCAAAGTAGGAGGAAAATAAATTTTGGGATGAGCTTCCATCAAAAAGGGTATAATGTCCATTGAAAGAGAGCTTAGCCCCTGGTTTTTTCATTTTGTGCACATACGTTAGGTCAACTGCCAGGTTGGTGTTGTCTACATTTTCCATGTTTTGGGTTGTAAATGTAGAGTCTAATTGACTTTGCCCGTTTCTAATCTGGGTATTCAGGTTAGTAGATCTTTCCCAATTAGGGTTGAGAGCAAGATTGGTGGTAAGGTTTATGCTGTTTCTATCATTAAAATCATAATCCAGGATTAGGCTTGCATTTTGGGCTTTAGCCCTTGCTGTCTGGTCATAGTAAGTATCCCAATTAGAAAAAACGGTTTCATTTACGTCAATAAAATTGATGCCTTTAACCGCTTTTCTAATATCTTTTCTTGGACTGATACTATAATTGGCAAATATGTTAAGCTTTTCCGTTTTATAATAATGGCTTGTTCCAATTCCAAACTTTGGAAAAACAGCCTGGGTGTATGTTCCATTTACACTTCCCTTATAACCGGGGACAATATTCTTGCTTGTCACAATATTCAAAATAGGTCCTCCATCGGCATCGTATTGCGCGGGAGGGTTTGCAATGACCTCTACAGACTTTATGTTGGTACCCGAAAGTCCTTCCAATAAATCCCTCACCTCTTGACCTGACAATTGGACCTTCCTGTCGTTCAAATAAACTGTAGCATTTTGTCCTCTAATCTGAAGATCATTCTGGTTAACAATCACCCCTGGAGTACTTTTAAGAATATCCCATGAATTTCCTTGGGAAACTACCGTATTTTCCACAGAAAAGACAAGTCTGTCCGAAAGCCTTTGAAGCTTTGGTCGCTTCGATGTAACGACCACCTCTTCCAAATTGTTTTCTTCCAGTGGAATTACCAACGCCCCTAATGCAACATTGCTGGAAATATCCAAGGCTCTTGGTTCAGAGCCACGTCCCACATAGCTTGCTTGCAGTAAATAAACATTTGGTTTTACCTCAGAAAGTAAAAACTGGCCACTATCATCAGCTGAAGTCCCTTTTACAAAAGTCGAGTCAGATGCTTGAAGCAATAAAATATTGGCGAACGGAATGGTATTGTTACTTCTGTCAACTACCTTTCCTTTAATCTGATACGTCTGGGCAATCAGGTTGTAAGATGTCAAAAACACCAATAAAAAAATACAGGTGATTCGCATTAGTTGAGTTTGGGGTTCTATATCAAATCTAAGAAAATATTTTACAGCCATCTTTTACCCCGCTCTCATAATTCTTAAAATACCCATCTGAGGTAGTTAAAACACCTATATTTGCAATCTTAAATCACTCCCAATGTATTGGGCAATAGCTTTTAATGAAGAAGATTAGAAATTTTTGCATTATTGCACATATTGACCATGGTAAGAGTACCTTGGCAGATCGTCTTTTGGACTTTACCGGTTCTGTGACCGAACGCGAGAAACAAGACCAACTTTTGGACAATATGGATTTGGAACGAGAGCGGGGCATTACCATAAAAAGTCACGCCATCCAAATGGAGTATGAATACAACGGAGAGACCTATATTTTGAATTTAATTGATACTCCGGGACATGTTGATTTCTCCTACGAAGTTTCACGTTCCATTGCTGCCTGCGAAGGAGCTCTTTTAGTTGTAGATGCTGCGCAGAGCATTCAAGCGCAGACCATTTCCAATTTGTATTTGGCTTTGGAGAATGACTTAGAAATTATACCGGTACTCAATAAGGTCGATTTACCAAGTGCAAATCCAGAAGAGGTAACAGATGATATTGTCGATCTATTGGGGTGTAATGCGGAGGAAGTGATTCCCGCAAGTGCCAAAACCGGAATTGGAATAGAAGAAATTCTCGCAGCAATTATTGAACGTGTACCTCCGCCAGAAGGCAATCCTGATGAGTCACTTCAGGCATTGGTTTTCGATTCTGTTTACAATCCTTTTCGAGGAGTGGAAACCTATTTTAGAGTCATCAATGGTGAAATTAAGAAAGGTCAAAAGATAAAATTTGTTGCCACTAACAAGGATTATTTTGCCGATGAAATAGGCACCTTAAAATTGACTCAATTTCCAAAGCTTACTATTTCCACAGGAGATGTTGGGTATTTGATAACGGGAATTAAAGACGCTCGCGAAGTAAAAGTCGGTGATACAATTACCGATGCTGCTAAACCAACACAGAATGCAATTGAAGGTTTTGAAGATGTAAAACCAATGGTTTTCGCAGGCATTTACCCTGTCGACACGGAAGATTTTGAGGAATTGCGTTCTTCTATGGAAAAACTTCAGTTGAACGATGCTTCTCTTGTATTTACTCCGGAAAGTAGTGCTGCCCTTGGTTTTGGTTTCCGTTGTGGTTTTCTAGGTATGTTGCATATGGAAATTATCCAAGAACGCCTGGAACGCGAATTTAACATGACAGTCATCACCACAGTTCCCAACGTTAGCTATCATGCCTACACGACCAGAGATAGAGAGACCGCTTTCATTGTAAACAACCCTTCAGACCTGCCAGACCCCTCCACGGTTGATCGCGTAGAGGAGCCCTATATCAAGGCAACAATCATTACCAAATCTGATTTTGTGGGTAATGTAATGTCACTTTGTATTGAAAAGCGAGGACAGATTACGAATCAAACCTATTTGACAACGGAAAGGGTAGAACTTATTTTTGATATGCCCTTGGCTGAAATCGTTTTCGATTTTTACGACCGATTAAAAACCGTTTCAAAGGGATATGCCTCTTTCGATTATACCCCAATAGGTATGCGAACCTCCAAATTGGTCCGAGTGGATATTCTTTTAAACGCGCAACCTGTTGACGCTTTATCGGCATTGGTTCATTTTGATAATGCACATACCATTGGAAAAAAGATGTGTGAAAAGTTAAAAGAGCTTATTCCAAGACAACAGTTTGATATCCCTATTCAAGCTGCTATAGGTTCTAAAATTATTTCAAGAGAGACCATAAAAGCTTTGCGAAAGGATGTAACCGCCAAGTGTTATGGAGGAGATATTTCTCGAAAGCGAAAACTACTTGAAAAGCAGAAAAAAGGTAAAAAGCGTATGCGCCAAGTGGGTAATGTTGAAATCCCCCAGCAAGCTTTTATGGCCGTTTTAAAACTTAACGATTAGACTTCTAAATCCAACTCACAGGCCAATTCAACGGCTAATTTTATTGAAAGTCCGCCTAACTCTTCTTCTGGAAGTGTTTCTGACACCCCATTTTCCGATGCCGTGTAAGTTCCATCTCCGTTATCGCAAATTTCAAACTTATTCCCAGCATTGGAAGTACAAGACTCACATTTAGATCCTCCATCATCGTCATTGGAACAACTTGCAAAAGTCAATGCAATTGCCAAGGTGGTTAAAAACAAAATCTTTTTCATTTTTAAAAGTTTTAAATGATTGTTTTAACGAATATATCAGTATAACGTTTCCATCCATGCTAAGGATTTATGGATAGCACGAACCAATTGATAGATGCTTTGCAAAGCAGGATTTTCTTAATAAGTGGTTATACAGCTAATCTTTTGTAACTTACTACACAGACGCCACCAGTGTGAATGACCAACCTCGAAAAATTCTCATTTGTGAGGACCATCAAATTGTTATAGATGGTCTGCGTTCCATTATCCAAGATTTTTCTGGTTTTGAAGTCGTCGATGCCATCAATGGGTATTCAAATCTATATTCTTCTCTGGAAAAGTATGAGCCAAGTATTCTTTTGCTTGACTTAAATCTTCCACAGAAAAATGGTCTGGAAATTCTCCAAGAACTTAGAGGCAAAAACAATGATATCAAGGTTCTTATTCTTACCATGTACAACAAAAAAACAATTGTCAATAAGACCATTACCCACGGAGCAAACGGGTTTTTACTAAAAAATTGTTCTTCAGAAGATCTGCTGGACGCCTTGAATCATGTCTCCAAAGAAAGTGGTTTTTACTATGGGGAAGGTGTGGTAAAGAGCACCAAGCCAGACCCATTAAAAGAGGATGAGTTTTATAAACGGATACAACTGACCCCAAGGGAAAAAGAGATTATTAAATATTTATGTGATGGCAATAAGGTGCCGGATATAGCTTCTGCTATGAGCATTAGCCCTTTAACTGTTGAAACCCATAAAAAAAATATCTACCGTAAACTTGGAGTAGATAGCAGTATTAAACTTGTAACCTTTGTGCATGAAAATCAATTGTTATAAAACTTACTGGTTTCTCTTTTCTCTTTTTGCCGTTTGTTTCACTCCATTGCATGCTAATGACAGCATTGTTTTTCATGATGCTCGCTTTTCAAAAAACCTGAAAGATTTCGTCACCATTAATATTTCTAAAAAAAACGAAGGTCCTTTCTCAACCGATAAACTAGATCGCTTCGCTTCCCTCGATGATAAACGATCTTTTTTCTACTTGGGTTTTGATGTAGCACAAGCCTATTCTAAGTTCACCTTAGAAAACCAATCAAACACATCCAAAGAAGTTATTTTGTCTTTTTCGTACCCTTTTCTTGAAGATGTAAGCGTATACAAAGTTGATCAAGGGGATTTAAAGCTGGAGGGAAGTGTTGGCATAAATCTATTGAAACAGGGGGTAGAGCGTACCTGGAAGGTATCCATCACTTTGTTACCAAAGGAGAGGTCGCTGTACTATCTGGTTTTCAACAAATCTAAGGGCAAACCCTTGGCAACAGATATCATTGTTCAAGACAGCGACACCTATTACAACACCCATACCTTTCAAAGTGTGGCCATTGGCTCCTATGCCGGACTTGTGCTATTGTCTCTTCTTTTTACAACCCTCATTTTTGTTTTTATAAAGCGAACACTGTTTTTATTATATGGTCTTTACCTAACCATCTTGTTGATTTTTATCGGTTCGTATCTTGGTTATACCAATTTGTTGTTACCTCCTGAATCCTTGGACGTAGGACGCGCCATTTATGTGATTTCCATTGAGCTCTCAACCGCGGTTTTCATTCTTTTTGCCCAACAAGTGCTTATGGCAAAAAAGTATTTGCCAAAACTCAAAAAAAGTGTTGAGTTTGTGATTGTTTTTCAATTTGCTTTTCGGATTTTTCTGCATTTTATGGCCAACTCAATGTATGCGGCCCAAGTTGAACTATTTATGAAGCTTTGGTATTTGACAATTCTGTTTTTAATTGTCGCTCTGGTCATTGAGGTTTTTGTTTACCTAAAGCATAACAAAAAAATAGGAGCTTATTTTGCGATTTCTTATTTGTTCATGGCAATTGGGTCTATATTGTTGGTGCTATACCACAGTTTTGGCCTCTTAAAGTTTTCATTTTATGGTCTTCCTGGAATTTTTTACGCCTCTGCCCTAGAAGTTTGTTTTCTTACCGCTACCTTGACGTTGGTGGTCGGGCAGATCTATCAGGAACGAAATTCCCTTGCCAACAAACTTGTACTTCAACAACAAAAATTTTTAAATGCTTTTGTTCAGGGGCAAGAAGACGAACGTAAACGTGTTGGCAGTGAGCTACATGACAATATTGGAAGTAAAATCTCAAACTTGAAAAGGTTGTTCAGTACCAAATATTCCGATGAAAAAATGCAAAAAGAATTTGATGACATTTGTGAGGATGTTAGAACGGTGGCCCATAGTATTACTCCTGCAGAAATTTCGCTTGTTGGACTCTCAGGTGCCATTGACGAATTATTGGAGACCATTGAAAAAACGGAACAGTTGACCATAAATTTCAACACCTTTCAATTCCCCGAAAATCTGAACGAAGGAATTTCCACACATTTGTTTAGAATTGTGCAGGAACTACTCCAAAATGTTATCAAGCATGCCAATGCATCTTGTGTTGACATTCAATTATTTGGACATAAGAACTCCGTTACCCTAAGCTTTGAAGATGATGGTCAGGGAGTTGCGCAAAAAAACACCTCTTCCGGTATTGGTCTAAAAAACATTAGATCAAGGGTGACCCAAATGAATGGGCAACTTCTTTTTGACTCCCTCCCTGACAAAGGCACTTCGGTCTTAGTCATAATTCCTACAAAATATACCTGAGTTCTGGTATTGTTTCATCTGCTATAATAGCTTCTATTTGGTTTACTATAAATCAATAAGCCATGAAATTCTATATTTCTTCCAAAATACTGACAACATTCTTACTATGCCTTTTTCTATGCAATGGTTATTCTCAGGAAACAGATGAAAAGGAAAAAGACGCTCTTAGACAAAAAATTGCTAACAGAGTAGAAGAAGAATACGAACACATTAAGAATGCATTTCAGGATATGTTCCGAAAGGCAAATGCTGCTTATAAAAATACAAATGCTCAAACTTGTGATGCTTTTGATTATGTTAAAAATCTAAAAGAACACAGTATTATAGTGTATGGTTTCACTCAAGAAACCCGCAGTATGTTACGCCATAAACTTAGTTCTATGAATTCAGATGCAAATAAACTCAATCTAGAGGGGAGCTTTGATAGAGGAAATTTTAAAACCCTTGAAGACAAGCTATTGATTAGCTCTAGTAATTCAAATAGTTTCGCTGAATTTGTATCACTATTTGCTGGACAAAGTATTGGCGATTTAAGTAAAAATGATGCAGAATCTCTAAGGCGTAAGTATGATCAATCAAAGTTGATGAAATCGTTTAGCTTGGATGATAGTTATAATTATGGAGACCACATTTTATTTAGCAAAAATTGTAACGTATTTGTTGACCATGATATCTCCGAAACCGGAAAAAAATATCCCAACACTAAGTGGTTGTTCACTTCCAAAATAACATACAACTGCGGTTGTAAGGAAGGTTCAAACAAAAGCACATTGAACAAAGCAACTTACACCTACACAGCCAAAACAACATCCCTAGAAACTGCATTCGATTTTACATTTAATGGCACTGTTTCAGATGCAAAATTATCAATAAGTAATGTGGTTTGCTGCCCAGAAAAAACAGAAACAGAAAAAACTTCAAGCGCGGTACCCACGGAAGAATCCAAGCATTTTATAGAGGACACCCGAGATATCTTTTTGAACAATCCACAAGCCAATGAAAGTGCGGTTTCTGAAGCATCAGATGAAGAAGGGTCTTTTTTCAGGGAAGCGGGCTCCTTTTCCTATGGAGTTTACCTTGGAAAACCTATTGGTGACGAGGCAGATTTCTTTGGATTTACATATGGAGCAGAAGTCGGTTATTTCCAAAACCTTAGTGATAAGTTCCAACTAGGTGCAACCGCAGGTTATGCAAGATATACGGGAAAAGAAACCGATTTTGGTTTTGAAACTGAAGGGGAAAACTTTATACCCCTTACGGCTAAAGCAAGATATAATTTTAGCGATGCCTTTGGTGCCGAAGCTGGCGTGGGGTATGCTATTTCTGCAAGTGAAGGAGGGGAAGGCGGCCTTATCTATAGTCTTGGCCCCTTTTGGAGACCTCTTGAAGCAATAGTACTTTTTGTAGGATATCGGAGTATTGCTTTTGGAGAAGGCAGTCTAGGCGCCTTAATGCTAAGCGGAAGTGTCTCACTCTCAAAAAAATAACACTAAAGCAATTATATAATAACCAAACTTCAACAATATGAAACCCACATTCCGTAATTCCATTATTCTATTTAGCTTATTGTTCTTGGTATGCATCGTTGCTGCCAATGCACAAAGAAAAGAGGAAACCACTCAAGATGTTCCAATTTCAGTAGACGAAATTACTGAAGAGGATTTGGAGAAAGCATTTAATTCATATTATGCAGGAGTAGGCGTAGGTGTGCCCTCCGGAAGTCTTGGTGAGGCCGCCTCCTTTCTGTACGGTGCATTTGGGGGGTATTCTTTCAAAGTATCTAAAGGTTTTAGTGCCGGTCCGGAAGTCAACTATACCCATTTTGTTGGAAAAGATCGAGACTTTGGTGATATTACCGTAGAGGGCGAAGGTTTCGATTTTTTAGGAGTAAGTGCTAGAGTTGATTACCGTCTAAGTGATACATTTGGAGTGGGCGCCAATTACGGATATGGCACTTATTTGGAAGAGAACTCTGATTTTGAAGATTATATTAGTATAGGCCTTGACATACGTCCAATCCCAGGACTTATTATTAGGCCAGAAATTACTTTTCAAAACGAGAGTGAATTGTACAGTGTTAGGGTTTCTCGCACCTTCTAATCGTTGACCAGAATTGGTAAGCTTTAATCCATTTCAAACATTTTCCCAAGGTAGACTAGTTTGTGCCCTTCTCCATTAGGAGTAAAATCTTTGCGATTTGCTGGAATGATATCAATACTCCCTTTGGGCGATTTGGTAAATACCGGAATAATATCATAATCCTTTAGGGTTATGTCAATAAGGCTATCATAATGCGACTTGTCCTTTATGTCAATTTCATGGATGGTCGGATGTTTCCGAACCGCATCCATAAGTTTGATAAAGTCATCGGTATGCGAAAAAAGTCCATCTGCAGGAGTATTCTCAGGGTCGTTGATTTCTTCAGAATTGACCAATCGAAAAGCGCCATTCTCACCGAACTGGTCCTTAAACTTATCAATGGCGAATTTGTTGATATCAGAATTCCCGGTTAAGGCCATAAGGTATCCCATATCATTCAATTCAATATTATCCGTTAACGTATCAGAAAAAATGTTCGCGGACATGGCTTCCAAACCTAGGCTTTTAGCCTTTTCAACATTAGTGTCATTATTGTCTATGAGAACTACATGTCGGTTGTTCTTTTTGAGGTAATTCCCTATCAACCTCGACACTTTTGATGCTCCAATAATCAAGATTCCCTCGGATTTTGTCAAGAACACACCTATCATCTTGGCAAAAAGTCGTGCTGTTGTTGCGTTTAAAAGAACTGTTCCCAGAACAACCATAAACACTAAAGGCGTAATGTATTCTGCACCGGGTACACCTTTTGCCAATAACTTTGACCCAAATAATGAAGCAATACCAGCAGCGACAATACCCCGCGGTCCAACCCAACCTATAAATAGTTTTTCATTCAATTTTAATCCAGAACCCTTTGTACTTAAAAAGACCCCCAACGGCCTAATAATAAAAACAATGATCGCAAAAAGAAGGGCCGTGTTCCAGTTGAAAATCAACATCATGTCACTAATATTGATATTGGCTGCCAATAGTATAAACAGGATGGAAATTAAAAGTACACTCAAAGACTCTTTAAAATAGAGCAATTCTTTAAGGTTGGGAAGATTCATGTTCCCAAGCACCATTCCCATAACAACCACGGCCAACAGGCCGGATTCGTGGGCAAATAGGTCTGACTCTACAAATACTAAAAGCACCACTGAGAGTGACACCACATTCATTAAGTAATGGGGAATAAAGTTCTTTTTGATTGCAAATGCCAATGCGTGTGCAAAGGTGAATCCAAAAGTGGTTCCGAACAACAATATCTTACCAAATTCTACCAAGGCGGTCTGGGTAAAAGCACTACCCTCACCTACACTGATAAACTCAAATACCAATACTGCTACCAATGCCCCAATGGGGTCGATTAGGATTCCCTCCCATTTTAAAACCGCGGAGACGTCTTTTTTCAATGGAATGTTTCGAAGTATCGGTGTAATTACCGTCGGTCCAGTAACAATGATCAATGCCGAGAACAGAAAGGAAATCTGCCATGTAAGTCCAAAAATATAATGAGCAGCAACTCCTGCTCCAAAAAAGGTGACTATAGAACCGAGTGTGATAAGTTTGGTTATAACGGGGCCCACATTTTTAATTTCAGCACGCTTTAGGGTAAGACCTCCCTCAAAAAGAATAATGCTAATAGCAAGTGAAACAAAATAATACAACCCATCACCAGGGAAGAGTCCTTTTTTCCCATTCCAAATGGGTTCTATGAGTTTTGTGCCATCTTCAGTATATAGGGTGGCAATAGGACCAACCAATAGGCCAATTAATATTAGTGGTAAAATTGCTGGTAATTTAAATCGCCATGCAACCCATTGTGCAATAATTCCAAGAATAATTATTCCAGCAAGTTCGAGCATCGAAATAGTTTTTCTGAAATTTACTGTTTTTCCGTGAAAAATTTGACTAAACTGAAAAACCACCGATATCTCTTAATACATTAAGTGGTATATTGGCGACTATCTTTAAAAGAGAATTCTTGAATTCACCATTTAAAACCGTCTTATTTGGGTTTGCCTTTTCCCCTTCTTTGAAAATAAATATCATGGAGACCGCGAGAATAGCCTATTTTTTTCAGGCTAAATTACTGCTACTACATGTTGGCGAAAAAACAGAAGAAAAAGAAAAGGAAATTCTTGGAATCCTATCACAAATCGAACATAACAATCTTGAATTCTCCATTGAGTGGAAAAATGGAAAGCCAGATCAGGTTCTATTGGAAACCTGCAAAACTTCTGATATTGACCTTCTAATTCTTGGAGCTCTTCAGCATGAAAATCTTTATCAGTTCTATATTGGATCCATAGCCAGAAAATTGACACGAAAAGTTTGCTGTTCCGTATTGCTATTGATAAAACCTTCTAAAGAACGGGTACCTTGTAAACATGTGGTGGTAAATGGGTTGGAAGATGAAGGAACTGCCCTGGCAATTTCAAATGCCGTTTTTGTATCAAACGCCTTGGGAGCCAAACAATTGACCATTGTGGAAGAAATCCGACAAAAAGAGGTGGCCGTGAACATTGAAGATGATAAGTCTCTTAAAAAAGCCTCCATTCAAAAGGAGCGCCTACGACATCGGGAAGATTCACGAGTTCGAAAACTTTTAAAATCAATCCCAGAAAGATATTTGGAAAATCTGAAGATCAAAACCCAGAGTATTTTTGGAAAACGAGGGTACTCTATAGGTCACTATGCCGAGGTGGTACGAGCAGACCTTTTGGTAATGAACGCACCAAAAAAAATAGGTTTGTTGGATCGGATTTTTCCACACGATATCGAATATATACTTTCTGATTTACCAACCGACCTACTCATAGTTAGAAAAAACAATTGACTTCAAAAACCCACCATAAAAAACATTTTATCCAAGATCTTCCTAAAAACCTGTTTTCGGGTTTTGTGGTTTCGTTGATTGCCCTGCCACTAGGTCTCGGTCTGGCCATTGCAAGTGATGCTCCACCTATTTCCGGAATCATCGCTGCAATTGTGGGAGGAATCGTGGTCGCAATTTTAGGTGGATCCAATGTTACCATCACCGGACCTGGAAACGGATTGGTCATAGTACTTTTAGGAGCCATTACCACATTGGGTGCGGGTGACCTTTATCAAGGTTATTTGTTTACGCTGGCCGCGATTGTAGTTTCGGGGGTTTTAATGTTGTTGCTTGGCTTTTTAAAAATGGGTCGTCTTGCTGATTTTTTCCCAGCTTCGGCCGTTGAAGGTATGTTAGCTGCAATAGGTTGGGGCATCCTTGCAAAACAGTTTCATATTATGATTGGCCATAACAATGAACATGGAAGCATAGTTCAATTGTTGGCGCAGATTCCAAATGGACTGACAGATCTTTTCCAAAATGGGACAACGGAAGAACTAGTAGCCGCAGGAATTGGGATCATCAGTCTTTTCATTATGGTGTTCTATTCAAAAATTAGAAACCAATATTTTCAACTGATTCCAGCTCCCATGTGGATTTTGATTTTATCAGTTGGCTTTAGCTATTCTTTCGGATGGTTGAACATCCCATTCCCAATGGATCCTTCGTATCTTATTTCTATACCTGAAAATGTGCTTTCAAACCTCGCTTTTCCCGATTTTTCAAAAGCACTGACTAAAGAGTTTATGGTTAGTGTGTTCGCAATAACCCTAATCGCAAGTATCGAATCGTTATTAAGCATTAAAGCGGTTGATAAATTGGACCCTCAAAGTAGACGCTCCAATGTAAATAAGGATTTAAAAGCTTTAGGGTTTGCAACCTCTCTGAGTGGTCTGGTAGGAGGATTAAACGTGGTCACGGTAATTGCGAGAAGCTCAGTTAACGTAAATAATGGAGCTACAAACCGATCAGCTAACCTTTTTCACGCTTCTTTTTTGGTTATTTTTATTCTTTTGTTCCAAGAACAACTCAAAAAGATTCCTTTGGCAGCTTTGGCCGCAATTTTGGTATACACCGGATATAAGCTCGCCACTCCCAAGACTTTCAGGAAGATTGCAAAAATCGGAAAGGAACAGATTGTCATTTTCTTGGCAACATTACTGACTACCCTATTTACAAATCTCATAACGGGTATCGGCGTAGGTATACTTACCACTTTGCTTATCCATATTATCATTAACAGAAGTACCTTTTTGTTTGTAGGGAATCTTTTTAAACCCAATGTGCTGCTTTTTCAAGAGCATGAGGACAAGAATTATTATGTGAGTGTAAAATACTTCTGCAGTTTCCTCAATTTTTTCAAGCTAAAAAATAAATTGGATGCTATTCCCGAAGATCAAAATGTAATTGTTGATTTTTCCTTGTGTGGATTTGTAGATCACACAGCAATGGAAGGCTTGGAATCTTATATGCACGTTTTTTCCAAAAAAGGAGGAAGTATAGAGATTGTTGGGCTGGACAAGCACGGAACCGATTCGAAACATCCTTTTGCAATTCGAAAAATAATTCCGCTCGAAACTTTAAAACCCATTGAAAAATACTTTACACGAAGACAGACGCATTTAAAAGAAACCACCACTGAACTTGGGTGGAACTATCGTGCCCAAAAAAATATTGAGACTTCCTTTCTATCAGATTTCATCTTCTTCAAAACACGGGAAATTAGTTATTTGTATAACCATCTTATTGACGAAAAAGACCATTGTTCCGTATTTGATATTGAATTCACTGAGGGAGCTTTTGTAGCCAAAGAGGTTATCAAATCAACCGTAATGCACATTGAACTGCGGCAAAGATTTCCGGTCTTCACTTTGGATAAAGAAGGACTACTCGAGCGAATTTACAAGTTGGCAGGATTTAAGGACATCACCATTGACAATCACCCCGATTTTAACCGTAGATTCTTTTTAAGTGGTGAAAAAACCACGCAGATTCAAGGGCTTTTTCATGACGAACTCATTCTGTTTTTGGAGAGCAATCCCTATTACCATATAGAATCCAATGGAAATTCCCTGCTGATTCTAAAAAAAGAACGCTTGTTGAGTGTACAGGAAATCAAGGCCATGATTTATTTTGGTTTACAGCTTCAAAAACTCTTAAATCAATTCCCAGAAGACTAACTTTGTTAAAATACGGCCAATAATCCGATGTTTTTTAACCTTTTGCATTAAGCTTTTCTTATTTTGCACGGCATTTATTTTCTGAATGACTATTTATCCTGTTGAGACCGGTAATTTTAAACTAGATGGGGGCGCAATGTTTGGAGTTGTCCCAAAATCCATCTGGAATAGAACCAATCCGGCCGATTCTAACAACATGATAGACCTTGCAGCCAGATGTCTGCTTATTGAAGATGGGGATAAACTTATTCTTATAGATAATGGTCTGGGCAATAAGCAATCTGAAAAGTTTTTTAGCTACTATTACCGCTGGGGAAATCATTCTTTAGACAATTCTTTAAAAGAACTTGGGTTCCGAAGAGATGATATTACCGATGTTTTTTTGACCCATTTACATTTTGATCATTGCGGAGGAAGTATCCAATGGAACAAAGACAGAACCGGCTACGAGCCTGCATTTAAAAATGCTAGTTTTTGGACCAACAAAGAGCATTGGGAATGGGCCACGAACCCAAATGCTCGGGAAAAGGCATCTTTTCTGAAAGAAAACCTTCTTCCGATGCAGGAAAGCGGGCAGCTAAATTTTGTCAAACGCGACAAGGTTTCTCAGCTTGAAAATTCAGAAGTGGGATTTGGTATCCTTTTTGTAGATGGACATACAGAAAAAATGATGCTTCCACAAGTAAATTATAAAGGAAAAACTATCGTCTTTATGGCGGACCTGATTCCAACAGCGGGACATATCCCTTTGCCATATGTTATGGGATACGATACTAGACCTTTACTGACTTTGGAAGAAAAGGCGCAATTTTTAAACCATGCGGCGGAAAACAAATTGCTATTGTTCTTTGAACATGATGCACACAATCAACTGTGCACCCTAAAACAAACGGAAAAAGGGGTGCGATTGGACGAATTGTTTTCTTTCGATGAAATATTCAATTCACAATAAAGTTTTACATTTCAATAAAATAAGTTCTATGAATATCAAATACTCAAAGCTGCCATTTGCCTCGCTTTTCTTTTCAATCTTTTTGATGGGATGTGGCGCTACCACTTTAGTGTCTACTCCGGTTGCAAATATTGATGCCGTTCCTTTAAAAATTTCAGAGTTGTCCGAATCCCAAAAGAAAACTTGGGGGCATGCCGATTTAATAGCAGATACCATCCCCGGTATGAGTGTGGACAAAGCATACAAGGAAATCATCAAAAATAGACGTGGAAATACCGTTGTCGTAGCGGTTGTCGATTCAGGAATGGACCTAGAGCATGAAGATTTAGATGATGTACTTTGGACCAATAAGGGAGAAAAGCCCAATAACGGAAAAGATGATGATGGCAATGGATATGTTGATGATATTCACGGATATAATTTTTTAGGTGAAGCCTACCATGAGCAATTGGAGTATGTGCGAATGCTACGATTGAATATCGGTGATGCCTCTGCCAGGGCAAAAGCGCGTCTTAAACTTGATTCTGAGTATCCCAAAGCGGTTCAAAACAAACAGCAATACGAGCAAATTTTCCAAGTGGTAAAAAATGCGGATGATGCTGTTAAGAAAGAATTGGGTAAGAGCTCCTACACCAAAAAGGAATTAATGGCTATCGAGGCTAAAACGGAGGAAATGAAGCAGAATATTGCGGTGTTGAACCAAATGTTCTCCTATGGAGAAAGTATTCCAAGTGTTATCGAAGAACTTAACGAAGGCATTACCTATTTCACCGAACAGGTGAACTATAACCTCAACAAAGATTTTAATGGAAGAACGCCTGTTGGGGATAAGCCATATGATTTTACTGACAAATCATATGGTAATGGAAATCCAAAGAACAGAGTGGATACCGAAAGTCACGGAACGCACGTAGCTGGAATTATCGCCGCTGAACGCAACAATGGAAAAGGAGTAAATGGGGTGGCCAAAAACGTACAGCTGATGAGCTTAAGAGCTGTTCCAAATGGAGATGAATACGATAAAGACATTGCTCTGGCGATTAGATATGCGGTGGACAATGGAGCTAAAATTATCAACTGTAGTTTTGGAAAATCGTTCTCACCAAATGCGCAGTGGGTTTATGATGCTATTAAATATGCTGCATCTCGTGACGTACTTATTGTACATGCTGCAGGAAACGATGGAGACAATTTGGATGACGCCGAAAACCCGAATTTTCCTAACGATCATAACTATGGAAGCACAGAATTTACCAATAACGTAATTACCGTTGGCGCACTAACCAGTAGTTATGGTTCTAAAATGGTGGCTTCATTTTCAAATTACGGCTTGCAGAACGTGGATGTTTTTGCACCAGGAGATGACATATACTCTACTTTACCCAATAACGATTATGATTTTCAAGGAGGAACCTCAATGGCCGCTCCTGCTGTAGCAGGCGTAGCGGCACTTATCAGATCATACTATCCGCAGCTTTCCGCTTCTCAGGTAAAGCAGGTAATTATTGAATCTGGCTTAAGTTCCAAAGCTTCTGTTATTGTTTCGGGAGATCCTGAAAATGCCACAACTTTCAATACTATTTCAAAATCTGGAAAAATGGTCAATGCCTATAACGCCCTTATTATGGCTGATAATATTTCAAAAGGTAAAATGACTTTGACAAAGAACACAAAATAAAATGAGAAAAGCTTTTTTATCCGTTTTCGCATTATTTGGCGCCACAATTATCCTGAATGCCCAAAACAACACTTCGTATTGGCAACAGCATGTAGACTATACCATGGATGTCAATATGGACGTTAAAACATTTCAATACGCAGGGACCCAAAAATTGGTCTACACTAACAACTCTCCTGATGTACTGAATCGGGTGTATTATCATTTGTATTTTAATGCATTTCAACCTGGGAGTGAAATGGATGCTCGACTTCAAAGCGTAAAGGATCCTGATAAGCGGATGATGAAGGATGGAAAAAGTAGGATTGCATCCCTTTCAGAAAGTGAAATTGGTTATTTGCACGTAAAAACGTTAACCCAAGATGGAACCCCTGTTTCTTTTAATGAGGAGGGAACCATTCTAGTGGTCGAATTGGCAAATCCCATTCCGGCAGGTGGAAAAACCGTTTTGGATATGGAATTCAATGGACAAGTTCCTTTACAGATTAGAAGATCTGGAAGAAACAGTGCAGAAGGTGTTGCACTATCCATGAGCCAATGGTACCCAAAGCTATCTGAATATGATTTTGAAGGGTGGCACCCCAATGCATATATCGCAAGGGAATTTCATGGTGTATGGGGTAACTTTGATGTAAAATTGACTATAGATAAAGACTACACCGTAGGTGGATCTGGCTATCTGCAAAACCCTCAAGAAATAGGACACGGTTATGAAGCTCCTGGAACTTCAGTAAAAACCAAAGGAAAAACACTAACATGGCATTTTAAAGCGCCCAATGTGCATGATTTTATGTGGGCCGCAGATTCTGAGTACATTCATGATTCAGTAGCTATGGAAGATGGACCAACACTTCACTTTCTATATAAAAATGACCCTGAAATCATTGATAATTGGAAAAAACTGCAACCCAAAACGGAAGAGACCATGCGCTTTTTCAGTAAAAACATAGGTAAATATCCCTACGAACAATATTCTGTGATTCAAGGTGGAGACGGAGGTATGGAATATGCCATGAGCACCTTGATTACAGGCAAAAGAAGTTTCGGCAGCCTTGTTGGGGTTACCGTGCATGAAATGGCTCATTCGTGGTTTCAACACATTTTGGCGACAAATGAATCCAAATATGAATGGATGGATGAAGGCTTTACCTCATTCATAAGCAGCCTTTGCATGAATGAAATCATGAAAGAAGGCAAGGAAAATCCTTTTGAAGGCTCATACAAAGGATACTATGCTTTGGTGAATTCTGGTTTGGAAAAACCACAGACTTCGCATGCCGATCGCTTCGCGACAAATTTCGCCTATGGCATTGGAGCTTATAGCAAAGGATCTATTTTTCTTTCGCAGTTGGGATATATTATTGGTCAGGATAAATTAATGGAAACCATTCAAAAATATTATGAAGATTTCAAATTCAAACATCCTGTGCCAAACGATATCAAGAGAACAGCAGAAAAAGTTTCAGGAATGGAATTGGATTGGTATTTGACCGACTGGACCCAGACTACCAACACCATCGATTATTCCATTAAAAGTGTGGAATCGGAAGGACAAAAAACAAAGGTTGTCCTGGAACGTATCGGCGACATGCCTATGCCTTTAGACATATTGGTGGTAAACTCCGATGGTACGCAGGAAATCTATTATGTTCCATTACGCATGATGCGCGGAGAAAAAGAGAATCCTTATCCCAATCTAAAAAGAACTGTTTTGGAAGATTGGGCATGGGCACATCAAACCTATGGGTTTACAATAGATAAGCCTGTTGGGACGATAAAAGCCATTGTCCTTGATCCTTCACAACTTATGGCAGATGTGGATGGAGAAAATAACGTGCATCAGAAACTTCTTGATTAATCGGTATTACTTATTTACTTGTATCTTGACCGAAGAAAGTCGAATAGCTTCCCTAAAGGGAAAAGTTTGATATGGATTCAAAAGATGTAACTTTCCCAGTAAAGGAAAAACTCAAAAACAGAAAGGTTATTGAGCAACTCTTTGTTGAAGGACAAGGAATCACCGAATTTCCCATAAAACTACTTTACATAAAATCAGATTTTGAGGATGACACCAAGATTAAAGTAGGTGTTGTTGCCCCAAAAAAGAAATTCAAAAGCGCGGTAAAGCGAAATCGCGTAAAACGTTTATTACGCGAGGCCTATCGATTGAATAAGCATTCCGTTTTTAACAAGATTGAGGGAAATTTTGCGTTTCTATTTTTATATCTTGGTAATACCATACCCAATTTTGATGAAGTTGATCGCTCCATAAACACGCTTTTGGAAGCATTTCTAAAGAAAGAATTCGATGAAAAAAACAATACTCAATAAAAAATTTATAATCCCCGTTGTAGCCGTTGCCTTTTTGGCCGTCGGAAGTAGTTTCAAGAGTGACTTCTTTGAAATCGCGAAGCAGATTGAGATTTTTACCACACTCTTCAAGGAACTCAACATGAATTATGTGGATGAGACCAATCCTGCAGAGCTCATGGATTCGGCAATTAAGAACATGCTGGATGAATTGGATCCTTATACACGGTTCTTAAACGAACAAGATGTTGAAGCCTATAAAATCAATAATGCCGGAGAGTATTCGGGGATTGGGGCCTTGGTGCGTTCTTACGAAAGCAAATTGGTCATTGTTGAACCCTATAAAGATTATCCTGCGGACAAGGCCGGCCTAAAAGCTGGTGATGAAATCATTAAAATTGGCGACATCAAGGTTTCTGACTTTGATGACAACGCAAGCGAACTGCTTAAAGGAGCAAACAACACCAGTGTCGACATTACTTTTGTAAGACAAGGTCAGACCAAAACGGCTACCCTAAAACGGGAAGGTGTAGAAGTGGATGCAGTTCCGTTTTATGATATGATCGACGATAACACGGGATATATCGTGCTTTCAAAATTTAATAGAAAGGCTTCATCCCAGACGAAATCCGCTATCCAAGACCTAAAGGGAAAAGGTGCTGAAAAATTAGTGTTGGATTTACGCGGAAATCCAGGAGGACTTCTTACCGAGGCCATCAATGTGACCAATCTTTTTGTCGACAAGGGAGAGCTTATTGTTACCACAAAATCCAAAGTCAAAAAATTCAATCAGGAGTATAAGACCAAAAACCAACCTGAAGATTTGGATATTCCTTTGGTTGTTCTTGTAAATGGTAGAAGTGCATCCGCAAGTGAGATAGTTTCAGGTGGCCTGCAAGATTTGGATCGCGCCGTAATCATGGGAGCTAGAAGCTTTGGAAAAGGTTTGGTTCAGCGTCCATTAAAACTCACCTATGGAACACAATTAAAAGTTACCATTTCGCGATATTATACTCCTTCCGGACGTTGTATCCAATCATTGGACTATTGGAACAGGGATAATGAGGGAAATGCAGTTAGAAATACTGATTTCAAGGAGTTCACCACAAGAAATGGACGAAGAGTGCAAGATGGAGGAGGCGTAATGCCCGACATTGAAATTGCTTCTCTAAAATCGAATACCTTAATCGATGCCTTGCAACAGAACAGTGTTGTGTTTGATTTTGCGACGGACTATTACTATGATAATTCCGTTGAATCTGTAAATGATTTTGAATTTTCCAATGCTGATTTTGACGCTTTTAAACAATATGCACAGGCTCAGAATTTTTCGTTTCGAACGGAAACCGAGGAAATCCTGGAGGAAGCTATAAACGGAGATGAACATTTGCTCGGCCCTTCCGTTCAAGAAAAATACAAAGACTTACTACTTGCCGTGAACAAGGGCAAAATTCTAGCGCTAGATACCTATCAAAAAGAGATTCAGAAAAATCTTGAAGATGAAATTATCAAACGATATTTTTATAGAGAAGGACTTTATCAGTATTATTTAAAACATGATGATGCCATTTTGGCCGCTAAGGAGTTATTGAATGATAGGACAAAATATAATGGTATCCTGCAATAGTCTATGTGCCTTAAGTTTCGTATTTTCTTTCTTTCTTTTATAGCAGTTTCCTTTTTACATGCACAAGATTCATTTGAAAAAGGAATAGTTCATGATTCAATTTTGGTCACTGGAGCAGAAAAAGAAACGTTTGCGCTTTACCTTCCAAAATCATTCAACGAAAATCAGCTAAGTTCCATTGTTTTTATTTTTGAGCCAGCCGCTAGAGGAGCTATAGGTATTCAACCTTTCATTACAGTTTCGGAAAAGTACGGACACATCTTAGTTTGCTCGAACAACTCAAGAAATGGACCTTACAACCGTAACTTTGAAATCGCCAATAGATTATTTAAGTACATTTTTTCCCGATTCAGTATTAATGAAAGTGAGATGTACCTTTCTGGTTTTTCAGGAGGTTCCCGATTAGCAAGTGCCATAGCATCTTTGACCGATAAATTTGCAGGTGTAGTAGGTTGTGGAGCCGGCTTCTCCTACATTCAGGAACAAATGCCAGCCGCACAGGCATACTCTTATGTGGGACTTTGCGGTGATCGTGATATGAATTTTAGGGAAATGCAGGAAAACAAAGACTACCTCAAACTAATAAAATTCAATAGCACCCTAATCACCTATGACGATGAGCATAGGTGGCCGCCTCAAAATCAAATCCTCCGGGCGTTTGATTGGTTACACCTTCAAAAACTTAAAAAGGAAACTTCGGCTTCGGATAAAATTCTAAGTCAATATCATGCCGATTACACTTTGTTTAAACAGTTTATGGAAGACCAAAAACTATTATTGGCTTCAGAACAGAGTGAACGTATGTTGAAAGATTACAAACATTTGTTAGAAACGGATAGTCTATCAAAACAGCACGCAAAACTTTTAAGATCTAAGGTTTACAAAAAACAAAAAACTGCACTTTCTAATGCATTGAAAAGAGAAATTAAGCTTGCTGATAGATTAAGGCCCAAACTTTCCAATGATTTTGAAAACCCAAATGATGTTGATTTTGATTGGTGGAAAAAAGAGTTTGAGAAACTAAATGAGCTCATTGAAAAAGACGATAGTGATGAAATTCGTAAAATGGCATATCGCGTGAGGTTTGATCTTTTTGCCAAGATTTATTCTCGAAGAAATAGCTCGGTGTATGATCAAAATCCAGAACTTTCCGAATTGATAAACCAGTTTTTGGGAATGCTACGTGCCTCCTCCAAATAACTATGCCGTTTTGTTTGCATTTTGGTGTATTTTTAGAAAAACCGCAATCATGCATATCAAAAAAAGGACCCTTTTCGTTGGCTTAATGGCCCTCTTTTTAGCTTTTTCAAGCCAATCCCAACAAAAAAAACGTCCAAATGTGATTTTGATAATCACAGATGATCAAGGTTATGGAGATTTGGGTATAACCGGGAATGATCAAATAAAAACTCCCGTGCTGGATGCCTTTGCCAAGGAAAGTATCCGTTTCAATAACTTTTATGTATCACCTGTGTGCGCCCCTACCCGTTCAAGTTTAATGACTGGCCGGTATTCTTTGCGAACAGGCGTTCGAGATACTTATAACGGAGGTGCCATTATGGCTCCCAATGAAATAACCATAGCTGAAATGCTTAAACAAGGAGGTTATAGAGCTGGAGTTTTTGGCAAATGGCATTTGGGTGATAATTTCCCCAGCAGACCCAATGATCAAGGTTTTGATGAGTCGCTAATTCATCTTTCGGGCGGCATGGGTCAAGTAGGCGATTTTACCACCTTTTTTGAAGGTAATCGCAGTTATTTTGATCCTGTTTTATGGCACAATGGTGAAAAAGAAAAGTACACAGGTTATTGTTCAGATATTTTTGCGGATAATGCCGTTGCATTTATCGAGGAAAATAGGGACCAACCTTTTTTCTGCTATCTCTCCTTCAACGCCCCTCATACACCTTTGCAGGTACCTGAAAAATACTACCAACAATATGCAAATATTGATCCATCCATCGCTTTTGAAAAAAACAATTCGGCTTCACGAAAAATGAGTGAAAAAGACAAAGAAGATGCTAGAAAAGTTTATGCGATGGTCACGAATATTGATGATAACGTGGGCAAGGTGCTAAATAAACTTGATACTCTCGGGATTTCGGACAATACCATTGTCATTTTCATGACGGACAATGGACCCCAACAACTCAGATATGTTGGCGGTATGCGAGGTTTAAAAGGAAGTGTTTATAGAGGTGGTGTTCGCGTTCCTTTCTTTTTTAGATACCCATCCCAATTCAAAAATAGCGGGGATATTGAAACTACAACTGCCCATATTGATGTTTTGCCTACTCTAGCACAATTATGCAATGTGGAAATTCCTTCGGATAGAAAAATTGACGGTAAAAATCTATTTCCTCTTTTGAATGATAAAAGTGTCGATTGGGGCGACAGGTCTTTATTTTTCTATTGGGCTCGTAGGTATCCAGAACTATATCATAATATCGCCATTCAAAAAGCAGATTACAAGCTAGTGGGGCAAACAAATTATAATTCCCCTATTGAGGAATTTGAGTTGTTCAACATTAATAAAGATCCAAATGAACAGCAGAATATTGTTGAAGAAAATACTAGCTTGGCGACGGACCTGAAAAACGAATTGGAAACCCATTACCAAGAACTCATTGCCTCTGAAAACATTATGAATCAGCCCTTGATTGTTATAGGTTCAGAATTTGAAAACCCTATCATACTCAATAGAAATGATGCCTCTGGACAGCGAGGAATATGGGACCAAGAAGAAATCTATGGAAAATGGGAGGTACATATAAAAGAAGGAGCATATAATCTTAAGTTCAAGTTTATCAAACCCGTAGAAGCACAGGGAAGAATGTTTTTGGAAACCGGTGCGGTGGTCAATCAAATGAAGAACGAGGCCAAAACGGATATCATTGAAATGAAAAATGTGACGCTGCCGGAAATGAAGGGTTCACTTGTACCCTTCTATATGGTCAATAGGAAAAGAATCTTTCCTTTTTGGGTACAGTTGGAGAAAGTTAACTAGTGCTCGGAAGTAGAGCTGTTTCAATAATACAGTTAAAATAGTTGTATATACAACTCTATTCATTATCTTTGAATTATGCCATCTAATTCAACGTATAGCAATATTGAACAGTGCAATCCTTCCAGCTGTATTTCAGGAAACATCATGAAATGCAAAAGGATAATCGCTAATATTTTCAGAAAGCATCTAAGGCCTTTCGGGATAACAGACAGTCAACTAAGTATTCTTTTTGTTGTTACGAAGGGAAATTCGGTCAACCAAAAACGAATATCGGAAAAGCTCCACATGGAAAAATCCACGGTAAATAGAAATCTAACCCGATTGGTTGAAAAACAATACATCTCTGGCGACGAGAACTCCTTTTTATTCATCACAGAAAACGGGAAGGAATTTCTTGAGGGTGTTTTGCCACACTGGAACAATGCCATGTCAGAAGTTAGGGGAATCTTGGAAAAGGATGGAGAAAACGCAATCAACTTGATATTAACCAAATTGAGCAGATAAAAATTTAATTCTATAAGTTGTATATACAACCATAAATTCAATAACCATGATAAAGGCTTCTTACGTTCTGTTGTTTGTTATTCTTTTAACCATTCTTCTGTGGGGTTTAAACAATGCTCTGTTAAAAACTGGCTCTACCCCTGCTAAAAGAAATCGAATCTTGCTACTCACTTTGATAGGCATATTGTCTTGGTTGACATTACAGTTTTTCGTCTGGAACACTGGATTCTATTACGACTTGTCCTTGCCTCCACGAATTCCGCTGTTTATGGTCTTCCCTGTATTTCTGTTTACCTTTTTATTCCTGAATAGGGATAGAAACCATAAAGTACTTTCGGCTATTCCGATAGCACTTCCCATAGCCATTCAGAGTTTTAGGGCGGTCATAGAGGTTTTATTTTATTTTACGTTTTTGAACAATATTTTACCTGTTCAAGTGACCTTTGAAGGTTCTAATTATGACGTGTTAATAGGATTGTCTGCCATAGTCATGGCGGTTTACGCCAATCGAACAAATAGTTCAAGAAAGATTCTTTTAATATGGAATGTTATCGGAATTCTTGTGGTACTGTTCGCAGCTTTTATATTTATAACCTCATTCTACCTGCCAACCATTTGGGGCAATTCTGGTATCCCGCTCGAGTTTAATCAGTTCCCTTATTTATTACTTCCAACATTTTTAATGCCATTTGCCGTTTTTCTTCATGCTTTATCTATTATTCAATTAACCAGAAAACCGAAGGAATGAGATTCTAAATACACACAATTCTTATCTGTTCGTCAATTCCTCGGAAAATAATCTGCCCCTTTTTATTATCTTACCGAACAAGTACAATTTATAGGTCACGTTTGGCCTTTTCAGAGGTTGTCATATGGCAAATATTACCAGGGAAGACATTCAAATAATAAATAAGCATAGCAATTGGTCTGAAAAAGGTATTGCCAAAACCCTAAAACAAAACGTTTATAATACCTCGCATACTTGGCAAGCGTTCCTGAAGCTGTTTTTACTATGTTTGGGAGTTTCTTTTATCACCTTTGGGATTCTCTTTTTCTTCGCATACAATTGGGCTGACCTACACAAGTTTATCAAGATTGGATTGGTTGAGGGGTTAATTATAGCGATAGCGCTTATAGTTCTCTACTCCCGTATGAGTCAATTAATCAAAAATGTTCTCATAACCGCAGCTTCAATATTAGTTGGTGTATTATTGGCTGTTTTTGGGCAGATTTATCAAACAGGGGCCAATGCATATGATCTCTTTTTAGGTTGGACCCTATTAATTAGTCTGTGGGTATTCGTTTCAAATTTTGCCCCATTATGGCTTCTTTATATTATTCTGCTGAACACCACATTTATGTTGTACACAAAACAAGTTGCCCATGATTGGTCCGCAGATTTTGTGTATACCTTATTCTTTGTTTTCAACACCTTGATTGCTCTCATTTTTATTATAGCATCAAAATTCAAATACAAAATTCACGCCCCCATATGGCTACAGAACATTCTGCTATTATATATAGTTTCTATCGGCACATTGGGTTTTCTACAGGGAATTTTTGATGGACAAGGCTCCTCTTTTGCCCTCTTTTATACAATTGTTCTACTTTTCTTTGGAGCCGGCATATGGTATGGTATTAAACATAAACAAATCATCTATGTGTCCTTGATTCCATTTGGTGGCATTATTATAATTTCAGCTTTCCTAATTGAATTATCGGATGGTGCGCCCATGTTTCTTACTGTCGGTTTGTTCATTGTTATCAGTATCTCTCTATTGATTATGTCATTACTTAAACTACAGCGAAAATGGAAAGGATAAAAGCCATAGAAAAGTTGTTGAGTGACATTCAATCCGAGGAGGAAAACACTTTTGTTTGTGACAAAAAAGCTATTCTATCAGCTTATCAGAACACAGATGTCAGCCAACCGGGTATAGCAATCAAACTTCTGTCCGTTTTTGGTGGTTTTTTAGCTTCATTGGCGCTCTTTGGTTTTATGGGGATAGTTGGAGTCTTTGATTCTGAATATGGAATACTGGCCGTTGGTATATGTGCTATTATTTTTTCATGGATACTTAACAAGAAAGAGGATAACCTCATTTTCGACACTTTCAGCGTTTCCATATTCATAATAGGTGTAGTTAGCTTGGCTTTTGGTCTGTTGAATTTAAACCTCGATGAAAACACAGTCATTTTCATAATCATAGCTATAGCTCTTGCAAGTTTATATGTAATGCAGAATTATATCTTGTCCTTTGTCTCCACCGTAACCATAGGTGCCTGTTTGCTCACATGGATCATATCTAATGATCTCTACGATTTTATTCACATTTACATTACTTTTTATGTGCTATTAATGGGTTTTTGGTTTTTGTGCGAAGCAAAAATCATGAATTCAAGTGCTAAATTGTCCCTGCTCTACAGTCCTTTGCGCATCGGTATTGTAGTTTCTTTTTTAATCGGTTTAATTACACTAGGCATTAGGGGTTTGATTCCTATAGATCAAAATTACATCTGGATTTCCTCCATTTTTATTTGGGCTGGAGTCCTGTTTCTTGTGCATAATATCATTGGGGTCGTTGGACTGGAGGAATCCAAACATAAATCCGCAATCTACGGCTTAACCGTCTTATTTTTGCTTCCCACAATATTCTGTCCTTCAATTTCCGGAGCCATCTTAATCGTTCTATTGGGATTTTACGTCAATCATAAAACCAGCTTTATAATTGGCATTGTTGCTTTGGTCTATTTTGTTTCGCAATACTATTATGACCTCAGTTTTACCTTGTTGACCAAATCCCTCATCTTGATTTCATCAGGAGCGGTACTATTAGTTTTCTATATGTTCATCCAAAAAATGCTCAAGGGGAATGAAAAAATATAAGTGGGTCATCATCCTTTTAAATCTATTGATCCTATTGTTGGTCTTTAACAACAATGTGATAAAAAAGGAGTCTATGCTATCCGAGGGCAAGCTTGTGCTATTGGAACTAGCCCCGGTAGACCCAAGATCGCTCATTCAAGGAGATTATATGCGTCTCCGCTATACCATTTCTGAAGGCATCGATACTGATAGCATCCCAAAACGAGGTTTTTGCGTGGTCAAACTTTTACCCAATGGCACTGCAGAGCGGGTTCGCTTACAAGAAGAAACGACACCTATCTATGAAAATGAGCACCTTATTGAATTTACTGCTGCAAATTGGTGGGGGATAAACATTGGGGCTGAGTCTTTTTTCTTTCAAGAAGGAGAAGCTGAAAAATATGAAGTGGCAAAATATGGTGGATTGAAAATAGATGACCAAGGAAACAGTGTATTGGTTGGTTTGTATGATGAAGATTTAAAGAAAATAGAATAACCCTATTTTTGAAGATGCAAAAACTCAAGGTGTGCGAACTTTTTGCCGGTGTAGGCGGTTTTCGACTCGGATTGGAAAACACAGGCAATTATGAGGTGGTATGGAGCAACCAATGGGAACCATCCACAAAAACACAGCATGCCTCTTTGGTATATGAAGCCCGATTTGGTTCTAAAAACCACTCCAATGTGAATATCGAAGAAGTGTCAACTTCTAAAATTCCCGACCATGATATATTGGTAGGCGGATTTCCCTGTCAAGATTATTCTGTGGCCACTACACTAAAAAATTCCAAAGGACTAATTGGCAAAAAAGGGGTGCTATGGTGGTCCATTCATCGTATTCTTTCCGAAAAAGAAAACAAGCCTAAATATCTTTTTTTTGAAAATGTGGACCGATTATTAAAGTCCCCATCAACGCAGAGAGGACGGGATTTTGCCGTTATGCTCAAAAGTTTGAACAATCTGGGCTATGCCGTAGAGTGGCGGGTAATCAATGCCGCAGAATACGGAATGCCCCAACGCAGGAGACGGGTCTTTTTTCTAGGGTACCATAAATCCACAGCCATTTATAAGAAGTTGGTCAATCAAAACCCTATGGATTGGCTTTTGGAACATGGCACCATTGCTTCATCATTTCCAGTTAAGAAGTTAGGTGCTCCCGTTTCTTTTTCTTTGGACAAAGATTTGGTGTCGCTCTCCGATTCGTTCAATGCAGATAAAGAACTTTCTCCTTTTCTAAATTCAGGGCTCTGTATTGAGAATGAAATAGACACTATAAAGACAGCAGCTGATTATTATGGCTCTCGTAATGTTCTTTCCGACATTATTGAGAACAATAATGAAGTGGAGTTTTCAATTCCAGAAGCTGATATTCCAAAATGGGAATATTTAAAAGGGTCCAAAAAAGAAATTCGCAAAACCAAAGATGGTTTTGAATATAATTATAGCGAGGGAAGTATGGTATTTCCTGATGCACTTGATCAACCTTCCAGAACAATAATAACCGGTGAGGGCGGTAAATCCCCATCTCGGTTTAAGCACGTAGTCCAAACCTCAGCAGGACTTCGAAGACTTTCTCCTGTTGAATTGGAACGGTTGAACATGTTTCCTGATGATCACACCAAATTGGAGGGTATCTCCAACACCAAAAGAGCTTTTTTTATGGGCAATGCGCTTGTGGTAGGTGTAGTGGAACAAATGGGCAATGTATTGTTCCAGAAAATCGATGCCCTTGAAAAGCAACTTCAAAGCTGACCTCGCCAAAGAAAAAAGACTGAGCATTTTACTGGATTCTTATTATCAAAAAAACTTGAAGTTTTATGATTTTGAGCGGACACAGCATCTAAAACAGCAATTGGATGGGATTGACCTTGTTCTAAAGAACAAAACGACCCAACAAGTCCATTTTGTGGATGAAAAAGCCCAATTGGATTATATAAATGAATCACTACCGACTTTTGCTTTCGAACTTTTATATCAAAAAAACGGTGCTGAAAAACCCGGGTGGCTTTTTGACAAAAAGAAGCAAACCCATTTTTACGCTTTGGCTACCAACATCTTTTCTGATGAAAAAGGAATTTATACCTCCTGCAATGTCACCTTTGTGAATAGGCAAAAATTGATTTCGTATCTAATTGAAAGAGGTTTGACCTTACATCTATTGCAAAAGACCATCTCAGCTAATAAAAGCCTACATGGAAAACTGGTTATGGACAATCTTGACCCAAAAACTGAAGGTTATTTGTTCTTTTCAAGAAAAAATAAAGCGGAAAATCCTATAAATCTAGTGTTAAGGTTGGAGTTTTTATTAAAGATTGGTGTAGGCAAGCAGTTGGTTTAATTAGGAAGCATAATAAAACTACATTATCTCTTACATTAAACCATAATGAAAATTCATCTCAATAATCTCGGATAGCAGTATAGGAATAGCAAAAAGCCATTGAAATTACAGAGTTGTGTAATGTTGAAGAAAAATTTACTTCATATATATCCTGTCACGGCATTGCAGCGCATACTATGCTCAACAGTATGCCATAAAATAACTTAACCAATAAGTAGATGGTCAATTGAGCACAGTAAATAATAGCGGGGACATACCCCCACTATTATTTGTTTAATCTGTTACTTTGAGGCGGACAATGCTAGCGCAGAAGCTACAAAGCCCACTAATAAACCTAGTAAAAAACCAAACCCACCCGAGACTGCACGAGCTTCTTGTGCGCTAAGCTCGGTCAGTTGTAAATTTTCTAAATTTTTCATGTTTCAAGCTTTTGGATTAATAATTATTTTACTTGTCAAAAAATATCATTGCAAGGGCTGTTCCAACCAGAAATCCTGCAAGAAGACCAAGAAACCCTCCATTTACTTCTTGAGTTTCAGTAACTCTTAGCTCTGAAACCCCGTAACTTTCTAAATTTTTCATTTTTAGAATTTTTATGTTAAACATTTATTTTTTTGTAATCAAAACCCGGAAATTTCTTAAGCGCCCGGTTTTTCATTACATACCAAATATTGCAAGACTCACTCTCAAATATTGAGAGCCCATCAAAAAAAGTTAATTTTTAAGTGAATAAATCAAATGGAATGATGGCCATGGTTTAAAAACTAAAAACGATACCCGTTTTTATATTAATGTTGTTTTGTAACAAATCATTATTACTAGGATTAATTGATAAGTTTTCTTTTCCGTTGTTTAGGAATGTACTTTTTCTTAAAGCGAAAAACCCATCTTTCTCACGAAAAAAAACACCTTTTTTTTCGTTAAATTGAAAATTGTGCCCAATTGATATCTTAAACAAGAAGCGACGACTTTTTTCTATACCAAGCGAGATATTGGGATTTAACCGATAGTTCTTTTGAGAGAGAAAAACATCCAATTTAGCAGTATCAAAGGATTTTCCATTGACAATTAAATCTCCGGTAAGACTATAGCTTCCAATCAGGAAATCCAACTTTTGATACCCAAAATTTACACTTGGGTATATGAAGATAGGCCGACCATTGGGATTTAAGTTGAACCTATTTGCTATGCTTACGTCATGAGAAGTTGTTCCTGTTTTTGAAATCTTACTTTCATTTGCATATCCTAGAAAAATATTGGGTTTAATCTCATACATCAGAGAATAGGACAACCCTGTTACATACTCTTTTGAAGAAGTCAAATTTTCTTGAACTACGAGAGAAGGGTTGTTAAAGGTTATTGTATTGGTATTCATAGTTATCCATGTTCCTATAATTGATATATCATGGTCAATTCTTAGTAGGAAATCAACAAACTTATTTTTCCTTTTATCATTCTTCTTATTTAAATAATCCATTGATTTGAATAAACTTTCTGTCTTTTGATTTGGTATGATAATGTTGTAACCACTCCAGAAACCAAGCTCATATTGTTTTGATTTATTCAACAAAATATCACCATATTGCAACTTGTCAGTATAAGGTATTACATCTTTATTGGTTTCCACTTTGGTGGTCACATAATCGCTTGTCAGCTTGAAAAGTCCATCTTTCTTGTCAAAAGCAGTTTCGTAATGGGAATGTTTGAACCTCCATTTTTCATCTTCTCCTTGTTCATATGTGATTGTATATTTTAAATACTGCCGATTATTTGTAAGGGTCTTGGAACTGAAGTGTTGGTCAATGACCACTTTTACAATGGCAAAGGAAGAGTCTGCTATATATATCTGGCCCGATAACTTACTTTTTTTTTCAAAATGAACCAAGTATATCTTTTCCCCATATTGAAGTAAGGTGTCCTTGATTTTGTAAATAAAGTCATTCGGTTTTCCCAGAAATGCTTCTTTTCGTGATACAATGTCAAACCTATGTATATGATGACTACCTGCATAAATTCTTGTATTCAAGGAGTCCAACTGTTCACTTTGATATTTCCTAAATTCAATTAATTTGACATCCCCTGATAAGTTTTTTTTAGTATATGATTTTTTGATGGATTCTAGTACCGCTTCAACAACATAGATTGGGTTCTTTTTGTTTTCCCAAGAAGTGACCTCCCTAACAAAACCTGTATGCCTTTCTTCTACTTTTGGGTAATTCAGAGGAATAGCATTAATTGCTTTTTCAACCAGCTGCTTTCCATAATCTTCAGGGGATAATATGACCCCATCCAAGGCTATAATATCTTGTTTCAATGAAATAATTTGGTATTCCTCTTGAAACAGAATCTTTTCTGTTTTATATCCAATTGCAGATATGATTATACTTTTTTTCCCAACATCTTTATTGGTTGCAAATTGAAACACGCCATTCTCATTGGAAATTGTCCCAATATTACTGTTTTCAAAACGTATATGGACAAAAGGTAGGGGAGTACCATTATCATCAATTATTTTGCCAGAAATAGCTTTTTGGGAAAAACATGCATGAATTGAAAAATAGCAAAGAAGACTTAAAATGATATTTTGATATTGTCTCAAGGTACTGGGATATATTTCTTACTAAATTATTTTTTCCGATTCAATCCAAATAGTTTTTGATAAAAACGAATCATATTCTTTGTTTAAGAATAGAGGCGTTTCTGATAAAAAAGTTAAAATTTCACCAATTGTTCTATGTAGGTAAAGCAACACCCGCCTGATAAGTTCCTCTTAGTTGTTGAGTCCAGTTCCTCTGCATAAAAGCCACATTTAAAATATGTAGTCTCTGTATAGATATAGCTTTGCCTTGTTAAATTATAATAGATAGGCGCTTTCATCTCTTTCATTGTATCTATCATTCTAAATACTGTAGCTTCTGAGACTCCTAGCTTTTCTGCTAATTGCTTAGGACTTCCCGTAGCTTTTAGCCTTATCAATTGGTGTACGCGTTCTAGAATTGCTATTTGCCTTGTCAGTTTTGACATAATCGGTAAGATTTATTAGTTAACGGGTTTAAGTATTGACAAGAATGAAGGCACTTGTTGTTGCCATAATTCAAAATATGCACCTTCACCATCATAAAGCTTATAGTGAGAACCTTCTTCAACTACTTGACCTTTGTCCAAAACTACGATCTTATCCGCATTGACCACAGTGCTTAATCTGTGTGCTATTAGAATTACCGTTTTACCTTCAGAACGTAGATTGCCAATCGTTTTTTGGACATAATTTTCTGAACTGCTATCCAAGGAAGAAGTTGCCTCGTCCAACACCAAAATTTCGGGATCTTTATAAAGGGCTCTTGCTATTGCAATACGTTGTTTTTGCCCCCCGGACAAGGTGGCTCCATTTTCGCCCAGATAGGTATTGAAGTCGTTGGGGAGACTTTCTATAAATTCCAAAATCCCAATGTCGCTACATATTTTATATATCTTATCAAAATTTGGCTCAAATTCTCCTACTGCAATGTTCTCTATTACATTTCCGGCAAACAAGTCTATTTTTTGAGGAACCACACTCACTAAATTTCTAAGGCTTTGGTTATCAATATGCTTTAGGTCGATGTCACCAATTCTGATTTTTCCATTGTTGATGGGATAGATGTTTTGAATCAGAGAAACAAGGGTTGATTTTCCCGATCCACTTTCTCCAACAAAGGCAGTAATTTTGCCTCTTTCAATGGTCAAGTTCAAATTCTTGAAGACCTCTGTCCTTGTCCCGTATTGAAATGCCACGTCTGTGAAACTTATATTATTGATTTTATTTTTGGTCAGGGTTATTTTCTTATTCACATCTTCTCTTTTCAAATCTAGGATTTCAAAAAGACGGTCAGCTGCTATAAGTGCATTCTGTATGTCTTTGTTGGCACTAATGAGATTGGTTAAAGGCCCCGTGAAATAACCAATAATGGCATAAAACGATAACAGCTCTCCAGGGGTAATCTCTCGGTCTATAACAAATCCAGCCCCAGACCATAGTAATATAATAGTGAATAATTGGGCAATGGTATTGGAACTGGTACCTGAGAAAATATGGTTTAATGCTGATTTATAGCCGGTCCTTAACAATCGAATAAAACGGGTCTCGGTCATTAAATTAGCATGACTTTCCAATCCAAACCGTTTTATGGTGCCCACCGCATTTAAAGATTGAACCAATTGACTCTCCAAATCGGCGGAATCTTCCATGACTTTACGCTCCACTTTTTTGTTTAACGTGTTAACAAGCCAATATATCACTATAAATATTGGAATAATGATGAGCATTATCAAGGCCAGTTTCCAGTAATAGGTAAACATCAATCCAAATGAAAAGACAACTATAAGGACATTCACTGTGAGGTTGAGGGAAACACCATTGATAAGGTTCCTAATTTTTACTGCATCATTGATGCGTGATATGATTTCTCCCACACGCATAGTGTCAAAAAATTGTTGGGGTAGTTTGAGTAAATGTTTGTAATAGCCCAATATTAACCTTGCGTCTATCTGTTGACCTGTTTTTAAAAGAAATACATCTTTATAGGCTCCTATTATAAGTTGCAATATTAGCAGGATAATCATCACTACACTTAGGAGGTTCAATAGTTTAGTGTTACTATCGATCAGTACATAATCTGTTATCTTTTGTATATAAATAGATGCAGAAAAGCCCAATAGGGTATATACCAAAGCTCCTATAAATGCCTGCGCCAACACCATTTTATGCGGTTTTAACAGGAACCAAAAACGTTTGAGTACGGAGATTTTTTCATTCCCTTTTTTGAACTTCTCATTGGGAAGTAGAAGTACTAAAACACCTGTCCATTCTTTCTTAAATTCTTCATTGGAACAATTCTTAATCTTTCCCGTGGCAGGATCCATTATTTTTATATGACTCTTGCTCACTTCATATATTACCACATAATGGTGCAACTGTTCTTTTACTATTATGTGTGCAATAGCTGGCTTGGGAATCTTAAATAGGCTTTCAAATTCACCTCGAACACCTTTAGCCGAAAACCCCATCTTTTCAGCTGCTTTTATAAGTCCAAAAACGTTTGTCCCCTTTTTATCGGTTCCAGCATATTGCCGAATCCTGGAAATTGGTATCTGAAAATCAAAATGAGCGGCTATGGATGCTAAACAGGCTGCTCCACAATCGGTTATATCATGCTGTCTTATAGTGATTTTAGCCATTTTACTCTACAGAAGTTCTTTGAGTGTTTTGTGAAGGGTTCATCCAATCGTCTACTTTATCATATAATAATTGGTACAATGTCCGTTCGGTCAGTTCAAATCTCGCATTGAATGTCATTCCCTTTCCTATAATACCTTTAGCACCATTTTTTAATTGCAGGAATCCTTCATTCAATTTGCATCGAAGCTTGAAAACAGGTCGATTGTTTATCAGCTCAACATCTTTTGAGATTTCAAGAATCTCCCCAGATGCAAGACCCCATTGGTTATAATTGAAAGCGTCAATTTGAAAATCGACCGGTTTTGATTTATTGATAAGGCCTATGTCGACTGGACTTACATAACATTCGGCCAATAAATCTGTGTCAGGAGAGATTTCCACAAGAGAAACCCCTGATGTTATTATACTGCCCTTCTCAACTCCATATAGATTAACAAGGGAACCGTTCATTGGGGCAGTAATTATATATTCTTTTTTACTCTTACTGTATTGGATATTTTTATTTTGGGACACTTCCAGGTTATTTTCCAATTCTGTTAAAGAGGATTGCCAAGTGTTTTGTTGTCGTTTTTTGAATTGGTTGAAAGTGTTCAGGGCTAGGTCATAATCCAATTTTATGTTCTCAAACTCGGCTTTGGCGATTACTCCTTTTGAAAAGAGCCTGTAGTTTCTGTCATAGTCTTTCTTGAGCTTTTTGATTCTTGTAGAATGCTCGTTTAAACCTTCTGAATATTGGAGATATACTTTTTGATAATTTAAAGATTTGATACTATCACTATAAATTCTTTTCGCATTCAAGAGGTATTTCAAATCCTTTATCTGCTCTAAGTATCTTTTGGATTCATAATTTATCAATGCAATCTGCTCATTTAAAATATTGCTCTCCAGAATTAAAAGCACATCTCCCTTTTCCACATATTTGTTGCTTTCAATGTTAGAAAATATGACCTTTCCAGAATTGAGGCTGGTGATCTTAATTCTTTCCTTGGATGGCTTTACAATTCCTTGGGCCGATGTATAGACCTTTACTTTAATAAAAGGTAGTGAGCAAAGTGCCAAGAAAATGGAAAATAATATCAAGCCATATATCGCTTTGCTCTTGACGCTGTTTTTTGGAATGTACGCTTGAACAGTATTATCAATGATTTCTTTTGGGAAAATTTGCATTACTTGTACAGAATATTAAAAGTTTGGCATTTTAGTGGAGTTCATTTAAATCTGTTATTCGAAAATTTAAATGAAAGTTTTAGCAAAGAATAAATATTGATTATTCAATAATATTTGAATGAAAAATTATCATCTATTTGGCAGAAAAAACTTATTCTTTTGAAGAAAACAAGATATGAATTGATATATTATGGTTCTCAATTGATTCATAACCTTCATTTAAGAAAATAAAGGGGGTCAATTAAGAGTAATCAGGTTGTTAATTGAATTTTTCAGAATCCTTTTATTGCCCTCCTACAAAGCAATTCAACATAGCCCACAAGAGCTTCAGAGCCGAAATATCCTTTAAATCGCAAATCACATATTTCTTATTAAGAGGCAAGTTGGAAAGAAAGAGTTTAACAATCTAGTAAAAACTTTTCCTAATTATCCGTTAGTCTGTCTACTAGGACTCTTTCCCGCTTTAAGCATGTAGTCCAAACCTCAGCAGGACTTCGAAGATTTTCCCCTGTTGAATTGGAACGGTTGAACATGTTTTCTAATGATCACACCAAAGAAAAAAAACTGAGCACTCTAGTGGATTCTTATTATCAAAAACACTAGAAGTTTTATGATTTTGAACGGACGCAAAATTTAAAACAGCAATTGAAGGGTATTGATCTTGCTTTAAAGAACAAGACGACCCAACAAACCCATCTTGTAAATGAAAACGCACAGTTGAATTATATAAGCGATTTGTTTAAAGTCGCTCTATATTGGCTGGTGCTTTTTGTTCTTTGTACTTATGGTACGCTCCCCTAAGATTCTCTCCCTTGCTTCCTTAAGATGACTTCGGCCAATCGGAATGCTCTTTTTTGCTATCTCAAGACTGGTCCCTTCTACTGACTCCACTTTATCAATAGCAATTATAAACGATCGGTGGATCCTAATAAAATTTTCTGAGGGTAAATCCATGAGAATCCCTGACAACGATTGATAAACAATATAACCGTTATCTATCGTTTTAATTTTAATGTAATCTTTTAAGCTCTCGATATAGAGGATTTCATTCAACTGTATCCGGACCATTTTCTTATCAACCTTGACAAAAAAATAGGGTTCACCGGGCTTTTCACTTGAAACACTTTTCTTTTTGATTATCAATCTTTCAGAAACTTTATTGATCGATTTCAGGAATCGTTCAAAAGGAATGGGCTTCACCAAGTAATCGATTACATTAAAATCAAAACTTTCCAAAGCATACTCCCTATATGCAGTAGTGATAACCACCAATGGCTGTTTGCCTTTTCCCATGCTTTTCAAAAAATCAAGTCCATTGAGGTTGGGCATGTTAATATCCAAGAAAATCACATCCACATCTTCACTATTTGCATCGATTATCGCATCCGTGGCTCGCGTATAAGTGTCTACAATTGTAACATTGCTCAACTTATTGATATACGATTCCAAAACACTGATTGCCAATGGTTCATCATCAATTATTACGCAGTTTATTTTCATTTCAAAGGTATTTTCAGTTTAACATGGTATCGATTTTCCACTGGATATGTATCCAGCGTGTAGGCATCTTCATATAATAGGTCAAGTCGTCTTCGGGTGTTTGCAATACCAATCCCTTCTTTTGTCTTCACCATATTTGAGGGTTCAAAATCATTCGTTAAGGTAAATTGCAACATGTCTTTCTCTTGTTCGAAGGTCATTTCCATTTTTATGGTGCCGTCACTCAATTGCCCATGTTTAAAGCAGTTTTCCACAAATGGCAGAAATAAAAGCGGGGGCAACTTTATATCATCCAAATCACCCAAAGTTTTTATATCACTTTTTAACTGATAGCCGTGTCGTATCCGCTCTAGTTCAATATAATTTTTAACGTATCTAATTTCTTTTCCTAAAGTAGTCTTTTTCATGTTGATGTCATAAATGACATATTCCATAATTTCTGCTAACTTAAGTACTACCTCAGGAGCTTTTTTAGATCTTTTAAGTGTTAGTGCGTATAGATTGTTTAAAGTATTAAAAAAAAAGTGAGGTTGTATCTTGGCCTTTAAGAATTTCAACTCGGTTTCAGATTGAAGGGTCAACAAATGATTGCTCTTGTTCAGTTGAACTACATATTCGAACGTGAATTTAATCGCAGAAACCAAACCAATAACATAAAGTTCGCCCAAAATCACCGAAACAACATGATTAAAACCAAAGGGTTGGTGTACGCCCTGAGCCTCTCTCCAAACATTTTCGGAAACCAACCAATAGGAAAGACCAATACGAACAAAATAATGACATATCAGGGCGAGGGCCAATAAGCATAGGTAAGATTTATACTTTTTGGTGATAATGAATTTTGGAATCAGATAATAAATATTGAGGTAAACCATGATGATATGAAGCGGAAACTCGACCATGTTCGATTTGACCGAGTACCAATAATCATCAAAATAACTGCCCCACCGAATGGAATTGAACAAAAAGTAGACCACCCAAAAGATGATGTGGTACTTTATAGGTATGGTAAACTTAATCTTGTTCTCAATGCTTTCAAATACTTTCAATGCAAAGCCTTCCTTAAATCAAAACGGATGAAAAATTAGATATTTTTAGCCAATCTACAAATTTGACAGGCTCTCATCACTATATGTAACATTTGTGTCACTATCCACACTTATCTAGTACACAAATTATTTATGACAGGAGGGGGAAGTATACAGGGTATGGCTACAATTCTTCGTAACAACAAACAGTTGCTACGCAAGAGAAATACTTTTCGTCGTGGATTTGGATTTGGAAAACTTCGCAAGGAATACCGAAAATACGCCGAGGGAAGATTGGAGTCGGAACCGATTTCTCAGAAAGAGTTGTCCGCAATCCGGCAGAAGATCATCAGACAAAAGCGTAAAGAGAATATGCTCTCAGGAATCATTCTTGTGCTGGTGGCTTCCTTGGCAGTGGCATTCAGTTATAAGATGTATAAAAACCTTGAGGAATATCAGGTCAAGGAAAATGAAGTTTTTTTGGAAGGAAATACCAACAAATATCTTTTCTATATCGAAGATGGGGACAAGTGGCTCGAAAAAGGGCGCTACCATAATGCCATATTCCAATATACCTTGGCAAAGGAAATCTATCCCACTGAGTTCGATGTTAACTATCGGTTGGCTTTGGCTTATGGAGGCAAGTGCAAATATGAAAAATCAGGTTGCGAGGAAGGTAGGGCGATTTTGGAAGACCTAAGGGACCGGTTTCCAGAAAAAAGTGAGTTATGGAAATTGAGAGATTATTTTTATTAATCAATAATTTTTCAATCTTTACTGGAATCAATACAAAAATTATCAGATTTTGATGTCCCTGATCTTTTACAAATCAATTGGCAGACTTACAATTTTTATCTCCTTCCTACTTCTTGGTTGTGCATCGCATAAAAAAGTTAATAGACTTGCTGCGCAAATAGAGTGCGAAAAGACTTTCTATTTTTCTTACGATGACAGGAGTGACTTTGTTGGCTTTGATTATTATGGTGATCATTCGGGTAAATCCGACTTTCCGGATTTCAAAAGGACATTTCGAAGATCAATTGAAGAATTGGACGTGGATACCGAAATGGATCTGTCTTATGTTGATTCAAAAATGTTTCCATCCAGTGAATCGATATACGCTGAGGTAAGAATAGAGGAGATTCGTTGGAAGTTCGGCTTCAGTGGCATGAAAATGGAAGTTGATTTGTCATATGACCTAGGAGGTGAAAAGATTTTCCTTACGGGCAAGAACAAAGTCAAAGTTGCGGGCACTAAAGAAGGCAATCTTTTCAAAGCACTTAAACACGGACACTTTATGTTCATATCCAGTTTTTGTGACCAGTAAAAAGTCTACCCATATTTTTGATTAATCAAAGTTTTTTCAAACTATGACCTGGAATGAATGACGGATAATCAAGGAACGATTTCCGAAATCATCCAAAAAAATCCAATTATGAAAATTATAAGTGTCAAGAGTAAATTATACACTATTTGGCGTAGTCCTTCTGAGTATTTCCAAAATTTTTTTGGCCTTCTCCCTAGTACTGAAAATAAAAATAGGAAAAAGCAATAACGGATGGTCATTCCAATAAATGTAAAAACCAGAATCAACAATGGATTTCTAGGCCAATTTTCATATCCGTAGGCTCTCACGGTTTTAAGTTAAGTAAACAATTTTAATCACATAATGTAAATTAATACGAATTGAATGGATCTTATTTTAGATGTAGCTGCGGCTTTGAATCCAACTTTTTAAGTGTTGGGATATAATCTGAGGCAAAAAACGTCCAAAAACAAAAAACCCAGTAAGTTTAATACCTACTGGGCTATGTCTGCTCCCCCTCTTGGGCTCGAACCAAGGACCCTCTGATTAACAGTCAGATGCTCTAACCAACTGAGCTAAGGAGGAATATTTTTATCCTAAGCGGGTGCAAATATAGCAGTTTCTTTATAACGTCCCAAACAAAAAAAGTGCTTTTCTATTTAAAAAGCCATTTATACAAATCGTTACCGTTCGCAAACAATAGCAGCGCTATCAAAAGAAAGAAACCTACCATTTGGGCATACTCTAAAAATTTATCGCTAGGTTTTCTTCCTGTAACCATTTCGTATAACAAAAACATTACGTGTCCACCATCCAATGCCGGTATGGGCAAAACATTCATAAAGGCAAGAATAATGGAAATCAATGCCGTGGTCGACCAAAAAGCTGTCCAATCCCATGTCTCTGGAAACATGCTCCCAATGGCTGCAAAACCACCAACACCTTTATATGCTCCTGTAGAAGGATTGAAAATTTTCTTCAATTGCTTTACATAACTCGATAAGGTAGTAACCCCCTTATCAATTCCTGCCGGGATAGCCTCTAGAAAGGTATATTTCTGGGTCTGAATTTTAAAAAGACCTCTATTTTCAAGATCTTCCATCGTGAAACCTCCAATTTCTACTCCAAGCTTTGCTTCGTCGTTCACTTTGGCTACCAAATCTACCTGACTACCATCTTCACGCTTTACCCTAACATTGATGTCTTGCCCTTTATTTTCCTCTAAAAGCGGAATCACTTGATCTCTGAAAACCGCCTCAGATCCGTTAATGGTTAAAAATTCATCATTGGCCTCAAACCCTGCACTATCGTTATGAGAATCTTTGGAAACCTTATTCACCACAAAAGGAGCACGCAAACTCAAAAATCTAACCTTTTCCTCGTCTTCCAACAGGGTTGAAATAAAATCTATTGGAATTTCTTTTTCTATCTGTTTTCCATCCCTATCAATTGTAATTAAGTTTCCATTGATCAACTCAATAAAAACACTATTAAATGTTTTTAGTTTTTCTCCATCCACAGCAATAATCTTATCGCCAGTCTGAATCCCAATTTTATCACCTATTTCCTTCTCGGTTACCCAAACACCATCGCGTAAACTGTCCATTGGTATATATTGGTCTCCATAGGAATATGCCATGCCAATGTAAATAATCACTGCAAGTATGAAGTTAACGGTAACCCCACCCAACATAATAATTAAACGTTGCCAAGCAGGTTTGCTTCGAAACTCCCAAGGTTTTGGTTCTTCCTTCAAGGCTTCGGTATCCATGCTCTCATCGATCATGCCCGAAATTTTCACATAACCCCCCAAAGGAAGCCATCCGACTCCATAAACAGTTTCACCTATTTTCTTTTTGAATAAGGAAAACTTGATATCAAAAAAGAGGTAGAATTTTTCAACTCTCGTCTTAAATATTTTGGCGGGTATAAAATGGCCTAGCTCATGCAGTACAATAAGCAATGATAAACTAAGGAAGAATTGTATGATCTGTATTACAATGGGACTCATCAGCAATAATCTGTTAAAACGCACAAAAGTAAACTTTTAGCCCCTCATAAAAAAACAGCCTTTTCCGAGGGTAAGGGTTTTAAGAAAGATTTAGCACCAAAAGCCCATTTTAATAGTGATGAATCCCAAGGTCATCAGTAATTTTGCATTCGGTGTTATCATTTTTCTCAAAATATAAGTTCTTCGGAATTGTGCTGCTTGGATTATCGGCAGTGATTATCTACCTATTCTATAATGCTTTGCAACCCAAAAAAATGCTTCCGGTCTTTCAGCCTTCAATGGTTGACCAGTCGTTGGTAGATAGTACCCTGCATTACAAAAAGAAATATCATACTATTTCCGATTTCGATCTCATAAATCAAAATGGAGAAAAGATTACCCAGAAGAATTACAAGGATAAAATCTATGTGGCTGATTTTTTCTTTACTACATGCCCTACCATCTGTCCCATCATGACCAAAAACATGGTCCAAGTCCAAAATTCGATTTTAAATGACACAGATGTCCTACTGTTGTCTCACTCCGTTACACCTGCAATTGATACGGTTGCGCAACTAAAAAAGTATGCGCTTGAAAAAGGGGTAATTGACAGCAAATGGAATTTGGTTACCGGTGACAAAAAACAAATCTATGAACTCGCACGAAAATCGTATTTGGCAGTCAAAAATGATGGTGATGGCGGTCCATATGATATGATTCATACCGAAAACTTTATTCTTGTTGATAAAGAACGAAGAATTCGAGGATTTTACGATGGAACCAATAAAGAGGAAATTGAAAAACTGCTTTCAGACTTAGAAATCTTAAAAGCAAGCTACCTAGAGTAACACCAATTATTCAATGATATTTGGCAGGGCGTATGTTCGCTTTTTTACCTATTTTTGCCTTACTTAAAATCAATCTAAATAAAGTTAGTGGTCACTGTTGCTGAATTGGGATATGGACAGAAAGGGGTTATAAAGGAATTCTCCGAAGATATTCTGCCCATTAAGTTGCTGGAGTTAGGTTGTTTGCCAGGAAATAGTGTTGAACTTGTGCAGGTGGCCCCATTGAATGACCCAATTTATATTAATGTAAACGGAAGCCACATCGCTATTAGAAGATCTCTTGCCAAACAGATTGAAATTGAAATCCAAGAAGACCCTAAAGCCATATGAGCAAGAGCATTAATGTTGCACTTATTGGCAATCCCAATACCGGTAAAACTTCCGTTTTTAATGCCCTAACCGGATTGAAGCAAAAAGTGGGCAATTACCCTGGAATAACAGTTGAAAAAAAAGAAGGTGTTTGCAAGCTTCCAAGAGGAATTAAAGCCCACATCATAGATCTTCCAGGAACCTACAGTCTAAACACTACTTCTTTGGATGAAAGTGTAGTGGTAGAACTTTTGCTAAACAAAAAGGACAAGGATTACCCTGATGTTGCCGTAGTGGTAAGTGATGTGGAAAACTTGAAACGGAATCTGCTCCTTTTCACCCAAATCAAAGATTTGAGAATTCCAGCAATCTTGGTCATCAATATGGCGGACCGAATGTCCAAAAAGGGGATCTCTTTGGACATAGAGGCTATGGAAAAGAAGCTGGATACCAAAATTGCGTTGGTAAGTACCCGAAAAAACAATGGTATTGAGCACATTAAGGAACTCATAGCCGATTTCAAGTCTGTATCGAACAATCCAAACGTTGATACTTCCAGAATTTCACCTGAATATTTCTCCCGCTTACAAAAGGCATTTCCTAACGAAGATTTGTACAAACTTTGGTTGGTAATCACACAGGATGTCAATTTTATGCCCATTGAAAAGAAGCGCATTGAAGATGCCACCTCTTTTTCAACAAAATCCAAAACAGAACTAAAAAAACTACAGCATAAAGAGACTGTTTTAAGATATCAGTTTATCAACAATACCCTAAAAGGAACTTATGAAGTGAATTTTCAAGCAGCCACAGGGCTTAGAGGGTCGCTCGATAAAATTTTGACTCATAAAGTCTTTGGGTACGTTATTTTCTTTGCCATTTTACTTTTGATATTCCAAGCCATTTTTGATTGGAGCACCTATCCCATGGATTTCATTGACGAGCAATTTGCCATGGCCGGTGAATGGATAAAAAGCACCTTACCTGCTGGAGTTTTTACCGATTTATTGGCTGAAGGAATCTTGGCCGGTATAGGTGGTATTGTCATTTTTATTCCTCAAATAGCCTTTTTGTTCCTATTCATTTCCCTGCTGGAAGAATCTGGGTATATGAGCAGAGTGGTCTTTTTAATGGATAAGCTTATGCGCCCTTTTGGATTGAGCGGCAAGAGTGTTGTACCCTTAATTTCGGGAACCGCCTGCGCCATTCCAGCGGTAATGGCAACTCGAACCATAGAAAATTGGAAAGAGCGGTTGATTACCATTTTGGTAACCCCTTTCACCACATGTTCCGCAAGATTGCCTGTTTACTTAATTCTTATCGCTTTGGTGATACCACAAGGACGCTTCCTAGGGTTAAGTTTTCAAGCTTTGACCTTAATGCTTTTATACCTCATCGGATTCGGAATGGCAATTTTTTCAGCCATGATACTGAACAAAATCCTTAAGATAAAAAGTCGTTCCCTGTTCATGATCGAGATGCCCACCTACAGATTGCCATTGCTTAAAAATGTGGCATATACGGTTTTGGAAAAGACCAAGAGTTTTGTTTTTGGTGCTGGTAAAATCATATTGGCCATTTCCATAATTCTTTGGTTTTTAGGCTCGAACGGAATTTCTGAGAAATTTCAAAATGCCGAAAGCATTGTTAATAAACGAATAGAGGAACAAGGTCTTTCCCCTTACAGCAAAAATTATATTCAAAACAATCTTAACACCTATTCTCAAGAATCAAAGCAAGATTCCATCCAAATAATGACTCCTATTTTACAGGAAAGAGCCAGAGCTCAGGAAATTGCCAGTTATAAATTGGAGCATTCCTATATTGGATATGCAGGCAAAGCCATTGAACCGGCAGTTAGACCTTTAGGTTATGATTGGAAAATTGGGATTGCGGTTTTGACCTCATTTGCGGCCCGAGAAGTTTTCGTGGGCACGCTGGCCACGATTTATAGTGTTGGCAGTGACGAGGAAGAAACTATTAAAAATAGGATGGCTGCGGAACTGGACGAATCGGGTAAAAAACCGCTTTTTAATCTGGCATCGGGCATTTCGCTCATGCTTTTCTATGCTTTTGCCATGCAATGCATGAGTACTTTGGCTATCGTGAAAAAAGAGACCAATTCATGGAAATGGCCTTTGTTTCAACTTCTCTTCATGAGTGTTTTTGCGTATCTTGTAGCATTGACCGCCTTTCAAATCCTTAAGTAATGGAAGATTTTCAACAAATACTTGTTTACCTCACTCTTGTCTTAGCGGTCGGTTATTTGGTCTGGAAGTTTATCCTTCCCAAGACTTTAATCAAAAGCAAAAAGAGTGCATCCAAAGCCTGTGGGCAGGATGGATGTGGTTGTGACTGATCCTTTTTAATCCATTATACTTTATATTCATATTACGGAGGGGATAAAAAAAATTCACCCCTCTTGTAACCTTTTTGGATTTCCTGACTATATAAAGTAACACACCAACTAAAAAACATCTTTTGAAAGAGCCTTCAGATGAAATACTAATGCGGAAAGTTGCCGATGGCAATCTGGATTTGCTCAAGGTTCTTTTTAACAGACATCATAAACACGTGTATAATTATTTGTATAAAATGAGTGGAGATCAAATGCTAAGTGAAGACTTAACACAGGATGTTTTTTATAAGCTCATCAAGTATAGGGATTCATATAAAAACGGCTCGTTTGTATCATGGTTGTTCACCATCGCCAGAAATAATCTAAAAAGTCATTTCACAAGAAACGCCAAAAATCATGAAGACATCAATGTGCTTGAGTATAAATCTGCACAAAACACAGAAGATTGTCAAGAAGACTATTCCCATTTACAAAATGCGCTGAACCGGTTGGAAAAAACCGAAAGGGAAATGGTGATTTTAAACAAGTTTCAAGAAATCCGGTATGAAGAATTGGCCGAGATTATGGGCAGCACTCCCGGGGCAGTAAAAACACGAGTTTGTCGAATCTTGAAGAAATTAAAAGGATATTATTTAGAAAGTATATAGTCATGAAAAAACAACATGTTTCGGACCTGTTTCCAGAATACTTGGAAGAAGCTTTATCAGAAAAAGAAGTTGTTGCAGTTGAAAAACATTTGGCAAACTGCACGGACTGTCAAAAAGAATTGGAAGAATTTAAGGTTCTTTTTGAAGCCATTGCAAATGAGCCAGTACAAGTTCCTTCTGACAAGCTCCGTCTAAACTTTGAAGAAGTTCTGGAATTGGAAAAAGCATCCATCCCCAAAGTAATTTCACTTACCAAGGAACATAAAAAATCTTCCTGGGCATCAAATATGCTTAAGGTTGCGGCCAGTGTTGCCTTACTTGTGGGGTCATTTCAAATGGGCAGTATTTTCCAACAGAAAAAGTCCAATAATGACCTTGTTATTGTGCGAAATGAAAGTCTACAATTAAAACAAACGGCCATGCTTTCCTTAATGGAAAACCAATCAGCTAGTAAAAGAATACAGGGGGTTAACTATATCGAAGAATTTCCAAATCCTGATGAGGCTATTGTAAAAGCTTTGACCACTAGATTACTTTATGATGAGAATGATAATGTGCGGCTGAATGCTTTTGAGGCACTTTCAAGTTTCACATCTACCGAAACTGTAAAGACTGCCTTTATAGACGCTTTGGGAACTGAGAAAAACCCAAGTATTCAAATTGCCATTATTCAGGCATTGGTTCAGATTCAAGAGAAGAAGGCAATTGGACCCATGCAAAAATTGCTGGAAAAGGAAGACACCCAGCCTTTCATTAAAAATGAAATCAAATTAGGATTACCAAAAATTATATAAACATCAAAAAACGAAAATCATGAAAAAAGTAACCATTCTTTTAGTAGCACTAGCCTTTTGTTCAATTGGCTTCGCACAAACTGACTTCACCAAATCACTGAGCGGCGTGGATTGGGTAAAAATCGAATCCAAATCGGATATCACTCTTAAAACACATAGTTCGAATGAACTGTTGATCAAAAGAAGTAAAAGCACAAAAGTTTCTGAAAAAGCAAAGGGCTTAAAACTCGTTGGCGAAGGTGGATCCGATAATACCGATGTTGGATTTTATGTGGTGCAAGATGGGAATACCTTGATTGTAAAAAGTTTGAGGAAATCGGAAGGAGCTGAAATATATCTTCCCAAAAATCAAAATGTGTCCGTAAAAAGTACCTGGCACGGAAATATTGATATAGATGGATTTTCCGGCGAAGTTGAAGCTGATGCCCAGCTCAATGGTAGTGTTGAAATAAAAAATGTGAATGGTCCGGTAACGGCCAACGCATTAAATGGGGAAATTGAAGTAGGATTTGGAACCGTTAAGCAAAACTCACCCATATCCATTTATACCACAAACGGAGCAGTTGACGTAACCCTCCCAGGGAGCACTCCCGCAGATTTGACCTTAACTACCACTAACGGAGACATCTACACCAATTTTGATATTAAAAGAGAGGAAAAAGATGGATTAAAATCTGTTTCTGGGCGAAAAGTAAGAGCTGTAATCAACAGCGGCGGTGTAGATATTTCTTTGAAATCAACCAACGGCAATATCTATCTAAGAAAACAATAATCAGCAAAACATCAAAAAACGAACAGTCATGAAAAAATTGTCAATCATTTTAATGATGAGTATTCTCGGCTCATCGCTAAACGCTCAAAAAGTCATAGAGAAAACTATAAATTACAACAATCAGCGTATTGATGTTGAGGTTAAGTTTGCCTCGGACATTACTGTAAAGACATGGGACAAATCTACCGTATATTTTAAAGCGGAGATTATGACCGAGGATGAGAAATATCTTGATCTATACAAGCTCGATGTAAAAGAAAGTTCCAACTCTATCATAATTACTTCCAGGACAAAAGAGATTTTCAAAGCGCTTCAAGAAGAACGCGATAAAAACAGGCCAGATGGAAAAAAGCGGTACTATTTCACCAATCAAATGTACCAGTTTGATTATACCCTTTATGTACCCAAAAATGCGAATTTCTCTGTGAGTAGTATCAATGGAGACTTAAAAGCTGAAATCATCGAAGCAGATTTTACAGCTGACTTAATCAATGGAAATATTGATATTAAAAAGTATGATGGAAATCTTGAGCTTAGAACCATCAATGGAGAAATCGACCTGGCCGTTTCAAATTCACAATTGACCGCCGAAACTATCCATGGGAATATTTACGCTGATGAAAAATTGAAATTGGACGTTACGGATCGTCATGTGGGACAAAAAGTGGAAGGAAGGTTTAATGGAGCGACCAACCGTCTCAAACTAAATACCATTAATGGCAATATGTATCTCCGACTTTAGTCTGTTGAATTTTAGAGTATTGGAGCAATAAATGAGTACACCAAAAGTGCCCATCCAATGACCAATAATAGTCCTCCCAACGGGGTCACGGGGCCAAGAAAGCGAAGTTTCTTTCCGTTAGCGGTACTTAAACAAAGGCCATAAATACTAAAGGAAAAAAGAAATGTTCCACTAATAAAACAATGCGCGATATAGCGTTCAATAGGCTTGTCAAATCCAAAATTAAAGCTCAAAACCAATAGCACAATGGCGTGGTACATTTGATATCTTACCCCTGTTTCAAAACTTTGCAATTGATCCGGGGTAAGTTTCTTTTTTAGTGCATGCGCACCGAATGCCCCAAAAATGACTGCCAACAATCCATAAAGCCCTCCAATAAGCTGTGTCAACAAAATGGTCTCCATTACATTTTTATATTTTATAACTCAATATTAATCTCATAGTCTGAGTTTACTTTAAAAACGCATTCCCTGTATTTGGGAGGTCCGAAAGTTTTCATCTTTCCTTTGGAAAAGGCTACTTTCTCAGTAGGAATGCCCAGCCAATTAGTATCTAGTTCATCATTGTCATTTTCATCATGGAAAACGGCTAATGCATATTCCCCTGCAGGCATGTCTTCAAGTTTTAAAGCCACTACTCCTTCATGTGCCTCTGCAGAACCGGTCTTTACAACCTTGTCAAACTTTAAAAAAGATTCGTCCGAATCATAAACAGCAACATTTATTTTTCCGTCTTCCGAAGGAACATTATGAACCTTGACTGATATAGTGTTTTGGGAAAACAGCCATACGGGCATCACTAAAGCACATAAAGTAAGTCTTCTCATATTAAATTTGGGATAAGTAATATTTCTTATGCATATACGGAAGCAAAATTAGTTTGGGTCTTCGAGTTTGGCCAACAATTCTTCATTCAAAAGATGATATACTTTTTGCGTTTCCAAACTATCCTTAAAATTGAGGAAGAGTTTAAGGGAATCATCGTGTACCAATCTTATTTTTTGTTGTCTTAGATCATCTACAAAAACATAAACCTTCGTATCGGTCAATGAATCTTTAAAAACCCCTTTTTCTGTTGCTGCCCATGAAAAACCATTGGATCTTTCCAATTCTGGAATTCTATCAACAAGCATAACACTATCAATCTCCGAAATAGGAATTTTTTGGTAATAGATTCCGGATAGAATTCTTAATTCTCCTTCCTCAATTTTATGCCAATTTTTATAGTGGATTATAAACGCAAAAACACAGATAATCAAGGTAAGTACTATGAGCACATTCCAAAATCCGTGTCTTTTCTTCTTATTCATTTTCCTTATCCGTTCTATACTTATCAAACCATGCGACCGTATGTGCAATCTTGGTAATTAGATTGCTTGGTTTACTGGCAATGCCATGACTTGCTCCGGGAATTTCCACCAGAACTGTCTCAATTTTGCGCAGTTTAAGGGCATGATATAATTGTTTGGCTTCACTTGGCGGAGTACGTAAATCATTCATTCCCACCATAACCATTGTTGGGGTCTCTATATTCCCAACGAGTGAAATGGGAGAAAATTTCCAATAGCCTTCAAAATTTTCCCAAGGTTGTCCGGGATAGCGATGATCGTAATAATAAAAATAGTTGTCCGCAACCAAGGTCTTGCTGATCCAGTTCATTACGGGCTTGGCCACAACAGCAGCTTCAAATCGGTTGTTCTTTCCAATCATCCAAGCCGACATAATACCTCCAGCACTTCCACCAGTCACAAACAATTGGTCTTCGTGAGCAATGCCTTTGGAAATGCAGTGGTCTACCCCATCCATAACATCATTATAATCCTCTCCGGGATAGTTATTGTAAAGCAAGTTTCCAAATTCTTCTCCATAGCTTGTACTGCCCCTTGGGTTTGGGTAGAATACAATGTATCCTGCAGAGGCATATAATTGCATCTCAATTGAAAAGCGGTCGCCATAATTTAAAATAGGGCCACCATGATTTTCAACCATAAAGGGATACTTTTTTGAAGCGTCATAGTTAGGGGGATACACAACCCATCCCTGTATATCGCGTCCATCTACGGATGATTTGTACCAAACCTCTTCTACCTTACCCAACGCTCTATAGTTGAGCAGGGCCCCGTTCAAATTGGTAATCTTGATTGGGTTTTTGGATTTTGGTTTAAGAATGGCCAATTCAGCCGGATAATTTGGGCGTGATTGCGTAAATGCAATGGTCCCATTTTTTGAAATACTAAAAGAACCACTTGCGTAAGGCCTTCCCAAGGAAGTTCCTCCTTTATTGTCGAGTATTTTTGACACCGCACCTGAAAGCGAAACCTGTCCAACCTTTCCATTGCCTTTATCATCGTAATCAATATATAGCGCATCACTTTTTGTATTCCATTCAAAATTGGAAATGGTGCGGTCCAATCCTCCGGTAATGACTCTTTTCCCGCTTCCATCGATATTCATGATATGAACTTTTCTAATTTGGAAGGCCTGCACCTTATCCTCAAAACCCAAATAAGCAATGTACTTCCCATTTGGAGAAACTTTTGGGTTGTAATCAGGTCCATTTCTATCTGTTAATGCATTGATTTCTCCATTTTGGACATTCACGGAATAGATTTCACTATTACGGAACCGATACTCCCAATCCTCCACTCTATTTGCGGAAAAATAAATTTTACTACCGTCTTTTGCCCATGAAAGTGTGCCTCTATGGTGCCACTCGCCGGAGGTAATCTGTCTTGGAGCACCTCCATCTGCTGGAATCGTAAAAATATGATTGAAACCAGGTTTTATATAACCTCTTCCATCCGCTTCATGGTAAACGCGATCTGTAATTCGAGGGGCTTCGGCCCATTTTGCTCCTTTGGGTTTTTTTGGCATCTTGGCAATTACGGGAGCTGCTTTGGCCACATTCATAGAAAAAGCAAGTTGCTTACCATCTGGAGACCAAGTCAATGAACTTGGACTAAATGGTAGTTGGGTAAGTTTGGCCATTTTTCCTGAAGAAACCCAATACATGTAGATTTCGGAACCCTCCTCCGTACTGCTTGAAAATACAATCCGATCTCCTGAAGGCGACCATACTGGTCCACTTTCGTTTACTTCTCTGGTTGTTAGTTTTTGATTTTGAGTCCCATCTTTTTTGATGAGCCATAAATTTCCAACAGAGCGGTCTTTCATAATATCAAAGCCCATTCTTCGATATACCACCCATTCCCCATCAGGAGAGATTTGTGGGTCCGAAACATATTGAAGTCCAAATACATCGAGGTATGAAAAATGCTGTTTTTGTGCTACTGAAAATTGCAGGGCACTTACTGCAATCAAGAAAAAAAGAAGTCTCCGCATAGTTTTGAAATTTGTAGTTTTAAAGGTAAGCAAAAGGACGATCCTTAGAAACAAAATTGCAGATGCAACTAAACATTTCCATCATTCAACTTGTTACCATATGCGCAGTTGTCAATGGGTTCATTTTTGCTTTTTTGCTGCTCGAAAAAAAGGAAAACAGATTTGCCAATAGATTTCTTTCAATAACGCTGATCTGCATGTGCTTGACCTTTACTCCTTATATGTTGGACCCCTCCATTTGGAACCAATATAGATGGTTAGCGTGGTTGCCCTTTTCACTTTCTTATTGGATAGGTCCTTCTTTTTATTTTTATGTTCATACCCTGACCAACCCAAGTTTTCGGTTTAATAAAAGACATCTTTGGCATTTTGCCCCCATCATTCTTAACTACATACATAGTATTTTTCATGGCATTTTTCCAGGAAACGTTACCCCATGGCATTGGTTTCATTTTGTTGCCGAACTATTTGAATCAGCATCAATTATTTCCATTATGATCTATATGGTGCTATCCTTTAAAAGGGTGAAACGGTATCGCCAACAACTTCTAAACAACGTCTCTAATATGAATGAAATTGATCTTCATTGGGTCAAAAAAACCATTGTGGTCATCATTTGTTCTTTCATGCTGATTTTCATTTTTCTGTGGGTAAGTAGCGCTATTAGTGGAAAACTTTTTTTCTATCAATGGAATGAATATAAAGCAGCCATATTGGTATTATATGCTTGTATGCTTTATTGGCTAAGCATACACGGCTATCGACAGACGCAAACGTTAAAACTTATCAAACCGGAAGACGTTCCCCTTAGTATTCCAGATAAAGAATCTGCCAAGACCATAGAACAACTTCATCTGGCTATGACTCAGGAAAAGCTTTTTAGAAATCCCGAATTGAGTTTAACTAGCCTGAGTAAAGCTGTTGGCATTTCCGAAAGGTCGATTTCGGAAACCTTGAATGGACATCTCAATAAAAACTTCTATCAATTTGTAAATGAATATCGGGTAAAGGATGTTCAGGAAAAGTTGATGAATCCCGAAAATTCCCATTTAAAAATCCTCAGCTTGGCATTTGATGCGGGATTTAACTCCAAAGCAACATTCAACCGCTTGTTTAAAGGATATACGGGCTTGACTCCCAAAGAGTTTAAAATCCAAAAATTAGGTTAAAAAACACCTTTTGAGACGTACAATCAGTCATTGAGACCTTTGCAGATAGTCTTCATTCCTACTTTCATGGAAAAATCACATCATGCAAAAAACAATTTTAATTCTGTTGTCCGTTACGTTTTCATCATCCTCCTTTTCCCAATCCATAAAAGATTTGGACTTTTTAATCGGCACCTGGAAAATCGTTGAAACAATATATCCCGGAACTGAAAAAGAGTATCAAGAAGTTGGAACCAGAACCTGTGAGTATTACCTCAACGGAAGTTTTATTAAGTGTGAATCCGTGACCGTCGATCAAAGAAACCAGCGGGAACGTTTCTATTCTTACATAATCAACTATGACAAAAAGGAAAATTGCTTTAGGGCTACCAATTTTGCCCATGATTTTCCATTACATGGTCAATTCAAATGGTTTTTGGACAAAGAAAACGAACGTATTATTGCAATCACACCCAAAAATGTAATTGAAGATCGCTTTTTTAGGGCGACCATCTCTTATGCGGATAGAGACAAACTAGTCTGGAACGGATGGGCCAGCGTTTTTGAAAAGGACAAGGAATGGATTCAAATCTTTACTGATGTGACCACAAAAATTAACTAAGGCCCAATCATGAAAAGAGTTATCTTTTATTTAAGTCTGTTATTTCTCGCTGGTTGTCAAAATTCGAAGGATGACATGCCTGAAGTCCCCTTTTCCAACTTTATGGAATATGGGGAATATTCTGTTGGGTTTAAAACACTTTTCACGACGGATGATTCCAGAGAAAGTGTGCCGTATGCTGATTGGAGTGGAAAACTCTATCCTGAACATAAAGCATCTGAAGGCAGAAAGTTACCCATACACATTTGGTATCCCACTTCAGACAGATCTAAATTGCTTTCCTATGCCTATTTTGTAAAGCTAATGACCGCGCAAACCGAAGAAGACTTAAAAAGAGAGTCCGATACTTTTGCCAAAAAAATCTTTGCCTATCAGGTTAATCAATTAAAAGGTGAAGATGGGTTTACCATGGCTCAATTGGATACTCTTTTGGCATTAAAAACAAACGCTTCGCTCAATACACATCCCATACAGCAAAAATTCCCATTGGTCATCTTTCCCAATGGTGCCAGTCCGGCCTATCAAAGTATTTTATGTGAATATTTGGCCAGTCATGGATTTGTGGTAGCAGCGGTCGCTCTTAAAGGCGAATTTTCACATGTAAGAGGCACTTCTGTAAAAGGATTGGAAACGGCAGTTAGTGACTTACAATTTACTTTGGGTCAGTTATTTAAATTACCTAATGTAAATAAAGAAGAAGTTGCTTTGATAGGAAATGCGATGGCTTCTTCAATTTGTGCAAGCCTAGCTTCGCGCAACAAAAAAATTAAAGCGCTTATTAGTTTGGAAGGAGGTCTGTTAAGTCAATTTGAACAAAATATTCTGAATGAAACCAACTTTTATGAACCGCAACGGATTACTCTTCCCCTTTTGGCCATTTATGCTCCGCACCCAAGTATTTCACCTGAGCAAATCTATCATTTAAACTATAGCGAACGATATTTTGCCCACTTTCCAGAAATGAGTGAGTTCCATTTTTTGAATTTTGGTCCGTTTGAAGCATATGTGCCAAACATTATTGGGCAACCAAAAGGAGATGTCAAAAAAGGATTTAAAGTTTCAGCAGAACTTGTCTTGGCCTTTTTGGATGCCAAATTGAAACAAGAAGAAGAAAACCTGAATCAATTTTATGGTGGTGAAATACCGGAAAAGTTCGAAAAGACCATAGACACCCTTTTTAGGTTAGATGGATTTAATCCTCCCCCAAACATGGCCATTCTCAAAAATCTTTTTATCACAAAAGGGATGTATGCGATAGATAGCATTTATCAATCCCATATTTCCGAAGGGAATCCAAAACCATTTTCAAACACCTTTTATAATGACTTTAAAAATTGGCTCGCCTGGAAGAAAGACCCAGACTACGTTTATCGTATGCATTTGTATGAAATGGCAGCGGAAAGCTATCCGGAATCAACCTTAAACCATTATCGCCTTGGTTATTATTTGGAAAAAAATAACCTAGCAGAAAAATCACAATTGCATTACAAGCAAGCCAAAAAATTAATTGATGAGGACAATACTATAACCCCATCATTAAAAAGAGATTTAGAAAGCGCTCTGAACGAGGTGATAAAGTAGCTGTGTTCATGAAAATGTGATAGGTGAAAATTTAATGCTCATTACTTGCTATATTTATCGGAAATAGCAAACCTTACCATGTTTAAGTTTTTTCGGAAAATACGTCAAAAACTGCTTTCGGAGAATAAGTTTTCGCAATACCTCGTTTATGCCATTGGCGAGATTATTTTAGTGGTCATTGGTATTTTAATTGCGCTGCAAATCAACAATTACAGCGAGCAAAAAAAGGAACGAAAACAAGAAATCATATTACTCCAAAACCTTTCCAAAGATGTGGGATTGGATATTAAACAAATTGATTCCAATTCAAAAAAAACCAACGAACGCCTGGGTCGACTGAATACCACTTTATCATTTTTGAATAGCAAGGATTCTATTGGAATTGATGAGTTTTCGAACCGCTCATTCGAGTTTATGGTTGACAACTACTTTAGTAGCAATAGTGGCATATTTGACGAGGCAGTATCGTCTGGCAAGATGAGCTACATCAAAAATCCCCTACTCTCGCAGGCCATCTTCGATTATTATAGAAATGCCAAGCAAAGTTTGATAGATGGTACCTCCCGCCAAATTACCGATGAAGTCATAACTCCCCTCCTTGTTGAATCAGTGATGCTGAACAAAAAAGCATTTGCTCGATTGGGAATGCAAGTGGAAAATATTGCTGATATTGAAGCATTAGATATCGAGAGCCTAAAAAGCAACAGGGATTTTTGGAGAATGTCCCTTTTAAAGTTCGGTAGCAACCAAGAGCAATTGATGCGCTGGGGATTTTTAAAACAGGATGCCCAAGGACTTAAATTAAAAATTGACCAAGAATTGGAAAGGTTAACCAATTAACCTTTTACTGAGCATATGGATTTTAATAATAAACAGGTATTGATAACAGGAGCTTCAAGAGGTATTGGCAAAGCAACTGCTATTGCCTTTGCTCAAAAAGGGGCGAAAGTTGGCATCAATTTTAGAAGCAATTTGGAAGAAGCCCAAAAAACCTTAGCCGAATTACCAGGAGAAGGACATCAACTTTTTCAAAAAGACATTGCAAAAAAAGAAAACTGCCAAACTCTTGTTGATGACTTCATTTCCACCTATGGTGCTCTGGACATTTTAGTAAATAATGCTGGAATTTCCATTTTTCATGACATTGATGAGGTGGATTTTGACCATTGGGCCAGTGCCTGGGAAAACACCTTTAAAACTAATTTATTTGCCCCGGCCAATATGTGTTATTGCGCAGCACAGGCAATGATGAAATCAGGTGGAGGTCGTATTGTAAATGTATCATCCAGAGGTGCATTTAGAGGAGAGCCTACCAAACCTGCCTATGGTGCCAGTAAAGCTGCATTGAATGCCATGAGTCAATCTTTGGCCAAAAAATTGGCTCCTCACAATATTTATGTTGGAGCCGTGGCACCTGGTTTTACCGAAACTGAGATGGCTGCTGTTACCCTGACATCGAAAGAACGGGAGAATCTGCTTCGGGAATCTCCTTTTCAACGCATGGCACAACCCGAAGAGGTGGCCCATGCTATTTTGTTTTTAGCTTCTGACGGAGCGGAATACTCCTCCGGAACCATAATCGATGTCAACGGAGCCTCTTATTTAAGAAGTTAATATGAAAGCCTCCACCATTGCCCAACTTAAAAAAGAACTTCAACATCGTTCGCCGGATGAGCTTTTGAATTTATGTCTTCGTTTAGGTCGATTTAAAAAAGAGAACAAGGAACTACTTACGTACCTCTTGTTCGAAGCCGACCATGAGGCTGGTTTTATTGAAAGCGTAAAATCTGAAATTGACGAACAATTCCTGGACATCAATACCAACAGTTTTTTCTATATCAAAAAAAGTGTTCGGAAGATATTGCGCAACATCAAAAAATACATTCGCTATTCGGGAAATAAAGAGACCGAAGTAGAGCTGTTACTCTATTTTTGTGAGAAACTAAAAACCTTCCGCCCTTCAATCCATAGGAACATTGCTTTGTCCAATTTATATGAGAGGCAAGTGGTGTATATCGAAAAGAAGATTGCTGCACTCCATGAAGACCTTCAGTATGATTATGGCTTGGCACTTGAAGATTTAAGAGAGCTATAGGCAACCATTCTGTAAAAAGAATCGTCTTTCTATTTACAAACCATATCAATCATTAAACATGGAAGTAAATAACAGAACAGCGCGTCTGGCTGGGTTTTTTTATTTTTTAATCGCAGTAACGGGATTATTCAGTCTAATGTATGTTCCCTCTCTACTTATTGTTTGGGACAATCCTTCAGAAACAATCGACAACATCAAATCCTCAGAATTTTTGTTTAGAATGGAGATTTTAAGTGAGCTTCTGTGCTATTTATTTTTTATACCTCTCCCTTTGATTCTCTATCAGCTGTTCAAAAGGATTAATAAAACACAGGCCGTTCTAATGGCTGTTTTAGCCATTATTAGTGTCCCTATTTCATTTAATGCTGTGGCAAACAAACTTGATGTTCTTTCATTAGTCCGCGGAGCCGAATATTTAAATATATACACCCCGGATGAAATTCAAGCTCAAGTGATGCTCGCTTTCAAATCGTATTACAATGAGATTTTAGCAGTACAGGTATTTTGGAGCCTTTGGTTGTTTCCCTTTGGATATTTGGTGTTTAAATCAGGGTTTCTGCCTAAACTTTTAGGGTTGTTTTTAATGGTAGGAAGCATCGGCTATTTCCTGGATTTCATTGGCAGAATGGCATTCTCCGATTATGGCAGTCTTTGGATATCAGATTATATTACCATACCTGCTAGCATTGGAGAGCTTGGCACCTGTCTATGGCTTTTAATCATGGGAATAAAAAACATTGCTCCGACCGCTAATGGTGATAAGGATAAAGAGCGTATCTCAATTCTTCCTTAAAGTGTGGTTAGAACTTTAGAGCACTTTGCTTTGCAAAATCTGAAGCTGTAATAGGGTTCCCATTAATGGTTCCGGTATCCCAATCTTGGGTTATTCTCCATTGCCCTTCAATCTTTTTCAGCACAATATGGAATTGCCCATAGCTATAACTGGTTTTTCCCTCTTTATCAACAAACCCAATCCTATAAAAACCCACTTCATAGGAAGTAGTGGCATTGGTATGGCGACTATCGAACCAAAAATCCAAAGAGATTGTGATGCCATCTGCCTTGTTTTGCTCAAACCGTTTAAGGTTGTTTCCTTTAAAAGTATTTTCAATATCTATTCCCTGTGGAGTTACCCTTAATACCTCATCAGCATAAGTGGTATTTAGTGCTTCGCCGTCCAGAGTTTGAAAGGCTTTCTGAAAAGGTTTCCAAACTGATTTGTCTATCTCTTGTTGTAAATCGGCAGTTGTTTGCGCTTTCACATGTCCCAAAATGCCAAAAACCAGAATTATTGTTAATCGTATCATACTTTAAAGATAGTATTATGGGGCATATAGCTCATTTAAAACTCCATAATTGATATTTATTTCACTTCCTTTTTGAGAAGTAAAAAAACAAGCCCAATCAAAGCAATCAGACTGCATCCATACATGGCAATGGGAATGTTTTGATAGTTGTCTTGATAGTACCACCCTGATAACAAGGCACCAAGACCAATTCCTGCTTCAAGAGCGATAAACATGGTTGCAATACCTTTACCTCTCTGTTCTGAAGGACTCAAATCAGCCGTCCAAGCATTCAATGCTGGTGATAAAATGCCTGTGGAAAGTCCATAAAGTGCCCCGGCTATCAGTAGTCCAGAAGCGGTTTTAAGGAGTGCCATCAATACCAAGGCGCAACATAGTAGGAAGAGTCCTGTTATAGCAACCCATTTACGTCCTACTCTATCTGAAACCTTTCCTGCCAAAAAACGAATGGCTAATGAAACAATAGTAAATACAATGAAAAAGCTTCCTTTATTACGAATACCTAAATGGTCGCTCCAATCAGGAATAAGAGTCAGAACCATTCCAAAAGCAAAATAGGCCAAAAAAGTAATGATTGCCGGTGTCATTACTTCAAGTGAAATGATATCCTTTCTTGAAATTTTGAGCATCCCCAATCTAAATGGCTGCCTTGCAACCAGCGTTTCGCGAAGTTTAAAAATCAAAATGATTGATAATAGTGCCATAGCAGAAGAACTATAAAATAGTACCTCATAGGAATAATGAAGTTTTATAGTACTGCCAATAGCAGGACCTAAAGCTAAACCACTGGTAAAAAATAATCCTTGAATACCAAAGGCCTCACCCCAGCGATGGGCAGGAACAATATCCGCTACATAAGCGGCAACAGCGGTGGGTGTAAATCCTGTTGAGAACCCATGAACCAATCGCAAAAGCAGAAATCCGGCAACTGTGGTCAGGACAGGGTATAAAAATCCACACACCATGCAGACCAATGCTCCAAAAACCATCACGGGTTTACGTCCTATCTTATCGGTTAACAGACCACTAAACGGTCTTGAAATACCAGCCGTCAACGTAAATAATGCTATAATGAGACCGATGTACTTTGAACCTCCTAGTCCATACAGATATCCTGGCAATTCGGGGATAAGCATATTAAAACTGCTTGAAAAAAGTAACGAACTCAAGCACAACAATCCAAATCGAAGATTATAGATAGGGTGTATTGTTTTTGTCTGAGTAGTGGTATCTTGTGCATTCATAAAAGTACCCCAAAGAAATAGCCACTTTTTGAACCTGAAAAGGACATTTGTCCCAATATTCAAAAATGATACGCGTCAATACAGAACTACTAAATTATGTGACCAGATTACATAGCTCTGGGGACCATCCAATGATTTTGGAGAAGGATGCAAAAGCTGGTGAAAAGATCATTGTTCAAAAAACCAAGGTCTTTGCCTTATATATTATTAAAAGCGGAATGGTAAAATGCTACCATTCGATAGACACAGGGACCTATTTTATTCAAGAGGTTTTTGGTGAAGGTGAACCCTTCGGTGAGATTGAAATTTTTACTGATGAATTTAGTTTTTGCACTGTTGAAGCGCTTACGCCAATTTCATATTATAAGATTTCCAAGACAGATTTGGAAGAACTCATCAAAAAAGATAAAATCTTTAATAGTCTCCTCTTGAAAATGATGGCTTCCAAAATAAGGTATACCGCGGTCCGGCATTCCTATAATCAATCGCATTCTTTGGAACAGAACCTTAACCGATTGATGGCAGATTTTCCTGACTTATTGCAAAAAATTTCAAAAACTGATATTGCCAATTACCTTGGCATTACTGTTAGAAGTTTGAATCGGGTTTTGAAAAACTTAGCCTGAAACTATCCTAAACCAACATCCAAAGTCATCATAATGATAAATCCACCAATAAAGCCCATCGTGGCTACATCAGTGTACTTATCTCTTTGCGTTTCTGGTATCACTTCTTCCACCACCACAAAAATCATTGCTCCAGCTGCAAAAGAAAGTGCGTAAGGTAAAATTGGTTCGAAAGTCAACACCGCCCATGCTCCTAAAACTGCGGCAATTGGTTCAACAATAGCAGACGCTTGTCCATACATAAAGCTTTTTGTCCTGCTCAAACCTTGACGGCGTAACGGCATGGCCACCGCAAAACCTTCAGGAAAGTTTTGAAGTCCAATTCCCAAAGCCAATGCTACAGCACCTCCGATGGTAGCCCCATCAAAACCTGCTGCTACTCCTCCAAAAAGAACTCCTACGGCCAATCCCTCTGGAATGTTGTGCATGGTAATGGCCAAGGTCAGTAAAGTTGTTCTGTGCCAAGGCGTTTTAACACCTTCAGCCTCGCTTTCTTTGAAATTAATGTGCAAGTGGGGTAAAACTTTATCCAATCCAAAAATAAAAGCGGCTCCTAACAAAAATCCAACAGCCGCGGGGATTACTTTTACAAATCCTTCCCCCTCACTCATTTCAATTCCCGGAGCCAACAAACTCCAAAAACTTGCAGCAACCATAACTCCTCCTGTAAACCCTAGCATCCCATCCAAGAGTGCACGGTTCATTCCTTTAAACAAAAATACAAGAGCCGCCCCGGCGGCCGTCAATCCCCAGGTAAAAAGTGTAGCGTAAAAGGCTGCCAAAATGGGGTTTATACTTTCAAAATATTGAATTATCTGTTCCATTAATCATTCAATTTAACGTAAAGATTAGATGCTATCTGATGTGAAATATGAAGTTCCCTTCCATCCATTTGAATATGGAGTGATTGATCAAATTCTTCTTTTTCCAACACTTCTATGGTGTTACCCAAGGCTATTTTATTCTTGTCCAGAAACTTCAAAAAAGTAGAGGAAGTATCTTTAACCCCAACACAAACACCTTTGGATTTTATTGGAATATCGCTCAGCAATTGTTTGTCTCTTTCCATAAATTTTCCATCCTTGCTGGGAATGGGGTCACCATGAGGGTCGTATTTTGGAAAATCCAGAAGTTCATCAATCTTGTCAATTAGTTTTTCACTTTTTATGTGTTCCAATTGTTCCGCAACTTCGTGTACTTCATCCCAAGAAAAATCCAGCTTCTTGACCAAAAAAACCTCCCACAAACGATGTTTTCTGATAACAGAAAGTGCCGTTTCAACTCCAATATCAGTTAAAGAAACGCCTTGATATTTCACGTAATTGACCAACCCTTTTTTAGCCAATTTTCTGGCCATATCGGTAACCGAAGAAGGTTTGGTCTCCATTTGTTCTGCAATGGCATTAGTTGCCACTGAAATAGAATCGTTTCCTCCTAAATGGAAGATGGTTTTGATGTAGTTTTCTTCCGAACGGGTCATCAAAAAATATTTTTTTCAAAAATACATTTTTATTTGTCAAAACCAATTTTTAGATTTGTCTAAAATTAATTTTACTCAAATTGAAAAAAAAGCTTGTCCATTTTACACTTTTCATGTTGTCAGCTCTGTTCCATATTTCTGGATCAGCGCAAGAAACCGTTATAATGGGAAAGGTTACCGAGGACAATCAACCACTCTCTTACGTAAACGTTGTGTTGAAGGGAACCCAGAAAGGTACAGCTACGAATTTTGATGGCTTTTATACCCTGACCGATATTACCCCAGGAGAGTATGTTCTAATGGCTTCTTCTATCGGATATGTTCCATATAGAACAACTATTTCGATTCAATCTGGTGAAACAAGGACCATAAATATTGAAATGACCACTTCTCCGGAGTCATTAAGTGAGACCGTGGTGACCGGAACACTAAAACCTGTAAGTCGATTAGAAAGTCCTGTCCCAGTGGAAGTATATAAACCTTCGTTCTTAAAAAAGAACCCAACTGCAAGTATTTTTGATGCATTACAAAATGTAAATGGGGTGCGGCCTCAAATTAATTGCAATGTGTGCAACACAGGTGATATCCATATTAACGGGCTGGAAGGACCATACACCTTAGTTTTAATTGATGGTATGCCCATTGTAAGTGGCCTTGGAACGGTCTATGGACTATCTGGCATCCCCAATTCGCTTATAGAACAGATTGAAATCGTAAAAGGTCCCGCCTCCACTCTTTATGGAAGTGAAGCCGTTGGAGGACTGATCAATATTATAACAAAACATGCTCCTAACGCTCCTGAATTCTTTGCCGATGGTTTTATAACTGGTTGGGGAGAATACAATCTGGATGTTGGAAGTAAGTTTGAATTGGGTAAGAAAACCGACGTGTTGCTGGGTGTCAACTATTTTAATTTTGATGAAGTAATCGACAATAACGGCGACAACTTTACCGATTTAACCCTTCAAGACCGAATTTCAATATTCCAGAAATGGAACTTCAAACGAGATGATTCCAAGGTATTTTCGTTGGCGGGTCGTTTTTTTTATGAAGATCGTTGGGGTGGAGAGCTCGATTGGACACCAGAGTTTCGTGGTGGTGATGAAATTTATGGTGAAAGTATTTATACCCGAAGATGGGAGATCTTGGGAAAATACCAACTTCCTATTGATGAAAAAGTGATGCTTTCCTTCTCTTACAATGATCACAATCAAAATTCGGTGTATGGCAATGTTCCCTATTTGGCGGATCAGCGTATCGGATTTGGGCAATTGACCTGGGATAAATCCATTGGAAAACACGATTTGCTCTTTGGAGGTGCAGTTCGTTATAATTATTATGACGACAATACCCCTGCCACTTCTAGTTCACCTGAAAATATCTGGATTCCCAGCATTTTTGTTCAGGATGAAATCGAGCTTGCTCAAAATCATTCAATTTTAACAGGACTTCGGTATGATTATGACAAAAGGCATGGCAATATTTTTACTCCAAGAGCTGCCTACAAATGGAAAATTAGTGATCACGATATTCTGCGGTTGAATTCAGGAACAGGATTTCGCGTGGTAAATCTATTTACGGAAGATCACGCTGCATTGACCGGGGCCAGGGATGTAGTCATTGCCAATGAACTAAAACCGGAACGCTCTGTCAATGTGAATTTGAACTATCTAAAAAAAATCTATAGCGACAATGGCACCTTTATAGGCTTTGATGCCTCAGCATTCTATACCCATTTCTCCAATATTATTTTGCCGGATTACGATACCAATCCTAACCAGATTATCTATGATAATTTAGATGGAAAATCAGTATCGCAAGGCTTAAGTGCCAATTTGGATATGGTGTTTGCAAACGGACTTCGATTTATGGTTGGAGCGACATGGCAAGATGTGAGCAATACTGAAAATGGCATTAAAGAGCGACAAATTCTTACCGAAAGTTTTACGGGGACCTGGAATGTGTCGTATACCTTTCGTTCGTTGGATTTAAGTGTTGATTATACTGGAAACCTATATGGTCCGATGCGATTGCCTCTTTTGGGAGATCTAGACCCAAGAGCTCCAAACTCACCCACTTGGAGCATCCAGAATATTCAATTTACCTATAAGGGAGTTAAAGATTTCGAGCTCTACGGCGGCATTAAAAACCTATTGGATTGGACACCCAACCGTGGAAATCCTTTTATCATTGCCAGGGCTAACGATCCTTTTGACAACAACGTGACCTTTGATACCAACGGTAATGCAGTCGCGACTGCCAACAATCCTTTTGCGCTTACTTTTGACCCAAATTATGTGTATGGTCCCAACCAAGGGATTAGGGCCTTCTTTGGATTGCGGTATACTGTTTTTTAGGATCTATTTGCTTTTGTTATCTTAGGTGTATGATCATCATTCAAAAAGATAGCATATCATGAAGAATGGTATACTTTTTCTATTTCTCACTTTAAGTGCATTTTCTTCCCTTACCGCGCAAGAAGCTATTAATCTTTTTGGAAATCTTGATTTTGGACCACACCTGGTCGGGACAAAGCAACTCGCCGTGGATCATACAACAAATGGAACGTCAACAAGCCTCAATATTCAACTTTGGTATCCCGGAAATAAGAACGGTGACAAATTAATATTTTCGGATTACCTCAATTACAAAGGTAAATTCAGTCATCAGGAACTTTTGGAGAATCTTTCCGTAGGAATTTCAGGTGTCCAAAATGCATTTCCAAATAATAGTTTGGAACTAGTTCTAAATGCTCAAATGAAAGCCTCCAAAAATGTAGCTCCAAAAAATGGTCAGTTTCCGCTTCTCGTTTGGAGCCTGCGCTATGGAACTGTGGAATCCCAATTCCTGATTTCAGAATATTTGGCTAGTCAAGGTTATGTTGTGGCTTTTGTTGAAGACAATCCAAATTCCGAGTTTCCTTGGCAATTACCTTCTGCTGAAGAAAAAGAATCGGTCCTAAACCAACAAATTGCCGATTTGAATCACGCTATAGCCCATTTGAAAAAGCAGCAGAACATAGATAAGGACAGAATTGGAATTTTGTCCTGGAGTTATGCCGGAGAATCGGCAATTCTAACCCAAATGAGCAATTCCGATATAGATTTGGTTGTTGGATTGAGTTCGATAGGGTTTTCATATGGAGTGTATTCAGGAGGCGAACTCCCAAATAAAATTGTAACAGACCAAATTCAGGTTCCATATCTAATTTTATCCGAAAAAATTGGAACTAACGGAAAGGAAAGAACACCTCCGGACATTTTTGATGACATGAATTCTAATTCCCGCTTCGTCTCCTTTGAGGAACTCTCCCATGGAAATTTTAATGCTATGGAAGGGATGATCCCAGGAATTTTGAACACAAACAAAGTTCAAAGCTGGTCAAAAGGTGGGGAATTAGCCCAATTAGGGTACGAAACTATCTGTAAAACTACCCTCTCTTTCATTAATGCAGTCCTTCAATCTTCCAATTCAATTTCTTTTGATAACCAAATGAAAGAATTAAAAGAAATACTACCCCCAACATTTATTTCAGTTTACCAGCCTAAAAACTAAATAGCGCTCTTATAGTTTTGGGTGGAGCAGTTTTTTTGTTGACTTTTTACGATTGAACAAATCCATTTTTCTAAATCTATCTAAGGATACAACTCCATGCGCAAAACATTGTGGAAACTAATATTGAACACACTGTTAGGAGGGTTTATTGTAGCTTCAAAAATCACTGATTTGGTATCATAATCTACCTCAATAACTTTGCCCGCAGCAACACCTTGGCCTACGGAAGCCCCAGGGGTAAATAATATTGAATTGTTGTCCGTCACATAGCTAACTTTTGATACAATTCTGGAATAGGTCTCCTCTCCTCTCTCTTTTCCATATGACCAAACTTGTTTAATGGTCTTGTTAACCGAATCGATTTCATACTCAACTGCACGACTATAAGGCCCAAAATTGGTATAATTCCTGTTGTCTCCATTATCAAAGACCATTAAGTTTCCATTGGGTAAAAGAATGGGTGAATGTTGATACCATGGCCATTCAAAATCAGGATGGTTGCTATTTCCCACCAATACATCCATATCGGTGATTTCCAAATCCCCTGAGTCTAGAGGTGTCAACAGAAATTGATTTAAATCCAAACCATTGCCTGCAGTTCCCCAAGCTTCATGCGGAGCCAAAATATAGCTCAATTCGTTTTGTTCGTTGAGCTTAACAATCCCTTGCGTTCTCCCAGAAACGATAATTTCATTGTCTTGTTGGCTATATTCAATAGCATTCGCATGAAACCAATCAACATCTAAATTGGCCAAATCAGTCGGCCATGCGCGACGGGCATTGTCCAACGGAATATTTAAATCCCATGTGGTAACAATCTGACCGGTGTTACGATCTATCTCAATAATTACATCCTCAACGGTAGATTTAGAGACATCACTAACAGTCACTAAAAAATTCCCGTTCGGTTTTTCAATGACGTGATGATGAAAGTCGTTCCCCATTAAGCTCCAGGAATTGATAATATTTCCCATTATATCAATTTCATAAAGACTAGTTGTGGAAGCATCACCAAACAGTAGGTTGCCATTTTGTAAACGTGTCATTCCATTATCATAGAATAAATTTGAAAGCTGGGGATGGTTTGAAAAATCCAAATACCATCTAATATCACCATACTGATCGAACATGAAAGGCCTTTGAGGTCTAAAATTTTCACTGAACCCAAAGTAATTCACAAAATTAAAAACAGGTGCTGAAGCATTTGAAGGCACATCAATCGAAATTTGGGGCATATCAGCAATAAGTTGCCCGGTTTGAACTGACAATGTCTGTGTTTCAATCGTATTTCCGGAGGTATCAGAAAGCTTAATCTCCACTTCATTCAAATGATCAGCATATAACCCCAGAACTTCCAGTTCAAAGTCAGTCCCAGTGGTATTGAACTTTTTAGTCACTGAAGAAGCAGTGCCATTTTGCCCAAGAACCGTAAGTTGTACCATCACCTCTTCATTAGTTTTCAAATCCAATAAAGCTGTCAATGGTGCTGCTCCAGATGGATTAAGCCTAATTTCCACTTCTTCGATGACATCAGAGTCAATAGGCGGGGGATTCTCCGGGCCGGTATCATCGTTTGAACAGCCGTAAAAAATCAAGGTAAAATAGACAATCTGAAATAGGGTCTTTGCTTTCATAACAATTGATATATGCGTTTCAAATTAGTGATTTTTTCATTCTTCCAATAGCACGTATTCTCTGTTCGCTCGCTTAATTTGTATTTTTGGATAATGTCGAACTTTGACTACATCATCATTGGAGCCGGAGCTGCGGGTTTGTTACTAGCCGATACACTTACTCAGGATGAATTCTTTTCCACAAGCTCTATATTGATAATCGACAGGGACGATAAAACTTCCAATGACCGCACCTGGTGCTTCTGGGAAAAAAGCGATGGGAAATTTGACCATTTACTTCATAAAAGTTGGCAAGACATTTTCTTCGCCACAGAGCAAATTGAACGCTCTGATTCAATAGCCCCTTATCAATACAAAATGTTGAAGGGTATCGATTTTTACAACCACTATTTGGATAGAATCAAAAAACACCCCAATGTAACATGGATTAAAGACAGGGTGATTTTGATAGAAGAAAGTGAACATAAAGTATTGGTAACATCTCAAAATGGTTTTTTTACCTCAACCAAGGTTTTCAATAGTTGGATGAATCATCAAAATGTGACATCCCAAAAAAAATATCCGTTAATCCAACAGCACTTTGTGGGCTGGTTCGTAAAAACGGAAAAGCCAATTTTCAATTCGAACGAGGCGACCTTTATGGATTTTTCCATTCCTCAAAAAGGTAATACGCGTTTTATGTATGTACTTCCTTTTTCAGAAACGGAAGCGCTATTGGAGTATACGCTGTTTTCTGAAAACACCTTGGACAAATCAGAATATGAAGCCGGTATTCGTGAGTATATAGAGCAGCGCTTAGGAAATACTCCTTTTAAAATTATAGCTGTGGAGCAAGGTAACATCCCCATGACCTGTTATGGATTTCATGAACATAATTCCGACTCACTGCTCAATATTGGTATTGCAGGTGGATGGGCCAAACCAAGTACTGGTTTTACCTTTTATAATACGCATAGAAAAGTTGCGCAACTCGTTCAACACTTAAAAAAGAATCAACCATTATCACGATTCCATAAAAGGAATAAATTCTGGTATTACGATTTACTACTATTGGACATTCTCTATCGTGAAAACCATTTGGGGAGCTCCATATTTGGAGCCATGTTTCAAAAAAGAAAGCCTCAACTGATATTGAAGTTCTTGGATGAGGAGACTTCTTTATGGGAAGATTTGCAGATAATCAGCGCTTGCCCAAAGTTGCCTTTTCTTAAAGCGCTTTGGAAACGTATTTTCTAAACTGTTCGCTGCATCAGATTTTGTCCAAACTCTTTTAAAATCAGTTTGTTTTCTTCAGGCAGATTAATCTTGGACAATGCGGCAAAAGCCCTTTGGGTATAAGTATTAATTTCATCTTTGGTCACTTCTACTGCTCCGCTATCTAAGAAAATTGATTTTACAGTCTCTACTTTTGTTTCAGAATTCTCAGGTTTTATTGTGTACAGGTGAAGAAGACTCTCCTTTTGGTTTAGTTTTGCGAATTCCAAGGATTTTAGATACAAAAAAGTTTTTTTGTTTTCCATAATATCGCCGCCAACCTGTTTTCCGAAAGTTTCTGGATCGCCAAAGGCATCCAAATAGTCATCTTGCAATTGAAAGGCTATACCAAGGTTTCTTCCGAATTCATAAATCCAATCTGCATTCTCTTCAGAGGTTTCCGATATAACAGCTCCCATTTTCATGGCTGTCGCTACCAAGACCGCGGTCTTATATTCAATCATTTTTAAATACTCTGGAATGGTGACATCGTCCCTGGTCTCGAAATCCACATCATACTGCTGCCCCTCGCATACTTCAATAGCGGTTTTGCTAAAAAGAGTGGTTAGTATTTTAAACATATCCGATGGATAACTCTCCAAATATTGATAGGAATTGATCAACATGGCATCCCCAGATAAAATACCTGTATTTATATCCCATTTTTCGTGAACAGTGGTTTTTCCCCTTCGCAATGGCGCATCATCCATAATATCGTCATGAACCAATGAAAAATTATGGAATACCTCAATGGCCAAAGCGGCATCCAAAGCTTTGGAAATATTTCCGCCGAACAAGTCCGTAGTCATTAATGTGAGTACCGGACGTAGACGCTTCCCTCCCAAACTCAAAATATAACTTATGGGTTCATAAAGATTTTTAGGTTCTTTGAGAGCAGTCTTTTCTTCTAGATATGAGACGAACGTGCTGCGATACTGTTCAATGGCATTTGAATTGGTCATATGTCAAAAATAAGGTCAATAAATGAAAAAACGAGCCAATACCAATTAGAGTTTACCATTTGAATTTCTTAATGTAAAAAGACAAATTCAGCAAGATTCGGAAAAAAATTGTTCAAAAAACGCAATAGATTTGAAAACCTTCGTCTTTATTAGTGAAGACGGCAAACAGTCTATTAGAACGGTGACCAACAAAGAGAACTATAATAATCTTTCGACTTTTTTCAACGATGAGTATCATTCGCTGAAGATGTATGTGCAATCTAAAGTCGATGATTCAACCGAGCGTGATGCTGAAGATATTGTTCAGGATGTAGCGTTGCGGATATTCTCCAGATCGGAAGATTTGTCGCCCATTACCAATATTGCCGGTTTTGTTTATAACTCGATTAGGAACAAAATCATTGATGTCCTGAGAACAAAAAAGGAAAGTGTTCACGAAAGCGAGGATATCGATACCAAATGGGCGGAGTTTGCCGAGCTTTTTTATGGGAATGCCGATAATTCGTATCCCGAAGACTTGATGCACGCTTTGAAAAAAGCCATTCAATCGTTGAAACCATCATATCAGGATATTATAATCGCTGTCGATTTTGAGGGTTACTCATATCGCGAAATCTCAGCTCAAACAGGCATTTCCCAAGGAACTTTAATGTCAAGAAGACATAGGGCATTGTCCCTTTTATCAAATAATTTAGAAATCGAAAAAATTAAAATGAATTAAAATTAAGAGATATGGAACCAAGTGATATATACTATGAAAGAAAAGTAGAAAAATATGTGACCAAGGGGTTTAAAATATTCTTTATGGCCATCATCTTTATAGGCCTGGTATTCCTTGCCGGGTATGTATTGATGCACCTTTGGAACTGGTTAATGCCGGACCTTTTCGGCCTTACCACAATAGGATATTGGCAAGCCCTGGGGTTAATGTTATTGGCCAAGTTTATTTTTGGCTTTGGCAATCATTCCTCCAAGGGCAGCGGTAGCAAGAGGAACAAAAAGCACAGAAAATGGGACCGTTTTTGTGACCCAAAAAACGGCGATTCAGATTGGCGTTATTATGACCAATATTGGAAGGAAGAGGGCAAAGCAGCCTTTAATGCTTATATCGAACGTATCAGAAATGAAAAAAACAATGGCTCCACAGAAGAAAACTAGTGTCTTACAACGAATCGAAAACTACGGGCGGAGAGCTTTTTTCTGGAATTCAAAACCAAAAACAACAATTCAGTCCAATTCTAACACTACAGTTCGTCAATAAAGTATTGATTCGTAGGTGAAAACAAAAAATTAATCTCTCGTTAAAAAAATGTGAAACTTTGGAAACTTTTTTTGTTTTTAAAGTTTCCAAAGTTATTTTTGCTGCCCATTATGAGAGAGAAGATTTTACATAAGGCGACAGAAATGTTTTTGAATCTTGGATTTAAGAGCGTGACGATGGACGATTTGGCCAATGAAATGGGGATTTCAAAAAAAACGATTTACTCCCATTATGAAAACAAGACCATGTTGGTTGAAGAAAGTACCATGGCCCTGTTTTGGTTCATATCAAATGGTATAGATGAAATTGTCGCCTTACAGAAAAACCCAATTGAGGAACTCTACGAGATTAAGAAGTTTGTGATGCTTCACTTAAAAAATGAGAAATCCTCACCACAATATCAGTTGCAAAAGTACTATCCCAAAGTTCATGAATCCTTAAAGAGCAAACAATTCGATGTAATGCAAGATTGCATTATTGAAAATGTTAGAAGGGGAATGGAAATGAAGATATACCGCGACAATCTGAACGTAGACTTTGTGTCACGTATCTATTTTTCTGGAGTTACCAGCATTAAGGATAACAGTCTTTTTCCCATGCAGATTTTCTCTATGCCCGAGTTAATGGATTACTATTTGGAATATCATCTTAGGGGAATTGTAACACCCGAAGGAAGAAAAATATTAAACTCAATCATCAATTCAAACCAAGAATAAATGCGAACAACCTTAATCAGTTTATTAGTACTAATGTCATGGTTCTCATATGCTCAAGACAGCACCAACAGCTATAGTCTTGATGAAGCCATCATATATGCATTGGAACACAACTACAGTGCGATCAATGCCAATAGAGATATTGTGGATGCCCAAAAACAAAAATGGGAAACCATTGCCACGGGACTTCCTCAAATTTCTGGAGCAATCAATTATCAAAATCAGTTAAAGCAGCCTGTATCGCAAATTCCTGCCGAGTTTTTTGGCGGTGAGCCAGGCACTTTTCAAGAAGTGGTTTTTGGTCAAGCCCAGTCTGCAACGGCGACAGCAACCTTAGAACAGCAAATTTTTGACGGTTCTTATATTGTCGGTGTTCAAGCGACCAAGGCCTTCTTAAGTTTTAGTCAAAACAACAAGGAAAAAACCGAGTTGGATGTCAGAAAAGCTGTAGCTGAGGCCTATGGCAACGTCCTGCTGGCCCAGGAAAGTGTTTTGATTGCAGAAAACAATAAAGTTACACTCGAAAAGAACCTCTACGAGACCAAGCGAATCTATGAAAATGGTCTTGGTGATGAAGAAAGTGTTGACCAATTACAGATCACCTTATCATCAATAGAGAATCAACTGAAAAATGCCAAGCGTTTGGAAAAGATTACGCTCCAGATGTTGAATCTGACCATGGGCCTTCCCATCGAAGCTCCAACAGTTTTAACCGAAAACCTTGATGACCTCACCCAAAAACAAATCGACTTCGGTCTTTTGGATTCCGAATTCAAAATGGAGAATAACGTGGATTATAAACTAGCCCTTAACTTAAATGAGCAGCGCTATTTTGAACATAAGCTTGCCAAAAGTCGAGCACTACCCACTTTAAACGCTTTTGTGAACTACGGAGGAAACTCCTTTAGCGATAGTTTTAATTTTTTAAGCAGTGGTCAGCAATGGTTTGGATCCTCAGTTTTAGGATTTAACCTCAATGTTCCTATTTTCAGTTCTTTAGGAAGAAGTGCAAGTACACAACGGGCTAAGATAGCGTTGGAAAAAGCCAAAACTCAATTAACGGAGGCTGAAGAACAAATACGCCTTCAATTGGAAAGTGCTAAAAGTGATTATATACTTTCTATAGAAGAATATGGCACTTCCAAGGAAAACCTCAGATTGGCCGAACGTATAGAGAACAAAAATCAAATCAAATATTCTGAAGGTTTGGCAACAAGTTTTGAACTTAGACAAGCACAGACACAGCTGTACTCAACTCAACAAGAATATTTACAATCCATGGTCGATGTAATCAACCGCAAGACCAATTTGGAAACCATACTAAATCAATAATCAAAAAAGAAAACCATATCATCATGAAAAGAATCATATATATAGTACTTACGACAGTAGTTTTATCCTCTTGTGGAGGAGGAAACAATGGATCTGTGGAAGGTGTTATTGCTGGAAACGATTTGGAGGCCATCCGTGCAAAACGAACGGAAATTTCTGAACAACAAAAGGCTTTGGAAAAAAACCTTCATATGTTGGATTCTGCAATCACCTCGTTGGATGACAATGCCAAATTACCTTTGGTGACAACCATAGAGGCAAAGGCCCAAAAATTTAATCACTACCTAGAACTTCAGGGAGACGTGATGACAAAACAAAATGTACTGGTTTACCCAGAAATGGGAGGGACTCTTTACCGTGTTTATGTCAAAGAAGGTCAAAAAGTTGCAAAAGGACAAGTATTGGCTTCCATAGATGATGGAGGGTTGTCCAGCCAATTGGCACAACTAAAAACACAGTCAGAGTTGGCAAAGACCACTTTTGAGCGTCAAAAAAGACTTTGGGAACAAAATATTGGTTCTGAAATTCAATACCTACAGGCCAAAACAACTTACGAAGCTCAGGAAAGTGCTGTAAAGCAAATGCAAAGTCAAGTGGCCAAATCTACCATAAGAGCTCCTTTTTCCGGAATTATTGATGATGTGATCAAGGATCAAGGAACGGTGGTTAGCCCAGGTCCTGGTTCTGAAGTTTTCCGAATAGTAAACCTTACCAATATGTATATAGAAGTTGAGGTTCCGGAAAGTCATTTACCAAATGTGACCCCTGGGAAAAACGTTCAGGTATATTTCCCTGTTCTTGGAGATAGCGTAACCACAAAGGTTAGGCAAACCGGTAATTTCATCAACCCTAGCAATCGTTCTTTTACTGTGGAGATTCCGGTTCCTAGCGAAAATGGAAGGATAAAACCAAACCTTACCGCCAAGGTAATGATCAATGATTATACAAGTGACAACGCTATCCTAATTCCTCAAAGTATTGTTTCTGAAAATGCGGAAGGAGAGCAGTATGTGTATTTGGTAGATGCCGATTCCACAGCTTCCAATACCATAGCAAAAAAGGTAATTATCACAACTGGAAAAACACAAGGCGACTTTGTGGAAGTATTATCCGGTATCAATAGCGGAGATGGTATAATTGACGAAGGAGCACGAAGCGTCAAGGAAGGACAACAAGTAAGAATAAAGAACGGAGAATAGACCAAAGACATAAATTATTATGAGCAAGCAAAAGAAGAAAGTCGACAAAGAATTTGGGCTGTCCTCGTGGGCTATTGACAACAAAACAACCATGTATGTTTTGATCGCCGTGATACTTTTTCTAGGGGCATCCGCATACTTTAGCATGCCCAGGGAAAATTTCCCCGAGATTAAGGAAACAAAAATCTATATCAGCTCACTTTATCCAGGAAATACAGCCGAGGATATTGAAAAACTGATAACAGACCCTCTTGAAGATGAACTAAAAACGGTAAGTAACGTTGTTGAAATCACCTCAACCTCCCAGGAAGATTATTCAATGATCATTGTGGAGTTTGATGAGAATATTTCCGTTGAGGCCGCCAAACAAAAAGTAAAAGATGAGGTAGACTCACAAACTGCAGGTGAAGATTGGCCCACATTCAACAACGCAAAGGTTGAACCCAATGTTTTTGACCTGAGTATGTCCGAAGAAATTCCAATTTTAAACATCAATATTTCTGGAGATTATCCTGTGGATAAACTGAAAGAGTACGGTGAATACTTGGAAGATGAGATAGAAAGCTTGCAAGAAATAAAGCAGGTAGACATCCGTGGTGCTCAGGAGAAAGAGGTCGAGGTTGCCGTTGATATTTACAAAATGATGGCCGCCCAGGTAAGCTTCAATGATATAATTACCGCTATTGGTAACGAGAACATGACCACTTCTGCTGGTAACTTGATCACTAGTGGACAACGAAGGACTATTAGAATTGTAGGGGAAATTGATAAGCCAGAGGACCTGGACAACTTTGTAGTGAAATCAGAAAATGACGACCCTGTCTATCTAAAAGATATTGCCGAGGTTTCCTTTGAAGAAGAGGACAAGACCACCTACGCGCGTGAGTTCGGACATCCTGTTGTGATGCTGGACGTTAAGAAACGTGCCGGTAAAAACATGGTTGCTGCCGCAGAGCAGATTCAGGATATCGTGGAAGATGCCATTGAGAATGTATTTCCTCAAGATTTAACAGTGACCATAGCCAATGACCAGTCTTCCAAAACCATTGGTCAAGTAGATGATTTGGTAAACAACATCATCTTTGGAATCATCTTGGTGGTTACCGTTCTGATGTTCTTCCTTGGATTCAAGAACGCCCTTTTCGTTGGGTTTGCAATCCCAATGTCCATGTTTATGTCGCTAATGATTCTGAGCACTTTGGGCTATACCATGAACACCATGATTCTATTTGGGTTGATTATGGGATTGGGGATGCTTGTAGACAATGGTATTGTGGTGGTAGAAAATGTGTATCGTCTCATAGAGCAAGAAGGTATGTCACGGGTAGAGGCTGCCAAAAAAGGAATTGGTGAAATTGCCTTCCCAATTATTATCTCAACCTTGACCACTGTAGCGGCTTTTGTGCCACTAGGTCTATGGCCAGGGGTCATGGGGCAGTTTATGATCTATTTCCCCGTGACTTTGTCCGTTGTTTTGGGGTCCTCCTTATTTGTAGCCATCTTCTTTAACTCGGTTTTGGTATCAAGGTATATGACCACGGACGACAAAAAAATGCCTTTAAAGAATATTATCCAAATAACTTCTATTGTAGCGGGTGTTGGGCTTTTGATTCTTCTGTTTGGAGGTAGTTATAGGGCGTTGGGTACGCTTATGTTATTTACGGCAATTATGCTTTGGGTATACCGTCTTTTCTTAAGAGGTTGGGCCAATGGTTTTCAGAACAAAGTCTTGCCGAGATGGGAAAAGTTCTATGAGAGAATGCTTCGAAAAGCATTGGCAGGTAGAAAGCCCATTTTTATAGCTGTTGGAACCTTCGTGTTGTTGTTCTTGGCCTTTATAGGCTTTGGAGCTTCCGTGGGAAGTCAACGTACTAAGGTGGAGTTCTTCCCCGACAATACGCCTAACCAAATCATCGTCTACATTGAATATCCTGAGGGTACCGATATAAAAAAGACCGATCAGATTACCAAGGACATTGAAAGTCGGGTTTATGATATTATCAATGAAGATGCATACCTGCACGGCGACTACAACTTTTTGACTGAAAGCGCTGTATCGCAAGTAGGTGAAGGAGCCGGTAATCCTCAAACTGATGGGGGTTCAGCGGCGGAAATGCCCCATCGTGGAAAGATTACCGCTACCATGCGGGAATATAAATTCCGTGAAGGTTCAGATAGTAACGATTTGCTCAAGAAGGTTCAAGAAGCATTGAAAGATGTTTATCCAGGTGTCGCTATTTCTGTTGAAAAGGATGCTGTAGGTCCTCCGGCCGGATATCCTATCAATATTGAATTGGAAGGAAATGATTACTCTGAATTGATTGCTACTGCAGAAAAAATGCGGAATTACATCAACGGAAAGAATATTCCTGGAATTGATGAACTCAAAATAGATGTAAATAAATCCAAACCTTCAATGCTTGTGGAGGTTGACCGAAAAAAGGCAGGTGAGTTAGGTGTATCCACAGGTCAAGTGGGACAACAACTTAGAAATTCCATTTTCGGGGCAAAAGCGGGTATTTATAAAGAAGATGGTGAGGATTATGACATCTACGTTCGGTTTAATGAAGAGAATAGATATAACACCAGCGCGATCTTTAATCAAAAGATTACCTTCAAGGACCAGAATTCAGGACAAACAAAAGAAGTTCCAATTTCTGCCGTGGCTAACCAGGTGAACACCTCTGGGTTTAGTGCCATCAAGCATAAAGAAACTCAACGAGTGGTAACGGTTTATTCTGCTTTGGCACCAGGCTTTACAGATGCGGGCGCCATTGTTAGCAAGGTCCAAGCCGAAATGGAAAGTTTCACTGATCTTCCAGCGGGCATAAAAATCGACTATACAGGACAAATTGAAGAACAAAACAAACAGATGGCCTTCCTAATGGGAGCATTTTTTACCGGCCTTGGTTTGATTTTCTTCATCTTGATTTTCCAGTTTAACTCCATATCAAAACCTGGAATTATTATGCTTGCCATTTTCTTGAGTTTGATTGGAGTGTTCGGAGGAATAGTGGCAACTGGAAGTGCTTTCGTAATTATGATGACCATGATGGGAATCATTTCATTGGCCGGGATTGTGGTGAACAATGGAGTGGTGTTGTTGGATTATACTCAATTACTGATCGACAGAAAGAAAGTGGAACTGGAATTGGATGATGATCAATTGTTAGAATCCAAAGACTTTTTGGAGGCCGTGGTAAAAGGTGGTAAAGCAAGATTACGACCCGTATTGTTAACAGCGATTACTACAATCCTTGGTCTAATTCCTTTAGCCACAGGTTTTAATATCAACTTCTTTACCCTATTTAGTGAGTTCAATCCAAACATTTACTTTGGAGGTGACAATGTTATATTTTGGGGTCCTTTAGCTTGGACGGTTATCTATGGATTATTTGTAGCTACCTTTTTAACGCTAATAGTCGTTCCTATCTTATTTAGTATTGTGTACCGAGTCAAAGTAAGGATTCGAAAAAACAGAAAAAGAAAAGAAGATGACAAAAAGGAAGTGCTTGATATAGCAGCATAATTTTTTGAAATAATCAAATAAAAAAGCCCCGACCAATGGTTGGGGCTTTTTCATAAAACTTTTTCCAGTTTATAGATTTGTTGAAGCAATTTCTGATTGATTCCATTTTTTCACATCAACAATGCGATTGTCGGCATAATCAACTTCTTTCAATTGCTCACCTTCCCAAAAAAACCATTTACCAGACTTTACTCCGCTTATATATTTTCCGGAGGCAATTTTTTTACCGTCAGTATTATACATGAACCATTGTCCATGTAACTTACCCTCTAAGTAATGTCCCGTTTGGGCTATTTCGCCATTTTCATGAAAATATGTGGCTTTTACCATTTCACCAACTTTTTCCAATGTTGGCTCAGCTTTTTGGGCGTAAATGCAAACCGAAAATAGCGCTGTCATTAAAAATATTACGTTCTTCATATGCTATGGGTTTTAATCTGTGGAATAATCCTAACGTTCTAAAGATAAAAATTATTTTACATTAAAAACACATTTGCATAACATTAAGTTTACATTTAAATCATAATCAACTGTTTGTCAGGTAATTATCCAATGTTAAGTTTTTTACTTAGGTATTTTTATCGGAAAATTTTAACTAAAAAACCAATTGGTGTGCTCCCAAAATCAATAATTAATATTGCATTACACTTGACTGAAAACAATTCTTTTGAAACAGAACATTGATCAGAAAATCGATATATCTAGCGATAAATATTGACATTCCCCTTAAATTTGCGCCTTCAGAGCTAACATCATGTACAGAAGCAATACTTGTGGTGCATTAAGGGCATCGGACACTAACTCAACCGTTACACTCAGTGGTTGGGTACATAAAATAAGAGACAAAGGATTTGTTGCTTGGGTAGACCTTCGAGATCGTTATGGTATTACCCAATTGGTCTTTGATCAAGATCGTACTTCATCAGAATTGTTGGAAAAAGCCAGGGAACTTGGAAGGGAAACAGTTATACAGGTTAAAGGTGAGGTTATTGAAAGAGCTTCAAAAAACCCCAATATACCCACTGGTGATATTGAGGTGCTTGTAACTGAATTGACAATTTTAAATGAATCCAAACTCCCCCCCTTTACTATTGAAGATGAAACTGACGGAGGAGAAGATATTAGAATGAAATATCGCTATCTGGATATCAGAAGAAACCCTGTACGAGAAAACCTGATTTTTAGGCACAAAGTAACCATGGAAGTCCGAAAATATCTTTCCGAACAAGGTTTTATAGATGTTGAAACCCCCTATCTTATTAAATCCACTCCAGAAGGTGCGAGGGATTTTCTAGTTCCAAGTCGCATGAATGAAGGACAGTTTTATGCATTGCCACAATCGCCACAAACCTTCAAGCAATTGCTAATGGTAGGTGGAATGGACAAGTATTTTCAGATTGTAAAATGTTTTAGGGATGAAGATCTTAGAGCGGATAGACAACCAGAATTCACACAAATAGATTGTGAAATGGCCTTCGTAGAACAGGAAGATATTTTGAATACTTTCGAAGGGTTGACTAAACACCTATTAAAAGAAATCAAAGGCGTTGAAGCAGCAGATTTTCTACGTATCACATACGATGAGGCTATGAAACGCTATGGGAATGACAAACCTGATATTCGTTTCGAGATGGAATTTGGGGAATTGAATTCCGTTGCCCAACATAAAGATTTTAATGTCTTCAATTCGGCTGAGTTGGTCGTTGGAATTGCAGTTCCAGGAGGAGCTTCTTATACTCGCAAAGAAATTGACAAATTAATCGATTGGGTCAAACGTCCCCAAGTTGGGGCCAAAGGCATGGTCTATGTAAAATGCAACGAAGATGGTTCTTATAAATCTTCCGTCGATAAATTTTATGATCAGGAAGACTTGGCCAAATGGGAGGAAGTGACGAATGCCAAACCTGGTGATTTAATTTGTGTGCTTTCGGGCAATACAAATGAAACAAGGGCGCAGTTAAGTGCACTTCGAATGGAACTTGCTGAACGATTGGGGCTTAGAAAATCAGATGAATTTGCTCCATTATGGGTTGTTGATTTTCCATTGCTCGAATTGGACGAAGAAACAGGCAGTTATCATGCCATGCACCACCCGTTTACGTCACCGAAACCAGGGCAGCTTGAATTATTGGATTCCAAACCAGGAGAAGTAAAAGCAAACGCCTATGATTTGGTGTTGAATGGAAATGAAATTGGCGGTGGTTCTATACGTATTCATGACAAGGAGGTACAAGCAACTATGTTCAAACATTTAGGATTTTCACAAGAAGAGGCCAAAGAACAGTTTGGGTTTTTAATGGATGCTTTTCAATACGGGGCGCCTCCGCATGGCGGCATTGCCTTTGGGTTGGATAGGCTTGTGTCCATTTTGGGTGGTCAAGAAACGATTAGAGATTTTATTGCATTCCCCAAAAATAATAGCGGAAGAGATGTGATGATTGATGCTCCAGCGTATATTGATGACGATCAATTAAAAGAACTCCACTTAAGATTAGATCTTTAAGTCAAAGAAAGTCCCGCCATAGAGCGGGATTTTTAATACTTTTAGATATATCATCCGCTTAAATGCCAAACAAAAAGAAAAGCTGGCTTACCCGTTTCTTGAAATGGCGATATAAAAATATCTCCAACAAAACCTTTGTCCACGTCATGAGTATAGTGGTGGGGTTTTTGGCCGGATTGGTTTCTGTTACTCTAAAAAACGTTACTTATTTTATTCAATCTGCTTTAGAAAGCGGCATTGTAATTTCTCAAAACCAATTGTATTTTATTTTGCCCATTGTAGGTTTGACACTTGTGTATTTGTACGTAAAATACGTGCACAAAAAACCGATTCAGCATGCCGTGTCCTCCATCATTTTTGCTTTGTCTAAAAAAGGAGGGCTCTTAAAAGTTAAAAACATCTACACTCCTTTAATTGCTGCTCCTCTAACCGTCGGCTTTGGGGGTTCGGTCGGATTGCTTGGGCCTGCTGTTAAATCCGGATCAGCCTTGAGTTCAAATCTGAGTAGATTATTCCATATTGATGCAAAAACACGGTCACTTTTGGTGGCTTGCGCTTCAGCAGGGGCCATTTCCTCCATTTTTCAGTCACCCATTGCTGCCATAATTTTTGCAGTTGAGGTCTTTACTTTAGACCTTACCATGTTATCCATGCTACCGTTATTATTGGCTTCCATATCTGGTGTGCTTACCTCCTACTTTTTCTTGGGAAATGAGGTGTTATTCAGTTTTTCTTTATCCGAAGGATTTGAACTTAAAGACACACTCTTTTATGTTCTGCTTGGTGTGGGAACTGCCTTCGCTTCCATTTATTTTACCAAAATGTACTTTGGCATCCTGAATTTCTTTAAAAGATTCAAAAGTCCAAAATACAAGCTATTGGTTGGGGGTATTGCAATCGGGATTATGCTCTACGCCATTCCTCCATTATACGGAGAAGGGTTTGGTTTTATAAACAATCTTTTGAGCGGAGACCATTTAGTTGCATTGGGCAAGACCCCATTTGATGCCTACGTTCATAATATTTGGGTAGTGATTGCGCTTCTGTTCGGAATCACCATTTTTAAGGCCATTGCTATGACGGCAACTTTTGCTGCTGGTGGTGCTGGTGGAATTTTTATTCCTACTATGGTTATGGGTAGTGCCCTAGGCAATGTGGTGGCCAAAGTCATTAATAACATTGGACTCGGATTTTCAGTTTCAGAAAGCAATTTTACACTAATTGGAATGGCAGGTTTGATTGCCGGTGTAATTCATGCTCCTTTGACTGCAATTTTCTTAATAGCAGAAATAACAGGGGGTTATCAACTTTTTGTTCCCTTGATGATAACAGCTTCCATCTCATTTTTAATTACCAAAAATGCTTTGGATTACACAATCTATACCAAAGAGCTTGCTAAAATTGGTGCTGTTCTAACCCACAACAAAGACCTAATGGTCCTTGGCATGATGGAATTGGATGATGTTATTGAAACAAACTTCAAACCCGTGCATCCTGAGATGTCATTGGGAGATATGTTGCACGAATCCGTTTCAAAATCCAAACGAAATATCTTTCCGGTACTTAATGAAGAAGAAAAATTGATTGGAATTATTGTTTTGGATGATATTAGAGAGTTTATGTTTGATCGTGGATTATATGAAACAACTCACGTAAAGAATTTGATGCATGCCCCACCGGAACATATTTTTTATAATTCGGACAATATGAAAGCGGTGATGAAAAAATTCCAAGATAGCGGAGCTTGGAATCTACCTGTAATCAAGGATGGTAAATATGTTGGTTTTATATCAAAATCCAAACTGTTAACCGCCTATCGAAGAAAACTTATCAATTACACGCGATGAAATTAAAGCTCAAATATATTGTCGTTCTTGCCTTATTTCTTTCAGTGGGTTCCATTCTTTATGGGTTCTCTATTAAAGAAGAAGAGACCTCAAAAGCGAATAAATTTATAGGAGCCGGCACGGCTGGTCTTTTTCTTGTGGTAATGCCTCTGTTTCTATTCAAAGAGAGGAAAGGAAAAAATATGAAAGACTATATGTTGACCAAGGAAAACATAGAAAAAATGCAGGCTAAGGACAGAAAAAGCTCTGATAATCAATGATTTTTCAAAGATTTCACCTACATTTTACTTTTTGTTTTTTTAAATAAACTATTTTAGTGTTTTAACAATTATTTTTTTAAATGACTGGAACAGTAAAATTTTTTAATGAATCTAAAGGTTATGGATTCATTACCAACGACGAAACAGGAAAAGACATTTTTGTTCATGTTACTGCATTGAACGGAGTGTCGTTGAACGAAGGCGACAAAGTAGAATACCAAGAAGAAGAAGGAAGAAAAGGAGTGGTTGCTGCACAAGTGCAGGTAATCTAACAACAATATTTTATTTTGATTTGTACAGTCCCGGCCTAGCAGTCGGGATTTTTTGTTTAGTTCAAGTTCCTTCGCTGTATAAAGAATCTTTTTAGCATTTCCGAAGCTTCATTTTCCAGAATGCCTCCAACAATTTCTGTTTTTGGGTGAATGTTTCCTCCCATTACGTTAAATCCCCGCTCCAAATCTGCTGCACCGTACACAATTTTGGAAACCTGGCTCCAATACAATGCGCCAGCACACATTTGACAGGGTTCCAACGTCACATATAATGTACAGCCGTGCAAGTATTTGCCTCCTAAAAAGTTAGAAGCAGCTGTAATAGCCTGCATTTCGGCATGTGCGGTAACATCGTTTAATCGTTCAGTTAAATTATGGGCCCTGCCTATAATTCTATTGTTTACGGTCACAATTGCACCCACAGGCACCTCGCCATTTTCAAAAGCTATTTCCGCTTCTTGCAAGGCCTTCTTCATAAAATAAGTGTCATCGAACGGATTTTCCACGAATTTTTCCAAATGAAAATTGAGATAGCTAATCTACACATAAAACATATTACCGATTATAGGTATTTTTGTTTTTTGAATTCTTGGAAAAACTTTTGACACATATCAACTTCCCTGCGGATGTTAGAGAATTACAATTGGATAAGTTGCCTCAACTTGCCCAAGAGCTAAGGCGTTTTATAATTGACATTGTGTCGACCAAGGAAGGGCATCTCGGTGCCAGTCTTGGTGTAGTCGAACTTACCATCGCACTTCATTATGTTTTCAACACTCCTAATGACCAATTGATATGGGATGTTGGCCATCAAGCTTATGGCCATAAAATATTGACCGGTCGTAAAGCTGTTTTTGACACCAATAGACAATCGGGCGGTATCAGCGGTTTTCCAAAACGAAGTGAAAGTGAATACGATTCTTTTGGTACCGGACATAGCTCAACAGCCATCTCGGCGATTTTAGGAATGGCCATGGCATCCAAACTTTCCGGAGATGATAGTAGGCAACATATCGCCGTGGTTGGTGATGCTTCTATTGCTAGCGGAATGGCTTTTGAGGGTTTGAATCATCTGGGGGTAACCGATGTCAATGCCCTCATCATTCTAAATGATAATGCTATAGGAATCGACCCAAGTGTCGGGGCACTCAAAAAGTATTTGACCAATGTAAAGACAGGTAAAGCAAAAGATGAAAATATCTTCGAATGCCTTAATCTCGATTATTCCGGTCCAGTAGATGGTCATGATATTAAAAAATTGGTTGCGGAATTACAGCGCTTGAAAAAAGTTCAAGGGCCTAAATTGCTTCATATTATTACCACGAAGGGAAAAGGGCTTAAAAAAGCAGAAGAAAACCAAGTCGTATACCATGCTCCTGGCAAGTTTGACAAAATCACGGGAGAGCAAGTCAAAAAAGCAGAAGAAAAACTTCCCCCTAAATACCAGGATGTTTTTGGGGAATCCATTGTTGAGCTGGCAAAGTTAAATGAGAAAATTGTGGGCATAACTCCTGCTATGCCGACCGGAAGTTCCTTAAAACTTATGATGGACGAAATTCCGGACCGTGCTTTTGATGTTGGTATTGCCGAACAGCATGCTGTGACACTTGCCGCTGGAATGGCCACTCAAGAGCTTATTCCTTTTTGTAATATTTACTCCACTTTTTTACAGCGTGCCTATGATCAGGTCATACATGATGTCGCTCTTCAGAACCTTCCTGTAATTTTTTGTTTGGATAGAGCCGGACTTGTTGGTCAAGATGGCGCTACCCATCATGGTGTTTTCGATCTTGCTTATTTAAGGTGCATTCCAAACCTGACCATTTTTGCTCCAATGAACGAAATGGAACTTCGAAACATTATGTATACCGCTCAATTAGCTACCAGCGGCCCAATTGCCATTAGGTACCCTAGAGGACGTGGAGTGAATCTAAATTGGAAAAATGATTTTCAAAAAATTGAAATAAGTACGGGTCGTTGTCTTAAAAAAGGTGCGGGAATTGCAATTTTATCGATTGGGCATTTAGGTAATATTGTGTCCAAAATTATTGAAGAAATCGAAGACTTTCATGCTATTGGTCATTATGATATGCGCTTTGTAAAGCCTCTGGATGAGAAACTACTGCATACCATCTTCAACAAATACGATCAAATTGCAACTCTGGAGGATGGTTGCGAAACTGGCGGATTTGGCTCCGCGATTCTAGAATTTGCCAACCATAATGGATACACTACCCCTGTTAAAATATTTGCGGTTCCTGATAAGTTTGTTGAACACGGAACAATTCAGGAAACCCACGCCATGGCTGGTATAGATTTTGATGCAGTACGTTCTTATATAAAATCAACCTTAACCCAATGCGACCAATAGTCTGCTTTTTCTTTTTTTTACTGTGTTTTGTATCCAGTTCAAGTGCACAGATAAACCTTTTAAGGGTTTTCGAACAAGATGCTGATACCACATCATCGGGATTTCAAGTTGTTCGAATCAAGGATGTAAAATTGAAATATGTTACCAGGGGTGCCAAGCTTACGGATCCAAGAACTGTGCTGAATCGGATAAAACCTCTAGCAAAAAAATATAGACGTTTTGTTCCTAAATCCTTTTGGACCAAAACCAACGAATTTGGACTAAACATTAACGAAGTTGCTTTTGTAAATTGGAATGCGGGGGGAGACAATTCGGTTTCCGCATTGGCCAGCATGAGTTTTAACCGAAACTATAAATTTCGCTACCTCAACTGGAAAAATGAACTTCGTCTACGCTACGGACTAAACGCACAAGAAGGAAGGCAATTACGTAAAACTGATGACCAAATAAGGCTTGCATCTACCATTGGTTTTAGAAAAGACACCATAACCAATTGGTACTACTCCGTGAAGACCAGCTTTAATACCCAGTTCTCTAACGGGTATAAATATCCAGACCGTGACACCCCTATTTCCCGTTTTATGGCCCCTGGTTATTTGTTTTTAGGTGTTGGGACATCCTATATTCCAGAAGGAAGGAAATTCAACTTATATATTTCTCCGGTTACCCAAAAGGCCACTTTTGTGCTGGATGAAGATTTATCCAATCAAGGGGTGTTTGGTGTAGACCCAGGTGAACATTTATTTATGGAGATAGGGTTTTTGGTGACCAATTCTTGGGAGAAGGAGGTCCTTAAGAACGTCTTTATGAATCATCGAATAAGTTTATATACCGATTATCTATTAAGTTTTGGAAACATAGATGTGGATTGGGAATTGAACTTTAACCTAAAGGTCAACAAATTCATCAATGCCAATATTGGAACCCATCTCATTTTTGATGACGACATTAAATTTGATGAGGTTACCGATGCGGATGGAACCGTAATAGACCCTGGGATTCCAAAAATACAATTTAAGCAACTGTTGGGTGTAGGGCTTAACTATGCATTCTAAAGTTGCTTCCCCATCAATTTGTTGTGAATATGAACCGCTGCACTATCGGATAAGCTAGCCACGAAGCAGCAGGTATTCAATAAAATTCTATAGATAGTACTCTCAGTATTTCGATAGTTTTCAGGAAGACTCTTCGCCAATAACCTATCATAATTGGTATCCGTTCCTTGCTTTATGTTCATCAACGCTGTAGTATAAAAATCTAGTATGTCTGAAATAATCTTATACCCAGCTAATTCCTTATCGACCACTTCCGTGGACAGGTATATTTTTTCAACACTCAATTTTATAATGTCATCAATTTGCGCTTGATATTTGCCCTTGTCCAGTAGGGATGCATCGAAGTTTCCTTTAAGAATATCCGATTCATTGGCAATAAAGACTTCCACCGCATCCGTGATAAGAGTATTTATGGCCAAAGCTCTTAAATAGCTCAAGCGATCACTCGAATTGGTCATGGCGCTGTACTTCTTTGTGTTGATATTATCTTTTACCAAATTAATTAGATATTCCAACGCGAATTCCTCGGGAATAAGTCCCAAATTGATGCCATCTTCAAAATCGATAATGGTATAGCAGATATCATCCGCGGCTTCAACCAAATAAGTTAGCGGGTGGCGGTAAAATCCAATCCCGGGGTTGTTTGGGTTTGTAGCAAGACCGAGTTCTTGAACCACATCCTTGAAAAACTCTATTTCTGATTGAAAAAAGCCAAATTTTTTATCTGCAATATGCTTGGTGGGCTTCTTAGGCAACGAAGCTTTGGGGTATTTCATAAAAGCACCTAAAGTGGCATAACTTAAGCGAAGTCCGCCGGGAACTCCCTCCCGTGATTCGGTTAATAGTTTGAAGCCATTTGCGTTGCCTTCAAAATCTACTAAATCCTGAAATTCCAGATCGGATAGAAGAGCCTTATACTTTTTTCCATTCCCCTGTTCAAAATAATTTCCAATTGCCTTTTCTCCCGAATGGCCAAAAGGTGGATTGCCAATATCATGCGAAAGAGCCGCAGCAGCCACGATAGCTCCAAAATCATTGAACTCATATCCGTGAACTTCTTTTAAGTGCGGGTATTTGCCCAAAATTTGTTTCCCTGCAATTCTCCCAAGACTTCTGCCCACAACGGAAACCTCCAAACTATGTGTAAGGCGGGTATGCACAAAATCTTTATTGGACCCCAAACTAATAGGCAATGGTATAACCTGAGTCTTATCTTGCAGACTTCTAAATGCGGCAGAAAAGATGATTCGATCATAATCTACTTCAAAACCCAACCGGGTTTCTTCTTGTTCTTTTCGTAGTCTTTTGTTGGTGTCGCCTAGGCGTTTTAATGATAAAAGGGCTTCCCAGTTCATGCAGGACTTAAATTAAATTGCAATATACATTTTATGTTTACTATGTAGTTGTTATAACCTGTATCAGTGAGCAAATATCCATTAAATACCTCATGAAGTTTAAACATAAGTTAATCTTTAGATTACAATAAGTTGGTTTTTCTATTGGACTTTTGTTAAAGTCTTGAGACAACTTGATTTCATAATATATTAGTTTTTGTCAACTATTTTTTGAAGTCGAATTTATGGCCACCTTGGCCAGGGTGGCCATATTAAAAATAACATAAAGCAAACATTAACTTAACATTGATATTAGTTCTTTGCACCCGACAAAAACTAATATTGAAATGAATTTTAAATTACTGGCCGTCGGCCTTTTTGCACTTGTTTGTGTTTCTTCCCACGCTCAAAAAGTAGAAGCCCCTAAATTTGGTAAAGGACTCTTTAATATTGTCGGCAAAGACAGTACTTGGACCATGAAATTCGCAATGCGTATGCAACTATTGGGCATTGCAACCTGGGATGAGGGTGCAAATGACGGATTTGCCAATCCTGAACAGAATTTTTTAGTGCGCAGAGCAAGGTTAAAATTTGATGGTTTTGCCTATTCTCCAAAACTCAAATATAAATTCGAACTTGGATTATCCAATCGTGATATTGGAGGAACAAGTGAATTCACAAACAATGCGCCACGATATATTCTCGATGCGGTGATCATGTGGAATTTTCATGAGAATTTTGAATTATGGGTTGGGCAAACAAAACTTCCAGGTAATATTGAACGGGTAATTTCATCAGGAAATCTTCAACAAGTAGATCGTTCATTGTTGAACAGTAGGTTTAATATTGATCGGGATATGGGAATTCAGTTAAGACATCATTTTAACTTAACTGATAAGTTTTTGGTTCGCGAAAAACTGGCACTTTCACAAGGTGAAGGCAGAAATATTACTTCAGGCAACCTTGGAGGACATCAATATACAGCACGAATAGAATTGCTCCCATTTGGGAAATTCATAAGCAAAGGAGATTATAGTGGTGCCGACCTGAAGCGGGAGCAAACACCTAAATTATTGTTGGCAGCTACATATGATACAAATCAAAATGCCGTAAAAACAAGAAGCAACCTGGGTTCATACATGACAAATGATGTAGGTTTTTATGAGACCACTATCAACACAACCTTTGTGGATGCCATGTTTAAATATCAAGGTTTTTCACTTATGGGTGAATATGCGCACAGAGACGCCCACAATCCAATAGCATTAAATTCTGATGGGTCGCCAACAGGAGATGTTGTGCTTGTTGGAAATGCTTTAAATCTTCAGTCCGGTTATCTTCTTAAAAATAATTGGGAAGTTTCGGGTCGATATACAGACGTTAATTTTGATGACATTACTGGAAGCAGTGATCGAGCTCAATACACTGTTGGCCTTTCAAAATATATTGTTGGGCACAAGTTAAAGGTGCAAACAGATTTTAGCTATCTTTCTTTCGATAGTGGCAGTGATGAATTGATGTACCGATTGCAGGTCGATGTTCATTTTTAAGCAAAACATAACTTTTAAATAACATTGAAAATCAGCAAAGTATAGACATTTGACAATTATTTTTTAGATACAATTATGGACAATATTTACTTATTAATGATCATCGCCCTTGCCGTTTTGGCCGTTGCCGATTTGGTAGTTGGGGTCAGTAACGATGCGGTTAATTTTTTGAATTCGGCAATCGGTTCAAAGGCCATTTCATTTAAAACCATAATGATTATTGCCAGTGCTGGTATAGCGTGTGGTGCCATATTCTCTAGCGGATTAATGGAGGTTGCACGTAAGGGTATTTTTAATCCTGGTGAGTTTTATTTTCAAGAAATCATGTTCATTTTCATGGCAGTCATGATTACGGACATATTGCTTCTTGATTTCTTTAACACTTTGGGTATGCCCACCTCAACTACCGTATCAATTGTATTTGAATTGTTAGGTGCCGCCGTTGCCATGTCACTTTTAAAAATTGGTGCAGCAAACGGAGATTTTTCCGATGTAGTGAATTATATAAACACTTCTAAGGCCATTCAGATTATTTCAGGAATCTTGTTGTCTGTTTTTGTTGCATTTACTATAGGCGCCATTGTACAGTGGATTTCCCGACTGCTATTGTCCTATAATTTTGAGAAAAAAGCAAAGTGGGTAGGCGCATTATTTGGTGGAGTTGCTTTGTCTTCCATGGTGTATTTCATTCTAATGAAAGGGATAAAAGGAACACCTTTTGCTGGTGAGAGCTTTGCTATTCTTGGTGGAATGAAAATTAAAGATTTTCTGGAAGCCGAAGTTTTTTCAATAGTAATTGTAAACTTTATAGTTTGGTCCCTTCTATCCTACGTATTTATTCACGTTGCCAAAATCAATATCTATAAAGTAATTATCGGTGTTGGCACCTTTGCCCTGGCGTTGGCCTTTGCAGGCAATGACTTGGTGAACTTTATTGGAGTGCCTATTGCAGCATGGCAGAGCTATGAAGCTTGGGTCGCTTCTGGCATTCCAGCTGCGGAATTTAGCATGGAGGTACTGGCTAAAAAAGTGCCTACCCCCACAGTGCTGCTATTTGTTGCAGGAATTGTAATGGTGGCCACTTTATGGCTTTCCAAAAAGGCAAGATATGTCGCTGATACCGAAATCAATCTTTCAAGAGAAGGGGAAGCTAAAGAAAGGTTTCAACCCAATTTTTTCTCAAGAGGCTTGGTACGGATGTCTTCTAATATTTCAAAATATTTCAACAGTTTGCTTCCAAAAGGTCTGAAAGCAGGCATGGACAAAAAGTTTGAAAAACCAGTAATTGCATTGTCTCAGGACAAAGTACACAAACTTCCTGCTTTTGATATGGTAAGGGCCGCAGTAAACCTAATGGTTGCGGGTATCCTTATTTCCATCGCGACTTCATATAAATTACCACTGTCTACTACTTATGTAACCTTTATGGTTGCCATGGGTACCTCTTTAGCAGATAGAGCTTGGGGTGCGGAAAGTGCCGTATATAGAGTTGCAGGTGTGCTTAATGTAATAGGTGGTTGGTTTGGTACTGCGATTATAGCCTTTATTTCAGCAGGTACAATTTTAACCCTTATCAACTTTGGACAAGGAGCTGCAATCGCGATTCTTTTATTTGCTGCCATTTTACTTTTAGTGCGTAATTACAGTGCTTATAACAAAAAAGCCAAGGAGCAAAAGGCCGAGGATAGTCTAAACAGGGCTGAAAGCAGTTCTGTTCAAGGGGTTATTGAAGAGAGCGCCAGTAACATTGCGAATGTTTTAAAGCGTACCAATAAAATCTATACCAATTCCATAAATGGGTTGGCAAAGCAAGATTTGGAGCTTTTGAAAAAGAACAAGAAGCAAGGCACAAAACTATCTGACGAGATTGAAGATCTTCGAAACCATCTATTCTTTTTCATCAAAAATCTTGATGAGGCCAATGTAGGTGCAAGTAATTTTTATATAAATACTTTGGCGCACTTAACTGATATTGCCCAGTCGTTGGAGTATATCGGCAAAGTGAGTCACAAACACGTGAACAACAATCACAAAAAATTAAAGTATAACCAAATCAAAGAAATCAAAGAGCTTGATTTGGAACTGGAAAAATTGTTTGCTAATACTCAGCAAATTTTCGAAAATAGGTCCTTTGAAGAAATAGGAAGTACTTTAGAGAAGAAGGAAGGTCTATTTCAATTGATGTCAGATAAAATTCAACGTCAAGTTGCTAGGACACGTACCGAAGAATCCAGCCCAAAGAATACTACCTTGTATTTCTCAATACTTACCGAGAGCAAGGATTTGGTAGAAGTTGTATTTGAGCTTTTGGAGCTATATTACGTTGAGCATGATAGTTCTATTGAACCTGCTAGGATTGAGCCAACCGAACCAGCTTAATTGAAGATAGCCTAAACCCTATTCCGAAAAATATTCGGAATCAAAGAACAAAATTCCGGTTTCACACTCAAGGCTGAAACCGGAATTTTTATTTTTATACTTTTACCGTATGCGCTGGATATTTATTGTATTGGTATTAATTACCTATAACGCCCTAAAGGCTCAAACAATTACATCGACTGAATTATTGGACAAGGCTATTGCCTTTCACGACCCCAATGATCAATGGTCTCAATTGAACAACACCTTTAAGGTGTTGATGAAAACTCCAAAATCATCGGATAGATTAAGCATTATCGATATCAATATTCCAAGAGAACAGTTCAAACTTCAAGTTGAAAAGGATAATAATTCGTATTCCTATTCCTTCAATAAACAAGATTGTATTACCCATTTGAATGGCTCAACAGATATCACCGAAGAAGACCGAAATGAGTATCGGTTGACTTGCGAGCGGGGAACCGTAATGCGCAATTACTATACTTATCTTTATGGTCTTCCAATGAAAATCAAAGACCCAGGCACCATACTTCACGAAAAAGTACTGACCAAAACCTTTAAAGGAAAAGATTATCTGGTTTTAAAGGTGAATTACGAAGAGGGAGTGGGCAAAGATGTTTGGTATTTCTATTTTGACCCCAACACCTATGCCATGGAAGTCTACCAGTTTTATCATGATGAAGCCAAAAATGATGGCGAATACATTCTGCTTGAAGGACTCGAAGAGATACAAGGAATCAAAATGCCTAAGACCCGAGCCTGGTATTACAACAAAGACAATAAATATTTAGGAACTGATATTCTCATTAAAAACTAAAGATTGGGTTCTGAAATATAGTGTGTTCATATTGATTGCGGTATTTCAGATTTCTTTCTGTTCTGCTCAGGAAATGGAAAAATCTTGGATGATGGGCCCCTTCAAAAGAGCTACTGATACCAAACCCATTATTCAAAAAGATGTTAGCTCCTTCTTTACAGATCCCATTAAAAATGAAAATGTTTTCTGGGAATCCATGGCAACTTTTAATCCTGCGGCCATAGTTAAAGACAATATGATTCATGTGTTCTATCGAGCTGAGGAAAAGTTGGGGGAAAAGGAAATTGGAGGTCACACTTCAAGAATCGGATTGGCTGTTTCCAAAGATGGAATTTCTTACTCCAAAAAAAAGTTTCCTGTTTTTTATCCTAAAGTTGATGATCAAAAAAAGAATGAATGGCCCGGAGGAGTCGAAGACCCAAGACTTGTAGAAACTAAAGAAGGGCTTTACGTGCTTACCTACACACAATGGAACAGACAAGTACCCAGATTAGCAGTTGCCACCTCAAATGATCTTGTACATTGGACAAAGCATGGTCCCGTTTTTAAGAATCACAAGGAAGGTAAATATCAAAATAAGGAAACAAAGTCCGGTGCTATTGTAACCCAACTTGATAATGGGAAACTGGTTGCCGCAAAAATCAATGGGAAATATTGGATGTATTATGGAGTGCCACACGTTTGGTTGGCCAGTTCTGAAAATCTAATAGATTGGACACCAATAGAGACCTATGAAGGTAGTCTTGCACCCGTTTTGAGCCCAAGGCCAGGTTATTTTGATTCTTGGTTAGTAGAGGCCGGACCACCTCCCGTTCTCACTGAAAATGGAATTGTGGTTTTGTACAATGCAGGAAACTCGCAAAATATTGGCGTAAAGGAATTAGGAAATAGGGTTTACACAGGAGGTCAAGCACTTTTTGATTCCAAAGAACCTTGGAAGCTACTGGACCGATGCAGTGCTCCATTCATTAAACCAGAGCTTCCTTTCGAAAAGTCAGGACAATATAAAGATGGCACAACCTTTCTAGAAGGGTTGGTACAATTTAACGGCATTTGGTATCTGTATTATGGAACTGCAGACAGTATGGTTGGGGTTGTGACCTCTAAAAAATAGTTTACTATCTATAAAAATTCATCTCATCCATATACTTCCAAACCGCATCTGGAAGCAGAGGCCTGATGTTTTTACCTTCTTTATGTTTATTTCGAATAAAAGTGGATGAAATTTCCATAATTGGAGCGTCTACCCTGTGAATTTTAGGATGCTCTTGAAACTGATGTTCAATTTTTCCTTCTGAAATTCTTGGGTATACATGAATGGAATAGTTCTCCAAAATAGTCTCATAGTTTTTCCATTTATGGAAGCTCTTGAGATTGTCCTCTCCCATTATCAAAGAAAATTGATGTACAGTACCATATTCCTCATCCAAATGCACTAAAGTGTTTATGGTATAATTTGGCTGCGGTAGAGTGAACTCAATTTTACTGGGCTTTAATTTTGGATAATCTTGCAATGCCTCATCCACCATCTGATATCTATGATGGTCATCCAATAAAGATTGTTTTGTTTTGAAAGGGCTTTGTGGAGTTATTACAAACCATACTTGGTCAAGCCCTGAAAATTCAACGATATGATTGGCAATAGCCAAATGGCCAATATGGATAGGGTTAAACGTTCCAAAATACAGCCCTACGCGTTTCATTATTCCTCTTCTGAATTTGAACATGTTGCCCCCACAAAATCGGCTACCAATTGATGGGATTCTTGTAGGGCCACATCTAAATCGTAGTTTTTGATAATCTTATCAAATTGGGGTGCAGTAGCAAGCTCAACCGATGCTTTTGCCACCCTCATATTGATTTTGTCATCACTCTCTGTACTTCGCTTTTTTAGGCGAATTTTCAACTCATCAACACTTGGAGGTTTCACAAAAACTGCTAGGGTTTCCTCTGGAAATTTCTTTTTTATACGAAGACCTCCTACAACATCAATATCAAAAATAACGTTCTTGCCTTCGGCCCATAATCGTTCTACTTCACTCTTCAAGGTTCCATAGAAGTTATCTCGATATACTTCTTCCCATTCCAAAAAATCTCCTTGTTTAATATGTTTTTTGAACTCGGGGATTGAGATAAAATAATAGTTTTTCCCCTCTTCTTCACTTCCCCGTTTAGGTCTTGAAGTTGCAGAAACAGAAAAGGCCAAATTCAATTCAGGTTGCTCTAGAAGATATTTTACAATGGTTGTTTTACCGCTTCCTGAAGGGGCTGAAAAGACTATGAGTTTTCCTCCTTTTCTCATAGTACATTGAGCATTTGTTCTTTGATTTTTTCCAATTCATCTTTCATTTGGACCACCAATTGCTGCATAGGTGCATAGTTGGCCTTAGACCCAATGGTGTTTATTTCCCTACCTATTTCTTGAGCGATGAATCCGAGCTTTTTTCCATTGGAATCTTTTGATTCCAATGTGCTCTCAAAATAATCCAAATGATTTGCTAAACGCACCTTTTCTTCAGTGATATCGTATTTTTCGAGATAGTAAATAAGCTCCTGTTCAAATCGGTTTTCATCCAATTCTACCTTTAAATCGGCAACAGCCTTTTCAAGTCGCTCACGAACCGTATCCAGTCTCTCAGGGTCCATGTGTTTTACTTCTTCAAGCAAATTGTTAAGCTTACTGAGTCTACCAATAAAGTCTTTTTCCAAAACCTTGCCTTCTTCATTTCTGAATTTTGAGATTTCCGAAAGAGCCTCTTTCATAGCGGTCTTGATGGCTCCATATTCTGTTTCATCAATATCAGCCTTTTCCGTTTTCATGGTATCCGGCATGCGTAAAGCCAATTCAAGCAATTTCAAATCATCTCCAGATGTGATATTTGCAAGTTGTTGCATGTACTTTTTTACCACACCTTGATTAACCGCTGTAGTAGTTTCCTCACCGGTGATTTCAACATAAAGCCCAAAATCGACCTTTCCTCTAACCAAAACGTCAGCAATCATTTTTCTTAGCTCCAATTCTTTCTCCCGATAGAATTGTGGAATTCTGGCATTGATATCCAGGTTCTTGCTGTTAAGTGATTTAAGTTCGATGGTGATTTTTTTGGAGGGAAGCTGTACAACATGCTTCCCAAAACCGGTCATAGACTGAATCATATGGGATGATTAAATTTTGGCAAAGGTAACCAAAAATGGGGTTTACCCAGGTTGTGCCACAAAGCAATGTCTGAGGATTGTAGTATTTAATCCAACTCTCTTACCCAAATATTTCTGAAGCTCACCCTACTATTATCATTGTGGTCTTGTAACATTAACGGAGCTTTTCCATGAGCCTGATATTTAGGCCAACCAATATATTCTATTGTGCCTTCAATTACGAAATGATCTTGAATTAAAACACCGTTATGTAATAAAGTAACCGTGGCTGGTTTTACAATGTTTCCTCCTCTACTAAATTCTGGGGTGTGAAATATAATATCATATGTATTCCATTCGCCAGTTGGAGATGAAGCCATGGCCAATGGCACACCTTGCTTGTATAAAGCTCCTACTTGCCCATTTACATAGGTGTCGTTATCATTATTGTCCAATACCTGTATTTCATACCGTTGTTGTATAAATACTCCACTATTAGCTCTGTTTTGTCCATCTCGAAGTACTTCTTTTGGTGACTTCCATTCTAGATGTAGCTGGATGCTCCCAAAATTTTGTTTGGTTTGGATGTTTCCAGTTCCATCGTTGACCGTAGTACTACCATCTTTATTCAAATGCCATTTTACGGCCGAGCTATCAGCGCTGCTTATCCAGTGGTCAAAATTTTTACCATCAAAAAGAACAATGGCGTCGCTCGGTGGAGATCCAAGTTGACCTGGAATCACACGAGGTGGTACGGGTTCATAAACTTCAGTGGCTTCTGGATTAGTTGGCTGTTTTTCTTGGCCCAATGCAACAACTGCAATAAAACCAAAAAAGAAAAGAAATAGATTTTTGGACATTTATAATTCTTTGATTTTAATATTTCGATAAGCCACAATATCGCTATGATCCTGTAAGCCGATTTTTCCTGTTTTGTAGGCTCCAAATCCTTCCCAATCAGCAAACTTGGATTTGGATACCATGGTGTCCCATTCAGGTCCGTGAACCGGAAATTCAACAACTTTAATTCCATTCAATAGTACCTGGCCGTGGTTGGTTTCATGGTTTACAGTTAATTCAACGGTATTCCATTCGCCTGCCGGTTTAACTGCCTTTTCGGATGGAGCAATCATGTCATACAAGGCTCCTGCCTGATGAGTAGTTCCGTTTTTAGCATCCGGATGTTCCTCGTCATCCAAAACCTGGATTTCAGGCCCGGTTAAATATGGTTGCCCATATTTTTCACCCTCATAAACACCCCAAAAAATTCCACTGTTCCCACCTTTCGAAATCTTCCATTCTAAAGACAAAACAAAGTTGGTGAACTCTTTATCGGTCACAATATTATAGCTTTCCCCTTCTTTCTTCTCTTTAGGTGGATAGAATACCATGGTACCATCTTCGAGTTTCCAAGGCTCATCAATTTCTCCTTCATTGTATAAATGCCACCCATTAAATGAGGTTCCATCGAATAAGGTTACCCAACCTGATTCTTCACGTTCCGTTTGAGCTTCAGTTGCCTGTATGGTCTCTTCTTTTGCCTCTTCTTTTGGTTTGTCTTTACATGCAAAGGCAACCATTAAGGCCATAAATAAAGTCAGCTTTTTCATAATCCCAATATTTTTTTAAGTTTTTCAGTATCTGTTTCTGCCCCCGCGAAATCATCAAAGGTTTTGGTGGTGGCTTCAATAATATGGTCTTGGATAAATTTGGCACCTTCCCTTGCTCCTTGTTCCGGACTTTTAATACAACACTCCCATTCCATAACTGCCCAAACATCACATCCATATTGTGTTAATTTTGAGAAAATCGTCTTGAAATCTATTTGTCCATCACCAAGAGAACGATAACGGCCTGCGCGATCTCCCCAATCGTTATAGCCTCCAAAAGCACCCTTTTTTCCAGTTGGATTGAATTCGGAATCTTTTACATGGAACGATTTTATAAATTCATGATAGTGATCTATATATGCAATATAATCCAATTGTTGTAACACAAAATGGCTTGGGTCATATAATATATTCACTCTTTTGTGATTGCCAGTAGCTTCCAAAAAACGCTCAAAGGTATCCCCATCATGCAAGTCTTCTCCAGGGTGAATTTCATAACAAACATCAACCCCTTCCTTATCAAAGTGGTTTAGAATGGGCATCCATCTTTTGGCCAGTTCTTCAAATCCCATTTCTACCAATCCAGGTGGTCTTTGAGGCCAAGGGTGGGCAGTGTGCCAAAGTAATGATCCAGAAAATGTGGCATGAGCTTTTATTCCCAATCTTCTGCTTGCCGTTGCGGCCTTTTTAACCGTTTCAATGGCCCACTCGGTTCTAGCTTTCGGATTATTCTTTACTGCATCTGGGGCAAAATTATCGAACATGATATCGTAAGCAGGATGTACTGCCACCAACTGCCCTTGCAAGTGTGTGGATAGTTCGGTGATTTCCAACCCATACGAATTGATTTTTCCCTTTAATTCATCGCAATAATCCTGGCTTTCAGCTGCCTTGTCCAAATCTATTAGAAACGACTCCCAAGTTGGAATTTGGATTCCTTTGTACCCTAATCCAGATGCCCATTCGCACAGTCCATCCAAAGAATTGAAGGGAGGTTGGCCATCTACAAATTGAGCTAGAAATACTGCCGGTCCTTTAATTGTCTTCATTTAAATCAACTTTTTAGCTTGTATAAATCCTTAAGGTTTTAGGATTTATCACCTATATTTAAGAAAAATATTATGATGTTTTCAGTTTCCTCTAGGAAAGACATAAATATAGGGATTCGCCAACAATTAAAACAGCACAATAATGAATGAAAATGTTGTTTATGATGCCATTGTAGTTGGAACGGGAATCACCGGGGGATGGGCAGCCAAGGAGCTTTGCGAAAATGGATTGAAAACATTGGTCTTGGAACGTGGCCCAATAGTAAAGCACGTTGAAGATTACAAAACCATGAACGATGACACTTGGGACTATGCCTTTAAAGGTGAACTGTCTCGTTCGGAAAAGGAAAAATATCAGAAACAACTTCGTGTTGGTTGGGCCCCGCGTGAAGATGTCAAGCATTTTTTTGTGAATGATTTAGAGCATCCATACCAAGAAACCAAACGTTTTGATTGGATTCGCGGATATCAGGTAGGTGGTCGGTCCCTTACCTGGGGCAGGCAAAGTTATCGTTGGAGCGATATTGATTTTGAGGCTAACAAAAAGGAAGGCATTGCCATTGATTGGCCTGTCAGATATAAAGATATAGCTCCATGGTATGACAAAGTTGAGTCCTACATTGGGGTAAGTGGTGAAAAATTGGGATTGAAACAATTGCCTGATGGTCAATTCTTGCCTCCGATGGATTTGAACTGTGTGGAAAAAGATCTACAAAAATCTATGACCACTCATTTTGAGGATGGTCGCCTGTTGACGATCGGCAGAGCCGCACATATTACTAAAAATACTACTGATTTTACCGGGCGTGGCCCTTGTCAATATAGAAATAGATGCTGGAGAGGGTGTCCTTTTGGGGGTTATTTTAGCAGTAATTCTTCCACATTACCGGCAGCGGAACGTACTGGAAATCTAACCCTTCGTCCAAACTCAGTTGTTTACGAAGTAGTCTATGATGATGTTCAAAAAAAGGCAACAGGAGTTAAAATCATTGATTCGGTAACCCATGAAAAGATTGAATTTAAATCCAAGGTAGTTTTCCTATGTGCTTCGGCAATGGCATCTGTAGGAATCTTATTGCAATCCAAATCAAAAACATTTCCAAACGGTCTTGGCAACAATTATGATGAGGTGGGCCGCAATATTATGGACCACCACTATCAGCTAGGAGCATCTGCAAAAGTAGATGGGCATCTAGATAAATATTACAAAGGCAGAAGACCTAATGGTTTTTACATCCCCCGTTTTGTAAATCTGAATGAAAAAACCAAACGAAAAAACTTTTTGCGAGGTTTTGGATATCAAGGTGGAGCAGGAAGGTCAAATTGGTCAGAAACTGTTGCAGAAATGGGATATGGTGTTGCCCTTAAGGAAGCGGTGTTGAAACCGGGTGATTGGGAAATTGGAATGACAGGTTTTGGAGAAATGTTGCCTTATCACGACAATCGTGTTACCTTGAGTGCTGATAAGAAAGACCAATGGGGTCTTCCTCAATTGGATTTTGATGTGGAATTCAAAGAAAATGAAATGAACATGCGCGAGGCCATCAAGGAAGAAGCTGTTGCCATATTAAAAGCAGCGGGTTATAGAGATGTGAAGGCCTACGATAGAGAAACCGGGCCAGGGTTGGGCATACATGAAATGGGAGGTGCCCGCATGGGACATGATTCCAAGACTTCTGTCTTAAACAAACATAATCAAGTGCATGGAGCACCCAACGTTTATGTGACTGATGGCGCTTTTATGACCTCCGCCAGCTGTGTTAACCCATCACTGACCTATATGGCTTTTACAGCAAGAGCTGCACAACACGCTGTTGAACAATTCAAACAACATAAATTTTCTTAAATACCTACTATGGAAAACGCTTCTGCCCGCAATTTATGGGGCGATTTTTTGGACGCCCATCTAGAATTTGCTTCTGAAGATGCACCTAAAGTGATTCACTTTTGTGATAATCAAAAAGACGCAGACGATTGTGTCAATTTGGTGTGCAAAGATGTAAAAAGAGCCACTTCGCATTCGCTTTTAGGAATGCAAAACCGCAATGAACCTATGCCCAAAATAGGAGATTTTGCTGTCGTGACTGATTGGTCTGGAAAAGCAAAGTGTGTTATACGGACTACATCGGTAAAACTGGTTCCTTATTTTGCCGTTAACTCTGATCATGCCAGAAAAGAGGGCGAAGGCGACAAAAGTTTAGAATACTGGAAAAAGACACATTGGGACTATTATACCCGAGAACTTTCTGAATTTAATCGTATCCCTAGGGAAAGTATGATTGTAGTTTTTGAAGAATTCGAAAAGGTTTTTCAAAGATAATGGCCGCACGTAGGCGACCATTATTCTCTATTTTAGAATATAGATTAATCCAAATCAATCCAAACATTCCCTTGTTTGTGTGAAGCGACTGTACTTTCAATAAAGTTCATTCCCCTAACACCATCACGCATGGTTGGGAATTCCCCATCATTGTATTCTTCGCCGCGGATGGCTCTAGCAGCCCCTAAATAGATATTAGCCATCGAATCAAAAATGCCTTCGGGATGTCCAGCAGGTATTTTTGAAGCTTTTAGGGAAAGTTCAGAATTATAGGCATGTCCTGGTTTATAAACTTGTAAGGGTTCCGTATCACTCATCTTATACAGAAAATTGGGTTTTTCCTGCTCCCATCTGAAAGCTCCTTTTTCTCCATAAATGGCAATAGCCAGTCCATTTTCTTCCCCAGTAGCCACTTGGCTCGCTCTAACCACACCTTTCACATGTTTGTCCATACGAATCAAGACCGTACCATCCACATCCATTTGATTATCATCGTAGAGGTAGTTAAAATCGCACAGAACGGATTTAATCTGTAATCCCGTGGTGTATTCAATTAAATTGGAGGCATGCACCCCAATATCACCAATACATGAACTTATTCCAGCTTTTTTTGGATCTAATCGCCAAACCGTGGAACGCTTTTCTTTATCATGAATTACGGTATTGATCCAGCCTTGATAATATCTCGCATCCACTTTATGGATTCTTCCCAAAGCACCTGCTTTAATCATTTCCCTCATTTGTCGTACCATAGGATAACCTGTATACGTATGGGTAAGTGCGAATACCTTTCCTGATTTTTGGTGTACCTCTTCCAATATTTTCGCCTCCTCATGGTTCATGGTCATCGGTTTTTCACAAATCACATGAAATCCATTCTCCAACAATTTCTTGGCCATTGGAAAGTGCAAGAAATTAGGTGTAAGTACTGAACAAACCTGGATGCGTTGATCTTCCGGAAGCTTCATTTCCTCCGATATCAAAGTGTCAAAATCTTTGTATATCCTATTTGTGGGCACATCGATTTCTTTGGCAAAACCCATGTTCTGTTCAAAGTCTGGATTAAATACCGCTCCGACTATTTCATAATTGTCATTTATAAAAGAGGCCACTCTGTGCAGCACCCCAATAAGTGAATCTCCTCCACCTCCAATAATACCAAGTCTAATCTTTTTTGGCATGTGTTTTCTTTTTTTAAGTTGCTTCAGTATTTGATTTTCGTTTTTTCATATATAAGTACAATCCTAGGAACGCCGCAATTAATATTGCAGGCAGGATTGACATCGTTCGCAGTGCTTCCATAGGACTGGCATCATCCATCAATTTTCCCATAAAAGGTAATACCACTGATACGGATAACATTCCAGCACCTCCCATTATCGAAAGCCCGAGGGCTCCTGTTTGGGGTAAGTATTCCGCAACAAATCCAAGCATTGTCGGCCAGAAAAAGGTGACTCCCACCGCAAAGACAGCCGCTGCAGCAAATGTCATCGTCCCACTTGTTATAGTCAACAACCAAAGACCAATAAAGGTAAATATTGCAGAAAACAATAACATTCCTGACGGTTGAAGCTTATGTATTACTTTACCAGCAAAGCCTCTACCTATAGCCATAATCCCATTGATAAACACCAAGACCAACAACGGAACAGTACCGGATTCTTTTAACAATGATTCGATTCGCTGTGTTGTTCCCAGTTCTGATGCCGCAGTCAGGAGCATACAAATCACCATAAAAATAAATAGTGGTTTACCCAGACTGGCAAACATTTTTTTATTGCTAACTCCCAATTGAACACGTTCTGTAACCGGGAACTTTTGTCCAAAAAATAAGAATGCATATATCACCAGGGGAATAAATAATATTCCGACCATTATTTGCCATCCCAAGCCCATGACATCCATAATCAGCCATCCTAGAACGCCTCCTATGGCTATGCCTCCAGGAAACCAAACATGAAAACGGTTGAGCATTTTTGTTTTATTCTCGCTATACATAGATGCGATCATAGGGTTGAGCGCGGCTTCTACCATTCCGTTTCCAATACCAACAAACAACGTAGCTAAAAACAATGATGTTTGATCTTTGGCCAAAATTGTCCATGTAATACCAATAGCATGGGTAATAAATGCAATCCAAGTAATCTTTTTTATTCCAAGGGAATCAACCAATGGACCTCCAATAATCATTGCTAAGGTAAAACCCCAAAATGCAGGTGTAAACGCCCATCCAATTTGCTCTAATGTCAATCCAACTCCTTCAGGACCAAAAACGGTCTCCAATCTTGCCCGTATCGCAAAGGTCATTGAAGTGACCAACAAAGCAACACAGGATGCTACAAACAATCGATTCTTGTTTACATTCTCCATGTTATATTATTTTGGTTGTTATTTAGGATTTGTATTCTATTTTTTCGTTTTTGAAAAGGAGTGCAAAAAGAATGGCAACACCTAATGCAAAAATGGCTGGGAAACTCCAAATATTTTCCCATTCATGAATGTTTTCTGAAGTGAGATACGTATCGGTTATCTTACCTGCAATCCAAAAACCTATCAGCATACCCACACCGTAGGTGGCTAAGGTAATTAATCCTTGAGCAGCGCTTTTGTACTTGTCCCCCGCCTTGGTATCTGTATAAATTTGACCGGAAACAAAGAAAAAATCATAACATATGCCATGAAGTGCGATACCTATAATCAGCATAAAGGCCAATTCTCCCTCATTTCCATATGCAAAAAGCAGGTACCTCACCAGCCAAGCAAACATGCCCACTAAAATTGTCCTTTTAAATCCAAATTTCTTAAAGAAAAATGGCAGTAATAACATAAACATAACTTCAGAAATCTGACCTATCGTCATCATTCCTGCAGGGCCGATTTCCGCACCGAAAACTCCAATTGAAGCTCCAATTTCACCCAAAAATTGTCCGGCGTGTTGGTAGTAAAATGCCAAAGGAATACATATCAGCACCGATGCTAAAAAGAAAACCAAAAAATTTCTGTCTTTCAATAGCTTTAAAGCATCTAGCCCTATAATATCCGAGAGAGATACTTTTTCTGCTTTACCAACCCTTGGTGGTGTTTTAGGCAATGTGAAACTGAACAGACCAAGCACAGCAGAAGCGATAGCGGTCATGACAAATGTATTTCTTAATGCACCATTTGCGATGTTCTCCGGGGAGTCCCATTTAAAAACGGTGCTTATAAAAATTAGTCCCGCTACAATCCAACCAATAGTCCCAAAAACCCTAACAAAGGCAAATTCTTTGGATGGGTCCTTCATTTGATTGAACGAAACTGAATTGACCAAGGCCAATGTAGGCATGTAAGCAATCATATATCCAAACACATACGGAACGAATACTGAAATATCGTCTGCATTGGCCATCTGGTACATTATAAATGCTCCGACCAGATGTAAAATTCCCAAAACCTTTTCAGCATTGAAATAGCGGTCTGCAATCAATCCGATTATAAAGGGTGCAATTATTGCACCCCAGGATTGACTTGAGTACGCCAGGGCAATATCTGCGCCCGATGCTCCTAAGGTGTTAGGCAAATAAATACCTAATGTCACGAACCAACCTCCCCATATGAAGAACTCTAAAAACATCATAAACGACAGCTGGAACTTTACTTTTAAACTCATGAACGGGGGTTATCTTTTATAAAAAATGTAGTCCAAGGGTTCAGGTTCAATACCGTTAGATCTGTAATCCATAAGTATTTGGCCTCTGTGGTGCGTTGAATGGTTGATAATGTGAAAAAGTATATCCTTAAGCTCATTTGCAAACACTCTTCCCTCGCTGTTTTCGTAATCTATTCTTCGGCCGAAATCATCGGCATTTGTAATTAGCTCAAAAGTGGTCCGTTGGTTTTCATAATGAATATCTCCCCAACTTTCAACGGCATGCTCTTGCCAAACACCATATTCTGGGGGTTTTCCGGCGATACGATTGTTCCAAATATGATGGGCATTCAATATATGACTAAAAAGCTTGATGCACTTTTCTGGAACTTTTTCCATAGTCGTGCATTGCTCAATAAGCTTCTTATTACAATAAAAATTGTAGTCAAATAGTTGGTTAAACAATACCTTCATATATAATGAGCTTCAGCAATCGAACTTTAAACTTGTTTGCCTGCTTTAATCAATAAATCTCTTGTCGCAATGATACCTTCTTCCTCGCTCAAAACACTTCCTTCATATTCAACACCAACAAATCCGGTATATCCTGCTTCTTTTACAATCTTCAACATCTTAACATAATCAATCTTGGTCTCGTTACCATCAGCATCAAAATCGTAGGACTTTGCGCTTACCGCTTTTGCGAATGGCATCAATTCCTCTACCCCTTTGTACTTGTCATATTCCTCTATGCATTTTGAAGCGTAATAAGACCCATCTTCTCTTTTAACACAGAAGTTTCCAAAATCTGGTAGTGTCCCGCAATTATCCATATTCACGCTCTTCATTACCTCGGCCAACCAAGCTCCATTTGATGAAGGTCCCCCATGGTTCTCTACAATAATGTTTACATTTTTGTCCTTGGCATAGGTCGACAGCTGCGTTAATCCATCTGTTGAAGCTTCAATCCATTCATCCTGTTCCATACTTCCTTGAAGATTAACACGTATAGAATGACAGCCCATAGCGGCGGCGGCATCTACCCATTTAAAGTGGTTTTCTACCGCAGCTTTTCTTTCTGCCTCATCGGCTGCAGCTAGAGCCCCCTGTCCATCGATCATAAGCAATACGTTTTTCATACCATGCTTTTCAGCTTCTGCATTACTTTTATCTACGAAAGCTTTCATAGCTTCTGGCGAATAATTACCCTTCTCAAGTTCAGGATGGTATAATTGACTTACGTATTCAAGACCTGTAAAACCCCACGCTTTTGCTTTTTCCGCAAAAGTGTATGGATCAGTCCCTCCTTCACGAATCATTTTATTGATAGACCACTGCGCGAGCGATAGTTCAAAAAATGGGGAAGTCCTTTCTTCAGTCACAACAGCAACTTCTTCACTCTCCGGTTCTTTTTTGGTTTGCTTACAAGCATATCCACCCAAAGCAGTCAAGGCTAAGCCTGCTTTTGCAGAATTGACAACAAAATTTCTTCTTTTCATACCTATTGGTTTGTGATACTGGCAATTAAAAGATTAGGATTTACTACAACGTTATAGTGTTAATTTCCCAATAAACAGGGGGTTTAAATGTAGAAAATTAATTTAATATTTAATACTTTTAGAAAATAAACAATCAATAATAAATGAGCATATTCTATTACAATGAAGAGCAAGAATCCTATGATGCAATTGTTGTTGGGACAGGCATTAGTGGTGGATGGGCTGCAAAGGAACTTTGCGAAAATGGCTTAAAGACCTTGGTACTGGAGCGTGGACCAATGGTCAAGCACAGAGAAGACTATCCTACTGCCAATATGGATCCATGGGATTTTCCAAACAATGGACAACCTACAACAGAAGACATTAAAAAACAGGAAAAGCAAAATCGCACAGGGTATACAACCAGGGCAGGTTCAAAGCATTGGTTCGTAAACGATTTGGAACATCCATATAATGAAACTAAACGTTTCGATTGGATGCGAGGATACCATGTTGGGGGTCGTTCCATCATGTGGGGTCGACATAGCTATCGCTGGAGCGATATCGATTTTGAAGCTAATAAGAAGGATGGCGTTGCGGTAGATTGGCCCGTTCGTTACAAGGATATTGCCCCATGGTATGATAAAGTGGAATCGTACATAGGCGTTGCTGGGGAAATGTTGGGCCTACCCCAACTACCTGATGGAAAATTTGAGCCTATGATGGAGCTCAATTGTGTGGAACAGCATGTACGCGAAAAGGTTTCGGAGCATTTTGATGGCAGGGTAATAACTGCCGGTAGGGTTGCTCACATAAATAGTGATAAAAAGTTTGAAGGTGATGGAAGAGTACGTTGCCAATATAGAAACCGATGTATTCGTGGGTGTCCTTTTGGAGCTTATTTTAGTAGTGTTTCTTCAACTTTGCCAGCTGCCGAGCGCACAGGAAACATGACGCTAAGACCAGATGCCATTGTTCATGAGGTAATGTATGACCCTGATACCAAAAAAGCGACTGGTGTTAAAGTTATTGATCGCGTTACCAAGGAAGAACATGTATTCAAGGCAAAAGTGATTTTCCTATGTGCTTCAGCAATAGCTTCAACATCTATATTGATGCAATCAAAATCTGACCGTTTCCCAGATGGACTCGGCAATGATTCGGATCAATTAGGAAGAAATATCATGGACCACCACTTACGCGTGGGCGCTTCAGGAAAATTTGATGGTTTTGAAGATAAGTACTATAAAGGAAGAAAGCCCAACGGGATTTATGTCCCTAGGTTCAGAAACCTTGGCGGCAGCTCCAACACCGATAAGTTCTTAAGAGGATATGGCTATCAAGGAGGTGCCCAAAGAGGCAATTGGGAAGATGTTATTGCAGAAGTTTCCCATGGAAAAGACCTTAAAGATGCCATTTTGAAGCCTGGAGGTTGGACTTTTGGAATGGGTGGATTTGGAGAAATTCTTCCCTATGAGGATAACCGTATGACCTTGGATTATGATAAGGTTGATCAATGGGGACTTCCAACGGTTACATTCGATGCGGAGCTCAAGGAAAATGAATTGAAAATGCGTGAGGATATGAAAAATCAAGCAGTGGAAATGCTTGAAAAAGCAGGTTTGCGTGATGTAGAATCATTTGATGATCCTGGTGCAATAGGTTTAGGAATCCATGAAATGGGTACTGCTCGAATGGGAAGAGACCCAAGAACATCTGTTCTTAATGAATATAACCAAGTACATGCCTGTAAAAATGTGTATGTTACCGATGGTTCTTTTATGACTTCGGCCTCATGTGTCAACCCTTCGTTGACTTATATGGCTTTCACAGCACGGGCAGCCAATCATGCAGCCCAAGAACTTAAAAAAGGAAATATATAATGGAAAGAAGAGCAGCATTAAAAAATATGGGAATGGTTTTCGGTTATGCCGCGGCCACTCCGGCATTATTGAGTATTGTTCAAAGCTGTCAAAGTAAAAAGGTGCTCGATTGGACTCCAACCTTTTTTAGTAAAGAGCAAGGGAATATCGTGCATTCATTAATTGACATTTTGTTACCAAAAACGGATACACCTTCAGCGTCTGAAGTAAATGTGCATTTGTTTATCGACCAATTTGCCAATGAAGTACTGCCAGAAGAACACCAAGGATTAATGAAGTTGACGATGGAATCGTTCACCAACAAGGTATTGGCCGGTTCTGGAAAAGAGAGCCTGGCAGACCTCGATGATGAAGATTTAGAACCTGTATTTGCTTCTTATTTGAAAAAAAGAACCCCAGAGCAGGAAGAGCAGCATGGTGAAATCATGGACGCTTATATTGAAGCCATGACAAATGGTGAAGCCGCTGAGCTAGACGAAGAGGTTGCCTGTTATACCTTTGCAGATAATCTTAGAAACACTACTATCTGGGCCTATAAAACTTCTGAATACGTTGGTGAAGAAGTCTTGGCTTATTTACCTATACCAGGTGAGTATATTGGTTGTGGTGATCTTAATGAGTTGACCCAAGGAAAAGCTTGGTCCTTATAGGTTTTTCCTAAACTAAAACACACGAAAAAACCCTATTGCTAAGCAATAGGGTTTTTATTTGGGGTAGATTTCCGTAGCTATTTATTGCAGGTCGTCCACTATTATTGTTAAAGAAAACACCTTGGTTCTGCCCAATGTGGGGTGAGCTTTCCCAAGGTGCTTTATCAAATAAACACTATCACATTATGATCCGCACATTAAGCAATCATCATCTGCTTGACCTTCTTTGGCCCGCGCGATCATCTCTTTCATTTCTTCTGGGGTCATCGGCTGTATGTCCACATCTTGTTGCTCAACTGGTGTGGTTTCAACCTTAATTCCTTCTGCAGCTTTAGGACTAGCGGCCAAAACCTCAGCCTCGGCTGCTACGCTTACTGGAACTTCTTTTTTCTTGGTATTGTCCAAGGTAAACTTAATGGCGTCAACAGCCGCTTTAGTTCTTAGATAATACATTCCCGTTTTAAGTCCGCTCTTCCATGCATAAAAATGCATTGAGGTCAACTTGGAATAATTTGCATTTTCCATGAACAAGTTTAAAGATTGGCTCTGATCAATGAAGTATCCTCTTTGTCTACTCATATCAATGATATCCTTCATACTCAACTCCCAAACCGTCTTGTAAAGTTCTCTAATGTCCTGTGGAATAGTTTCTATATGTTGAATAGATCCGTTGGCACGCATCAATTCTTGCTTCATGTTTTCGTTCCATAGTCCTAAAGCTACCAAGTCTTCCAATAGATGCTTATTTACCACGATAAACTCTCCGGAAAGTACTCTTCGAGTATAAATATTGGAAGTATATGGCTCAAAACATTCATTATTACCAAGTATCTGAGAAGTAGATGCTGTTGGCATTGGTGCCACCAATAAAGAGTTACGAACCCCATTCTTCTTTACTTCTTTTCTCAATTTTGCCCAATCCCAGCGTCCTGAAAGCTCTTCATCTTTGATGCCCCAAAGATTGTGCTGGAACTCTCCTCCTTCAATTGGAGAGCCTTTATAAGAAGAGTATGGGCCATCTTCTTTTGCTTCTTCCATTGAAGCCGTCACAGCAGCAAAATATAGCGTTTCAAATATCTCTTGGTTCAGCTTTTTGGCTTCATCACTTGTAAAAGGTAAGCGCAGCATGATAAATGCATCAGCCAATCCTTGTACGCCAAGACCAATAGGTCTATGACGCATATTTGAATTTTCAGCTTCTTTGACCGGGTAGTAATTTCTATCGATAACCTTGTTCAGGTTCTTGGTAACTCTTTTTGTAACCTTGAACAATTCCTTGTGGTCAAACTCACCATTCTTAATGAACATTGGCAGTGCGATAGATGCTAAATTACATACCGCAACCTCATCTGGAGAAGTATACTCCAAAATCTCCGTGCATAGATTAGATGAACGGATAGTTCCTAAATTCTTCTGGTTGCTCTTACGGTTGGCAGCATCTTTATACAACATATAAGGCGTACCTGTTTCAATTTGAGATTCCAGTATTTTTTCCCAAAGTTCGCGTGCCCTTACCGTTTTACGACCTTTTCCTTCGGCTTCGTATTTTAAATATAGTTCTTCAAACTCTTCGCTGTGATGTGTAAAAAGTCCCGGGCACTCATTAGGACACATTAATGTCCACTCTTCATTTGCTTCTACTCTTTTCATGAAAAGATCGGAAATCCACATGGCATAGAATAAATCCCTAGCACGCATTTCTTCTTTACCATGATTCTTTTTCAAATCGAGAAACTCATAGATATCTGCATGCCAAGGTTCCATGTAGATTGCGAAACTTCCTTTACGTTTTCCACCACCTTGATCCACATATCTCGCCGTATCATTAAATACTCGAAGCATTGGAACAATTCCGTTAGAAGTTCCATTGGTGCCTGCTATATAGGATCCCGTGGCTCTCACATTATGGATAGAAAGACCGATACCTCCTGCTGATTGCGATATTTTTGCTGTTTGCTTTAACGTATCATAAATTCCGTCAATACTGTCATCTTTCATTGCTAAAAGAAAGCAAGATGACATCTGTGGCTTAGGTGTGCCGGAATTAAACAAAGTAGGCGTTGCATGAGTGAAGTACTTTTTAGACATTAACTCATATGTCTCTATGGCAGCATCCAAATCGTTTAAATGAATACCAATAGAAACACGCATCAACATATGCTGTGGACGCTCTGCTATATTTCCATTTAATTTTAATAGGTATGAACGTTCCAAAGTTTTAAAACCGAAATAATCGTAGCCAAAATCACGGTTATAAATAATGGTTGAATCTAATTTTTCCGAATTTTCAGAAATTACCTCATAAACCTCATCGGATAAAAGCGGTGCCTTTTTACCTGTTCTAGGGTTTTCATATTCATACAAATCCTTCATGGTTTCGGAGAAGGATTTTTTAGTGTTCTTATGTAGATTGGAAACCGAGATACGAGCTGCCAATTTCGCATAATCTGGATGCGTTGTGGTCATGGTAGCGGCAATCTCCGCAGCCAAATTATCCAATTCGGATGTGGTAACACCATCATAAAGTCCTTCTATTACGCGCATGGCTACCTTTAATGGGTCTACCAGTCCGTTAAGACCATAACACAATTTTCTTACTCTGGCCGTGATCTTATCGAACATGATCAGCTCTTTTCTTCCGTCTCTTTTTACTACATACATGTGGCTACTATTGTTTTTAAATGATACGTTTGTTGGTTATACCAGCATACATTTTCTCTGGCGATGGAAAATTCCAACGCGCTTAGGTTAAGATCACGAAAATACTAGGGGGTAGTATTTTCTTAAAGGTTGGTCAATTTAAAAATCAGCGTCGAAACTGATTTTTTGTGCGTCTTCGTCTTTTTCTTTGTTCAGCACTCCCGCTTTTTGATATTCGGAAACACGCTTTTCAAAGAAATTGGTTTTACCCTGAAGTGAAATCATATCCATGAAATCAAATGGGTTGGTAGCATTGTACACTTTTTCACATTCTAACTCCACAAGCAACCTGTCAGTTACAAACTCCAGGTACTGAGTCATTAGTTTTGAGTTCATTCCAATAAGACTTGCCGGAAGTGACTCAGTAATAAATTCTCTTTCAATATCCAGAGCGTTGGTCAGAATTTGTGTTATTCGCTCTTTAGGCACTTTATTGATCAAGTGTTTGTTATGTAAATGAACAGCATAATCACAGTGCATTCCTTCATCCCTAGAAATTAACTCGTTAGAAAATGTAAGGCCAGGCATTAGACCTCTTTTCTTAAGCCAGAATATGGAACAAAAAGCCCCTGAAAAGAAAATTCCTTCAACAGCGGCAAAAGCAATTAATCTTTCTGCAAAACTTGGAGAATCAATCCAGTTCAATGCCCAGTCAGCTTTCTTTTTGATTGCTGGAAAGTTTTCAATGGCCTTGAAAAGAATGTTTTTCTCTTTCTCATCCTTTACATAAGTGTCTATTAATAAAGAATAGGTTTCTGAATGGATATTCTCCATCATTATTTGAAACCCATAGAAAAATTTGGCCTCAGGATACTGAACTTCACTTACAAAATTTTCCGCCAAATTCTCGTTTACTATGCCGTCAGATGCAGCAAAGAATGCAAGTATGTGTTTTATAAAATAACGTTCATCGTCATTCAGCTTGTTGTTCCAGTCTGTTAGGTCTTCATGAAGATCTATCTCTTCTGCTGTCCAAAAACAGGCCTCGCATTTTTTGTACCATTCCCAAAGATCATCATGCTTTATTGGAAAAATTACAAATCTATCTTCATTTTCTTCTAATATGGGCTCAATGGCTGCTGACATAATATCTAGTTACAAAATTTATAATTTGGAAAGGAAATTTCCTTACGAACAGGGCTAACAAAGATTCAAAAATGTAACCAGATTGTAAAGTTTGTTTTACTAAAACGAGTGTAAAGTTTTTAACACAACATGTTGAAATCTAGGCTAGCAACCCGTACAGCTTGGGCTGGTAAAATTTAAAGAGAATGAAAACTTTTTTGCGAAATAAGAAGGCAACAAAAAAGACCAAAGAGTATAAAAATTTATATTCCTTGGCCTTGATTTATTTATGGGAATTACACTAAAAGCTCTTCCGGTGTGCATTACCAAATAGTACGGCCTTTTTCCAAGTCTCACCGATGGAAATTTGTCAAGTTCTAGGTAGTTCCCCCGAAACCTAAAACCAAACTTCAAATCCTGGCTCAACCGGATATTTTATTTTGCAAGCAGTTTCTAAAACAAGAGGTTGGTTGCTTCGGCCGTACAATTTGTTGGTAATGTAAATGAACGTAGTGGGTTGAAACGTCTATGGTATGATGGCCATTTCGTTCCAGTCTGATTGCATCTCCAAATCCTTATTCTCCAATACCGCGGCGCAAACCAGAGCAAATATCAAAATCATAAATAACACAACACATTTTCTCATTGTATGTATGGTTTAGGTTGTCTTTTATTTTGACAAGACCAAAGTATAAAACAAAATCAGCCCTTCAATTGAGGCATGTATGAATTGTGCTTTTTTGTGTGTAGATGGTTTAGGTTTTTTTCAATTTCGTCTCAAATAGAGGTAAAATAAGGGCTTTGCTTAGGAATTTATGTACAAACCTACCGTTCCAACTGGTTTTTTACCAGTTATACGTTTAAAATGTCCATCAGCACATAATTTTAAATACCTTATATATATTAATCCTAAATTTGAGTTTGATTTAAAACAGAGGATGTTAGAAGCAGTTATCGTAGACGATGAAGTCAAAGCACTACAAAGTTTAAGTTGGGAGCTTACCAACCTGAGCGATGAAGTAGATATTGTTGCGTCTTTCACAGATGCCCATGAAGCCTTGGACTATCTTGATCGCAATACCCCAGATTGTCTTTTTCTTGATATTGAAATGCCTGCAATGGACGGTTTTCAGTTTATCAAGAATCTTAAAAACAAGGATTTTCCGGTGGTAATTACCACTGCATACAACCAGTATGCACTTCAAGCTCTTAAAAATGAAGCTATAGATTATCTTCTTAAGCCAATTGACACTGACGATCTTCAGGTAACCATTGCCAAAATCAAAAAATTCAACACCAAAAATTTGACAGTTGAAAAATTGGAAAAAATATTGTTGAATTTTAATGCCGATTCCCATAGCAAAAAAATCACCATCAACACAGACGGAAAGTTAGTGTTTTTGAACAGCGACGACATTCTTTATGCCGAATCTGATGGGAATTACAGCACAATTTATTTAAGTGATGGACAAAAAATTCTATTGACCAAGAAGTTGAAAGAGGTAAACACTCTTTTACCAGACAATAGTTTTTTCAGAATCCATAACTCATATATCATCAATCTCAATAAAATAAAAGAATTTCTAAAAACGGATGGATACGTGGTTTTGGAATCCAATCATAAAATACCTGTTTCCCGTCAGAAGAAATCCGATTTTTTGGATATGTTGTAACTTTCTAGGATACTGTGTTCAAAATTAGATTGATAAAAAACATAAAACTTTCTCCTGTATCTCAGCTCTGTCTGGTTTTCTTCTGCTTTTTATTGTTTTCTGGATTTACCCATGCGCAAGAAATTCCTGATTCCTTTGTGCAAAAGACCAACCGGATTCTGAGAATGCAGCCCAAAACATATCTTGCTTTGGATACCGAGCTTAAGGACCAAAAAAGAGATACTGCCCTACTACGCTATTTTGCCAATCGATGTAAAGAAGAGAATTTTTTGGAAGGTGCCTCCTATTCACTGGATCAAATTGGAGCGAGATACAGAAATCTATCCAAGTTTAAACAAGCGGCAGAACTGCATCAAGAAGCTTTAGATTATGCTGAAAAGTCTAATAATATTGGTCTCAGGGTGCGGGCCTTAAATATGCTTGGGGTAGTATATCGAAGAACCGATGCCATTAAAACAGCTTTGGATTATAACCAAAAAGCTCTTGAACTTGCTGAACAAGTAGAAAACCCATCGACCCATATAAAACGCAGCATTAACGTATCGTTAAACTGCATTGGAAATCTCTATCAAGCTCTTGAGCAGTACGATCTTGCCATTATTCAATTTAAGAGAACCCTTAAACTTGAAGAAGAACTGGGCAACAAACTTGGTCTTGCCATAAACTACCAGAATATAGGCGATTGTTTGGAGTACAAGGGTGATTTGGAAGGAGCTTTGGAGAACTTTCGTAAATCTCTGGCCTACAATGAGGACATCAATTCCAATTACGGAAGAATCATCTGCAAAAATAGTTTGGCCCGGATTTATCTAAAGCAAAACATGCCCTATGCAGCCCTAGTCTTGCTGGAGCCATTGCACGAACAAGCAATGGACATCGGGGATTTTTATATTACTCCCTTGGTATATATCAATACAGGTTGGGCACATACCGAATTGGGCAATTATGACAAAGCTCACAAGCTTATCATGGACGGATTGGAAATGTCCCAAACCCATAATATCCCAAGCAATATTTTATATGCTTACCAAAAACTTTCCGATTTTGAACAAGCCCGCGGTAACTATAAGGCTGCATACCAGTACTACAAAAAAGCCGATGAATACGATGAGGAGATCTCGAGCTCTACGAATTTTAGGTATATGAACGATGTTATTGTTCGGTATGAAGCAGATAAGAAGAACAATCAGATTTCTGTACTGGCCAAGGAAAACGAAATTGTTCGGTTAAGGCTTCGAAAAAATCAAACCACGCTGCTGGTCAGCGCTCTTATTGTAGGGTTAATATCTTCCATTTTATACATTCTATATCGCCAGTATCAGAGTAAAAATGAGAAAAGAGTTCTCACTTTGGAGCAAAACATGCTTCGCAGTCAGATGAATCCGCATTTTTTATTCAATTCCCTTAATTCTATCAAGCTCTACATCATCAATAATGAGCAAAAAAATGCAGTGCATTACCTTAACAAGTTTTCAAAACTGGTTCGTAAAATATTGGAAGCTTCTACTTTAAAGGAGATTTCTCTTGCTGAAGAATTGGAAACGGTAGAGCTTTATATGAACATTGAGAATATTCGTTTTTCCAATGAAATAGACTTTAAGATAGTTGTGGACGATAATATCAATGTAGACAACATAAAAGTACCCTCTTTAGCCCTACAACCTTTCCTTGAAAACTCCTTATGGCATGGGCTTTCTCCAAAAGATGGACAAAAAATGATTCATCTTCTCGTAAAAAAGAAGAACGAAAGTCATGTGTCCATTGAAGTTGTAGATAACGGGGTCGGCAGGGACGCCGCCCAGGCCAATAAGGCCAACAGAGTCTTGAAAAGAAAGTCAGTAGGTATTCGAATTACAAAGGAACGTTTGGCCAATTTTTCAAAAGACTATCAAAACAACTTTGATGTTGATATCGTGGATTTATTTGACGAACATGGTTCTCCTAGGGGTACTAAAGTGATTCTGGACATTCCAATTATTTAGCATTTTCCTGGGCCACATCTTCAAGCTCTGCATACCAAGATGCTCCAAATTTTCGTATCAATGCTTCCTTCACAAACTTGTAAATTGGAACCTTAAGTTCCTTGCCTAAGCCACAGGCCGGGTCACATATTTCCCATCTATGGTAATTAACAGCTGTAAATTCAGAATATTCACGTGTTCTTACGGGATACATATGGCATGAAATGGGTTTTTTCCAATTTGTGGCTCCATCATTATAAGCTTCTTCCAGCCCGCACTTGGCAATTCCTTCTGCTGAAAAAACCACGTAGGCACACTCGCTTTGGTTAACCAATGGTGTCTCCCATTCACCGTCTTCCCCTTTTACAAATGCCCCTTGCTCCTCAATAGCTGCTATTCCCTCAGGTCTAAGATATGGCTTGACATCCTTAAAAATATCGACCAATATCTCTGTTTCGGAACTCTCCAATGGTGCTCCATATTCACCATCTACGCAACACGCTCCTTTACATGCATTTAGGTTGCATACGAAATCATTTTCTAAAATCTCTTCGGACACTATGGTTTTTCCAATCTGGAACATTGCAATCGTTAATTTTAGACAAAAGTAATCCAAAACCAAAAAATTGTGTTTTCTATACCTGTTTATGAAATCCAAACAGGCATTTTACACGTAAATTTGCCGACAAAATATACGCTGATGAATTTAAGTTTTAAAGAAATCGTTACGGCCAGTATGGTGCTTTTTGCAGTTATCGATATTTTAGGAAGTATTCCCATCATAATTTCCTTGCGCACTAAGGTAGGTCACATTCAATCGGGAAAAGCCTCGATAGTGGCCGCTTCTATCATGACAGCTTTTCTGTTCGTTGGTGAAAGTATCCTTGGGTTAATAGGTATCGACGTAAATTCATTCGCCGTCGCAGGTGCTTTTGTGATATTTTTTCTGGCCCTGGAAATGGTACTTGGTGTTACCCTATTTAAACATGACGAGCCCGAAAGTGCTTCGGTTGTTCCTATCGCATTTCCGATAATTGCCGGGGCTGGTACTTTGACCTCTATTTTGGCTTTACGGGCTGAATATCATGTCGAGAACATCATCATCGCCATTATTGTAAATATTATCTTTGTATATCTTGTCCTGAAGTCAAGTGCCAGAATAGAGCGTTTGATGGGCAAGAACGGCCTTAACGTTATACGAAAGGTTTTTGGAGTTATTTTGTTGGCCATAGCAGTAAAATTATTTGCCACCAACGTTAATCAAATGTTTGGGCACTAAATTTCAATCATCATGAATAAAACGCTTATCATAATTCTTATATTTCTTGCTTTGGGACTAATAGCATATAATGTCACCCTTGTGGATTTTGAAGCGCCCTTTCAAGGTGACAGCACGGTAGCACTTATTGGAATTGTGGCTTCATTGTGCGCAATTGCTTTGCTGTTGATATTTATGACTTCTAAGAAAATCGATAAGAAAATCAAAGACAACTAGTCTTCCGGTTTGAATGCTACTTCCTTGGATTTATCGAAGGTTGCTGCCTCATCCAGGTCTTTAACTTTTTTCAACATTGAATCATGTTTTCCCTTTATTTGCGCAGAAAGATTTGGTGAGAACAATTGCTCGGCAATGTTTGCCTTTATAAAGTCTTTTATTTTATCCTCAAAGGCATAAAAATCCAATTGAATTTTACGATTCAGCACGAATTGAATAAACTCATCAAAAAGAATGTCATCTACCCGATATTCATCTAAAAATTTATTTTTGGTATAGTCCATATACCGGGTTCGATCCTTCTCCAAGTGTTCAAAAACAAAACGAGAGAAGAATTCGTAGGTATCATCCATACTCTCTATCGCTTCCTCTTCATTGGTGCCAATTGGGACAAAAACATCAGGAATGATTCCACCGCCACCATAAACAACCTTGCCTTTTGGCGTGCGGAATTTGAGAGAGTCAGCAACTTTTATGCTATCCACTGAAATCAATTCTCCGCTGCTATAGCGTTCAATAAATTTTTGATAGTAGTCGCGATGCCCTTTTTCGTACGAGCGCTGAATTGAACGCCCCGTAGGTGTATAATATCGTGAAACGGTAAGCCTCACGGCTGAACCATCTCCTAAATCCATTTCTCTCTGAACCAACCCTTTACCAAAGGAGCGTCGGCCTACAATTGTGCCAATATCATTGTCCTGTAAAGCTCCGGCTATAATCTCGCTTGCCGATGCGGATCGTTCATTTATCAATACATAAACAGGCTTGTCTTCAAACTCTCCTTTACTAGTTGCAAAGGCCTTTTTTATCCTTCCCTTTTTATTTTTGGTGTATAGAATAAGTTTATCGTCTTCCAAAAATTCATCGGCCAATTTTTCTGCAATTCCCAAATAACCTCCCGGGTTATCCCTTAAATCAAGAACCAATTTTTTCGCACCCCTTATTTTTAATTTTCTAATTGCATCTTTAAATTCGTTGTAGGTCGACTCCGCAAATCGATTGATTTTTATATACCCCATGTCACTGCTGAGCATATAATAGGCATCTACACTCTTTATTGGAATGCGGTCACGTCTTACTGTGATATCCATCATCCTATTCTCAGCTTTGCGGAATACCTTTAAATCTACCTTCGTGCCAGTTTTTCCTTTTAATTTGGATACAATTTCATTGTTAGGAATCCTTCTTCCGTAAAGTGTATCCATGTCGGCAATCAAAATCCTGTCTCCAGGTTTGATTCCACTTATCTGACTTGGGCCATTCTTTATGGTTCGTATTACCGTAATGGTATCCCTATACATATAAAAACTCACCCCGATACCCACAAAGTCACCTTTCATGTTTTCTGAGACTTCATCCATTTCACTCTTGGGTATGTAAACAGAGTGCGGATCCAGTTTTCCCAAAATATTGTTCACCGTAACATCAACAATGCTATCGGTGTCAATGTCATCCACATACTCATAGTCTATATAATCTATTAGCCTATTGAGTTTGTCCTTTTTGGAATTGGTGGAAAATAACTTCTCTGGGGTATCGTCAAAATGGAGTTTGCCTCCAATAAAAATTCCGATTGCCACGGCCAAAGCAAGTAAGGTGGGCAGTATATATTGATATTTCTTTTTCATAGCTTAATGGTGAGGTTATACCATTTCTTCCAGTATAGGAAGGTGGTGGGTAATCACTCCGGCACGCTCCAAGAATTTTAATCCCGAATCATCTTTGTAAGCCTTTTGATATACCACACGTTTTATTCCTGATTGATGGATTAGTTTGCTGCATTCCCTGCAGGGGGATAATGTAATATACAAGGTTGCTCCTTCACAAGATTGGGTAGATGAGGCCACTTTTAATATGGCATTTGCTTCGGCATGAAGCACATACCACTTGGTATATCCTTCTTCATCTTCACAAATATTTTCGAAGCCAGTAGGCGTACCGTTATAGCCGTCGGATATAATCATCCGGTCTTTTACGATAATGGCTCCAACTTGTTTTCGATGGCAATAGGACAGTTTTCCCCATTCTTTTGCCATGCGAAGATAGGCCTTGTCATACTTCTCTTGTTTGCGCTCCTTCATACATCAAAAAAAATAAGCCGATAATGAATAAATATACCTGCTTTGCAAGACCCCTACAACCTTATTCGGCTAATTTTAACAAAGGCCCTATTGTGGAAACGTGGCAATAAGCAACGGTATTGTAAAACAGATGACCAAAATCGATGCAAGTACAATAAAAATCGTTCTTTTGATTTTAAACACATCCTGAACCAAAAATGCCAGAGCCAAAATCACAAGGATAATGGCAACTTGTGAAAACTCAATCCCAGTAGCAAAGCCTAGTAAGGGGACAACTTTGTTCTCCTCCTCGGCCATCATCAAGTTAAAGTAGTTCGAAAAACCAAATCCGTGAATAAGGCCAAAAAACGTGGTAGCCACAATATGAAGCGTCATTCCGGTACTTCGGATTTCATTTTTTACATAAATAAAATTGAAAAAAGCTGTTAATAGTATCGTTACTGGTATTAGAAATTCGATTAAGCCCACATCCACGGTCAGCACTCCAAATGCCGAAAGCCCCAAAGAGGTACAATGTGCAACCGTGAAAATAGTCGCCAAAACCACCACTCTTTTCCAATTCACAAAAGTAAACGGAATTGCCAAAGCGGATAAAAACAATATATGGTCATACGCCCCAAAATCTAACACATGATCCAATCCCAATTTGATGTAAAACCAAAATTCTTGCATAAGTTGATCTATTATGAAATTCCTCGTTCTTTTTGAATGGTCTCGTACGCTTTTTGTACTTCCTTAAATTTTTCCTCTGCCCCTTTCTTAATGGCCTCATTTTCCGTTACTACTCGATCCGGATGATATTTTTTGGCCATGGTTCTATATGCTTTTTTCACTTCTTCATCTGAAACCGTCTTTTCTATTTCCAGAATCTTGTATGCATTGTCAGCGGATTTGATGAACATCGCCATAATGCTTTCAAAATCGTGCCTGCCGACCCTGAAATACCCTGCTATTTCCCTTAACTTATCTATTTCCGCCTTGCTTACTTGACCATCGGCCTGAGCAATTCCAAATAAAAAGTGAAGAAGTTGTAATCGCACTTCATAACGAGTGCGCTGCTCCAAATAGGAACAGATTCGTTGCGCCGAAACTTCTCTTTTTTTGATAACATCATTAAAGGTTCTAAAAATGGCATTTGCTTTTTCCTTCCCATAAGTGCTTAAAAAGTATTGCCTTACATAATCCAACTCACGTTGATTTACCTGTCCATCTGCTTTAATGATAATTGAACAGAGCGACAACAAGTTCAATTCAAAATCAGCTGGGGAAACCGTCTGTCTTGTAAAATCTTGAAAGACTGTTCTTCCCCCTCTTTTTGCACCACCCATGTTTTCAAAAAGGCTCCCAAGAAGAAACCCAAGAATCGCTCCTGGAAAACGAAATATAAAATAGCCTAAAAAAGCGGCTACCCACTTGATCATTCCTTAAAATATTTAGAGTCCAAATATAGGACTTTGACTAACAATTAAGAGTTTATAAGGTGTTAAGGCTGAGGAAAAAATTCGACAAAAACCGTATCTTTGAAAGTTGAATAAAAAATAAGACTATGTATCCTGAAGAATTGGTTAAACCTATGAGAGCAGACCTAGCATCTGCCGGGTTTGAAGAACTATATACAAGTGAAGCGGTTGAAAATGCACTAAAGCAAGAAGGCACCACGTTGGTTGTGGTTAACTCGGTTTGCGGGTGTGCCGCAGCAAATGCCAGACCTGCAGCAAAATTAAGCCTGCAGAACAGCAAAAAACCAGATCATTTAGCAACGGTTTTTGCTGGAGTTGATACGGAAGCAGTAGACACAGCTAGAAACCGTATGATCCCTTTCCCTCCTTCTTCGCCAAGTATGGCCCTGTTCAAGGATGGTGAGCTGGTACACATGATCGAAAGACATCACATCGAGGGGAGACCGGCTGAAATTATTGCCGAAAACCTTATGGAAGCTTACAATGAGTTTTGTTAAACTTCCGTTGTAATTAAAATAAAAAACCACCCTTAAGGGTGGTTTTTTATTTTTGCAGCCTATGGGACAAAAGGCTATTGTGGTTGGGGCAACTTCTGGAATTGGAAAAGAACTTGCGCTCATCTTATCTCAAAATGGATATCAAGTCGGTATTACAGGAAGAAGAGAGGAACTCCTCAATCAACTGGAAAAGGAATATCCCGATACTTTTGTTCCCAACGCTTTTGATTGCACCTCCGAAAATGCGCTGGAAAATTTGCAAGATCTAGTTGCAAAGCTTGGCGGACTTGATTTGTTGATATTCTCATCTGGCACAGGAGATTTAAACGAAGCGTTAGATGACAATATTGAACAAATGACCAACGCTTTAAATGTGATTGCTTTCTCTAAGATTATAGGATGGGCATTTCGGCTTTTTCAAAAACAAGGTTATGGCCACCTTGTTGCCATTAGCTCTATTGGTGGGCTTCGAGGAAGTGGTATAGCCCCTTCTTATAATGCTACAAAGTCCTATCAAATGAATTATTTGGAAGGACTTCGTCAAAAAGCCGTTAAATCCAAACAACAAATCACAATAACCGACATCCGCCCTGGATTTGTGGATACCGCCATGGCTAAAGGTGATGGGAAATTCTGGGTGGCACCTCCGAAAAAAGCAGCTAAACAAATCTATTATGCAATTCAAAAGAAAAGAGACATCGCTTACATCACAAAAAGATGGCGAATTATTGCTGTAATTCTAAAGATTTTGCCAACTTGGGTCTATAAAAGAATGTAGCATGTTCAAGTTACTTTCATATCCATTGACACTTGTCTTCTTTATTTGTTTTGCAATTACCTTAGTGGTTTTTCATCCTATTCAATGGCTATGTTTAAATGCTTTTGGTTATAATGCGCATAAACGAAGCGTAAGTTTTTTGAATTGGTTTATCATGAGGTGCACCAACGTACTTGGGGTTCGCTATCAATTTGAAAACCAACATAATATTCCTTCGGACAGGCCTCTGATTATTGTTACCAACCATCAGAGCATGTATGATATTCCACCCATTATTTGGTATATGCGGAAGCACCATCCAAAATTTGTCAGTAAAAAAGAGTTGGGTAAAGGCATTCCCAGTGTCTCATTTAACCTAAGACATGGAGGATCAGCATTGATCAATCGTAAAGACCCAGCTCAAGCATTGACAGAAATCAGGAAATTGGGAGATTATATTGAAAAACATAATCGAAGTGCGGTCATCTTTCCTGAAGGAACCCGCAGTCGCGATGGTAGACCCAAACCCTTTAAACCTTCAGGTTTGAAATCGCTTATGAAACAATCACCTTCAGCATTAATTGTCCCCATTACTATTAACAATTCTTGGAAAATGATTCGCTATGGCAAGTTTCCCATGGGTCTTGGTGCCTATATCAAATTTAAAGTTCATCCACCGATAGATAACGAAGGAAATTCTGATGAACTTATCAAACTTGTGGAACAGCGAATAACCAAGGATATTTTATAACATATGACTGAGAAACATTTGGTGACAGAGACCATAAATTTTGTGAAAGAAACGTTGAAAGGAGCAGAAGGCGGTCATGATTGGTTTCACATCCAAAGAGTATTCAATAATGCAAGACAGATAGCACAAAATGAGGAAGTAAACATTTTAGTTGTCGAACTGGCAGCGCTATTGCATGACATTGCAGACCCTAAATTTCACAATGGAGATGAGTCGTTGGGCCCTCAGACTGCTAAAAAATTTCTCCTAGAACAAAATGTTGCTTCGGATATAACAGAGCATATCGTCAACATCATCAAATACATGTCGTTTAAAAACAGTTTGGAAAAAGGTGAGAAATTCGTCTCCAAGGAACTCCATGTTGTTCAGGATGCAGACCGATTGGATGCTATTGGTGCGATTGGAATCGCAAGGACTTTCAATTATGGCGGATACAAAAACAGGGAATTATACAACCCTGAAGTACCGCCAAATCTAAACATGTCCAAAGAGGAATATAAAAATTCGAATGCCCCCACCATTAACCATTTTTACGAAAAACTACTCTTACTCAAAGATAAAATGAACACTCAGACAGGTAGGGATCTCGCGGAGGAGCGACACCAGTTTATGTTAGATTACCTGAAACAATTTTATAAAGAGTGGAATGCGTAACAACGCCCCTTGACTATTGTTGTTTTTTGTATCTTCAATCCCATCAAAAAAATCAAACCAAATGCAAAGAAGAAAGTTCTTAAAAAACGCAGCAGCTACTTCAGCTGCTTTTTCCATTGTCCCCAGTTTTGTTCTTGGAAAAAACCATGTTCCTCCTAGTGACACCCTCTATATGGCTGCATTTGGTGTTGGTGGTCGTGGTAATGGGGTTATCCAAGGTCTTGCGGCAACAGGAAAAGTAAAGTTCGTTGCTTTTTGTGATGTTGATGACCGCAGGGCTCAGCAAACTTATGAGGCATTTCCTGATGCGAAGCGATACAAAGACTTTCGCAAAGTTTATCAGAAGCATTTAAAAGATATTGATGCTGTTGCAGTAGCGACGCCAGACCATACTCATGCTTCAATAGCGCTACCATTTATGCGCGAGAAGAAGCATGCATATGTTGAAAAGCCATTGACCCACAATATTCATGAAGCTCGATTAATGACCAAAGTAGCGGCCGAAAATGGCATTGTTACTCAAATGGGCAACCAAGGTGCATCAAGCGATGATAGTCGCATTGCACGTGAGTGGGTAGAATCTGGGGTTATTGGAAATGTGCATACCATTGAATGCTGGACTAATAGACCTGTCTGGCCACAAGGCGTTCCGCTTCCTACCGAAAAGCAACAAGTTCCAAAAGGATTGGATTGGGATTTATGGTTGGGACCTGCTGCGATGCGTAATTATAACGACGCCTATTTACCGTTCAAATGGAGAGGTTGGTGGGATTTTGGTACTGGTGCCCTGGGCGATATGGGTTGTCATATTATGGAAACTCCATTCAGTGTTTTAGATTTAGGATATCCGACCGAAGCAGAAGCTAGTTGTACAACAGTTTGGGTAGGTGATTTTGTCGAGGCGGATTATAGCCCTTCATGCCCTCCCTCTTCAAAAATACATTTGAAATTTGAACACCCAACCCATGGAGACATCCAATTAAATTGGTATGACGGAGGTATCAAGCCTGACCTTCCAGACGAGTTGAAAGATGACGAAATGGTCGGCGACGGAAGTGGCGGAACCATTATGTATGGAGATAAAGGCATTTTGGTCTGTGATACGTACTCAAGAAATGCGCGTTTGCTCCCATCAGATATGATGAATCTTTATAAATCTCCCGAACCCAAATACGCCAGAGTTCCTGGAAGCATGGGTGGACATATTGCAAACTTTGTGGATGGCTGTCTTACAGGAGCTGAAACCTCCTCTAATTTTGCAAAAGCTGGTCCTCTTACCGAAACGGTACTGATGGGTAACCTTGCCGTAAAAGCTTATCAATATAAGGTGTTGAAGGAAGGTAAAAAAGTAGGCGATTGGGATCCTTACGAATACCCGGGAAGACGCAAATTGCTTTGGGATGGTGAAAACATGAAAATCACAAACTACGACAAAGCCAATGAATGGGTAAGTCGTGAGTATCGAAAGGGTTGGGAGTTGGTATAACCAATTTAATAATTTTCTTTTCTAAATAAATAGTGCTGTTTTTAGTCATCAGTCCTCAGCGAATAATGAAGGATTTGTCACGCTAATGCCATCCGGGTTTTCAAGAAAATAATCTGCCATAGCCTTATACAATTGCAGATGTTCTTCAACACCGTTCCAGTTCCAATCATCAGTTACTTCATCTTCTGGGCTGTGAATTTCCCCGAATGCAATCGGTGTGGCTATCTTTCCACCTTTTAATCTATCTCCAACCCAAAGGGTGATAGCGGGGATACCCTTTGAAAGAAATGATGCTGTGTCAAAACTCTTATTTAACCCATCTACCCAATCTGGACTATTATAATACCATCCTATTGGTTTCAGGATAGATTCGATTTTTGAGATAAAATCTATGCCCAGTCTTGGTAAAAGGAAATAGTCTTCCCGGATTCCGGAAACATTGAATCCATCAATGTTAAGGCAAATAATGATTTCATCACTTGGAAACAGGGAATTCTCAACATAAAATTTGCTCCCCTTAAGTCCGAATTCCTCAGCCGCCGCAGCGACAAATACAACATTGTGTTTCGGAGCTCTTCCATTACTAAATATTCTTGCCAACTCGATAAGAGCAGCAACCCCAACCGCATTATCCCTTGCTCCATTATAGATTACATCTTTGTGGCCTGAATCTTCCCTTATCCCATAAGCATCATAATGTGCCATAAATACAATGGATTTATTGCTAGGTTCATCCGCTTCAACATAACCTATAACATTGGATTCATATTCAATTTGTCCAGGAACAGTAAACTTTTGAAAATAGGATTGGCTTGTATAGGATTTAAGGTTGTTCATTTTAAACTGATTTGCGATATATGCAGCGGCATGTTTGATTCCTTTGCTACCCTGACCACGACCCTCCATCATATCAGAAGAAAGGAATATTGTGTGCGATTTAATTTTTTCCTGTACCTGTCCATTAATGGAAAAAGTCATCAAAATAAATATGAGTATCTGTAATTGAATTGAATTATGTATCATTATTTATTAATCATATGTTTTAATTGAAGAGTCAAAAATTATACATTCGTTACATCTGAAATCGATTTTATCATGGAACACATCAGTTTGAACAACATACGAATGAATGTGGTTCAAACCTCAGCAAACGGAGTTGTTAACGAACAAACCATTTTCAATTTTAGCCAAATAGAAAATGTAGTTCAAGCTAACTACTCTGGAGGAAGAATCACCAAAGGGTTTCTTGTGGGCAAAATCCACGGAACTATTTTAGAATTTAGTTATTGTCAGTTGCAAACGGACGGTCAATTGGACTATGGTTTTTCCACATCTGAATTGAGTTTAAATGCCAATGGTAAGATTAGGTTGGTAGAAAATTTTGAATGGAAATCCAGAGATGGCCAATCTGGAGTAAATATTTTTCAGGAGTTATAGTTTTAAAGGGCTAAAGGTTTTTCCTAAACTTTTTCTTCAAATGCCTTTTAACCAGCTCATTTTCGCTCAAATCAATTGCTCTTTGTAATATGGAATGGTATTCTTCACTTCCTATCTCCAATAGCAGTTCAGCTTTTATAGCATAAAACAATCCTGTTTTACTGAAGTCTGTTTTGTTTTCCAGATCATTTAACTCGGAAAGTGCTTTTTCCGCTCCATGAATCTTTGCATAAGGCACTATCTTGTTTAAAGCAAGCATTGAAGAATACTGCTGTTTTAATTGCAGGTCATATAGGTAAAGAATACTGTTCCAATCGGTCTGCTGAAATGTTTCTGCTACACAGTGGTAATAGGATCTTGCCGCCTCTAAATGGTAGCTTGATGGCAACTTGTCCTCAGTTCCTGCCTGCTCTAAATGCCGGGTCCCTATCTGGAAAAGCTCGAGGTTATATTTTGACCGGTCTTGATGCTCTAAAGTCACCAACTCATCTTGGTCATCCAATCGGGCATCAAAACGAGAAGCATGAAAACACATTAAGGCAATCAATGCATCGAGGTTCGGATGTTTACAATATTGGTTGTCTCTAAGCAATAAAGCCAAACGTAATGCTTCATAACAAATATCTTTTTTAAGCACGTTTGAACCCGTTGTTGCAGCATATCCTTCGGTAAACAACAAATAGATAACTTGCAACACACGGAACAACCGGGATTGCAATCCCATTTGGACAGGAATTTGTAAAAACTGGACTTCTTCCCTAAACTTTTTTTTAGCCCGTGTAAAGGATTTGGCAACTGTTTCTTCCTTCTTTAAAAGTGCTTCGGCCAATTCCTTGTTACTAAAACCTCCTATAAGTTTTAGACTAAGTATTAACTGATGTTCCTCGGTCAAGGAAGGATGGCAACAAGCAAATATCATCTTAAGTTGACTATCAGATATCGTATCATCTAAAGAAATATCCTTTTCTGAGGAAGCTCCCTCGTTATTGAGGTGGTTTTCTCCAAGAAAGTCCATCTTTTTGCCTCGCCTAAGCACATCAATAAGTGCGTTGTTGGCAACCCGATACAACCAAGCCGTTGGATTATCCGGTATCGATTTAAAGGCCCAAACCTGCATAGCCTTTAAAAAAGTGTCTTGTGTCACATCTTCGATTTGCTCCAGATGAGAAATCCCATATTTGCTGGTCAAGACTGCAACTACTTTACCATATTCGTTCCGAAACAGGTGTTCAATTGTACTTGCAAGATTATTTCGGGTCATGGGCAAAACTAAAAAAGCCTGATATAAATCAGGCCTTTGATTTTTGTTTTAAATTATTAATGTGTGTCCATAGACATTATTTCGCGCACCTCAACATTACTTCCCTCATAGTCAAAAATGGGACATCCTTTAGAAATCTCCACTGCTTCCGCCATGTCTTTTGCAGAAACAATAAGATAACCTCCTACCACCTCAGCTCCTTCAGCAAAAGGTCCGTTGGTAACTACTTCTCCCCTATTATGTACTACTTTTCCATCCGCGCCCAACGGGAGTCCATCCAATAGTTGGCCTTTTTCTTTTAGACCACCCATCCATTGACCCCAAACCTGCATATGCGCCTGTTTCTCTTCTTGTGATAATTGGTTGAAGTTTTCGTCCCCTCCACGGAATAAATACAAAAAATTGCTCATTGGTTTTAGTTTTATGTTCGTCCATGACAAACTGATTTACATTTTGTTTACGCCTTTATGACGAAAATCAAAGTATGTATTGGACAACTTCTATAAATTTATTCAAAATAATTTCATTTGCCCATCTTTATAGGGCTCGTGCAATTCCTTGTTGAGTTTGGGAAAACTTTTTCCCTTAAAATAACGAAGTCGCGCAAGATGTGCCATATCATGTATTTGTGTGGCTATTTTTCCTTCACCTTTATTTCTGAGTCCAAATCGGCTATCATTGATAGAGCCGCCATGACAATCTTGAATCAAATGCAGCACTTTTTCTGCTCGGTCGGGCATCGCTTTTTTGATCCAGTCCGAAAAAATTTGACCTATTGCTCCGTTAAGCCTTACCACCGTTATGGCAAACGACAGAGCTCCGTTATCCGAGACCGCTTTAGCCAGTTTTAAGAGTTCGTGAGTATTGATTCCTGGAATCATCGGAGCCAACATGGCGTTAACGGGAATATTGTTTTCTGACAACACCTGAATGGTCTTCAATCTCTTTTGAATCGAAGCAGTCCTCGGCTCTAACTTTCGTCTTGTTTTTTCTGAAAGTGAGGTAACCGATATGTTCACTCCTATCAATTGATAGGAATTAAGTTCTTTTAAAATGTCAAGGTCACGAAGGATCAGTGCATTCTTGGTGATTATTCCTACTGGATGTCTGTATTTTAAAAATACTTCCAAGCACTTACGGGTAATTTCAAACTTTTTTTCCGCCGGTTGATAGCAATCGGTATTGCCGGACATGACAATAGTTTGAGCCTTCCAATTTTTGTGCTTGATTTTGGTTTCCAGCAGCTCAGGAGCAGACTTTTTAACCAATATTTTACGCTCAAAATCCAAACCAGCGCTATATCCCCAATATTCATGGGCGTTTCGGGCATAACAATAAATACACCCATGTTCGCAGCCTTGATAAGGATTCATTGAAAACATCATTCCAACATCAGGGCTGTCCACCTTGTTTACAATGGTCTTTGGGAAAATGGGAATGTATTCTGTTTTATTCTTTTCAGCCTCTTCTCCCTCTAATCTGCAAAATTCCAAAAAATCCTCTCGCATTTCATAGACATGTTGTAAGAATTTGTTGGGGGTATTCTTCTGAGCTCCACGGCCCTTGAGTAGGTTTTCTGATTTCATATATTGGATTTATTCCAAAATTATGGATTTATTCCAATATAAGAGATACTGTTGAAAACTTATATTCATATAAAAACGCAAAGCCGAGCGAAAGCTCGGCTTCACAATATTTGGGGTCAAGTATGCTAACTCATTGAGCCAAAAAAATTGTTGAAATTACAGTCCGTAATATGTTGCAACCGCATCATAATCATTGGCATCTACACCCGCTGCTTTTAAGGCTTCCTCGATTCCCTCTGAGCTCCCTTTTACGGTTTGCCCTCCTCCATTGTTAAAATTATTAGTAACCTCTACAGCCACAACAATTATGTTTTCGTATAAATTTTGAGGAACTAGGAAGTCATTATCATCTAGATTATAGAATTGAACAACAATTTGGACATTTGATGGGTCCACAAATACCCTAGCATAATGGGTGTTGTTACTGCCGTGGCCTGGTATGGAATAGATTAGACCATTTGTAGTTTCCAAATAAACAAGATAGGCATAGTTTGAGATGTCATCATTCTCAACATCGATGTAAACATCTAACGGAATATTAAGAGTATCATAATCTGCATTTACCAAATCGTTTACTAGATAAACAAAAGCTTGAACGTTTGCGTTCCCAACTTCTCCTGCTGGGCCCGTTTCACCAGTTTCGCCTTGACAATCCAAGCTGTTAACTTCATTGTCACCATTGCGATCCTCATTGGTATCAACGTCAGTTGTAATAGTAGCTAAACCATCTCCGTTAAGGTCCCAACAGTTGATACCATCGTCGCCATTTGTTCCTGGGGTTCCATTTAAACCTGGAGCACCAGGGTCTCCATCTTCACCATTCATACCGTCCTCTCCAGAACAAGATGTAAGTGTAACTGCCGCGCAAAGCAAGGCTGCATTAAATAATTTTAAAAGTCTCATAATATTGATTTTTATGGGTTATGAGGCAAAATTATATATGCGTATATGTAGTTTTATTGCACATTTGACCATCATACCCTGCGGCTGTATCTATGGCTTTATTGAATTGATAAAAGCCTGTTTTGAAAAAATACTTGTAAGAAAATTAAACGAAAAGATGTTTGCGCTTTTATGGCCTTCCCTTGTTTGCTGAAAAACTACTGTCCAAAAGTCACTTTCACCAATTGCTTTTTACTACCTCTTTTCGCATAAAAAAGCATATTGTCACCTCCAGAATTTTTAAGAGGTTTGGAAACCATCAATGGCAATCGGGCTTCTTGATTATCAATAATCTTTTCGTAATCCATAATCCCTTTTTCATCCAGTGAAATCATAAAGACATTTCGATTTCTACTTAAGCCTTGTTTAAATATTAGGCGTTCATTATTGATCAGTTGGGGGTTGTCCGCAGCCGTGCATATGAAGAAATAGGTTTTTCCGTCCTTGCAATACGAGCTATAGGAAGCATAAGCACCGTCACCTTGTGTAACCTCTGCCTTATTTATGTTTCTGGCCCAGGCTAAATCTCCTTCTGGGTTCAGTTTTGCACTTACAATATCGTTATGGTGATAACGATCTATTTTCACACGTTGTCCCGCACCGGTAACCTGAATGCTATTGGTAACAAAATATTCCTCTGCATTGAAAAATATTTCTTCTGAGGGGGTTACCTCAACACTTTTGAAAACAAGATTCTTAATTACTTTTTCTTCATCCCTACCGAACTTATCTTCCATAAACTGTTGCGAAAATGGATTGTATTTTCTGGAATTAATAGTCAAGGAAACTGGATTGACATCAAAATATGCAATTCCGTTGTATCGATTATCTTTTCTATCGGCATAAAAACCCGCACAGACCAGTCTGTCTTTAAATATTATAGGATATAACGCCTCTGCGTACTTTCCTGCGTCAACAAACGACTGGGTTTGGCTTCCATTCTGGGAAACTTTAATCAATTCATATTGAAATTTACGTTCCTCAACACGAAAACGTTTCTTTTTGAAGTAGGCTTTCCCAACGATATAGGCTGTTTGCATATCAGCACTAATGGCTAAATTTTCAAAAGCGTAGTTCTTTTCCTCAATCTCATGTGAAAAATCATGCTCAAAACGTTTGTTCAAAGCTGTATCATAGAGGTGAATGACATGTTTATTCTGTTTGCCTTTTTTATGATGTGTACTGATGACAAAGCCAGTTTTCTCTTCATTAAAAAGAATTGCCGTTGAAAACCCGCTTGAAAAATTACGATTGTAATAGTTTTTACCTACTGGATTTCTAACTTCCTCCGATGCTATGGTCAATAATTTTTCTTGCTTAAAATTAAAAGCAATTATGGGACTGCTGTGCACCCAATATTCATATTGACCTCGTTCGTAGTTGTAATTCAGGAACAAAAGATTTAGCTGACCATTTTTAAAAAATCCATCAACAAAATTTAGCCCTTTAAGTTTGTAGTTGTATTCAGAAACCAGTTCTAAATCGCTGTTGTATTGTTCTATCAAATATCCCTTTGGCTTCAGAATTAAGCCTTGAAAGTATGCCCTTACCAAAATATAACCTCCTGAACCATCATTGGATATGGTCAAAAGATTGGAATATCGGTATCTATCACTAAATTTTTCGCCAAAGTCATAGGAAACTGGCATTTTCTCTTGGGCGCTCATTAATGCACCTACCGCAAGAAGGCAAAGCAGTATAAATTGCTTTTTCATCATAGTCTGGTTTGGTTAGACCAAAGGCTATGATCCTGGAAAGTCAGCTTTTCGTTTTTCCAAGAAGGCTGAGGTTCCTTCTTTGAAGTCCTCTGTGCCGAAGCAATCACCAAAAGCATCGATTTCTGAAGCATAACCATTTACATCATACTTAAAACCTGCATTTATGGCATTTATTGCATGTTTTATGGCAATCGAGGAGTTATTCGATATCCTGCTCGCAATTTTAAGACAAAGTGGCAATAATTCGTCTTGCGACACTACATAATTGACCAATCCGCACTCCAAGGCTTTGTGTGCATCCATCATTCCGGCGGTCATAATCATTTCCATGGCACGCCCCTTTCCAATAAGCTGCGGAAGACGCTGGGTGCCACCATAACCGGGAATTACACCAAGAGAAACCTCGGGAAGACCCATTTTAGCATTATCACTAGCAATTCTAAAATGACTGGACATGGCCAATTCCAGTCCACCCCCCAAAGCAAAACCATTGATTGCAGCTATGACAGGAGTTGTCAGGTTTTCGACAAAATCAAAGAGTGTTTTTTGACCTTCAGCAGCAAGCTGTCTTCCTTCTTTGACAGAAAAATGTGCAAACTCGGAAATATCAGCACCAGCGACAAAAGCTTTCTCTCCGCTACCAGTAATAATTATAACTTTGGTTTCGCTATCCCTATCCAGCTCCTTGAAAGCTGTATGAAGTTCGGCGATAGTTCTTTTGTTAAGGGCATTTAGTTTTTTGGGTCTGTTAATGGTAATAGTTGCGATATTGTTTTCCTCTTCTATATAAATATTTTCGAAATTCATGCTAGCAATTTTGTTTATTCTTTTGGAAATTTGACGGTAAATACAGTTCCCTTACCCTCTTGGGAGGTAAAATCTATAGTGCCATTGTAATTTTCGACAATATTCTTTACCATACCCAAACCAAGACCCATTCCGCTCGATTTGGTGGTAAACTTTGGTTCAAATATTTTGTCCGTATAATCATCGGTTATTCCAATACCATTATCTGCTACCGAAATCTTCACATTATTTTGTTCTGATGAAACAGTGACCAGAATCCTAGGTGAATCTACTTCAGGCACCGCCTGGATTGCATTTTTAACCAAATTCGTCACTACCCTTATAAGTTGTGTGCGGTCCAATTTTGCAATTATCTCTTTTTCATCTGAAATAAAATGGATGTAGTCTTCCGTAAAAATCTCCAAGGCTAACTTCACAATCTTAACCACATTCAGCGTCTCTTTTTGCTGCGCAGGCATATCAGCAAAATTCGAGAATGCAGATGCTATATTACTCAACGTGTCTATCTGCTGAATCAAAGTTTTGGAGAATTCCTTCATCTTGGTTTCAGCTTTTGGGTCTTCGGGATTAAACTTACGCTCAAAACTTTGTACCGTCAATCGCAGTGGCGTTAATGGATTTTTGATTTCATGAGCCACTTGTTTCGCCATCTCTCTCCAGGCTTGCTCTCTTTCGCTTCGAGCCAGTTTAACCGCACTCGCTTCCAATTCATCTATCATTCCATTATAGGAATCGACCAATCTCTCGATTTCATGACTTGGGTTTTCAATATAGATTTTCTCATTCCTTTTGGTCAGGTCGGTCTGGGTTATCTTATCGGAAATAGTTTGCAGGGACCGGGTTATATATTTGGAAATAAAATAAGCCAAAACTATGGCCGAAAGAAGCATAATCAAGTATACCCCACCCAATCGGAAAAGGAATTCGCGTAGTTCCATATTGTTGAAGGTATTATCCTCAAAATAAGGAAGGTTCATAATGCCAATAGGCTTAAACTTACTGTCATTGATATAGGTATACGAAGCTTGGTAATTATCTCCTGCTGCTTTCTTTTTCTCTATATAGCGTTTGTTGGGAATTGCTTTTAGATTATTCAATACTTCAGCATCCAAACAATTGGAGATGGAATCTAACTCAAAGGAGCGCCTTGAACTCTTTATTAACTGCCCTTCTAGGTCATAGATATTGAAGTTCACATTTTGAACATCCGCGATTTTGTATATCTCATCTTGAAAAATGAATTCCAGATTTTCTGTAATAACTGGGTAGGTAGTTTCTTTTAAAACATAAGAAATGCTCTGATGGATTTGCTGCTCCTTACGTTCCAATCTGTTTTCATGGTAGTCCTTGCTCTGTTCCCTACTTTGATAAATGGTTACTGCGGCAATCAAGAGCGACGCAATAACCACCAAGAGAATCATGGCTATGAAGATGCGCGAACGAAGTGATAGTTTTTTGAACAATCTCTTAAAGGATTTGGGATTAAAGTTAGCAATAATCGGACCATTTCAAGTTCAAATATTAAACTCAAAAAAGAAAATGAACTTGAGCTTTCCTAGGCATTAGGGTTTTTGTCACGGATACGTTTGTACAATCGAATGCCCAACATCAACAAAATCGCAAGAACAAAGATTCCAACAACACCATAGATCCAATTGAAGGCATTTTTCAGAATCACTAAAAACACAACAGCAAAAAGAATCAAAGTGGCGACTTCATTCCAAATGCGCATAAATCGTGAAGTATATTTCACCTCATCCCGTTGTAATTGTTTAAAAATCTGATGGCATTTGAAATGATAAACAAACAAAAGTCCAACAAAGGCCAATTTTACGTGCATCCAAGATTGTTGTAGCCAACCAGGCATCAACACCAATAGCCAAATAGCAAATATGGTGCACAGAATGGCAGATGGCCAAGTTATGATATACCACAATCTTTTGGACATCAACTTTAACTGCTCTGATAGAATTTCCTTATCGGGAGAGGGCTTTTGCCAAGCTTCAATATGATAGATGAACAACCGAGGTATGTAGAATAATCCCGCAAACCAAGTAACAACAAAAATGAGATGTAGGGATTTTATATAGTTATAGAGTTCCATGTCTTTGACTGTAGGGTCAAAGGTAAAGGGTGTAATCCGAAAAAGAAACACCCTAAGACCTTTTACCCTTTGGCTATTTATTCTTCAATAAATAAATAATCCAATTTCAGATTGTTGAACTCCTTATTGAATGCTTGCAGTTCTTCACTTGCCAACTTATCAAAAGCGTCCAACTGGGATTTAATTTTTGTCGAAAGTTCGTTTTTTACTGCAACATCTTGAGCCGTAGGAGGAAAATCATCGATAGAGACCAAACTATTCAAATGCCCAAGTTTATTGGTTAAGCGAATTGGGAAGTTCAAAGGATCTTGGTTACTTCTATTCTTCGTTTGATACAATGCCTTCTCAACGCTTTCAAAGCCTTCCTTCATCTTTTTAGCCTTTTCAACCAAATCTTTGGTCTGTTCATTGTCTTTATATTGTTTGGTAAAAGCATCCAATTGCGTATTGATTTTTCTGATTTTCTTGATGGATTGATGAGCCCTGTCAATAGTCTCGTTGATATCAGAAATGAAATCATATTGCTTTTGCATATCGGTCACTGAAACCTCCGCCCTTGGATCCGGAAGGATTTTGAATTCTTCAGATTGGCTTAAGCCATTTACGTTCAGATGAACTTTATAATTTCCCGGAACAGCCTTAGCTCCACTCAGGTTGGCCCACCAAAGAATCATTCCTTCTAGCTTTTCCGCACCTTTTCCACGGGTATCCCAAACATGAGTGTTCCCTCCCTTTTTAACTTTGAGCTTTTTATCTTTTTTGATAGTGAAGTTGCTATAACTAGCTAAGGTATCCCCATTCATTTTTGTGTAGGTAAGGCTAATGCTATCCTTCTCAGAAACATCTTTGAGATAGAAATGTGTAATCACCCCATTCGGATGGTTCTGCCCCTCGGTTTTTGAAGGTTCTTTGGCTGCACTTCCCTTGGTTCTATAACTATCCTTAGGTTGATATAACAAAGCCGAGGAACTTTTATTTGCGGTATTTTGCTGATGAAGTACGGTTAAATCATCGATCACCCACACGCTGCGCCCTTGGGTGGCTACCACTAAATTATCATCCTTGATCACCAAATCAGTAATAGGTACAATGGGAAGATTCAATTGGAAGTTTTGCCAGTTTCTTCCATCATTAAAAGAAATATACATTCCTGTTTCCGTTCCGGCATACAACAATCCTTTTCGTTTTGGGTCTTCACGAAGAACTCTCGTAAAATGTTCATTATTTATGCCATTGGTAATTTTGGTCCAGGTTTTTCCAAAATCTGTGGTTTTGTACAGATACGGTTGAAAATCCCCTAACTTATATCGTGTTGCTGCAACATAACAAGTTCCTTCATCAAAAGCTGAAGGTTCAATACTATTGACCATACTCCATTCTGGCATATTCGGTGGAGTAACGTTTTCCCAAGTATTAACTCCATCTTTGGTAACATGAATCAACCCATCATCACTTCCAACCCACAGGAGTCCTTCTTTAATTGGACTTTCATTGGCTGCGAAAATGGTACAATAATATTCAACACTGGTATTGTCTTGGGTGATAGGTCCCCCACTAGAAACCAACTTTGTTGGGTCGTTTCGGGTTAAATCTCCACTCACCACTTCCCAACTTTGACCTTCATTAGTACTCAAATGCACATGGTTGGAGAAAGTGTATAGCTTTTTTGGGTCATGCTTGCTAAAAATAATGGGGAAGTTCCATTGGAAACGATATTTCATCGCTTCAGCACCATGCCCCATTGGATTATCCGGCCATACATTGACTCCTCTTACTGTGTTGTTTTTATGGTTGACACGGGTTAAAAAGCCATCGTAACTGCCTCCATAAACAATATCATTATTTGTGGGGTCAACCGCAATATGTGCCGACTCCCCTCCGGCTGTTCGTTCCCAATCATCTTCTCCAATAGATCCATCATCACTTCGGTGATTTATTCGGATGGTGGAATTATCCTGTTGAGCCACATAAATGCGATATGGAAATGCATTATCCGTGGTCACCCTATAAAATTGAGCCGTTGGTTGATTATAATAGGTACTCCATGTTTCACCTCCATCATAAGTTACCTGAGCTCCCCCATCATCACCAATAATCATCCGCTTGGAGTTTTCTGGTGAAATCCATAAGTCATGGTGATCGCCATGAGGCGCATTGAAAGTATTAAAAGTTTTTCCTCCGTCGGTGGATTTATGATAACGCACATTCATTACATAAACGACATCTTCATCCTCAGTGTCAGCATATACACGCGTATAATACCATGCCCGCTGCCTTAATTTCCGTTCACTATTGACCTGAGTCCATTTTTTTCCACCATCATCCGAGCGATATAACCCGCCCTTTGCTTTGTTTTCCACAATGGCCCAAACTCTATCACTGTTCTTTGGGGAAACTGTCACACCTATAATCCCTAAAGTGTCTTTCGGGAAGCCTTCGTTTTTCGAAATCTCGGTCCAAGTTTCCCCACTATCGGTACTCTTCCAAAGTGCAGAGCCATCTCCTCCGCTACTTAAACTATACGGTGTTCTTTTTGCACGCCAGGTTGAAGCATATAGAATTCTTGGATTGTTTGGGTCAAAAGTCAAATCAACAGCTCCTGATTGATCATTTACAAAAAGTACTTGTCTCCAGTTTTTACCTCCATCAGTGCTCTTATAAATACCACGCTCTTTGGTTGGTTTGTATATGTTGCCCAATACTGCTGCATAAACCGTATTGTAATCGGTAGGGTGAATTCGTATTCTTGGAACATGTCGACTATTCTTAAGTCCAGCAAATGACCAGGTCTTTCCTGCGTTTTCGGTTTTCCAGACTCCATATCCACTGGAAACATTTCCACGAAGCGTTTTTTCACCTCCACCAACATATATAACATTTGGGTCGCTTTTGGCAACTTCAACAGCTCCGATGCTTCCTCCAAAATAACCATCAGAAATGTTCTCCCAAGTTCGACCTCCGTTAGTGGTTTTCCACACGCCTCCACCGGTGGCTCCAAAATAGAAAAGATTAGGTTCGCCCGGAACTCCAGTTACCGCCGCAGACCGTCCTCCACGGAAGGGTCCAACCAAACGATATTCAAGACTAGAATACAATTCCTGTGGATACTCGGTCACCGATTGGATTTTCTTTTTTCTTTGGGATTGCGTGGGAATAACAAATAGGCATAATGCAGCCAATAGCACTCCCTTTTTGGAAAGCAGTTGTTTCATTTTTTTGATGTTGAATTAGTCGGTATTAAATGTAGGGAAAAAGTAAGAGAGCACTATACAAGTTTATCGAATATTCAACACTATCAGGGTTCACTCATTCAAATAGCGTGTTCCCTAATTCCAACTTTGGAGGACTTCATTGAAAGATTAGTTTTAAAATAAATAATTCAGCATGAGTAAAATTCTAACCATTCCCGAGCCTTGTTCCGAAAATTGGAGCGCTATGACACCAACCCAAAAGGGTGCTTTTTGTAAAAGTTGTCAAAAAGAAGTAATCGATTTCACCAAAACTTCCAATGTCGTTTTATCCCAAAAACTCTCCAATGGAAACAAGCTATGTGGCCGTTTTAAATCCACACAATTGAATACTCCATTGCCTTCGATTACACAATCAAATTTTCAACGAAATGCCGCACTTCTTGGTTATGTTTCTCTTTTAACAATTGGGACTCCTTTGGCAGCACAAGAAATTTCTCCTAATACTACCCACGTAATCCAAGAAGAAATTATTATGGGTCGCATAATTCCGCAGGCCGTTGCTGCCGATTCAGTTACAATTAAAGGAAACGTAATGGATAGTGAATACCCATTGCCAGGTGCAATAGTTGCAGTAAAAGGAACAGAATTCAAGACCCAAACAGATTTTGATGGGAATTTTCTAATTGCTCTAGAAAAGAAATCATCATACAAAGAAACTACACTTGTTATCTCTTACATTGGGTATCAAACCATTGAAAAGGTTGTTCCGCTTCAAACAAACTTTGTGGAAATTACTTGTACAGAACTGGAAGAGGATATTATGGGTGAGCTGGTCATCGTGCGCAGACAAAATATATTTAATCGATTTCTGAATTTGTTCCGAAAAAAATGATGCCCTCTATCATTTCCTGGTGTGTATTGTAACAATGTGGATAATTTTATACTAATTCATTGAACGAAGTAATCATCCAATTTCTTACTTTAGAAACATTAACACAAAACACATTACCATGGACATTTTTAGCAAGATCAAAGAGAAGCTCACCCACGAGTTTATTGATATAATTGAGTGGCTCGATTTCACAGATGACACTATTGCACATCGTTTCGAACGCTATCAAAACGAAATTAAGAATGGGGCCAAACTTATTGTTCGTGAAGGACAGACTGCGGTCTTTGTCAACGAGGGACAATTAGCCGATGTCTTTACCCCGGGCACTTATGACCTAACCACCAAAAACCTTCCTATTTTGGCAACGCTCAAGGGATGGAAATACGGTTTCAATTCTCCGTTCAAAGCTGAAGTCTATTTTGTGAACACCCATTTGTTTACTGATGAGAAATGGGGGACCAAAAACCCTATCACCCTAAGTGATGAACGATTTGGTTTAGTGGAAATACGTGCATTTGGCACTTATGCCTTCAAAATTTCAGATGCTGGAAAGTTTATTACGGATATAGTAGGCACGGATAACAATTTCACCAATTTTGAAATCAATGAACATCTAAAGAGCTTGATTGCTACTCGATTCACGGATACCGTTGGCGAAGCCAATCTTCCCATCGAATTATACGCAGCCAATACCTCTGAACTTTCAGATACTTGTAGAGAAGTTATGGCTCCGGAATTCGAATCTGTGGGAATTTCCTTGGAGAAATTCTATATCGAAAATGTTTCCATGCCCGAGGATTTGAAAAAAGAAATCTTCGAGTACAGCAGAATAGACAAATTGGATTTGGACAAGTTGACCAAGTTCAAAACTGCCAAAGCTATTGAAGCAGCTGCCAAAAATGAAGGTGGTACTGCTGGAGCAGGAATGGGAATGGGAATGGGATTTGTGTTGGCCCAACAAATGGGTGGCATGATGAGCCCACAGATGGGTGGAAATCAGCAAATGCAGCAAGCAGGAGCATCTGTCCCTCCTCCAATGCCTACTGCGATTCAATATTTTTACGCTGTTAATGGAGCTCAGCAAGGTCCAGTTTCATTTGAGCAATTGCAAGCTTTGTTCGCGGGTAGAACCATAAATCGAGATAGCTTGGTCTGGAAACAGGGTATGGCCAACTGGACAGCTTTAAAAGATGTAGAAGAATTAAAATCCTTCTTGGGAGGAAACACTCCACCACCACTGCCAAATTCCTAATCTTTGGATCCATCAGTTCAAAAAACAGAGCTTAAAAAGTCCTGTGTCAATTGCGGGGCGGAGCTCAAATACAAACCTGGAACCACAAATATCAGTTGTGAATATTGCGGTCATCATGAGGCGATCAATATTGATGAAAATGGGTTTGAGGAATTGGAGCTGTATCCCTATTTGCAAGAAATGGGTGCGCAGAAACATAGTGAGGAGATTTCCATGTTGCATTGCAAGAACTGTGGAGCCAATCAGCATATAGAAGAGAATTACAAATCCCTACACTGTGTGTATTGCAGTATGCCCTTGGTTATTGAAGATGCCCATAAAGAAGATTGGATTTTGCCAGGAGCAGTTCTTCCTTTTCAAATTGAAAAACAGAAGTCATTCCTTATTTTCCAAAAGTGGGTCAGTAAGTTGTGGTGGGCTCCCAATAAATTGAAAAAGGCTGCTTTAGATCCTCAGTTTACCAAAGGATTGTATTTACCCTATTGGACGTTTGATGCTCAACTCTCCGCTTCCTATACAGGACAAAGAGGAGAGTATTATTACGAAACGAAGAGAGTTCGAAATGCCAATGGTAAAATGGTCTCACAACGAGTTAGGAAAACTCGTTGGTATCCGGCCTCAGGTCGTGTCTCCGGTTTTGTGGATGACACTTTGATCAAGGCTTCAAAACAGCGTTCTGTTCGAGTTCCCAATAAAATTGCCCGTTGGAATTTGAAAAAACTACAACCCTTTGATAGTGGTTTTCTATCTGGTTTCGTAACAGAAAAATATACCATCCCCTTAAAGGAAGGACACCTGCATTCAAAGGATGTTGCAAAAGATATTGCAACGAGGTGGTGCAGACAGGACATTGGAGGTGACACCCAGCGTGTAAACAGTATGGACATGAAGTTATCGGAAGAGACTTTTAAGCATATTTTGCTTCCTGTGTATGTTAGCGCATATCGCTATAAAGGAAAGGAGTATAACTTTTATATAAATGGTGAAAACGGAGAAATATCCGGAACTCGCCCTTATAGCTTTTGGAAAATCTTCCTAGCCATCGTCTTTGGGCTTTTGTTGATTTTACTTTTCGTATATTTTGGAAAGGCATAATCATCAACAAAAAACAACATCATGAGAAAACTTACCTTGATTGCATGGGTACTTGCCCTATGTTCTTGTCAAGAAACCCAAGATTCATCCAATGATTGGACAGTAGTGCTAAAAACAGATAAAGATGGTACAGTTCTTTCTGGAAGCAAACAAAATCTTATCAACGCTATTCGATGCGGTCAAGATTTGAAAATTGGGTGGGGTGCTAAAAACGAAAGACTTTCTATAGAACATCTTTCTTCTCCGATATGGCTGGCTATTTTGAGTGAAAACGAAGTTATGGCTCATTTAGACCCTCAAGTTCTTTCACATATTCAATGGGACAGTCTTAATGCCGATTACAAAGATGCTAACCTTTTACAACAAGAATGGCGGGTAGTTTTGACCACAAAAAGTGATTTTGATGCCGTCTGGTATGATAGAAAAGCAGACACTTTGATGCAAAGAAGGCCCCAAAAACATAAAATGACATGGTTTGTTAGAGGTAAGACCCCTGAAAATGTAGGGCCGTTGTTCGACTAGATCCTATTTCACACGTCTCTCCTAAGAAAGTCATCCATTTTAGATGGCTCGCTTACAACAGCCCCTTCTTGTATATATTATGTGACTAAACGTCTCATACCGTGTCCTATTCCGTATATTATTATATTAACCATTAAATCACATAATATGCTGACTAAGAAACTAATGGCCTTCATTTTTATGATTGGCTTTATTGTCATGGGTTGCAAGGACACCAAAAAAGAACAGGAAGAACTTAACCAAAAATTGGAGGAAATAGAAGCTGTTGAAACAGCGATTGACTCAACACTCAATGTCGTAAACGAAAAGGCGGAGCAGGTAGAGGAACTTATTAAAGAATTGGATAGTATTTAATCCCAAAAACCAGAAAAAATGAAAAACATAGTAAAACCAGTATTGCTTTTAATTATGATGTTCGGGCTTGTTGTATCAGTAAACGCACAAGGCAAATCCCAAGAAAAAGGAAAAGGAAAGGCAAAGACTGAAAAGGTTAAAAAAGCTAAGAAAGATGTTGAAGACGCTGCTGAAAATGTACAAGAGGAAACCAAAGAAAAAGGTAAGAAAATGAAGGAGAAAGCAGAAAAAATCAAAGAAAATCAGCAGAAAGATATTAAAGAGATGGAAGATGAAATTGAAGAGGCAAAGGAAAAAGGAGAAAAGGTAAGCAAAGGAAATGCCTACGGAAAAAACAAAGGTGACATGTCGGGCAAAGAATTTGGACAATATCGCGCTTCACAGGCAAAGGAAAAATTGATGACCTCTGAAAACATGCTCAATGAAGATGAGGAAATTCTTAATAGAGGTCGAAAATCATTGGACGATGCTAAGAAAAGAGTTGAAGAAGCAAAGGAAAAAGGAGAAGAGCCTGAAATTATAGCCCAAAAAGAAGAAAAACTCAAAAAGGTTGAGGAAAAATTAGATGATCTTGAGGTTTCTATTAAAAAAGGAAGAGAAAAGCTAAAAGAAAAGACCGAGCAACTCAAAAAAGTTGTGGAGCCGGAGATAAAACAATAAATCAGGGATTATCAAATAAACACTTGAGGCCGGTTGTTAATCTAATTGACAGCCGGTTTTATTTAGCCCGATAACTATAAGTAAATCTTAAAACCTTGGCTATCAAACATTAGAATTCTTACTTTTAAAGCATGGCGAAACGCATAAGCTTAATTTCCATTTTTGTGCTTCTGAACATGGGTATAGGGCGTATGTTCCAAGAAAGTTTGGGGATGTCCTGTTTTTCTGAACTTTCAATTTTGGCCATTACTAGCTTTTTCTTTTGGAATGTTTCCGCCAAACAAATTAAGGTGTGGGCCGGTAAATGGGCAGTGGATACCAAAGGAAAAAACATTTTCATTCAAGGAGGAATCGGTCTCTCGGCCTCGGCAATAAACATTCTAATTGGACAGGTTTTGGTGATTTTCCTAATGACCACTATATACAATTGCACCTCGCCAAGTTTCAATATGCTTAATGCGAGTCTTACCAACAACGTAGCAGTGAATTTGCTTTGCTATTTTTCATTGCTCTTCTATTCTGTTGAGGTAAAAAAGGATGACAAAACTCCTGAGGATATCGAAAAAATCCAGGAAAAGAAACGTGTATCGGTCTCCAAAAAAGGTTCACAGTTTCTTTTGGCCCCCCAAGAGATTGTGTACGTGGAAACCAGTAATAACTGCATTGTTCTTCATACTCAAAAAGGCAGGTTTGTTAAGTATCAGAGCCTTCGTTCTTTTTCCCAATCTGTTTGTCCCAACACATTTAAGCGAATCCATAGATCCTATTTGGTCAATTCAGAATTTATTGATCATATCCAGAAAAATACAAGTGGAGATGGAATGCTACGTCTAAAAACCGGAGATGATCTCAAGTTCAGCAGAACCTATCTTCAAGAATTGATCAATATTTAGATTCAGCGACTTACCCTTTTTTTCCCGCGGCTTACATAGTTAATTTTTATTAAACAACAGTGCACGATTAGTTTTGACCAAACTGATTATGTCCATGCGCTATCTAGCTGCAACCTTATTTCTACTTGTCCAAACATTTTTGGTCTCCCAGGAATATTTGAACAGCACAGAAAACATTCATGCGACTACCAAGGAACTTAAATTGGATGGTTTTTTGGACGAAGACCTCTGGAAAGAAGCCAGGAATTTTCCATTTGTGGAATGGCGCCCCGATTGGGGGGCTAAAGATAGCCTTACCCAACTTTATATCACATTCGACAATGATTTTCTTTATGTTGGATTAGATGCCAAAGATCCAAATCCGGAACAGATCATAGGCAGAAACCTGGTACGGGATGGTTGGTATGGAGATGATTATTTTGCCTTTCAGATAGATCCGAACCGAACCCGGAAAAACGCATTCATTTTTAGCATTTACCCAACTGGAAGTAGGTATGACGATGCCATCTACAATGATAATGTCCCTTTGGGCAACGCTCCTTCAACTCCTGCGTATGATATGATTTGGAAAGGCAAGACCCAAATTACGGATGAAGGCTGGCAGGCCGAATATAAAATTCCATTATCCAATCTAAGGTTTGAAATCCGGGATGGAGAAGTACTGGGAGGTATTTCTGCCCAAAGAACCATTAACTATGACAACAAACTTTTAGCATTCCCAAAAGTGCCTCAGAACATCACTGGAGCCAATAGTAAACCTTCCTTGAAAAAGCCCGTAAGATTTGTAGGGCTACAACCAAAAAAGGACCTTCAGATTACTCCTTATCTTCTAGGGTCTAAGCAAACGCAGTATCAACTTAGTCAAAACAATCTTCAATATGAGAAGGATACATTTAACGAATTGGACGTAGGCTTGGATATCCGATATGGTATTACTCCCAATTTGACTTTGGACCTTACCCTGAACACCGACTTTTCGCAAGTTGAGATTGATGATCAAATCGTGAATCTAGGTCGGGTCTCCATATTTTTTCCGGAACGACGAAAATTCTTTTTGCAACAATCCGGGCTTTTTGATTTTGACACAGGCATCCTCTCCCAACTTTTTTATAGCCGCACAATCGGAATCAATAATGGGCAATTGACACCTATCATCGGTGGAGCAAAACTCACTGGGGAACTTGGAAATTGGGACCTGGGATTTCTATCATTACAAACGGAAGGCACAAGAATAAACAATACTTCCTTGCCAACCGAAAACTTTACAGTCCTCCGGTTACGAAGAAAAGTTTTTAACGACCGGTCCTTTATTGGTTTTATGGCCACAAACCGGGTTCGGGAAAACTATATCAACACCGCACTTGGTATTGATGGAGTAATAGATGTGGGGAATGAAAACTTCATCATAACCTCTGTGGCCACCACTTTGGAGGGTGAAAGTTTTTCTGATGTGGATTATGACCCATTGGACAACTCACGTTTCGCATTCCAATTTGCAAGAAGAAAGCGTGATGGATGGTTTTATAGAACGGCCTATGAGTTCTCGGGAGAGGATTTTAGGCCCGGCATGGGTTTCCTCCTCCGAGAAAAGCACCATAATTTTTATTTAGGACTTAACCATGGAAAATTTAAAACAAATCAAAAACAAAATACCTTTCAATACCGCAGATGGATGCCCATCAACTCAGATCTCTATTTTACCCCCAATTTTTCGGACGTGCTTACCTGGTACAATCGAAGCCATTGGACCGGGCGTTTTTTCAATAATGATGAAATAACCGTTTTTGGCCAGGTCCAGTATGAGTATCTACAAGAACCGCTTCAATTCTCCAACAACATCATTATCCCACAGGGCAATTATTTCTACACCTATTATGGGGCATCCTACTCAAGTGGTTTTCAGCGCGCATTTAAATTTCCCATTTCTACAGAATATGGAAGCTTTTTTGATGGGGAGAATCTTCAGTTCCGTATAAGTCCCGAATGGAGTATTAATGAGCATTTTACTTTGGAACGTTCCTGGAGACTGAACTACCTAAACTTTAGAATTCGGAATGTTGACGAATGGATCAATGTGCCCCAACTGAGAATCAATTGGGCCTATGACCTCCACCTTTCGGGAAGTGTTACCGCCCAGTACAATTCTATTCAGGATCAAATTTTTACAAGTGCAAGATTGCGCTATAATTTTCGGGATGGCCATAACCTGTATGTGGTATATAACCAAGATTATAATATTGATTCCACTCAGATGGATCTACCGCTTCCACGTTTTAACAACCGTCTTTTTACCTTAAAATATTTATACACCTTTTTCTAAATCAATACACGATGAAAAACCTAATGCTACTTTTATTTGTTTTGACAGTTTCCGCTTCCTGCAATCAGCAAGAACCTGAATTGGTTCAACCCTCGGTAATCAATAATGAGGATCAAAAAATATTAAGAAACCTAAAAGAAGTACAATGGCCGAAAGCGTATCGGGAGCAGGACACACTTCTACTGGACAGAATTTTAGGGGATGATTTTCAAATGATCGATGCCGGGGGTACATGGTCAAATAAAGTCAAAGAGCTGGAATGGATCAAAGAAAATGCCATGGAAAATGATTCCTTCTTTTATGAAATAAAACGATTGGATATCCTTCCGAATGGAACTGCACTAATTTGCGGAACGGGCCATATTTTCAATGATAGCACAGAGACTATTTACCAATCCAGTAATATTCTGATAAAGCGAAAAGATGCATGGAAGGCAGTTGCATCGCATGTATCGGGAATCAAAAAACTAGATTGATTGGTCACTCAGAGGTAAAATCCAACATTAACAACATTACCCGTCAGTATTTACTATTTTGATAACAATTTCATCGATCAAAAATCAAAAAATGGTTTCTAGACAATTTTTATGTTTCCTAATTTTGGTCACTGCCGTATTACCTATTAACGCCCAACCAAAGAGTGATAACGGCGTTGTGAAATTCAGTTCAAAACTTCTCAATGAAAATAGGATGGTTCAAATCCATCTTCCCAAAAGTTATTGGAACACTGATAAAACTTACCCTGTACTATTTGTTTTGGATGGTGAACATGTTTTCAAATATGCACAAGGGACCGTGGATTTTCTGAGCAATGATTTTGGTTTCATCCCTGAAATGATTGTTGTGGGGATTCCCAATACCGATAGGAATCGGGACCTTTATGTTGATTTTAAACCGAATGGCTCCTATCTTAATTTTGTCGATTTTTTGGAGAAGGAATTAGGCCCATTTATTGATGACAAATACCGAACCAATCCATTCAAAATTATCTATGGTTGGTCTTCAGGCTCAGGGTTGACCAATTATGTCTTCGTGAAAAAACCGGAATTATTCAATGGTTATATATTGTCTGGTGGTGGAATTGGTCCAAAAACGGTGGTTTTTATTAAAAACAATTTGGATCCGAACAACTATAAAGGAATCCATTTATTTGCCTCAACCGAAGGTTCCAGTTTTAGGATGGCCGGATTAAAAAAACACGAAACCCTAATAAAAAGTATAAATCCCGAAGAGCTACAGTATCAGTTCAAGATCTATGACCACTTAAATCATACTGAAGTTCTGTCCCAAGGCTTGTATGATGGTTTAAAGTTTGTTTTTAAGGATTTCTACATTCCAGATTTCATTGTTTCCAATGGAAGCAAAAACATTATTACTTACTATCAAAGATTAGAAAAAACCTTTGGTTTTAAAACCGATATCCCCATTGGGAGCATCAATGAAATGTGTGCCGTTCTTGTAGAACAAAACAAGATAGATGAGGCATTGGAATTAGTGAACCATGGGCTACGTACACATCCCGACAATCCGGTTTTATTGGGTGCGAAGGCCGAGGTTTACCAGCATCAGAATCAGTTAAAAATAGCAGCTGAATATTTCCAAAAAGCCTTGCTAAAATCAAAGGATAGCATTGATGCCAACAAATATAAAGCCCTGTATAAAAGCGCTTTAAAAACGATGACAAGGGAATAGGTTGTTGCGGTTTAACATATTTTTTAAAATAATCGGACTATTTATCCCTTAAATTGAAGCACCTAATCAATCTTATGAGAAAACTCTGCTGGATATTATTGCTAGTTACTGTTTCATTTCAGGCACAAACCAATTCGGTTGAGCTTGCCTTCGAAAAAGATTTGGTTCCTGAGGGTATAGCAGTACATAAATCATCAAAAAAACTATACCTCAACAGTCTTGTCCACAACAAAATTGTTCGATGTAATCTTGATGGTTCCGATCCAGAAGATTTTATTTCAAATAACCAATTTGGCTATCTATCTGGGTTCGGTATGACCATCAAAGGTGACACTCTTTTCGCTTTGGGAAACAGTCTTCCAAAAATCAACAATAAGTCCATTCTGTTGTTGTTGAATATTCATTCTGGAAAATTGATTAAATCCTATCGGTTGAATGTTCCTGATTTTATCTACCTTAATGATCTTGCAGTTAGCTCCAAAGGAGCTGTTTATATCACGGATTCTGAGAGCAATAATATCTACACCGTCAACAAATCCACCGATAAACTGGAAGTCTTTTTCTCCAATGATGGGATTAAACACTCCAACGGAATTGCGATTTCAAAAGATGACAAGTTTCTTTTTTTTGCTTCGTATACCAGCGGGATTCGGATTTTTAATATTGCCTCCAAAGAACTCATCAATAAACCCAACGAACATAAGGGAATCGATGGAATGAAATTTTATAACAATAGTTTGGTCGGAATAGTAAATAGCAGAAGAGATAAAGCACAGAATGGTATTTACCGCTTTCATTTGAATGAAAAAAATATCGAAATCATTAATACGGAAAAATTGCAGGACTTTTCCCGACTATCAGATATTCCAACCACTTTTGATATCTATGGAGACACGATGTATTTCGTAACAGACTCCCAAATGGACCTGTTGAATCAGGAAACCATGGAAATTACGGATGCATCAAAATTGGAAGACTATCGACTTTTAATTTCAAAACTGGAAGGTCGTGTTCAACCCAAGGAAAAAAATCAAGTATTTTCCAAAAGATATTGCACCGAAATTGGTCGTTTCGACCTTCTTTTTGACAAAGATGAGATAGCCGGAGCTTATTATCTAAAACATAAGAATGCACTGGGAGGAATTTGGGGAAAGTTAAAGAACAATGTTATGACAGGTCGTTGGCAAGATGCTGATGGAGAAGGAGATATCATCATAACCTTCACCGAAAACTTTTCATTTTTTACTGCGGATTACAGAGCTGATGACGAACCTAATAAGTGGTACAGAGATACTTGGCACGGAGCATTAAGGCCAAACGACAATACTTCTTTTGAATTCAATCAAAAAACATATCAATGTGAATAATTACAAGCTTTCTTTTTCCGTCCTTGCGTTATTACTCATTTTAAGTTGTAAGCAAGAGCAACAACAAAAACCTACAGCGAATCTTATTAAAGGTCCTTTTTTCAGTGCAGTGCCACAGGAACAACCGCAATTATTGGCACCAGAACTATTGATGTCCCCTGTTACCGAATACAACGGCACCTTTTCTCCAGATGGTACTGAATTTTATTATACCACCGATGTTGCTCAAAATGCGTATATAACATTTACCAAAATGTTACCGGACAGCACTTGGAGCGAGCCAAGAATTGCTTCCTTTTCAGGTACGTTTTCGGATTATGATCCACTGTTTTCTCCGGATGGAAATCGAATCTATTTTAGTTCTAGTCGTCCAAAAGGAGATACGGATAACAGTAAAATCTGGTATACGGAACGAACAGATTCTGGCTGGAGTGACCCCGTTCGTGTTGTACTAACTGGGGAAGAGGACAATGAGTATTATAGCTCATTAACAACTGACGGAACACTTTATTTCAATATTTGGTCTAAAGGAGACATCTACAAAGCTATTCCAACGGATTCCATTTATCAGGTTGAGCTTTTACCGGACATTATTAATTCAGGAGGGGATAAAGGTGACCCTTTTGTAGCCCCAAATGAGGAATACCTAATTTACCGGGGTTATGATGAAAGTCTTGGAGGAGGAGATTTATACATAACATTCAATATCAACGGTGAATGGACCCAGCCTGAGAACCTTGGAGAACCCATCAATTCAGAGGCACACGAAATGTGTCCTTGGGTAAGTCAAGATGGAAAGTTATTTGTTTTTGCCAGTGGCCGTTCCACAGGGAAATTGGAAACAGCCCCCTTGGACCCGATCAAGAAAGTACACAGTGAAAATAGCTCTTTCAATAATTTAAATCTCTACTATACCTCCGCAGATTTTATCCAAAGAATGAAACAAAAACACTTGGATTAATGTCTTGGTTTAATCCAAAAATTCCAAGCAAACCGGGCTTGAAAGTTTTAATTCATTCAAGAATTCTAAGGTTCCACTTTCAGTACTTCTCGCATAGATGGTGATGTTATTGCTTCTTTGATTCGCTACCAACAGAAAATTCCCAGAAGGGTCCAAAGTAAAGTTACGTGGCCAGTCCCCACCAACGGATTCTCTTCCCACTAAGGTCAACTTTCCAGAACCCTGGTCAATAGCAAAAATCACAATAGTATTCTCTCCGCGATTAGATCCATACAAAAACTTACCATCAGTTGAAATATGAATGTCGGCACAAAAGCTCTCTCCTTCAAAATCTGAAGCTAGAGTACTTTGTGTTTCGCCTTCCAAATATGCACCATTCTCAGCCTTTTGAAAAACGGTAATAGTTGAATTTAATTCATTAATGACGTAAAGAAATTGTTCCCCGGTTCCTAAAACAAAATGTCTTGGGCCTGCGCCTTCCGCCACATCAAGAGAAGCTTGTTCCGAAGGCACAAAAGAACCGTTCTGCTTTGTGTATTGCTTGACTGCATCCAGTCCCAGATCAGCAACCAAAAGCTGATCTCCATTGAATTTTGCCATATGGGCATGAGAAGTTTTTGCCGTATCAAGTACTTTATGATCCAGAATTTGAGGATCTGAACTCAACGATCCATCTTCCTTCAGCTTAAAAATAGAAACATTCCCGCCAGAGTAATTTGAAGCAGCTAGAAATCCATCATCTGAAAGTGCTACATGACAAGGATGTTTCCCTGCCGTTCCCATACTATTCAAAAGCTCTAACTTACCATCCATTAGCTTGAATGCCGTTACGCCTCCGCCCAAGCTGTCAAAATCAGCTGTTTCTTGTGCTGCATACAAATGCTGTTTATCCTTGGAAATCTTTACAAAAGATGGATTAGGCAAAACAGCGGCCAAGGTTTTATTCTTTAATGTTCCTGTATTTCCATCAAAGGTAAATCTATAGATGCCTTCACTATCCCCATCTGTATAGGTTCCCACAAATAGTTGATACTCCTTTTTTTCCACTTTTTTCTCAGAACATCCAACCAAGCCCATTAGTAAAACACTTAAAATCAAACTAAAAAATCTCATTGCTACATTGTCTTTTGCTAAAAATAACAACTATATATGGAATGCGAATTTTATTTGTTTCCAACTTTCTATTTTTGAAGGATGGACAAAGAGACCATAATATTGGTTTTAAGCTGCTTGGGAATTGCCCAAGCCCTATTCATCTGTATATACCTTATTACACTCAAGAGAAAGGATGGAAATGCAACTTTTTTTCTTGCTTTTGTGATTTTAGGATTGACCATTCGTATCGGCAAGTCGGTTCTTAACGTCTATATGGATTTACAGCCTTGGCAACGAAATCTTGGCCTTTCCGGAATTCTCTTAACAGGTCCATTTTTATGGTTTTATGGGAAGGTGCTATTATCACCATTAAAAACAATTCCACGAAAGGATTATCTCCATTTGGTTCCTTTTGCTCTATTTGCCCTGCTATGTGATTTTATTCCCAACACTGGTTCATTGACTTCCTATATCATCTATTTGATGGTTTTTGGCCATTTAGCGGTATACGTTGGCTTGTCTTTCAAGATCTTCTATCAATACCAGGGTAAAGTGCATCAACAACGGGCAAAATGGTTCAGGAATTTGGTGCTGGGTGTTGGACTTATCTGGGTATTTTATATGGGCAATTTGGCCGGAATATTTTCCTATTACATAGGGGGTGCTCTGTTCTTCTCACTTTTGATTTATATTTTCTCTTTTCTCTTTCTTCAAAAGCATGCCTTTCAATTGGGCAAGTACAATACCTCAACCTTGGATTCATCCGCTTCGGAACGATTGATGGAGCAGGTAAAAACTTTGTTTATTGACCAACAAGTCTTTTTGGAAAACACGATTTCCTTGGAGAGCATAGCCAAAAAAATGGAGATCTCCCCTAGAAAGTTATCTCAGGTTATCAATGAAAACGAGCAAACCAACTTTTCGGATTTTGTAAACAGTTATCGTATTGAAAAGGCCAAAGTTCTCCTGACAGATTCAAGTCTCCAAAATGAAAAAATAATAGCAATTGCTTACGATTGTGGCTTTGGAAACGTAACGTCTTTCAATCTTGCATTCAAAGCAAAGACACAATTGACTCCCACTCAATACAGGAATAAGTTTAAGGGAAAATAAGCTCTTTTTCGTTTAAAGAATCATGTTTATTAAAGAAAAACAGACCTAAGTTTTCATCATTTGCATGAAAATCATAGCTCATGGAGAAACTTGTTTATTGTCTGTTTGTTCTTTTAATAGGTTGTCAAAGTCATAAAAAAGATTCCAACACAAAGCCAACTTCGTTTGTCCCTTCAAAGCAAATTGTATTGGATGGGCTCAATCATCCATGGAGCATTTCATTTTTATCTGAAAAGGAGGCATTAATTTCTGAAAAGGACGGTAACCTGGTGCGGGTTGACTTGCATTCCAAAGAAAAACATATTGTAAAAGGATTTCCTTCTGATTTAACAGATAGCATACGTGCTATTCATTTTGGTGACAATTCTGGGATATTCGAGGTTTTAATCGACCCAAATTTTAAAACACAACCTTGGATCTATTTCAGCTATGCAGCCAAAAACAATGCCTTTGGAACAACTACCAAAGTAGTTCGGGCCAAGCTCGAAAACGATGCACTTTATGCCCATGAGACCTTGATAGAGGCAGCGCCTTACACTCGTGAATATTATCACTATGGTGGCGGAATGGTTTTTGGGCCAGATGAAAAGCTCTATGTGACCATTGGCGAACGATTGTTTTGGGAAAGGGATGAACCTGAGATTCCCATAGCACAGGATATAAGAGATAAAAGAGGGAAAATCTATCGCATAAATCCAGATGGCAGTATACCAACCGACAATCCCGACTTCGGAAAAGATGCAGTTCCCGGACTTTATGCCATGGGAATTCGCGCTGCCCAAGGAATAACCGTTCAGCCAGAAACGGGTAAAATATGGTTCAGTGAACACGGCACTATTCAAGGTGACGAAATCAATATTCTAGAAGCTGGGGCCAATTATGGTTGGCCCAATGTCACTTCTGGAAAATTACGAAGTGCCGATTATACTCCTCCCAAGTTAGAGGATGTGACTTTTACTCCTCCTGTCTGGTTTTGGCATCATACCGTGGCCCCAACCGGACTCGTTTTCTATACAGGCAACGAATTCCCACATTGGAAAAACAATCTGATTGTACCGGGTCTCTCTCGAGGTAGTCTATGGCGATTCCGAGTGGAGAATGATACTATAAAAAGTGCGGAAGAACTGTTCCTAGATGACAGAGTACGCATTCGTAAAGCCCGGCAAAGCCCAGATGGCAAATTATATATCCTCACCGATGAGGACAATGGAAAATTAATTCAGATAACACCTCTACATTAAATTCAAAACAACTATGCGAAAACGTATGCTAACAATTGCTCTTTTATGCTCTCTGATAACTGCAACAGCCCAATCTGAAGAAGTTGCAATACGAGAAACTATTCAAAAATATCTTGATGGATCTTCGCATAATGATCTTGAATTGATTGTATCAGCATTTTATCCTAAGGCGGATTTGTTTCTCTCTAAAAAAGACCAAGAACTTTGGGTACTTTCACCAGAAGAATACGCCAATCTTTTTAAGAACAGGGAAAAGGGGAAGTTCAACGGGAGATTCGGAAAAATCTTGAATGTGGACTACGCCAACAATATTGCCAGTGCTAAGGCAGAAATTTCAATCCCTTCTAAAAATCTGTTGTTTATTGATATTTTTCTTTTGAAAAAATTGGAAGGCGAATGGAAAATAATAAGCAAGGCTGCTGCTTCAATCGACCAGTAAACCGTTTACGCCCTGGGCACCAATTTTGTCTTGATTTCTTTCCAGAGATAGAATCCGGTCACAATGGTCGCCATTACATCTGCGATTGGAAATGAAAGCCAGACTCCCAATTCGCCCATAAAACTTGGAAGTATCAAAATCAGTGGGATAAAAAAGAAGCCTTGCCTAGTCAAGGTCAAAAGCAAGGCGGGAATTGCTTTCCCAACGGCTTGAAAGTATGCTGCTCCTATAAGTTGCAAAGCAATAATTGGTGTGGCCGCAAATACCAAACGCATAGCCATAGGTGCGTGTTCCATTACAAAAGCATTGGTGGCCAGTTCTTCAGGTGGCAAATCTGGTCTGCTGCTCAAAAACAATGAGGTAAAAGCGTCTGGGAAAATCATAAGTACAACAAACACCAACGTAGCTACAAAAGCCGCATATTTAATAGCCGTGTATATAGATTGCTTTACGCGGTCATATTTAAGCGCACCGTAATTGAATCCTGCAATCGGCAAAAATCCTTGGGTAACACCAAAAACCGGGAAGAAGGCAAACATCAACATTCTTCCTATAATGGCATACACTGCAACCATAGCCTCTCCTCCCAAATTGAACAATATATTGTTCATTAATAGATATGTGATGCTGGTAACGGCCTGCCTTGCCAAGGTAACAAAACCAAGTGCTCCTATCTCTTGCAGAATTGAAGCATTCAATCCAAAATGAGGAATTCCAATTTTTAGTTCGGAGTTTTTTGAAAGGAAGAAGTACAGGATGTATCCAAAACACAGCAGATACCCAGCGGTGGTTGCCCAAGCCGCTCCGTGCATTCCCCAATCAAAAACATAAATGAACAAATAATCCAAAAACAAGTTGCCGACGGATGGGATAATCATCGCAATCATCGCAAATTTTGGCTTCCCTTCAGCCCTGATTACGGTATTGCCCATCATACAAAGTGCCAAGAATGGCACCCCATAAAGTATTATCGTGTAATAGATTTTTGCTGGATCAAAAATTGCGCCCTTACCTCCAAAAGCAGGAATAAGATCGTTTACAAAGTAAAGTCCCAATGCCACCATGCTGGTGGTCACCAAAATTGTTAGGGTAATTTGGTTTCCGAATGTTTTAAGCGCCTTTTCTTTTTCTCCGGAACCCAATGCACGGGAAATAATACTGGATCCTCCTATGCCAATGGCCATTCCAAGGGCTGCAATAAAGAATGAAACGGGAAGTACAACGTTAATGGCCGCTATAGCAATTGAACCTATCCAGTTTCCCACAAAAATTGAATCAACCAGAACATTAAGCGACATGACCAAAATGCCAATAGAGGCTGGTACTGCCTGTTTTATCAGCAATTTTCCGATGGGTTCAACGCCTAATTGATCTGAAGATATTTTTGCCATTTACACCGGCAAAGTTTCGGTGGATTCCCATTCGTTGACCCATTTAACCATTAGTGAAACCCAAGCTTCACTATCATTCAAACACGGAATGTGAATGTAATCTTCCCCACCTGCTTCTTGGAATTGTTCTTTGCCTTCCATAGCAATTTCTTCCAAAGTTTCCAGACAATCACTTACAAACGCTGGGGTAATAACAGCCAATCTTTTTTTGCCTTCTTTAGCCAATCGCTCAAACTCAAAATCAGTAAATGGTTTTAGCCAGGGGTCATTGGGCAATCTGGATTGAAAAGAAATGCTGGTCTTGTCTTTTGATAATCCCAAATGCGATATTACCTTTTCCGTGGTATTAAAACATTGATGCCTATAGCAGGTATGATGGGCCACAGAATTAGTTGTGCAGCAACTGTTATCAATTTTACAATGAAACTTGGTCGGGTCTGATTTTCGGATATGTCGTTCCGGAATACCGTGATATGAAAATAGGATATGATCGTATTCAAAGTCTTTAAGCCCTTCGGAAATACTATCAGATAATACTTTTATATAATCTGAATTGCCATAAAAAGCTGGTAATGTAGTCAGATGCATTTCTGGGAAATGGGCCTGTTGCTGCTCCATGGTCTTTACAACGACCGTCTCAAAAGAGCTCATGGCATACTGAGGATATAAAGGCACCAACAGCACATCATTAACCTCTTTATCTTTCAATTCTTGAAGTGCATTTTTAATGCTCATGGAACCATAACGCATACCTAGGGCAACTGGCATGTGCGTCTGTTCGCGGACCTTTTTTGTAAATCTTTCTGAAATAACAATTAAAGGCGAACCCTCTTCCCACCATATTTTGGCATATGCTTCTGCAGATTTTTTAGGTCGGGTTTGAAGAATAATACCTCTTACAATGATGTTTCTAAGCCATTTTGGAGTATCGATGACGCGTTCATCCATCAAAAATTCATCCAAATAGGGTTTTACATCTTTTGCAGTTGGACTGTCAGGGGAACCTAAATTGACCAATAATACTCCTTTCATAGCAGAGAGAACAGTTTTGTTAGTAGCGGCGATAAAAATACTACTTGAATATGATTTAACATTTGATTCCCTAATTTGTTTCCTTATAATTTCATAGATAATCCTAATTTCGAAAGATATATTCAAAGTCAGATGCTTCAGAGAATCATATTTTGCCTATTTCTCGCTTTCTCAATCTCCAATAATGCGCAGATAACGTGTACTCCTTTAGATTCTTCACTTTTCGTTTCTAGAATGGATGAGTTGCGCCAGATTAACGGAGAAAACCTGGGGGACAGTTTAGTATTCGTTGGCAAATTATTTTTGGATATTCCATATGTTGAAAAAACCTTGGAAGTAGGTGAAACCGAAACCTTGGTAATCAACCTTAGAGGACTGGATTGCACCACCTTTGTTGAGAATGCTTTGGCGTTTACGTCAATGATAAAAAAAGAACAGATTGATTTTGTTAACTTCACGAATAATTTAGAAACCATTCGGTATAGAAATGGCGTGTTAAATGGCTACTCTTCTCGCTTACATTACTTTACCGACTGGATTCGCAATAACGAACAAAAAGGATTGGTCAAAGATATAACCACTGACCTAGGTGGTATTGAGCACAAAAAGGCCATTAATTTTATGGGCACACATCGAAATCTCTACCCTTTTTTAAAACAGGAAGAAAACTATGCTGCCATTCTCGAAGCAGAAGCTGAATTGGCTAAAGAAAGTCTTTGCATTTTAGTTCAAGATCAAATTGCGAGTAACGAACACATGATTCAATCAGGAGATATTATTGCCTTAGCCACTTCCATAAAAGGACTTGATGTAACCCACACAGGAATTGCTATTCGTGAAGCTGATGGAAGAATACATTTACTCCATGCTTCCATTTCCGGGTCGGTAAGAATTACCAAAGAACCCCTAGTGGATTATCTCAAAAAAATTAAAAGCAATATTGGGATTATTGTGGCGAGGCCGACCTTACTTTCTCCTTAAACACCATTCAATGGCTCCAAGTAAGTGTTGCTTAAAATCCGAATCATCATAACAAGCTTCTGTGTGACCCAATCCTGTATAAAAAGCTCTTCCGCCATCAAATTCATGATACCAAGCTATGGGATGGTTACTTCCATTGGTTCCTCCCTTATAGCTGGATTCATCCAATTTCATAAGCACATTTACCTTTGGGTTTAAGTTCTTATAGTTGTACCATTCATCAAAATGTATCCATTCGTCCTTTAAATGCGCTGTGGCAGGGTGGTTTTTATTCACCACCTCAATTTTGGCCTTTTGCTGTTCCGGATGGCTTTCAAAATATCCTCCTACCAATTTCCCATACCATGGCCAATCGTATTCCGTATCTGCTGCAGCATGAATCCCCATAAAGCTTCCGCCATTTTTAATATAGCCTTCAAAAGACCTTTGCTGTTGGGCATTGAGGACGTCCATGGTAGTATTTAAAAAAATCACCAGTTTAAAATTCCTCAAGTTTAAAGCATTAAAATCCTCTGCTGATTCACTTTGAAGGGCTATAAATCCATTGGTTCTGCCTATTTGCCGTAATGTACGTGCGCCTTTTTCAATAGCTTGGTGTCGATAACCTGCTGTTTTGGTAAAGACCAATACAAGGTCTGGCATTTTTGCCCCTTCCTGTATATTGATAGGTTCTTGGGCATTGACAATCAAAACGAAACAAAAGGCTAGCAGTGAGAACTTTATTGGGCGCATGGTGTGGTTTTAAGCGCTTGAAGTTAAATATTTTTTGGGTGTAGTGCCATATTTCTTTTTAAAGGAAGTGATAAAATGGCTCGCGGTGCTGTATCCAACTTTTAGTCCTACCTCATTCACATTATGGTTTCCAGTTTCCAACATTTTTCGGGCATACTCCATCTTGTAGTCAAACAAAAAACCATAAACCGAATCTCCATAAATTTGTTTAAATCCTTCTTTTAATTTCTTCAAGCTTAGCCCAATTTCTTTGGAAAGCTCAGCCAGCGTAGGAGGTTCGGCCATTCGAGAAATCATAATTTCCTTGGCCATCCGAATTCGCCTAACATTATCTTCATCTGCCAAAAATGGACATTGTTCCAGGTCGGCATCCGGGGTTTTGTTAAAGTACAGAGAAATCAATTCATATATCTTCCCCTTTATATACAATTCTTTGATAGAAGGGTGTAGGTTGTAGTTCATGATTTGACTCAACACCACAGCAATGGTCGGGGTAACAACCTCCTGGGAATAGTATTTTTTCTCTTTGTTCCCATCGCTGAGGAATGGAATATAGTTTGCTTCTGAAGAGAAAAGTGAGTGAAATTGCCGTATTGTCATAATAACGGATAATAACCATGAATTTGGTGAAACTCGAAGGTTAAGCGGTAGGTCTTTTTGGGTATTGTAGAGCAAGAGGGAGTTTTCTTCGGAGACCTCAAGTTGATAATTACCTTCATTAAATTGAAATTGTCCCCTCCCTTTTAAACAAAAATGAAACTGTATATAAGAGCTATTGATCTCCCTTTCAACCATCTCTGTTTCTTGGCTATCGTTCTGAATTTTAAGCACATAAAATCCATCTTCGATTAAAAATTCCTCATATGAACCTTTGGCGATACTTTTCATATTAAATGCTATTCAAAAGAATCAAAACAATTTATTTGTAACCATTCTAAATTAGACAATTCCTCATCAAAAATATCAATAAATGCGGTGTTTATGCAATTTTTTGATTAAAAACACATCTAAAAGTACGGGAGCAGTTATTAATTGTTCCTCTAGCGTTATTTTTTGTATAACAGTGCGTCTATTTTTGTGGTGCGATTTTTAATCCTTTATGAGGAGTTATCATATTTCAAAACATAATTCTTTTTATGCCGTTGGCCTTAGCTATAAAAAAGCTGATGCCGAGGTTCGGGGAAAATTCAGTTTGGATATTCCGGCCATAGATCGAATAATGATACAAGCCAAAACGTTGGGCATTGACGGTCTTCTTGTCATTTCCACATGCAATCGCACTGAACTCTATGGTTTCGCCCAACACCCCTTTCAACTTATAAAAATGCTCTGCGACCAGACTCAAGGAAGTGTCGAAGAGTTTCAGGAAGTGGCATATGTTTATAAAAATCATGATGCTATTTCCCACATGTTCAAGGTTGGGACAGGACTTGACAGCCAAATTTTGGGAGATTTTGAAATCATTAGCCAGATCAAACAGGGGTTTTATCGAGCTAAAAAACATCAAATGGCTAATCCGTTTTTAGAACGTTTATGCAATTCTGTGATACAGGCCAGCAAGCGTATTAAAAATGAAACGGAATTGTCTTCGGGTGCGACATCGGTAGCTTTTGCATCTGTAAAATATATTTTGGATAACGTTTCCAATATTTCCGAAAAGAACATTCTTCTTTTTGGGACTGGAAAAATAGGTAGGAACACTTGCGAAAATCTCATCAAACATTCGAACAATTCCCATATCACCTTAATCAATAGAACTCGAGAAAAGGCGGAGGCCATTGCAGGAAAGTTTCAACTTACGGTAAAGGATTATGGCGACCTTCAAACAGAAATCCGGAAGACGGATATTTTGGTAGTGGCCACTGGTGCGCAATTGCCTACTGTTTCTAAAGCTCTGATTTATCCCAAAAAACCGTTACTCATCTTAGATCTGTCTGTTCCGAAAAATGTATCGGATGATGTAATGGAACTCGATAATGTTTCGCTTGTGCATCTAGATCAACTTTCGCAGATAACGGATGATACTTTGGCCAAAAGAAAGGCATTTATTCCCAAGGCCGAGACAATAATAGAGCAGGTTAAAAAGGATTTTTTGAAATGGCTGGAAACCAGGAAATTTGCCCCCGTTATTAATGCCCTCAAAGAAAAGCTGAAGACCATGAAGGCCGAGGAAATTGACTTCCATTCTAAAAAACTATCTGATTTCAATCAAGATCAAGCAGAGATTATTTCTGAGCGCATAATTCAAAAAATCACCAAACAATTTGCAAACCATTTAAAGAGTTCGGAGGTCGATACAGAAGATAGTTTGGCGCTTATCCAAAAGGTGTTTAAGTTAGAAATCGATTCGCAATGAGCAAAATCATAAGAATCGGCACTCGCGATAGTGAGCTTGCCCTGTGGCAAGCGCATACCGTTCAGGGCAAACTTGAAGAACTTGGCTATGACACCACTTTGATTCCCATAAAGTCGACAGGAGATCAAGTTTTGGACAAACCGCTTTATGAACTTGGGATTACCGGAATTTTTACGAAGACGCTGGACATTGCATTGCTAAAAGGTCAGATTGATATTGCCGTGCACTCTATGAAAGACGTTCCTACACAATTACCAAAGGGGGTTGTGCAAGTGGCAGTTTTGGAAAGAGCTATAGCACACGATATACTTGTTCATAAAGGGTTGGGGTTTTTGGAACCGAATGAACCTTCCACAATTGCAACAGGAAGTTTACGAAGAAAAGCACAGTGGTTACATAAATATCCCAATCATCAAGTAGTAGATTTACGAGGGAACGTTAACACCCGTCTTCTAAAACTCATTGAGAACGATTGGAATGGGGCCATTTTCGCACAAGCTGGTTTACAACGGATAAAATTACTTCCAAAAGATGCCTTGGTACTTGACTGGATGGTTCCAGCACCCGCACAAGGTGCCATGGTCGTGGTTTCTAAGGAAAATGATGACTTTTCCAAACAAGCTTTGCAAAAACTCAATCATTCCGATTCTGAAATTGCAACAGGAATTGAACGCGAGTTTTTAAGAACTCTTGAAGGTGGATGTACGGCTCCAATTGGGGCCTTAGCAACCATAAAAGACCAATCAGTTTATTTTAAAGGGGTTTTGTTTTCCCTGGATGGGAAAGAAAAAATAGGTGTTGAAAAGAATATTCCACTGTCCAAAGCAAAAGATCTGGGACAAACCTGCGCCAATGAAATTTTGGATAAGGGAGGAAACAAATTAATGGAGGCTTTACGAAATGAAAACAGTGCTCTCCACTAAAATACTCACACCGTCTCAAAAAGAATTATTACTGAATTCGGATATCGGTTTTGTGGAGTACAATGCGCTTGAATTTGAATTCCTCGATTTTGAAATTCCAACCGATTATTCAAATCTAATCTTCACAAGCAAAAATTCCGTTAAGGCTTTTCTAAGTAATTCTAACGAGTCCAACTTTTCGAAATATAAAGCTTATTGTGTAGGCGATAAAACAAAATTCTTTTTAGAAGAAAATGGTGTAAAAGTTATAAAAACAGCCAAAAATGCAGCAGAATTGGGTGAATTTATAGCAGAAAATTGCAGAAAAGATGATTTTTTGTTTTTTACAGGAAACCTAAGAAGAGATGAGCTGCCAGCATTATTAGAAAAAAATAATGTTCGGTATAAAGAACTTCGGACATACAAGACTCATCTCAAGCCAAAAAAATTCAATAGAACTTTTGATGCGGTCCTTTTCTTTAGTCCAAGCGGGGTTCACAGTTATTCACAAGAAAACCACATTGAGCAAAACCTGGCCTTTTGCATTGGAGCGACAACCTCCGCAGAAGCCAGAAAACATGCTGATCAAATTATAATTGCTAACAAACCAACGGTAGAAAACGTGTTGGTACAAGTCATAAAACATTTTAAACATCATGATTAAAAACGATTTGTTTTTGAGAGCCTTAAAAGGTGAAACCGTTGACAGACCTCCAGTCTGGATGATGCGTCAAGCTGGACGATATCTCCCAGAATTTATGGCTTTAAAGGAAAAATATGATTTTTTCACCCGTTGTCAGACACCCGAATTAGCCTCAGAAATAACCGTTCAACCCATTCGAAGGTATGGAATGGACGCTGCCATTTTATTCAGTGATATTTTGGTGATTCCACAGGCAATGGACATCGAAGTCCAAATGAAGCCTAATTTTGGACCCTATTTGCCCAATCCCATTCGCTCTAAAAAAGATTTGGAAAGCGTTATCATTCCGGATATCCAACAATCTTTGGGCTATGTATTGGACGCTATCTCCCAAACCAAGGAAAAATTGGAAGATGAAATTCCACTTATTGGTTTTGCTGGCTCTCCTTGGACCATTTTATGTTATTGTGTGGAGGGGCAAGGGAGCAAAAGCTTTGATAAAGCAAGAGGGTTTTGTTTTACGGAGCCGGAAGCGGCCCATCAGTTGCTTCAAAAGATAACGGACACAACGATAGCCTATCTAAAAGCGAAAGTAAAAGCAGGTGTTAATGCAGTGCAGGTGTTTGATTCATGGGGAGGAATGCTCTCTCCCATAGATTATCAAGAGTTTTCCTGGAAATATATCCAACAAATAGTTGACGCCTTAAAAGATGAAGCGCCTGTTATCGTATTTGGAAAAGGATGTTGGTTTGCACTTCGTGAAATGGCTCAATCCGGTGCTTCCGCTGTTGGCGTAGATTGGACTTGTTCGCCTAAAAATGCGCGTTATCTTACTGGCGGCAACATCACATTGCAAGGAAATTTTGATCCTGCCCGATTGCTCTCTCCTCCTTCGGAAATTAAAAGGATGGTCACTCAAATGATTCGTGAGTTTGGTAAGGACAAATACGTGGCAAATTTAGGCCACGGCATTTTACCACATATTCCAATAGAAAATGCCAAGGCTTTTATCGATGCTGTGAAAGAATACTCAGAATAAGTTTTACATCTTGCAATGCAAATCCAATTTGAAAACTACAGCATAAGCCCCATTCAAGAAAAGGATACTTGGCGCATCTGTGACTTTGTGGTTTCCAATGAAGAAAGACTTAAAGATTATTTTCCAAAAACCGTAGAACAAAATCTTAACCCAACGCTAGCACAGTTTTTTGTTTCTAAAAAGGTGAAAGAATTTGTAGCAAAGGAAGAGTTTCTTTTTACTCTAAAAGAAAATACAAAGAGAACCATTATTGGGTTGATGTATGTAAAAGAATTGAATTTCCAGGAAAATCAAGGTGAGTTGGCTTACTGTATCGGTTACCAATATGAGGGCAAAGGAATAATGACAACCTGCATAAAACATTTGATTTCTTGGTGTTTCGGGGACATAACATTGAAGACATTGCAAATCATAGTGCACGACGGCAACATTGGAAGTAAAACAATAGCAGTGAAAAATGGGTTTCAATGGAGACGAACATTGTTGAAAGAACACGAAACTGGCAATGGGAAGACTTTGGACATGGAATTGTATGAACTCCAAAATCCTGATTTAAAATGACCAACATTTTGAAAATATTGAACAGGATAAGTTTAAAAAGCTTTGGGACTTTGGTCAAGTTATGTTTTATATCTCCTCTTTATGTGTTCCCTACGATTTCAGCAACCAACAAATGTATGGCCATCTCAACCAAGCTCTATGGACGAGAACATTACAAAAACGGTCCGGCCAATGCTTTTAGACATGCCTTTTGGAATTATTTAATTGCAAAAAAATGTTTTAGCTGGAAAAAAAAGGTTGAATCAGTTTTAACATGGACAAAGAAAATAACGGATTGGCATGAGGCAGCCTTCCCCAATCGAGAATTGGCAAGAAAGATGGACCTACACAACAATGAAGTAGGTCGATTCATGTTCAAAGAGTGCTTGACAAAACTGGAAAGTCAGGTTGTGGACACCTTAAGAGAAATGACCTCAGACGCTGTAAAAATCAACGCAAAAACGGATTTAACTTTACTAAAAAACCAATTGGTTTATATAATTGAGGATAAATGAAAGATAAGTTTTATAACTACATACAGCAACTTCAGGATAGCATAACAGCAAAGCTCGAAGAGATAGACGGATTGGCCAAATTTCAGGAAGATTTATGGAAAAGACCGGAAGGCGGTGGTGGCAGAACTCGAGTTATCGAAAATGGTAAAGTCTTTGAAAAAGGTGGAGTTAACATTTCAGCGGTTCATGGAGCTTTGCCCCAAAGCATGCGAAACTACTTTGGAGTAGCTGATGCCGACTTTTTTGCTTGCGGTCTAAGTTTGGTCCTTCATCCAAAAAGCCCAATGGTACCAACCGTACATGCTAATTGGCGTTACTTTGAAATGTATGATAAAGAAGGAAATATAGTAGATCAATGGTTTGGCGGCGGTCAAGATTTGACTCCCTACTACCTCTTTGAAGAAGATGCAAAACATTTCCATTCCATTTGTAAAAATTCCTGTGAATCCCACAATTCAGAGTTCTATCCCGATTACAAAAAACGCTGTGATGAGTATTTCTGGAATTCACATAGAAATGAGGCAAGGGGAGTTGGTGGACTATTCTTTGATTATTGCAAAGCAACAGACTCCATGCAAATGGAAGATTGGTATAACTTTGTAACTGAGGTGGGAAACAGTTTTTTAGAAGCTTATATACCAATTGTTCTAAAAAGAAAAGAGCTTTCCTACACCCCAAAACAAAGGGATTGGCAAGAAGTCAGACGTGGAAGATATGTAGAATTCAACTTGGTCCATGATAAAGGAACCTTGTTCGGTTTAAAGACTAACGGACGCATAGAAAGCATATTAATGAGTCTACCACCCCATGTCCAATGGAAGTATGATCATCATCCTGAAAAGGGCAGCGATGAAGAAAAGTTGATTCAGGTATTACAAAACCCAAAGGATTGGGTTTAATCAGTAGTTTTGTTACAAACCGACCTATGAAACAAAAAATATATCAAATTGATGCCTTTACCGATCATGTCTTTGGCGGTAATCCCGCAGCGGTATGTATTTTAGAAAATTGGCTCGATTCAGATGTCATGCAAAAAATCGCTCAAGAAAACAATCTTGCCGAAACCGCTTTTGCTGTAAAAAGTGCCGATACGTATGAACTTAGGTGGTTTACTCCAGAGGTGGAGGTCGATTTATGTGGCCACGCTACTTTAGCGACTGCGTTGGTCATTTTCAATTATTATGGCCATTCTGAAAATACCATTAGGTTCCATTCGCCACGAAGTGGTGAGCTAATTGTTGACAAGTCGGCAGATGGTCTTCTGACTTTGGATTTTCCTGCCGATGAAACTATCGCCATTCGGAACGTTTCGGAAATTGATAATGCCATTGGATTAACACCTATAAAAACCATAAAGGGAAAAACAGACTATTTGCTTATTTATAATTCCCAGGAAGAAGTTGAGGCAATAACTCCCAATTTTCATCTACTCGATCAGTTGGATTGCCGGGGAGTTATAGTTTCTGCACCAGGAAAAAACGTCGACTTTATTTCCCGCTTTTTTGCCCCTCAATGTGGTATTCCCGAAGATCCGGTTACAGGTTCAGCTCATACCACTTTAACTCCCTACTGGACCAATGTATTGGGTAAGACTAAAATGACCGCCAAGCAGCTTTCACAACGTGGAGGGGATTTGATTTGTGAATTTTTAGGCGAACGAGTAAAAATTTCTGGAAGGGCCATGCCCTATCTAGTTGGTGAAATAGAAATATAAAATTATGTATCCATTAATTCGAAATAGAAGACTTCGCGCATCTGAATCTATTAGACGTTTGGTTCGTGAAACTGTAATTACCCCGGATGATTTCTTGGTTCCCCTTTTTGTTGTTGAAGGAAAGGGAATTAAAGAAGAAATTCTGTCGATGCCAAACTACTATCGACTGAGTTTGGACAATCTAGAAAAAGAAACCAAAGAATTATGGCAAATGGGATTTTGTGCCGTGTTGCTTTTTGTAAAAGTCCCAGACGACCTCAAAGACAATGCTGGAACAGAGGCACTAAACACCCATGGATTAATGCAGCGAGCCATCAAAACAGTAAAAAATGCTTGTCCTGAAATGTTGGTCATGACCGATGTTGCCCTTGACCCCTATTCCTCATATGGACACGACGGCATTGTTGCCGAAGGTCAAATCTTGAATGATGAAACTTCAGAGATCTTAGCCGAAATGAGTGTTTCCCATGCTCAAGCCGGAGCCGATTTTGTGGCACCAAGTGATATGATGGATGGCCGCATTCTTACTATTCGTGAAGCTCTGGAAGATGAAGGGTTCCAAAACACGGGAATCATGAGCTACTCAGCCAAATATGCAAGCGCATTCTACGGCCCCTTTCGGGACGCCTTGGATTCTGCTCCTGTAGATGTTGTCAATGTGCCTAAGGACAAAAAAACCTATCAGATGGATTTTGCGAACAGGTTTGAAGCCATTCGCGAAACCCAAATGGATATCGACGAAGGCGCCGATATTGTAATGGTAAAACCCGGTCTGGCATATTTGGACATTGTTCGGGAAATCAAAAATGAAGTTGAGGTTCCCGTAGCGGTTTATCAAGTTTCTGGAGAATATGCCATGCTAAAAGCAGCAGCCCAAAAAGGGTGGCTCGACCATGATGCTGTAATGATGGAACAATTAATCGCCATCAAAAGAGCTGGAGCGAACATCATTGCAAGTTACTTCGCCAAAGATTTTATTCGAGTTTTGGGTTAACTTTATAACTCAAATGAAAAAGCCAATCCCTTTTCTTTTATGTCTTGCTTTTATAAAGCTGGGCTATTCACAATCTAATCTAGCTTTCGCAACTCCTGGTGAAATGGGGATGAATGAAATGTTCATCAATCACCAAGTGGATTCCATAATGACATTGGGAATTCACGAACAGGCTTTCCCTGGAGCCCAGATATTGGTGGCAAAAGATAACAAGGTCATTTTTCACAAAGCATATGGCTATCACACATACGACAGTGTTCAACCTGTAGCATTATATGACATTTACGACTTGGCCTCAGTAACTAAAATTACGGGTCCCCTGCCGGCTTTGATGAAATTGGTCGATGAGAAAAAACTGGATTTGGATGCTCCCTTCAGTACCTATTGGAAACCTTGGGCAAAACGGAAGGACAAAAAAGACCTTACCCTTCGTGAAATTTTAAGCCATCAAGCAGGTTTAGTTCCCTACATTGTCTTTTTGAGTAAGGTGATGAAAAATGGTAAAATAAAAAAGAGATTCATTCGACCAACTCAAAGCAAAAAGTTCCAGCGACGGGTCTATCAAGGCCTATTTATAAAAAATAGTTTTCCGAAAAAGATACATCGCATCATAAATCAATCTGAGGTATCACAGGATAAAAAATACAAATACTCTGGACTTGCTTTTCTAGTTTTTCCAGAATTAATTTCTCAATTAACTGGGATGGATTATGAAACCTATTTGTCAAAAACATTTTACGAGCCCTTGGATTGTAAGACACTTGGTTTTAACCCAATGAACAAAAACTTTCCAAACAAAATTGTTCCTGCGGAACAGGATACCCTATTTCGAAAAACTTTGGTACAAGGATGGGTTCATGATGAAAACGCTTCGTTGATGGGCGGAGTTTCTGGAAATGCTGGTTTGTTTGCCTCAGCTGAAGATATGGCTAAAATTATGCTTTTCTATCAAAACTATGGTTCGGCAGATAACAAACAGATTGTTTCTAAAGAGACCGTTCAAGAATTCATAAATATCCAATACCCAGAAAACGAAAATCGAAGAGGATTGGGTTTTGACAAACCGTTGATCGGAAACGACACCTTGCCTTTGAAAGATGCATATCCGGCACCTTTGGCCAGTATGTCTAGCTTCGGACATTCTGGATTTACCGGGACTTTCGTCTGGGCAGACCCTGAAAACCAATTGGTATTTATTTTCTTATCTAATAGGGTTTATCCATCAAGAGAACATCGAAAACTTTATGACCTCAACATACGAACGGCATTGCATCAGGTTTTTTATAAAGCATTGAACAATTAGAATTCATTCGTAATCATTAACTTAGTACAACTAGATAAAACGCATGGGACTTCTCCTTTTTTACGCCTTCATTTCTATTTTCTTTTCATTTCTCTGCTCCATTTTGGAAGCGGTTCTTTTGAGCATTACACCAACCTTCCTTAATGTCAAGAAACAGGAAGGCAAGGAATATGCAGCTGAACTTGAAGGGTTAAAAAAAGATGTAGATAAACCACTTATTGCCATTTTAACCCTTAACACAATTGCCCATACCGTGGGCGCCATTTTGGTGGGGGTGCAAGCAAAAGTTGCCTATGTTGAATTATACGGCACCAAAACTCGGAGCTTTTTCGGTATTCAATTTACGGAAGACCTGATGGTAGGGGTAGTTTCAACCATAATGACCATTTTAATTCTGGTAGCTTCCGAGATAATTCCCAAAACAATTGGGGCTACCTATTGGAAAAAGTTGGCGAATTTTACTTCTAAAGCACTAAAAATAATGGTGTTTATCCTGAAATGGACGGGACTACTTTGGATGTTGCAGTTGTTTACGAAGCTCATTGGTAAAAAAGGACATCACGGAAGTGTACTGAGCCGCGAAGATTTCACTGCAATGACAGAGATTGCCCATGAAGAAGGAGTTTTTCAGGAATCAGAGTCCAAAGTCATTAAAAATCTTTTAAAGTTTGATGAAATCCTAGCGAAAGATGTAATGACACCAAGAACAGTAATGAAAATCGCTTCCGAAGACACTACAATTCAGGAATTCTTTGAAGCCAACCGACCCCTTCGGTTTTCGCGAATTCCGCTTTACAAGGACCGAATGGATAATATTACCGGTTTCTTCTTAAAAGACGAATTATTAGAAGCTATCATCAACAAAAAAGGAAAAGAAACCCTAAACACCATTAAAAGAGAAATTCTGGTCACAAATCGAAACAAACCAATTCCAGAGCTTTTTGAAAAATTTGTAGAACAGCGTGATCATGTTTCTTTGGTAGTGGACGAATATGGCTCTGTAAGCGGCTTAGTGACCATGGAAGATGTAATTGAAACACTGCTTGGTCTTGAAATAATGGACGAAAGTGATAATGTAGAGGACCTGCAAATGCTCGCTAGAAAGAACTGGCAGCTACGAGCAAAGCGTGCGGGGATTATTGAAGTTAAAAATGATATAAAATAGTGGAAGTTGCTTATTTAGAAACACCTATAGGTTATGCAGAGTTCAAAGGTGATAAAAATGGGCTAGCTGCTGTTAGTGTTTTAGAAGAAAAAATACCCTTAGGTACGGCTCCACAAGTTTTGGAAGATGCTGTTCGCCAATTTCAAGAATATTTTAAGGGCAACCGCACACAATTTGACTTAAAATTGAATCCTTCGGGCACTCCGTTTCAGCAAAAAGTTTGGACAGCACTCCAAGAGGTCCCTTTCGGAAAAACCCTTTCATATTTGGCACTTTCTAAAAGGTTGGGTGACCCTAAAGCCATTCGTGCTGTAGCCGCTGCCAATGGTAAAAATCCGCTATGGATTGTTGTTCCATGTCATAGAATTATTGGGAGTAATGGAGATTTGGTTGGTTACGCCGGTGGACTCCACCGAAAGAAATGGCTTCTAGGGCATGAAAGTCCCTCGCCACAACAATCCCTATTCTAATCTAATCCCTCACAAAATAGGAAGGGAAAAATGGAAGACTCACATTGTCGAGCAACTCCCCTTCTAAAGAAATCTGGAACACTCCTCCAACTACAGCATCATCAAAAGTTCCATACCCCAGCAAAAAAACTTGTTCGGAAACATCATAAACCTGGGTAGTAATTTGCAATGTTTGCCCAATTTCTTCCTCCACCTCATTTACAATTGTAAATAGGTCAGCACTTGTAATTTCTTGACTTGCGAGGTCATAACTTGAAGGTGTTGAAACAAATCTTGAGGGTTGCGGATAGGCCAAATTGAAAAAAAGCTTATCTCCAGCAAGAAAAGCATCCTCCAGCGGTCCAGGCAAAAATCCAAAACTCGTGTTAAATGATATCCTTTCCAGAAATATAAGTGTTTTGACATCATATTTTTCCAATTCGGTTTGAGGTTGCCCTTTAAAAATAACCAAATCACCTACATCTGAAATCAACAGACTTATCGGCGTATCTTGAAAGTCAATTGTGTTACTGGCGCCTGTTTCAGTATCGTATGCTGTTAATTTATAGTTCCCAAGTCCATCAACATATGAAATGTACAATGTATTCTCATATAATAAGGGCGCAAAAACATCATTAACATTAAAATCCAAGGTTGTTTCTTTTTCAGTGGAGTTTTCAAGGTCCAACTCAAGAATTCCCAAATTTCTAGAACCAACTGGACCTATATAGCCAAAAAAAGCTTTTGAATCTTTGTTCACTCCCCATGTTATTGAACGACCAACAGTATTGGTATAAAAATCGGGGTAGTTTCGTATCTGGGCAGACTGTATGTTTTTGGTCGATAAGGAAAAACGACCCTCCGAAAAAGTATAAAAAGATAAAACATCTCCCGCTTGCTCCAGGGTTAAAAAATCTACTCCCACACCAAGCTCTTGCGTAAGATCGAAGGTAACTCCTGTCTCAGAAACGGCATTATAATTATATTGAAAGACCTGATCTAAATCCTCCCCTACCGCAATAAAACTTCCCTTTTTAGCTAATGGGGTGCTGTCTTGCGGTTGGTCATCATTAGAACATCCGGCTAGGGAAAGTACCAATACCAACCTTATCCAAGTTTTCAATTTCATAGCATTTGTCAATTACAAGATACAATTTATTAGATCAGGCAATCGCAATATCCCTTAAATTAGTATTTTCCAATATGCTCAAAAAACTACTTTTAGAAAATATTCTCTTCCTGGATATAGAAACAGTTCCTCAAAAACCTAACTTCAATAATCTGGATGAGAACACCCAGATGTTATGGGATTTAAAATCACAATACCAACGCAAAGAAGAAATCAGTGCAGAAGATTTCTATAATCGAGCTGGTATTTGGGCTGAATTTGGGAAAATTATCTGTATTTCAGTTGGTTATTTCACCTTCAAAGGGGATGTCAAAAACTTTCGGGTTACTTCTTTTTCTGGAGTAGAAGAACAATTATTAGAAGAATTCAAACAATTGCTTGAAGAGCATTTTAGTAAAGCAAAACATCTTTTGTGCGCTCACAATGGTAAAGAATTCGACTTCCCTTACATTGCACGTAGAATGGTTATCAATGCTATTGAATTGCCCTATAAATTGAACTTATTTGGCAAAAAGCCCTGGGAAGTTCCTCATTTAGATACCATGGAACTCTGGAAGTTTGGTGATTTCAAACATTATACCTCCCTAAAATTAATGGCCCATGTACTGGGCATTCCTTCCCCAAAAGAAGATATGGATGGAAGTATGGTAAAAGACGTTTTTTATAAGGACAATGATCTTGATAGAATAGTTACCTATTGCGAACTAGATGTAGTCACTACAGCACAGGTGTTTCTGCGCTTGCGCAACGAAGACCTTCTCGCAGAAGATGAAATCAAAAAAGTATAACACTCAAGCTTTTAAACTTTTATGGGTATTGGAACGATTGCAATGGTTTTCATTTAATTCTTGTAAAACTTGGTGCTTTTGATTCCAGCGTAATCTTGAACAACCAAAACATACAGTCCAGAAGATAAGCCAGAAACATTGATCGATGCATCGGCCCCACCACTTTGAACTGAGTTTCCAGAGGTAGTTACAATTGAATACACTGCATCTGCGGACAGTTTAGCATCCAGAGTTAACCATTCTGTTGCGGGATTTGGGTATACAGAAATCTGCAACTCCTCATTAAAAGAAAGTGGTTCATAGGCAAAAATTTCGGTTTCTAATCCTTTAAAAATGAACTGCACCTCATCGCTAAAATCTGACATTATGTTTGCGGTACAGATACTTCGAACCTTAGTTTGGTAGGTTGTGCCCACTTTCAAATCTGAAAGTGTAAAATCACCTTCCCAAATCATCTTGCTTTGCCAAGCAGTCTCATTTAAAGCCTTATACTCTACCTCATAAAGTGTGTCTTCAGTGCCATTCCATGAAATTGTGGCAGAATCTTCTGTTGCCGATAGTAATCCAAAATCAGATGGACTGTCTGCAGTACAGTTGGTAAGTTGTGCTCCGGACACAATCAACGAAAAGTCTTGTGCTCCCAGCTTCAACATCCCTTTATGGCTTATGGTAATGATATATTCGCCATTGGCATTATCAATCTCTACCCGTTCATAAGGGTCAACGTTATTATCGCCTATCAAGGCAGCATCATTTGCCTTTGCAGGATTTAATTTCCATGGTAAATAAGTTTGCCCATTTTGTGTAACCCTAAGATCAAGATCATTGATAAGTGCTGGCGTCATATTATTCAAATCTCCGCGATTTATGAATTCTCCTTCTGGGTCTGTCCAGCTAATGGAGACCATTAGGTGCTCCAATCCGTTAGTCTCAACTGTAATCTCATAGGTCTCGCCTTCGTTTAGGCTTTCCTCATTTATTAAGCTACTGTAGTCTTTGTTTTGAATGACTTCCGCAGCTGTTTTAGCATTCATGACTCCCCAGCCCATTTTGTAATCTGGACCTTTGACATTAACGTCATCAGCCGTGTGCAAAGCCAATCCTTTCAAGGTTGCTGCTTTCATGTATGCATCATACAATTCCTCATGATACTGTTGCAGCAAAAGCAGTGACCCGGTCACGCCTGGGGTAGCCATTGATGTCCCCATAGAAGTGTCATAACTTGAGTTGCTATTAGAGCTTGTTGAAAATATGGAAGATCCATCCCCAGCCAAATCAGGTTTAATTCGCCCATCATCAATTGGACCCAAACTACTATAGCCGGCAACCTGGGCTTCTTTAAGTTCGCCATTATTTCCAATCTTGGTATTTGCCCCAGCAATGGTAAGTCCATTTTTGGACGTAGCAAATCCCAATAGAAGATCAAATCCTTCAGCGGTCTGCCCATAGTTAGGTAAGTCATTATCATATGACCTTTGCGCATTCCCTGCAGCGGACACCATAAGATAGTAAGGTGCACTGTACATAATTTTATCCCAATCCTGGGATACTTTTATATATGATCCAAAATACCAATCCGGAACTCTATCTGATTTTATTCCATAAGAATGATTGCTCAACAACAAACCGTTTGCAGCGGCTTCAGCTACTTCAATCTTGTCTCTCGTCCAATCATGTGACAATACCTCAGCGGCATAGGCGACTCCCTTTGCATTAGGTTTTATTCCAGATGAGATAAGGTTTCCTGCTACCCGGGTGGCATGAAGACTTACTTCGTTTGAATTGTCAACGCTGCTTGCCCTGCTATCAAACTCTTGATGGGAAATCAATACGCTACCGGCATCCCATACACCTACCTCTAAGTCATTTCCATCCAAACCCAGATTCAAAAGCCCATTTGAATACAATGTCTGCGCCCTTGAAACTTGGTTTGATGGGTCATTTAAGGTAGTATAAAATAGCGGTGTACCGTCCGTTCCAACATCCTTAAGTGCCACTACCGTACCATCCTTGCTTACTTCAAGTTGCTTCCAATCTTTGCTTTTAAGTACATTGTTAATTTGGACTTCCTTAATCTTATGCTCGGATTTCAATTCAGAAATCAATGTGGATAGTCTATGCTTATTATATGCTGACTTAATATTTCGCTTGTTGGTATCGGACTGTCCGAAAGCAACAAAACTGCTTAAAAAGAATAAAATAAGGGATGAAAAAACTCCTGTGCCCGATGTCAATTTTTTGCAATCCATAATAGAGGTTAAGTAGGATTTGGACTACAAATCTATTATCGAATCAAAAATCTATCGACAAAAACCCCTTTTATTTCGATGAATTACGTAGTTTTCGAAGTTGAGCTGTTGTGAAAATACCTTATTATGTTGTGTAGTATTTTTCCTTCGTTTAAATGCTACCTGTTTTCCTTTAAAGTAACATAAACCGGAAAGTGATCGCTATACCCTCCCAAGTATTTTTTCCCAACAAATGTTCTAAATGGATTCCCCTTATACTTGCCTTTCCATTCTTCTAAAAACTGAGGTGAAAAAACATTGGCCTTTTTAAAGCTATGCGTGCCTTGCTCATAATTCAAAAAACTATGGGAAATCAAGATTTGGTCAAAGAGACTCCATTCCCCCTTATAATTTGCACTACCTGAGTCAGGTGATAAAAGCTTTTCCATAGGATTGATGAACAGTCCTGTTCCCATCAACTTTTGAATGCTTTCAGAATTGGGGTCATCATTAAAGTCTCCCATAATGATGCAGTTTGGGTTTTCCGAATCCAGAGTATTTAGTTTTCTGATTATGGTTTCTGCTGCTTTGATTCTCTTGTAGCTAGTTTCATCGGCACCATCCCTTCGAGATGGCCAATGGTTTACAAAAACATGAACCTCTTCTTGGTGCAACACTCCATGCACATAAAGAATATCTCGAGTGTAATCTCGATTTCCATTCTCGCTTTCAATTAGAAGTGGAATTGTTTCCGAATCTAAAACCTTAAAATGTTGATGAAGATATATTAAGGCCGTATCTATTCCCCGCTCATCCGGAGAATCGAAATGCACATAATCATAATCTACAACACGCAATGTTTTTGATCCCAATAAGGCATCAATGACCTTTTTATTTTCCACCTCTGCAATGCCAATAAGCACTGGAGGGAAGTCACTTTCTTCCAATCCTATTTGAGAGATGGCCTTGGCCATTTTCTTTGATTTCTTTCTGAACCTTTCTTCATCCCATCCTTTTCTACCTTTAGGTGTAAAGTCATCATCTAAAGTATGTGGGTCATCAGTAGTGTCAAAAAAATTCTCCAGGTTGTAGAAAGCGATAGTGTACTGGTCTTCAAGAATACTCAAAGTAAATATGGTTTAGTGATACATTTATAAAATTATAAACATCCAATGTACAAAACAGCTTCGTAAACATTGTTTAGATTTGCACTTTAATTGATTCAATGCTAGAAAAGAAGGCTACAAATTATGAAAAGGCAGTGCTCATTGGGGTAATCAATAGGGACCAGGATGAACACAAGGTAAAGGAGTATTTGGATGAGTTGGAATTTCTCACCTATACAGCCGGGGGAGAAGTTCTCAACCGATTTACGCAGCGTATGGATGTTCCCAATCCCAAGACCTTGATTGGAAGTGGGAAGATGGAAGAGGTGGAAAAATTTGTAAAAGAAAATGAAATCGGCTCGGTGATTTTTGATGACGAACTTTCCCCTGCGCAACAACGAAATATTGAAAAGCAACTTCGGTGTAAAATCATAGATCGAACAAGCTTAATATTGGACATTTTTGCGCAACGGGCGCAAACCAGCTATGCTCGTACCCAAGTAGAGCTGGCTCAATATGAGTATTTGTTACCACGACTGACTGGTCTTTGGACACACTTGGAAAGACAAAAAGGGGGTATCGGAATGAGAGGTCCTGGTGAAACTGAGATTGAAACGGATAGACGAATCGTTCGTGATAGAATTTCATTGCTAAAGAAGAAACTCACCAAAATTGACCGTCAAATGGAAACGCAACGCGGAAACCGTGGTGCGTTGGTTCGAGTTGCCTTGGTAGGGTATACCAATGTAGGTAAATCTACTCTAATGAATGTCATTAGCAAAAGTGATGTCTTCGCGGAAAATAAACTTTTTGCAACCTTGGATACTACGGTACGAAAAGTTGTTATTGGCAACTTACCTTTTTTATTGAGTGATACTGTTGGATTCATTAGAAAGTTACCCACCCAGTTGGTAGAGAGTTTTAAAAGTACTTTGGATGAAGTTCGGGAAGCAGATTTGCTATTGCATGTTGTGGACATCTCCCATCCTAACTTTGAAGAACACATTGCTTCAGTAAACCAAATTTTGGATGAAATCAAAAGTTCGGACAAAAAATCCATTATGGTCTTCAATAAAATTGATAAGTATCAACCCGAAACCATTGACGAGGATGATTTAGTTACCGAACGAACCAAATCTCATTTCACTTTAGAAGAATGGAAAAAGACCTGGTTCAACAAAATAGGTGACCGAGCCCTTTTTATTTCAGCATTGAATAAAGAGAACCTGGATGATTTTAGAAAACGAGTCTATGATGAAGTGCGCTACATTCATGTGACCCGTTTTCCATATAATAATTTCTTATATCCAGAACATTTGGAATAAGCCTTAATTTGCTCCGGCCGGTTTGTCTATTCGCACAGTTGTTATGTTGCTTGAAGAATTCCCGGAACCTTCCAATGTCACTTCGAATTCTACCCAAGTTTGAGAACCAAAACGAAAGCAAGTAGCCCAGACAATACTAGTGCCATTGTCTGTAAACTGTGTGTTTGTTTTACTCTCTGAACCTCCATCTGAAACTTTGGTCTTTATTTGAAGTTTTTGGATGTCAACACCATCAGAAGAAGTGTATGGAATGGTCATAACAAAAGTGCTTCCAGTACCACCTGAAAGGTCACAATTATTTACTCCATTCAATTGAAAGCTTTGAGCATTTGCCGTAATTGAAAGGTTCGATTCATCATCACTGCTGCAGCTAATACCAACAAACAGTAGTGCTATGTAAAACAAAGTGTTTTTTAGTTTTTTCATTTTTTAAAATTTATGTGTTCTTTTCTATATCATTATTGAAAATATGCCAGCATATGCACCATTTCTTCCGGGTCTGGCACATGACCTCCGCCAAAAGTCTTTCCATTTATATGGTACAGAATGGGTATGACCAATGCGACCTCATCGGTAAGAATGCAAGAAGTATGTTCCAAAACAACATTTATATTTCCTCCCGCATCGGCAACTGCAATATTCTCAGTTCCATTTGAAGCACCAATTGGCGGATTGGTTTGATTCACAAAATCATTCATAAAATCAATAGTCTCACTAACTTTTCTGGTCTTGTTCAAATATGCAAGCCAAAATGTATAAGTGCCATTTGGAATCATGCCTTCTAAAGCAACATTGATAATAGCGCTATCACCTTCACAATGCACATTTAATTCCCCTTTAGCCATTTTGAATTCGGAAAGTGTTACATGATGGTCATCAGGAGCTTTAATTGCGGTAAGCAATCCCAAAGGCTGATCAAAAATATTTGCGGCATAAAGAGGTTCGTTAGAGGCTATTGGTGTATTTCCATTTTCATCCAAAATCTCTTCCAATATCTGTACACTGCCAAAATTCAAATGGGCTTTGACGGGTTGTGGTTGAATAACAAAATCTACTTTGGATTCATTGTTTTCTGATATTTGAACAGTTACCGAAGCGCTAGAAACCGCTTTGGTGGAAAGAGGTAGGTCAAGCGTAAGGTCATGGGTTCCATTTGATTTCCCTTTTATCAAAAACTTTCCATCAACGCCAGTGGATCGAATCGAGGTTTCGTTACCCTTTACAAGTGTTATTCTGGCACCAGGATACACGTTGCCATCTCCATCTTTCACGATTCCGGTTACAGATCCTGGCTCTCCACCCGAATTAGCATCATCTCCGCTGCTGCAAGACTGCAGGGTAAGGGTCAAAAAGGAAATAAGTGCTCCTTTTAAAAACTGCATTAAGATTCCCCAATAAGGAATATGATCTTTTACATACATAGCTCATATTTTATATTAAAAATTTGGGGAACATTTTACACTTCAAAACTAGATTTTACTGTGCGTTAGTGCTATAAGTAGGGTGCCAAATGATAACACTAAGGTTCCACTTTCGGAGATATAACTTAAACGATGGCAGGTAACGGCTACTTAATAGGATGAAGGAGATACTCCATAGAGTTCCTTAAAGCATTTGGCAAAATAGGAGAGGTTGTTAAAGCCAACTGCGTAGGCAATTTGTGTAACTGTGTCCGCTTTTCTAGAGAGAAGTTGAGCTGCCCTTTTTAATCGAAAATTTCGAAGCAGTTCCCCTGGAGCTTCATTGGTAAGTGCTTTTAGTTTTCTATGAAGTTGGGTCTTGCTCATGGCCAAAGCCTCTTGCATCTGCAAAGCCCCAAAATCAGAATCAACATGTTGCTCCTCAAGCAAGGTCAAAACCTGTTCCATGAATTTTTCATCAAGTGATGTAGTGGTTACTTTTTTTGGATCAATAGTTGATTCGCTTTTTACAAAAAGTTCTCGAAGCTTTTTTCTTTGCTCAATAAGGTTTTTGACCCTGGCCAATAGCTCTTTTGGTTCAAAGGGTTTTGTAAGATAATCGTCCGCTCCTGTTTCCAAACCTTCAATCTTGTCTTCAATGCCTGCCTTAGCAGTTAACATGACTACGGGAATATGACTTGTGTTCAAATCAGATTTCAGGGCCTTACAAAGTTCTACACCATCCATTTTGGGCATCATCACATCTGTAATAATTAGGTCTGGCGGATTTTTCCTTGCAGCTACTAACCCCATTTTTCCATTTGAGGCCTCTTGAACATTATACAAGTTTTGAATGTGTTCTTTGATAAAATGAGACATGTCGGGATTATCTTCAACAAGTAAAAGTGTGGGTAAAGTCCCCGAACCTTTCTGATTAAACTCATAGGGTTTCTTATCCTTAACCTCACTTGAATCAGTTTGAAAAGGAGGTGTATTTTTTAAGGTTCCTGTTTTTATTTTTTGGATGGGAAGTGCTACCGTAAAAATTGTTCCTTTATTGATCTCGCTAGTGGCGGTTATGGTTCCGTCCATTAGCTCTACCAATTCTTTTGACAAAGAAAGTCCTATTCCGGAGCCTTCTTGTTCTCTCGTTGTTCCGCCATTTACTTGATAAAAACGATCAAAAATAAAGGGAAGTTTTTCTTCAGGAATGCCCTTGCCAGTGTCTGAAATAACTAATCTCAATTCATCCATCAAATAATTAACAGAAATGGAAATTGTACCTCCGTCATCACTAAACTTAAATGCGTTGCCCAAAAGGTTGTAGACAATTTTCTCCAATTTATCCCTATCAAAAGAGGCCCATAAAAGTTCATGTGGAATCTGCACCTTATAGTCAATTCCTCTTTGGGCCGCATGTGAGTTAAAAGAAGCTGCTGCGCCACGCAAGCATTTAAAAACTTCCCCTTCGGTTCGTTCCAGTTTAAGATTGCCTTTATCAATTTTTGACAGATCCAACAACTGATTCACCAATTGCAGTACGCGATTGGTATTTCTTCGAATCATTTTAATACTCTCCATTTGCAATCCCTCGGATGGATTCTGTTCCAATTGCTCAATGGGTCCTTTGATAAGGGTTAGTGGCGTTCTAAACTCATGGGAGATATTGGCAAAGAAATTGGATTTTAATTTGTCCAACTCCCTTAACTCCTTATTGGTTTTCTGTTTAATGCGATATTGATTGTACAATAGGCCGGCCAATAGCAGCAAGATAATTGTGAATGCGATAATGGCATTGCGCTCATTTACACGTTTAGCAAGTTGAAGAGATTGAAGTTTTTTATCCGATTCAAGCAATGAAATTTCCTTTGTTTTTTCTTCATTCTGATATTTGGCTTCAATTTCAGCGGCCAAACCTCTTTTCTCTTTCGCATAAAAACTATCCTTCACTTTAATGAACATGTTTTTATATTTCAGTGCCTCAACATAGTTTTTTTCACTTTCATAAATAGCAGCAAGCGATTCGCATGCATCCATCTCTATTAAGTTTAGTTGAACGGCTTTGCTTATATCCAATGCCATTATCAAATTCTCTTTGGCCTCAATATTGTTATTCAGTTTATAATATGCATCTCCAATAGCCTTAAGGCAATACCCTACATTGACAGAGTCCTCAATTACAAGGGAAAGGTCATGTGCATTTTTGTAATCTACCAGTGCTCCCTCATAGTTTTTTTGCTCCCAATTAATGCTTCCCATTGTGTATTGAGCATAAGCCTGTCTTTTTACATTGCCTAATATCTCATAACTTTTAAGTGCTTTCCTATTATATTTTAGAGCCTCGTTCAACTTACCATTGTTCTTATATATCACTGCAAGACTGTACTCCACAAAGGCCTTACCAGGCAGGTAATCAACCAGCTTGAAAATACTGTCACTTTGTTCAAGGTATGCTATAGCCTTTGGGTAATCCTCAAGCCTTCTTTGAATCAATGCAATATTTCCCAAAATGATACCATAATCTTTTATATTCCCTTTTGCTTTATGTTCTTCCGCTGCATTGATATATAACTCCATTGCTTTGACATATTCACCTTTCTCTGCATAAATATTTGCCATATTGTTATAATAGTGGACAACATCTTCTTGGCCCTTTGATTCTTGGGCTTTTTCAAAACTTTTTGCATGAAATTCCGTGGCTTTTTCAAAATTTCCTTTTCTCCAAAACAAGTTTCCAAGACCCGACAGAGACTCAAAAAGACCACTGTGATAATCTATTTTTTCTGATAATTGAAGTGCTTTATAATAAGCCACACTTGCAGAATCATAACTTGACCGGGAACCTAAAAAATCGGCATATGTGTTTAGGCCCTCAATTTGCAAACGGGTATTTCCTGTTTCTTTTGAAAGCGCAATAGCACTTAAAATTGTGGCTTTTGCTTTTGTTATGGAATCGTATCTATACTCTCCAAATAGTTCTTGAAGAATCTTTATTCTTACCGTATCATGGGCTGTATTGGTGTACGCTTGTTGCAGGCTATCTATTTTCGATTGCGAAAATAACAGCGAAGTAAAAAAGAACAAGCAAAGGAGGTGCAATTGTTTCATCTCCAAAATATTAAGTTATTAAAGGTACCTTTTTTTTAGGCAGCTTAGCTCAATACAATGTGATGGAAAAAGTAAAATATCACTAACACTAGGGTTTCAAATTGTAACAAAGATTCGATGGTTAAACCGAAAATCTCTTCTTAAAAACCATGACAACAACAATTTGATGGATAGAATCTCAAAATCTACATTAATGTTGCATAAGACGATGTGTTTTAGTTTCCCGATGAAATACAATCGTTAACATTTTCTACCACATCTTTTTGGCTGTTCACAACAAAAATTTAGGCCCTAACCACAGAAAAATTACTTTCATACTGTTTTTAAGTGATAGTGTTACATCCACATCTGCTATAAACTTAACCTACTTATAACATGGCTTAAAAACACCCCAAATTTCGTATATAACCCCATAAAAAAGCCCTCAATTTCTTGAGGGCTTTTTTAGTTTTATTGGTATTCTGTTAAAAGGAATAGCTCAATCCCAGTGTCCAATATGTTTGTAATTCATTGTCGATGGTGTCAAACGTTGCCGTTGGATCTGGTGTTGGTGCATTGTTGACGATGTAATTCAATGTCTCTTGTTTGTTGTTTCGCAATCCAAAATCAAATCCAACGCCTATGACCTTCCATAAGGTGTAGGCAAAAGAGTTTGTCCAGGTCCAATTGCTTAAGTCTCCGCTTTCATAGCTTTGGAACATCGACAGGTTTGTTTTAAAACTTACTGCACCAATCTGTTTTGTATAATCTGCCACGATTTTTGCTCCCAAAGAAGAGTTGAAAATGGTATCCTCATCACTGAATACAAAATTATAGTTCAAGGGGTGGATTACCACAACAAGGTCTGCAATTGGTGTCCAGGTACCCCCGACCCCAACATCCAAATACCCGGGATCATTAAAGTTGCTCAAGATGGTAGTCCTGTATTCCCCTAGGGTAGAAACAGCGAACTTATCACTTAGTTTATACCCATAAAGCGAGGAGATATTGAATACATCGGTTGACTCCCGAAACCCATCATCATCATTCGGGTCGTCTTTGTCATCAAGTTTAACCCAATTTAAGTTAACGTTGGCCGAGTTTCTCCAAAAGAATTTTTCCTCTTGTTGGTTGGCAAAAGCATTGACCGTAAAGCCAATCGTTCCTGAATTGTTGTTTGGAATACCTTGCGAAAACCAATTATTGAATCCGGAAAGACTTCCTCCAATAGTTCCAAAGGCTCCAATTTTCCAACCTGGTAATGCATCCAATTGAGATTGGAGAGCATTTACGCGACCTTGAATGGCAGCTATTGAATCTTTTTTTGGGCCAATTTGAGCCTTAAGTTCTTCTTCTGTTTGAGCTTGCGCCGCTATTACTGCAAGAAATGCAGTAACTGCATAAAGTAGTTTTTTCATAGAATGGAGTTTTGTGTTTAGAAACGCAAAATTAAGAAATGTCACATTTATGTTCGAGGAGAATTATTTCTTCTTAAAAAGAGGGACAGCTGAACAAGCTTCGCCATACATCACGCTTTTTGCAACCTCTTGTATTTTGACCATAACCATGATATAAGCATTCTCTGGTACTGGTTTGTTAGCGCATCCTTTAATGATAACGGGCTTGTCTTTGAATTCGGAAATATCCAGGTCTGCGAGCACACTTTGGTACAGTGATGTTTCTAAATCTTCCAGACTCCCAACGACTACCTTTTTTGCATAGGGTTGTAGTTTGGATGCCACTAACATAAACGCCCACCCAGGAACAATGGCATCAGTGGAACAAGTTAAAGCAACATAGGTATCTTTATAGCTGGCCCAATCCTGTGCTTCTAAAGCATTTCTAAAGTCCTTTTCTCTTAGAATTATACCTTCTTGCAACCAGCCTTTAATATCCAATTCTTCTCTATGACCCTCTGGATATATTTCCTCAAGATCAAAGGTTATCAGTTTACTTTGTGCTACTCTGTTTATTATATCAGACATAAGAATTCAGATATCAGTTGTCAGATTTTGCTTTCTAGGTGTTTAATCAAACCATAAATGGTTTTGGAAATCTCCTCACAAATTCCATAAACTTTTTCAAATTCAGCATTATTTACATATTCAACATCCATTGCCAAATAAAGTTGAGATTTTACTTCGTAGCAAGAAGCTTGGGCAACATTCAAAAAATAAATAAACTCTTTATTTGTCTTTCTTCCATAACCTTCCGCGATATTAGAAGAAATTGAAATAGATGCTCTTCTAATCTGATCTCTTAAAGCAAAATCCTTGGAAAAAGCTACTTGTCTGGTTAATTCGTAGATTTCTTTGTTTAAGTTTCTTGCTTTCTTCCAAGAAATAATCTGTTCAAACCCCCTATTCATTAAATATTAATTTCTGATATCCGAGGTCTGATATCTTATTTCTCTTATAACATTCCCAATTCCAATTTTGCTTCCTCGCTCATTAACTCTTGGGTCCAAGGAGGGTCAAAAGTGATTTCTACCTCAACATCTTTTAATTCATCCAAAGATTTTACTTTTTCTTCCACCTCCACTGGTAAAGTTTCGGCTACTGGACAGTTTGGTGATGTCAAGGTCATTAAAATCTTAACGTCATTATCCTCATTTACGAAGACATCGTAAATCAATCCCAATTCGTAAATATCCACTGGTATTTCCGGGTCGTAAATGGTCTTGAGCACTCTTACGATTTTCTCTCCGAGTTCCTGTGTATCTATGGTAATTTCTTCGCTCATCATTGTGTTAATTTAATTGGGTCTGATAGGCTATAGCGTAAAGTTTCAATTGCTTTACCATACTTACCAAACCATTGGCCCTAGTAGGGGACAAATGCTCTTTTAACCCAATTTCATCTATAAATTCGGTATCGGAGTCTATTATATCTTGTGGTTTTTGGTTGCTGAAAGCCCTAATCAAGATGGCTATGATTCCTTTAGTGATTATGGCATCGCTATCTGCTGTAAAAACCAATTTGTCGTTATCCAATTCGGCATGTACCCACACTTTACTCTGACACCCTTTTATGATATTGTCATCCGTTTTATACTGTTCTTCAATCAATGGAAGGGATTTCCCGAGCTCGATCATATACTCATAACGCTGCATCCAATCATCAAACATGGAAAATTCGTCTACAATCTCTTCCTGTATTTCTGTTATGGTCATTTATACGTTTTGTTCAAAAGTACGATTCGGACAATTGTCAATCAAAAGCTTTAAGAGAAAGATAACTTCTTGTTACGCAAGCATATTCTTGGAGCGCTTAACGCCTTCAACCAACACATCCACTTCCTCTTTGGTATTATAAAAACTAAAACTGGCCCTTACCGTACCTGGTATCTGATAAAAATCCATGATGGGTTGTGCACAATGGTGCCCAGTACGCACAGCTATTCCCAACTTGTCCAAAATGGTTCCGATATCATAGGGGTGAATCCCTTCTATATTAAATGAAATAACTGAAGTCTTCTGCGCTGCCGTTCCATAAATTCGCAATCCATCAATCTTCAACAGCTCATCAGTCGCGTATCGAATCAGTTCATCTTCATATTGTGCAATAGCTTCAAACCCTATAGAATTCATATAATCCAAAGCTGCTCCAAAAGCTATTCCTCCACAAATATTTGGAGTTCCTGCTTCAAATTTATGTGGTAAATCGGCATAAGTGGTCTTTTCAAAGGTAACCTCTTCAATCATTTCACCACCACCTTGATATGGAGGTAATTTTTTCAGCCATTCCTCTTTTCCATACAATATTCCAACCCCCGTTGGACCACACATTTTGTGCGCAGAAACTGTATAGAAATCTACATCCAAAGCTTGTAGGTCTGGTTTTATGTGGGCCGCAGCTTGTGCGCCATCAATTAAAACGGCAGCCCCAACTTTGTGCGCGGCCTCAATAATTTCTTCAATAGGGTTTATTGTTCCCAGTGCATTAGAGACATGATTACAGAAAACCAGCTTGGTCTTTTCTGAAAGAAGGGCATGGTATTCCTCCATAATCAACTCCCCATTTTGGTTCATGGGAATTACTTTTAATACTCCACCTGTGCGCTCACACAACATTTGCCAAGGCACAATATTGGAATGGTGCTCCATGGCAGAAACCAAAATCTCATCTCCCTTCTTTAAAAAAGAAGAAAAACCATTGGCCACCAAGTTTATACTATGGGTAGTCCCCGAAGTTAGGATAACTTCATGCGATTTTGCAATGCTAAAATGGTGCTGGATTTTATGACGTGCAGCCTCGTACGCATCTGTTGCTTCCTGGGAAAGGGTATGCACTCCTCTATGAATATTGGCATTATACCCGTGGTAATATTCAACAATCGCATCGATTACCTGCTGGGGTGTTTGCGAAGTTGCGGCATTGTCAAGGTATACCAAAGGCTTTCCATTTACCTTTCGGTTTAAAATGGGAAAGTCTTTACGAATTGTTTGTATGTCCAACGATGATTGCACCATGAAAGCAGTAATCTTGTCTTAGTTGTATAGATTTCTTAGAGCTCAAAACCAACACGAACGCCAAGTTTGTTGGCAATGATCTTGTTGATGCGAGCTTTAAGCTCTGGTATGCGAACACTTTCCAGAACATTGTTGGCAAAAGCATACATCATTAAAGCTGTTGCTTCTTTTTTGGGAATACCTCTAGATTGTAGATAAAACAATGCGTCTTCATCCAACTGTCCAATGGTACAGCCGTGAGAACACTTTACATCATCGGCAAAAATTTCTAGCTGTGGTTTGGTATTGATTGTAGCCTTATCACTAATAAGAATATTGTTGTTCTGCTGGAAAGCATTGGTCTTTTGGGCAATTTTATCTACAATAATTTTTCCATTAAAGACTCCCGTGGATTTCTCTCCAAAAATACCTTTATAATCTTGGTGACTTTCACAATTGGGCTGTGCATGATGCACCAAGGTATGGTGATCTACATGCTGTTTTTCACCCAGAATGGTAACTCCCTTAAGAACAGAATCAATTCGTTCTCCGTTTTGATAAAAGTTGAGGTTATTTCGTGTCAATTTCCCTCCAAAAGAGAAGGTATGTACGCGAACAACACTGTTATCCTTTTGAGAGATGTATGTATTGTCAATCAATGATGCACTATCCCGGTCGTTTTGAACTTTATAATAATCGACAATGGCATCTTTGGCAGCAAAGATTTCCGTAACAGAATTAGTGAACACTTCGTTATCGGTTAAACTTTGATGGCGTTCTATTATTTGTACTTCTGCATTTTCCTCAACCACTACCAAGTTCCTCGGCTGTAGCATTAATGAGGCCTCGTTTCCTGTTGCAAAATGGATAATCTGCACAGGTTTTCTGGGAGCTTTGTTCTTCGGAATATAGATGTATGCTCCCTCCCTGCTAAAAGCAGTGTTCAAGGTGGTCAACGACTCATCTTTGGATGCCACTTTATTAAAGTAAAGTTCTATAATCTGACGGTACATGGGTTTGCTGAAAGCAGAGCTCATCAAACATACGTCCACACCATCATGGGTAGTCTCTGATAGATATGAACTGTATACGCCGTCAATAAACACAATTTTATAGGTATCTATTTCGTGAAGGAAATACTTTTTGATATCCTTATAATCCAGGGTATTTTCTTCTTTTGGAAAAACACTGAAGTCTATTTTTTGAAGACTGTTCAGTGAGGTATATTTCCAAGCTTCTTCTTTCTTGGAAGGAAAACCTTTTTCCTCAAAGTTCTTGATGGCCTCTGAACGAACTTCGTGCACAGGGTGGTCCAAATCCACATTGTTCTCAAATGCTATGAAAGAAGAAAGTAATTTATCTTTTAAATCCATTTTACATCAATTGGCATTAAACTACCGTTTCTTGCTTTATCCAGTCGTATCCTTTTTCTTCCAATTCTAAAGCCAACTCCTTAGTTCCTGACTTCACAATTTTTCCATCGTGTAAAACATGCACAAAATCCGGCACAATGTATTCCAACAATCTTTGGTAGTGGGTAATGACAATTATTGCATTATCCTTTCCCCTAAGTTTGTTGACCCCATTAGCCACAATACGGAGGGCATCAATATCCAATCCTGAATCTGTCTCATCCAAAATCGCCAACTTGGGTTCCAACATGGCCATTTGAAAGATTTCATTTCTTTTCTTCTCTCCTCCAGAAAACCCTTCGTTAAGGGAGCGGGACAAAAACTTTCGGTCAATTTCCAACATTTCCGATTTCTCACGAATCAGTTTCAGCATTTGGTTTGCTGGCATATCTTCCAGCCCTCTTGCTTTTCTAGATTCATTGATTGCCGTTTTCATAAAATTGGTAACGGATACCCCTGGGATTTCAACTGGATATTGAAATGAAAGAAAAATTCCGTTATGCGCTCTTTCCTCTGGAGACAATTCCTCCAAATCTTCTCCTTCAAGGATTATGTTTCCTTTTTTGATTTCAAACTCTTCCTTACCGGCTATGACGGAAGCGAGTGTGCTTTTACCAGATCCATTGGGGCCCATAATGGCATGAACCTCTCCTGCATTTACCTCAAGGTTGATACCTTTCAATATTTTTTTATCCTCTACGCTTGCGTGTAAATTCTTGATTTCTAACATTGTGTTCTTCTTCAATATTATTTTAAATAGTTGGGTGCTTTTGGTAATTTTTCAAAGTCACCTTTGGCATGCTGTAAGTACACTTTTGCTCCTTTTTCTTTTGCAAAGGTTTCAAAAGCTAACATACTGGCCTTAGTCTGTTCTACATCGGTATTAAAAATTGGCACTCTTTGGTGCTCCCTGTTTTCATAAAAGTGGTACATATCTCCTGAAAGAAGTAACGGTCCATGCTCACCTAAATCCAAATACAACACCTGATGACCTGGTGTATGCCCCGGCATGGATTTTATGACAACACTTCCATCTCCAAAAACATCGTGATCACCATTAATTTTTTGGATATTCTTTAATTCCTTAATGGCATTATAGTTATCAGCCCTGTTTTCTTGTGCTTCTTCGTTGGCAACAAAATCGAGTTCTGCTTCTTGAACGATCCAAGTAGAGCCTGAAAACACATTACCATGTCCGGTGTGGTCGAAATGAGTATGCGAAAAAGTGATGTAATCAATATCTTCAACCTTAAGACCAATACTAGCTAACTGATTGGCTACGGAATCTTTTCGAGAAACAGTAAAGGCTCCACCTGGGGCTGTAAATGGTTCGGGCTGACCAACTAAACCTTCTGGAAGTCCGGCATCCCACATTAAATTTCCTTTTGGATGACTAATCACATAAAATGCATCTGCAAATTCTTTTGATTGACCTGTATAGGTAGTATCCTGCGAAAAAAGTTCCAATCTGTTTGCAACTACCGTTCCACCGCTAAATGTATACAGCTTGACTTCGGGCTTAACAACCTCAACTATCTTTTCGTCAGTGGCAGTTTCTTTTTTTGCTTGTTTGCATGAAAAAGTGCCTATTATTAAAAGTGATGCTATTATTTTTTTCATCTTCTTCGGTTTAAAGAAATGGTTATCCAACTGAGCCTTCAAGACTGATTTCCAATAATTTTTGGGCTTCTACAGCAAACTCCATGGGAAGTTTGTTCAAGACCTCTTTGCTAAAACCATTTACAATTAAGGCAATGGCCTTTTCAGTATCGATGCCTCTTTGATTGCAATAGAAAATTTGATCTTCACCAATTTTACTGGTTGTCGCCTCATGTTCTATCTGGGCTGTTTTGTTTTTGGCTTCGATGTATGGGAAAGTATGTGCTCCACATTTATTGCCCATCAACAACGAATCACATTGTGAAAAGTTTCGAGCATTCTCAGCCCTGCTATTGACCTGTACCAATCCTCGGTAGCTGTTTTGGGATTGCCCTGCGGAAATTCCTTTGGAAATAATGGTACTCTTTGTGTTTTTACCCAAGTGAACCATTTTGGTCCCTGTATCTGCTTGTTGAAAGTTATTGGTAACCGCAATTGAATAAAACTCCCCTACAGAGTTATCTCCTTTTAAAATACAAGATGGGTATTTCCAAGTTACGGCCGAACCTGTCTCAACTTGGGTCCATGAAATTTTGGAATTTGTTTCACACAAACCTCGCTTTGTCACGAAGTTATATACACCACCTTTTCCTTCTTTGTCTCCAGGGAACCAATTCTGAACAGTCGAGTATTTGATTTCTGCATCATTTAAAGCTATAAGTTCTACCACTGCCGCATGCAATTGATTTTCATCTCTTGATGGTGCGGTACATCCTTCCAAATAGCTGACATAGCTGTTTTCATCTGCAATGACCAAGGTGCGCTCAAACTGACCTGTACCTCCTTCATTAATTCTAAAATATGTGGATAACTCCATTGGACAACGCACGCCTTTTGGAATGTAGCAGAATGAACCATCGGTAAATACCGCTGAATTCAAGGCTGCATAGAAGTTATCTGTTTTTGGAACTACGGTTCCCATATACTTCTTGACCAATTCTGGATGTTCTTGAATCGCTTCAGAAATAGGCATGAAGATAATCCCTTTTTCCGCTAATGTTTTCTTGAAGGTTGTTGCTACTGAAACAGAATCTACCACAATATCAACGGCTACATTCTGCAATCTTTTTTGCTCATCTACAGAAATTCCCAGTTTTCGGTACATTTCCAATAAGTCGGGGTCTACATCTTCCAAGGATTTATTGGGATCTGCTGATTTTGGAGCAGAATAGTAGCTTATTGCTTGAAAATCAGGTTTTTCATAATGGACATTTGCCCACTCCGGTTCTTCCATTTGTTCCCAAATACGAAACGCCTCCAAACGCCACTCCGTCATCCACTCTGGTTCGTTCTTTTTCTTGGAAATTGCACGAACAATATCTTCGTTTAATCCCTTTGGAAACGTATCGGATTCAATATCTGTATAGAAACCATACTCGTATTCTTTGGTTTCTAGTTCTTTTTTTAATTCTTCTTCTGTATAAGCCATACTTTCAATCGATCAATGACCATAGGTCAATTAACAATTTATAGTGAAAAACTTTCCCCACATCCGCAAGTTCGCTGTGCATTAGGGTTATTGAAAACAAACCCTTTCCCGTTCAGTCCACCTGAATATTCCAAAGTGGTTCCGACTAGGTATAAAAAGCTCTTTTTGTCCACAATGATTCGTACTGCGTTATCTTCAAAAACTTTATCGGTTTCTGTCGTAGATTTATCAAATTTTAATTCATAGGACAAACCACTGCAACCACCGCTCTTTACACCCACACGCACAAAATCTGTAGAAGCATCATAACCTTCTTCGGTCATCATGGTTACCACTTTTTGTCTGGCTGTTTCTGAAACTTTAATCATTCTTACTTGGATTTATTCTAAATAGCTTACAAATATATGGTATAAGTAGGGTTTTACCACATTTCCTAACATTATAATAACGAATAATCCAATAGGGGTTATCTATGGAAAGAGTGGGGCTTATTTTATTTTGATAATCACTAAATCTATCAATCCTTTTGATTGAAGCCCCGAGAAGTCATCACTGGCTGTTTCCCCAACTAGAATAAGGTTTCCTTCAGTGTTTTGAATGGCATCAAAACCATAGTCCAAACCGGACCCGCCAAAGGTTTCTTGATATTCAATGTTTCCTTCGGAATCCGTTTTAATTATCCAAAGGTCATTTTCACCAGAATTCTCAGTCGCATCACCATCAGTACTTTTAGAATTTCCTGCAATGACAAAACCTCCATCTGAAGTCAGGTTTAATCCTCGGGCAGCATCAAAAGCAGTTCCGCCATAGTTTTTTTCCCAAGCCAGGTTTCCACTATCATCAATTTTGATCAACCAAACGTCCGACTCTCCATTATTCTTTGAAATATCGGTGTCGGTGCTAAAAGTGTTGCCTGCAATCACATAAGAGTTATCGTTGGTTTTGGCTATACTATAAGCTTTGTCTATTCCTGAACCACCAAAAGATTTTTGCCAAAGCATCTCTCCTGTACTGCTTACTTTAACCACCCAAAAATCATAGCTTCCTTTGGAGTCGGTAATGTCGAAATCGTCACTTTCCGAAGATCCTGCCATAACAAATCCGCCATCATCAGCCTGCAAAACTCCATAAGAACGATCGTTGTTTGTGCCTCCAAAATATCTTCTCCATTCCAGATTTCCATCAGCATCCAGTTTTGTGCCCCAGAACTCACCGACACCATGACGTGTGAGGTAATTTCCTTTACCATTGTTGCCATCTCCCCCGGACGAAGTAACATCTAAAAAGCCTGAAAAGAAAAATCCGCCATCATCTGTTTGCACTACATCGTAGGAATGGTCGTGCCCAGAAAAACCAAAGCTCTTTTCCCATAGAACATTCCCATTATTGTCGAGTCGAAGAATCCAATTGTCATGAAAGCCTTCATTGTTACTTCCATCGCCATCATCACTCATCGCATACCCCACAATGGCATATCCTCCGTCAGAAGTTTGAATTACGGATTGTCCTCTGTCGTCCTTACTTCCGCCATAAGTTTGATTCCATAAAAGGTCGCCTTCGGCATTCAGTTTTAACAACCAATAATCATTTACGTTGGTGGTTTTCCCAACAATATCTCCATCAATACTATTGCTGAAACCTAGAACGGCATAACCCCCGTCACTGGTTTGAATTACGGACTGAGCAGTATCTTCCCCTGACCCCCCGTAGCTCTTGATCCAGTCCACCTCTCCTAAAAAAGTTGTTTCATCCATCTCAGGAGATTGGTTATCGTCATTGCTACACGATATCAGAAAAATCAATATAAAAATGCTAAGCAATTTTTTCATCACACGAGACCTAATTCGATTTCTGAAGAACAAATAATCCTGAATTGATGTCATTCACGATAATCTTACCACTGCTAAAAAATGGGTAAACACTCCAAACTCCATCAAATTGTGCAACATTACTTGAAGGGTAAGTATCGAAGAAAGCCTTCTCGGTAATATTTTCATTTTCAATGTCTGAAATGTCCAGCACCCGCATTCCAGCGGTATAGTTTGCCAGGAAGAATTCATCTCCAACCACATATCCATTATGGTCAATCGCACTTGTTGGGCCAATATATGTAGTATGTAATTGCGGGCTATCTAAATCTGTCATATCAAAAACCAAGGTGCGGGAATTGAATCCAAAATCTGTTTCATCCAATTCGTCTCCAAGAATAAAATAGCGCTGATCTTCAGTGAACCATCCTTGGTGTGTATAGCCAATATTACCGTATGTAAATGTGCTTATCTGCTGAGGATTTGATTTGTCCGTAATGTCTGCAATAGCAATAAAGCTTTCATTGGCCCCTATAAAAATTTCACGTCCAGCATAATCTGCGTCTGGTCCATTATAGGTAACCACTTGGGCATCATGGGTGTATCCGTTAGTGCCGTAACCTCCGACCCCGTTTGGACTTGTTGCAGTTTGAATATCTATAAAATGTACCCCACCGTTAAATGCATCGTTTCGGGCTGTTCCTACTGGGTATGCAAAACCATTTAGCTCGTTCACCACAACATTATGGGCATTTCCAATTCCTGTATATCGCGCATCTGAACTAAATTCTTGAGGAGGATTAGATACATTTCGCAATTTTTTAAGGTCGAAAATCTGCATGCCATGATTACTTGCTTCCGCAACGATCAAAGCAAAATCCCCATAAACTTTTACATCCCGCCAACCGCTTGAAACTGTTGCCGTTGGTAATTTTCCTAAATACACGGGATTTGCTTCGTCGGTGATATCCACAAAGGATGTGCCATTATCCATAGCTACTATGGCATATTCGTTATTGGTTGTTGGATCAGTCCACCCCCAAATATCATTGCCAGAGTTTCCGCCAAATGCCCCTAAATCCATTTGAAACAAAAGATCATATCCGTTGCAAGGGTAAATATCTGCCATTCCACTTTGACAAGGGGTGGCGTTTCGGGTGACATCACCGGTTCCAATATTAATCCCAGAGTTTCCACCCCCGTTTCCGGAGCCATTGTTATTTCCGTTTCCTTGATTATTGGAGGTGCCATCATCGCTAGAGCATCCAAGAAATACGAATGCTGCAAGAACCATTTGAAAAACAAATCTTGGCATGGTATAGCAATTTTAAGTTTTTATTAAAGATACAACTTATAATTATCCTAGTTATTTTTGCCGAATGCTAGAAGATAAAAGTCCTCAACGGACAGCCTTGGAACACATGGGAGAGTTTGGATTGATCCAACACCTGACCCGAAATTTTGAACTGAATCAGGACTCCTCTGTTTATGGGATTGGCGATGATGCTGCTATTTTGGATTTCAAAGACAAGAAGACAGTGGTCTCTACAGATCTTTTAGTTGAGGGTGTGCATTTTGACCTTAGTTATATGCCCCTAAAGCATTTAGGGTATAAATCTGTAATTGTTAATCTATCGGATATTTATGCCATGAATGCCATGGCCACCCAAATAACTGTTTCCATGGCGGTTTCTAACCGTTTTCCTTTGGAAGCTCTGGAAGAATTTTACGCTGGAGTCGCTCTGGCTTGTAAAATGTACAATGTCGATTTGGTAGGTGGAGATACCACCTCTTCAACCAAAGGAATGTTGATCAGTATAACCGCTATTGGAGTAGTTGAGGAAAAGAAAATCGCATTAAGAAGCGGTGCTAAACCCAACGACCTTTTGGTAGTCACAGGGGATATTGGTGGCGCTTACCTTGGCCTTCAAGTTTTGGAAAGAGAGAAAGAGGTGTATAAGGTAAATCCAAATAGTCAGCCAGATTTGGAACCCTATTCTTACATCGTGGAACGACAATTAAAACCGGAGGCTCGAAAAGACATTGTTGAACTGCTTGAAAAATTAGAGGTCAAGCCTACGGCTATGATTGATATTAGTGATGGTCTTTCCTCAGAAATTTTGCATCTGTGTCAACAAAGTGGAGTTGGTTGTAATCTTTTTGAAGATAAAATACCATTGGACCCCACTGTGATTTCCACTTCCGAAGAGTTTAAAATGGATTCGACTACCATAGCTTTGAGTGGTGGTGAAGATTATGAGTTACTTTTCACTATAGAACAATCCGATTTTCCAAAAATAAAGGCCAATCCTAACTTGACAGTAATTGGACATATAACGGATAAAGCAGAAGGAGCTCATTTGATTACTCGAGGGGATACTAAAATTGCCTTAACTGCTCAAGGCTGGAATTCATTCACAGGATAAAAAAATCCCGAAAACAAGTGCTTTCTTACTAAACGGTCTTGGGGCACGCGACTGAATAGAACGATCAGCTTTCTTAATCTTCGGGATAAGCTTGAATATTTTAGAGAATCACAAACAGACTAGGCTACATGCTGAACATGTCTGCTCTGTCTTTTGCGGTACATATCTTCTAATGTGCTGTTAATATCTTGCATCTGTGGTGTCAAAGCGGAAAGTTTTCCACTTACATCAGTGGTAACTTGTTTTTGACAATGAAGACATTTGTATTCTTTAATGTGTTTTGTAACTTTTTTGGACACTACATAATGGTGTCCGAATAAGTTGCAGAAAATGGAAGATAGTTTGTTGCCATGGGAGATAGTAGTGGATGATTTCATAAGTCGGTGTTGTTTGGGTGGAGCATTGGTACGATTTGGGGATCGAAAATGCCTAATTTTCTGTAATTCTATTTTATATTCTTAATATTTATATTAGACCTTCTATTTTAGCAACGGATGTTGATAACTTTTTATTTCAAAAACTTTTGTCGAAAGCTCATTTTTCGATGAAATGCACAATAATCGTTAAAAAGTTGTTTTCACTCGTTGTAATACGCGAATGGAATATAGTATTTAGATTTATCTTATCAAAAATTTATTAACAGTTTATGAGTAAAAAAACTATCGCCGTAACCGCCTTCGCACTTTTTTCATTATTCTTTGGCGCAGGAAACCTTATTCTTCCACCACAGTTAGGTTTTAAATCAGGTGATTTATGGTGGCTGGTAGCTTTTGGGTTTTGTCTTTCGGCTGTTTTAATTCCCATTTTGGGAATTTTGGCGCATGCCAAACTTCAGGGAACCATGTTTGATTTTGCGAAAAAAGTATCTCCAACATTTAGTTTGGTTTATTGCTATATGGTTTATGCTATTTCCATTGCATTACCATCACCACGAACGGCTTCAGTAACACATGAAATGGCTATCCAACCGATTGGGGATTCTTCATATCTGTTAACAAGTATCATTTACTTTGTACTAGTCTATGTTTTTGTTGTAAACCGTTCCAAGATTTTAGATGTGATTGGCAAGTTCCTTACGCCAGGTATTCTAATTGTACTCCTATTAATAATAGGAGCTACCATTTTTAATATGGAATTCAACTTTGGGACCATACAATTCGAGAGTGCATTTACACATGGCATCCTGGAAGGTTATCAAACTTTTGATGCCATTGGTGCCGTTGTTGTAGGTGGCGTTATTATTATTTCAATAAATCTGAAGGACACATCGGCTTCCTATGAAACCAAAAAAAGTCTGATTCGAAAGGCAGGCTGGTTGGCCGGACTCGGATTATTCCTTGTTTATGCAGGTCTTATATTTACCGGTGCTTTGTTCCATAATTCTTTTGATGTCGATATCTCACGCACTTCACTTTTGAGTGGAATCAGCATAAAAACATTGGGAAACACAGCTAATTTAGGATTGAGCATTTTGGTAAGTTTAGCCTGTTTTACCACAGCAGTGGGAATCATAACAGGAACAGCAGATTTCATAAAAGGGCGTTTCAACAACTCCCAATTGGCTTATCGAATTACAGCGATCATCGGATGTGTACTTGGTGTCTTGATGGGGCAATTTAATGTTGGTTATATTATTGCCGTGGCCATTCCGGCACTTATGTTTATCTATCCTATTACCATTGTTTTGATTTTGCTGAATGTTGTCCCAAACGCATATGCATCCCCTAAAATCTTTAAATGGGTTATTGGAACCACAATATTTTTTAGTATCCCTGATTTCATAGGCAGCATTGGTCATGCCGATGCAATTGCCTCTTTTGCTTCTTGGATTCCCTTAAGGGAGTACCATATGGGGTGGGTATTACCAGCTTTGGTGGTTTTTATATTAGGAAACATTAATTCAAGTAAGAAGAAGTAGATTTTAGTATCCCACTTTTCCATCAAGACCGGTAGCTCGATAAGAACTCAAATACCATTCTTCCGCTATATAAGCCAAAATGTAATCTCCAGAAAAACCTCCCCCTTCATCTTCTTCTGGAGTTACCAAGTCCAATAGATCATCTTTGATTCTGATAATATCGGTTTCTCCATTTCCATCCAAATCCAGCTGCGTTATTTTTAAAGTACCGGGATAATCTGCGTCTCCATAGGAAATAGACTCCAAGTTTAGCACAACTTTGGAAATGTCAATCGCTTTTAAAGCGTTAGGAGAAATATACGTAACAAAATCAATATTGCCTGGGACTTCAGCTTTGTAAACAATCGGCACAAGAGCTTCATCCAGATGGCCGACAGCATGTTGACGGGGGTAAAAAGTGAAAAAACTATTCCCTTCAATAGCATCTATTTCAACTAGTTGACTTTTATCTTTTTTGATCAAAAGCAAAGAAATTGGTCCACTGAGCTTATAAGAATAAATGGGTGTGTTAAATTTTGAAGCCCAATGTTCGGGTTTGTGAAATCCATTCCCAATAGCGTCGATATCCACTTCCGACAGTTTTGCAAAATGAAATATTTCCTTCTTACTGGTAAGAAACGATTCCTTTTCTAATACTATTTTGGGCAAAAGATGCCCAATCATTCCCTCTGAAATAAAAGCGGGCTTTGTGTTTTTAGGCAGATTCCATTTTGTTGGGAACCATGGCCTTTTGATTTCAGTCGCTTTTTTAAGCAAAAAAGCTTCTATTAAATCATTATTGGGTAAGGTAGATTCTTTCAGAGAGCTATTAGTGATTTTTTGTCCATCAAAAAATTGACTTGTCGCATCCTTATTTTCAAACTCACCGCATCCGCTTGAAAGGTAAGCTTCGTTGTATTCCCGATACTGTTTTTTGAACGCATCATCGTCTGGATTAAAATCCAGTTTACTTTTGGCGGCTTTCAGGTTTTTCAATAAGTCTGCGCAACGCAAGTTCGCGCCATAAGAACTATCATCATCGGTAACAATAATGAACACTTTCGGGTTTTCTTCCAGGTGTTTAACGGTAAATGGTAATCCAACCTCTGGGTAACGGCTGGCATTGTCAGAATCAGGATATAAATTGAAATCATCACTATCAAAACTTGTTTGCACAGTTTTTCCTTTGGTAGTTTTAATCAAAGCTTCATATCGTATCACAGGTTCTTGATTATACATATCACCTGTTTCATTTTTCTCAATAACAATTCCTTCTCCAAATTGGCCATGGTCATAGATCAGCTTGTTCGCGAAATCTGAACCAAATATGAATACTAGTAATGTGATTAAAAGCAACATCGAGGACCCTTTAGTTAGTGCCTTCTTCTTAAAATTTGAAAGTTCCTTTAATTTAGTCGCAAATCGCATCAACAGCATTAGCATTACCGCGACCATAAGAAATACAAAACGATTATTCGACAAAAAGTAAACCAATTCTATTAGGAAGTCCATAGCGTAAATTAGGAATGTTATTGTATCGCCCCGATTTATTGATTCATAAATCAAAATTGTTCTAGGACACCCAAATTACGGGTATTCCGTTTCAGCCATTGAGACAAAATTGGTGAATATGCTATATAGATTTACGGTATGCTTTTTTCAATTAACAAGGAAAGGAGGTTTTTTGCTAAGTCCTGTAATGTCCCTTCTTCTTTTTGGTATAATGATAAATGGAAAAAGTATGCAAAACCGAAAGCGGCTTGCTAATACGCAAACCGCTTTGAACATAATCTAAAATAATAAGTCAAGCCTTAATTCACATTCGTGAAAATTTTATTTACAATGATCCATTTATCATTTATTTTGGCCATGGACAGATAATCATAATAGTTGTACCCAGAGAAAGGCACATGAACTTTTGCCATGGCAACCTTCCCTAAAACATCCAGCCCAATTATCCTCATTTTGAATTCCTCGTCCAATTCTTTCGGGCTTTTTCTACTTTTAACCCCTTCAATATATTCATCTTTGCTTTTTAGATAATCTTCGCCATTAATATCTCCGTAAAGGTAAAGGTCATCATGAAAGCTCTTTTTTAGTTTATCAGCTTCTCCGTTGAAAATCCCTTGAAAGTAATCAGTAATAAGCTGCTCTATTTCTCTTCTATTTTCTTTGTACATCATCTTATGTGTTTAAATTGAATGTCCTACTGTATGTCCTCCAGCTATGTTTATGGTCTCGCCGGTTACAAAATCTGCCGTAGTCAGATAGTAGGCCGCTTCGGCAACCTCTTTGGCCTCTCCAATCCTACCCAACAAATGAAGCCCGGATAAACTATCTGCATCTTCCACACCCATTTTACCTTGTAATGGGCTTCTAATTATACCGGGAGCAATGGTGTTCACTTTAATATTGTCCTTTCCAAATTCAGCGGCCAACTGTCGGGTTAAAGCATGAATGGCCCCCTTACTGGTAAGTGGTGCAGTTGCAGGAAATCCGCCAATGGCATGATCAACCAAAACGGTTCCGATGTTGATAATGGAGCCTTCCTGCTGTTTTATCATTTGTGGAACTACCGCCTGGGATGTAAAGTAAGTTCCCAAAAGGTTAATTTTCCAAAAATGGTCAAGGTCATTCTCAGTGACTTCTAAAAAAGGTTTTGGCGAAAAAATTCCTGCATTGTTAATCAACACATCAATTCTTCCAAACTTTTCAAGAGCCAAGGCTGCCAATTGAATTCCGGTTTCATTTTTACTAACATCACCAGCAAAATAGATTGCATTTGAGGGAGAGCCCAAAGCTTCAAATGCGGCTTTAAGATTCGCTTCATTTGAAGAGTTCATAACCAAATTACACCCTTTATCTAAAAAGTATTTGGCCGTTTCTTTACCAATTCCTGTTGAGGCACCAGTAATTATTACTGTTAGGTTTTTCATTTTGTTGTTCTTTTTGTTCCTGTGTATTGTTTCCCATTATATCCCCAATTTCCCATGGGTACTTCGTCAATGACGATATGTATGGTTTGTGGATTCTTGTTTAGAACATCCACAAGCAATTGAGTTACTCCTTCTATCAATTGTCCTTTCTGCTGTGTTGTCACCTGTTCATCGGTAACTTTAATGTTTACGTATGGCATATTTTAATTTTTAATTACCATACAAAGTTCAAACACTTCAGTAAGGATATGAAGGAGGTAAGTCACAGATTCTGCGTGACATATGTCACAAAAACCAATTCGATTTTAGGAGGACAGTCGGCTTAATGTTTCTCGAGAAACGCCAAGATAGGCAGCAATCAATTTTTTTGGGACTCGTTGAAAAAGTTGAGGATATTCTTCTAAAAGAAGATTATAACGTTCTTTAGCCGAGTTTTTTAGAAGGGATAAAATTCTTTTTTGAAGCGCTATTCTGCCATATTTGCTCTTTTTGGCCCAAAACCGTTCCATTTTATGCATTTGGGCCGTCAACTTCTCCCGATTTTCATAAGAGATGAACAAAAGTTCACAATCTTCAATACAATCTATTGCAATTTTTGACGACGTTTTCTTAATGAAAGATTCATAATCAGTAATCCACCAATTCTCCATTCCAAATTGAAGGATATGTTCCTTTCCGTCATCATCAAAGAAGCAACTTTTTAAACACCCCTTGATTACCCAATATTCTTTGTTCACAAAATCACCTTCTTGAACTATGTATTGGTGTTTGCGTTTCCTAATTGGTTCGAAATGACTTAAGACAACATCAAATTCCTCATCGGTAAGTTGAATCAATTCTTGAATATGTTGTCTTAAAGGGTGCATTATGAATTCATCAATTCCTCAATCTCTTCAGCTTCGATTGGAATATTCCTCATTAAATTAAACGGTTCACCTTTTTCTTGTATGACGACATCGTCTTCCAAACGTATGCCCATGCCTTCATTGGGAATATAAATTCCAGGTTCCACAGTGAAAACCATATTTGGTTTCATTGGGGTTTTTAGCTCACCATAATCGTGTGTGTCCAAACCAATATGATGACTCGTCCCATGCATGAAGTATTTTTTGTATGCGGGCCAATCGGGGTTTTCACTTTGCACATCGGCCTTATCCAATAAACCAAGTCCCAATAATTCCGAAGTCATGATGTGTCCCACTTCTTTGTGGTATTCAGCCCAAATCACCCCTGGCACCAACATTTTGGTTGCCTCATTTTTAACTCGAAGAACCGCATTGTATACCGCTTTTTGTCTATCCGTGAAACGTCCATTGGCGGGAATGGTTCTGGTCATATCGCTGGCGTAATTGGCATATTCCGCGGCCAAATCCATAAGAATCAAATCCCCATCCTTTAGTTGTTGGTTGTTTTCAATATAGTGCAGCACATTGGCATTGTTGCCAGCAGCAATAATGGGGGTATAAGCAAAACCTTTAGATCGATTCCGTACAAATTCATGCAAGAACTCAGCTTCCATTTCATATTCCCAGACACCTGGTTTTGTGAATCCCAATATTCTTCGAAATCCCTTCTCGGTAATATTGCAAGCTTGTTGCATCAAGGCTATTTCCTCTGGTTCTTTTATTCCTCGGATTTGTTGAAGGATGGGATTGCTTTTTGACCATTGATGGGCAGGATAATCCTTTTTGCACTTTTCTATAAACCGATCTTCGCGGGTCTGAGTCTGTACTGCCTGACGATAATGCTCGTTGGTATTGAAATATATAGTTTCTGCTTCCGTCATTAAATCAAAAAACACCTTGTCAAAATCTGTCAACCAATATATCGTTTCAATGCCAGAAACTTGTGTTCCCTGTTCTTTGGTAAGCTTTGCCCCTTCCCAAACCGCAATATGTTCGTTGGTCTCACGAACAAATAAAATCTCGCGGTGCTTTTTATCTAGGGCATCGGGAAAAAGCAACAAAATGGTCTCTTCTTGATCTGCCCCGCTCAAATAAAAAATATCTCGATGCTGTTCAAAGGCCATCGTACTATCTGCACTGATTGGATAAATATCATTGGAATTAAACACCGCAATACTTTTAGGCTTCATTTGTGCCATGAATTTTTTACGGTTTTTGATGAAAAGCTGTTGGTCAATTTGATAATACTTCATTGAGATAAACTATTTGTTTCAAATGTAAAAATTTGATTATCGGCCACAAACAAAAAAAGGAGCCATTATGGCTCCTTTATACTTTGTATAAACCCAACTACTTGGACATTGCTCCTTTTATAGCACCCACTATGGCCATAATAACTCCGCCGCCAACTCCACCACCGGCAATGCTTCCAATAATTCCGGATACATCCATTCCGCCATCAGTGCCTAGACCGAGCATACCCAAAAGATATCCTCCCAATCCTCCACCAAGTATTCCGGAAATGGAATTTCCAAGCGTTCCAAGATTCAGTTTTGGCAATAATTTTGCAGCTAGATTACCTCCAAGGGCACCCGAAACAAGTTGAATAATCAACGGTAAATACTCTTCCATATTTATAGTTTAAATGGTTAATTCTAAAAAAATAAGCATTTTTTTATGAATGTGGTAAAATTTATCTTAACAAATCTGGATTATGTCAATCATTTTAATTGAACTATTCGGTTTTATCAGTTTGTCCTAACCACTAGTTATTCATACCTTGACAAAGAGAATTTAACCCATATTTCCATGAATAAATTTTTGTTTTTCTGCTTCGTTTTAGTTGTCCAAAACACAATTGCTCAACAAGTCGCAACCTCCGCGGACCAGGTGATGAAAGCCTTGGACCAAAAATCCAAAATGGCCCAAACTTCTTTGGTGAAAAACATTCCAATAAAAAATATCGGTCCTTCTGTTATGAGTGGTCGTGTGGTGGATTTAGAAGTAAATCCCAATGACCCAACCGAGTTTTATGTTGCCTATGCTTCAGGTGGGTTGTGGCATACAACTTCCAATGGAATTTCTTTTAATCCGATTTTAGACAATTCGAACACACAAAATATTGGAGACATTGCCGTAGACTGGAATGCAAAAACCATCTGGGTTGGAACAGGCGAAAACAATTCGTCTCGTTCTTCATATGCCGGTATCGGTATTTTAAAATCTTCGGACAATGGAAAGACATGGACAAACCTGGGTTTGTCCGATTCACACCATATTGGTAGAATATTGGTCAATCCAGATAATCCCGATGATATTGTTGTTGGGGTTACTGGTCATTTGTACTCTCCAAATCAAGAAAGGGGCGTCTATAAAACCATGGATGGAGGTAACACCTGGACACAAACTTTACATGTGAATGATGCTGCGGGAATTATTGATGTTGCTCATTCACCCAAAAATTTTAATATCCAATATGCAGCTGCGTGGGAAAAAGACAGAAAGGCTTGGAATTTTTCAGGCAATGGTGCTTCTTCCGGCATCTATAAAAGTGTTGATGGAGGAGCAAGTTGGACTTTGGTCACTTCAGAAGAAAGCGGTTTTCCTGCTGGAGAAGGTGTAGGCCGAATAGGGTTGGCTGTATTTGATGATAACACCGTTTATGCGGTTCATGATAATCAGTTTAGACGGGATAAAAAGTCTGAAACGAAAAAGGACGGTCTTTCCAAGGAAGATTTTAAATCTATGAGCAATGCCGCTTTCCTTTCTCTGGAGGATAAAAAATTGAATGACTACCTTAAAACCAATGGATTCCAGGAAAAGTACCGCGCTGAAAACGTAAAACAGATGGTAAGAAGTGGTTCCGTTAAACCCGTTGACCTCGCCAAATATTTGGACAATGCAAATTCCCTTTTGTTTGACACTCCGGTAATTGGGGCGGAAGTATATCGTAGCGATAACGCTGGTTCCTCATGGAAAAAAATGAACGAGAACTATATCGATGATCTTTTCTATAGCTATGGATATTATTTTGCCCAAATTCGGGTAGACCCCAATAACAAAGACCACATTTACTTGGCAGGAGTGCCTTTAATTAAATCGGAAGATGGTGGAAATACCTTTACTTCCATAGGAAAAGAAAATGTGCATGCAGACCATCATGCACTTTGGATAAATCCAAACAAGTCAGGTCATTTAATCAATGGAAATGATGGTGGGGTGAATATTTCTTACGACGATGGAGATAATTGGATGAAGAATAATTCCCCAACTGTCGGCCAGTTTTACGCAATCAATATAGATCATGAAGAGCCCTATAATGTATATGGTGGCCTTCAAGACAATGGGGTTTGGAAAGGGGCTCATAATAGCGAGGAAAATCGGCATTGGCATCAAACAGGAAAAAATCCTTGGAAGATGATTATGGGTGGAGATGGTATGCAAGTGCAAATCGATAGCAGAAATTCTAATATTGTTTATACTGGGTTTCAGTTTGGTAATTACTATCGATTGAATCTTGAGGATGGAAGCCAAAAGTACATCCAGCCCAAACATGAATTAGGTGAATCTCCATATAGGTTCAATTGGCAGACGCCGATATTGCTGTCCCAACATAATCAGGATATTTTGTATTTAGGAGGCAACAAATTACATCGTTCTTTAAACCAAGGCGATGATTGGGAAGCCATTTCCGATGATTTGACCCAAGGTGGCAGAAAAGGAAATGTAGCCTACGGAACCATAACTACAATATCAGAATCCACATTTAAATTTGGTTTGATTTATACGGGAAGTGACGACGGATTCGTGCAGGTTTCAAAAAATACAGGGGGTAGTTGGGAGAAAATCTCCAATTCCTTACCAAAAGATTTATGGGTAAGTGAAGTAGCCGCTTCAAAGCATAAAAAGGAAAGAGTATACGTGACCTTAAATGGTTATCGCTGGGACGATTTTACTCCTCATATATATGTAAGCGAAGACTATGGAAAAAGTTGGAAGAATATCTCTGGTAATATTCCAACCTCTCCGGTAAACGCCCTTGTAGAAGATGTTGAGAATGAAAATCTGTTGTTTGTAGGGACAGACAATGGTTTGTATGTTAGTTTTAATCGAGGCGAATCTTGGGAACTGTTTCAAAATGGAATCCCCAATGTCGCTATACATGATTTGGTCATTCAGCCTGAGGCAAAACACCTGTTGGTCGGCACCCATGGAAGAAGTATTTATAAGGCCGATATTGCCGCACTTCAACAGATAAAGGTTGAAGTAACCTCGAAAGATTTGGTTGTTTTTGATGTAGAAAATATCAAACATTCTAAAAATTGGGGTAACGCCTGGAGCTCATGGGCTAAACCGAATACACCTGGTTTGGATGTCACTTTCTATTGTTCCGAAACCGGAGCCTGCACCACCAAGGTGACAACTTTAGATGGAACTGTAGTAAGTGCTACAGAAATGGAGGCCGCTAAAGGATTGAATATATTGTCTTATGATCTTGCCTTTTCCAAAAAGGGAAAAAGTAATTTCCTCAAAAAGAATAAGATGAAATTGGAGGTTGCGAAAAATGGAAAAACCTATTTGCCCCAAGGAAATTACATGATTGAGATTACTGCAAACGGAGCTACTGAAAAAATTGAATTTAAAATAGAATAAATGCAATTGTCACTTAGTATTCCTGCACTGCTATTTCCAGCCATCTCATTGACCATGTTGGCCTATAATGCACGCTATTTGGCAATTGCTGCCTTAATTCGACAATTGCACAAACAATATTTGGAAGATGCCACCTCTCCAGTAAAAAAACAAATAGAGCAATTACAAAAAAGACTTGGCATTATTAAAAATATGCAAGCCGCTGCAATCATAAGTTTTTTATTTGCCGTAATTACCATGTTTCTCATCTACGTGGAACAAAATATTTGGGCCAACATCATTTTTGGGGCAAGTCTTATCGTTTTGATCATCTCATTACTTTTATCACTTTTAGAAGTACAACTGTCCACCAAGGCTTTGGGCATTCAGTTAAAGCATATGGAGAAATAACTTTAAACACCTTTAAGCAACCGATTGGGAATTTGGCATCTTCATCAAAGTGGCCTGAACAAATGAAACTCTCATTTCCATGAAAAAATATTTGGTACTTGGTTTGGCATTTTTGTTAAGTGTATCCTGCAGTAAAGATGAAGAACAAGCGTATGATTCCTTAATAGGCACCTGGACCATTTCTGAAATAAAATCCATATATCAAGAGTTGCCTGCAAACGAAGTTGTTGAAGAGACCGGGACTCTGGGAACTTTTGTTTTCAATCAAAGGACCGTGAATTTTGATTTTGTTAGAAATGACACCGTTTATCAGGGAAATGCTACTTGGAATCTTGATCTTGAAAAAGTCCGATCTGGCTTCACTAGGGAAAACTCTTTTACACTGGACGTAGACGGATTTTTTGTTTTTGATGCTTTTTTTGGTGATGGAACTAGAAATTCTGAAAAAAACGCCGAATCCCTCTTTTTGATTCAGACTAGAGACAATGGTTTTACCCCAATCTTTGAAATGACACTAAAAAAATAAGTTTTATAGTACAAAAATTCAGGAACTTTACTTTCGGCTGCAAGCTTTTCCTTGCAAGAAAAAATCAAGATTATTAATATATTTACCATTGCTGTCTGAAATACAGTCCCTTGCTATGAAGCGTGTCACAGATATAGATTTATTTAAAAGAATACGGGAGATAAGAGAATTTGAGTTCGGGAAATTCTACTTTTTTGACAATCTGGTCATTTCTGAGATGAAAGAGGGTGTTACCCTAAACTGGAATATGGCAAAAAAAGCTATTGACGCCGCATACGAGGTCATAGGAAAAGACAAGCCTATTGCGTATATCTCAAATCGCATCAATAAGTATTATGTAGTACCTTCTGATTGGGCCAAGTTCTATAAACACCGCCATCAACTTAGTTTTTATTCTGTTGTCGGTAACACAAAAGGCAGTTTTGCCAGTCTTGTCTTGGAGCGCATGTTCTTTCAAAACTCCATTAAACAGTTTTCAGATTTGGAAGAAGCCGTTGCCTGGAGTCTTGCCAAAATTGAAAAGCAAAAGGAATTGGTTTAGGTAAACTATTGTTTTCCTATTTCTCTTTAAGCTTAATATTCCTGAATTTTATGGTTCCATTACCCATTGCCTGAAGTCCAATATGACCTTCCAACAAAGTATCTTTTTCCATACTCGAAGTAAGTATGTTGTTCACAAAAACTTTAATGCTTCCTTCTTGTGTAACTGCCTTATAGGTGTTCCAAACATTTAAAGTTTCCACGATTTCATAAGGTTCTACTTTGGTTGTTATGGATCCCGTCCTAAAATTCTGATTTGGGTGTAAATCCCAAATATTGAGTTCATGACAACCAGTGGCAGACATTTCTGGTATAGCACACTGCACAAACACCCCAGAATTAATGGTGCTATCGGGTCTAAACTCCAAACTTAATTCAAAATTTCGGTATTTATCATGGGTAATCACAAAACCCGTAGTACTGTCAGCTACTCCGATTAGTTCATTATTCTCAAAATTCCATTTTGAGTTTCCATCAATGAACCATGCAGTGCTATTTTCCTCAAAAAGCGTTACTGATTCATTCTCTTTGGATTTGCATCCAAGATAAAATCCAAGGGAAGCAGCAAAAAGCACTCCCGAAACAAATATTGATTTTTTCACTGGTTTGATTTAGTTTTTAAACTTCCAATATGGAACAGTGCGTCTCCTTGATTGACCACTGCTTGATTATTTATGCAAAACACATATCCTTCAAAGGGTGCCTTTATCTTTTTGTTTTTTTTGGCAAAGGTGTCGGTTACCAACCCTAATGTTTGCCCTTTAGCAACTTGCTCTCCATTCTTAACCTCAGGAACAAACATGCCAGCCCTCGGAGCTCGAATCCATCGAGTTCTGCTTAAGTGTACTGATGGTTTTTGCCTTGAAACCTTTTTCTTGGAAAGCATTCCCAATTCGGTGAGCACATTTTGGATACCTGTAATTCCTGTTTGTATGGAATCTTCATCGAACCTCATACTTTCTCCAGCCTCATAAACAATAGTCGGGATTCCCATTTTAAAAGTGGTTTTTCTAAAAGAACCATTAATCTGTCGTGAAGCAAAATAGAAAGGTGCGTTAAAAATTTCAGCCAATTCTTTACTCTTAATGTCTTCTGCGGAATATCTAATCTGCGGAAAATTGTGTCGTTGACTTCCACCTGTATGCAAATCAATACCAAAATCTACCTGTGGTAAAATTTCGGAGGTGTAGGTGTGTGCCATTCTGCTTGCTAGTGAACCCGTTCTTGTTCCAGGAAAACTTCGGTTGACATCCTTCCCATCTGGAACATCGCGTGAGAAATGAATAAAGCCAAAAATATTCAAGATTGGAACGACGATAACAGCTCCATTTTTAATGTTGAACACATTCTCTTGCAGCATTCGTCTTAATGTTTCAACACCGTTGATCTCATCACCATGCAATCCAGCCTGAACCAAAACTGTAGGACCAGCCTTTTTTCCATTAAAAACATGTACAGGAATGTCAATAAGTGTCCCGGTGGGCAATCTTGAAATACTCATACGAACCAAGCCATTTTGCCCTGGGGTAATGACTTCGCCATTTATGGTTATCGACTTATTTTCTGCTTCTGCGACCATTTTTTTCCACAAATTGAATAATATGCTTGGCTACATTTATACCGGTAGCACCCTCAATACCTTGCAGTCCGGGTGATGCGTTTACTTCAATCAAAACTGGACCTTTTTTTGAACGCATCAAATCCACCCCAGCTACACCCAGTCCCAAATACTTAGTAGCGTTTAGTGCTATAAACTGTTCTTTGGCTGTAGGTTTGATTGCTTGTGTATCTGCTCCCCTGTGAACATTGGACCTAAAATCATCTATGTCGCTGATGCGTTTCATGCTTGCTACCACCTTATTTCCCACAACAATTATTCGGATGTCTTCACCGTTCGCCTCCTCAATATACTTTTGGAGTAAAATACTGGTGTCCATTTTATAAAAGGTGTCAATAATCGATTTAGCGGATTTTTTGGTTTCCGCCAAAATGACTCCGCTGCCATGAGTACCCTCCTGTAACTTAATGATTACTGGTGGCCCTCCCAATAATTCAATCTGCTCACCAATGTTATTTGGATTAATGGAAAAAAGTGTCTCTGGAATTGGAATTCCTTTCCGAGCCATAATCTGTAAAGTGCGAACTTTATTTCTAGCTCGGGTAATTCCAAGAGACCTAGCTGTGCTAAATATATTGTTCATTTCAAATTGCTTCACAATGGCTGCTCCATGCCTGGTCACCTTAGCTCCAATTCTTGGGATAATTGCATCGAACTCGTCGGTCACATTTTCTTCACCCAAATAAATTTGGGGTTTCCCTTCACCTAATTTGACAGAGCATTTGGTATGATCTATCAATTCTACATAATGACCTGCATTTTGTGCCTCCTCAACAATGCGACGAGTAGAATGCACATTTAAACTAACCGATAAAATTGCAATGTCCATGCCTAATAAGGTCAAGTTAAATATTAAGCAGTAATATCGGATAAAATTTGCAGATTTGACCTTACCATAGAAATTTTAAAAGATAACATTTGCCAATATACCTATTAACAAAAATCTTTTGATGAAATTAGTCTTATACATATTAGGCCTGCTTAAAATCAGTCTAAATAACCCGCTTTAAAATATTCAAAGCTTGTTAATAACTCTCCTGTGCCGTAAATTTGTAGGTAAAACCAGCACTAATGAGTGGATTGATAAAATCTTCGATTGCCCGGAAAGTAGTGATGGCACTTTCGGGTCTTTTTTTGGTTGTTTTTCTTACACAACATTTTGTCATCAACATCACCTCGGTAATTGACCCAGAAACCTTTAACTCTTGGTCCCATTTTATGGGATATAACCCGTTGATACAATATATTATGCAGCCAATTCTGATAGCTGGCGTTATTGTTCATTTTGTTATGGGTTTTGTGTTGGAAATTCAGAACAAAAGCGCACGAGGAGTCAACTATGTAAAATATAAAGGAAGTGCCAACTCACCTTGGGTGTCAAGAAATATGATTTATTCCGGATTGGTGGTACTTGCTTTTTTAGTGCTGCATTTCTATGATTTTTGGGTGCACGAAATGGCTTATAAATACGTAGAGGTTCTTCCTGAAAACCCAACGCGATACCATGAAGAAACAGTAGTTAAGTTTGCTCCTTTCTGGAGAACCATTCTCTACGTTGTATCATTTGGTTTGTTAAGCCTTCATCTATGGCATGGCTTTTCATCTTCGTTCCAAAGTATGGGAGTGAACAATAAATATACTCCTGCAATAAAAACATTTACAAAAATCTTTTCAGTGATCATTCCTTTAGGTTTTGCCTTTATTGCATTGTATCACCACCTTAACCCAATAACACATTAATTATGGGCATATTGGATTCTAAAGAGCCACAAGGGCCATTGGCCGATAAATGGGCCAAGCATAAAAATGAAATTGACCTTGTTAACCCTGCGAACAAACGTAATATTGATATTATAGTTGTAGGTACTGGTTTGGCAGGGGGTTCTGCGGCAGCCACTTTGGCCGAACTGGGTTATAATGTAAAGACTTTTTGCTATCAAGATTCTCCAAGAAGAGCTCATTCCATTGCAGCTCAAGGAGGTGTGAATGCAGCAAAAAATTATCAAGGAGATGGGGATAGTGTTTACCGTTTGTTCTATGATACCGTAAAGGGAGGCGATTATCGTTCCCGTGAATCCAATGTGTATCGCTTGGCTGAGGTCTCCACCAACATTATTGACCAATGTGTTGCCCAAGGTGTTCCTTTTGCCCGTGAATATGGCGGTCTATTGGACAACCGTTCTTTTGGTGGTGTTTTGGTCTCCAGAACCTTTTACGCAAAGGGTCAAACTGGTCAACAATTACTTTTGGGTGCCTATGGTGCTATGAACAGACAAATTCAAAGAGGTAAAATAAAGTCTTACACACGCCATGAAATGCTGGATTTGGTTCTTGTGGACGGAAAAGCAAGAGGAATCATTGCCCGAGACTTAGTTAGCGGTGAGATTGAAAGACATTCGGCACACGCAGTGGTATTGGCGACTGGAGGTTACGGAAACCTATTTTTTCTATCTACCTATGCCATGGGAGCTAATGTAATGGCAGCTTGGCGAGCACACCGAAGAGGTGCTTTCTTTGCTAACCCATGTTTTACCCAAATTCACCCAACATGTATCCCGGTTTCTGGAGATCATCAATCCAAACTGACTTTGATGTCAGAATCTCTTAGAAATGATGGGCGTATATGGGTTCCTAAACGAAAAGAAGATGCCATAGCAATTAGAGAGGGTAAATTAAAGCCTGTCCAATTAAGCGAAGAAGAAAGGGATTATTATCTGGAAAGACGTTATCCTGCTTTTGGAAACTTGGTACCACGAGATGTTGCTTCAAGAGCAGCAAAGGAAAGATGCGATGCTGGTTTTGGTGTGAATAAAACCGGAGAGGCAGTGTTCCTAGATTTTGCTTCGGCAATTATGCGTTATGGAAAAGAAAAGGCATTGACTTCTGGGATGAAAGATCCAGATGACAATACTATTCGACAGTTAGGAGAGGAAATCGTTGAAGCAAAGTATGGTAATCTTTTTCAGATGTATGAGAAGATAGTAGATGCAAACCCATACAAAACCCCTATGATGATTTATCCAGCGGTACATTATACCATGGGTGGGCTTTGGGTAGATTATAACCTTCAAACTACAATTCCGGGTTGCTATGCTGCCGGTGAGGCCAATTTTAGTGATCATGGCGCCAACCGTTTAGGTGCTTCTGCTTTAATGCAGGGCTTGGCAGATGGTTATTTTGTGTTACCATATACCATTGGAGATTATTTATCCGATGATATTAGAACAGGAGCCATCCCTACAGATTCTCCAGAGTTTGACGCTGCTGAAAAAGATGTAAGGGATCGTATGGAAAAACTTATGTCTGGCACGGGAATCCATTCTGTGGATTATTACCACAAGAAATTGGGGAAAATCATGTGGAACAAATGCGGAATGTCCCGTAATGAAAAAGAATTGAAAGAGGCTATAAAGGAGATTGCCGAGTTACGAAAAGACTTCTGGGAAAATGTAAAAATCCCAGGCAGTGTTGATAGTAAAAACCAAGAGCTTGAAAAAGCAGGAAGGGTTGCTGACTTCTTAGAGTTAGGAGAACTTTTTGCAAAAGATGCTTTGGAACGTAAAGAATCTTGTGGCGGACACTTTAGAGAAGAATACCAAACTCCAGAAGGAGAAGCGTTACGTGATGACGAAAACTTCAAATTTGTCTCTGCTTGGGAATACATGGGAGAGCCAAGCGCAGCAAAACTCCACAAAGAAGATTTGGTTTATGAAAACATCAAACTAAAAACACGTTCTTACAAATAAAAGCTATGAAATTATACTTAAAGATTTGGAGACAAAAAGATGCTTCTGCTAAGGGTCAAATGGTGGATTATACCCTGAACGGTGTGGAAAGTGATATGTCCTTTTTAGAAATGTTGGACATTTTAAATGAAGAGTTGATTTCCAAAGGAGAAGAACCTATCGAATTTGACCATGATTGCCGTGAAGGTATTTGCGGTACTTGCTCATTACAAATAAACGGTAGACCCCATGGGCCAGATACCATGATTACCGTATGTCAACTCCACATGCGTAGCTTTAATGACGGTGACGAAATTGTAATTGAACCCTGGAGAGCAAAGGCATTTCCTGTTATTAAAGATCTAATTGTTGATCGCAGTGCCTTTGATAGGATACAGCAGGCAGGAGGTTACATTTCTGTAAACACTTCTGGAAGACCTGTGGATGCCAACGCAATCCCTATTGAAAAACATGTTGCAGATGCTGCAATGGATGCTGCGACCTGTATTGGCTGTGGTGCCTGCGTAGCTGCCTGTAAAAATGCGAGTGCTATGCTGTTTACTTCGGCAAAGGTATCTCAGTTTGCTTTGTTGCCGCAAGGTCAGGTAGAAGCAGCTGATCGTGTACAGAACATGGTACGCCAAATGGACTTGGAAGGTTTTGGAAATTGCACCAACACCGGCGCCTGTGAGGTAGAATGCCCTAAAGGTATTTCTCTAGAAAATATTGCTCGAATGAATCGAGAGTATCTTTCTGCAAGTGTAAAAGGATAATATTCCTTAACGGAAATAACGTGTTGAAAAACCCAACCTCCATTTGGAGGTTGGGTTTTTTAATGTTCTAACTCTCAGCAATCAACATCCTCGAAGTTGAATAACTACGATTACCTCAAATTCAATAGCATCAGAAATGATATCATCTTTGACGCTTCCAACAATTCCTTTGGATTCATAACTTACTCCCCATCGAGTTCTATCAATTATAAATCTTGATTTAAGTACAGCTTTATTGGGTCCTTTTTCCATTGTGGAATTGAATTTTATTAATCGGGAAATTCCTTTTATCATTAACAAAGCATCCATTTCCATCTCCCCATTATCCCCATATCTTATTTGGTGAATCTCCAATTTAGCCTCTGGAAATTTCTCAACAGCGAAAAAATCTTGATGCTTAAGATGGGAAACCAGCATTTCATTGTATTTACCATCGGTATTCTTGATGCTGTTCATATCCACAACAAACATTCCTCCAGATATTCCGCTCTCATTCATAGAAATTTCTCCGTCCGAGAAGTTAACCGTTCCATAATGTTGGTTAAACTTAAAGAGATTGGATCCCTTCCACTTAATCACACTTTTTGCTGTGTCGATTTTTATAGTACCTTGTCCTTGCGCAATTGAAATAGCGCCAATGCCTACCAATAAGATGATGAGTTTTTTCATTGTCCTGTTTTTTGGACAAATCTAGACTCGGCATGCTCCGGAGTCGTGAATAAAATGTAAATGAAGTGCAAAAAAGTGCAATTTTTCGCATCCTGAGGTCTATAAACATGAAAACTGTTATTTATTTATTTTGTGCGCTATTCTTAGTAGTACTTTCTTTATTAATAAGTGGTTATTCCTCCAATGGGAATGATAAAACCATCTCAAGTTTGGTCAAAGTTGCGCTTAGAAACACGGGGAATTCCTTACTCTTGCAAAACAATGACTCCACCTCTTTGGTGTTACCTGTACTTGAATCCCCGAAAAACAATTTCCAATTGTCATTTCAGACAGAGCTGTCCATTACTCCTGATAGTCTTGTCAAGGCAATCAACAAGAATTTAACGGCCTTGAATCTTCCCAATGAATATCTAGTGGAGGTCATAGACTGTAGTAACAAAGAAGTATCCTATAGCTATTCGGTCTCCGATAACGAAGAAAAAAATATCATCCCTTGCCAAGGACGAAATCTCCCATTGAAGTGTTATTCGATAAATGTGTCTTTCAAGGAAAGTGTTTCATTAATGGGGTTGAATTTTGGTGCCTCATGGTATGCCTTGATTCTTGTAGGCATAATGGGTATGTCATTGCTCTATTGGACCAATAAGAAGCAAGATCTCAAGTTGCATGAAACCCTATCATTTGAAACGATTGGGGGTTATAAATTCTACAAAGATCAAAAAGAGTTGGTTAAAAACAACCTAAGTATTCAATTGACTTCTAAAGAAGCTGAGGTATTGCAAATCTTGAACAACAACCAAAACCAGGTAGTAAAACGCGATTTTCTTCTTAAAGAAGTATGGGAAAACAAGGGTGTTTTCGTAGGTCGAAGCTTGGATACGTTTATTTCAAAACTTAGAAAGAAGTTTAAAGATGACAATGGTATAAATATTATCAATGTCCACGGGGTTGGATACAAACTTGAAATTGTAAACAAAGCTCGGAGATAATCTTCAACCATGTCAAAAAAATATCCTGAAGAGCGCATCAAAGTCCCTCGTTTTAATGAGGAGTCGGGGTTTTATACAACCCCAGAGCGTTCGAAAATCATGGGTAAAATCCGTGGTAAAAACACCAAGCCCGAACTAGCATTTCGCAAAGCGCTTTGGACCGCTGGCTATCGCTATCGTGTCGATTACAAAAAACTCATGGGCAAACCTGACATCGCTCTGAATAAGTATAAAACGGTAATTTTTATCGATGGTGAATTCTGGCATGGTTACAACTGGGAGGAGCGAAAACAAAAAATTAAGACCAACCGTGAATTCTGGATTCCAAAAATTGAACGTAACATTCAACGGGATCAAGAGGTAAATCTAGCCCTAAAGGAAATGGGCTATACCGTATTTCGATTTTGGGAGAGCGATGTGAAAAAGAATCTGGATGCTTGCTTGCAAAAGGTCCTTGAATCATTAGAAAGACATACTGTTCATGAATATAACTGAATCAAAATTGCCCAATATTGGCACAACCATATTTACCACCATTGGACAATTGGCCAATGCGCACAATGCCGTAAATCTTTCGCAAGGGTTTCCAAATTTTGAGCCTGACGCAAGGCTTTTAGAATTGGTAGATCTGGCTTTTAAAAAGGGCTATAATCAATATGCTCCTATGCAAGGCGTGTTTGCTCTTCGGGAAATCATCTCGGAGAAAATTGAGCAGTTATACGGAAGGTATTATCATCCTGAATCTGAAATTATTGTTACTGCGGGAGCTACCCAGGCCATTTTTACCACCATTTCGGCTTTTGTTCATCCAGGAGATGAAGTTGTGATTATTAAACCGGCCTATGATAGTTATGAACCAGCCATCGAGCTTTTTGGAGGCAAGGTTGTTCCGGTTGACCTTGAAGGTGCCGCGTTTGAAATGAACTGGGCCAAATTTAAATCGGTCATCGGACCAAAAACCAAAATGGTTGTCATCAATACTCCTCACAATCCTACAGGAGCAATTTGGTCTGAAAGTGATATGCTGCAACTTCAGGAGATTCTCAAAGGAAGTAACATCTTATTGCTTAGCGATGAGGTTTATGAGCATATTGTTTTTGACGAAAAGAAACATGAGAGCGCTGCCAAATATGCTGACTTGGCCAGTCGAAGCATTATTTGTTCTTCTTTTGGAAAGACTTTTCATGTCACAGGCTGGAAAATGGGATATTGCGTGGCACCCAAATCACTGATGCAAGAATTTCAAAAAGTACATCAGTTTAATGTCTTCTCGGTAAACCATGCAATTCAAATTGCGCTTTCGGAATATTTAAAACATCCAGAACATTATTTAAGCTTGGGAAATTTCTACCAACAAAAACGGGATTATTTTTTAAACGCCATCAAGGGTTCTCGGTTTAGGATAGCACCCACGGCAGGAACATATTTTCAGCTTTTGGAGTATTCGGATATTACAGAAGAGAAAGACATGGATTTTGCAAAACGACTCATTCTGGAGCATAAACTGGCCAGCATTCCTATTTCTGTGTTTTGCGGTGCTAATTATGATCAAAAGTTTCTCCGTTTCTGCTTTGCAAAAACTGAAAATATTCTTGATCAAGCCGCTGGCATATTGAATAGCATCTAATTGCTACAGCTGTTTTTTTACAATTCTAAAGACTTCCAAGATATCGGAAAGGGGTAGGTCAAAATCTTGATATTCTGGGGCGATATTCAAATTTTGACATTGAATGGTATCTTGTGATCCATTATACCCTGTTATCTTCTTGCAAATAATCCTGTTTTTGCAAACTAGAATATATGTTTTGTCTACAAAGGCATTTATTTCCTTTATAAAGACTTCCTTCTTGGTTTTTACCCCAAGCACGATGGTTTTGTTTGGAATTGAATGTATAGTACCATCATTCATAGAGTCTCCTGAAATTTCAAAAGCCTTGTATGGGTCCTCCTCTAAAAATTCAACAATGAATCCTGATTTAAAAGGGCTATTGCCCAATCGGCTTTCGGCCAAACTTTCGATGTAGTTGTTTTGTCGATCTACCAAAACCAAGGGTATCTGAACAAAATACTTGTCCCCATCCAAAGGGTAAAAAACGCACCCGTGTCTGATAAACGTTTTTCTCTTAGCATAAGTTCCTCCTGCTTCATTAACTTCTTGTAAATACAGTTCGGGAATGCTCATGTCAAAATGCGCGGCTATTTTGGCAAGATTTTTAGTGGGAATATTTGCATCTTTCTTCTCGTAATTCTGGATGGTGCGCAGGCTAACTCCAACTACCTCTGCCAATTGGGATTGGTTCATACTTTTTTTACGTCTCAACTGCTTAATCGCCCGCATAATTTTCTTATAATATGTAGTTATTTTTCGTATATTCGAATCTGCGCAGCAAAAATACCGTTTTCTGTAATTGGGTTACAAACCAAATATAGAAAATAGGATTTGACCCCGATACATTAATTGATAAACAACAAAAACATCAATATGGGGTCCATCAAAAATTTAGGTCTTGTTATTAAAGTTGATAGAGTCTTTTCCAAAGAAGATTTTGGGAAACCGATCAGTGAACAACTCTCAACCACTTTGCGCAGAAATGTCACCAAGAACGATTATGCCAACATAGCCTCGAGAACCAACGTGAGTTTCTCCACGATACGCGATGTGGTTTACAGGACGAATAGCTTAACAAAGTCCAACGCCATGGCTATTTCGCTTTTGATGCATGCCGCATATGAAAACTCCATTGCATTAAAGCTCCAAGCACAAGGAGATACCATGTTTTTGAATACCTTTTTAAAGGTCTAAGCGCATAAGAAAATCGGTTTGTTTGTCCTTCCCAATATAATAGGGGTGGGTTCCAAACTGTTGAAAACCGTGTCTAAGGTAAAATCGGATGGCGGCTTCGTTCTTTTCCCAAACGCCAAGCCATATGTAACTCAATGTTGCCCTTCTTGCTATTTGTATTACTTGATCAAGCAGCCATTTTCCAGCACCCTTTCCTTGAAATTGCCGCATAACATATATTCGCTCTAGTTCTAGGGATTGGCCATCTTTAATATCGCTTTGGGCCGATGCCTTATTCAGTTTTAAATACCCAATGAGTTCTTGGCCAAAAAAAACAAAGTAGAACTCCGTATCCTTGTTTTCCATTTCGGAAAGAAGCTGTTCTTTGTTGAAAGCTTTGTGAATGTATGAAGCGAAGTCCTCGGGGTCGTTATCCTTTTCAAAAGCATCAATAAAGGTTTCCTTGGAAATCTTTACCAACTTTTCCAGGTCGGTGATAACACATGGTTGAAGCTTTAATTCCATAATTCTGTTTAACCATTCAAATTAAACAAAAAAAAAGAGCCAAACATCATGTTCGGCTCGCAGTTTAGTTAGGTTTTATAGGTATTAAAGCATGAATAGCTTTTTAATCAATAGTATAAATCCTGTAAAAAAGTCGTTTCTGTAAACCTGGACGGTATCATCCAAGGAAGACTGGTTAAATTGGGGTGCCATGTTGTTGATTTTAATGGTGTTAATTTGGGAAAAAATTCTATAATATCAAAACTAAATACAACGGATTACATTAAAAAATGTTTGTTGTGTAACTATTGGATTTTGTTGTAAGAAAAAGACCTTAAATGGTGAAGGACAAAGCTCAATAACATACTGTTTTAATATTAAGATTATATGGATTAATCATTACCTCTTCCCAAATACGCTCTTATGGCTTCGATTTTACCCTCAGAATTGACCGTAATAACATCAACTACATAAAGTTCTTCGATATTATCAACGGTAATTTTCAATTCTGCCGCAACGGTATGAGTATTTCCATAGGTTGAAAGGATTTCTATTTGTATTGATTCCGCCGTCTCGAAATTTTTGCGGGTTTCCATCAGCGCTTTTTCCTTTCCAACTACACTAATTTTCCAATCACGCAAAACAATATTGTCGGCAAACATCTGCTCAATGCTTTCTATATCCTTCTCTGCATATTTATTTAGGTAGGAAAAACATATATGCTTGACTGAATCTTTACACATTTATCAGCTCTTATTCAATTATCCTTAAAATCCGTGGCAAGATTCGATATTGGTCAACAATTCTGCTAAACCTGCATCTCTGGAATATCCCCGCTAACTTCAAGTTTACCTTCAGTTGCTTGAATAATTTCTTCCACTGAAACACCTGGAGCTCTTTCCAGAAGTTTAAATCCATCTTCGGTTACTTCTAAAACGGCCATATTGGTAACTATTTTCTTTACACAACCTACACCTGTCAATGGCAGCGAGCATTGTTTCAACAATTTCGATTGTCCGGCCTTATTGGTGTGCATCATGGCCACGATAATATTTTCTGCCGAAGCAACCAGGTCCATTGCTCCTCCCATGCCCTTGACCATTTTACCAGGAATCTTCCAATTGGCTATATCCCCGTTGTCCGCCACTTCCATAGCACCTAATATGGTAAGGTCAACATGTTGCCCTCGAATCATTCCAAAACTGGTGGCAGAATCAAAAAAAGATGCCCCAGGCAGGGTCGTTATGGTTTGTTTTCCTGCGTTGATGATATCGGCATCTTCTTCTCCTTCAAATGGAAAAGGGCCCATGCCTAATACACCATTTTCACTTTGAAATTCAACGCTTATATCGTTTCGAACAAAGTTGGCGACCAAAGTCGGGATTCCAATCCCCAGGTTTACGTAATACCCATCTTTGACTTCTTTTGCAATTCGCTTTGCGATTCCGTTTTTATCCAGCATAAATTATCCTTTTTGTCTTACGGTTCGTTGTTCTATTCTTTTTTCATATTTCTCACCCTGGAAAATACGTTGGACAAATATTCCGGGTATATGAATCGCATTTGGATCTAAGGTTCCAGCGGGTACCAATTCCTCCACTTCAGCCACGGTAATTTTAGCTGCTCCGCACATACAGGGATTAAAATTTCTTGCGGTTCCCTTAAAAATCAAATTCCCAGCTTCGTCTCCCTTCCAAGCTTTTACAAATGAGAAGTCGGCTTTATATGCGGGTTCAAGCACATACATCTTTCCATCAAATTCCCGTGTTTCCTTTCCTTCAGCCACCTCAGTTCCATAACCAGCCGGCGTATAGAAGGCGGGAAAGCCTGCTTGTGCAGCTCTACACTTTTCTGCTAGAGTTCCTTGGGGGGTAAGTTCAACTTCCAACTCCCCGCTTAGCATTTGACGTTCAAATTCGTCATTCTCGCCTACGTAGGATGAAATCATTTTCTTTATCTGGTGCTTTTGAAGCAATAGACCCAACCCAAAATCATCTACCCCCGCATTATTTGAAATACAGGTGATATCAGTAATCCCCATTTTTACCAACTGCGCAATTGCATTTTCCGGAATTCCGCAAAGCCCAAATCCACCTAGCATAAAGGTCATTCCATCCACAACTCCTTCCAACGCTTTTTCTACACCGGAAACTGTTTTTTTAATCATTTATTGATGTGTTTTCTGATTGTTTGAAATTACGATTTAATTAAAAAAGCCCCAAGTGCAAAATGCAACTTTGGGGCTTATTCTTTTAGACACTAGTCTGGTTAAAATCCTATATCCTCTTCTAAGTCATCTTCCGTGTCCTGTTCTTCTTTAAGTTCTTTTAAAACTTTAGTACAATCGATATTTATGGACATTTCTTTAGGTTCTTCAAATGCATCTTGAGATACCCCTAATTCCTCATTTTCATAATTCTTCTTCATGTACAAGGCCCAAATAGGTAACGCCATTGACGCTCCTTGACCGTACAAAATACTTTTAAAGTGAGCCGCTCTTTCTTCGCCCCCAACCCAAACCCCAGTAACTAGGTTAGGCACCATGCCCATAAACCAACCATCACTTTGATTTTGTGTTGTCCCGGTCTTACCTGCTATTGGATTATTCAATTCATAAGGGTATCCAGTAATGATATCCTTGTAAACTGTCTGGTTCTTGGCAAAAGAGTGCCTTAATCTTGTTCCAGAGCCACCTTGTGTAACACCTTCCATTAAGTTCACCATGGCATAGGCTACATCTTTACTAAGTACATCTTTTGTCTCTGGCACATATTCGTACAGCACAGTGCCATTTTTATCTTCGATACGGGTTACCGTGACCGGTTTTACATAGACCCCTTGGTTAACATAGGTTCCAAAAGCTCCAACCATTTCATAGACATTAACTTCTGGAACACCCAATGCTATCGCAGGTACTTCAAGCATTTCTCTCGAAATTCCCATGTCTTTTGCAATGTTTACAACGGAGCCTGGGCCCACCTTATCTATCAATTGCGCCGTTACCGTATTTACGGAATTCGCCAAAGCCTGCTTTAGGGTCAAGTTTTTTCCCGAGTATTTTCCATCCGAATTTTTGGGGCACCATGCCTCCATATTTCCGTGCTTTAATGGCTCTATACAGTACTGGTTGTCAGGTAAAGAATCGCATGGAGAATAACGCAACTGATCAATCGCAGCTGCATAAACAAAGGGTTTAAAAGTTGACCCTGCTTGTCTTGTCCCTTGATGCACATTATCATATTGAAAATGTTTGTAGTCTACACCACCTACCCATGCTTTTACATGACCTGTTTGCGGCTCCATAGACATCATTGCAGTTCTTAAAAAGGTTTTGTAGTAACGTATAGAATCCATAGGTGTCATGATAGTGTCCTTATCAAAAGAATCACTATTCCAATCAAATACGGTCATTCCTTTTTTCTGATGGAAGAACTCTTCGGCCTCTTTATCTGATTTACCCAATCTTTTAAGACTTTTCCATGTTCCAGATTGTTTCATGGCACGACGCATAATAGTATCAATCCCTCCTTTGGTTAAATCCAAAAATGGGGCCGTTGGATTCCGCTCTGGAGTATTTTGGTGGAAAAACTCAGCCTGTAAATTCTTCATGTGTTTCCGAACGGCTTCTTCCGCATTTTTCTGCATTCTAGAATCAACAGTGGTATAAACCTTTAGCCCGTCCAGGTAAATATTATATCGCTCCCCATCTGGTTTTGGATTGTTTTTGGCCCAGCCATTCAACCAACGCTGCATATACATTCTGAAATAGGTGGCAAGACCTTCGTTATGTAATTCTGGACTATAATTTAGGTTCAGTTCCAGTTTTTGGAGCGAATCTTTTTCCTTTTCAGGGAGATATCCATATTTGGCCATTTGAGACAAAACCACATTTCTTCTATTTCTTGTCCCAACCGGGTTCCTGTGTGGTCTTGGGTTGTAAAAAGAAGAGTTTTTAAACATGCCAACCAACATGGCTGCTTCTTCTGTTCGCAGCTCCATAGGCTCCTTCCCAAAATAAACTCTAGCAGCAGAACGAATTCCATCGGCGTTATTCCCAAAATCATAGATATTAAAATACATAGCTATGATTTCTTCCTTGGTATAATTGCGCTCTAATCGGGTTGCGATTACCCATTCTTTAACTTTTTGAAGATACCTTCTCCAATCCTGGGCCTTTCTCCCAACAAACAACTGCCTCGCCAACTGCTGTGAAATTGTACTGGCTCCGCCTTTGGTTCCGAGAAAAGCAAATGCTCTTAAAGTTCCCCTTGCATCTATTCCTGCATGATCATAATATCTAGCATCCTCGGTAGCAATCAATGCATTCACCAAATTTTCAGGAAGATCTTTGTAATCCAACCAAGTTCGGTTGTCATCCAAAAAATATTTACCAAGAGTTTCCCCATCTGAAGAAATAAGCTCAGTGGCCAAGTTTGTTTGGGGGTTTTCTAGATGCTCAAATGTCGGCATTTCTCCAAATGCTCCCCAGGCAGCCAATAGAAAAATCAACATGGCCAACAAAACCCCTGATCCAAAGAGAATCCAAAACCACTTTATAAATACAAAGAAACTCTTCTGTTCTGTCTTTTTCGTTTTTGCCATTGTTAACGGATACTTTTTTCTATTTCCAAACCAACATCTGTAATGCCATCTAGAATACGGAGGCCACCCACATCTCCATTCTTTCGCATGGCATGGATAATATTCAGTTTATATACGCCTGAATCGGGAAAAACGATGTTTTCTTGAAACCAAAGTTTGTTTTCCTTAATGCTCCCTAAGCCTTTGCCCAACCACTCGCCGGTAGGTTCCGCCATTTTGTATTCCAGGGTATCTTTAAATGTTTCACCATCTGGGTATTCAAGTTCGGTAATCAAAAAGAGATTGCTGAACTTAAATGTATTGTCGTTTCTGACATTGATGAATACGTTGTGTGGCTGCACTGAATCTAAAGATGAAAATTCAAAATTTACTGGTTTGGCAATGTCCCATTTTCCATTCTCCATGGCCTTAAATTCGGAAAAGACCAAGTTATCATTGCATGAAACCATACTCCACATAACAACCAAAACAAGGAGGAGTTTATTGTGCATTAGAAGGCTTTTTGGGTCTGTTTTTTCTTCTTTTCTTGTTTCCTTTCTTTTTCTTGGGACGATCAAATCGGGTAAGACTATCTTGACCTACTACATTTTCAAAAGCCATTTTCTCCTCGCTCACATTGGTCTGGGCATATTCTTCTAGACTGGCAATTTTTTCATTGTTCTTGTTCATCTCTAAAATTTCCAGGACCTGGTCCTTATCCAATGCGTGCCATGAAGCAGGGTCGTCTTTATAGGAAAACCATAGAGTTTCTTTGAAAATGTCCGCTTTTTGACAAAAAGCTATCCCCTTTTCTGTCTTAAGTTTACTGTCTTGTGGTGGAAAATTCTTTAATGCTTCCAAATACATATCCAACTCGTAGTTGAGACAGCATTTTAGTTTTCCGCATTGGCCAGCCAATTTTTGAGGATTCAATGCCAATTGCTGGTATCTGGCGGATGCCGTGCTCACTGATCTAAAGTCAGTTAGCCATGTAGAGCAACATAATTCACGCCCACAAGATCCAATTCCTCCCAAACGCTGTGCTTCTTGGCGGTATCCTATTTGACGCATTTCAATCCGGATATTAAAGGCCTTTGCCATATCTTTAATCAACTGCCTAAAATCCACTCTTTCTTCGGCCGTATAATAGAAAGTTGCTTTGGAACCATCTCCTTGAAATTCCACATCGCTCAATTTCATTTGGAGCTTAAGCGATATGGCTATCTCCCGCGACCGCTTTTGAATCTCAGGTTCTTTGTCACGGCATTTTTGCCAGATATCAATATCGCGCTGTGATGCCTTTCTGTAAACTTTTGGTAAGGCCTCATCGTCATGAGCTACTTTCTTTCGCTTCATTTGCACCTTGACCAACTCCCCGGTAAGGGTTACTATACCTACATCATGACCTGATTTAGCCTGCGTGGCAACCACATCTCCTATTGCTAATGGGAGATTGTCCACATTTCTAAAAAATTCTTTTCTGCTGTTTTTGAAACGTACCTCAACACAATCAAATGGATTTTGACCGGTGGGTAACGACATATTGGAAAGCCAATCAAAGACCGTTAGCTTATTACAACCATCTGTGCCGCAAGTACCATTGTTCTTGCAACCCCGCGGTTGTCCATCCTTGCCGGTTGAACAACTGCTACATCCCATATTTTTTATCTTGATTTAAGAAAATGTGCTGGATTTTCTTAAAAAGGGTTCATAAAATTACTTGTGGTAAATATAGCACAATTTGAGGCAGCCATGAAATGTTACTTTTTGTACTTAAGTACCTCTGAACGACCTTTTTTGAATATTTTATTGCTCGCGTGTTTGCCTTTGCGCAGCTTCTTTTGCTCTTCGTAGGGTAATGCATGGATTTCCTTACATTCTTGAGAACAGCACTCATTCATCGCTTCGGAACATTCTTCACATTGTATAAAAAGTAAATGACAAGCTTCGTTAGCACAGTTTACATGGGTGTCGCACGGTTTTCCGCATTGATGGCAATTGGCAATGACATCTTCTGATATGCGTTCTCCCCGGCGATGGTCAAAAACAAAATTCTTCCCTAAAAATTTGTTCTCCAAATTTTGGGCTTTTACCTGTCTGGTATATTCAATGATTCCACCTTCTAATTGATACACATGTTTAAAACCTTTGTGCCTGTAATAAGCGCTTGCCTTTTCGCATCGGATTCCACCGGTGCAGTACATTACGAGCTTCTTATCTTCTTTATGTGAGGACAGGTCTTCTTCAATGATATCCAAGGAGTCCCTGAACGTATCCACATCTGGGGTAAGAGCATTTTTAAAATGACCGATCTCACTTTCGTAGTGGTTTCTCATATCCACAAGAACCGTATCTGGATCTTCAATAAGTTCGTTGAATTTTTCAGCACCGACATGGATGCCTTTGTTGGTGACATCAAATGTATCATCGTCCAAACCATCTGCTACTATTTTTCGGCGGACCTTGACCTTCAGTTTCAAAAATGATTTGTTGTCCTGTTCAATTGCGATATTGAGTCGTACATTTTCCAAAAATGAAATGGAATCTAGATGTTCTTTAAACACCTGAAAGTTATCAGCCGGAACTGATAATTGGGCATTTATACCTTCGCGGGCCACATAAATTCGGCCAAGAACATCCATCTCATTCCAATTGATAAAAAGATGGTTTCTAAAAATTTCGGGGTTTCCAATGTGTGCATATTGATAGAAAGAGATGGTCAACCGGTCCTTGCCGGCCTCCTCTATAAGTTTTGCTCTTTCTTTTGCACTTAATGTATTGTACAGTTGCATGCTATACCAATATTTTAAGTTTAAAAAGTCTGAAATGTAATGAGGACAAATGTACAATTCTTTGATACAAATAAGAAAGGGCCTCTTTTAAAAGAGGCCCTTTCAACCACCATGTTTCTTTTCATAGCGCAAATTTCCCTTGCTGTGTGGTGTTGAATCGAAAACTCGATTCGATATATTGTTTTTTGAATCAGTTGCCCATTAGATACATCAATTTAAAAAGGTTGCGTTGCTATTGTCGCATGAAGAAAGAAATGGTAATTTAGCCTTCCTAATTACGAGAACCATGAGCAACGAAAAAGAAGCAAAACTTAAAGCCTTAAAACTGACCCTTGATAAATTGGACAAAACCTACGGAAAGGGTGCCGTCATGAAATTGGGGGACAGTGTGGTAGCGGATGTAGAGGTTATCCCTTCGGGGTCATTGGGACTGGATATTGCTTTGGGTGTTAGTGGTTACCCTCGAGGAAGGGTTATTGAAATTTATGGGCCAGAATCATCAGGAAAAACAACACTTACATTACATGCAATTGCTGAGGCACAAAAAAATGGAGGTATTGCTGCCTTTATTGATGCTGAACATGCCTTTGATCGATTTTATGCTGAAAAATTAGGCGTTGATATTGATAATCTAATTATTTCCCAGCCTGATCATGGGGAACAAGCTTTGGAAATTGCCGATAATCTTATCCGATCTGGTGCAATTGACATTGTAATTGTTGATTCTGTTGCAGCGCTTACTCCTAAAAGTGAAATTGAAGGTGAAATGGGTGATTCCAAAATGGGGCTACATGCAAGATTGATGTCACAGGCTTTACGAAAATTAACCGCATCCATTAGCAAAACTCATTGTACGGTTATTTTTATCAACCAGTTGAGAGAGAAAATTGGTGTGATGTTTGGAAATCCTGAAACAACAACCGGTGGTAACGCACTTAAGTTTTATGCTTCCGTTCGATTAGATATTAGAAGATCTACCCAGATAAAAGATACTGACGGAGCGGTACAAGGTAACAAGACCAGGGTAAAAGTTGTCAAAAACAAGGTTGCCCCTCCTTTCAAAACTGCTGAATTTGATATTATGTACGGAGAAGGTATTTCCAAGGTTGGAGAAGTGCTGGATCTAGGTGTGGCATATGAAATTGTGAAGAAAAGCGGTTCTTGGTTTAGCTACGGAGACACCAAACTAGGACAAGGCCGAGACGCGGTTAAAGCGCTGCTGGCGGACAACCCTGAATTATCAGAGGAACTTGAAGCCAAAATCAAAGAAGCTATCGCTGCCGTTAACGCCTAAACGGGACTTTTTTACCAAACATCTTACTTTTTCAAGAAACGGGTAATTTCACGCAACCCTTACCTTTACCATACATCTAGGGTGTAAAGATTTTTAGTGATGAAAAAGTTGATTGCTTTGTTTGCAGTGATTGCTATGGGGTCTACTCTAAGCTCATGTGACTTGGATGATGGGCAAAACTTTCAGTTTACGACCTTAAGAGTTGTAGAAGCACAAATGCCTGCATTTTTTGAATTGAATGAGATTTATGATATTGAGGTGACTTACCAACGGCCCAATGGTTGCACGTTTTTTGAAGGTTTTGATGTGGTCAAAACCGGAGATACAGATCGAGATGTGGTTGTAGTTGGAACTGAAATAGTCGATGGCGATATAGCCTGTACACAGGCCGTAGAGGAAGTGACCGCTATTCTCCAATTCAATGTGATTTTTACTGGAGAATATCATTTTAGATTTTATTCTGGCAATGATAATGAAGATAACGCCACATATATAGAATATACGGTTCCTGTGAACTAGGTATCAGCAATCCAAAATTGACCAACATTTGGATCTTGAAGAATTAATACATAATTGTAAAAAGGGCAAAAGACAGGCGCAAGCCGATTTATACCGGAAATACTCCGGTATTCTTTTCGGTATGTGTCTCAAATATTCCCGAAATAAAACTGAAGCAGAGGATAATCTGCACGATAGTTTTATGACAATTTTTAATAAAATCGACCAATTCAACTTTAATGGTTCCTTTGAGGGTTGGATCAAGCGGATTACCGTGAATACCGTACTTCAAAAATATAGAAAGGAGCAACACTTAAATGTGGTTTCCGAGAACATAGGGGAAGAATTGGACGTTGATACGGAACAGGCTGATATAAGTCTTTCCGCATTATTGGGATATATACAAGAGCTGCCCAACAAGTATAGGTTAACATTCAACCTCTACGTTTTGGATGGCTACAGTCATAAAGAAATTAGTGAGATGTTGGGAACATCCACGGGGACCTCAAAATCAAATTTGGCAAGGGCCAAAATGATACTGAGGGAAAAAATTGAAAAAGAAAATATAAACATTGCTTAAATCATCAATGATGGGGAAAAAGAATTTAGAGCAATTGTTCAAAGAAGTATTTAAGGATTTTAAGGAAAGTCCGGATGATAACGTCTGGAAATCTATTGAAGCTTCCTTGGACAAAAAAGAGAAAAAGAAAAGGGTCATTCCAATATGGTGGCGACTTGGAGGGGTTGCAGCTTTGTTGGCCCTGCTGTTTTATGTGGTAAATCCATTTGAGAGTTCAAATGAAAACAATGATATTATTATCACTGAAACACAGCAAAAAACCGATTCGTCTAACATTAATTCAAACACGGAAGATTCTAAAAAGTCCGAAATTTTCACAACACCTGACGCTGAACAATTCGTTGATTCTTCGAATGAAAACGAATCAGAGCCCGTTGAGCAGTCTAATTCTGAAAAAGATGCTGATGATGCATTAATTAAAAATCAAAGTCTTCGGCCCAAACAGCAATTGGCAGGCAATCCTAATCAACCATACGAAGATATCAGACAGGAAAAGAATTCAGTTTCAAGCAAGAAATTAAATTCTTTTGATACTACTGAACAAGAAGTTGTCTCTAGCGATGTTAAACAACAGCCAAAACTTCAAACTGAAAATGAAGCTTTGGAAGTTGCAGAAACCGATACTTCATTGAAAAATTTAGAAACGGAGCATCCGGACAAACTTCCTTCAGAAAATACTAGCAAAGAAGTTGATCTTCCACAAAAAGAGAGTCTGTTTGAAATTTCAAAAAGCGATGATGCTATTGTCGAAAACAATGCTGATGAACAAGAAAATAAGGTTGAGGAGATAATTAAAAATGAAGAGTCGAATAACACTCCGGAAAAGAAATCCATTTTTGAAGTAATTAAGGAACAAGAGGAAGAGGCTATTGCGGAAAATACATCTCAAAAATGGTCTGTAGGTCCTTCTGTTGCCCCTGTTTATTTTAGTGCTACAGGAAATGGTTCTCCTATCCACTCAAATTTTGCTGCTAACTCCAAGTCGGGGAATGTGAATTTGAGTTATGGCCTTACAGTTGCTTACGAATTGGGTAAAAAGTTGAAAGTACGCTCTGGTGTGCACCGGGTGAACTATGGTTATGATACCAATGATGTGGTTTTTTCATCGTCATTAAGTGCTTCCCCGAATGATTTGATAGAAAATATAGATTACAGCCAAGCCTCCCGAACTGTAATAGTTCAGAGCAAGGAGAAAGCCCCTCAGTTTGCAGCGAATGATGCTTTTGTGGAATTGGCCGCCAACGAAACCCCTTCCTTGGATGGAAAAATGGTTCAACGATTGGGTTATATTGAAGTTCCTTTGGAGTTGGATTATTCAATTATTGATAAAAAGTTTGGTGTCAATCTTATTGGTGGTGTAAGTTCTCTTTTTCTTGTTGACAATTCCGTGCTTTTGGAATCCAATGATTTGGTCACGGAAGTTGGGGAGGCCAATAATGCCAATACGGTGAATTTTAGCACAAATGTGGGTGTTGGGCTCAATTATGAGTTTTCTTCAAAAATTCAGTTGAGTTTGGAGCCTGTTTTAAAATATCAATTAAATACATTTTCCGAAACCGCCGGTTCTTTTAGACCATTCTCTGTGGGTGTTTATAGTGGTGTGCGTTTCAATTTTTAAGTATATAAAAGAAGTTGGTTAGGAAGATTGCTCCTTTAATGCAATCATTTAGACACCTTGCTCCGGCAAGGTGTTTTTTTATTGGGTCTTATCGAAGACATAATAGACTCAAACTAACAAAACTTTGTTGCTTTGGGGAGATTACTGTAGTTCCTTCAAAATAACTTCACGAACCTCTTCGCGCAATGTGGATTTGTCTTCCTCGCCCAAAATTCCAGTTTCAAAAAAACGATGAACCTTTGCTCTTATAATTCCAGGACCACCGCTTAAAAATGTGAAGGAAAAACGCTTTTTATTGTCAAAAAATGTGATTGGCACCACAGGAATTTTGTGCGCTATTGCCATTTTAAAAGCTCCATCTTTGAATGCATCCAAAACCACTTGCTCCTCTGGGACCCCTCCTTCAGGAAAAATACACACGCTCAATCCTTGGTCTAATCGACGTTGCGCACGACGGTAGACTCCAGTCCGACTTTTAATACTCTCCCTGTCCACCATAATACAGACGCGTTTATAGAAAAATCCAAAAACAGGAATCTTTACCAACTCTTTCTTACCAACGAAAACAAAAGGGTTTTTGCTTACTACCAACATGAACATAATATCCAACATACTGGTGTGGTTGGCCACGAGCATATAGCTTTTACCTTTTACCATTTTTTGCTCCCGCATAATTCTAGGAAAGCACCCCATCCCATAAAGTATGGTTTTAGCCCACAAATTTCTGGCCAGCCAAAAGAACTGCTTGTACGTTTTTTCGGAAAGAGTGGTCAATAGCAGAAAGGGGAAGAAAATAAAAATAGGAATGGCTACCAGCACGTAAAACCAAATGCGGTATAAAACATATCCTATATTCTTCAAGACAGAAAGCATGCGCCAAAAGTAGAATTTTTGAATATCTTTATTGGAATAACCATAAAATCTTAAAAATGGGATTACTATATGCTTTATTGATTGGGGCGGCAGCAGGTTGGCTTGCAGGAAAAATTATGAAAGGTGGTGGTTTTGGTGCGCTAATCAATATAATTTTAGGTATCGTCGGAGGTGTTGTGGGTAATTGGCTCTTTGGGGTTTTGGGCATTCATATTAGTTCGGGAATTGTAGGAGACTTGATAACCGGAGTTATTGGAGCTGTTGTTGTGCTCTTTGTTGCTGGCCTCTTTAAAAAGTAACTTCCACTTAATCAAACACTGGCATCCTACTTTTTTTATCCCACTTGGATGCTTACTTTTACGGGCAAAATTAGGTATGGCCCGAATTTTAACTGGAATTCAAAGTACAGGCGTCCCCCATTTGGGAAACATTCTTGGGGCAATTATTCCTGCCATTCAAATGGCTCAGGATCCCAAAAATGAATCCTTTCTTTTCATTGCGGATATGCATTCGCTCACCCAGATAAAAGATGGCGAAGAATTAAGAAACAACACCTATGCTACAGCAGCCACATGGCTGGCTTTTGGACTTGATGTTGAAAACACCGTTTTCTATCGTCAAAGCGATGTTCCACAGGTTACAGAACTGGCATGGTACCTCAGCTGTTTTTTTCCATACCAACGACTTACCCTTGCACATTCATTTAAGGACAAAGCGGATCGATTGGCTGATGTAAATTCTGGCTTGTTTTCTTATCCAATGCTAATGGCAGCTGATATTTTGTTGTACGATGCCAATATTGTTCCGGTAGGCAAAGATCAACTACAGCACTTGGAAATGACCCGTGATGTAGCATCAAGGTTCCACAATCAGTTGGGTGAAACTTTTGTGCTTCCTGATGCCAAGGTACAGGAAGATACCATGTACGTTCCAGGTACGGATGGACAAAAAATGAGCAAGAGTAAGGGTAATATCATCAACCTTTTTCAACCTGATAAAAAATTACGCAAGCAACTCATGGGTATTGTCACGGACAGTACTCCTATAGAAGAACCGAAGGACCCTAAAGGAGATAATGTTTTTGCCTTGTACAAGATTTTAGCTTCTCAGGAGCAAATTGAGGAAATGAGTGCAAATTATCTTGCTGGTGGATATGGTTACGGACATGCCAAACAGGCACTTTACGAAGTAATTCTGGAAAAGTTTGCCGAACCCCGTGAAAAATTTGAGTACTACATGAACCATTTACAAGAAGTGGATGAGGCCTTGGCCATTGGGGCTGAAAAAGCCAAGAAAATTGCTGATGGCGTCTTGGAAAGGGTACGAGGTAAACTTGGATACTAAATCGCTTCAAACAGTTTGCCCGGTAATGGTCTAACCACTCCCTTCATTTCCAAAGTAAAAAGTGTAGAGGATGTTTTGTGAATTGGCAAATTACATTCCAAAGCAACGGTGTCCAATAACTGTTTCCCGTTCATCTGCAAGTACGAATAGATAGACTGTTCTGTTTTATCAAGTTGCGGAAAAAGTTGTTTCTGAATGGTTTCTTTTTCTTTTTTTGATTCCAATTCCCATCCTAAAAGATAGATCAATTCTGCTGCTGAAGTCAACATTTGTGCTTTTTGGTGTTTAATTAAGTCGTTACATCCCTTGCTATATGTATCGGAAGTTCTACCCGGAACAGCAAAAACATCTCGGTTGTACCCGTTGGCCAAATCTGCAGTGACCAAACTACCACCCTTTTCTGCCGATTCAACAACAATAGTAGCTTTACTAAGTCCGGCGATAATGCGGTTTCGTTTTAAAAAGTTTTCACGATCCGGATTGCTAGTACTCCAAAATTCTGTCAAGAAACCTCCATTTCCCTCAATCTTTGAGACATATTTTTTATGAGCTTTCGGATAAGTTTGGTTTAGTCCGTGTGCCAAACAACCAATGGTTTGCAGGCCTTTATTCATGGCTAATTTCTGAATCGTTATATCCACTCCATAGGCAAATCCGCTAACAATAATGGGATCCAATGGAGCTATTTGGTCAATAAAGTCTTCACAAAAGCCTCGGCCGTAACTCGTAATATTTCTGGTCCCCACCACACTAATAATTTTCTTAGTCTCCAAGTTGATTTTCCCGCGGGTAAAAAGCAGTATAGGTCCATCGACACAGTGCTTCAGAAATGCGGGATAATCTTGGTCTTCAAAATATGAAAGTGTGATATTCTTGTTTTGGATATATTCATACTCAGCTTCAGCTTCTTCCAAATACGCGGAGTCATATAATCCTTTTAAGGTTATTTGCCCAATACCCCCAATCTTTGTGAGGTGATGTAGTTTATCCTTGAAAATTGCACTTGGACTCCCACAATGGGCAATTAATTTTTTGGCGGTAATATCTCCAATATTTGGAATAGCCTGCAGTCGGAGCGCTGCAATAATTTCAGGTTCAGACATTTCGATTTGGGATTGTAGTTGTTCACAAAATACAGAATTTCAAATGTTAATAAAAAGTGACAGCTCTTATTTTGTGATGCAGGTTTTTTTCCAATATTTGTGGCAATGCGCATTGAATCCTATATAGAAAAATTACTCTTCGATTATAATTGTGTCGTAGTTCCCGGTTTTGGGGCCTTTCTGGCACATGGAAAATCCGCAGAACTTGATTCGGTGACCAATACATTGATTCCACCAACCAAAACTGTTTCCTTTAATGCACAACTTTCCAAGAATGATGGCTTATTGGTTTCACATATCGCCAAGGAAAAACATCTTGGCTATGAAGAGCTTTTGGAAGAGGTGGAAAATGTGGCGGAGTCATGGAAGAAAAGACTTGAACAGGGTGAAAGCATTGACCTTTTTGGTATAGGCAAGTTATCTCTCAACCGAGATCATAGAATTCAGTTTGAGCCAGAAAATAAAATCAACTTTTTGACCTCTTCATTTGGCCTTTCAGCATTTGCCGCCACCCCGATTCAACGTGAAGTTTTAAAAGAGGAAGTAGAAGAACTTGAGGAAAAGGTTCCATTTATTATTACCCCAGAAAAGCGGGAAGAATCTTCGTTCAGACCTTGGCTAAAGTATGCCGCTGTTATCTTACTTGCTATTTCATTGGGCTCTACCTCATATAGAGCTTATGATGAGCTTCAACAAAAACAAGTAACGGTTCAGCAAGATGCCCAAGAAGAAGTTTCGCGCTTAATTCAGGAAGCCACATTTTTTGAAAGCGCTCCTTTGGAACTTCCAGCATTGAACATCAAAATCACCAAGAAAAAGCTTGGCAAACATCATGTAATCGCTGGTGCATTCAGAGTTGAACAAAATGCTGAAAAGAAGGTGGCCCAACTCAAGAAAAAAGGGTTTAATGCTTTTTATTTGGGCACCAATAAATTTGGTCTGCACCAAGTGGCTTATGACAGCTTTGAGAACCCAAAGGAAGCTCTAAAATTCCTTAGAAGGGTAAAGCGCACCGAATCTCCTGATGCGTGGTTGCTATCTGAGAAATAGTATTTCTTTCTTTAAAACCAGTATCCACTTCAATATCTTTGCGCAAAATTCAAATCTTATGAGCGCGAAAAATCCAAGCGAATCACGTACTGTAATGACAGATATGGTATTACCGAGTGAGACCAATCCCTTGAACAACTTATTCGGCGGTGAGCTTTTAGCTCGCATGGATCGGGCCGCTAGTATTGCAGCAAGAAGACACAGTAGAAGGATTACTGTCACGGCTTCTGTAAACCATGTTGCTTTTAACCGTTCAGTACCCTTGGGCAGTGTAGTCACTGTTGAAGCTTCTGTTTCTAGGGCGTTTAAAACTTCAATGGAAATTTATATTGATGTTTGGATGGAAGATAGATTTACTGGAGAGCGCGCCAAGGCAAACGAAGCCATCTATACTTTTGTAGCTGTGGATGAATCGGGCACCCCTACAGAAGTGCCACAACTAGAACCTGAAACGGATCTTCAAAAAGAGCGTTTTGCTGGAGCTCTTCGAAGAAAACAACTCAGTTTGGTACTTGCAGGTAAAATGGAGCCGAATAAAGCAACAGAACTTAAGGCTTTATTTACTTCTTAGAAGTCAAAATTATTTGGGTCAGGCCCAAAACGTTGGGCTCTATCTAGGCTATCCAACAGTTTTACATCTTCCTTATCCAATGCAAAATCAAAAATGTCTGCATTGGAAATAATTCGTTCTTTTTTGGACGATTTTGGAATGGTAATTACCCCTTTCTGAAGGTCCCATCTAAGTACGATTTGGGCAACTGTCTTTTTGTATTTATCGGCTAAATCCTTCAGTTGAGGAATATCAAACACATTGCCTTGCATCATCGGAGACCATGCTTCGTATTGAATCCCTTTTCCATGACAAAAATCTATCAGATCCTGCTGCACCAAATAGGGATGAAATTCCATTTGGTTCACCATAGGAACAATGTTCGCCTCGGTCAATAGATCTTCCAAATGGTGTTGCATAAAATTGCTCACACCTATAGCACGAATCCTATTTTCATTATAAAGTCTTTCCATGGCCTTCCAGGTGTCCTTAGATTTCTCCTTGGGCCAATGAATCAGATAAAGATCTAGATAATCCAGCCCTAATCGATTCAAACTATCATCAAAAGCTTTTAACGTTGAATCATAACCTTGATCACCGTTCCAAACCTTGCTGACCACAAAAACATCCTTCCGGTCAACATCACTTTCCCTAATTCCAGCACCCACACCACTCTCATTGTTGTATATAGATGCAGTGTCGATATGGCGATATCCGTGGTTTAGCGCTTCTTTGACTGCATTGGTCACTTCATTCCCATCCTTAGAAAGGTATACCCCTAAACCAAAGTAAGGCATATGAACTCCATTGTGCAATTCAAAGGTTCCTTGTAAATCTGTTATGTTTCTCATATTTTAAAGTTGGTAAATCCACTCCTCAGGGTTGAGTCGATTCGCATCCTGATACAGATAAAATTTGAGCTTTGTTGCTCCATTAAACCGACTGGTATATATGTCTCCAATCACTTCTTTTGCAGCTACTTTATCTCCTTTTTTGACATACAATTTAGATAAATTATAGTATGCGCTTATATAGTTCCCATGTTTTATTGTTACTCCCCTACCGCCACCTGGAACAGAAATTATAGCAATAACTTCTCCGTCAAAAATAGCTCTGGCCTGGCTACCTTCATCTGTGGCTATGGTAACTCCATTATTTCTATGTTTTATTCCGGGATAAAGTTTGTCTGCATACACCCCATATCCTTGACTCTTAACACCTTTTTCAACTGGCCAAATGAGTTTCCCTTTGTTTGCCGAAAAGTTGTTGGCCACCAATTGTGCCTCGGGAGTTAAAACGAATTTGGTTCTGCCGGACTTCCCCGCCCTTTTATTGGTGCTTGCTATAGCGCTCTTGATTAATCGCTCTATTTCGCGATCAATTTTTCGGGCCTCTTTTCTTTTTTGTTCAATTGCCGCAGTATACTTTGTTTCGTTTTGTCGAATACTCCTCAAGAGCACTTTTTGCGATTCAATTTCTTTGAACAGTTCATTTTTGACCTTACGATTATCAGACAACAAACGTTCTTTGGATTTTCTTTGAGCCACCAAATCCTTGTTCAGAGCAGCTAATTCGTCGGTCTTTACGATAATGTCCTCCCCTTGCTTTTTTCTATGTTTTGCATATTGCTCCATGTATTGAAGTCTTTTAAACGCCTGGAAGAAATTTTCGGCAGATAATAAAAACATCAATCGGCTACTTTGGGATTTATTTTGATAGGATTTTTGAATCAGATTTGCATAATCCTCCCTCAAGATTCTAAGGTCTTCCCGAAGCTTGCTAATAGTTCGGATATTAACGTTGATTTGCCTATTGAGAAGATTCGATTGTTGATTCGTAACACGAATTAGCTCTTGCCTGACATTTATTTTTTGGTCCAAAGCATCCATTTGGTCCAGAACATTTCCCTTTTCTTTCTTTTCTGTAAAAAGCAATCGGTTAATTTCCTTTATTTCTTTTTGCAAACGTTCGCGTTTGGCTTCCAAAGCTTTTTGCTCACTAGTTTGGGCAAATATGGGATTAGCTGTTAAGCTGATAAAAATCAGATAGTAAAGGCAATATGAAAATCTATTTATCATATTACTTTAATATAATTTCATCGTACCCTTTTGGAATTTTATAAGGGAAATTCAAGTTTCTATTCAATTCCATGTTCTTAAAGCTAAGTCCAATTGTTGTCCGGTCCATATTTTCCAAAGCAACGATGTCTATCTTATCTGGCAGCGCTTTTCCAGAAATATCCTGATAGGTATATTTAGTGCTTAGCTGTCTATTCTCTTCAGGCTGTGCAATTTCTTGAGCGGCAACCTTAAAGTTTCTTGGTTCTAATTGAAACAAGATCTTAAAAAGTTCATGTGCCTTTTTAGGTTTTAGTTGGTAATTTCCTTCATTAGTCCCCGAAATATATCTTCTTTCTCTTAGGTCCAGTATGGCATCACCTAACAACAAGCTTTGAACTTTATCAAAGTCCAATTCGGTTCCTAATAGTTCACTTAAATAGCTAAAGTCCCCGTCAAAATATTCGTTTTGCAGTTTGTTATAAAAGGATACCCTATCAGGTGTAATATGTGCTTTGACAACTCCAAGAGGAGCACTGATCCATATAACCTTATCTTTTTCCATACGCAGGCTGACGCTAACACCTTGCTCGCTCTTTCCATTCGAATAATCAATCTTAATCCTCCCGCTTAAGGTTTTAAAATCAATTTGATTGGCATAGTGGTTTTCTATAATTCGTTTAGCCGACATCCGCTCATCGATTTCACCACCAGTAATTGATTTAGTGGATTTGCATGAACCAAAAACCAACATGATCAAAAGCAAAAATATGGGAGCCTTAATTTTATATATTCTATGTGCTTTCATTACAGACCGGGCTTAACTTTATTCAAATATTCTTGCGCTTTGGATGTGTTTCCTATTGCCGTATACGCTTTTGACAATTCCTTGAATATCTTATTGGCCATTATATCATCATCAAGCAAATAATCCAGAGCGCTTTCCAAAACCTCCACCGCCTTCACGGATTGTGAATTTCTGTTTAAAGAAGTCCCATACGCATAATAGAAGTAGGGTTGCAGCGGATATGAGTCCAAAGCTTCTTTCGACACGGATTCCATCTGCCCAAAGTCGGATTTTGCCAACAAACTCTCTATCTGATTCTTGTATTGACCAATAGGGTCTTCGGCCTTAGCCGTTTCTTTGGCGATTACGGGTTGCGTTTCTCTTTTGCCTTGTTGAAGTGAGTCTTTTATTTTCAAGGTTAACTCAAGGGCAAAATTAGAGTCCCCTAAATCGCTCAACAGTTTTAAGGCATCCTGATATTTCTTCTTTTTGAAATAAATTACGGCAAGATTCTCCTTTAATTTCTGCGTCTGAAACGGAATATGTTGTTGGATGATCTCCGCCGAACTCCCTTGCTTTTCCAGAATATTTACCAAGTTTTCCAAATACCAGAAATCCGTTGGTTCGGCATTTAATGCTTCAATGGCATATTCTTCGGCCTGAATATATTTCTTGTCAAGAAAATAGGCTTTGGCAAGTTCATAGTCGACTACACTGCTAAGAGAATCTAACTTTTTACACTCCAAAAACAGCTTGATGGCCCTATCGTAGTTTTGGATTCCCTTTTGCTTAAGCGCTTCGAAGAAACTCTCTTGAAATTCATCGGTGTATTCCTCTAAAAAAACCTCGGCACTTTGTTCCTCTTCTTGCGAAAAAGTCCACAAGGAAAACATTAGTATAAACAGATATGTGCCTATTGTCTTTTTCATTTCAATTTAAGTTCTCCTTTTTGGGGAGTATAATTTTAATCTATTCCAACACTGAATAATCCCCTATGCTGATGGTCTCAAAATTACCATCAAAAACTACATGGTTACCAATCATGGCATTATCCAAATTGGCATTTGTAATTTTGCTCTTACTCTGTATTAAACTATTCTTTACAGTGGAATTTTCCAATACGGTGTCAGCTCCAACGGAAACATATGGTCCAACCGTAGTATTCTTTAACACTACGTTTTCGCCTATGAAACAAGGCTCAATGATGTTGGCATTTTCTTTTTTAACTGAGCCAGCTATCAATCCCTCTCCATCTTTTTCCAAAAAGTTGAGCATGCGCTGATTAGTTTCCACCGTAACATTTTTGTTTCCGCAATCCATCCATTCATCAACTTTACCTGGGACAAATTTCATGCCTTTTTCCATCATCCGTTTTATGCCGTCATTGATTTGGTATTCTCCACCGTTAATGATTTGGTTGTCCAAAACATACTGCAATTCGTTTTTAAGCACCCCTACATCCTTAAAATAGTAGATTCCTATCACCGCCAGATCGGAAACAAACTCTTGTGGCTTTTCTACTAGCTCAACAATCTCATTTTGCTCGTTTAAATTCACTACACCAAAAGCTTCTGGCCTATCTACTTGTTTGACCCAAATAACGCTGTCAGCGGACTTGTCCAAATCAAAATCAGCTCGAATCAAAGTGTCTGCATATGCAATGACTGCCGGCCCACTTAAGGATTCCTTGGCACTCATAATCGCATGTCCCGTGCCCAAAGGCTCATCTTGTCTATAAATGGATCCTTTTGCACCTAGGCTTTCTGCTAGTTGCATTAAGCTTTCCACCACATCATCTCCAAAAAAGGCTGGGTCGCCCAAAATAAAGGCTACTTCTTCTATTTGTTCTCCCAAAACTTTGGCAATATCGCTTACCAATCTGTGCACTATTGGTTTTCCAGCAACCGGAATCAAAGGTTTCGGAACTGTTAATGTATGTGGTCTTAAACGAGAACCTCTTCCCGCCATGGGTACTATTATCTTCATAAGCTTTTTAGTATAACGTATTTAGTGTTTAGTTTTATTGTACTCCAGTACTGCCAAATCCACCTGCTCCCCTGTCGGTTTCCGAAAGAACTTCAGTTTGAACCCATTCTGCGCGTTCGTGCTTGGCAATCACCATTTGGGCTATGCGTTCCCCGTTGTCGATGGTAAAATCTTCATTAGATAGATTGACCAGAATAACCCCTACTTCTCCACGATAGTCCGCATCAATGGTTCCCGGGGCGTTCAAAACGGTAATTCCTTTTTTGGCCGCCAGGCCACTTCGAGGGCGCACTTGAGCCTCATATCCGACTGGAAGTTCCATGAAAAGTCCAGTGGGCACAATAGTTCTTTCTAAAGACTTTATGGTTATGGGTTCTTTAATGTTTGCTCTTAAATCCATTCCTGCAGAAGCAGGAGTTTCGTAATGGGGTAATTGATGCCCCGATTTGTTTATGATTTTAATTTTCACGCTGTAGAAATATAGACTTTAGTTTATCTCCTTCCAATTTGTAAACTAATGTCAAAAATAACAAAAGTAGGAGGCTGCCAGCTATTAAATTTCTGTGAAAAACGTAGAAGGAAAGTGCAGAAAAAATAATAGAAATGGATAGATAAAAAATAATCTTACGCATGTTGTATGGAACTGGGTAATACTTTCTTCCAAAAAAATAGGACATGAGCATCATGCTTCCGTACGCAGCCAATGTTGCCAGAGCTGAAGCCATATATCCAATTTTTGGGATCAAAGCGATGTTCATAATCAATGTAATTAAAGCGCCTATTGAGGAAATATATGCTCCAAATTTAGTTTGGTCAGTAACTTTATACCATACAGAAAGGTTGTGATAAATTCCTAAGCAAAAACTGCCTAATAAGATAATCGGCACTACGTGAAGCGCCTCCCAATAAACTTCGTTCCGAATCAAAAGCTTTCCCAGTACATCAACAAAAACGACCACGCCCAGTAAAATAACAGAACCAATAATTACAAAGTAATTCGTAATCTGCGCATAGGTCTTTTGCGGTTTTTCAGTTTTGGCATGACTAAAGAAAAACGGCTCCACACCCATTCTAAAAGCAGTTCCGAACAAGGTCATAAAAAGGGCCAACTTGTAACATGCTCCATACTTACCCACTTCAGACTCGGCAATATTGGATGGTAATATTTCGGTCAATAAAATTTTATCGAGCACCTCATTAATTGTGAATGCAATCCCTGCTATCATAACAGGTCCAGCATATTTCAGCATCTGCTTCCAAACTTTGGCATCAAATTTATAGGATACTTTAAAATAGGTGGGCAGCAATAAGAGTAATGTGATTCCACTTGCGATGATATTGGAAACAAAAATGTATTGGATTTCCCAACCTTCCTGATAAATGCCAGTAAAGAATCCTTCTGGGTTTTCTTGGGCTATTTTGGGAAGTATTAGCAAGAAAAAAACATTGAAAGACAGATTTATAATGACATTGATGCTTTTTAAAACGGCATATTTCATGGGCTTTTCCTGTGCTCTTAGTAAAGCGAAAGGAATAATGACCAAGGCATCTAAAACCAAAATATATGTGGTGAATTTTATGTAATCCGCATTGATGTTGGTAATGCTCGCCAGGGTCTCTTTTAAAGACAATGCCAACACCAAAAAGAGCAATGAAGATCCCAGCAATGAAATCAAGGAGGTGGAAATAATTGTTCTCTTATTTTCTCCTTTATGGTAGAATCTGAAAAAAGTAGTTTCCATCCCATAGGCCAAAAACACATTGAAAATTGCTATCCAAGCATATATATTGGTATACTGGCCATATCCAGCAGCATTTACAAAGACAGAAGTGTACAGTGGAAGTAAGAAAAAAGAAATCACCCTAGGCAAGACTGTTGCCAAGCCATAGATAAAAGTCTGTTTAAAAAGCCGTTTAAGTGGGTTCAATAGAGACTCCTTGTTATAAAATCATCGCTAAGGTGCACGCAAGTTACGGAAAAGCCCTTAGTTATGGTGTCTAACAAACAATTTGTACCTTTTAATTTCAAACCATTCGATAAATGAACTTCCAATCAAAATCAATTTGTTTAATTCTATTTTCGATTCTATTTGTTTCTTGTGCAGAAAAGAAAAAAGAAGAGCAAGATACTCCTAAGGAAAAACCGAACATTATTTTTATAATGTCCGATGATCATGCCTATCAAGCTATCAGTGCCTACAGTGACCACCTAATCCAAACCCCAAATATTGATAGAATTGGGAAGGAAGGCATCGTTTTTACAAATGCAAGTGTCACTAATTCCATTTGCGCGCCATCACGAGCTACCATTTTAACCGGGAAGCATACCCATATCAATGGCAAGGTGGATAATCTTATGCCTTTTGACACTACGCAAGTGACTTTCCCCCAATTGTTTCAAAAAGCGGGTTATGAAACTGCCATGTTTGGCAAACTTCACTTTGGTAACAACCCTAAGGGGGTTGATGATTTTATGATCCTACCCGGACAAGGAAATTATATCAATCCTGATTTTATTTCCCAACGAGGTGACACCACAATTACTGGTTATGCCACTGATATTATAACCAACCTTACGTTGAACTGGTTGGACAAAAAACGAAATCCCGACAAGCCTTTTATGTTGATGTATTTGCATAAGGCACCCCATCGCCCCTGGTGGCCAACTCCAGAAAAATTCAAGGAGTTTTATGGGAAAGAATTCCCTTTACCTGCCACTCTTTTTGATGATTATAACAATAGAGGATCAGCGGCCAAAATCGCAGAAATGAATTTGTTGACCCATATGAAGTATGTTTATGATACTAAGGTCTGGCCGGAAACAATTGCCAATATGGGTGATGTGACTCCAGAGGTGCCAGATTTGGTCAATGCATTTACTAATATATACAATCGAGCCACTGAGGAGCAAAAAGCCCAATACAAGCCTTTTTTAGACGCTATAAGTAAGGACTTTGAGGAAAATTGGCCGTCCATGACCTCTGAAGAAAAAATGGTCTGGAAGTACCAACGTTATATGCAGGACTACTTGGCATGCATTTCCTCTGTAGATGACAATGTCGGTAGATTGCTAGACTATATGGACGAAAACGGTTTGAATGAAAACACCATGGTAATCTACACCTCGGACCAAGGATTTTATTTGGGAGAACATGGCTGGTTTGACAAGCGATTTATTTATGATGAATCGTTCAAGACTCCTTTGTTGATTCGTTGGCCCAACAAAATAAAGCCCGGTATTACCAGTGATGAAATGGTTCAGAATCTTGACTTTGCGCAAACCTTTTTGGAAGCCGCCCAAATTGAAGTGCCGGAAGATATGCAAGGTGAAAGTCTTATGCCTCTTTTGAGCTCTAATGAGAAGGAATGGACTCGGGATGCTGTCTATTACCATTATTATGAATATCCAGCAGAACATCAAGTGATGCGTCATTATGGAATTGTGACCATCGACTATAAATTAGCTCACTTTTATTATGATGCCGATGAATGGGAACTTTATGATCGTAAAAAAGATCCACAGGAAATGAATAATGTTTATGCTAACCCTGCCTATGCTGACGTAATAAAAGAACTTCATAAAAAACTAGAAGAACTTCGCTTACAGTATAAAGATTCAGATGAGCTCAACCAGCATTATATTGATTTGCATAATGCAAGAACAGCAAGCCCACACTAAGCTTTATCTTCTACTTTCGTAAAGCAAAAAGGCCACTTCTTTAGAAGTGGCCTTTCAATGAATTCATTCATTCTTTTACTAATTGTTCAGTCTCTCAGCTCTTTGAACATTTGGCTCCGCTCTGCTACGCCTAATTGCTCGTTCCCTCATCTCTTTGAACATTTGGCTCCGCTCTGCTACGCCTAATTGTTCGTTTCCTCATCTCTTTGAACATTTGGCTCCGCTCTGCTACGCCTAATTGTTCAGTGCTTCCGCACCACCAACAATTTCCAAGATTTCGTTGGTAATCGCTGCTTGTCTTGCTTTGTTATAGGTCAGTTTTAACTGATCTCTAAGCTCAGTAGCATTATCTGTTGCTTTGTGCATTGCTGTCATACGAGCTCCGTGCTCACTGGCAAAGGAGTCACGAATTGCCTTGTACAATTGTGTTTTCAATGACTTTGGAATCAATTGCTCTACAATTTCTGGCTTCGACGGTTCAAAAATGTAGTCTCCGCTATTCTGATTATCTCCTTCGATTGGAACTAGTGGCAAAAACTGCTCCGTCATCACAATTTGGGTCGCGGCATTCTTGAATTTGTTGTAGACCAACTCGATTCTATCATAATCACCTTCGGTAAAGTGGTTCATCAAATCTTGTGCTATTGCTGCAACATTATCAAAAGTCAAATCGTCAAAAACTGCACTGTGATTAGCGACAACATTTCCTTTTTTTCCAAGGATATCGTTCCCTTTCTTCCCAATCGCGATAAAGTCAACCTGTTTTCCAGCATAAGTTTCATCCAACAAGATGTTGGACTGCTTAATGATGTTGGAATTAAAGGCCCCACACAATCCACGGTTAGAGGTAATGGACACAACCAATACCTTGTTCACCGCTCTATTGTCTGTGAATTTACTTCCCGCATCACCATCTAGGCTTGCGCTAAGATTTTGCAATAACTCGGTAAGCTTGTTTGCATATGGACGCATTGCCGTAATGGCGTCCTGGGCCTTTTTCAACTTTGCAGCAGATACCATTTTCATGGCACTGGTTATCTGCATGGTCGAAGATACCGAGGCTATCCTATTTCGTATTTCCTTTAGATTCGCCATTTATCTATTGGGCTTAAGCTCTATATTTTCCTGAAAGATCTTTACAAACTGAAGTCAAAGTCTCGGTAACTTCATCGGTCAATTTTCCGGCCTTCAACGTATCCAAAATACCTCTGTGTTTGGCATTCATAAACTCGATGAAATCTCTTTCAAACTCCTTTATTTTATCAACAGGAACATCTCTCAACAAGTTTTTAGAACCGGCAAAGATAATGGCCACCTGGTCTTCCACAGTAAATGGATCGTTCTGTGCTTGCTTCAAGATTTCCACGTTCCTACGTCCTTTTTCAATAACGTTCAGGGTAGCAGCATCCAAATCGGAACCGAATTTAGCAAACGCCTCCAATTCGCGGAATTGCGCTTGATCCAGTTTCAATGTACCTGCCACTTTTTTCATGGATTTAATCTGAGCAGACCCCCCAACACGTGATACAGAGATACCTACGTTAATCGCAGGACGTACACCTTGGTTGAATAAATCTTGCTCCAAGAAAATCTGTCCATCAGTAATCGAAATTACGTTGGTTGGGATATACGCTGATACGTCACCCGCCTGTGTTTCAATAATAGGAAGTGCAGTTAACGATCCCCCACCTTTTACCATCGGCTTAAGGGAATCAGGTAAATCGTTCATGTTCTTTGCGATGTCATCATCGGCAATAACTTTTGCCGCACGCTCCAACAATCTTGAGTGCAAGTAGAAAACGTCACCTGGGTAAGCTTCACGACCTGGAGGTCTTCTCAAAAGAAGTGATACCTCACGATACGCAACCGCTTGTTTTGATAAATCATCATAGATAATCAAAGCTGGACGTCCTGTATCTCTAAAGTACTCTCCAATTGCAGCACCCGCGAAAGGAGCATATACTTGCATAGGAGCAGGGTCAGATGCATTGGCAGCAACAATTGTAGTATAAGCTAAAGCGCCTTTGTCTTCCAAAGTCTTGGCGATAGCCGCTACGGTAGATGCTTTTTGCCCTACAGCAACATAAATACAATACACTGGCTCACCAGCATCAAAAAATTCTTTTTGGTTTAAGATGGTATCGATACAAACGGTGGTTTTCCCTGTTTGACGGTCACCAATAACCAATTCACGCTGACCTCTACCAATTGGAATCATGGCATCAACCGCCTTAATTCCTGTTTGCAATGGCTCATTCACCGGCTGACGGTAAATAACTCCAGGGGCTTTACGCTCCAATGGCATTTCATAAGTGTCGCCTGCTATCGGTCCTTTTCCATCGATTGGGTTACCCAAAGTATCAACCACACGGCCAACAATTCCTTCACCAACGTTGATAGATGCGATACGTTGTGTTCTTTTTACGGTTGCACCTTCCATAACTTCTTTGGATGGACCCAATAATACAACACCAACGTTATCTTCCTCTAGGTTCAAAACAATACCTTCCATACCACCATCGAACTCCACAAGCTCACCATACTGAGCATTGGAAAGTCCGTACACACGGGCAATACCATCACCCACTTGCAATACGGTACCTACTTCATCCAAGGAAGCGGTAGCTTCAAAACCTGCTAATTGTTCTTTCAAAATTGCTGATACCTCAGCGGCTTTTACTCCTGCCATTTTTATAGACTATTTGTAAATTCTCTTTTTAATCCGTTCAATTTGTTGGCAACACTGGCATCATATTGTAAATCGCCAACGCGAAGTACAAATCCTCCTATGATACTTTCATCAATCTTGTTTTCAAGGGTAACTTTGTTGCCTGTAATTTTGGTTACCTCGCTCAAAATCTTTTTCTCCAAATCAGCTGTTAAAGGGACTGCGGTAGTTACATAAGCAACATCCTCTCCTTTTAACTGTTCATGCAGAATTATATATTTAAAGGCCACCTCTTGCAATAAAGCAATTCGCTTGTTATCAGTTAAAGTTCTGATTAGGCCTTTGGTAATTTCGTTTGATTTCTTGAAAATCTGCTGCAAGGAATTTTTCTTTACCTCACCTTTAACTACTGGACTCTCCAAAAGATTCTGAAGCTCCGTGTTTTCGGAAATGGTTACTGAAATCTCCCGCATATCGTTTTCAACGGCATCCGCCGCTTTCTTTTCGATTGCGAAATCCAAGGTTGCTTTTGCGTAACGTATGGCTGCCCTGCTCTCGTTCATCTTCCTAATTCAATTTGATATCGCCCAACATATCTTGAACCAACTTTTGTTGTTTCTTTTTATCGGACAATTCTTCTTTGATTACTTTTTCAGCAATGTCTACAGAAAGATTGGCCACCTGTGCCTTAATATCTGCAACAGCTGCTTTCTTTTCACTTTCAATCGTGGCTTGTGCCTGCTTTACCAATTTATCACCTTCTACTTGTGCTTGTTCCTTGGCATCGGCAACAATCTTATCTTTGATTTCACGAGCCTCTTTTAACATTGCTTCACGTTCTGCTCTGGCTTCCTTCAACAACTTCTCGCTGTCGGCAGTAACATTCTGCATTTCTTTTTTGGCTTCTTCAGCAGCATCCAAAGCATTTTTAATGCCTTCTTCTCTATCATTGATTGCTCCTAAGATTGGCTTCCAAGCAAACTTCCACAAAAGGAACAACAACAATCCAAACAATAATGTTTGCCAGAAAAACAGTCCTAACGAAAACTCTTCTAATAACTTTGCCATAATTCTTTTCTTGTTATATAAATTTTAAACTAGGCAAGGGCTGCAACCAACCGTTACAGCCATTTGCCTTAGATGTTTTGATTACACTGCAAAAAGAGCAGCGAAACCAATACCTTCAATCAACGCTGCTGCAATCAACATCGCTGTTTGGATTTTTCCGTAAGCTTCAGGCTGACGGGCAATAGCCTCCATAGCAGAACCACCGATTCTACCAATACCAAGACCAACACCTATAACTACTAAACCTGCACCTACCATTACTGGAATTTCCATATCTATCTAGTTTAAAAATTAAATGTTCAATATTTTAGATTCCCGCTTAAAAGGGAATTACTTTATTTTATTAGTGGGCAACTTCTGCCTCGTGTTCATGGTCATGCTCGTGTTCTTCAGAAGCAAATCCGAAGTACAACGCACTTAACATGGTGAAAATATAAGCTTGTAGCAAGGCTACTAATACTTCTATCAATGAAATTGCGAAGGCCAATCCGAATGACAATGGACTTCCCAACCAACTTTTAAAAATGAACATCAAACCAATCAAGCTCATCAATACAATGTGACCGGCTTGCATGTTTGCATACAAACGAATCAATAATGAGAATGGCTTGATAAATAATCCCAATACCTCAATCGGAACAAGGATAAGATATAATGGAATTTTACCGTACCAAGGCAGAGATTTTCCCAAAGGATCTATCTGGTGCATCCAATAATCCTTGGTTCCGGTAACATTGGTGATTACAAATGTCATTAGTGCCAAAGAAACTGTTATTGCAATGTTTCCAGTTACGTTTATCCCAAGAGGAGTCAATCCAAAAATGTTCAAGAACCAGATAAAGAAAAAGATGGTCAACAAGAAAGGCATATATTTCTTATATCGCTTTTCTCCAATGTTGGGTCTTGCAATATCGTCACGAATATAGAGCACGATAGGCTCGAAGAAACGACCTGCTCCTGTTGGAATTCCATTGTTTTTCGCATAAGACTTAGCCAAGCTGGTAAATAACCAGAGCATCAATAAACCTGTTACGATGATCATGACCACATTCTTAGTGATTGAAAAATCCAAAGGCTTTACATTCGTAGCATGATGGTCTTCATCGTAATTGATGGTGCCTTCAGCATCCGTCTTATATATTTTGCTATGGTATAATTTGTAATAATTACCATCTACCTCTGCCAAAGTTTCACCGTGATGGAATTTTGACGATGAGAAAACCTTTAAACCATTGTCCCACAACATTACTGGCAACGGGAATCCAACATATTTGTGCTCTCCATTTTCCTTGGTGTAGGAAAACAATGAAAAGTCATGTGAATCCTGAAGGTGATGGGAGATGTATTCCTTGATTTCGGTCTTAAGATCTTTGCCGTGTCCATCGGCTTCGTTTTCTTTTTCACTTGCAAAAGTGAATTGACCTAGCAATAGTGCTGCTATAACGAGTATTCCTTTAAAAAAAGTTTTTTGCATTTCGCTCAAAATATCGGTCTCTCAAAAATCGGTGCAAATGTAATTCTTTCTTACAAAGAAAAAAAAGCTTTCAAGCTTTTATTTTTGAGGATTTTGAGGGTCAAATTATTTGGGGTCGTCTTCTAAATTTTTTAGCATTTTGGAGGTGTAAAATGTTTCTAAAAAAAGTGCAACCGCATAGGGAATGAAAAAGGCGCCAAATTCAAGGCCAGACATGTCGCCATCGCTTTTATAAGTTGGGTAAAAAAGGAGAAAGAAAAACAAAAATTTAAGTAAACTACCTCCCATAAATAAAAACCCAATCTGGTTTTTCAATTTTTGGCGAAACTTATACAGCAGTATAAAGATAATTGCCGCCAAAAGTCCATTAACCACATAGGAGCGTACAATCAAATTGTCGAACGTTGGCACGTCCATACTAGACAATACCAAAATGTGCAATCCGAAAGAAAGGAGTAATGAGATTCCTAAAAGCGAAATAAATTGGGTAGGAGAATTGAGCTTGGGCATTAATATTTAATTCGTTTAAGTTGTTGCAAAACTACCCAAATAGAAATTGCCACTCCTAGCAAAGTGGCAATTACCGTAAAAATGTTCTTTTCGTTTTGATAATGGATATCGAGCCATTTGCCCCCTTTTACAGCCAAGAAAATAATGGCGCCCATTTCAAAAGCAATGCCCGATAGCATTGCAGCATTCTTTAAATTGTTTTTCTTTTTAGGAGACTTTTGCTGGCTCATTTGTTTTTGTCGACTGAAGCTTTGGAGCGCTTGTGCTTGAAGCAGTTTCCACTCCTTTACCCATAGTACAAGCTGCGTTAAATGTTGCTCCAGGTTCAACTGCCAATTTTGAAACACTTACAGTGCCTTCAATAATTGCTGAAGCTTTTAATGACAAAAGGTCCTTAACTGCCAATTCACCATTAAATTTTCCTTCAATATCAGCGTTGACGCATTCTACTTTTCCATTGATGTAGCCATCTTTACCAATAACTACTTTTCCTGAAGTTTTTACATTGCCTTCCAATTTGCCATCAATTCTAAAGTCGGCCTCGGAAGTAATGTTTCCTTTTATTTTCGTGTTCTTTTCAATTCTGTTGGGTTGTCCTCCAAATTCTGTCATAGGGCGAGGTTTTTTGTTGTCTGAAAACATGGTGTTCTAGGGTTTTGGGGTTGAAATATGTTCTTTGTATGATTCTAAATTCTTGTGGACTTGAATGATTTTGTAATTGTTGGATAAAACTACAAAATTCTCATCTTTGATGCGGTAGTCCTTATTGTTTTTTATGAGTTCAGCGTAGCCTAATGCAAAATCCCTTGACTTGAATCCGTGCACCACTACAAACTGGTCTTCTAAATTATATATGTCCTTGGAAACAATGTTCTTATAATTAAGATCTTTGATAGAAGCCTCCAATTTTTCTTTCAGCTGTAAAGCTTTTTCGTTGTCCCTGATCTTTAACGGAAATACTACTTTCCAATTACCTTTTGCTCCGTCATCCAAAAAGACTTTTGACTCCAATTTGGGTAATTGATCGGCAACTATCTCTTCGGCTTTTTTTCCTTCAGAATTATTTGGATACGTCAAGGCGACATAGTTAAGTGCTTCCTTGAAAGGCTCAAAACCTTGAAGTCGGCCAATGGCGTTTGCCTTCAACATCTCAAATTTGGGTACAATTGGGTCTCCGGTAAATTTATTGATGTATTCTTGGGATAATGTTATCACCTGAAGGTATTCTTGCTTTTCATATAATTTATAAAGTGCACCGTAACGGGCATCTGGACTGTCGGTATTTCCCTGAAGTACAACTTGAGGGTTTAACAAGATTTCAGCATAACGAGTATCACCGTGATTGGAAATAATATCCCTTTTCATATTCTCTGCTAAAGGACTCCCAGTCTCCTCATAGATTTTATAGAGATTGTACTTTGATGGCAAGACCAATCTTTCTTCTGGGTTCTCTGCCAAAACTCTCTCAAGCTTTGCTGCAGCCAAAAGGTTATCCTTGAATTTTTCCTTGTAAATCAATCCCAATTGATAGTTGGCAAAGTTTCTTTCTCCTCCAAGACTGTCGATAACAGTAACATCAGTTGGCACCTGATCTAAATAAAAGTCAAGCGAGTACTTTTGGTCATCACCTGGTTCCGTATTCGAATCTTGACCTGTTACAATATCTTCACCTGTAGCTTCGGAAGGCAGTGCTCTAGCTTTATTACTCCAACGCCAGTCATCTTCCAGTTCACGATTTCCCCAACGGGTTTTAAAGTCGTTTTTGCCATATCCAAGACTTGTAATATTGTAGAAATAGAATTTCCCCTTGTTTTCTTTTCCTCCCTTGGACTCAGCAAAGGCTGCAAATCCAGCTTTAGTTCTTTCCAATTCTTTTTGGGCCTCTTCTTCTTCTTGACGCTTCAACTCGGCAATATAGTCCTCAAAATAGGCTTTGCGTTCTGCCTCTGGCATTTCATAAAGCGTTATAACACTATCTGTATACTGAACAATATCTTCATATTTGATAACGTCTTCGAGGTTATCCAACTTCTTCTTAATGTTCCGATATTTTTTTGTGTTCAAAACAAGGTTCGTCAAAGTGCTGTCATAATAAGCGCCTGCCGTTTTATACTCGTCCTTATCAAAATTGTAGTCGGCCAAACTTTGATAATTGAGCGCATTCAATTTGCGTTCCGCCTTGTTTTCAGCAAGTGATTTATTATAATAGGCTATTCCTAGGCTATCTGATTGATTGGCCATATGGTATTGCGCAATCTCTCGATAAATTTTATCTAAAAATGGACGGTTTTCACGATTCTCTTCCAATTCGGTCAGGTACTCTAGCAACTCTTCCCGGTTGGTGTCAGTGATTGCAGTGTTTTGTATTTTTTTGAGGTGCGCATTGATCATATATACTCTTGGTGACTTCCTGTTCAGGGCAATCACCTTATCAAAAGCATAGTTGGCACTGTCTTTATGCCCCAATTGGTTGTAGAGCTGACCTATTATGAATAAGTATCTTCCTCTTTCCGGATTCTTTTTGGTATATGCCTGGGCAATCTTCAATTTTTGAATGGCGGTATCCTTTACTTTTAGATTGATATAGCATTGCGCCAGCACCGCACTGGCATCAGCATATTCCTGATCTTTTAATTGTTCGAACTTGAAAAGTCTGTAGAGGTTTTTGATAGCCAATTCTGGATTGTCCAAACGCATGTTTGTCTTTTCTCTCCATATAGTAGCTTCATTCAACTTATCACTTTCAACATATTTTCTGAGTACATAATTGAACGATTCCAATGCTGGAATGTACCGCTGATCGAAGTAGCGTGCTTTCCCCAATAGCAAAAAGGCCTCATCGGTCTGAGGATTACGTTCCTCATCTTCAATGTCCATGCTATGCTTCTGGATGGCTTTTGTAGCCTTTTCTTCGGCAATAATAAAATTAGGGTTGTTGTTCTCCGAATCCAGTTTGATTTCCTCAGTAACCTCAAGACGTTCTACGGGTAAAGTTTCCCAAAAATCATCTCGATAACTTGAGTTCAGTTCCTCGCGTCCTTCTTCAAAGGCAATGTTGCCATTGTACAAAACATTGTACTTGGTTTTTAAGGCATGCCAATTGCGGTTAATGAACTTGTCTTTTTTTACTGAACAAGCATTAAATACTAGCAATCCGACTATGGCGGAAATAACAAGTTTGATGTGAAGCTTCAAAATTATCGATAATCGTGTTTTACCTTAACTGAAAAACGTCCAGTTTATTATAAGGCTCATCGGTAAAATGCAATTATTTTTTGGAGCAATCAAAACATTAACAAACAAGCATGTTTTACCAAGCGCTAGGGCGTTCAAAACTTGCCCTGCTGCGGTTGTATTTGGATTTATATGCCACCGGTGATATTCCTGCGTACTTTTTGAACACTGTTCTAAAGGCTTTTTGATCAGCATAACCCACTTGGTACATGACCTCATTTACATTTTGCTCTGTGGATTCCAAGCTCCGTTTGGCCGCTTCAATCCTGACGCGCTGAATGTACTCCAATGGTGTATTTTGGGTGGCCTTTTTAAATCTTCGCACAAAATTTCGGCTGCTGATCGCATATTTTCTCGCCAATCCTTCGACTGAAATTTTATCTCTTACATTGCTTTCAATAAACTTCTGCGCTTCTTTGATAGCGACATCATCGTGATCTTTCTGTCCTTGAAAAATGGCAAATTGATTTTGGTCAACCCGATCGATATCTATTTCAAAAAACTTGGAGATATAGATTGCTGTTCCTCTACCACAATATTTCTCTACAAGATGTAGCATAAGATTCAAAAAAGAAAATGCTCCTCCACTAGTATATATACCATCTTCTTCGGTGACAATCTTATTTGAAACCAGGTTTACTTTTGGGAACATTTTTCTAAAAAGTTCCATTCCAGCCCAATGCGTGGCACATTGCTTACCGTCAATCAGCCCGGTTTGGGCAAGCACAAAAGCCCCCATACACATGCTGGCCACCTCAGCATTATGAATATTCCGCTGGTGCAATATCCAAGGAATAAAATCTTTGTTCTGATCTAAGTCTTCATCGAGCTTATCTGGTCTAAGTGCTGGAATAAGTACTAAATCCGTTTTTTCGATATCCGCAATCGTGCTATCACAATGAATGCTGAACAAGCCCTCATATAAAGAATAATCGTGTTCCAATCCTACTAAATGGATGTCAAAAAAATTATCATCCCGTGCTCCACTTTGTTTTAAAAACTGATTTACCGCCATTAGAACTTTAAACGGTCCTACCACATTGCTCAAAATAGCATTGCCCTTAGGCACCAAAATACTTACATGTTTCATAACCAACGCTTTTAGTGCTATAAATGTAATGGTAAAACTTGGCACATTCAACCCTTTAAAGTGTCTTATTTCCCCTTATTTCTGCTTTCCCTCTTTCGTAGTTTTGGGACATGGAGTTGGAAAAATTTATGGAGATCAGAGAATTGTTCTGTTTAAGACATCCTAATGTTACGGAGGGAAAAATGATGAGTTCTCCTGCTATTCACTATAATAAAAAGGTGTTTGCTTTTTTTTCTCGGAAACAGAAAATGGTCTTTAAACTCGGAAAAGAGTATCCTTTGAATGAATTAAAAGCGGAAGCTTCAGAATTCAATCCCTTCAAGAACAAAAAGCCCCTTACTGGATGGTATGAAGTTGATTTTGACCATCAGGAAAAATGGGAAATGTTGACCAATATTGCTCTGGAAAAAATCAAAAAACAGTAGAAAATGATCACAGAAGATTATACCGCTTTCTTTAAAGAATTAGCCAAGAACAATGCTAAAGAGTGGTTTCATACTAATAAGAAAAGATATGAGAAGGACGCCAAAGAACCTTTTTTGAATTTACTTGAAGGTCTTTTGCAAACGCTTACCGATTGGGATTCTCGGATTCTATCAGATCCAAAAAAAGCAATATTCCGAATTAATAGAGATGTGCGTTTCTCTAAGGATAAAACACCATATCACACAATTTTGAAGGCTGGTTTTTCTCCAAATGGGAAAAAATCAATTCTCCCTGGATATTACTTAGGTATTGATGCCACAAGTATTCATGTAGGCGGAGGGCTGTTTATGTTGCGACCTCCGGAGCTTTCAAAAGTCAGAAAGCATATTGCTTCAAATACTTCGCAATTACTTAAAATTATTGATGATCCAACATTTGTGCAAGGTTTTGGACAACTCAGTGGAGAGAAGGCAAAACGATTGGATAAAAGTTTACTTCCGGCAGCGGAAAAAACTGATTTCATCTATAACAAACAGTTCTATGCCATGGCCGAATTTCCTTTGGAACCTTTTTATGGTTCGGAAAAACTGGGAGAAGAAATCTTGGAGCATTTTAAAATCATCAAACCATTAAACACATATCTGAACGAAGCGTTCGATTAATCTAGAGCTTATTTATTCATCATAAAAACAATTACAAAATGACAACACAAGAAGTTGCGGACAAGTTAGTGAGCCTCTGCAGAGAGGGAAAACACCAGGAAGCCTATGGTCTATATGCCCAGGACGCCTGGAGCCTTGAAATGCCTGGAGTACCCAATGAAAAAACACAAGGGATTGACAACATTTTAAAGGGCTACGAACAATGGGCTAGCAGTATTGAAGAGATGCATGGTGGTTCAGTTGGAGATGCGGTTGTTGCCGGCAACCATTTCACAGTTCCAATGGTAAGTGATGTTACCTTTAAAGGTATGGGGCGTTGTAAAATGGAAGAGCTTTGCGTTTATGAGGTGGAAAATGGAAAAATAAAAAAGGCCCAGTTCTTTTATGATCCTTCGATGTTTGGAGGATAATTCCAATTAAAATTAATTGAGGCGATGGAAAACCATCGCCTTTTTTTATTCTCCAAAAAATGTTTCAAGTTCTTTTAGGGTTTCAGCAGAAGTCTGTATGTCCTTTACAATTTCACCCTTGTTCAAAACCACTATACGTTCACAGACCTCCGTTACATGAAGTAAGTCGTGACTTGAGATAAGTACAGTGACATCTTCCTTGGCAGCTAACTCTTTAATTATTGCCTTTAACCTAATTTGGGTTGTGGGATCCAAATTGGCAAACGGCTCGTCTAAAACCACAACTTCAGGATTCCCAATGAAGGAAGCTACAATGCCAGCTTTTTTCTGGTTTCCTTTGGAAAGGTCTCGCAAATACTTTTTTTGTCCCAAAATTTCTCCATGGAAAAAGTCCTCAAATGAAGATAAAAGTTTATCTACATCAGCACGGTTTGCTCCTCTTAAATCACCAATGAAATAAAAATATTCTTCAGGGGTCAAATACCCTATCAAAAATGATTCATCAATAAAAGCTGATGTAAACGGTTTCCAATCCTCACTGCTACTTACCTGTACCTCATTGTTAATGATTTTTCCGGATGTCGGTTGAATCAAATCCAACAACAGACTAAAAAAGGTGGTCTTTCCTGCCCCGTTATTGCCTACCAGTCCGAAACTCTGTCCTTTGGGAATTTCCAAAGACTCAATATTCAAAACCTGTTGCGAATTGTATTTTTTAGTCAGATTCTCAGTTGTGATCATATCTTTTCGTTTTAATTCCCTCTCATTGGAAATCTATTTGTTAGCTGTTTTTTTCTTTGAACCCGGCAATCATAATATATTTCTTCTTTCTATATAATTCCGTAATCCTTTTCATTAATGGTTCTTTAAATAGCAGCCCAATAATTCCTAAAGCAGCAAGCACACCCAGTGCTATTTCGAAAGAAAAGAGCAATTTTGAAACAAAAAAGAGAAGCATGGGAAGGCATAAAAGTGGAATCAAAACAAAAAATTGAACCGCACTTGCCCCCTGCATATTGCCAAAGGCACTTGTATCTAACTCTATTCTTTTTTTATTAAAAGAGCCAAAAAATAAAACCATTGGAATATTAACCCCCAAATTGTACAGCGCACAACTAAAGTTAAGGGCAATAGCTTCCCAACCGAAATAGACATATGGAATCGATAACAAAAACATCGCCACAATACTTACTGATATCAAATTCACTTTGGATTCCAAGTATTTTCGCAGAGGTATATTTTGGGACATCATCATGCTGTAATAACCACTGTCCCATGCAGGGATAAGCTGCCCAAAATTGGATAGGAATATTCCGGTCATAAAAAGACCTACAAAAACAATCATTGGTGAAGTTATTCCGTAAGCATCCATGGAGTAGAAAATTAATCCATAAAAAATCATAAACAGGGATATGAAAGCTTGGGTTTTTGGTCGTTTGTTTCTCCATATCATCTTTAGGTCGAGCTGTAAAAAGGTCCCCATGTCACCAAAACGTTTGGTCCAGGCCAAATCAGACGCACTTGCCTCCTTTGTTTTTACACGTAAAGAAGCATCCAAAAACAACTTTTTCTTTAAATAGTTGAAATTGATCCAGTAGGTAAGAATTGCCAAAGCTACTGGAACCAAAACAGCTATCGGGTATTGATAAAGGCCATGAAAAATAGGGCCAAAGAAATTTTTAACTGGTAAAAACTGAAAGTAGTCTAGACCATATAGCAATACTATTATTGTCCCAATAATTGCCAAGGCCTTATCACTCTTATTTATTATGAAGTTGGTGAAATTAATGCACATAACTATGGCCAAAATAGATGTCAACCATAGGACTACATTCATTATAGGATAGCCATTAAATACCAAAACAATTCCAAAAGGAATGAAAAAGCACAACGCCAAAATGTTATATCCAGAGAAGCCAGATCGGCCTAAAATATAATGGGCAATACTGCTTTTTTTCACAGGCATGGACAATAAAGGTTTAATGTCCATTACAGGTAGTTTTTGCATGAAATATCTAAAAAAGAGCTCGATAAACACCCAATACACCAAATATCGACTCAGCATCCACATCGGGTTCTGGTCTGGAAAGACTTTTCTCAGGATTTCATATAAAAAAGCGCCAACAAATACCAATGCGCCCAACATATAAAGTCCAAAAAAGATCATGACGATTTTCAGTGCCAAGCTCTTACCAAAAGATGATGACCTAAAAAAGGCTTTCCACTGAAGATTTATAAAGCGTTTGAACATGGTTGGTAATTTTCATCAAGTTAGTACACAACAAGTATGATTTGTTACACTCCATTCTCTTTTTTAGGAATCTTGCTATCAAAATTACTTGAATCCGTAGCTTTGCAAAAAAATTGATCTTACATGAGCGACTTTCATTCACTAAAAATTGCTACGGTTGATGCATTGACCCCGAACGCTGTAGCTCTGACTTTTGAAATTCCTGATACCCTCAAAAATAATTTTGTTTTTACCGCTGGACAATATATTACCCTTAAGCATGAGGTTAACGGGGAAGAAGTTCGTAGGGCATATTCTATTTCATCTGCCCCTTCTTCAGGAAAGATTACCGTGGGCATCAAGAAAATTCCAGATGGTACATTTTCCGTTTACGCAAATGAAAGTCTCAAAGCTGGCGATGAAATCCAAGTGATGCAACCTGAAGGCCGATTTGTTTTTGAACAAGATTCGAAGGCCAAAAATATTACTGCCTTTGCCGCGGGAAGTGGAATTACTCCCATTATGAGCATTGCTCAAACTGTTTTGGAAGGTCATGCCGACAGCACTTTTGTTTTGGTTTTTGGAAATCAAAGCCCTTCGGAAACGATGTATTTACAAGCTATCCATGAGTTGCAACAAAAATATACCAATAGGTTTTTTGCCCAACATATTTATAGTCGCGCACAAGAGGAAGGCGCGCTCTTTGGCAGAATCGAATCCTCAACTGTCAATTTCATTGTAAAGAACAAATTCAAGGAAACAGCATTTGATGCCTTCTATCTTTGCGGTCCTGAAGAAATGATCAATACCGTTTCAGACACCCTGAAAAAAAATGGAGTAGCTGAGGATAAAATACTGTATGAGTTATTTACTTCATCAGATTCCGAAGACACTCTAGCGGAAAATCTAGACGGAAAAACAAAAATAGAGGTTACTGTTGATGATGAAAACTTCTCTTTTACCATGGATAAAAAAGCCTTGGTTCTGGATGCGGTGTTGAAAGAAAATATCGATGCTCCCTATTCCTGTCAAGGAGGCGTATGCAGCAGTTGCATTGCCCGAGTTACGGAAGGGAAGGCCGAGATGGTGAAAAATCAGATTTTGACAGATAGCGAAGTGGCTGAAGGACTTATATTGACTTGTCAAGCCCATCCGCTAACCCCCACATTAAAAGTGGACTACGATGATGTGTAGTTTTCAGTAATAAATCCAAGAAAAACACCCTATTTCATTCTATTTTCAAAGAACATTGACTGACCACCTGGTTTGTTTTCTTTGAAAACGCACCTCTTTTTTGCATTTCATCGATACCTCATCGATTTTAATCTGGAGTAATTAAGCAGACCATATTCTAAAACCGACTTATGGGTCGGAATGTTAAAATTTAAGATTATTGGCAACATAATGTAATTCAGCCTACCTTGTTTCGACCTAAATTCTTAATATAGGCTTAGCAGAAGTGTACATTTTGAAAAAATTTGGCTTGGAGAATACCGCTATTTTAATTTTCGCGAATTCCGCGGAAGAAGATGCTCGCCATAAAACTTCTGTATCTAATCCACTACTGTTCCAAGAACTTACCTCCAATACGCTTCAGATAGTTAAAAAAACGGGCTTGCCATTTTTTCATTTTACCGAAAAAGAACAACGGGGGAACTCTTTTGGACAACGCTTTTCCAATGCTATTCAAAGCATTTATGACAAAGGCTATGAAAATGTAATTACCGTTGGAAACGATAGTCCAGAATTAACTGCCCATCATTTAATTGAAGCCAACAAACAGTTAAAACTAGGAAAAACTGTATTGGGCCCTGCTCTTGATGGTGGTTTTTATTTAATGGGATTGCACTATTCCAATTTTGATGCCCGACTTTTTCAAAAATTACCATGGCAACGTGTTGGATTGTTTAGCAAGATTTCCCAATTACTAGGAACTAACAACTCAGCGCTTTTCACTCTTCCGATGCTTCGAGATATTGATATTCTTGAAGATATCTCGGTATTGTTGAGCCGTTTTAGACGAATTCCGAATACTGTCTTTAAAATTCTGGCGACCCTCATCAAGAGAAATGTCAGATTTTTTGAAATGCATATCCCTAAACAGGAAATGCACTTTATAACCTTTTCTTTCAATAAAGGTTCCCCTAGCCTATTGCTATTGGCCTAATAGCTAAAAATGGCATTTGCCATTGCACCATCCTCTTTTAGAAATTGTAACGCCTGGCTTCTTGCCATGGAAGAAATTATAGTAGGGGAAAATTATTTCACATCGACATTCAATAAAAACATAAACACCAAAAAATGGCAAATAGTTATTACGATCCCGCGGATCTAAGAAAATTTGGAAAAATTACCGAATGGAGCGAAGAGCTCGGCAACAAGTTCTTCGATTATTATGGAAAAGTTTTTGAAGAAGGAGCTTTGAGCGCCCGAGAAAAATCCCTTATCGCATTAGCCGTGGCGCATGTTGTTAAATGCCCCTATTGTATTGATGCGTACACCAAGGATGGATTGCAAAAAGGAATAACCAAAGAAGAAATGATGGAGGCAGTTCATGCAGGTGCGGCCATCGAAAGCGGTGCGACTTTGGTTCATGGGGTTCAAATGATGAACAAGTACAATAAATTATCAATGTAGAAAGCAAAAGGGAAAGCTTTTAAGGTTGACTCTTTTTACCATCTAACCATAACATATCAAATAATGAGCGAAAGTATAATGCCTCAGTTAAAAAAGGCGGCCAAAAAATCCCTAAAGGCTCAGGAGAACGCATTGGCAGAAACCAATAAGCAATTGGAAATTTTAAATGGAGGAGTATTTGCTGATGGCGAACTGCCTTACTTCAAAGATAAAATTGCCGAAATAGGTCATTTTCCACTGCGCCCAAATAAATTGGAGGTTCTACAAATCAATGTAGGATACATGTGCAACCAAGTGTGTGAGCATTGTCATGTTGATGCAGGGCCTGATCGTAAGGAAATCATGACCCGAGAAACCATGGAACAATGCTTGGAGGTCATTCGAAATACCGGAGCCCATACGTTGGATCTAACTGGAGGTGCCCCCGAAATGAACCCTGACTTTAGATGGTTTGTTGAGGAGGCCGCAAAAGCTGGCATCCAAGATTTTATAGTCCGTTCCAATTTGACCATTATCCGTGCCAACAAAAAGTACTATGATTTGCCAGAGTTCTTTAAGAAACACAATGTGCATGTGGTTTCTTCCATGCCACATTACACCCGTGGCAAAACCGATAAGCAGCGGGGAGATGGAGTTTTTGACAAATCCATCAAAGCGTTGCAAGAATTGAATGCTGTTGGCTACGGCATGCCCGATAGCCCCTTGCGATTGGATTTAGTCTATAATCCTTCTGGAGCATTTTTGCCTGGGGACCAAGCTGCAATGGAAAAGGATTTTAAAAAGGCCTTGGATGAAGATTTTGGTATTCAATTCCATAACCTCTTTGCCATTACGAACTTGCCTATTTCCCGTTTTTTGGATTATCTCATTGCATCTGAAAACTATGAGGACTATATGTATGCCTTGGTGGAAGCTTACAATCCTGCAGCTGTGGCTAATGTTATGTGTACCAATACCATTTCCATAAGTTGGGATGGATGGCTTTACGATTGTGACTTCAACCAAATGCTCGACCTAAAGGTCGCTAGTAAGGTGAAACACATTAAAGATTATAACGAAGACATTTTAAACGACAGAAACATTATTATCTCCCAACATTGTTACGGGTGTACTGCAGGGGCGGGTAGTAGTTGTCAAGGAACTGTGGCCTAATCGAAATTTCCAGCAATCGAGCTGAACACTAAATGAAATCCCCTAAATGAATAGAATTTTCATGCTAGTTGCCATTTTATGTGCAACTTTAATACATGCCCAAGAAACCACCGGAAAGCTGGAAGGTAAGATAATGTCAGATGATGGTGCTGCTTTGGAATTTGCCAATATTGTGGTTATTGATGCAGAAACCAACTTCAAGTTCGGAGCAATTTCCCAAGAGTCCGGCTATTATTCAGTTTTGAACATTCCGCCAGGAAACGCTTACGCTATTATGGTCAGTTTTTTGGGATACCAATCGGTATCGTTGCAAAACGTCAGCATCAACTTAAGTGAGACCACATATCAGGATTTTGTTTTGCATGAACAAGGTGAAACATTGGACGAAGTAGTCGTAGTTGCCAACCAGAATACCTCATCAGAATTTGAGCAAACCATAAATTCTGAAACACTTAAAAGCACTCCAACTATTACTCGAAGTATTCAAGATTTAACCCGTAACCTCCCGGAGGCCAACCTGAACTCTTTTGCAGGGGCAAGCAATCGTTTCAACAATTTAAATATTGACGGTGTAGCGAATAATGATGTCATTGGTTTTCAAGAACCTTCAAGTGGAGCTGCTGGTTCCTCTGCAAATGGAAGCCCAGGAAGTTTGGCGAGAACGCAACCTATCGGTTTTGGTGCTATCAAACAGTTATCCATTAAAACCACTCCATTTGATGTCAGTATTGGGAATTTTTCCGGAGCCAATCTCGACGTTGTCACAAAAAATGGAACCAATCAAGGACAAACCGAGGTTTATGCCTTTGGTAATAATCAATCCCTTGTAGGCAGATACTCTGATGGCATTGAGCAGAACGTGCAATCGTTTTATGATTTCCAACTTGGATTCTCCAAAGGAGGGGCCCTTAAAAAGGACAAGCTTTTCTATTTTGTGAATTTTGAACAAGCAACTTCCAACAATCCGGTTTTAAATGCTCCAGGAAGTTCCAGTTCCAATATTTCCGTAGAAACCATCAATCAAATTGTCGACAAATTACAGACCGACTACAATTACGATCCCGGGGCCTTTACAGATGCTGCTTTAAAAACTAGCAGCACAAAACTCTTTTTACGATTTGATTTCAATATTTCGGACCGCACTAAGTTGACGTTGCGCAATAATTATGTCAACAGCTTTGCAGACAATCTGGAATGGAACGAGTCTATTTTCAACTTCGGTAACCAGGGGTTTCGCCATAATAGTGTAGCCAATAGTTTTACGGCCGAGCTTAAATCAAACTTTGAAAATTCCAGTTCCAATCTATTGAGCATTGGTTATAATTACGGCAAGGAAGGACGCGACTTTGATGGGGAAGTTTTTCCGCACTTACAAATTTCCGATGCATCCAATAGAATTTTTGCGGGGACCTATCGCGAAGCTTCAGTGTATAATACTGAATTGAATACCCTTCAAATTGCAGATAAATTTACTTTGTTCAGAAACAAGCATACCCTAACATTTGGAGGTTTGGCCCAATACAATGACATTGATTATGGGTTTTTATCGGCCTGGAACGGACGTTGGGAATACAGCTCAGTCGATAATTTTTTGAATGATAGTCCTTCACGGATACGGGGAGTGTATCGATTGACGGACAACACTTTTGATTTTGTGCAAAGCACTCCTTCCGCTACTGTGGATATATTGGTTGCAGGGCTTTATGCCCAGGATAAGTTTCGATACTCCGATAGATTGTCATTGACTTTTGGCCTACGTTTGGATTCCCAGTTCTTGTTGAATGATATTCCAATTAGTGATGAGGTTACCCAGACACCTGAGTTTAGTCAATTCAGTAATAAAATTCGAACCTCACCACACATGAACCCTAGATTTGGTTTTGAGTATGCCTTTAATGAAAGTAGAAGTGTGAAATTACATGGTGGATCAGGACTCTTCACTGGAAGGTTGCCTTATCTCTGGTTTGCTTATGCTGAATACATCTCGGGCACACAATATTTTAATGTGGATATTCGACCTGATGGACCTCAAAACATTGTCAATGATGTTTCGAATCTTGCTGGTGCTTCTCCTATAGCAGAAATTAATTTGGTGGACAATGATTTTGAACTTCCCCGAGAATGGAAAAGTAATCTTGGGTTGAATGTAAAACTTCCCAATAATTATGGCATTACTTTCGATGCATCATATACCAAAGTCCTGAAGGGTATTTTCTTTCAATCTATAAATAGAAGGAATAATTTGGGAACATTTGATGGTGCGGATAACCGGTCTTACTTTTTGGAAACGGGCGATGCTATCAAAATCAATCCCAACTTTACCAATATCTTTTTATTGACCAATTCGAATGACGGGTTTCGATACAATTTAACCTTAGGGCTTTCAAAATCCGCTGCTGATTATAACGGTTACCTTGGATATACTTTTGGACGCAGCAGGGATATTTCAAGTACTGTCCGAAGTTCTCCGGCCGCCAATTATGAATGGAACCAGTCCATAACCCCAAATGCCCCGAGTTTGTCCGCTTCAAATTTTGATTTGCGACACAAGTTTGTGAGTACGCATTCCTACGCCTTTAACTTGGGCAATACCGGACAACTGGAATTTTCCGCACTCTATAACGGAACATCCGGTAGTCCATTTTCCTTTGTGTATCAAGGTGATGTTAACCGAGATGGTTCTTCTAGAAATGACCTCATCTATATTCCAAGGGATGCTTCAGAAATCAACCTTATTGATATAACGGATGGAAACGGTGTGGTAACTCAATCTGCTGCGCAGCAATGGGAGCGTTTAAATGCATTTATTGAAAGCAACGACTATCTGCAAAGCAATCGTGGGGGATATGCGGAACGCAATGAATCCAAAACACCATGGAACCATCGGTTGGATGCCAAGCTAGCTTACAATATCAATTTAAAAGGAAGCAAACAACTGCGTTTTTCCATGGATATTTTTAATGTCTTTAATTTGGTGAACCGCGATTGGGGTCGACTTGTTTTTGTGCCTAATGTGGTAAATTCCAATTTTAGTTTGTTGCGCTTCAGGGGAATTGAAAACAACCAACCTCAATTTCAATATAGCAATACGGATACGACACCTTGGGTAGTGGACAACCAAAACTCACGTTGGCGTATGCAATTTGGAGCGAGTTATCGGTTTTGATTTGTTCATGGGAAAGCTAAATTATTGCCATTATTTATACAAAATGTTGTGAGCAGTTTTAATTTATTTTTTTAGACCATTCAGATTAGCTCTTAAAATTAGTTCAACATCAGCATCTTCAATATGCCCTAAAATGCCAAAATCTCCATTATAGCCTTTTTCCTTTAATAGTTTAATCATTTCCATTTCATAATCACCTTCCCCTATTGCAAGTATCTTTGGGCCCTCTTTTCTTAAACCATTCAAGTTTACGTTCCAGAGGTAAGGCAGCATGGTATTAACGATTTCAGGAAAAGCTTCAATTTGTTTGTGGGCATGATGAAAATTATAGACGATACCCAAGTCTTTGTCAGGTAACTCTTTAATTATTTTAACTTGATTTGACGGCTCGCCAAACCAATCTCCATGATTATACAAAGCAACTTTGCATTTTAAAGATTTTGCTCTATCGCTAAGAAAGGCTATCATCTCTGCACCTTTTTTTATAGATAACGAATCAGGTAAATTCTCGAAAAAATTGGAATTAAAACTTACCCATATTTGCCCTTTGTAATCTACTTCTTCAATTACATTAAAAACCTTTTCATTAGACCTGTTTAGCCTACCAACAGAGTCCCAAGTATCATCTATCCACACCCAAACAGCTATTACATCAATGCCGCTTTGTTTAGCAAGTCTTAATTCCGTAGCCATATTTACCAGGTCTTCCTCTCGCCAGTCATAAGCATATTTTTTTATTCCCAGCTCCTTAAGCATGCTTATTCTCTCTTTGGGAGACCGACTTATATTGTCATACGGAACAATGCACCATGCATAGATATTCTCAATATCTATAATTTGCTCTTTTCTTGTTTCCGTGCACGAAGCTGCCATTAAAATAAATCCAATAATTATTGAAATTGTAGAGTACTTCATATGGTTTTGCTTTCAAAAATTGTTGGTTTTTGGTTTTCGGCAAAGGAATTGCTCGCAACGTTAAATATATCATTCGTTTTAATGAGCTATATCGACGGATAAGTGAAGTTCGGGAAATTTCAACGAAGATTCAAACACAAATCAACAGGTCTGCTTTAGGGATTGATATACTTCATAAATATTATCTTTTCAGGAATAAAAACAATTTCCTATCTGATACGCTCCAAAACCAATTGCCTGAAATCTATACATTGAGAACCTTTTATAGCGAACGCTTTTAAGCTGATAGTGTGTAGTCCTTTATCCAAATTCAGCACTCCCATTTCCAGAGGCTTAAACTCTTTTTGGAATGATTCTTCTCGTTTAGTGCGATCGTATTCTGCGCCCAGTATAGGTGGGTCATGAGCTTGTGTTATCTTGATTTCAAGTTCATTTTTACCTTGTTTTAAGGTAAGAACGGATCCAATTGTTTCCTTATTACAGGTATAGTAAACAGTAGCTTTATAATTTCCTTGAACACGTATGTCACAATCCCAAGTGATGCTATCTTTTGTATTTGTCCAATTTGTAAAATAAGAAGAGTTAGGCCATCTGCTAGATCTGAGAATATTGCCATGGGATACTGCATCATCAGCAGGTAAATTAGTATAGTACATACCTTCAAATCCTACTGGAAATACTTCTTTTCTGTTTCGGTCAAGCTCTTTTAGTACCGTATTTTCCCATAATTCCTTTGCTGAAATCAAGCCAGAAAGTATTGAATCCGAAGGTTTATCAATGGCATCTGTCTGCCCAGGGTCCGAATCCAAGTCAAATAGTTGGTTGGTATCATCCAACATATATTGTTGATTTCGAACACTTACTTTTCCATTCCAATGACTGAAAATATATCTGTCTTCCCATGAATCATCCAATCCAAAAAGAAGAGGCTTTAAACTCTTCCCATCCAATTTTTTACTGTTTGAAACGGAGACATTAGCCAAATCCATCAGCGTTGGTAAAATATCTATCGCACTCGCCATGTGGTCAATTTTTTTTGAATTCAATCTGTCCTTCCAATGCATTATAAAAGGAGACCTTACACCTCCTTCATCGGTATGGCCCTTTATTCCTTTAAGTCCATCATTCCACCTCCACCCATTGGGACCATTGTCCGACATATATATAAAAATGGTGTTTTCGAGCAACTTCAAACTATCCAATTTATTTACAATTCTTCCTACATTCCAATCAATGTTTTCGCATAGTGCCAAGGCGGCCCGTGTCTTATCTCCATTCTCCTTGCTACCATATCTATGAGTTGAATCAAGGACTACATCTTTATATTTATTCCACCACCTATCGGGCACTTGCATTGGGCTATGCGGGGTATTATAAGCCAAGTAAGCGAAAAAGGGCTCTCCATTATTTTTTTCGATGAATTCAAGTGCTTTATTGGTTAAATCGTTAATAATAAACCCTTCTCCCTTTACTATTTTTGTGTTCCTTTCGAGGGTGGGATTAAAATAATTGCCCCAATGCCCCGAACAAAAGCCGTAGAAGTCATCAAAACCTCTATTGTTAGGATGATATGGAGGTTGCGCTCCGTTATGCCATTTGCCAAACGCTGCTGTATTGTAACCATTGGATTTGAAGATGTCAGCGATTGTTTTTTCATCAAGGTCCAATCGTTCCCCTCCCCGCGATGTTGAATAAACTCCTCCTCTTGGGTGGTATCTTCCAGTTAAGATTTCTGCCCTTGTTGGCGAACAAACAGGGCTCACATAAAATCTGGTAAATTGTGCTCCTTCTTTTGCCAGATAATCGATGTTTGGAGTCTGTAGGTTCAAATTTCCATTGATGCCTAAATCACCCCAACCTTGATCATCACTTAAAATCAAAACAATATTGGGTCTCACATTGCTTTGCGAAAAAGTATCACTTGGTAAGAAGGTTATGATAGCGACAAGTAGAATAAAACCCGTTAGATAAATTATGTTTTTTCGTTTTTTACCCATTTTTAGAGACGTCCTTACCAAAAGGATGTATTATTTGATTAATCGATACCTGCGGATGAGTGAAGTTCGGAAATTTTAATTGAAAGACCCATTAAAAAGGTATTTGTCCTCCTCTGATATCATGTGTTAATGGTCGCTTTATTTATTAGTTTAAACAGTAGCGAAATTTGTCCTAAATGATAGTAGCTATGCTCTATTAGGCCTTCTATATTTCGTTGGTAAGTACCATACTCTTCCTTTACGAATAGTTCACTCCATTGATTTTCTGAACTATTTGAAATTTTCTCAATTATTGAATGAGCGTTGGAAATAAATGATTGTATTAAGTTTTGCCAGTCATTTTCTGATTCAATCTTCTCCATTTCGAAACTGTATTTATCCCTAATTTCCAGATCGCCACCATTCAACACGTTTAGGATTCCTGCTACATAGTAATTAATATGGTATGTTAGTTCGGCTATGGAATTATGATCTCCAATTTTATAATTGGCCTGTTTCCAAGTAGTTTTTCTCAATTGGTCTTGTAGGTTGGTGTTTGCTATCCATTTTCCGTTCAAGAGGACTTCTTGAATACGACTTGCCAAATTCTTGCTTTTTTTCATTTCTTTTTCTTTAGTACCACAGGGGCGTTCAAACTAAGAATCATTTGAATGATTCTTAGTATCCGATAAGTGAAGTTCGGGAACGGAGTGCCATCATTATTGGTATTTCCCGAACAATCGCATAAAAAAGCATTGATTCTTCCGAGATTTTCAATGACTTTTGTTCTTTATCGTTCTTGTATTTTTTTGATATAGTTATTTATGATTTCTGCTAACTCTTTTGGTTTACTTTTCATTGGTAAATGTCCGCAATTTAGTTTTACTACTTCTTGACAATTTAGATTTCCAATCATCTCATTTTGAATTTCTTGAGAAATCGATTTGTCGTTTAAAAGCTTTATGAACATACTCATTTTTGGCAAGGCCTCGTAGTTGATTTTAGTTGTATACAATTTTGATGACTCTGGGGAAAACCTTCTAACTATTTCTTCTGATTGGGAATTTTCTAAATCGTTGCACAATTCATCTTTAATCGATTTTTCAGGAGGCCTGGTTCCAAAAAATTTCAGTAATAGGGGTAAAACTAGTCTTTGTGGAATTGGGAAAACGTCAGCAAACGATTTTCCATCCTTGGGAATTATCGCGCTTATTCCAACAAATCCATTTACTCTTTCTTTGAAATAGTCGTTTAGTTTTAGACCTATAGAACCTCCAATTGAATGAGCTACAATTGTGAATTGACTTACTCCCCAGTTCTCAATTTGTTCAATAGCTGAGTTAAGATAATCCTGAAATAAAAGTTTTTCATTTACTTTACCCCCCATCTCTCGGTTTGGAAACTCTATTAGAAGGGTTGGACTATCTAAATGTTTATTTGTTTCGCTCCAAACATAATTTCCTAATCCCGCCCCATGAATTAAAACTATTCCGTGATTATCGTTCATCTTTATCATTTTATTATCTTAATAACAGCCAACGATTAAGCCAAGTACAGTTTCAATTGTCCTTATCAAAAGATATCCGCCTGACCAGACTGGCAGGTTGAAGTTCGGAAATTTCATTGAAGATTCAGATCTAAATTGATTGTTTCGTCTACCTGGTAGATGTTCTTTATCCCTAAAAAGAAACGCTTAAACCGACTGGCTGGTCGGTTAGTTTTTTTAGGAGAACTTGTTTTAGGTTCAATTTTGACATTTCACCGATTTTTCTTACAAATACAACCTTGATTCTTGAGGTTGGGTCCAATCTGCAGAAACTTTGTAACAGACTTAACGGTCTAATTGAACCCAAAACCCAATCTTATGGAACGAAACCTAAAACGACGCGAAACCATGCACCGATTGCATGCCATGGGCCTTGAAATTTTTCACTCAAAAGGCTACTACAATACCAGCTTGGATGATATCTTAACAGAATTAGACCTTTCCAAAGGAGCCTTTTATTATCATTTTAAATCCAAGGAGGATTACTTCATCAGTATAGTTCAAAATTTGATTGTTCAAAAGGTATACGCCCTATTGGTGGAACCACTTAATGTTAATGAAAATCCATTACATGCCATTCTAGACAGTTTGGAAAATGCCATGGAGCCCTGTAAAAGCAATGAAATGGCCTATGGATTCATGCTGAATGACTTTATCACGGAATTCAACAAACGCAATTCTGAAATTAGTTCGTACTTAAAAGACATTCTAAAAGTGTGGGAGGTAAACTTGGTCTCTGTATTGAAAAACGGCAAAATTGATGGGTATATAGCTCGCCATATCGACTGCGAGGGGGTTGCAACCTACATTATTGCCTCCTATTTGGGCATCCGTTCTTTACTATCCGAAACTAATGGTCAACAACTTAAGTACCGCTTTATACAACAAATGAGGCACTATTTTAATTCTATATCGGAGAGACAAACGGTAGCTTAACCTTCCAACAGGGTGATAATCTTATCTATTACCTGTTGAGGCGTAATGGTTTCCATTGCAGTTTCATACCCTGCGGGTAATTTATTGCCATATACCGAAGTTGGAATTAAAGGATATCGTTCCCGATTGGCCAGTAAAGCATGTTCTTTTGACTGACCAAAAGGATAAAACCCTGCAAAGGGGTGGGTAACGCCCCAAATTGTGATAACAGGAATGCCATAATTGGCCGCCAAATGGGAATTACCACTATCCATAGATAGCATTACATCGAGGTTTGAAATTAAAGACAGTTCTTCTTTTAAATTGAGTCTTCCGGCCATATTCAAAACATGCTCCCCTTCCTTGGCAATCGCCTCCAACTGCTTAACCTCATGGGCCCCGCCTCCAAAAAGCAATATTTTATACTTATTGGTATTATTTAGTTTTTGAATAACCTCTTTCATCAGATATAGTGGATACATTTTGCCTTCGTGCGCGGCAAAAGGCGCTATCCCCACCCATTTATTGGCATCTTGACGTACAAGTTCCAATACATTCTCGGAAAGTTGAATTCGCTCTAAAAGCTTTGTTCTTTTCAAATCAACAGGAAAACCCAGTTCCGTGAATACATCCGCATAGCGTTGATGGGTGCTTTTTAGTTGTTTGAAAATTTTGTTCTTATTTCTGGTAAGTGCCTTCTTTTCCGCCCTTCCCTTATCCACCTGAGCAAACGGGGTTTTGCCAAGACCGAAATATTTTTGAAGAATTCTGCTCCTTAGAACGTTGTGCAGGTCGGCAACAGCGTCAATTTGAAGACTTTTCAGTTCTTGGTACAAGCGCCAAAGTCCAACCAACCCTTTGTGACGCTTTTTGACATCAGCCTCAAATACATTAACATTTTCCAGTCCGGAAAAAATAGGTAGAAACAATTTTTTGGTAAGAACGGTAACTTCTATCTGTGGATACTGATTTAGTAATGCACTTAGCACTGGCACCGTCATGGCGACATCGCCCATAGCAGACAGGCGAATGATCAAAATATGGGTCTGCTTACCCTTTTTGCCCACGAAGTACCGGATTTAGCTCATCATCGTTGTACATTTTCATCTGTTTATAAACTTTCATGTACTTCTTTCCTGTTTCGATATCCTCAAGCAATTGGTCAATGGCTGAAGAAAGGTCTTTCTTTTGTTCTAAAAGTACTGTCAACTTTTTGCTGCACTTATCTATGTGCTCTGCTGATGCATCGGTTCGATCTACCTCTTCTTGCATATGGTAAATTTTCAAAGCCAAAATGGAAAGTCTATCAATTGCCCATGCCGGACTCTCAGTATTGATTGTGGCATCTGACTTCACCTCAACCCTTATATATTTATCGAGAAAATAACTGTCAATATATTCAACAAGGTCCGTTCTGTCTTGGTTGCTAGCATCAATTTTTCGCTTTAAATCAAGGGCTGAAGTCGGGTCAATCCCAGGGTCTCTGATAATATCTTCATAATGCCACTGTACGGTATCTATCCAATTCTTTCTGTATAGCAAATGCTCCACTTTATCCTTCGGATAAGGATTTACAAACTCCTGATAAACATCATCCTTGATATGATAAGTGTCTATGCTTTGTTGAAAAATAGTAAAGGCAAACGAACTGAACATGCTCACAAATTTGTGGCAAAGATATTGCTTTATCCTTTTACAGGTTAAGGTCTAAAACAAAAAGTAAAATGGGCAACAGCACACAGATAACGACGACCAATTCCTTAAGCTTTATCTTTTTAACGGTTTCCAGATAGTTTGTCATAAACACAGCAACTGGAAAAAAGGTAATTAAGACTGGAGATGCTCCATCGAATCTGAAAAAGCTTATGACCGCGCCCAAAACAAAAGTCAAGAAAACAATACGAAGTAAAACTAGTTTTCCACCACCCTTTTTTCGGACTTTGACAAAAACTAGAAACATAACCACTAACATTAGCGAAGTATAGACCAGTAGTTTTATAATGCCCTTATGTCCAAAAAAATCAATGAACAAAAAATCCAATCTAAAACGATAATGTTCCTCAAAAAACCCAAGGGAATCATTCAATTTTAAAACAGTAAAGGACAAAATCAAAACTGTAGCAATCGCAACCAAAGGAACCATCCAATTTTTAGCAGGTTTTTTATCATATACGTTGATTGCCACAAACACAAGAATCAAAAAAATCAATGTCCAGTCGTAAAAAAAACTGGCGACACATATCAAAAAGGTAGCGTCAAAAATCTTATGTTTTACGCTTCTCATAGATTTGATCGCAAGCAATCTCCAAATCGCAAGAAGCAAAAAAAAGTTGGCAAAAATGGCATTTTTATCCCCAATAGTATCTGAAAAAGCTACCAATAGCAGCGTAAAAAATAGAATAGCGAAAGAGCTCAAGCCTGTAACTTTCTCGACCTTAACTATTCTACTGATAATATATAATGAAAGCAAAAGTACGGCAAGTACAATCAGTTCCTCAGGAAATGTATCAAGGGTAATCCCAATATCCGTACCGAATAGTAAGTGAATCGAGTAAAAGAGGAGGAGGAAAACCGATAAAACGATATAATTTATCGGTTTTGTTTTCCCGAAAAAGCTTGAAATCATGTTAGGTTTTACTACTTTTGCAAAGTAAATATAGCTAAGATGAGCAAGTTTTTTTACGGTATTGAAGACTTATTTGTGAATGGTCTTTTTGCGCCTTATGATTTCTTTCGATTTATGGAAAACTGGTGGGGTTCCAATTCAGTGAATTGGATTTTCGCCGTCATCGGTTTTATTTCCATGATTTATTGGATGAAAGAACTTAAGATTTTTAATGATAATGGTGAGGAAGACAAAAGCATTACCTCCCATTCTTACCTATAGGTCAAATCCAAGATCTTTTCGATAGTACATTCCTTCAAAATGTAGCTTTTCTATATTTTGATAGGATTTCTGCAATGCTTCCTTGAAATTATTTCCGAAGGATGTAACGGCAATTACACGACCACCGTTGGTCAGCACTTTTCCGTTGCTCTCTTTTGTTCCAGCATGAAAAACCAAGGAATCTTCAATAGTTCCTATCCCTTGTATTTCCTTTCCCTTTTCATAAGCTTCGGGGTAGCCTCCAGAAACAGCCATTACTGTGGTTGCTGTTCTTTCGTCAATTTCCAGATTGATTTCATCCAAAGTCCCTTTTGACATTGCATCAAGAATTTCCACCAAATCTGACTTAAGCCGTGGCATCACTACCTCAGTCTCAGGATCTCCCATGCGAACATTATATTCAATAACCTTGGGTTCTTCACCAACTTTGATAAGCCCTATAAAAATGAAGCCCACATAGGGTAAATTGTCTTTTTTAAGGCCCTCTACCGTAGGTTTTACAATTTGTTGCTCTATCTTATGCATAAAAGCACTATCGGCAAAAGGAACCGGGGAAATCGCGCCCATGCCTCCAGTGTTCAAGCCAGTATCTCCTTCTCCTATACGCTTGTAGTCTTTTGCGGTTGGTAAAACTTTGTAGTTGGTCCCATCTGTAAGTACAAAACAGCTCAATTCAATTCCATCCAAGAACTCCTCTATAACGACCGTTGCGCTGGCTTCTCCAAATTTGGAATCCAACAACATCGCTTTTAATTCATCTTTGGCTTCATCCAAATCTTTGAGAATAAGAACGCCTTTTCCAGCTGCCAGTCCATCCGCCTTAAGTACATAGGGCGGACTAAGTGTTTCCAAAAACGTATATCCTTCTTCGAGATTTTCTGATGTAAAACTTTGATAAGCTGCCGTTGGAATGCTATGACGCATCATAAATTCTTTTGCAAACTCTTTACTTCCTTCCAATTCAGCGGCCACTTTTTGAGGACCAATTACAGAAACGTTCTTAAGTTGCGAATCGTTCAAGAAAAAATCATGAATGCCATTTACCAGTGGGTCTTCAGGACCAACAACCACTAAATCGATATTCTCTTTTAAAGTGACGTTCTTAATTCCTTCAAAATCGTTTACCCCCACCTCAACGTTAGAGGCGATTGTTGCCGTTCCAGCATTGCCTGGGGCAACAAACAATTTTTGAACTTTCGGGCTTTGTAAAATTTTATGGGTTATCGCATGCTCGCGACCTCCTGAACCAAGGATAAGAATGTTCATCGATTAAAATTTTGGCAAAAATAATTCAATTCAAATAGCAGACGCTAGATATGCGTACTTATTTCCCATTTAAATGTGAAAAATCGCGATGTTCTTTTTGGCGTAGTTCTTCTGGAGACAAAGATTTGAAGTATTCATACACCTTTTTCAAGCCCTCTGAACGATGCACTTTGGGCTCCCAACTCAAAATCTCTTTTGCTCTTGAAATATCAGGCTGACGTTGCAGCGGATCATCTGCTGGCAAGGATTTAAAGACTATTTTCTGGTCAGTTCCTGTAAGTTTTATGATTTCTTGTGCGAACTCCAGAATCGTAGTTTCATCTGGATTTCCAATATTGATGGGTTCCGCATAGTCACTCATCAAAAGACGATAGATCCCTTCTATCTGATCATCGATATACGTAAAGGAACGGGTTTGGGACCCATCACCAAAAACCGTCAAATCCTCCCCGCGGAGAGCTTGGCCCATAAAGGCAGGTACCACACGGCCATCATTTAAACGCATTCGCGAACCGTATGTGTTAAAAATTCGAACTATACGCGTATCTAAGCCATGATGCCTATGATAGGCCATGGTGATGGATTCCATAAAACGTTTGGCTTCGTCGTAAACCCCCCTTGGACCAATTGGGCTCACGTTTCCGTAGTAATCTTCATTTTGAGGGTGAACCAATGGGTCACCATATACTTCTGAAGTGGAAGCCACTAGAATTCGTGCATTTTTATCCTTAGCCAACCCTAACAAATTCAGTGTGCCCAATGAACCTACTTTTAAGGTTTCAATAGGGATTTTTAGATAGTCAATCGGACTAGCCGGAGAAGCAAAGTGCAAAATATAATCCAAATCACCTCCCAAATGCACAAAAGTAGATACGTCATGATGGTGAAATTCGAATCGCTCCAACGGAAAGAGGTGTTCAATGTTTTTAAGATCGCCAGTAATGAGGTTGTCCATGGCTATTACATGATGGCCTTCCGCGATAAATCGATCACAAAGGTGTGAGCCTAAAAAGCCTGCTGCGCCTGTAATTAGGGTTCTTTTCATAATCAATAGGCCTTTGCTTCGCCCTTAATAGCATTCAATACTGTTTGTACCATGATTTTCAAATCTAAGAACATTGACCAGTTTTCTATATAAAAGATATCAAATTTTGTTCTGTTTAAGATATCCATCTCCTGCTCAATTTCCCCACGATAACCTCTAACTTGCGCCAATCCTGTAATTCCTGGTTTAACAAAATGACGTACCATATATTTATCGACACTTGTAGCATATTCATTGGTATGTTTTACCATATGGGGTCTTGGACCAACAACCGACATTGTACCAAACAAAACATTATAAAATTGTGGAAGCTCATCGATGCTTGTTTTTCGAATAAACTTACCCACTTTGGTAATTCTCATATCATTTTTGGTCGCTGAATGATTATCGGCATCCTTGTTTGGTGCCATAGATCTGAACTTATAACAATAAAACTCTCGATTATCAATTCCATTTCTACTTTGTCTAAAGAATACCGGCCCCTTTGACTCAACAGTTATAATGATAGCAAGTAAAGGAATAAGCCAAGACAATAGTCCAAAAATGATAATCAATGAAAAAATTACATCGAAACTCCGTTTTAAAAAGGCATTTATGGGATTGTGCAAAGGAATGTCCCTTAATGATAACACAGGGATATAATCGTAATATTCAAATTTTAGTTTTTTGGCAAAAATGTTCTTGTTATCGGGAATAAACTTTAATGTTTTTAAGTTATTATCCGCAAAGTTTATGAAGGCAGTAAGTTCTTCATTTTTTAATTCGGAAATAGAGCAATAAATCTCATCAACTTTATTTTGTTTTATGAAATTAAGCGTCTCTATCATATCAAACTCCAAGGTTGAAGGTGAAAATTGCTTTAGAAAGTTATATCCGAATTCTGTTCGTTCTTTGAAAACGGAAATTAATTGGTCGGTCTTCTTGTTTTTACCGATTACCACAACGTTTCTCAAGTTGCCCTTCAGATTGCCTCTGTACTGCATCAAGAAAATGTAGGTGACAAGTTTAGCTATCCCCACCGTCAACATCACTAAAGCAAAATATTGAGCCAATGCATAGCGGCTCATTAAAGGCTGTTTAAAAAACCCAATAAAAGCAAATAATATCAAAAAAAAGTAAAAAAATTGGGTGAAAATTTTCCTGAAAATAATTGGCACTTTCGTATATCGATGAATTCTATAGAACCCATTTCTAAGTGAAAAAATAACCCATCCACCTGTTATGTAAATATGAAATAAAACAGGTTCCTCAAGATTGATGGGCAAAAAATACGCGAAAAGATTGATTACCAATAAATCCATTATCAAGGACATTGGTCTTATTAAATCTGAATACTTTGTGAACCCAAAAAACATATAGGCTTTTAAATATTGGCACTTGGTGGTTAAAAGTATTAAAATTTAAAGCGCTCGCGGAACACCATAATAATAAACTTAGTATTACCTATCAAATATCTTTTCCACATACGTTTTGGTTCTTGAATAAATCTGTAAAACCATTCTAATCCCACTTTTTGCATGAATAAAGGTGCTCGTTTAACTTTTCCGGCAACTACATCAAAACTGCCACCTACTCCCATAATAAAATTGACTTTTGCCAGGACCGCCCTATTATCAAATAAAAAATTCTCCTTTTTGGGAGAACTCATGGCAACAAACAATATTTGAGCTCCACTATCCGCTATTTGCTTTGCAATTTTCTTTTCATCTTCTTTTTTAAAGTACCCATTTCTGTATCCGGCAACTATATCCGCCCCATACTTTTCCGAGTATAACTTCACAACGTTCTTCACTATATTCTCCTTAGCGCCAAAGAAAAATATTTTATGATGATGTTTGCCAGCAGAATCCACTAAATTCTCCATTAAATCTATTCCCGCTACGCGCTCCTTTAGCGGCTTCCCTAAGAAGCGGGAGGCCCAAACTACAGCCTGGCCATCAGCGTTTATAATGTGGCTATTGTTCACACTTTCCCTAAGTTGTAAATCTTTTTGCATGGAAACCATTTTCCCAGCATTGACCACGACATGATGAAGGTGTTCTTTGCGTTCGATTGCCTTGACTACTTTCTCAAGTGTCTCTTCCATTGAAAAATTATCAATTGCGGTATTTAGAATATTTATGCGATTCATTGATAGGTTTTGTATGAATGATCCAAATGAGTTTGTTCTATAAAACCGGAAAGTTTCTTTAACGAATATTGAGTAAATGCCTTTGGGTGTCCAATTAGAACAAGATTTCCCTTGTTTGCCGTTTTGGAGCGATACTTTGGAAATGCATTCTTTAGTAAGGATGCTTTATAACCATCTATGGATACCACACTATGAGAAAAATTAAGAAGTAGTTTTAATACATTCCGCTTGTCCATTGAAAGAGCATTCCCATCTCCATAGGGAATATGCTTTGCTTGTTTGAAAATTTTTACAAAAATAAATTTCCAAAAAAACCAAGGAGGAACTTTGTATGAACTTATTGGAATTTCCGTAAATTCCCCATTTTCATCTTCTTGGACAAGGTCATGTGAAAATCTATACTTTGTCTTGTATTGCTCCACTTGTGAGAAATCAAAAACCTGGTTTTTGGATTTATATTTTCCTCCCGGGTATACGGTGCTGTCCACCATGATACGGTTCTTTCGCAACCCTTTACCAATAGGTTCGAAGGGTTGTGCGCTCCATCCGCCTGCCCTATATGCTTGTGGTCGAATTCCGCAAATTCGTTCTAAAACTTCAGTATAGCGGGTAATAATGTCAACAATCCTATTCTCAGAAAAACAAGAAAGTCTATATCTATCCGTGTTAAAAATCCATCTGCTTCCGTCATAATAGGAATCTTCCCAATGTGGATGAACATGCAATTCAATTCCATGACCTTCACTGGCCAAATATTTAATTTGATCACATATGTTTTTATAATCGGATTGAAGTTGAGGAAATTCTGCTTTATTCTTCTCTAAGGCAAGTAGAAAGCCCGAATCTACGAAGCAGGTAAACTTAATATTATAGGGTTCTGTAATCTTAAGTAATTCTTGCGTAGGTTGAATGATACATTTTTCAACGGTTCCACTCTTAGAGCCGAAAAAAAGTTCATAATCCAAGGTAATATATATGTTCATCGCTTATTTTTTCGTCCTGTTCGTCCAACTTAAAAATAAAGAGGAAAATAGGGCAAAGTATTCCACTCCCTTTATCCTAACCAGAGTAGATTCAGTAATATTTGCAAGAATAAAGACGAAGAAAATAAACGTAAATAGATAGTCTTTTCTATAGACGCTAAGCAGAAACAAGAGTCCTAGTGACATAATATACGTGAAGCCCCCGATAGCTCCGTTTATACTTAAATATTCTAAAAACTGATTGTGGGCATTCAAGTCATTTGCCTCTGCCAAAGAGTAATCCCCATCCATATACTTTTGCCTTCTTATGGAATCAATTTCTGCAAATCCTACACCAAAAAAGGGGTTCTCCTTAAAAATCTCATAGGAAACCTCCCATCTTTCAATTCTTTTCTCATCCAAAATACTATCCACGGAGAACATTCTATTGTTCATATATTTATCTCCCATGGTCCAGAAAACCAGCGCACAAACACCGATTCCGGAAACTAACACCATAAGTTGCTGTCTATACGTAGATACTTTGCTAATTGCCAAGTACACAAAAAACATAAACAATAACAGCACTACCATATCACTGGCCAACTGAAATAATCCGAACACAAAAACAATTAAGAAAAAATATTTCCACAGCTTTGAAAAAGACTCGTCTTGAATTAAAAACAAAATCGAAGTGGCTATAAAAAGGCCAAGATAAGTGGGATGTGTATCTGCAACAGCTGTGAAACCATGCCCTATATTATCCCATGCAAACCAATTTCCCCAAGACTCTTCTTTGCTTAATATTCCCAAAATGAGGTTAATGTAACATATGGCTAAGGTGACCAAACACCCGAATACCAATGCCAGAAACATTTTTCTTCTTTTTTCGGTATCAAGACCACTTTCAGAAATTAGTACAATGGGGACAAATAACAGAGATAAATGAGTTTCTAAATAATAGATGTTTTCCCAATCCCATGATCGAAAGGCTGCAAGCATGGCCAAAACAAAAAACGCAAAAACCGGTATTCCCCTGAGCAAAATCTTTTTGATGTTTGACTTGGTAGGGTTCGATAAAATTTCTACAAGACGAAGCCCTATGTACAACACCAAAAAACCATTATTGACCTTGGTGTACATTGGAAGTGTAAAAACCACCAAATAAAGAATCCAATGTGTGTGTTTTAGTAAAAGGTTCAAATCTTGTATCGGTTAATGACCATAAAAGGCAGTGTAACAAGGTAATATAAAACTTGTTTTTTTCTGTTAAGGGATTTTTTCCATTTATAATCTGGATAAATGTTTATTTTTTTGTTATGCTTCATCCGATTCCCACCAATAATATGAGGCATTTTTATTTCTTCTGACAAAGTTAATTGTTTATCCTCTTCTCCGAAAATATGCAGTTGAATCCTTGATAACTGACTTAAAGGGTCCTCGACAAAATCCTCATATCTTACTTTGAGAACCCTTTTATCGGACCATGCTACAATCTGAGCAAAAAAGTTTATCAAAAGGTAATATAAAATTGTGGCAACGGGCTTTTTGGTAGTCTGTACATTTTTAGAGAATGAGTTCACTACTCCCCTCACATCTCTAGTCACGTATAGCCCCTTTACTTTCAATTTAGAACTTCTTGAGAGCAAAAGATATCTGGCAACGTATTTGGATGAATCCAAAAGGTATGTTTCAGTGCATTGTTTATGTGTTTTTTCAAAAATCTTTTCCTGAACCGATAGATATTCAGAATCTGGCTTTTTTTTGAATAATAAATAAGGGATGTTCCTGTGGTTTTCTTTTTTATTTATCCTTGTATTCAAACTCCTTAGTTCCTGCTGCACATTTTCCAGCTCTCGCATGATGCTTCCCCAAAAGGAACATTTCTCCAAATGTTCTCCACATGAACATTTTTTGTCTTCTACAAGATAATCTCCAAATTGATGCATTTCTCCAACTGTGACAATATTTTTATTGGCATTTAAAACAGTGGCCAATAGTGTTGTCCCGCTTCTGCCAGCTCCTAGAAGATATATTATGTTCATCCTAAATTTCTTTATTGCCCTATTGGTTTTTATAATTCAACCCCATGTTCTGCCATTTTCAATAATCTACTAACAATAACTAATGTATGTTTCCAATTCTATGCTTTTAACAACTTCTAGATTTATGCAAATAGTCTTTGTTTTTTGTTTTAGGTTGTATTTCGGGGAAAACCACCCCATTGGAACTTGGTCATCGCCATCGAATATTTTTGCATTGCAAAATTCATTGTTTTTAAGTTCTAATTCGGCATCAAGATGTTTTATTTTAATACTATTTCCGTCGTGTCCCATTTGAGCATCTGGGTGAACATGAAAAAAAATACTCGCTATGACTTCTTCGTCATTTTCCTTCTCAAGGGAATCCAAAATAACCACCTGGCCTTCTTTCCTATTAAGAGTAACAACTCTTTGGTGAATGACTCCCTGATTTAAAAAAGCAGTATGCTTTCCGGAACAAGTTGATTTTTTGCTTGAAAAAGAAACTGTGGCTTCTGGGGCCTTAGGTTTGGCGATCCAACTCATTCTATTGTTCATCACCGCATGATGCTGGCCATTGATGCTTATGGTATTGTGCGCCGTAATTCCCCTAAAATAATCGCGCCAGAAAGACTCTCTTGAATGATATTGATAAGTTCCTGGATCTATAATAAATGCCAATCCATGTTGTTGTAAGGTGAAATGTAACATATCTGAATGCCCATGCGCGGAAGAAACGTTGTCTCCCATCTCTCCAACATCAAAACTTAGTTTTATTCCATGCATATGGTCATACATAAAACAGTAACCAGAAGATTTAAAAAAGGTGTCGACTAGGGCGCTCTTCTTTTCAGAAACGTGAAAGCTTTCCCCAAAAATTAGGTAATTTCTAAAATCAATTGTGTTGGAAGAGTTATAGGAACTTTCATAAAGATGGTTGGATGATGCCAGTTGTGACTTGTATAAAGAAAAATTATTTACAAAATAGGGTTCTATAACATACCCTTCGTCACTATCTCCAAAAACAGTCTCAATATCATGGTAGGTCACATGCTCTATGAACTCGAACATTTTTTTATGTCTATTTTCAATCTCTGCCGGAATCTGGATGCCTATTCCACTCAAAAAGTGCAATGCAATCAACAATTGATCTGTTACTTCGGCATGATATCTGGTGCTCAGTTCCATATGCACCCCATCCTTGTTGACTTGGGACATAACTTCCCTAAACAATAAGGTTTTCCATTTATTTCGCTCTTTTTGACCGAACACGCAATACGTGCTTATTGCCACAAGACCCATCAGTTCGGCTGTTAAATGATTGTTGGCCGAAGAGTAAAGCGATAAATGATTTTTTAAAAATTGATAATTAAACGAGAGCAGCGAAAGTAATTCCTTTTCCAGTTTGTCGGGAAATTTATCGGCTTGCTTAAGAGCCATGTGAGAATATATCAGGTTTACGCTCCTAATGGCCACTTCGATGCCTGACGTCCAGTTAATAGATTTGAGATATGGGTTTTGGGCGTTCCAGGTGGTCAGGGTCGCTTGTATGCCATTTAAATACTCATCTTCTTTACTCTCCAGATACTTAAGTGACAGAAAAGGCAAAAAATGTAACCTGGAAAGTTCTGAAACAATTTTGACATCACCATTTTTCTTAAAATCCTGTCTATTTAGCGAACCATAATATTTAATTGGAGAAGATATTTCGTTGTGAAAATCCTTTCGCCAATCTTTTATTTTTAGAATATCAACTTCAACATTAAAGAAATTATAACGAGTTGAAATTGGTGACACCTCAAATAATTTTTCCAGGCTGTCGACACTATATCTGATTATTTCAAAATTGCTATCGGCTTTTAATGGTTTAGGTGTTTGCCTTGCTTGCACTCGTCCGAAAATCTTTGACTGAAGGGCCTGTGGAAGCCTATAAAAAATGACCTCCTCAAAGTCCATAAGTTTTAGTCTATTGTAATACCATCTTAGTTTTGCTATCATGGGGTTCAAGAAAAAATGGACTTAAATTGAGTTACTACGTATTCCTTGGAATAGCTTCTTTTTATTATTGATGTAGGCTCGTAACTCCCTTTTTTTGTAAGGAAATTTTCCATTGCCTCGGTATAAGCATGTTTTATAGATGAATTGTACTTTTCTCCAGAAATACCTGGCACGATAAATTTTTTAAGTGCGAAATCATCTGGTCCTATAACCGGAACTCCACAACTCATAGCTTCTAAACCTACCAAACCAAGACTTTCGCTTTTTGTAGGAAAAAAAAGGACGTCAATTTTTGCGTAAAATTTGGGCATTTCCGTTTTTTTATAAGTTCCGTGCATCACCACATTATGAAAAGATTTTATTTGATCAAGATATTTTTCCTGATGCTTTCCAAAATTAATAATGTGAAATTCGATGTTATTAGAACGGTATTTTTTTAGAACATAAATCAGGTCCTCTACACCTTTGTTATAATCAATGCCCGATGCAAAACCCACTGAAGTCTTTTTATTAGAGGTTTTGTAATCAGATTGTGGACAAAAAAGCTTGGTATCCACCCCTCCGCTTGGAGAAACTATGAAGGTGGAATTTCTAAGTTTGGATATAGTTTCCTTTACTTTGGTCTTAAAATATTCGGAAGGAGCAATATAGGTATAACTGGGCAACATGAGTTTATATGACATTATGTTGGCAGCCTTGGCCATAAAACTTGTGGGTATGATATCCCCTCCATGGAAATTGATGACCACTCTTTTTATTCTTCTTAAATGGATGGTCAAAGGAATAAAGTAAGTGGCAAAATGATGAATGTAAACATAATCATATTGGCCATACTTTTTGAAAACCAAAATCCTCAGATAAAAGTTAAAATATGCGTATGCTTTTTGCAATTTGCTGTTATAATCTGAATTAAGAACCAATCTATCCACAATCAAACCCGCTTCCAGCAGGCAGTCTTCAATTGCCTTTATGTAATTTCCTCGTTTGGGATAATTTTTCGTAGGATAGGCATTATTTATCAGCAAGATTTTTTTTGTTTCTTTCTCCATTTTTTTGGAATACCGAAATGTTATTTGTCAAAAATAATACCGTTAAAAGGCTAAATATAACAATTCCCTTGTTCCTTGATAAATATGATTCTGAAAGGCAGGAAAGGTAAAAGAGCAAAAAGCAAAGTAACAGTAGCCATTGTCTATTCTTCATCAAAATGTAAAGGCTATATAACACCATAAATATGAAAACAGAAAACCCTAAAAGGCCATTGACACTTAAATAATTAAAATACTGATTGTGGGAGTTATACGTATATTTATATGCCGAGGTATGTCCTATTTTTCGATACCCATCTAACCGTTCATATCTAATCCTATCCGGACCAACACCGAAGAAAGGGGACGACTTGAATATCTCCCAGGAAACCCTGTTAAGTTTTATTCTATTCGCAACATCCGAGTTTTCAGAATTAATTAGCAGTCTTTGAAAATTATAAGACTCCTTATTGAATATTGTCAGTAAAGCTGATGATAGAACCAAAAGCACCAAAAACATCTTTAGGTGTTTATTTTTTAGCATTACTATAATTAAAAGAACCAAAAAAATAAACAAGGGAGCCCTTGCAAATAGCATTAGATTATAAATAAAGGAAAGGACGATCAATCCATTTAACAAAATCGGATTTATTTTAATCTTTGAGCGGTAATATATTACTCCCAGCAATCCAATCGCAATTCCAAGTGAAAAGTACACATGGTGTAATGCTACGTAATCTGACAAATATTCTCTGTTGTAATTGAGTAAAAGATATTCGTAAAAGGTTTTCGTGTCATTTGTAACTAAAAAAATAAACAGAGAAACCACCTCAAGCGATAGTATGCCTAAAAATAGGGCTGTAAAAACTTGAGTCTTAAGCTTTCGTATAGATTCATAATCTACTAAGCACAGAAAAGGGAGTAAGAAAAAAGTAATGTTTTTTTCAACCTCCTTTAGCCCATAGTATTCGAACCCAAATATTATGAACGCAGAAAGCGCAATCAAACCAGGGATAGCTCCAAAAGAATATGCTTTCCAAAAAGAATATCTTGTCAAGGTTGACTTGGGTCTTTCAAAAATAAATAAAAGAACATATATAGCTAGGACGGAACTGGTGACATCCATTGGATAAAAAAGCAAAAAAACATAGGTCAGAAAAGCCAAGTTTCTGTAGCCATGTTCTTCGATGAAAGAGGAAAAAATATCTTTCATTAATTTAAAGGGTAGTTCTGAATCAAAGTCAAATTCATAAGTAAAATTATATCTTCCTTTTCAAGAATCTTAGAAAAGATATAAAATTGACGCAATTCGCCTTTTAAAAAATACTTGTTTACCAAATTATCTACCGTATACCCAATCCTCAATGTCATATCTCCCTTAAAATCAATATTAATCTTTTCCTCAAGGTACTTTTCTCCATCAGTATAGATAGTTAGTACTTTTGTAATACTGGAATATGTACAGGATACAAAGTATTTTTCATTAAGGTCCAAGGTTGGCAACTCTAAAAACCTTTTAGAAAAGTCATTTTTAAAATAGTAATTTTTTTTTCTGAAATCTTTTCTCCTAGCTAGTACAGAAAGTCTTTGCTTAGAAACCATTATCGTTAGAAGACTTTCTCGTAACTCATCCGTATTTGATAAATTCAGACTAAAAAGCACTCCATTTTCAGAATAGTTGCGGGAATGCATCCAAAAGGCAACTGTGAAACCGGTTTTATTAAAATCAACCAAGTTGCTATTCTTGTCTTTCGAAAAATTCTCTGCGAGTTCCTTTTTGAAGATGGCCTCATTGGTGTCAACAAAAACCTTAAGATTGTTCCTTTTTTGTGGCAAACACCCCAAAAACATGATTATGACCGTAAGAACATACGCTTTCTTCATGGATTCACAGTTCTCTTTTTATCAATCCAACAAAAGGCCATGAAAACATAAAAAAGACAAGGGCCAAAAGAAAAGTAGGAGAAAATGGTGCCCCTCCATGGATCCAAGTAATTTCGAAAGAAACAATATACATATAAAGCATATGCGCATATATGGAATATCTTGCCTTTAGGTCAAAAGTATAGTTCAAGTACCCTAGGATAACTCCCAAAAAACAAATTCCAATAATTCCAAAATCAATGTAAAATGGAGCTATAATCGTCCCTGTTTTTGTATTGTCCGTTGGGGCCTTGACTATGTTGTTGTATATATATCCGTAGTTTCTTTGTTTTCCTGGTAAAAAGGTAGATATATGTTCCAAAAAATACTTTCCCTTTCCATAATCACCATTTAAGTTTTCTCTAATCTGCTGAAATATTTGAGGCCCCTCTCTTATAGTATGTATTATAGGTGAAAGTAGAAGATACTTTCTGGGGAGTTCTTCCTTATCCATTATTTCATAGTAATGGTCAATGCCATACTCAGTTACATCACGATGCAATTTTAGTAGATTGATACAAAAAAATAAAAGTGCAAATAGAATAAGAATCTTCTTTAAGTTCCTTCTAAAAAAATCCGTTTTGGCAACGTTAAAAAATAGAATGATAAGTATGAAAACAATTGACGTCCTATATGCGGACAATATTGCACATACGACAAACAAACCCAGTAACATCTTATTGGATCTTGTGGGTTTTAAAACCACTTTATAATAAGCTAAAAAAATAGCTATTATGTATATTAACCTGAACAATGGCTTGCTTCCCTTTCGAGCACCTGATCCAGAGAACAATGGAACACCTCCAATCTGCATCCAGTCAATCAAAACACTCAACAACCCGAGCAAAACAATCGTGCCAAGCATAAAATAAGATGCTTTTTCGGTAAAAACACTTTTGAAATTCAGTTTCCTTTTAGTTACCACGGTAGCTAAACTTAAAACTGTATATGTGAGCATTATAAAAAACACAAACAGCATAAAATAGAGTTCATTATTGAAATCGACATGAGACCCTCTTTTAATGAAGTTTATTCCTCCCATAAAACCATACGCTAGCGAAACAAATGGAATAAATAGATAGGGCTTAAACAATTTTTTCTGAAAGACTACTAGGAAGCAAACAATCAATCCAATACACATTCCTTGAACTAATATCTTGTGGTCCACAGTAAACCCAAATACTGATATCAGATAAAAAGAAACAAGACAGAAGAACAATAAAGCTGTTACTGTTATTAAGTTAGTCTGTGCCTTGTCCAAAATCATTTAAAATTGTAATACGTTTTAAGTTTCAGTTTTTTCTTTATGTATTTACTTCCCATAATGTTCCAAACCATCATGCCCAGTGCGCTCCCAATGGCAACCCCCACTACCCCAAGAAAATTTACCAATGCCACACTAAACAAAATGTTTATTGCCAAAGAAATGGTTATATAGTGTTGAAGTTTTTTTTGATTCCCTGTCATTTGGAAAATTGGCCCTACCGGGCCGGTAACGATATTGGTAAATTGTGCAATTAGTAAAATTCGCAGAACGTTTTCCCCTAAAACATACTCATCGCCAAAAAATCCAAGAAAACTAGTTGGAAAACAAAATAATATCAAAAATATGGGAAAGCTAAACAAAAAGATGATTTTTGAAGAGAATGAAATCGTTTCGCTAAGTTGTTTATGATTTTTGTCCTTGTAAAAAGCCGCAATTTTAGGAGTTGCTATTGTCGCAACGGCATTATATACAAATGAAACCGCAGTTGCAATCTTAATCGCAGTACTGTATATGCCTATCATCTCTTCCGATTCGTAGAACCCTAAAATAAAAATATCGCTCCAGCCCATTATCATAACTATTGCTGAGGAAATCATCATAGGGTATGATTCTGAAATGATGTATGCGGTTTTATACAAGTCGGTGGATTGATTACCAAACTTTCTAAGAACAAACAAAACGTGGGTAACAATTACAATCGCTACCAATGATAGTCCCAATAAATAGGACAAAATAGGAGCTTCCAAAAGTTGAGTTGATAATATGTAGAACGTTAGGATGGTCAGCAAAGGGGCCAAAAACTTTGCAAAATGAAAGTACAGGCCAAAAATTATAATCTTCTTTTGGCCTTTAAAATAGCTTCCCGTTACATCTATAATGGATAAAAATGGTATCGCGAGGGCCGCAATTTTTATACTGCTTTCAATGTCCGGTTTACTGTACATTTTGGATATTAATGGGGCAAGCAGGTAGATACCGGCGCAGACAATTAATGAACTAATTAAAACTACCTGTAACGATTTTAGGTAAACCTTCTTTTTCAATCGGAGGGACGATATACTAGCGACCCATTTGACCAATGCTGTCTCAACCCCAAGTTTGGCAACCATTGTACCAATCGATAGAAACAAAAAAGAAATAGAAAAAATTCCTTGTATCTTTGGGCCAAATTTATTGGCCACTACCCAAATAAACATAAACCCCAAGCCATACCCTAAGATCCGAATCAAAAATACACCGGCTCCTTTGATTAGTATCTCCTTTTTATTTGAACCGACACTCATTGAGTAAGACTTTTGTCCTAAATACTTTGCAGTGAAATCTAAACCACCATTCCCGCAGCCACCGTTTCATTAGTGCTCTCGTCTACCAATATAAAACTTCCAGTGGTTCGGTTCTCCCTATAAGCATCAACCAATAATGGCTTGGTAGTCCTTATTTTTACCTTGCAAATATCATTCATTCCCAGTTGTATATCTTCAGGCTTACGATTCAACGTATTGATGTCAATTTTATAGATTACTTCTTTGATCATAGCCTTTTGCTCGTTGGATGTGTGTCTGATGGTATATTTTGCCCTTGGTTTGGCAGGGTCATTGTGCAACCAACAGAGCATCGCCTCAACATCTTGTCTAGGTTCAGGTTTATTGTTTGATCGTGCAATCATATCTCCACGACTTATATCAATCTCATCTTCCAGTGTGATGGAAACGGACATGGGCGCAAAAGCTTCATCCAATTCCTCCTCATTAACGTCAATGGATTTTATTTTTGACGTAAATCCTGAAGGTAAAACGGTTACCTCATCCCCTTTCCGAAACACTCCGCTGGCAACACGCCCTGCATACCCACGATAGTCACGATATTGCTCACTTTGCGGGCGCAATACAGTTTGAACCGGGAACCTTGCATCCACTTTATTAATGTCACTGCTGATGTGCATGGTCTCCAACGTATGAAGCATAGGAGCTCCTTGGTACCAATGCATATTCTCAGAGCGGTTTACCACATTATCTCCTAGCAATGCACTGATTGGAATAAAGCGAACATCTTTCACCAATAATTTAGAGGAAAACTCCTCAAACTGAGTTATAACCTTATTATAAGCTTCCTCTTTAAAATCGACCAAATCCATTTTGTTGACACAAACTATAATGTGTGGGATTTGTAGCAATGAAGCAATAAATGCATGTCTTTTAGTTTGCTCGATTACACCGTGCCTTGCATCCACCAAAATGATAGCTGCATTAGCGGTGGAGGCACCGGTAACCATGTTTCGGGTATATTGGATATGACCAGGAGTATCGGCAATGATAAACTTCCTTTTGGGTGTGGTAAAGTAGCGATATGCTACATCTATAGTAATTCCTTGCTCACGTTCATCCCTTAGGCCATCTGTAAAAAGTGCCAAGTCCACCCCTTCGTGGCCTTTTTGCTTACTGGTGTTTTCAATGGCTTCCAATTGATCTTCAAAAATGGATTTGGAATCATATAAGAGGCGCCCGATAAGAGTGCTCTTTCCATCATCTACACTTCCGGCGGTCGTAAAACGCAATAACTGATTGTTGTCTAACATCTTTGTGCTTAAAAATATCCTTGTTTCTTTCTGTCTTCCATAGCTGTTTCAGAACGCTTGTCGTCACTTCTGTTCCCTCTTTCGGTCTGGCGCATGGCCGCTACTTCTTGGGCAATTTTTTCCACGGTATCGGCATCGGATTCTATTCCGCCAGTTATAGTGATGTCTCCAAGTGTTCTAAATCGAATTTTCTTGGTTTCGATTTTCTCGCTCCCATCCAATTGTAGGAATTCGGAATTCGGAATCCAAGAACTATTTCTCCATACCACCTCACGTTCATGTGCAAAATAAAGCGATGGGATTTCTATGTTTTCCCGTTTGATATAGTTCCAAACATCCATTTCTGTCCAATTGCTAATGGGAAATGCCCTGAAGTGTTCTCCCTCAAAATGTTTTCCGTTGAAAAGGTTCCATAATTCTGGCCTTTGGTTTTTTGGGTCCCATTGACCAAAATCATCCCGATGCGAAAAGAAGCGTTCTTTGGCCCTTGCCTTTTCTTCATCCCTGCGGCCACCTCCAATAGCACAATCCACTTTGTTGCCTTCAATGGCATCTAAAAGAGTTGTAATCTGAAGAGCGTTTCTAGTAGCGTTCTTTCCTTTTTCCTCGGCGACCCTTCCGGTGTCAATGGATTCTTGAACGGACCCAACTATTAACCTAACTCCAAGGGAAGTGATGAGATCATCCCTAAATCTTATCGTCTCAGGAAAATTGTGTCCGGTATCCACATGCATCAATGCAAAGGGGATTTTGCTTGGGAAGAATGCCTTTTTTGCCAAATGCGTTACTACTATGGAATCTTTACCTCCTGAAAACAAAATCACAGGGTTTTGGAATTGCGCCCATACTTCCCGAAGTATATATATGGCCTCGGACTCCAATTCATCCAAATAGTTCAAATAATATTTACTCATTTTCCTGAAGTTCTAATTTTTTCTGAATCGCTTTATAAATGATTTCAATAATTTCTTCAACAGTGTTTTTTTCCGATACTTCAACGTCAGGGTCATTGGGAGCTTCGTACGGTGCCGAAATCCCAGTCATATTTGTAATTTTCCCTGCTCTGGCCTTTTTATACAGTCCTTTCACATCCCTTTTCTCACATTCTCCAAGACTGGTGTTCACAAACACCTCTACATAATTTTCCCCTTCGACAGTTTTCTTAATGAATTCCCTATCTTTTTTATAGGGAGCAACGAATGCCGCCAAAACCACTATTCCGGCGTCAATGAATAATTTGGAAATCTCACCAATCCTTCTATTGTTTTCGGAACGATCTTCTGGACTAAAGGTCAGGTCAAAATTAATCCCTCTTCGGATATTATCACCATCCAATACATATGTTTTTATGCCAGAGTTGTATAATTTTTGTTCTAAAGCGTTAGCAATTGTCGATTTTCCCGAACCAGATAAGCCGGTAAAGAAAATTAGAAAAGAATTGTGCTTATTCAAAGCTCTTCTTTCCTTTCTATTAATCTTATAGTTATGTGTTATTATGTTCTTTTCCATTTTTTAGCTCTTTTTCTAATATCGAGGCCATAGTTTATACGATACCATGCTCTTTCGTGCAAATAGTATAAAACCATCTTTGTAACTACTTCTGCAAAACCGATTTTCAGTCCGGTCAAAGGGTTTCCTGAAATAACCCAAGAAAGTAAAATCGTGTCCAAGGTTCCAATAACCCGCCATGTCACAGTTTTTATTAAGTGCCTTTTTTGACTACTGGCGACATCCACGGATAGCCACATCCTTTCATGAAGATAGTACAAAACCATTTTGGTGATCATCTCCGCCAATCCAATTTTTAATCCCGTAAATGGATTTCCGGTAATTAACCATGAAATTAGAATAGTGTCCAAGGTTCCTACCAGTCGCCAAGTAATGGTTTTGGCCAAGTGTCTTTTGTAGGATACCTTTCGCATTAGCCTTGTATAAGAAAATAACTGTTCAACAAGTTTTCCTTGTTATACTGAAGCTCCAGATTGGTCTCCTTGGATATAACTTTTAGGCCGACTGCATTACATATGGCATGACCTGCTGCGGTATCCCATTCCATAGTTGGGGCAAACCTAGGGTATACATCCGCTTTGCCCTCGGCAACCAAACAAAACTTCAGGGAACTCCCTTTAGAAACTATTTCCACTTCTTCATATCGATTTTTAAGGTCAGCTATGAAGTTCTCGGTATCTGCATTCATATGAGATCTGCTGCCAACTACCCTAATCTTGCCTGGAGTAGTTGTTCCCGGAATTATTTGGTCTCTCATTGTCAATGAAAATTCTGGAACACTATGGTCTTTATCTAATTCAAATTTGTATGCTTTATTGCCCTCTATATTTGCAAAATACAATTCCCTAGTTACAGGAACATAAATGACCCCCATAACTGGGGATCCTTCTTTAACTAGGGCAATGTTAACCGTAAATTCACCGTTTCTTTTGATGAACTCTTTGGTTCCGTCCAATGGGTCAACCATCCAACAGGTAGCCCATTGCTTTCGAACTTCAAATCCAAGTTGCTTGTTTTCTTCTGAAATTATGGGAATATCGGTCGGTAGTAAATACTCATTGATTACTTTATTAGAGTAGAGGTCGGCCTCAGTGAGCGGAGACTTGTCTCCTTTTTCCAATACTTGGAAATCAGTATTTTCATATACTTCCAAAATGGCTTTGCCAGCATCTATAGCTGCTTCTATTGCAATCTTAAGTAGTTCTGAGATTTCAAGGTTGGTTTCCAATTACTAAAATTTTTGTAAAACTATGATTATTCTGTCATCAGAAGGTAACTCTACCAAACTAAATAAAAGCAAATATGGACAGTTATTGTCCTAGTCGACAAACAAATACGTTTAACGGTTCGTTTTTGTTGTTTTTAAGTTTTAGGCAAGTTTGTCAGTACTTGTAATTTCGGAGATATTTATTTATTTGAACTACCACTAGTACTCCAGTGACGATCAGCAACAAAACCAGGGGAAATACAAAAAGATATCTGTTCCAGAAGCCCTTCATTTCTACTCCCCTCGCTGGAAAATCACTAATTATATTCAAGATTTCCGACTTGTTGGCCCGATTTTCGTTAAGTTCCACCAACTTTTCCTTGATAACTTCCCTTTCCTTAACCAAAGCCAATTCCTTATTTTGAGATTCTCCATTCTCAGCTAAATTTATATTAGTTCCTTGCATGGGTTTTTCCGCCTCCTTCTCCAAAACTCTTTTATATAAGCTTTGAAGCGAATCTATTTCTATAAGTTGCTGCATGTAAATCGAATCTTGGAGCATTAAATTTTCATCATTGATTCTCTTTTGTAGTTTAAAATAATCATTGACAGAGATGGAGCTTATAATAGCAGACTGCGTTTTTTTTGCCACCTTATTATCAGTACTTATTATTGATATTTGATGAAATCTCGCATCCAAAGAATTAAAATTCTTGAGATAGTTTTCAAAGTCAATGGTCTTAATAGTTGTAGTATCCAGTTCACTGATAAAATTATCGAACAGTTTTATTTTCTGATTTTCATCGGAATAGGAGTCCACAAAAATCTTTTTTATGCTTACCGCTTCATTTGTAGTGATGTCTAAAGAAGAGGCTAAAGTTATCGAATCCTCAGCCTTGGCTAAATCATTATAAAAGTCAATATTGTTATATAGTTGTTGAACACTATTGAAATTCGGTTCAACCACCATTTTAGAAACATATTTTTCTGGCAAATAATTATCCAAAAAGTATCCTCCAACTCCTCCAACAACCACGGCAACAGTAAGAAGAATAAAGTGTTTTTGGATAAAGACAAGGAATAGTATCAAAAGGTGAAACAATCCCTTAAAAATGCTTCCTATAAAATTGAAGAACTTTTGAAAGCCCCTGCCGATGACCTGGAACAATTGTCCTAAATCAATCTCCTCTGAATTGTTCTGGTTTGATGATTGCTCTGCCATATCTATCCGTTGAAAATTTGTTTTAAAATCCTATCCGTTATCAAATATGTTGGTTTTACGCCTGTTGTACCCAAACCCCCAGAGGCTAATGTACTTCCAGTTTCTAGTGGGTTATCCGAGGCATAATAGGCGTACCTAACTTTCACATCCTTCTTGATGCTTTTACGAATCTTGGAGGCTGATTGTATCGCTTTTTGGTAATGAACCCCTTCCATTTCCAGTCCGATAACACTCCATGTGGATTCATAGAAAAACTTTAAAATATCTTTGTTCTGCAATGAGGTTCCCAAAACGGTAACCATAGTTCCTTCCAAGACTTTTAATCCGTACCCTTCAAAATCTGCATCGCAAAGTTCGTTTTTAAATGGGTAATTATCGGCTGTTCCCTCAAAAATATGTGCGGAAGGAATCATTAAATCGCCTTTTCCACCTTCCAAAATACCTGCTTTGCCCATTATGGATATGGAATCTACGTTCAGAAATTGTTTTTGGTCGCCTTCTTCAATTGGTTTCAGCAGCTCGTCTATGGTTTCATAGGCCTGCTCCCCAAAGGCATAATCCATTACGAAAATAACAGGTTTTTCATCATTCGGCATTCCTTCTGGAAGGGAATAGCAACAGGTGTCCTTCCCAAATTTGGCGGAATCAAATATTTGTACATCAATATTGGCTCCAGAAGTATCATCAATGAAAATCATACCATTCTTTGAACCAATTTCCATAACCTTTTTTCTCAAGTCCTTGTTTCCTGAAGAACTTAATGCTTCATAGATGTCAAGAGATTTCGTAGCTGGGAATTCTTTAGAAAGTGCATTTTGAGCAAAAAGTGAATTCATAACACTGTGCATATTAGCGCTTATGATATGAATCGGTCTGTGCAATAAATTATTCTTTCTAAGGGTCTCTTTAATCAAGTTTGCCCATCGCTCCCCATGAATATGATGACCTAATCTTTCTCTGAGCAGAGGACTAAAGGTAATTGTACGTTTGTTCCCGGTTGTCTCTTCCTCAATTGCCAATTTTCCCAACCAAAACACCACATCCAAAAATCGGTCTGGGTATTGTGGTTCTTTAAGTTTGTTGTGAAGCTCAACTACTTCGTCAAAAGTTCGCCCAAGGATGTTGGCCGTATGAATCATCGCAATTTCCCTTTCTGCATCGTTCTTTTCCTCACTTTGGACAAAAGCGGCTAATTTATCCCAATCACGTATGGTAGCGGTTCCATCCTCTACCAAAACCCTTTTGCTGATTTTTCCTGATTCGATGAACAAAAAGGTAAGGTGGGTAAGAATATCATAGATGTCGCTTCGTCCTCTTGTTATCTCAATATTCATTTGCTCGTCATCGATGCGATAACAATTCCTTCGTCGCTTTGGTGGAACTATTGCCTTTAAGTGTGACTTGGAAAAACCTTCATCTGAAGTAAGGTTGATAAACCTACATTCTTCTATGCCCTGCGGAAGTCTTTCCAAAACATAAATAAGTCCATTGAGTTCAGCCCTATCCTCTGCAATTGAGCCATAAATTTCAGGTCTAAGTAATAGTAATGCGTTTCGTAATGCGTTTCCTGAAACCCCTGATGGCTTATAAAATCCACGATTGAGCAGATGCCTCATCGTAATGTACATGCGCTCTATGGCGTTAGTGGATTCTTGTGCTCGTGTAGTCTGTTTTACTTTGGTTGCCATAAATAGTTCTGGCAAAAATACATGAATTCCTACTAAAGTAGCACTGTTGTTTATTAACTAAAGTTGAAATGGTGTAAGGCCGTCTGCAACCTTTCTATCATTAGATAGTCTTTGAACCTTATTTTGTCCCCCTAATTTACCAATGGTCTTCATATAATCTTGGAATCCTCCCGCATGGATTTTAGTAATTTTAAGAGGTTGCAATATGTTTCCCTCTATCAAATCAAAATAGTAACTATTCTGTTTCTTCATACTCTCTTCAATTAAGTTTGAGAATTCCGGTAAATCGGTTGGGGGCTTTTCAAATTCAATAAACCACTCGTGATATGGTAATTCTCGGTTCTGTGGGGAAGTTTGAGGCGCCACTGTAAATTCATTTACCAAAGCATCTGTGTTTTCAATTGCGGTTTTTATCGCCTCTTCCACTTCTTTGGCAATAACATGCTCTCCAAAAGCAGATATAAAATGTTTTATCCTTCCCGAAACAATCACTCTATAAGGTTTTAAAGAAACAAACCGAATGGTATCTCCTATGTTATAGGCCCACAAGCCCGCATCGCTTGAGATAATCATCGCATAATCCACTCCAAGCTCAACATCTCCTATCGTATGCCGTTTTGGGTTTTCCGAGAAAAACTCATCAGCTTTAATGAATTCGTAGAAAATTCCAGAATTCAACAATAAAAGCATTCCCTCTTCTTTTTGAGAGTCTTGATACGCGAAAAAGCCTTCACTTGCAGGGAAAAGCTCAATACTATCTACCCTGCGGCCTATTAGATTTTCAAATTTTGCTCGATAAGGTTCATAATTAACTCCTCCATAAATAAAAAGCTGAAAATTCTTAAAGAGGTCTCCAACCTTCTTCTCAGTCTTGGAATTGAGTTTTTCAAAATACATTTGAACCCAAGATGGTATGCCAGCAATCACCGTCATATTTTGGTCCTCTGTTTCCTCAATGACCTTGTCCACTTTGGTTTCCCAGTCCTCTATGCAATTAGTCTCCCAACTAGGTAGTCTGTTTTTTTGTAAATAAGCCGGTATATAATGCGCTGAGATTCCTGAAAGCCTCCCTAATTTGATTCCGTTTTTTTCTTCAAGAATTGGGCTACCTTGTAAAAAGATCATCTTTCCATCTACAAAATCCGTATTTCCAGTCTCGTGAATGTAGGATAATATTGCATTTCTAGAGGCATCTATTTGATGCTTGATAGATTCTTTTGTAATAGGGATATACTTTGCCCCAGAAGTTGTACCAGAAGTTTTTGCAAAATAAATTGGCTTATTTGGCCAAAGAACATCATTTTTCCCATCGATTATCTGTTGAACATAACCCTTGAGTTCTTCGTAATCTCTAATAGGAACGTTTTTGCAAAAATCACTATGGTTATTAATCCAATGGAAGTTATGGTCTCTTCCAAATTGAGTTTCTTTTGCGGAATCAATAAGCTTTTGAAATGTTTTTTCCTGGGTTCTAACAGGATTATTAGCCCATTCCATTGTTTGCTTAGAAATATATTTGGCAAAAAGCTTTGCCCCAAATGCTTTTAAAGACATTTAATTGAAGTCGATATAATTTAATGGATTCACTGGTTTGCCCTTTCTCCAAAGTTCGAAATGTAAGTGTGGCCCTGTCGTAAGCTCTCCAGTATTTCCTATAGAGGCAATAATTTCTCCAGCTTTTACTAAATCTCCTTGCACTTTACTTAATGAACCGTTGTGTTTATACACCGAAGTTAAGTTGTTGTCCCGGTGTTCTATAATGATGACATATCCCGTTTCAGCGGTCCATTCAGAAAAAAGTACAGTTCCATCACCAATAGATTTCACAGGAGTATCTTTAGGAGCGACCACGTCTACTGCATAATGTTTGTTTTCCGGGTCGTATCGTTGTGATAATGTGCCACTAACCGGAGAAAACAACAAAGTCCCAACATTTTCAACATCCCTTTCGAACAAATTGTACTTATCCTCCAATTCAACCTCTTCTCTTAGTAACAAATCCTGACGAATGGGTGTCAGATCAACGCTTGAAGGGTCAAGTTTGTATTTTTCAAAGAGTGAATCGCGATTTACCTCATTATTCTCTATATCTCCCCGTAAAACAAGCCTTACATTGTCTAAATACCGATTGGTATAGTTTAGAACGGTAACCAAGGAGTCCGTTTTATAGGTCAATTCGGTCGCCTGCCTCTTCAATCTTGTTGAAGAATAGCCTGGGATATACTCCCTTAAGGGAGTAAATGCAATTATTAAGGTAGTAAGGCCAATAAGAACGATGATAAAAAGTGTTCCGGTCACAAAAACGTTTAATCTGCTCAATTTGAAGGATATCTTTTCCTCAAAAGTGCTTTCATTTAATATCACAAGCCGATACTTATGCAGCAGCTTGCGTTTTATCTCTTTTCTCTTTTTCTTGTCCCGTGCCATATTGGACAAAGATAACCCTTGATTTTTATTTTAGTTGTTAAGCATTTTAAAAAGCTTTGAATACACTTTTCCTCTCTAAGTATAGCCAATAATTACTAATTTTAGTTAATGATAAGGGGGCTTACAGTTCTTTTTAGTAATTTTATCCCTCATTTAAAGGTTTAGATGTTATGATTGCTCAAACTATTTTTCTTGGTATGCTGGGTCCTTGGCAAATTGTCCTTATTGTTTTGGTGGTTCTTTTGCTATTTGGAGGCAAAAAGATTCCTGAGCTTATGAGAGGCTTGGGCAGTGGCATCAAAGAATTTAAAGATGCTTCCAAAGAAGACGAAAAACTGGAAAGTGGCAAGGAGTCTGATTCCTAATTCCATTTATTTATAAAGGTTTTTCTTACGCAATCAATGTCCCGTATTTAAAGGGTTCATCGATAAAAAACCACATTTTTTAGGCTTACATGCCGAAAATTTCCCCTTTCACAACAAAAAGTTATTCACAGTATCCCCATATTCTATTTTAGCAGTTGAGACTTATGCCATTTTTTATGGCGTTTGTTGAGATTGTCAACCACCAACGTTTTTTGGTGTGATGGAAAGAATATGAAAAACCTCATTCTAACCCTAATTCTTTTAGGTTCTTTTGGGCTAAAATCCCAAGAGTTATCTCTTTCGCAGTTCGAAGATGCAGAGCTGTATTCGACTGAGGTTGCTTTTGAGGATAGTAGCACACCTATGCAGGCTCCCCTTGTAAGGCAGTTGGATGGGTTAAGCAACCGTGCACTTGCAAGGTTCATGAAGAAAAAGGGTGTTACCGAGAAACTCATCAGGACAGCAGACGAATATTATGACAAGATGTGGTTTGCCGAGGCAGCAAGGGTTTATGATGTGGTGTTAGAAAAAAGTAGTGCCAAACATACCTTCAAACTTCTTTCTAAAGCCGGTGATTCACACTACTACAGTGGAAATCTTGAAAAATCATTCAAGTGGTACCACGAGCTATATGAATTATTCACCGATGAAATTTCAGCTGATCGCTTTTTTAAATACACTCATACCCTAAAAGGGACAGGGCGGTATCGTCGAGCTGCCAAACTCACTAAAATGTTTCGCCAAAAGAGAAACGAACCCTATCAGGATATTGATGACGGACCAGTCACTTTTAAAAGTCCGGCCCAAATAAAAATCAAAAACTTGGCTATAAATTCCAAGTATTCCGATTTTTCCCCCATGTTTCACAATGATTCCGAAGTGGTTTATGCATCAGCCTTGGATTCATCTTTTCTAACTACAAGGCGTTATCGATGGAACAATCAACCATTTTTGGATTTATATGTCGCCAAAAGTGATGAAGAGGGAGAAGACCTAAGTGGTTCCAAAAAGTTTTCTAAAAAGATAAACACAAAATACCATGAGGCATCTGTTGCCTTTTCGCCAGATCAAAAAACCATTTATTTTACCCGGAACAACTACGGGAAAAAGCTAAAACGGGGTAAAAATGGGGTAAATCACCTCAAAATATACCGTTCACAACTTGTGGATGGAGAATGGACAGAGGCAGTTTCACTCCCTTTCAATAGTGAAAACTATTCCAATGGGCATCCTTCCATAAGTCCTGATGGCAAAAAAATGTATTTTGTATCGGATATGCCCGGGGGTTACGGCGGTACTGATATTTATACGGTTGATATTCTTGACAATGGGAGTTTCTCACAGCCACATAATTTAGGAAGAACCGTAAACACCAGTAAAAAGGAGATGTTTCCTTACATCACTGAGAATGCACTTTATTTTTCTTCTGATAGAAATATGGGCATGGGGGGTCTGGATATCTACCAGGCCGATTATGCCGGGGATATTTTTGGCATTGCGGTCAACATGGGCGACCCAATAAATAGTAATAGGGACGATTTCTCCTATATTATTGATAAAAATGGTGAAAAAGGATATTTTGCTTCCAACAGAAAAGGTGGAAAAGGAGATGATGACATCTATTCCTTTAAGATTATTGAAAACCTGAATGCAATTTCTGGAACTGTTGAAGATGATGTTACTGGAGATCTCATTGCAGAAGCAACGGTAGCCTTATTCAATCGAGATAAAGTAATAGTCGCAGAAGCTAAAACTACACCGGAAGGGACTTATGTGTTCAAAAACTTGAAACCCTCTTCCAAGTATATTGTGAAAACGGTTAAGAAAGGATATTTCGAAAATGAGATAGAAGTTTCCACCAAGAATAATATCACCGTAAGTATTGATCAATCATTAAAGAAACTCGAAGAAATAATTGTTGAGGAGAAAAACGTCAAAAAGATTGAAACTGAAACCATCTATTTTGACTTTGATCGCTATAACATTAAAAGACAAGCTGCCAATGAGCTAGATAAATTGGTGGAGGTAATGCGGGAGTATCCAGATATGGTAATTAAAATAGAATCCCATACTGATGCCATAGGTAAAAAGGCATACAATAAATACCTTTCGGATAAACGCGCCAAGTCTACAAGAGATTACATCATATCCAAGGGAATTGACCCAATGCGAATACAAAGCGCAATTGGCTATGGCGAAGAACGATTGCTAAACGACTGCGGAAATGGCAAACGATGCCCGAGGGAAAAACATCAGGAAAACCGCCGATCAGAGTTCATAATAGTTGATATGTGACGAAATAAACATAAAAAAAGCCCCGAATCGGGGCTTTTTTTATGTTCCCAATTCTCAATCACTGCATTACATCGATAGTACCACTCGATATAATGCTTTCGGCAGTGTGCATTTCGTCGATAAAAAGTTTTGTCTTGTGGGTTTTTAAACTTTTAGTGGGTTTTTATCATTCATTTTTGGTCTTTCATCTGGTTGTTTTTCAAACCATGCCAATTGACCCAATCTTTGTCATGTCTTTAAATCTTAAAAACTCGACTTATGAAAAAACTATTACTCGTAAAAGAAATTTATTTAGAAGGATTCCGAAACCTGGGACACTTTATAATTGAAAGATATTTTAAAATCTTTGCCTGGTTCAGTTTTGTAATGTTCTTTATTGTGCTTTACGCATTCGTATACAGAATTGCAACCGGATTTGCATTTGACTAAAAATCCCTTTTAAGCATTTAAAGAACAAAAAAGCCCAGAACATCTGGGGAGATTTTACTGGGCTTTTTTGTCTTGCTTAGTTCTTAGATTAAGAACCCTCTTTGAACTCAACCGTTTTTAAAATGGCTTCCAGTTCGAACATATAATCACGTTTTTCTTCAGAAGGGGCAAAAGTGAACCCTTCCAGTATTAACTTCCTATTGTGCTCTTTATCGTTTATAATGTAGGTCAAAAATGGACCTGCCATTGGGTATCCGTTAATTTCCCATACTCCTCTGGCTTCGGCTGCCTTTTTCCCTCCAACCTGTGCAGGATAAATATACGGTGAGAATGCTTTTTCCGTCATCATAAAGGTGCCTTCGTACGGTCCCGGGACATATTTCTTTCCTATAGAATCCCTCATTTTTACAATATCCGAAACAAAGGTGGAGTCGTTGGTAAAACTATTCCAAGGCATGGAATACGCCATAATGTTCATTGTGCCTTTTGGAATTTGAATATCCATCCACACAAAATTCTTTTCACGTTTTCCAAGTTTATAAAGTGATGGAACCTTTAAGCTAATTCCAAGCTCTTCTTCAAAGGCTTTTTCCTTATTCAAGGAACGGGTAAAGCGCCTTTGGGCCTCTTCAATTTCAACCTTTTTATATGCGGCAATGGCCATTCCGGCCAATGAATCGATGTTATGGGCAAAGTCGTTATAGGACTCTCCCTTAATTACTGCGATTTTTTGAGGCTTGGCATATACGTTGGTTTTTATATGCGCCAGCGAGAAGGTATCTTGCTCCACAAAAAGCACAGACCTAGAATAGGCAGTGGCTCCCTTAAATACTTGGGGAGGAATCTGCGTAATTGTAAATTTGGGTTCGCTTTGCGGAAGTCCCCGTATCGGTGCTGCAAAATGCTCCCTAATTTTGTCCCCAACACCGCCTTTCCACAATTCGGTGTCCATCACAACCATTAAAGAATTAATCCCGCCAGTGGAAGGAGGAAGAAATCGTTTTTTAGGCCCATTATCACAGGAAAACATTGCCAAGGCTAGAATGGCAATGTATAGTGTTCCAAATTTTTTCATCTTGCTTTAAATTTACGAAGAACAATCGCACAATTTCAGTTTTGTGCCAGGTTTTAGGTTATTACTACTAAGACCGTTCCATTCTCGTAAATTCTCAATAGAAACCCCGGGATATTTTCTTGAAATGGTCCAAAGCGAATCACCTTCCTGCACTGTATGTACTTTTGTCCCACCAGCCACAGCTCCAGAACTTGATTTAGATGTCTTCGTTTTAGCTACGGCTTGCTTAGAGATATATGGTTTTCTCGGGAAAATTGTAAGTCGTTGGCCAATTCTAAGATTGTTGCTTCTTAAGCCGTTCCATCTTTTAATTTGGCTCACCCCAACCCCATAACGCTCAGCAATCTTGCCAAGATAATCACCACTTCTCACTTTGTACCTTATTTGGTTTTTTGTCTCAACCAATTGTGGCAAAGGTTTTTCCGAAGAATCCAATTCCTTTTTTGCAAAGGCATATATCTCTTCCTCATTGCTCACAAACTTGCCAATTTTGGTGATCGGCAATCTGAGCGTATATGTTTTTCCTTTAATTTTAGGAATAATGTTCAATTTGTAAGATGGATTCAGCATTTCCAATTCTTCCACACTAATATCCACTAACTTCGAAATCTGATCAAAAGTGATAACGTTTTTTACATGGACCGTGTCGGTTTCAAAATAGGGGCGCTCGGCCTTTTTGTACTGTAAACCATGTTCTTCAGCATACTCAAAAAGGTACATTGTTGCCAGAAACGCAGGAAGGTATCCTGCTGTTTCACGTGGAAGGTTTCTTCGAATGTTCCAATAATTCTTATATCCTCCGGATCGTCTGATTGCTTTGTTCACATTTCCAGGGCCCGAATTATACGCTGCTAAAGCCAAATCCCAATCATTAAAAATATCATGCAGTTTGGCCAAATATTTACTTGCCGCTTTTGTTGCTAAAATCGGGTCGTGTCTCTCATCGACATAGCTGCTTACCTCCAGACCATACATTTTGCCTGTGCTGTACATAAATTGCCACAGTCCTTTTGCGCCTACTCTTGACCTAGCTCTTGGGTTTAGTGCTGACTCAATAATAGCCAAATATTTTATTTCGAGTGGAATATCATTATTGTCCAATTCTTGTTCAAAAAGCGGAAAATAAAATTGACTTGCCGTAATCATGCGCTGCATCAAATCCTTTTTCCGAACTAAAAATGATTTGATCACACTTTCCAAGGATGGGTTATAGGATATATTGAAAGGTGTTTTTTCATCCATAAGTGCCAATCGGGCCTTTAACGTATCTGTGGGCAAATCCACAATGTCAAATTCTTCGGTTGACGGGTTTTGAACCTCTAACAACATCTCGCTAAACAACTGTGCACTGGCATGCAACTCCTTCAACCACAAACTATCATAATTCCTAGCTTCTTGCAGATCTCTTAGATTGAACTTATTGTCCTTATCCGCTTTTACAATTGGTTGCCCATCAATTTGATCTGAAGTGATTTTTAGATTTCCTATTGACTGGATTGAAAGAGAATCTTTATTGAAATCAGCAGGCAATTCCTTTTTGGCTTCTTGCTGATTTACAATTAAGGAATCAGCCTCTTGAGCGCAAAGAAGCGAAGCTGAAAAGAGTAGTGTCGCCGAAAAGGCGATTTTAAATTTTTGGTTCATTTTGGACAAGGTTTGGTTTTGGGGCAAACGAAAATGGTGTTTTTTTCCGAAATATTAAAGTTTTCGGTCTAAAACATCTCTTAAAATAGCGCCTTGCCTATTAGTTCATAACGTGGGGATTAGCTCAATATTGCAGCTATCCCAGGTAAGGTTCTTCCCTCCAAACTTTCGAGCATGGCGCCCCCTCCGGTAGAAACGTAGCTCACTTTATCTTGAAACCCAAATTGCTTGACCGCAGCAACGGAATCACCTCCGCCTACAAGCGAAAAAGCACCATTCTGTGTAGATTCATCAATAAAGTTTCCAATGGCTATAGTGCCTTTTGCAAAATTTTCCATTTCAAAAACTCCGACTGGCCCGTTCCACAGTATCGTTTTCGATTCCAGAATCACTTTTTTGAAGATTTCCAAGGATTGTGGTCCGGCATCAAGCCCCTGCCATCCATCAGGAATTTCATTTACGTCCACAAACTGAGTATTTGCCTCATTGTCAAAAGCATCCGCTGCAAGAACATCCACTGGCAAATGAATTTTTACTCCCTTGGCATCGGCTTGCTTCAAAATACTAAGCGCCAATTCCATTTTATCATCTTCACAAATAGAGTCTCCTACTTGACCTCCTTGTGCTTTGACAAAGGTGTAGGTCATTCCCCCGCCAATAATTAAATTGTCGACTTTATCAAGAATGTTTTCAATAATGGTAATTTTTGAAGATACTTTTGCTCCACCTAAAATTGCAGTAACAGGTTTCTCTCCAGTCTGCATTACTTTTTCAATAGACTTGATCTCTTTAGCCAACAGATATCCAAAGCATTTATTTCCAGGAAAGTAATTGGCAACGATAGTCGTTGAGGCGTGCGCCCTATGTGCTGTGCCAAAGGCATCGTTTATATAAATATCTCCATTTTTGGATAGGGCCTCGGCAAAAGTTTCGTCTCCTTTTTCTTCTTCAGCATGAAATCGAAGGTTTTCCAACAATAGCACTTCTCCATTTTGGAGTTCAGCAATAGATTTAGCAACTTCATCTCCCACAGACTCGTTTACAAATTTTACCTGCACTCCAATAATTTCAGAAACCTTTTCGCAAATATGGGATAGTGACATGTCAGGATTCACTTGTCCTTTTGGTCTGCCTAAATGACTCATTAGCACTGCGCTTCCACCATCTTCCAACACTTTTAAAATGGTTGGGGTTGCGGCTTCAATTCTACTGGTGTCGGTTACATTAAACTCCCCGTCCAATGGAACATTGAAATCGACACGTATTAGGGCTTTTTTATCTTCAAAATTATAATCGTCTATGGTCTTCATCTGTTTGATTTTATGCAAGATCAAATGTAAAGATTTCCTGCTTTTCTACTTGGGCCAGCTGGCCATATTTTTAAAGTTCCAACAAAAAAAGTGTTTCATACACCAGAACCTAAAAAATGTATCTTTGAAATATGCTATTTAAAGATGTTTTGGGCCTTGAGCACATCAAAAGTCATTTGGTGTCTACAGCTAAATCTGGCAGGGTAGCCCATGCCCAATTGTTCGTGGGAAAGGAAGGCAGTGGAACGCTGCCCATGGCCATAGCGTATGCGCAGTATCTGCTTTGTAGCAATTCCGGAGGGGAGAATGAAGGGGAAAATGTTCTTTGCAACACCAAGTGCAATTCGCTTACTCATCCTGATCTGCACTTTGCATTTCCAGTAGCCAATTCTGATAAGATAAAATCCCATGCAGTAAGTGATAATTATGTGGATGATTGGCGACAGTTTGTAAAAGAACAGCCTTATGGAAATCTGTTTGACTGGTATCGGCTTATTGGAACCGAAAAAAAACAGGGACAGATAGGCGTTGACGAAGCTTTGGATGTGGTGAAGAAACTAGCTTTGAAGTCTTATGAAGGCGGGTATAAAATTCTGATTATTTGGATGGCTGAAAAGATGAACATCTCAGCCTCCAATAAGCTTTTGAAGTTAATCGAGGAACCCCCAGAAAAAACTGTCTTGCTTTTAATTGCTGAAGATGAAGAGCAAATTATAAACACTATCCGTTCGCGATGCCAGATTTTACATTTTCCACCTCTTTCGGAGAGTGCAATTGTCGAAGGTTTACTTAACAAGGGATTAGAAGAGTCCGAAGCCAATTCCATTGCACATGAGGCAAATGGTAATTTTAACAAAGCTCTGGATTTGATGAACAATGATTCGGAAGACCTTGTGTTTGAGCGTTGGTTTGTGCAGTGGGTAAGGAGTGCTTTTAAGGCCAAAGGAAATAAGGGTGCCATCCAAGAACTGATTTTATGGAGTGATGAAGTGGCCAAAACGGGAAGAGAGGTACAAAAGCAGTTTTTAAATTACTGTTTAAGGGCAATGCGACAGGCACTTTTGTTGAACTATCAAGCGAACGAGCTTGTGTATCTAAAGATACATCTAGAAAAGTTTGATCTTTCGAAGTTTGCTCCTTTTGTTCATGAGAACAATATTGAGCAAATTGTTGAGGAATTGGAAAAGGCTATTTTTCACGTAGAACGAAATGGGAACTCCAAAATTATATTTACAGATCTATCGATAAAACTAACACGTCTTTTGCATACAAAGGCGGCCTAAAAAATAACTGACCATGGAATATATCTTCACAAATACCACCCAAATTTTACTGCTGCTTTTCTTAACCATTACCTTCTTGCAAAGTGGTATTGACAAAATCATGGACTGGAAGGGAAACCTGACTTGGCTTATTGGTCATTTCTCCAAAAGCATTTTTAATGGAGCGGTGCCTGTCCTGTTAGGAATTATACTATTGCTGGAAATGGTTGCTGGAATTTTATGCGCTGTTGGTGCTTTTCAATTTATTGCCGCGGGAGAGAGCGATATGGCCTTTTGCGGAGCACTACTTTCTGCTATAACTCTTTTATTTTTGCTTTTGGGGCAACGTGTAGCTAAGGATTATGAAGGCGCAAAAACAATCGTTGTATATTTTATTCCCACCATCTTTTTGATTTATCTCCTACAATAGGGTTTTTTAAACCCGTTATTTATTCTTTAACCGAGAATTTCATTGTCGCATGGCCATTGGCCCCTTCATCGGAAATTGCCTCAACACTTATGATGTAATCTCCAGGAATGTCTCCATTATAAAAACTTTCGGACACCATTCCTGTCCTGTCAGAAATCAAATCTGGGTTCCAATAAATCAATGACCGTAAATCAGGCTGTTGTTCATTTTTAGGAATGTCCACATCATATTTTGGTGAATAGAATTCCTTTATTGGCGAGAAGACTTCTATTGTAGCATCGAAATTCTCATGTATTGGTTTAACCGTACCTTGAAGGCCTATCTTCCCCTTTGTGTTTATAGAAATAATATGGCCCACATATGGTGCTTGTAAAACATTGGTTTCTGGGAATACGGTCAAATATCTGGATTTAAAGAATTTAGCAAATTTTATCAATTCTATGTTTTCAATAATTACTGCTGGCATTTGAGGTACAAAATCATATTCATGTCGCTGAATCATCCTACCATCCACCATCAACAAAGTTGGCCCTCCTGCAATATGTGCTAGCATAAAACCATCCGAATACCGTTCTATCTGAACTTCATTGCCGTAATTGGCCATCAGAATACTATATAACCCGTAAGTCCATTTTTTTTGTCGTTGCACCAATGAATCTCCTCGAATTATAACATCCGGCACTCCATATTTTTCATAGAACTTAATTCGTTCAGAATCCAGTTTATAATCTTCAACAATTACCTCATCCAGTTGAGTTACCCCATAAAGCGAATCCAATATTTCTTCTGTTCTTTTCCTTCTTTTTTCTCCTTCCAAAAAGAGGGAAGCCGTAGTATCTCCCTCTTGCAGAAAAGGATTGTATTTAAAAACAGCTTTCGGCTTTGAAAAAGTATCTATTATTATGGTGTGGTTTTTTATTCTTTTCCCGTTTTTATCAGCACTTAGCAAAGTCTTTATGGGCTGACCAAATGCATCGTCCAACAAAAATTGGAAGTTCCCTAGGTTATCTGTTCTTTGGGTATATATGGTGGTTTCCTTCCCAAAGGTGGTCAATGTCAAATCCAACTCATTTTCTTTTTTGTTATTAGAGGAAGTGATATTGACTTTACCTTTTACCATTAGCCCAGGCTCGGGCCAAAAAAATTGATTTCCTTGTTTTTTAGCTGGGTATTTGTAGTTGCGCCAACCTTGTGTTAGCAGTAATACTTCTAAATCAGTGTTACGGCTAGGGTTTGTTTTATTGAAATAATGCCCTGGGTTTTCAATGACACCTCTGAGTTCGGATTCTAAATAAAAATATGATCGAATGGATCTGTCCAACCCTTTACGCCATAAGTTTTTGTTGATCACCTTAATTGAAAGATTTGCAAATGATGGGTCCTCACCACTTTTTGCAAGCTGAATATTCAACTTTGTTCTTGCACGCCGGTCATATTCCCTTTGATCGGTGGACAGCTTGAGCTGAAGTTCATCACCGGATTCATTATAAACAAGTCGCTCGGCAATTGACTTACCTTCTTTATTAATCAATGTAAAAACGATGATTCCATCAGGAAGGCTTTTTGACTGCACCTCGGAAACAAGTTTTCCATTTTCCAGTTTTCCTTCAATAAGAAAATAATCCACAGCTCTACAGCTCACCTTAACAGCGATACTATCATTTTGATTGGTTGAGGTTATACGCAGTCTTAACTTTTTCGGTACTTTTTCAATAGATATAATGCTACCCTGCTGCATCACCTTTGGTAATTTGATTATCCTCTTTGTGCTAAAATTGGTTTTTGAAATCAACTGTGCGCGATAGTGTTTGGTGCTATCAGGTACTAAATAGAAAAAACCCATGCCTAGGGAGTTGCTTTCAAAAGCGACTATTTCCTTTCCCCTATCATCTAAAATAGTTCCATTAACTTTTCTCGCTTTTCCATTAAAACCTATGGCTTTAAAAGCCACCTTGCTCATGAGTCCATGAACCATTTTGCCGCTTTCAGGGAAAAATTGCAAATCGATGTTGTCATGAGGTTCAACCGAACCAGATAACTGAAGTTTGCTTTGCTCATGTTGGGCAGCTTGCAAACCAAGCCTGTTTTGGTTGGTCAGCTGATAAACCATTAAGTCTTGTTTGAACATATGATTTTCTCCAAAATTTCTATTCCATTGTGTATAGGCCCTTATCAAAAATTGACCATTAAACTTTGGAAAAATCCTAAAGGAACCATGACCAATGCCATTGGTTAGCTTAACTATTCTATGTGAAACAATTTCGCCATTGGAGTCAATCAAGTCAACATAAAGTACTCCACTCCGTTCGGTTGGAAGATGGTCTCTGGAGTCTGTGACAATCGCCTTGAACCATATATCTTGATTTGTGGTGAATTTAGTTGAACTGAGTTGTAAGTATATTTTTTCTGGTTCAAGCCCATTTCTAGTATAATCATCTGAAATCTGTGAAGACAAAGCAAAGCTCCATAGTATACAGGTCAAAAAAAACGAATTTGGACCACTCTTAACTCGACAAAAAATACAATTGGCCATGGCTTATTTTAGAGCACATTTAAGCTACAAAATTAGAAGAAATCCTCGTTGGGTTTTGGGATATATTTGGCAAAGGGAAACAAAAAAGCCCACTCTAATAGAGTGGGCTTTTCAATTTTGTGATTCTGCTATGTTTATTTCTTGTATTTATCATTCAAGATTTTTAGCACCGCATCGGTAAGGTTCTGCGCATCTTTTCCATATAATACTGCGCCACCATCTCCACCTCCTAGAATGTAGGTATAGGCATTTGCTTCGCCATAAGCTTTAATTTCTTTTTTTACTTTACTCACCAAAGAATCCATTTCTGTTTGACTGTTCTTTTGCAGTTGTTGTTCCTCTTGCTGCAATTGTTGGCCAACAAATTGTCCTCTTTGCTGCAATATTGCATATTCTTCTTGAGCACTTTTCTGTGACATTTTTTGCGCCTTTGCCTGGAATGCTTGAAGTTCTATCTGAAATGCCTGGGAAATACTATCCCTCTTTTTTCCCAATACTTCTGCTCTAGCCTTGAACTTAGCTTCGACATCAACCTTCTCTTGGTAGCCATCCATTAGCTTCACATTGTCTACATATCCAATTTTGTCCTGTTGACAAGAAGCTGTTATTAAAACAACTACTAGTAATACTATGCTTTTTTTCATTTCTCTTATTTAATGATGCGCAAAAATAGAAAAGCTTTTTTAATGGTTGTTATTATCCCCAAAGTAATCCTAAAGGTTGGTTTGTGAGTCAATAGAAAATAATTATTGCCCTGGTGGTTTTAAATCAATAATGTTGATTTTGTCGGGCTGCGGAAATGGCCTTTAGAGCTAGTTTCTCTTTATGCGGAGAGAATTCGCTTATCATTGGTATAAAACTGCATAGAAAGCACCTAAAAGCTAGTTTTTCGTCTAATGATATAAATAAGGGAAGAATACTCTTTTGAAAAATACGCTTTGATGTTTGACCAAAGACCGATACCGAAAGCTTTTATCATATAAATTTTGCTGCCTTTGTATTTTTCGGAAAGTAGTGAAACATAAAAAGCATCAAAAAGCATTGGTCTAACGGATATGACTTCCATATCATGCTTGTCGAAAAGACGTACAATTGAAGTTTTTGAAAAATGCCATAAATGTCTAGGAACATCATAAGCTGCCCAGTGCTGCCCATAATGCTTAGCGTCGAAAGATTTATAGTTCGGAACGGCAATAATCAAAGTCCCATCTTCATTCAGCAAGTTTTTAAATAGTTTTAGCTGATCATCCAAATTAGGTAGGTGCTCAAGAACATGCCATAAAGTAATTACATCAAACTTCTCTCCTTCAATTTCAGAGGGATGGGAAAACAACTGTATCCCCTTTTTTAAAGCATTGTCTCTGGCTATTTTACTTGGTTCTATTCCATTGATTTCGAATCCATTAGCCTTTGATTCAATCAAAAAATCACCTGTTCCCGCACCAAAATCCAAGAGTTTTTTAGATTTAACTATCTGATTATCAGCTATTTTAATCTTTTTTTTAATGTTGTACCTCTTTACCCACTGGTATAATCTATCCGTCAGTGAAGCCACGGAATCCGTATGGGAAATATATTCCTTACTATTATAATAGGAGGCCGTATCATTTGGTTGGGGCTGTGTTACAAGCATATCAAGTTCTGCATCATAATGCAGATCGAAACTTTCCCCGGATACTGAAAAATCCTTAGTTCTTAAAAACAACTTCATTATAATTGACTGTATTCAAATACTCATTTTTCAGTTGACCAAGATACGTTAAAAGCTTTTGTTTATAGGGTGAGTTTTCATGTAAGCAATCTTGTTCTTTATCACTAAAAACTTCAATTGCTAGATACCAGTTTCCAATTCTTGAAGTATGAACATCTTCGAACACCGGATCCATTTCAGTAGTTTGACTGAGGATTCCATCCATAACCAAAGGAATGAGATTTATCGTTTTGGTTGGTATTTCTACCTCATAGAAAGAGAAAAAGAACTCTTCCCCATCCAATTCAAATGGAATTTCTACATCTACATAGTAGTCATTCAAATCAAATTTTGTGTTGATGTAGTTGTAAAACTCATTTTCTTCTTTTGGGTCTTCAAATATGAACATGGTTTTCTTTGGAAGTCCTTTTTTAAATTTCTTCCCTTTAACAACCCTATAGTCTTTAATTGTTGGGGCTATCCTCAATGGGATACATGAATTGTAAGCCATTAGAAATATTAATGGTAGTAGCATTTTACGCATGGCTGATAATCGATTTGTATCATCGAATCAAAAACCAAGCCATAAAGTCCCTAAAAGGAGTGATTAAAATTGTTCCACGTGGAACAAAAAATACCTATCGCCCTAAAAATACAAGAAGGACGCTTATGTCAGATGGGGAGACCCCGCTTATCCGTGAAGCTTGAGAAATAGTAACCGGTCTTATTGCTTCCAGCTTTTCTCTAGCTTCAAAAGACAAAGATTTTAGCTTGGAATAGTCAAACCCTTCTGGAATCTTCACATTTTCAAGTCTATGTAGCTTATCGGCATTGTTTTTTTCCTTTTCGATGTATCCAGCATACTTTACCTGAATTTCAGCTTGTTCTAAAACTTCAGCATTAATTTGGTTCTCTTTCACAAAATTAGACACTGAACCCAAGCTTAACATATGATCCATTGTTACCTTGGGTCTAGAAAATACTTTAAAAAGTTTATCGGATTGTTTAACCGTCGAAGAGGCAACAGACTCAAGTATGGGATTAATCTCATTAGGAACAAAGCTTGTCTTTCTAAAAAACTCCACAAAACTATCTGATTGCTTTTGTTTGTTCTCCATTAGTTCCATGCGCTGATTGGTTGCTAAACCAATCCTAAAACTTTTTGGGGTTAGCCTTAGATCGGCATTGTCTTGACGAAGTAAAGTTCTATACTCAGCTCTAGATGTAAACATACGATATGGCTCTTCAGTTCCTTTAGTAATTAAATCGTCTATAAGAACTCCAACATAGGCTTCATCTCTTTTTAAAATAAAAGGCTCTTTATCGTTTATTTTCAGATGCGCATTTATTCCCGCCATCAAACCTTGAGAAGCCGCCTCCTCGTATCCAGTGGTCCCATTAATTTGGCCTGCAAAATATAGATTGCCAACCAATTTAGTTTCCAAAGTATGCTTCAGTTGTGTTGGGGGGAAATAATCATATTCAATTGCATAACCCGGTCTAAAGAACTTTACGTTTTCAAACCCTTTAACTGACTTCAGTGCCTTATACTGCACATCCTCTGGAAGCGATGTTGAGAAACCATTTACATAGACCTCAACAGTGTGCCATCCTTCTGGCTCTACAAAAATTTGATGCGAGTCTTTCTCAGCAAAGCGATTTATTTTATCTTCTATGGACGGGCAATATCGTGGACCTATACTTTGAATTCTTCCATTGAACATTGGCGAACGGTCAAATCCCTCACGTAACAAATCGTGAACTAAAGCACTTGTGTGCGTCATATGACAATCCCGTTGCTCTTTTAAAATAGGAGTCTTTAAATAGGAAAACTTATTGGGTTTTTCATCCCCTGGCTGTAAAATCATCTTAGAATAATCCAATGATCTTCCATCTACTCTAGGTGGCGTGCCAGTTTTCATTCTTCCGCTGTCGAACCCAAAATCAACTAATTGCTCAGTTATGCCAGTAGCTGCTTTTTCACCAGCTCTACCGCCTCCAAATTGCTTCTCACCAATGTGGATTAAGCCATTTAAAAAAGTGCCATTAGTAAGTACAACCGCTCTTGCTCTAATGTCTATGCCAAGAGATGTTCTAACCCCCACGACTTTGTCTTTTTCAACTAACAAGCCTGAGACCATTTCTTGATAGAAATCTGCATTTGGGGTATTCTCCAAAGCTAAACGCCATTCTTCAGCAAAACGCATCCTGTCGTTCTGCGCCCTAGGGCTCCACATGGCGGGCCCTTTAGACTTATTGAGCATTTTAAATTGTATAGCAGACTTATCCGTAATAATCCCGCTATACCCGCCAAGTGCATCAATCTCCCTAACAATCTGTCCCTTAGCTATGCCACCCATAGCCGGATTACATGACATCTGCCCGATAGTCTGCAGGTTCATCGTGACCAACAATGTCTTGGAGCCCATGTTAGCAGCAGCAGCCGTCGCCTCCGCCCCTGCATGACCTCCACCAACAACTATAACATCATATTCCTTTTCAAACATATCTATGGTTCCACGTGGAACAATTTAATCTTTTCATCCTCCTTTTCCCGCATCAATATAACTTCATCTTCACCTTTATCTTTATAGCCGATAAGGTGTAATACTCCATGACTCATAACCCGCAAAAGCTCTTCCTGACAATCAACATTAAAGCTAACCGCATTGTCTTTAACTCTATCAATCGAGATAAATATATCTCCGGAAACAAGCTTTTCCTCAGAGTAATCGAAAGTAATAATATCAGTAAAAGTATTGTGGTTTAAATATTTTTGATTCATCTCCAACAAGTAATCATCTGAGCAAAATATGTAGTCAACCTTACCCGTTTCCCTTCCTTCAGATTCTATAATCCTAGTTATCCAGTCGGAGTATTGCGTTAGTTCTTTTAAACTGAAGTTTGTTTCAAAATGGAAGTCAATCATTCTTAAAATAAACCTTTACCTTCTTGTCGTAATTTTGCCGCAAAGGTAATGCTTGTCTATTTAATATTTCAACATCATTGCCAAGCTCCTCCAGCACCTCTGGTTTAGTTATAATTGGATTGGTAAACTGGCTTTGATTCGTGGTGCTCTTTCTTTCCTTTTGTTTGCCCTGTTTTAAAGAAGCGTTCTTCAATTTCAACAGTTGATGCTGTATGGTGTTAGCCTTGCTACATGTTCGTTGTGTGATACCGTTTTGCAAAAGGTCATTCTCAAAATTTTCCATTTGCCGGATCAACTTCTTTGCCAAGTTTCTGTCGGCATTATTTATCATATCCTCTAACTGTTTCTCCAGTTGTTCTCTCAGAAACTGTTGTTCCTTATATATCTCATAAATCTCGCTCAACCCCATTTCATTGTTTCCATCTTGGCCATTTTCCCCTTGCCCGTTCTCGCCCGCTCCATTCCTTCCTTCGCCACCTTTATCCGAACCATCTCCATCTTTTGAATTCTCCCCATTGCCTTCCTGGCCCGACTCTCCTTCCTTACCCCGTCCTTGTTTGCCCTGTTTCCCAGATTCACCACTTTGTCCCTCGCCCTCGCTATTCATCTTCTTCCCAATTCCCTCTTGTCCCTCTATTATATCCGGCAATTGAAAATCACCTCCACCTTGACCACTTCCCTGACCGGACTGCATGCTTTGCTGCATATTGTCTAAAACATTTGCTAAAAAATCCGCTAAAGCGTTGGTGGAATTAACAACGTATTGTTGATGGGAAGCCCCTTGAAAAATTTGATTATCCGCAATACTTTCCAACGATTTATCTATGTTATAATATACCTCCGTAATCTGTTCATTGACAAACTCTGACAGCTCTGCCCTCCGCAAGGAAAGTGCAAACAAACTATCATCAACATGTTCAAACAACCTCTTCAACTCCTTTTGGTCTCGAACTGTTCTTGAAAATTGGGAAACATCAACGTCAGCATTCTCAACATTCTCAAGTAAGCCCTCTTGTTTAAAAGAAAAAGTAACAAGATTATCCAGAATTTGCCTTAGCATCTCGGCATCCTCGGTATCTGATGAACCACCCCCGCCTGCGGCGCTTTGCTGCATTGACTTACTCATTTCTTTCATCTTCTGGGCTGCCGACTTTTGCTTTTGGGATGCTTTGGTAGTAGAATTTTTATCCCCTTCTTCATCTTGAACCTCTATATTATTCTTATCCAACTCCTCTAAAGCTTCCTTTTGATCCTTTTTAACAGATTCCTGTTTTTTATCGGACACATCAATTTCAATTGGTTTTTTCAAATCCGCATTGTCTCGCTTCAAATCCTCTATCTCTTTAGAAAGCTCTTCAAACTTCTTATTGAGCTCTTCCTGTTTCTTAACTTCCTCTTCTCCTCCCTCTTGCTTAGCCAATTTCTCCTGTTCGTCGCCTAGCTTTTCAAGCTCTTTAGAAAGTTGAGACATTTTCTCTGTAACATAATATCGTTTTGTAAGCTCCAATATCTGTTCTAAATTTCTTGCCCCTGCATTTTGCTTTTTACCCAGCTCTTCAAGTTTCTTTTTCAACTCCTCCTTATTGATTTTGTCAGAAAGTTTGTTCAATTCCTCCAAGAGTCTTTCATTCTTTCTGGCTTCCAACTCTTGTCGCTCTAACCTTTCTTGAAGCATTCTCTTCATTTCATCAGAAGACTCATCGTTATTCAAGCTCTCCTTCAATTGCCGGCTAAATTTCTCCATCAATTTATCCTGCTCTTCCTGTTTTTTCAAAAAGTCCTTTATTTCATTTTTATCATCAAAGTCTATGCTGCTATCTTCCTTTTGCTTATCATTAATCTTGGAGAGTGTTTCTTGTTGCTCCCTATATCTTTCGAGTGATTTATCCAAGTTCTTTAAAACGCTTTCCTGGAAACCTAACTCCCTGTTTTTTAGCTGGTTATCGTCATATAACGATGTGTCAAAGAGCCTACTCCTTGCAACCTTCCCGTTCTTAAGTCCATCATTATCAAGCACTTCGAAAAATAACTTGTAATTCTTCCCTTCATCCAATTGAAAACCTGACGGAAAAGTATAGTAAAATTGATGTACAGTTGAATTAGGTGATTCCAGAACTAAACGCTGAACATTTTCTCCATCATCCAAGGGGTAGCAAACAACAGATATGGTTTTAACCTTATAATCGTCGGAGACCTGCCCTGTGAAAAAAGATTGGTTCGGATTAATAGAGTCCAATATTTGCTCAACTCGAATTACAGGGTAAGCATCCTTAATTACCTCTAATTGATATCCAAGTCTCTCAAAGCTTTCAACATTAGAATTGGAAGTGCTCAATTCATACATGAAATCGTTACTTATTCGACGGCTCTTTGTAAAAACATTTCCATCCTTGACAAAAACAATTGATGTATCTACTATCGACATCTTAATTTCTTCGACATTCTTTCCTTCTATCTCCCATGTAACACTTGTTCCTTCAGGAACAACGGCATTACCGGTTCCTGTAACAACATCAGAAGGCCGGTTTAGGTAGCCAGGGTAATTCAAGCTCATCTTGAAATCAACAAGTGAAGGGGTGCTATAGCTTTTTACAGAATAAATTCTAGAATCCCACCCATTGGCGGTAAGGTAAAAATTGCTTTCGGTAACGGGAGCCTCAAACTTGTAAGTGAATATCCCTTCAGTCTTTTGCAACAGCATTTGTTCACTATCAACCACAATGAACACGTTCTCCGGTTTAACATCCCCGATTGTTTCCACCTGAACTGTTAATGCCTCATTGTCGAGCACTTCCAATTTCTCATTTAACAACCTAAATGTAAAGGGCGCCGGTTGTTCATATGCCACATCATAGTTTACAACCCTAGTGTACGAATTAACAAAATCCACAATATTCCCAGAGATCCAGACAATGCCAAGTATTATCAAAGGAATTACAGCATACTTAATATAACCGAGACTGTCTTTAAAATCAATAGCATTTGCGAATCTAAACTTACTCAGGTCATGACTCTTTTGCTCGATACTCGCCAATAACAACTCAGACTTGTTATTGTTCTCGGAAAGCTCCAATAGATTATATAACTTATCGTCTATATTTGGAAAGTGTTTGCCAATCAGGTTTGATGCTTCCTTATTGGACAAGCCCTTCTTTAATTTGAAGAGGTAAAATATAGGAGTCAAAATAAACTTATACAAAAGAGACAGCTCCACAGCAACGAAAACAACAAACAAAAACAATCTCCAATTCTGGTTCAGCCAAAGCGAATACTCCAAGAACATTATAGCCAAAGCAAAAAGAAGTCCTAGCGCCAGAAATAAAATACTTCCGCTCACCAAACGTTTTAAGTAGAACTTTCTACTAAACTCGTTCAGTTTCTTTATAATGTTGTTGTAAGCTTCCAACTTTGGTCTTATTTACTACCAAGATACCTGTTAGCTTGGAATTGTCCTGAAAACATTTTGTTAAATCAAGATCTCATTCCAGTTTTTTGCTGCTTAAGCAAATAGTATCTTTGCGATTCAAAATCTTATGATGAGTCAAAAAGTTCGGGTTCGATTTGCTCCCAGTCCCACAGGACCTTTGCACATTGGTGGTGTCCGTACCGCCCTTTTCAACTATCTGTTTGCTAAAAAACATAACGGAGATTTTGTGCTTCGTATTGAGGATACCGATCAGAATAGATATGTTGAGGGAGCCGAAGATTATATTATCGACGCTTTAAATTGGTGTGGCATTCCTTTTGACGAAGGGCCTGGAAAAGAGGGTGAAGTAGGCCCATATCGGCAAAGCGAGCGCAAACATTTATACCAAGACTATGCGCTAAAATTAATAGCAGCTGGGCATGCATACTACGCCTTTGACACACAGGAAAATTTGGATTTTCATCGAAAAGACCATGAGGCAAAAGGCAAAACATTCATCTACAATTGGCATAACCGTTTAAAGCTTTCAAATTCTCTTTCATTGACTTCCCAAGAAGTTCAACAAAAATTGAATGCGGGTGAGGACTATGTTATTCGATATAAATCTCCCCAAGATGAGACTTTGATTCTGAAGGACATTATCCGAGGGGAAATCAAAATAGACACGAACGTTCTAGATGATAAAATCCTTTTCAAAAGTGATGGCATGCCAACCTATCATTTGGCCAATATTGTCGATGATCATCTTATGAAAATTACCCATGTAATCCGTGGTGAAGAATGGCTTCCTTCCTTAGCATTGCATCAACTACTTTACAATTCGTTTGGATGGGATGCTCCTCAGTTTGCCCATCTTCCATTGATTATGAAACCTGTCGGAAAGGGGAAATTGAGCAAACGGGACGGCGAAAAAGGAGGGTTTCCAGTTTTTCCATTATCCTGGAATGAATCCCAAGGTTACCGTGAATCGGGGTTTTTTCCTGAAGCGGTAGTCAACTTTTTAGCGCTTTTAGGATGGAATCCAGGCACAGAACAGGAACTGTTCTCATTGGATGAATTGGTTCAAGCTTTCAGTCTAGAGCGCGTCAATAAATCCGGAGCACGATTTGATCCTGAAAAAACGAAGTGGTACAATCATCACTACTTGCAGACTAAAAGTGATTCAGCCCTTGCATCTGCTTTTATAGGATATCTTCAAAATAGCTCCCCATCTCTATCCGAATTAGCCGTCAACCATGATCATGTTGAAAAGGTAGTTTCCTTGATCAAGGAACGAGCAAACTTTATTTCGGATTTTTGGAGCCTTTCAAGCTTCTTTTTTGAAGCCCCTAACACCTACAATGAAAAAATGGTGAAAAAACAATGGAAGGAAGATACGCCTCAACTTATGCAAAACGTTGCTAATATTTTAAATAGTTGCAACAATTTTAATTCTGCCCATATTGAAGCCCAGGTTAAAAACTGGATTACGGAACAGGAGCTTTCCTTTGGAAAAGTCATGGGACCATTAAGATTGATTATTGTGGGCGATATGAAAGGCCCACATTTGTTTGATATTTTGGAAATGATTGGCAAAGAAGAAAGTCTAAAACGGATTTCTACCGCCATCAATTCTCTTGGCAATTGAACAATCTGTAACAAAACTTGATTGTTAGCTACTCATATCTTACAGTCTTTTTGTACTTTAACTTCTTAACTTAAAACTTATCTGTCATGAATCTAGCATACCTCATCCCAATATTACTTGTTGCAGGTTTTATCTTTTTCTCATTAGTCTTTATTGTTAAGCAGCAAACTGCAGTTTTGATAGAGACTTTTGGTAAGTTTACAAGTGTGCGCCATTCAGGGATACAATTTAAAATTCCATTTGTGCAGCGCATTGCTGCCCGCGTGGGATTAAAAATCCAACAATTGGATGTTATTATTGAAACCAAAACTTTAGATGATGTTTTTGTAAAACTTAAGGTGTCCGTTCAATATGTTGTAATCAAAGAAAAAGTTTACGAAGCATTTTACAAATTGGAATATCCCCACGACCAAATTACTTCTTATGTTTTTGATGTAGTGCGTGCCGAAGTTCCAAAAATGAAATTGGACGACGTGTTCGTAAAAAAAGATGACATCGCTATTGCCGTAAAATCAGAATTGCAAGATGCGATGCTAGACTACGGTTACGACATCATAAAAACCCTAGTAACAGATATTGATCCTGATGCTCAGGTAAAAGAGGCCATGAACCGAATCAATGCCTCGGAACGTGAAAAAATTGCAGCACAGTTTGAGGGTGACGCCGCTAGAATCCTAATTGTGGAAAAAGCTAAGGCCGAAGCTGAAAGTAAAAGATTGCAGGGACAGGGTATTGCTGATCAACGTCGCGAAATAGCCCGAGGGCTTGAAGAGTCTGTTGAAGTTTTGAACAAAGTTGGCATCAATTCGCAAGAAGCATCTGCTTTGATTGTTGTTACCCAACATTACGATACTTTACAATCCATCGGAGAAGAGACCAATACCAATCTAATCTTACTTCCAAACTCTCCCCAAGCAGGTAGTGATATGTTAAATAATATGGTTGCATCATTTACGGCGAGCAATATGATTGGAGAGCAAATGAAGAAAACAGGAACCACAAATAAAAAAGAGTAAAACCCAACAATCATCCAAATAAAAAAGGGAGCAATATTGCTCCCTTTTTCTTTTTCAATATTTAGAAAACTTCAAATCCGGTTCCCAGGACTCAAAACCAACATTTTTCTATTATAACGATGCTACTTGTCATTTTAAAACAAAGGTCAACCCTTTTGTCCGTAGATTTATAAAACCCTCAGAAAACCCTTTAAAACAAGAGGTTTTTAATAATTAAACCAAATGGTATTGTGTGATGTGGATAGAAAAATTCTATACTACGATTTTTGCTCCAGTTTAGCCCAGGTGTCCCTCAAAGTAACCGTTCTGTTAAAAACTAATTTTTCAGCAGTCGAATCGGAGTCCACATTAAAATACCCTAGACGCTGAAATTGAAATAGATCCCCAATCTCAACATCTTTCAAACTGGGTTCCAAATATCCGGTAACCTTTGTTAAGGAATCAGGATTTACAAAATCCATAAAATCTTTGTCCTTGTGTGTGTCGGGCGAAGCATCTGTAAAAAGACGATCATACAATCGAACTTCAGCAGAAATTGCATGGGGAATAGATACCCAATGCAAAGTTCCCTTCACTTTTCGTAAACTTTCCTCAGTACCGCTTCCACTTCTACTTTTCGGGTCATAGGTGCATTGAACCTCAACAACATTTCCCTTTTCATCCTTGGTGCAGCTTTCAGCCTTTATGATATAACCATTTTTAAGTCTTACTTCCCCTCCAAGCTTTAATCTGAAAAACTTCCGATTTGCTTCTTCACGAAAATCCTCATGCTCAATATAAAGTTCTCTCGAAAATGGCACCTCTCTGCTTCCCGCAGACTCGTCCCCAGGATTATTCTCCGCCTCCAACCATTCTTCTTTCCCTTCTTCATAATTGGTTATCACCAATTTCAAAGGGTTCAGAACGGCCATTACCCTAGGTGCAATTCTGTTCAAGTGTTCCCTAACATGAAATTCCAATAACGACACATCAACAATGTTTTCCCGCTTTGCAATTCCAATGGTATCAGCAAAACTTCTTATCGATTCCGGAGTATATCCTCTTCTTCTTAAACCTGAAATGGTAGGCATTCTTGGATCATCCCAACTATCAACGATTCCATTCTCTACCAACTGTAGCAACTTTCGCTTGCTAACTACAGTATGGCTAAGGTTTCTTCTGGCAAATTCTCGTTGTTTTGGTCTCAACTTTCTAGAATCTACCAATTGGTCCAAAAACCAATTATACAGTTCTCTGTGAGGTAAAAACTCCAATGTGCATAGGGAATGAGAGACTTGTTCAATATAGTCGCTTTCCCCATGGGTCCAATCGTACATTGGATAAATACACCAATCGGTATTTGTTCTATGATGTGGTCTGTGTAAAATTCTGTACATAATGGGATCCCGCATTAGCATGTTGGGCGAGGCCATATCAATTTTAGCTCGAAGTACGTGGGTGCCTTCTTCAAATTCCCCATTTCTCATTCCTTCGAACAGCTCCAGATTCTCTTCAACAGAGCGATTACGAAACGGTCCTTCCTTACCTGGCTCCGTCGGACTTCCCTTCTGTTCAGCCATTTCTTCCGAACTTTGACTATCAACATATGCCTTTCCGCTCTTGATAAGCTCAACGGCCCAATCATATAGTTGCTGAAAGTAATCTGAAGCATAGCATTCGGTTTCCCATTCATATCCTAACCAAGCCACATCTTTTTTTATAGCGTCTACATATTCCTTTTCCTCCTTTGCCGGATTGGTATCATCAAACCTAAGGTTAACCGGTGCATTATATCTCAACCCCAAGCCGAAATTCAGACAAATAGAGCTTGCATGGCCAATATGGAGGTATCCATTTGGCTCTGGCGGAAATCGAAAACGAAGATGGCTTTTGTCATATCCATTAGCCAAATCATCCTCAACAATATGCTCAATAAAATTCAGTGATCTCTCTTCTTCACCCATAACCAAAATTTGAAGCGCAAAGGTAGTAAAAACCAGTGTTTATAGTCGATGAATGGTTAAACTGTATACAAAGAAGGCCATTTCACAACAGTTTTAGTGTCCCCGACAACAATATCTTTCCATTCGGGCAAAATAAAATCATATTTGTTATTGGAATATTATATGAAATAGTCGGCGCTGAACCCGCCGGAAAGAACTGAACAAAATTAAGGGGCGCAACTGGAGGGCATTATTGCCCATAACCTCTTAAAACTAACGCTGATGGAAAAAACTAGTTCATATAATCGAATTCTTGTGGCCGCTGCCGCAATTTTTCTACTTGCGGTCACCTATTCCGAAGCTCAGGTGCTTAACAAACCTGAAGCTGCTGACAACCCCAACCTAGCAGGTAACTCTGCGTGGACTGCGGCCTGTGCCTCAGATAGTTTCAATGAATATTTCGTAAACTTTACTTGGAACCCTCCGATGGTTGATTCCGATAACGAATTTGTTCTTGAGCTTTCCGATGCCAATGGGAATTTTGGTGCGCCTAGAGAGCTCGCCAGATTAGGTGACAAAAATGCAACTTTTGATTTTGAGTTTCAATTCGCGGTGCCAACGGATGTTCGCGGAGAAAGCTACAAAATGCGTGTTCGTAGCACAAGTCCAGCCAAAACAAGTCCCGCATCGGACGCCTATCCAATGCACTATGTTGACTATAGTTCTCCTTTGTTAATAAGCGAGGATGCTAGCGGTACAATTCCACCAGGAGGAGAAATTCAGCTTTGTGGGGGTGCATCCATAGTTCTTTCCCCACATAACATTCCAAATGCTAACACTTATCAATACAATTGGTATAGAAGTGGTACGCTTTTAGTTGAAAAAACAGAACAAATTACAGTATCAACCCCAGGTATGTATTATGTAGAACTAGATTACGGGTCCGTATGTTCAGGTTCGGCAAACACCCTTTCAAATACTATTGAGGTAACTACAGGTACAAGCCAAGGCATCGCAATCAATGGTTCAGCAGATATCGGACTTTGTGCCGGTGATGCCCACACTTTAGAAGCAAACATCAGCGGTTCTGGACTTACCTATACTTGGTATAAAGACGGAGCTATCGTTGCTGGCCCAACCTTAGAGGCCCATACTTATAATGTGAATACCAGCTCTTCGGGGTTTGAAGGTGATTATGAAGTTGAAGTTGACGGACCTTCTGCTTGTTTGGAGCGTTCTTCATCTATTACCATAAGAAACTTAGGTGATTTCACGGTAACGAGAGAAAATGATGCAAACATTGTTTTGCTACCCTCTCAAACTAAAACTTTAACGGTTTCAACATCAGCAACCACACCCACATATCAATGGTACAAGGATGGCGTTGCTATTTCAGGTGAAACCAATAGCACCGTTATAATAAATGAGACTGGCGTATACCATGCCACAGTTACTGAAACAGGAGGAGGATGTTCAGGTGCTCCTATAGATTCTGAAAATACAACAGTTGTTTCTCCAGATTCTTTTGAATTCGTTATCGCATATGCCGGAGCTTATGCTTCATGTCAAAATTCAGATGCAACCATTAGCCTTTCTGCTATCAATGCAGTTGGGGGGTCCGGTGCAAGAACAGATGTTACCTCCGATTTAGAATCTTCTTTTTCATACCAATGGTTACATGATGGATCCACCGTATCCGGTGAGACCTCTAAAACAATAACAATATCAGATTTCCAAAATAATGGGTCCTATACATTAGAGGGTACATTGAATACGTTCAATGCATCTTCAAACGATTTGCCTATTTCTTTGGTTACCAACCTATCCTTAAATATTACCTCTAACGGAACCGTATTATGTGAAGGAGCAGATCCGATTGTTTTCAATAGCTCGGAAAGCCTGACCGGTGAAACTTTTGAGTGGACCAGAGACGGCGTAACCATAGATACATCATCAGAAACAATCAATGCTGCTGAAACCGGTGTTTACCAATTAACAATAACAACTCATGATTGTCCTGTTGTTTCCAATGAAGTAACTATTAATGCCTTTGATGAATCCTTACTGGTTTTAGACCAACCCGAGGATTTGATTATCATCGAAGGTGAAACTGAAACGGTAACGGCAAGTGGAGCTGAATCCTATGAATGGTTTGATGCAAACAATACGCTTTTAGGCACTCTAGATTCATATGATTTCCAAACAGAAGGACAGTATCTACTGGTAGCCAATTTTGGTAATTGTACCCTGAACAGGGTAGTTACAGTTTCCTACAGAGACAACTTTGCAATACCTAATGTTATTACCGTAAATGGTGATGGCATCAACGATTTGTGGATTCTTCCAAATACATATTCTCGAAAAGATGATGTGTTGGTTACTATATATGACGAAAGAGGTAAAGAAATCTTTAGTCAATCCAACTACGAGAATAACTGGCCAGAATCAACAACATTATTTAATAAACAAAGTATGGTTTTCTACTATACCGTAGCAAGGAGCGGTGAAAACCTAAAACAAGGAACCATAACGGTCATCAGATAGCCATAATGCAAACAAACAAACCTCAACTCTTACTACTAATCATTCTTATGCTTGCCTTTACCGGGGTAAAGGGTCAGGAAGAGAATCCCTTTGTCGCATATAATGTCCCCTCTCAAAACTTATTAAAGTTTAATAGGTTTTTGATTAACCCTACATTTTCAACCGTTCGGGAAGACAAGTCCTACATCAATCTCTTTCATAGAAACCAGTCGGTATCTTTTGATGACAACAATCAGGTCTATTTTCTTAGTTATAGCGGTAGAGTAGGTGATCGTAGTGGGGTCGGTATGAGTCTGTTTACTAACCGAGAAGGTTTGTTTAATAACTTCGGGGTGCACGCAAATTATGCATATGGTGTGCGTTTGAGTCCAAAAAGTAATTTCACATTCGGAGCCAACTTTTCATACTATCAAAGTGCATTTAACCAAAGTCGGGCAAACACCGTAGATATTGATCCCTTCTTAAATACTTTGGAAAGTAGTTCCCTTGTCACTTTTCAACCTGGATTCAATCTTTCTTTTGGCAATTTTGATATCGGTGGATTCGCGGAAAATCTATTCGATTACAACCTAAAAACCAGTGAATCGGTAACCGATTTTACTGAAAAAACATTCTCCGGTCATTTACAATATACCCATCAGTTTGAAAACGCTGCAGGCCTTCTAGAACAAGCAAGGTTAATGCCTCTAGCGAGAGTGCGCAAACGTGGTGAGGAGGATATTACTTTGGGCGGGAACCTCATTTTGGACCTTCCAAAACTAGGATGGTTGCAAGCCGGATATGATGATTTTTATGGTGCTTCTGCCGGACTGGGTTTTAACCTCAACAAGAGTCTTTCAATTGGTTATACCGTTGAGAAGGGATTGTCGAACAGTTTTGAAAACTTTGGGTTGAGTCACGAAGTATCTCTTGCCTACTCTTTCACTCCTAATCTTACCGAAGATAGGGTGCTTTTAGAGGACGATTTTGAAGATTTGGTACAATCGGATTCAATTCCACAGGAAAACTTAACGCTCTCGGAAAAGGATTTAGAAATCCAGAGGTTACAGAACAAACTGGCCGAAAATGATGCTATTCTTGACGAACTTTTATTACGTCAAGATTCTATAGAAAGCACGCGCAAGCAGGACTTAGAAAGACGTTTCGAAACGGTAATGAAAATGGTTAAACGCGAAACCAGGGGGGAAATGCCACAACTTGAAGAAAAAGCTAAAGAAATGTATTTCGCCAATGCTGACACCATGGACGTTATTACCAAACGCACAACACAACCTTTGGCTAATCATGGATTGTCCAACACTACGGCTGCAAAGAAGGTTATTCGATTGGACAACAACAGTACGGCCGTTACCAAAACATCTTCCGTTAAACGAGATAAAATCACACGAAGGGAAAAAAGAAATACAAAAAGAAGGTTTCGATCATACTCCATTCCAAATGTGGAAAGCGGTCATTATCTAATCGCCAATGTTTTTAAAAACCCAAACAATGCTACCGCATTTTTGGACAAGTTACAGACCCAGGGCATTGATGGCGGTTTTTTCATCAACCCAAAAAATGGACTCAATTATGTGTACTTAAAGGGTTATCAAAACAAAAAAGAAGCGATTAATGCTTACCACACCAAACTTGATGGTTCTTATAGTGGTGATGCATGGGTCATGAATGTCAATGGCATTGACACCAATAGCTCAGGGGGTCAACTACTTGTAGCTGTAAACAACAAAGAAAAATCTAAATATGAAGACAATGTGCTTCATAAAAATATTAATCCATCCAAAGGAAACCTTTCCCAAGTTTCCTATTCAACCTACAAAATAAATGGACTGGGTTCTGGCTTTTACATTATTGCCAACGTATTCAAAAATGCTTCAAACGCTAAGCGTTTTGTTAAAGATTTGAATGCCAAAGGACTGAATGCGAGCTATTTCATAAATCCAGAAAACAACTACAGGTATGTGTATTTAAAAAAGCACCAAACCTGGAACAATGCACTAACCTCATACTATTCCAAACTAAACGCCTCGTATGACGACGAAATGTGGATCATGCGGGTGAAACCAAACTCCAATAGTTAAAAATGACCAATCACTTTCTTAAAACTGTAATATGCCTTTTAGGCATCTGGTTTATTGGCTTAAAGGGGCAAGCCCAGGAAGTGCCTTTTACACCAAGGCTTTCAGATAATGGCAACACCTACCTTAATATAAAAGGGGACTATACTTTTCTCTCCAATAGTGTAATGAACAGTGTCTCAAACGGACACGATGTGAATACACCATACAATGGGAATGGAAGTAACAATAGTCTTCACGTAGAATATGTGGATATCGATTCAGATCCCACAACATTCAACTCTAGTAGTTCAACCCTCTCATTACCATCTTGTTCCCAAATCTATTGGGCAGGACTGTACTGGGCTGGTAACTACGATGTTGAACGAGATGGAGATCATAGAAGTCGTTATGAAAGTGGTTATACCGATGACCCAAATCATTATGATGTTACCCAGGTTAAACTGAGAGTTCCTGGCAGCGCAACTTATATAGACCTTCAAGCAGATACTGCCGCCGATCCCGTTGGAGAAGAAGATGATGTTATCGTAGACGGATATAATATTTTACCAAACGACCCATACGTATGTTATAAGAATGTAACAAACATCTTAGCCGGATTAGCAGATCCCACAGGAGATTATTTTGTGGGTAATGTCAGAGGAACTAGAGGTGCCACTACTTATGGTGTTGCCGGTTGGACCTTGGTTGTTATCTATGAAAACCCAACACTGCCTGGAAAGTACATTTCTGTTTTTGATGGTTATGAGGGTATCACCACACAATCTGGTAATAGCACTGCTGATATTACGGTTTCAGGATTTAATACCATTCCCGTTGGACCCGTAAATGCACGTATCGGAGTAAGCACATTGGAGGGTGAAACTTCTTTGTCAGGAGATACTTTTGGTATCGTTTCTAACAGTAGTTCAACATTTACAGCTATTTCGGATTCAGCGAATCCAAGCAATAATTTTTTCAATTCAACCATTAGTGAAGATGGCGCCAATGTCACTTCCAGAAACATAAACAGTACCAATGCAATTGGTTTCGATTCAGATGTTTTTGACCTGAATAATCCAAGCAATAGTATTATTGATAATGGCGACACCAGTGCAACTCTAAGACTAGGAACCAGCGGAGACTGGTTTGCTTCTTTCCTTGTAACATTTGGCGTAGAAATTATTGAGCCTGACATCGTTTTAGAAAAAAAGGTGGAAGACATTGGTGGTAATGATATCACTGGGCTTGGCGTTAATTTAGGACAGGTATTAGATTACGTACTCTCATTTGTCAATACTGGTAATGATGATGCTACGAACTACACGATTCGAGACGTTCTTCCAATAAACGTTACTTTGGATGAAACGGTAATGACCTTACCTCCTGGAGTAACCTATACCTATACTCCGGCCACACGTGAAGTGGTATTTGACATCCCGGATAACCTTGTTGAAGAAGGAGATCCAATATCAGAAATACGTATTCGAGTGCAAGTCGCACAGAACTGTTTCGATTTTATTGACGCGTGTACCGATATTATCCAAAACCTTGCATATTCAACGTACGAAGGTAGCATTAACGCGAATCAAATTAGTGATGACCCCAGTGTTTCTGACTTTGATAATTGCGGTTTTACCACTCCAGGTGCAACCAACTTTCTGTTAGATGACCTTGATAGTTGTGATTTTTCAAGAACCGTACAGCTTTGTGGAGATAATGTGGTCTTAGATGCTGGTGACAATTTCGATTCTTATATCTGGTATTTGGATAATAATGGCAACTCAGTCATTGATGCTGGTGATACCGTTTTAAATGATGGAGATCCAGATGCTGACCCTAGTACCTTATTGGTAACGGATACCGGGATTTACATTGTAGACAAAATAGTTGCCGATCCTTGTAAAGGGTTCCAAGAAATCATCACAGTTGAACTTTTTGGGATAACACAATCCAATCCGATTACAGCATTGATCAATGACACTTCGAATACTGTGGAAGGCGAAATAGTGACCTGCCCCAATGATGGTAGTGAGCTTCCGCAAATCTTTTTGTGCGGACTGAACGATACGGAATTGGTTCAAATAAATATTCCTGATGCCAACAGCATTGTTTGGGAGCAATTGGATGAAACCAGTTGTACTGCCGCAACCCAAGATTGCGCGAATACAGACAACTCCTGTACATGGAATACCGTTGGTACAGGTGGTGATTTCTTAGCCTCAGATGCTGGCCAATATCGGGTGGTGATCAATTATTTAAATGGATGTTTTAGTCGTTTTTACTTCAACATTTTCAAGAACCCATTAGACCCTCAATACACTTCAAGGGATATCATTTGTTCAAGCGATGGGAATATCACCATTACCAATATGCCATTGGATTACGAGTATAGGTTGATTGACCAAGCAACTGGAAACGAGCTTGTTGGATACAACTCAAATCCAAGTTTTGACATTACAAATAACGGCGCATATACCGTAGAAATGAGACAACAAGGCGTTGTTGACGGGTGTATTTTTGTGCTGGATAATATTGGAATCCTTACCCGTGATTTTCAAGTTGATGTTGTCCCTTCAGATACCGATTGTAACGGTCTTGGGGAGATTGCCATCTCAGTGCTAAATGTAGAGCCACAATATTATTATGAAATATCACAGGGAGGAACTACTGTTGACACTTTTGGACCCTCTTCAGATAACAACTATACTTTTGAAAATTTGAATGATGGTGTGTATGATGTTGATGTTTCAACTGATGATGGTTGTATTTATACAGAACAGGTAACCATAAATGATTTAACAGATTTAGACCTTAATGCCAGAGTTTCTCAGCATATTACCTGTAGAGAGGGTAATATTCAGATGGAATCGACTGGAGGACAAACTCCACACACCTATGCAATTTGGTCTTTTGTTGATGATGGAGGAACAACGGTTATTTCATATCCAACCGTAGGTGATATACCAGCAAGTGAATATCAAACTAGTGTAATTTTTGATATTCTCGACCCAGGAGATTACACCTTTGTGGTGGTTGACAGAAATAACTGTAGCGCCATTTCCAATACGGTTACAATCTTTTTTGAACCATCTATTGATTATACAACGGCATCCACGGATGAAACCTGTTTCGGAGCTTCGGACGGAACTATTTCCTTCAATCTAATAAGCACCAATGGTTATCAAGTTGAGTTCTTTTTAATTGATTCAACAGGAACGGAAATAGCAACTAACACTTCAGGGTCATTTACGAACCTACCGCAGGGAGATTATACTGTACGTGTAAACCAAAGGAAGGGAAGTGCTTCGTGCGATTTTTTTGAAAACTATAACATCAGTGGCCCAACCTCAGGAATTAGTGGAGACGCCGCATTAATTCAGGACTATACCTGTTTGCAAAATGGTATTATTGAAGCTCAAAATGTAGCCGGTGGTACAGCCCCATATGAGTATAGTATTGATGGTGTCAATTTCGTTAATGGAGTGGGGGCCGAGACCTTCTCGAACCTTACAAATGGAACTTTCAACATCACTATTAGAGATGCCAACAACTGTACATTCGTAACCAACGGAATAACTTTTGATCCATTAAACCCTCCTTCAGATTTAACTTTTACTGCAACTACACCAAACTGTCCAGCATTAACATCCGATGTTACTGCCACCGTTGTAGATGGAAATACTCCTTTCGTATTTGAAATTGTAGCTCCAGCTCCAATCGCGGCTACTTCAACAACCGGAGGTTCTGCGGATTTTGATGGTCTAGCTCCAGGCACCTATACATTTAGGGTGACCGATGACAAAGGATGTACTTATGATGAATCCTTTACAATAAATCCAGTTTCACAAATCAATGTGTCTGGACAATTAATAAGCAATATTACGTGTTTAGGTGACACCGATGGTGAAATCTCATTTACTGTCGCCGATTTCAATACAGATTACGATTACGCAGTAACAGGTCCAGCTAATTTCAATGGTAGCAACCAAACAGGAACCACAATTCCTCTGACAGGTTTAGCTGATGGAACCTATACCATTGTAGTAACAGATAACTTAACAAACTGTACGGCCACAACCGATGTTACCGTAAATGCTCCAGCTGCGGCGTTAACTTTAAGTGCGGCAGAGACACAACCGACTTGTATCTCTGATGGTAGCGTAACATTGACCTCAAGCGGAGGATGGGGAGGCAACTCGTTCACCCTGACCAATCCGGATACAACAATTTTTGGCACCAATAATACAGGAGCTTTCACTGGATTAACCCAGGCAGGAACATATAATGCATCGGTTACTGATGCAAATGGTTGTGTGGTAAACGCTTCCTTTACATTGAATGCTGCTATTCCACCCGTATTGGCCATTGTTCCCAATAACACATGTTATGATGATGCTGTTGGCTTAACCTTGACAGCTAATATAACATCAGGTGGTGACGGAAATTATCAGTATAGCCTTAATGGTGGTGCTTTTGGAACAAACAACGTATTTGCCGGATTAACTTCAGGCACGTACACCATTGATGTTAGGGATGGAAACAATTGTACAGATTCTGCGTCCATAACAATTAATCCTGAGTTGAGCGTAATCGCATCAGCTCCAAATATTACAGCTTGTACTACAAGCACAGATGTAAATATTACCGCAGCTGGTGGTGACGGAAGTTATGTTTATGCCATTGTTGCTGACGGTGTTACTCCAAACCCTGGTGATTTTGCCGTAACCAACCCCGTAAACATAACGGGTGCCGGCGACTACGATGTTTACGTAAGGGACAATAGTGGTAATGCTGGATATTGCGAAGCAAATTATGATTTAACGATTGCTCAAGATGCACCTTTGGCAATAACCTCTGGATTTACGCCTGTAAGTTGTTTTGGGGGTTCTGATGGAACAATCACATTAAGTGCTTCAGGAGGTGAGGCTCCATATTTGTTCAGCATTGATAATGGAACGAACTATCAAGTTTCGGGAAGCTTCGTAAATCTCGCTGCGGGAACATACAACCTAAGAATACAAGACGCCAACAATTGCGAAACAGCTGATACTATTACGGTCACCCAACCGAATCAATTGGCAGCCGAAGCGCAACAGACCCAAAACTATACATGCCTGCAATTGGGTGAAATTACCGTTGGTAGTGTAACGCCTACTTCCGGTGGTTCTGGTGACTATCAATATAGCATAAATGGAGGTCCTTGGACTCCTTCAACAACCGGAGGAACCGTATTTGCCAATTTGACCGATGGAACTTATTCTATTCAGGTTAGGGATGCCAATGAAATTGGGTGTACTATCACCCTGCCAAATGTAGTTATTGCTCCGCTTCCTACCGAACCTACATTAAGCACTTCTGTCGCATACAATTGTGATGGAACCGGAAATATCACGGTGCTTCCAAACGACCCTACATATACATATAGTTTGAATGGGGCTGCCGCTCAGGCCAGCAATGTATTTAACAATGTTGCTGTTGGAACACATACAATTGATGTTAATTATGGAAGTGATTGTGTAACGCAAACCACAGTTACAGTAACCGCAGGAAATGCATTTGGGTCATCCATAACAGCCTTCTCAGACATTTCATGTAACGCCGGAACTGATGGGTCGATATCTTTTGAAGTAGATAATTTTGATACTGTCAATGGTTTTGAATACCAAGTAAATGGAGGTGGTTATTCAGCTCCTCAAACAGCAAGTCCCATTACAGTTTCTGGTTTGGCTGCAGGAAACTATACGATCGAAGTTCGTGATGTTTTGGATAACACATGTATCATCACCCTCAACCAAACACTGTCAGAGCCAGTAGTTATTGCTGCTTCTGCTTCAATAACCGATGTCCTCACCTGTACTAATGGAGGTGCAACAATAACCGCCTCAGCAACTGGAGGAACCCCTGCTTATGAGTATCAATTGGAAGACGGCGTTGGAGGAATTATTGCTGGCTTTGACTATGCTACAAATGGAAACAACACCATTTTCACAGGGCTTGCAGCTGGTGATTATATTGTTAGGGTAAGAGATACTAATCTTTGTGAGGATCCAATCGATACTGCATTGACAGTTGCTTCCCCAACACCGATAACATTTACGTCCACACCAACTGCTTGTTACAGTGGAAACAATGATGGGACAATTACAGTGAACGTTACTGCTGGTAATGGAGATTATCAATTTAGCCTAAATGGAGGGCCGTGGATTACGCCATCTCCTGCCAATGCAACAACACATACTTTCTCTGGATTGATTGCTGGAAATTATACAATCAACGTTAGGGACGGTTTTGGTTGTACTGGTACACTTCAAAACCCAAGCATTACAGATGCATTAGTTGCAACTGTAGATGTTGTAGACATAAGCACTTGTGCTGATGGTTCTATTACGGTTACCGCATCTGGCGGTGTTCCAAACTTGGAGTACGCATTTGTTCCCACAACAACAAGTCCAACAGGATTCTTCTCAACCACAAATACATTTGCAGTTACCACTGGAAACGATGGTGATTATGATGTTTACGTTAGGGATAATTCAGCTACAGTGCCTTTCTGTGAGTTCATGGAAACCGTAACGGTAAATCCAGCAACTCCCTTGACTGTTACGAACACCCCGACGGACCCTTTATGTCATGATGGGACGGGTTCTATTTTAGTAGATATTACTTCCGGAATAACCCCATATACCATTCAAATTGTTGATTTGGACAATGCTGGCGCCGGAAATCAAACTGATACAAACGTTCTAGTTTCTAACAGAACTTATTTCAATCTAATGCCGGGTGATTACACCATAAACGTTACTGACGCTACTGGTTGTACTGTTTCAGAAACACCGGTAAATATTGCGAATCCAGATGAGTTAACTGCCACAATTGTAGGCGCTACACCTATGAATTGCACCGGCTTACCTAGTGACTTCGGGTTTGATTTTACAGCTTATCCAACCACTTTAGGCACTATTCAGTTTAGTGCGGACGGTGGAACAACATGGGTTGTTAATACAACTCCTGGAACAACAGATGAATTTAGGGGATACAATTCAGGTGATATTGTAAATCCTTCTATGAGAATTGTAGATGGGTCAAATAATACCGTTTGTCAAACAGATTTTCCTCCGTTTATCATTCCGTATCCATTGGATGATTTAGACATTACTATTTTACCAATTGTCGTAAACTGTAACGAATTACAGGTAACTGTAAGAGGGCAAAACGGAACTGGTCCTTACGAATATGCTTTTTCTGATGATCCAGCCAACTTTGACCCAGCTACGGCCACATGGACAGCCCCATTACCTTTAGGAACAACCCACACATTTTTAGGTTTAGTTCCCGGTAGAAGCTATACATTCTATGTTAGGGATTTTATAGGGTGTGTTAGGGGTAGTAGTGTTAATGTCAATGATATAATTACCGTTCCTTTGGATATTACTTCAGCTATTACACCTTCCTGTGATGGTGCCAGTAACGGAAGTATCACCTATACTGTAACAGATACTCAAGCGCCATTTGGACCACAGTTTAGATGGGAAGTTTTTGATATGAGCACTGGAGTTCCCGTTTCTGTAACCAGTAGTGGTGGAAATGTTGCATTTTCTTCTCCTCAAAATATTACTGTACCTGGTTTAGGTGCTGGAAACTACTTTATCGAAGTAGTTGAGGTTGACGGTGGTGGAGTTGACAGTTGTATCGGAGCTACTGAAAACGAATTGTTGGAAGAATTGGATCCATTGACCGGAACACCTGTCGTGCTTCAAAACATAAGTTGTGATACTCCGGGATTGATTCAGGTTCAAAGCCCATTTGGAGGTGGTGGAACCTATACGTATACCGTAACTGGTCCTGCTCCTTTTGTGACAATTTCTTCCACATCGGATAATCCAATTGAGATTCCAGCTAACTCACCTGCTGGAAACTACCATGTTACTATGGAAGATCAATATAGTTGCTCATCTCCTCTTGGAAATGTGGCATTGACATTGACTCCAAATCCAACAATTGATGCCATCGCTATAGATAACTGTTCTGATCCAGCCACAGTATCCATAACAGCTTCAAGTGGTGCTGCACAGATATTTTACTCATTGGATGGTGGTACGACATATTTGGACAACGGTGGTGTTTTCAACAATATCTCTGCTGGTACTTATAATGTATCAATCTTGGATAGTAATGGTTGTTCTGATACCAGCACAATTACCGTTCATCCTGTTTTACAGGCCACTGCTACATTGACCAAATTATTAGATTGTTCAGTTAGTCCAGATGCAGAAATTACCATTGACATTCTTGCTGGTTCTGGAGACAATCTTGGTTTTGCAGGAAGTTATGATTACGAAATCGCTGATGGAACCGGAACTGTCGTAGCTAGAACTGTATTGCCAAGTGACCCATTTGTGTTCAGTACAATTACGCCTGAAGATTATACAATTACCGTTTATGATAACAATACAACTGGTCCCGAGTGTTCCAGAGTATTCAATGTTACTGTAGACCCTGCGCTAACACCTGCGTTTAGTGTAACATCGAACACCGATGTCACTTGTAATGGTGATGATGATGGAACCATCGATGTAATGGCCACGGATAATGGTATTGGTCCATATACTTTTGAAATCATTTCAGGCCCCGGAAGTTCTGCTACATTCCCAATTGCCCCTTCATCCAACAATGCTACAACAGCATCATTTACTGGCCTTGAAGGTTCAGCAGCCGGAATTACATATACTATAGAAGTAACTGCAGCGAACGGCTGTACATCAACACAAACACAGACGATTTCCCAACCGGATATTTTGTCTAGCATAAACTCTAGTGTTGTTGAATTTGGATGTGCTTCTGGAAATAACATGGACAACGCAACCATAACAATCGATGCGGCTTCAATAGTTGGTGGAAGCGGAGTTTATACCATTTATGAGTTCATTAATGATCAAGGTACTCCGGCAACTGCAGATGATGTTGTTGAACAGTCTGGACCGAACAATGTCTACATAGAAACGAACATGGCTGGTGGAAGTTACATTATCAATGTATATGACAGTAATGGTTGTGTTGGCACAGTAACTGAGACAATTGCCGCTTTTGATGAGTTATTATCAACCGGTATCGCTATTGACGCAGCCGCCACTTGTGTGTCTGGAGAAAACATTACAATAACAGCTACCGGGTCTATTACGAATTCGACTACTACACCTGCCAATTATGAGTTCAGGTTGTTGCCTGCTGGTACTTTCCAAGCTTCTGGAAGCTTCACGGGTCTGGCGGTAGGAACCCATAATTTTGAGGCAAGGAACACAGTTACTGGATGTATTATTTCCACATCTCATATTGTTGCTGACCCAGAGGTGTTAAACCTTAATGTGGCTGGTACCACAAACATCACATGTTTTGGTGATACAAATGGAAGTGTAGATTTGAATCTTGTGGATGCTGGAAGCATTACCTATGCAAGTGCAGTTACCTATACACTATACTATGATGTAAACAATACTCCAAGTAACTTGGCTGATGATACAACGTCGATTGGTGGAGATTCCGATGGTAGTTTTACTATAAGCGGACTTGCTGCTGGAAACTATTTTGTGGAAGTGGTGGATACGAACCCTCCTGGTTCAGCCTGTACATATACTCAGGCATTTACAATTAACGGTCCTAGCGTTGGTATTTCTGCAAACACACAGGTTACTGATGTTACTTGTGTACTAAATGATGGGGTTATTGAAATCATTAATGCCGCTGGTGGATGGGGTGGATATACCTACTTTGTAGATTTAGCTTCAAACCCTGCACCAACATTTCCTGCTAGTTACCAAGCATCTCCACAATTCACTGGACTTGCTGGTGGAGCGGGAGCTGGTACAGACTATCAAGTTTGGGTAGCTGACACCAATGGATGTGAGTTCCAATTGCCAAATGTTAATCTTGTTGACCCAACGGCAATTACAGCAACCTTGCAAATCAACCAAGAAAATTGTACTGCCCTTCAAGGAGAAATTGAAGTTACAGGCACCGCTGGAGGTCAAGGAAGCAACTATACGTATCAACTGATTCGTGGAGGAAGTAATGTTGGTTCTCCGCAAACCAGTCCTGTTTTCTCAGGATTGGGTGCTGGTTCTTACGAAGTGTTGATTGCTGATCAATGGTCTTGTTCAACCACTATCGGTCCTGTTGTGTTATTGGATGAAATGGTTGCGACAGCTACTGTTGTAAAACCAATAGATTGTACTGTTGATCCCGGAGGTCATATAACTATAAACGTAACAGGAGGTTCAGCCAATCTTACCTATGATGCGTTGTTTCCAGATGCGGTAACAACAGCCAATAATACTACAGGTGTGTTCACTGGATTAACACAACCAGGAACATACACCTTTACCATAACAGATGGAAATACGGTAACACCATGTACCGTGGTAATTACCCAAGACTTGGATGATACGGTCGACCCAGTAATCACTGGCGTTGTTGAAGACCCTGTAAATTGTTTTGGTGGATCCGATGGAAGTCTTACGGTTCAATTGGATGCTGCTACCGCAGTCAACCCGGTTTACACCTACGAGCTTTACGAAATTTCCAATTTAGCGGTTCCTTATAGACCCGCTCAAACGAGCCCTGTTTTTGATAATCTTCCAGCAGGAGATTATAGGGCCAGGGTAATCTCGGCCAGGTCATGTGATGACTTCTTTGATCAGACCGTGACCGAGCCCGTAGCGCTAGCTGTTTCAGCAAGTGCAACACCTTTTGCATGTAATCCTAATAATACGGTTAACACCTCAACCATAACTGTAACCGCTTCCGATGGAACTGGACCATATTTATATAGTATTGACAATATCAACTTCCAAACATCAAATGTTTTTGATGTTCCAGATACTGGTGCTGTTCAAAACATCACAGTTTACGTAACAGATGGTAATTCATGTGCTGAAACCGACACTGTAGTAATTCAACCTATAAATACATTCACCGCAGCGGTAACTCAAAATACAGCTATTAGTTGTGCTAATCCTGAAGATGTTTTGATTACTGTAACTGATAATGGAAACCCAGGCAACACATATACTTTTGAGTTATTGCCAATAGGAAATCCAGCCGGAAGTATTACTGCAACACCGACTAATGTTACTGCAACAGCAGACTTAACGGCTCCTGGAAGCTATACTTTTAGAGTAACAGATAATACTACTGGTTGTTATGTTGATACTGCGCCTTATGATATTGCTCCTTACGATTTGATTGAAGTGGTTGCTACGCCAACTGCACCTGCAATTTGTTTTGGAGATACAAATGGTGCTTTAGAAATTAACGTTACAGGATACACAGGTACGTACGATTATCAGGTTTTTGATGATTCCAACAACCCCGTAGGTCCTTTGGTGAATACAGATACAAGTGTAAACCCACGTCCAATTAGCGGACTTTCAGGAGGTAACTATTATGTGCGAGTTACACAAACAGGAAATCCTTTGTGTGTGGAAGATTCGAACACCATAACAATCGCATCTCCAGATATGGCTTTAACCGCAACTCCTATTGAGGTTGCCAACGTAAGCTGTGCCAATAATTTAGGTGAAATAGAGGTTTCTCCATCAGGAGGTTTTACCCCTTATAACGTTCAATTGACCAATACAACAACTGGCCAGATATATAATGCCACTAATATTGTGAGCTTCGTTTTCCAAGGACTTTCTGCTGGCACCTTTGATGTGCAAATCACGGACGATGCTGGGTGTACAATCAATGAGCCTATTGTTCTTGTTCAACCACTGCCTATAACGGCCGACATTTCTGCAACACCTACCTCTCTAGTTTGTTATGGGGATACAAATGCAACTGTATCCGCAATCAATGTGCTCAACGGACAAGGGGTATATCAATATCAGCTAAATGTATATGATGCAACCGGAACAACTATTGCGTTCACATCCGGTGCTCAGTCTAGTCCTGATTTTACCAATCAAGGAGCCGGAATTTACAGCATAACCGTTTCAGATGGTTGGGGATGTGATGTGGAAACCGTGCAGGTGACCATCACTGAACCAAATGACGTGCAGGCCAATCTTATTCAATTAACACAATTGACTTGTACTACAAACGCACAAATTGAGCTTTCCGCTACCGGTGGAACAGGACCTTATGAATATAGTGTTGATGGTATTGCCTATACGCCCTTGGCTGGTGGAAACACACATACTTTTACAGTTCCAGCTGGACCTTATCAGTACTACGTAAGGGATGCGTTTGGTTGTGATGCACTAATATCCAATCAGGTAACTGTTGACCCAATTATTCCTTTGGATGTTATCATTGACGATAGTGCCGCTACCATTAATTGTACAGGTGAAGCCTCTGCAACAATTTATGCTGAAGCTGTTGGAGGATTAGGTGGTTATTCTTACGAATTATTTACAGATCCCGGTTTGGCCACTTCTGTTGCAGGACCTCAAAACGATGGAGAATTCAACGGATTGATTGCGGGAACTTACTACGTACAGGTTATCAGTATGGATTGTCAAGTGGTGAGTTCAGCAATAGACATAATTGATCCTGTTCCGTTACAAATCGACAGACAGGAATCTACGGATGTTACTTGTGCTGGATTAGAAGATGGAACCATTACTGTTGAAGTTTCTGGAGGTACTGGAGAAATTCTTTATGCCATCACTCCAAACCTGAACCAGTTTGATACGGAAAATGTCTTTACAGATCTAGCTCCGGGAATTTATGATGTAATTGCTCAAGATAGAAATGGTTGTTTCGAAACCTTCCAGTTTGATATTCAGCAACCAGCGGCTATTCAAGCACAAGCAATCAACGTATTGCATGAGGTTTGTTTTGGTAGCGCTGATGGTTCTTTTGAATTGGATATTACCGGAGGTACACCACCATACTCATCTGCTTTGAACTCAAATGCAGATTCAGATTTTGTTCAAGATCAGGTGTTATTCCAAAACCTTGCTGCTGGAACACATGTGGCATTCATTAGAGATGCTCAAGGTTGTGAGACCAATGTAATTGTGGAAATCAATCCTGGTGTAAATCTTACCGCTACGGTAACACCTATCTATGAATGTGATGGAGACCTACCTACAAACCGTTTGGATATTGTATTTGAAGATCAATCTGTAGTTGCAGATGTGCTTTATGGTTTGGATACCACAGATCCAGCATTAATGCAGTTAACCTCGGATTTTGCCAATATTGCATCTGGAGATCATAGCTTGACCATTCTACATTCTAATGGTTGTGCCAACACGATTGATTTTAACATTATTGGATTTGAACCATTGGCCTTGGTGTTGGAAAATAGCAACATTAACGAGATAACCGCCAATGTAACCGGAGGATTGGAAGATTATACCATTTTCTTCGGCGATGTTAACAACGGAACCGATAATACTTACATTATTAACAGAACCGACACTTATACTGTAAGGGTGATTGATCAGAACGGTTGTGAAGTAATGGCAGAAATATTTATGGAGTTCATCGATATTGAAGTTCCGCCTTTCTTTACACCAGATGGTGATGGAATGAATGACCGATGGTTGCCTGACAATCTTGAAGCCTTCCCTAATGCACTAATGATCATATTTGATCGTTATGGTAGAGAGCTCTATCGCATGGGATATGGCGATGCTGGTTGGGATGGACTCTACAACAACAGTGAGCTACCTACAGGGGATTACTGGTACATCATAAAGCTCCAAGGCGAAAATGATGACAGAGAACTAGTAGGGCATTTTACCCTATATCGACAATGATACTTAACCTATTGAACCATGTTGAAAAAAAGTTGTTTCTTATTTTTTATGATGCTATTGGCCCATGGAGCTAGGGCCCAGGAGCTTACCATACCACAGCTGTCCCAGTACATTGCTGATAATCCTTTTTTAATGTCCCCTACCTATGCTGGTATTGGGGATCATATTAAGGTTCGATTAAACGGGTTAACGCAATGGGTCGGTATCGAAGATGCTCCAGATACTCAAACATTGGCGGCAGATGCTCGAATTGGGAATCGGTCAGGTCTCGGAATGCTCATGTACAATGATAGTAACGGGGAAACCAAGCAAAGAGGTGCAAGAGTTTCGTTTGCACACCATTTGACTCTTAATAGATATGATGATATTTTTCTTTCCTTCGGTATTTCCTATAACTTCAACCAGTTTAGGATTGATGTAGAAAATTTCACAGATTTTAATGGCCAATTACCCACTGATGATAAGGCCACGACCAACCATAATTTTGATTTGGGTGTTCTATATCGTTATGATAAGTTTTACCTCAGTCTAAATGCTTCCAACATATTACCCAAAAATCTAGAACAATTTAATCCTGTTTTTGAGCCAAACACGCTTCGAAACTATTATGCATACGCCGGGTATAGTATATCAAAAAGTAAGAACAGTAAGCTTGAAATAGAACCTTCTGTATTTTTTCAATGGTTTGAAAGTGATGGAAGATCTGTAACAGATTTGAACGCAAAATTTCGGTTTCACGACTTTGAGGATTACTACTACATCGGAGCAACTTATCGTTTTTTAAATGACCAGCTAGGTAAGCCCCTTTATATAGCTCCAATCGCCGGTCTAAAGAAAAGTAACTTCTACTTCGGATATTCTTATCAGGTTATTACTAATGAAATCTTAGGTTATAGTACAGGAACCCATGTGCTCACCGTTGGGATGGACCTTTTCCAAGGTATTAGTAATTGTAGGTGTATGTATTAATTTCGTTTAAACTATTTTTGTCCCGCTTAATACTTTATTGTGGGGAAAATCAGGATAAACAACATCAGGGTACACTCAAATCATGGTTGTTTAAAAGAAGAGATGCTTATTGGGAGTGATTATCGTGTAGATTTAGATGTTTACGCAGACCTTTCTCAGCCTTCCAAATCCGATAAACTTCAGGAAACCGTGGACTATGTCCATTTAAACAAAATTGTTAGGGAAGAAATGGCCATTCGTTCCAATCTTCTGGAACATGTCGCAAAACGAATCATCGATCGTATATTTTTGGAACTTTCCATGGTAAACGAAGCACAGGTTGAGGTCGCTAAAATAAATCCTCCGATGGGCGGAGATGTAGAAAGTGTTTCGGTTAAACTTAAATATTCTCGTTAAGCACCTCATTACTAGCTAACTAAATGACATACATTTATTATTTTTGGATACGAATACGGCATTGTGGTCGAATTGGATAGACAAAATCTCGCAAAGGTTTTTATGGTGGTTCGAGTCCACCCGATGCCTCCAAAGTTGTTCTCTTTAAAATACCCTTGCATTTAAAGTATTTTCGAGCTTTATCTTTCGTAAAATATTTTTAGCTTTGCCCATTCTGGCATCGTGGCCGAGTGGCTAGGCACAGCTCTGCAAAAGCTTGTACAGCGGTTCGAATCCGCTCGATGCCTCTAAAACCCAACTTTAGGTTGGGTTTTTTTGTTCGTTTATCCGTTCTATTCCGTCTTTGATGTTGAATTTTTCTTTGGGTAAAAATCCTTTTGTGATAAGGACAATACCACACACCATTAAAACGACGCCAAGACCCTTTTTAATGAGAACAATACGCTCCTGCGTTAAATATTTCTTTAATTGTTTTGCCAGCAATATTTTGAACAAATCTGTAATGAAATAGACTATAATAACTGAGCTGAAAAAGACTAATATGCGGTTAGGCGTGTTCTCCAGACTTGGACCAACAATAACAATGAGTCCCAACCAAAATGCCAAAACTCCAATATTTATAAAATTCAATAAGAAGCCTTTTACCATTAGGCCAAGATAGGTTCCTTTTGACGCTTTAAGATTGGCTTTTTTTGCTTCTTTCTTCACAAAAATCACAATTCCATACACCAACAATATCATCCCTCCGAAGACAAAGAGACCAGGTTGATTACTCAAATTTTCCAACAATTGAAAACTACTGAAATAAGCTATTAGCAGAAATACAATATCGGCAATAATAACGCCAACATTAAAGCTCAACCCTGCCCTAAATCCTTTGATTGCGCTAGTTTCAAGCAGAACAAAAAATACTGGGCCTATCATAAAGCTCAGTAAAAAGCCCAAGGGAATCGCTGCTTGGATATCTTCAACCATGGCTTATTCGACTCGTTTTATTTTACCTCCAAATACTTTCTTTTCGTCCATCTTTTCAGGGTCTCCATACACCAAAACCTCTCCACCGGCTTTTACGTTGGCCTTTACATAATTTGTCGCATAGATTTCGGCATTACCACCAGCATTTACGGTTATAGTAGTGAATTTTGTCTTGAATGCTTTACCATTATAAGCTCCACCAGTATTTATAATCACATCCTGATTATCAGCAAAACCCATTACCTCTATTTCACCCCCAGTGACGGTCTTTACCAAAAGCTGTTCCGTTTGACATTTTAGAACAAGTTCACCACCTTCTTGCGCCCGAACATCAAGAATGTCTTGAACAAAAGTTTCTTCCGAAGCTATTCTTGCATCTTCATTAACATCTATCACCTTTAATTCTTCAGTAAAATAAAGATCGATAAATGTTCGATATCCACTGAAAATCTTATCAATTTCCATCCGGAGTTTAAGTACGCCATTGTTATTGACAACCGCTACTTTCTTAATGTTTGCACCTGTTATTATTGCCTTATTGGTATCGGATTTAATCAAGTTAATGGAAAGCCCATCAAAACCTTTTACTTCTGTGAATTTCTGAAGTTCTACGGCAATTTTTTCGCTTTGGGCGACAAGCACCTGGAACGAAAGAAAAACTAGAAAAAATTGTATTGTTTTCATTGGTTATAAATTGACCTTCAAACGATAACAAATTCTATTCCAAAGTAACATTCTCTTTTTTCCCTATTAATGAAAAATCAAGATGTCGTTTTACTAAATCGGTATCTTTTACCATTACATAAACTTCATCTCCCAATTGATACATTCGATTGTATCGTTCGCCAATAATTGCGAATTGTCGATCATCAAAAGTGTAATAGTCATCTCTAATATCGCGAATCCTGACCATACCTTCGCATTTGTTTTCGATAATTTCGACGTAAATGCCCCACTCCGTCACACCTGATATGACTCCCAAGAACTTTTGGTCCTTATGGTCAGCCATAAATTTGATTTGCATATATTTTACAGAATCACGCTCTGCATTTGCTGCTAACAGTTCCATGTCGGAGGAATGTCTGCACTTTTCCTCGTAAATAGGAGCTTTTGCCGATTTACCTCCATCCAAATAATGTTGTAGTAATCTATGTACCATAACATCAGGATATCTTCGGATTGGTGAGGTAAAATGAGAGTAGTATTCAAATCCTAAACCATAGTGACCAATATTTTCTGTGGTGTAAACTGCTTTGCTCATACTCCGAATGGCCAATGTATCTACAAGGTTCTGTTCTTTCTTGCCCTTAACATCTTCCAAAAGCTGATTTAAAGAAGCATTAACGCTCTTTCTATCACGAAGGTTGATACTATGTCCAAACCTAGAAATCACGCCGTTTAAGGCAATCAATTTATCTTCATTAGGTTCGTCATGAATTCGGTAGACGAAGGTTTTTTTCTGTTTGCCAATAAATTCAGCGACCTTTTTATTCGCTAACAACATAAACTCTTCAATAAGTTTATTCGCGTCTTTGGATTCCTTAAAATAAACACCTTCAGGCTCATTTTTTTCATTGAGATGAAATCGTACTTCTATTTTATCAAAAGAAATAGCACCATCATCCATGCGTTGCCCACGCATAATTTTTGCAAGCTTATCAAAGGTCAACGTGGCTTCAACTATTTCATCCGATACGGTGTAGCTTCCCTTTCGTATTGAAATTTCTTTAGGTATGGTAGCTTCTCCCGTTTCAATGATATGCTGTGCCTCTTCATAAGCGAAACGCTCATTAGAATTGATTACTGTCCTTCCAAACCATTGATTTATGAGGTTTGCCTTTTCATCCATTTCAAAAATGGCCGAGAATGTATACTTCTCTTCGTTTGGTCTAAGTGAACACGCATTGTTCGATAAAACCTCAGGTAGCATGGGTACCACCCTATCAACTAAATACACTGAAGTTGCACGTTGATACGCCTCATCTTCCAATATGGTATTCTCTTGCACGTAATGCGACACATCTGCAATGTGGATACCTATTTCATAATTACCATTTTCCAGTTTTTGAAAAGACAGCGCATCATCAAAATCCTTGGCATCTTTTGGATCTATGGTAAAAGTCAATACCTCTCGCATATCCCTTCTTTTTGCAATCTCAGATTCTTTAATTGAGGTATCCAAGGTCTGTGCAAACTGTTCTACTTCATATGGAAACTCATAAGGAAGTCCGTATTCTGCTAAAATGGAATGTATTTCAGTGTCATGTTCTCCTGGTTTTCCTAGAATTTGGGTAACCGTTCCATAAGGGGAATCTGCATCGGCTGGCCAATCCCCCAATTCAACCAAAACTTTATCCCCATCTTCAGCTTTTTTAAGCTTATCTATAGGAACAAAAATATCAGTGTACATCTTAGGATCGGACGGTCGCACAAAAGCAAAAGTTTTCTGCTTATCAACAATCCCAACAAAGGTGTTTTTTCTTCGTTCTAAAACTTTGGAAATCTCTCCCTCAGGCTTCTTTCCATTTCTTTTAGGTTTTAAAAATACCTCAACGGTATCGCCATGAAAAGCACGGTTCAATTTGTTGTAGGGTACAAAAACATCATCTTCCAAATCATCAATCAAAACATAGGCGTTACCACTCATAGTAACATCAATACTTCCAGTAAAATATGTATGCAACGAGGGTTTCTTCTTGAAACTTCCACGTTCTACCTCCAAAATTCTGTCACTAGCCCTAAGTTGTCCTAAACGTTTGATAAGATCATTCCTATCTTTGGTTTCTTTGATACCTAGTTTAGCTGCTATCTGTTTATAATTAAAAGATTTGGAAGGTTCTTTTTCAAGTACTGTAAAAATGCCTTTAGTAATTTCATTCTTTCGTTGACTCCTTACTCGCTTTTTCTTCTTCGACATTTATTATTTGTTTGGCGAAAAATACGAATTAATATCCGTGGCACGGTCAACAATGGATTAACCTTTGAACAACACTTATTTTATCAACAAACAACAGTATTATATTTTTTCTTCTTTTTTAAATTAAATTAAAATGATGATTATGATTGTATGTTGAAAACAGGAATAAGTTTTTTGCAAAAAACTTGTGTTGAACAGGAAGATGATTTTATCCACAATCTTTCAAAGTATAAGAAGATTATAAATCAGCATATTATATTTTTTATGCACTTTGTTTGATAAGTGTTGTCAACATAAAATTCTTGAAAATTTAATATTGATTTTATGTTAATTAAGTAGATTAAAATCTTGATCACGGTTGATTAATTTTTAATGGAATTTAATCCTAATATTAAAACTTTATACGTAATAAGATTGTATAGGATGAAATCAAAATTTAGTTTGCTGATTTTATCTTCAAAAGATTAACAATATGTGGTTTTCTATAAACCATTGATTCTTAGTTTTATCTGAATTTTTCCTGATTCTTATCAACATTGCGCCATTAAAAGAATTGTACCTTTGTTGTATAGACATTTCAAAACCCTGACCATGAAAATAGCAATAGGCAATGACCACGCCGGAACCGATTATAAGTTGGCAATTATGGGATTGTTAAAATCCAAAGGAATAGAGGTTACCAATTATGGAACGGATGGTACTGATAGTGTGGACTATCCTGATTTTGTGCATCCCGTAGCCAAGGATGTTGAAGAAGGAAATGTTGATATGGGCATTGTTATCTGCGGAAGCGGAAATGGCGCAAATATGACAACAAATAAACACCAAAAAGTAAGGAGCGCTTTGTGCTGGACGAAAGAAATCACAGCTTTAGCTCGAGAACACAATGATGCGAACATTTTAAGCCTTCCAGCTCGTTTTATCGCCTTACCACAAGCCCTGGAAATGGTAGAAACTTTTTTGAATACTGAATTTGAAGGCGGAAGACATGAAAGAAGAGTGGAAAAAATTGCTTGTAGATAACATAAAGCAATGGGACATCACCACCATCATGGTCACCAACACTCCCATAACGATTTAAAGGGAAGAAATCTTCTCATTTCCATATTTCTTAATATTGCTATTACCGTTTCCCAGGTAATTGGAGGGATAATCTCAGGCAGTCTTGCGTTATTATCAGATGCACTTCACAACTTTAGCGATGTACTTTCATTAATTATTAGTTATGTAGCCGCTTTATTGGGGAAAAAGAAAGCCTCTAAAAACAAAACATTCGGTTATAAACGAGCTGAAATTTTAGCGGCATTTATTAATGCCGCCACTTTGATGGTTGTTGCTGTTATTTTGATGATTGAAGCCGCAGAACGTTTTTTTGAACCACAAGAAATAGGCTCTAACCTAGTTATTTGGCTGTCATTTATTGCCATTTTGGGAAATGGCTTCAGTGTGCTTTTATTGAAAAAAGATGCTGAAGACAATATGAATATGAAATCAGCTTATTTACACCTACTCACCGATATGATGGCATCTGTTGCGGTGTTAATAGGTGGCTTGTTGATGAAATTTTTCCAAATTTATTGGGTAGATGCCGCTTTGACAATGGCTATAGGAATCTATCTGATTTATATGGGGTATGATTTACTTAAAGAATCCACCAAAGTTCTGATGCTGTTTACACCAAAATCTATCGAGGTAAAAGAAATTGTGGAGTCCATTTGTACATTGGAACCCATTAAAAATGTGCATCATGTGCACATTTGGCAATTGAATGAGGAGGAAATCCATCTGGAAGCCCATATAGACTTCAAGAACGACATAAAACTATCTGAATTTGATAAGATTTTGGAGGATATAGAGGAACATGTGTACCATAAGCACGGGATCAATCATGTAAATATTCAACCAGAGTTTGATAAGTGTGATTCCAAAAACGTAATAGTGCAAGATTGATGGAAATTGTAGCAAAAACTTTCGATGAATTATCCACCAAAGAGTTGTATCAAATTTTACAATTACGGAGTGAGGTTTTTGTTGTGGAACAAAATTGTGTGTACCAAGATGTTGATGGCAAAGACAAAAAAGCACTACATATTATTGGAAGTAAAAAAGGAAAAGTTGTAGCCTACACCCGTGTTTTTGGACCTGGAGATTATTTTGAAAATGTGAGCATAGGAAGGGTGGTCGTCGCGAAAGAAGAACGAAAATATGGCTTTGGTAAGATAATTATGACGGCCTCCATCGATATAATTGGCAAAAGATTCCCAAAAAGCACAATTGAACTCTCTGCCCAGACCTATCTTTTAAAATTTTACAATGAATTGGGCTTTGTTATCGAAGGTGAAGAATATTTGGAAGATGGTATTCCGCATATTAGAATGTTAAAAACAGAGTAAAGCTCCTATTTACTGCAATCTATACTCCAAACCATTCCTCACACACGGCAACCCGCTGTTATTTAGTTGATTTTGTTATATTTAGAAAACAATCAACCGACCGATGAATTTAAAACAATCACTACTGATTGCCTTTGTACTTGGGGTAATCAGTCTCACCGCATGGGAGTGCTATTGGCGTTCCCAAGGTAAAACACCAACTTTTCAAGATGATAATGCCCTTTGGGCATCCACTCGTTCCAGGGTGGAAAAACTAACCAAAGACGATTTTGTATTTGTAGGCTCCTCAAGAATCCATTTTGATGTTCAGCTTGAGATTTGGGAAAACTTGACTGGAAAAAAACCTGTTCAATTGGCAATGGGCGGGGCTTCTCCACTTCCTGTTTTTAGGGATGTGGTTAGAAATACAGATTATAATGGTACAATAGTGGTCGGGATTACCCCACCATTATTTTTTTCAACTACTTTTCCTCAAGCACCACCGATATCAGGTCCGCAGGAAAAAGTGGACCATTATCAGAATCGAACGTACGCACAACGTTTCAATCAATGGCTTTCCTTGCCCTTACAGCGCAATATTGCTTTTGTTCAGTCCTATGAAGATATGTTGGCCGGTAATTTTGATCTAAAATCCTTGATTGAAACTATAAAAATGGGCAACAGAACTGAAAAACCCATAATGCCACCATTTTATGATTTTGGTGTAATTAGTGAAGACCGAAATGTACGTATGGCAGATAAATTTGAAAAAGATTCAACCTGGGCTCAAACGGTAATTGATGTATGGATGTTCTGTTTGCAAGGCAATGCCGATATGCCACCTCCAGATAAAGAAGGCACATCTTCGTTCTTTTTGGAAGATTTACAAATTTTTCAGGAAAGAGGGGGAAAAGTAATTCTTCTACGTTGTCCTTCAGCAAATAAATTTCGGGAAATTGAGAATAAAATCACCCCTAGAGAAGCTTTCTGGGATGAATTGGTAAAAAAATCTGGTCTGCCGGCATATCATTTTGAAGATTACAAGCAACTACAAGGATTACGAATTCCTGAATGGTCGCACCTTGCGGCTGAAGATGCCGACCACTTTACCAAGGAATTAATCAAACTAATGCAGAAAGACGGCGCTATCAACCTCTAAACCAACCAACAATGTTATTTAACTCTTTGGGCTTTATAGCCTTTTTGACAATAGTACTGATTCTATACTACACTCCAATATTATCATGGGTGCAAAAAAAAGTAATGCTTTTATTGGCAAGCTATATTTTTTATGGATTATGGAACCCACCTTTGATTTTACTATTATGGATTTCTACCATGGTAGATTGGACAGCAGGCAATCAATTGGCAAAGGAGGAGCGGCCAAAAATCAGGAAATTATGGCTCTTACTAAGTATGTTCGTCAACTTAGGTTTTTTGGCCTTCTTTAAATACGGGGATTTTCTTTTAGAAAATTTTGTGGCAGTTACAGGCGCGATTGGTTGGGATTTTCAAGCACTGCCCATGGATATTATTTTGCCTATGGGGATATCGTTCTATACTTTTCAAACAATGTCTTATACAATCGACATTTATAAGCGAAAAATTGAACCAGCAAAGACATTTCTTGATTTTGCGTTATATGTAACATTCTTCCCCCAACTTGTAGCAGGTCCAATAGTGCGAGCTAAAGATTTGATTACCCAGTTTTATGAGAAAAAAAAAGCAACAGCCCAACAATTTATTTGGGGACTCTTTTTACTTACACTTGGGTTGTTTCAAAAAGTAGTTTTGGCAGACACGCTATTATCCAATACTTCAGATACCGTTTTTGGAGCTAAAGAAATATTGAATGTTTGGGACGCATGGTCGGGAACACTTGCTTTCTCAGGGCAAATATTCTTTGATTTTGCTGGATATTCTACCTGTGCAATTGGTATTGCCTTAATGCTTGGCATTGTGCTGCCAGATAACTTTATGTATCCCTATGCTTCAATTGGTTTCAGTGACCTTTGGAAGCGTTGGCATATTTCATTGTCGACATGGCTTCGTGACTATCTCTATATTCCGTTGGGCGGCAACCGCAATGGTATTACAAGAATGTATGTGGCCTTAATGCTAACCATGCTATTGGGAGGTTTGTGGCACGGTGCTGCATGGACTTTCGTAATTTGGGGCGGATTGCATGGTATTTACCTAGTTGGTGAGCGTTTATTGAAAAAGATGATTACAATAAAAGTCAATGCTTGGAATGGAATTTTCCTCGCACTGCTCACCTATACTTTGGTCAACTTCACTTGGGTGTTTTTCAGGGCAAGAGAATTTACTACAGCCAAAAACATGATTACTTCAATGCTCTTTATGAATGCAGATGGAGCTAAAATTCTTGACACTGTTGATGTTTTGAAGGTATTCGGTCTAATAACCATGCTCTTTCTATGTCATTGGTTCATGAGAAACACCAATTTAAAGGAAGTTTCCAAAAGAACGCCATCATGGATTTTAGGATTGATATGGGCGGTTATGTTTTTTCTTTTAAGTATTTCACAAGGAAGCGGAGAACAGTTCATTTATTTTCAATTCTAACGAAAGAAATGAGATGGTTCTAATTTTATAATGCTTTCGCACTCAGGCTTTATCAAAGACCCTAAAGAGTCAAATACAATGGAAGGTTTTAAAATTTGACGTGGAATGGGTTTATAATAATGAAACTATTCCCTTTTAGAAGCAATAACAAAGTAAAAGGTCGCACAACGTGCGACCTTTAAAACCAAATCAACCAACCAAAAATCCTAGACTCTCGCCTAGTAAAATCTTTATTTTTTTATTTAACAACCGTATTCAAAACCAATCTCTTTATGCTTTTCAATTATTTGACACCACTTTTTAAAAAAGGTCACAAAAAAACCGCCCAAACAGATTTTAGAGCGGTTTCAACCTTAAAAAGGGTTAATGATTTTTATGCTTGGTGGGTTGGCTTTAGAAGGTCGTTCACCGTTTTCACAGGATTAAAGGTAACTAAAGGCACTTCCACAAAAATTGTATTCCAAAACGCCATTGCTCCGTTCCATAACCCTGGGAGCTCCAAAGCCTTTAGTTCTTTGCCTTCTTTTGTCTTATTGGTAATGAACCCCTGTTTTACATCAACAAAATCCAAGAGGTTGTACTTTTCTCCTTTATGGTTTCTAATTCCACACACCAAATCAACAGGGTTGAAATGCGTAGAATTTTTAAGAATGGAGGCTTGTTGCTCATTGGACAAATCTATTTGTGCTGATTCAATAATTTGAAGGGAAATATTCCCGTTTTCGTCACTTATCCAGAAAGGACCACCTCCAGGCTCTCCTTCATTCTTGACCATTCCACAAACTCTAATGGGCCGATTTAGTTTATCTGAAAGTATAGAAACCTGCGTTTGCAAATCTGCAGAATCATAGTTTTCGGGCATTCTAACATTTAATTGCTGTTCTAAGAAGGCTTTGATTTGTTGTGCATCACCTACTGAAATAGACCCTTCTGAAATAGCTTTAGCGTAACCGAATGCTGTTTTTTGTGCCTTGCGTAAAACCCCCGCCAACATTTTCTTGCTATCGGCCACCTCTTCTAAATTCTCATCAATGACCACATTATCAATGTTTTTAATAAAAATGATATCAGCGTCTTGATCATTCAGGTTTTCAATGAGAGCCCCATGTCCTCCAGGGCGAAATAATAAAGAACCATCACTGTTTTTAAAAGGCGCGTTCTCCATGTCCACCGCTATGGTATCGGTAGAGGTTTTTTGGTTCGAATAACTTACATCAAAATCCGTATTGGTAACAGCCGAAACCCTTGAAGCTGCCATTGCATGTTCTTTTTTGAACATAGCGTCGTGTTGTTCAGAAATGGTAAAATGGAGATTGGCTTTTCCACCCGTTTTTGCATATAGCGAAGCTTCCTTTAAATGTTCCTCAAATGGTGTGGCTGATGCGGATTGGTACTTGTGAAAAGGAAGCAATCCTTTTGGGTAAAAACCATAATTTAACCCTTCAGAAACCAGCATTTCTTTTACAAAAAGATATACTTCTTCGTCCTTGGTTTTTGATTTTCCGGAAATCCTTTCCATAATCAAACCATAAAAAGGAAATTTTTCCAGATTGTCGGAAAACTGTTTGACGGCAGTATCCCCTGTCCGTTCGATATAATCAGATAGTTTTTCTTTGGAAGCAACATATGAATCCAAGAAATTGAACATGGCTTTGAACATCCTGGAAGCAGCGCCGGAAGCAGGCACAAATTTTAAAAGGTCCATTGAGCCTCTTTCATCTTCAAAAAACCGGACAAGCTCTTTGTGTTCATCTTCTGAAAATTTTAGAATACCGTCTGAAACCACGGCTGCTTTCTGAAGTTTTACAAATGGGATACCAGCTTTAAAAGTTTCGATTTGATTTTCAACTTTTTCTTTTGGAATGCCCTTACTTTCCAATTGGGCCAAGTCTTGTTGACTTAAATTGCTCATGTTTTGAGGAGTTTATCGATATGGTTGATTGCTGTTTGAAGCCTTGTTTTTTTATCTCCTTTCAAGATAACGAAATTCCTGTCATATTTTTCCAAAGCACCTTGAAAACACTTGAACATTTCTTCTCTTTCGTTGGGTTTGTCCCTTAAATCATCAGCTTCCCAAGGTGTATCAATGTAGGTTAAGAAATATATGTCATACGTATTTTTTAGCGCGTATTTCTCCAAGATAGGGTCACAGTGCCCAATATAATAGGCTTCGGAATATACTTTGGTCTCCAATAAATCTGTGTCACAAATAAGAATATCGGTCGTTTTCTTTGAGAGCTCATTCTCCAAACGGATTTGACCTTCTGCTATGGGCAATAAGTCATTAGGTTCACAGGTTTTCCGCTCGTTATTCCATTTATTCTGTAAATATTCACGCGCATATTCTGGAACCCAAACTGTATTATAATGCCTAGCCAGTTGCTGTGAAAGCGTAGTTTTTCCAGTAGATTCCGGTCCAAAAAGGACTACTTTAATAAGGTCTGAGGGCTCTTGCCTAAGTTTTTCTTCCATGCTTTATAGCCATAAATGGCAATAATGGTGAACAAAAAATATTGAAACGATGAAAACACTAATCCTTTATATAAATACAAAGGCACTGAAATAACATCTCCAATAATCCAAAATATCCAATTTTCAAGCTTCTTTTTGGCCATCAACCACATTCCCACAAAAAAGATTGCCGTTGTGATAGTGTCAATATAAGCTGTCCAAGTATTGAACTTGTTTGCAGCAAAATAGACTGCACTAACAAAAACTATTGTTCCAATAAATAGTAAAACGGACCATTTTTTTTCGTTTTTGGAGGTTCTGGAAATGGGAACAAAATGAGTTTCATCTACTTTTCGCGTCCAAAGATACCAGCCTACTACGCTCATTATAAAGTAATATGCGTTTATGAGCATATCACCCAATAATCCATAAACCAATAAAATATAAACAAATATTGCTGTGCTTATTATTCCAGTAGGGAACACTAAGATGTTTTCCCTTTTCGAGTACCAGACACTCAAGAAACCAAAAACCACCCCGATCATTTCTAGAACAACCAAAAGGGATGGGACACCCTCGTACTGCGCAAAAATCCAATCAAAAATGTGGCTCATAATCGCTTCGGTCCGATTTTACCATTTTCATTGTCAGAACCACGTGTTCCAGGTTGTTGAAAGTTTCTTTTATTTCTGAAGTTAACAGGTCCATTACGGCATCATAATTTCCATAAACTTGGGTGCTTAAGGGATTCTCAAGAACCCGTAAACCTGAGGCTCGTAGTTTTTTGATGAAGTCAATGATGGGTGGTTCAAAATTGTCTTGAAGAGGAGTCAATGTTAGCTCAACGGAAATGTTCATGGGCCATGCAAAATTTTCAGGACAAAGCTACTAAAAAGAAGTATCAACCACCCATCATTCGAAGCGCATAAACACAGGTAAAACCTTCAAACTCTAAAAATTCAACCTCATAATGTGATTTTTTGCCCTTATACAGGATTTGGGCCACGGTTCTTTTATCGTCAAAAGAAAAATCCATCACATCAATGTGTTTTAAAAAACTAAGCCCTTGTTGTGCGTAAATTTTGTAAAGCGACTCTTTGGCTCCCCAAACTATGGTCAACTTTCTTATTATGGCTTCGGTATTGGCTAGTGTTCTATATTCTTGTAAAGGGGTGAACTTGTTTGCAATTCTTAAGATTTTATCACGCTGCATTTCAATGTCTATGCCAACCTCATCCGTTTGGCTTACAATAATCCCCGTGAAATTATGCGAATGTGTAATGGAAATGTGGTTACCATCCTTTAAATGCGGTTTTCCAAAATCATCATAATAAAGGTCATGATCTTTGTACCCCGCTTCAGCCATTAAGTGGCGGATACTCAAAAAAGCTCGTCTGTGCATTTCCGATTTCATCCCATCCATACGGTTCTGGCAATGGGGGGTTAGCTCAATACCTTTGGCCAATTCAGGCTCGGTTTCAGTAACCTTCCATATATATGAAGAAGTGGTAGGTGAAATTGTTATGGTTTTGTAAATAGGCACGACTAAGAGTTAAGCGATTTCGTATCTTTGCATCCGATAATAGCTAAGCTACAAAAAGAAAACGACGTTAAATATGAGCACAAAGACAATTCCATATGTTCCTTATAAAGTGAAGGATATTTCCCTTGCAGATTGGGGTCGGAAAGAGATAGAACTTGCCGAGGCAGAGATGCCCGGTCTAATGGCATTGCGCAAAGAATATAAAAAGGAACAGCCTTTAAGAGGGTCAAGAATTGCAGGGTGCCTGCACATGACCATACAAACTGCTGTTTTAATTGAAACTTTGGTAGAGTTGGGTGCCGATGTCACCTGGAGCTCTTGCAATATATTTTCAACTCAAGATCATGCCGCCGCTGCGATAGCTGCAGCGGGAATTCCCGTTTATGCCTGGAAGGGTATGACAGAGGAGGAATTTGATTGGTGTATTGAGCAGACCTTGTTTTTTGGTGAGGACAGGCAGCCGTTAAATATGATTTTAGATGATGGTGGAGATCTTACCAATATGGTGCTGGACCAATATCCAGAATTGGCTGCAGGCATTAAAGGACTTTCCGAGGAGACCACTACGGGTGTTCATCGTTTGTATGACCGTGTCAAAAATGGAACGCTTCCAATGCCGGCCATTAATGTGAATGATTCTGTTACCAAATCTAAATTTGATAATAAATATGGCTGTCGTGAGAGTGCTGTGGATGCTATCCGCAGGGCGACAGACACCATGTTGGCTGGAAAACAAGTAGTAGTTGCAGGCTATGGAGATGTAGGTAAAGGTACTGCAGCTTCGTTTAGAGGTGCAGGTGCTATCGTAACGGTTACGGAGATAGACCCGATTTGTGCTTTGCAAGCGTGTATGGACGGTTACGAAGTAAAGAAATTGGAAACGGTTATAGGCAAGGCAGATGTAGTTATTACAACTACCGGAAACAAGGACATTATTCGCGAAGAGCATTTCCGAGGCTTAAAAGACAAGGCCATTGTCTGCAACATTGGTCATTTTGACAATGAAATCGATATGGCCTGGTTGAACGACACCTATGGAAGCACTAAGGATGAAATTAAGCCACAAGTAGATAAATACACCATTGAAGGTAAAGATGTAATTGTTTTGGCAGAAGGTCGTTTGGTAAACCTTGGTTGTGCTACTGGGCATCCAAGCTTTGTGATGAGCAATTCATTTACAAACCAAACTTTGGCGCAGATTGAGCTATGGAAGAACAGCGACAAATATGAAAATGATGTTTATATGCTTCCTAAGCATTTGGATGAAAAAGTGGCTAAACTTCATTTAGCACGTTTAGGAGCTGAGCTTACAGAACTTAAAAAAGACCAGGCCGATTACATTGGCGTTAAGGTCGAAGGCCCTTTCAAGCCTGAGTACTATAGATATTAGGCTTGAAAACCTAATTGAAAAAAACCTCGTTATTCAACGAGGTTTTTTATTACATGTCCAACCATTTTTTAAAATTGGTGGTGCGTTCTCGTGATACAATGACCTGTTCTTCTTCCTTGGGCAGTAGCTTAAGCAGCAACCGGCTATTGAAATAACTGTGAATTTCAACCACAGCCCTTACGGATACCATAAACTTTCTGTTAATCCTGAAAAAATGAATCGGATTCAAAATATTTTCCAATTGGTCTATGGTGTATTCAATAGGATAGGTCTGACCTGAATGGGTATATAAACAGATCATACCTTCGTGCGATTTAAAAAATGCAATATCCTCCACATTAAAAGATCTGAACTGATTACCTACTTTTACCATAAAGCGGTGTTTGTATTCTTTATGGAACAATTGCTTTAGATGCTCTAAATTCTCGGTAGCGCCTTTTTCATTTCGGGTTACATTTTTCTTGAATTTTTCTAAGGCACCTTTTAGGTCTGTTTTTACAATAGGTTTTAATAGATAGTCAACGCCATTGTACTTAAAACCCCTAATTGCAAATTCATTGTAGGCTGTGGTAAATATTACCGGTGGGTGATCTTCCATTCCGTCTAAAATATCGAACCCATAACCGTCATTGAGTTGAATATCCAAAAAAACTAAATCGGGTAGTTTGTTTTTGTTGAACCACTGCGTTCCGCTCTCAACGGAGGTTATTTTTGCAACAATGTCAATCTCAGGTGCCAGTTCGCTTACCAATTGAGCCAAACGCTTGGATGCAAATTCTTCGTCCTCTACAATTACTGCCGTCATAGTTAGGATACCGCTATCAAATTCATATCAATTACTCCCTTGTCCAAAAGAGGAATGATTACCTCGAAAAAATCATCTTCTTGCCGAACCAAAACTTGTTTGTTGGTATAATAGCCATATCGCTTTTTAATATTCTTCAATCCCAATTGAGTGGTTTGTTCTTTTAAATCTCTTTTTTGCAGATTATTCCGCACTACTAATGCATCATTACCAATGGTGGAGATTTCAATATACAAGGGCTTTTCCTTACTGTAATAGTTGTGTTTGATCGCATTTTCAACCAACATTTGAAGTGAAAGGGTTGGAATTATATAGTCTTTTGTCATAACCTTTACCTCGGACTTGATAACAACCGCATTTTTATGCCTAACATCCATCATGAAAACAAAAGCGTCCAAAAACCCCAATTCTTTTTTCAGGCTTACCAAATCCTGCTCTCGATTATCCAAGATGTAGCGATAACTCGATGCCAATCGAGTAACGAAATCGGAAGCTAGATCTCGATCTTCATACATCAAGGAAGTGAGCGTATTTAGGCTGTTAAAAAGAAAGTGAGGACTTATCTGACTTTTCAAGGACGCATATTTAGATGCTGTCATCTCCCTTTTTAAATCCTCCATTTGTTTGTTCATTTCATCCCTTTGGTTCATAGCAAAGTGGAACATATTGAAAAAAATTACGGTTACACCCAGAAGGATGGCTCTTAGAAAATCTACAGTAAACTCCACTAAAGGTGGATCGTCACAAATAATACCTAGAGGTTCTCGCAACGGAAACAAACCTAAGTAGTAAACCAGGGCCGCTGCTGGAGCCAGTAAAGCTATATTTTTTCCAATGATGACCATGCTGCTTTTAAAATGAAGCCCGCCTTTGGTCCGTTGTTTTTTTAGAAACCAATCATTGATTTCCCATGTGAGCATAAATAAGAAGAAGGCTGTGAAGTAATAAAAAATGCTTGTAGGATTAAAAAATGTATGTGCCTTGTCTTCATCTGGTTCCATGGTAAGTTTTACCAGAAAGAAGACCACATTGATTACCGCCAACCTAAACAGAAATTTATATATCCTTTTCTTTTTAAACATATGCTTTGCCTTAGGGTAAAGATACTGATCATTAAATAAGAAGATACCGGCCCTTACCCTGATCGTTAAAAAACAGATTGAACCGTTATTTCGAGATTTCTATTGAAAAATGCACACAATCACTGAAATTTTCCAATTCGAAGAAATAGATGCCAACCTAATGGGCTAAACAACACTTCATGATTTATAATGGGATATGGACTATAGGTTTATCTGACTTTCGAGCAAACTAAAAATAAACCTATTATGAAAAAGACCATTTTGGCAATCACTCTTTTATCTTCATTCTTCGGTTTTGCACAAACCGGAATTATTAAAGGGACAGTACTTGACAAACAATCTGAAAGTCCCTTGGAAGGTGCTACGGTTGAGCTTCTAGATGCGGAAATCGCCACAGGAGTTATAACCGACTTGAATGGACACTTTATACTCAAAGACGTTCCGATTGGGCGACAGGCCATTCGAATTAGTTACGTTGGCTTTGAAAGTTCCTATGTTCCAAACATTGAAGTTACCACTGGCAAGGATGTTGTGCTCAATATTTCGTTAAGGGAAAGCTTCAACACTCTTAACGAAGTTGTAATTACCTCAAACTCAAATCTAGATCGTCCAAAAAATAAAATAGCCACTGTTTCAGCAAGGCAGTTTGGCATTGAAGAAGTAGGCAGATTCTCTGGCGGACGTGGTGATATTGGTCGATTGGCTGCAAATTTTGCCGGGGTCTCTGCCCCTGATGATAGTAGAAATGATATTATTGTCCGGGGTAATTCCCCAACTGGCCTGCTTTGGAGAATAGAAGGAATTCCTGTTCCAAATCCCAATCATTATTCTTCCGCAGGAACGACGGGAGGGCCAGTTTCAGCTTTGAACCCCAATATGCTTAAAAACTCGGACTTTATTACTTCGGCCTTTCCTGCAGAATATGGAAATGCGATAGGAGGTGTTTTTGATATTGGTTTAAGAAATGGGAATGTAGATGATTATGAATTTGCTGCCCAAGTGGGTGCATTTTCTGGATTGGAAGCCACTGGAGAAGGTCCCTTGGGCAAAAAGGGCTCTTTTTTGGTTGCAGCACGGTATTCGCTGGTTGGGTTGATAGGTTCTGCGGGAGCAGGGACCTCCGCGAATCCGAATTACGGAGACTTTTCGTTCAATCTCAATTTCGGAAATGGCAAACTTGGTAGTTTGTCCCTTTTTGGTATCGGTGGAACTTCAGACATTGAATTTTTGGGAGACAATATCGAGGCGGATGACCTGTTTGCCGCCGAAGATGAAGATGCTTATGTAAAGTCAGGTTTTGGTGTGATTGGATTGAAGCACACCATTCCCTTTGGGAAAAACTCCTTTTTTCGGACAGTGGTAGGATATTCTACTTCTTCCAGCGAGTATACTGCCGATCGCTATTTCGAAAAAGACACGCCCCAAGAAACTATTTTGCTTTATACCAAAGATGATGAAAAGGAAAATCGTTTTACGGTTTCGTCCTTGCTTAACACAAAATTGAACAACAGAATCACTTTTAGAACAGGAGTGCAGTATGAGCATTTGACTTTGGATTACATCAACCAAGATCGCGAAGAACAACCGGACAATGATGGAGATGGCTTTTCCGACCTGACAACGCTTATTGCTACAAATGAAAATCTTTCTTTGATACAACCTTTTGTTCAAGGCCAGTATAGACTTACCAAAAAACTTACGCTAAACACAGGGCTTCATGGACTTTATAGCAATTTGAACCAACAATTTGCTATTGAACCAAGAGCCGGCTTGAGTTTTGAGGCCACAGAAAAGCACAGGTTCAGTTTGGGATATGGTATTCATTCACAAAACATTCCACCCCCGTTATTATTCTTAAACGAAGAGGTTAACGGAAGCTCGGTACAAACCAATAGGGATTTGGAGTTTGTTAAAAGCGCTCATTACGTTTTCGGATATGATGTAAAACTTGGCGATAAATGGCGAGCCAAAGCAGAGGCGTATTACCAGGATATTGACAATGTTCCTGTGGACCCCTTCTCATCCAGCTATTCGACCTTGATAGAAGGCGCTGATTTTGGATTCAGTAATGACGCAGTATCTCTGGTTAACCAGGGAACAGCAACAAACCAAGGTGTTGAATTGACTTTAGAAAGGTTCTTCAGCCAAGACTATTATGTGCTATTCACATCTTCTTTTTATCAAAGCAAATACAAAGGGAGTGATGGTATTGAACGAAACTCGCCCTTTAACAATGGGCAAGTAATAAATCTTTTGGCGGGAAAGGAGTTCCCAATAGGGAAGTCAAGAAAAAACAAGTTTTTTATGGATACCCGATTAACCTATTCAGGAGGGAGATATTATACTCCAATAAACCTGGAAGCATCACAAAATGCGGGTTATGAAGTTCTGTTCGATGACTTAGCCTATAGTCGACAATATGACGACTATTTCAGGTGGGATGTAAAACTTGGATTGAAAATTAACAGCAAGGGAAAGAAACTATCTCACCAATTTTATGTTGACCTACAAAATGTTACAAATCGGACGAACATCTTTTCTAGAAGATATAATAGACTGACCAACAACATTGATCGCGAAGATCAAATTGGGTTTTTCCCAGATTTTGGATATCGCTTTCAATTTTAAGAATCATAAAACTGTTCGTTATGAAAAAAGCAGGGTTAATTTTAGTAGTTTTAGGAGCTGGATTAACTATTATCATTTTGAATAAAAACTCCGAATCCGACCCGCACTTTTTAGACGAACAGTTTTCTCAAATTGAGGGTTTCATTCCGCATAGAGACTCCTTAAACTCCAAAGTATCCAAGGTTGATGTGGCTTGGCACTTGGACCATATGCTTAAGACCATAAATGTTATATGTAAATCATTGGAAGTGTCCAATCCAGAAGAATACCGTTCCAATTTTAACTTTACAAGGGCCGTGATTTATACCTTGGGTGATTTTCCCAGAGGGGTGGCCAAATCACCAAGAGTAGTGCGCCCACCAGATGTAATTGCTACCGAAGACCTTTATCGGCAATTGGAAATGGCAAAAGAAAATTTAAAAGCCATTCAAAGGTTAGATGCAAAAGCCCATTTTGAGCATCCATATTTTGATGTCCTTAACAAAAAACAAAGCATACGGTTTTTAAAAATACATACAGGACACCATTTGAAAATTGTCCGTGACATTGTAAGAAAGTAATCAAAGAGCAAACTCAAAAATGAAAGATATTTGGTTCGAAATTGACAATATTGATGAGGTAGATTCCCCTTCCATTGCATTGTATAAGGAGCGACTTAGGTTCAATTTAGACGAGATGATAGCGTTGGTAAGCGGCAATGCGGATAGATTGATGCCACATGTTAAAACAAATAAGATGCCTGAGGTTTTGAAGTTGCTTATTAGGGCAGGTATTACCGACTTTAAGGCTTCAACTATTTCAGAAGCCGAGATTGCAGCAGCAGTTGGGGCCAATTCTGTTTTGATCGCGCATCAGCTGGTGGGGCTAAAAGTAGATCGCTTTCTTGAACTATCAACACATTTTCAATCAACTTGCTTCTCAACAATAATTGATTCCGTTGATGCTGCATTCCTTTTAAATAAAAAAGCCGAGAAAAAAGAACAGAAGGTTAATGTTTATATAGACATCAATAATGGAATGAACCGCTCTGGGATAAAAATGGGCCCTGGGCTGGACGCATTGTTGGCAGCTATTAAAGAGTGTAATGGACTTGAATTTAAAGGCCTTCATGTTTATGACGGACATTTGAGAGACCCTGAGTTTTCTGTTCGCAACAAAAAAATTGAGTCAGGATTCGAAGATGTCACAACATATTTTGATGCCTTGAAGAAGATTTATCCTAATATCAAAATGATTTGCGGCGGAACACCTTCATTTACCTCACATCTCTTAAATGAAAGCCGAATTACAAGTCCAGGCACCTGTGTTTTATGGGATTGGGGGTATGGTGAAAAACTAACGGAACAAAACTTTAAATATGCGGCTCTTCTAGTCACGCGAATCATTTCCAAACCCACGGAAGACATAGTGACCCTAGACTTGGGACATAAGTCGGTGGCATCAGAAAACCCCATTGATAAAAGGGTCAAGTTTTTGAATATTGACAATTATGAACTCCTTTCACAAAGTGAGGAACATGGGGTTTTAAGGGTTTCCAACTGGGATAAACTCAAGGTGGGGGATGTTCTTTATGGAATCCCGTATCATATTTGTCCAACCATTAACCTGCATGATGAGGTCTCTGTAATTGAAAATGGCCTGAAAACAGATTCCTGGGAAATCACGGCCCGAAAACGGAAACTTCGATTCTAATTTTCGAACCATTCACCAAGTACTTTTTCCAAATCGTGGAAAAAGAAGTTTTTCTCATCATTCATGGCAACAAAAAGCCCAGAGGAAAAGGTTTCATTAAGTGGAACGGTTACAACTTCGCAACCATCTGTTTCCAGTGTAGTAAGGTTTACTGCTTTTATAAACGAATTATCCTTTCTTGAAAAAATATTGAATTGTCCTTTTTGCTGATCGGAAACGATGATAACTCCTTCTCCATTTGGAAAGCTGGCAATAGCGATTCCTTCGATATCCTCAAGAAAGTGTTCTCCTCCAAAACATGAAATTTCACTATCTCCCATTTCTGGTTCAGCATGGTACTTTCTTATACAAACACCTTCATCCGAATAATAAATCAACTCGTTTTCATCATCAATAGCGATGGCCTCAATTTCTTTTTGACCGCTAAAAGCCCCAAATTTTCGAACTAATTTGGAACTTACTCCAGTGCTGTCCGAACTCAATTTGTATTGATACAAATAACTACCATCTGGACCTGTTTTTCTTCCGACAACGGCATAGACTGATGAATCTTTCGGGGATTTATATAGACTTATTCCCATTGGCAACTTGTGTTCCAAATTGGTTTCATCCTCAAAAACTGGAAAACCTCCGTCATCCAGGGGTTGCATATCTGGAACAGAAAACAGCCTTATTTGTTGTTTTTCACGCTCGGTAAAGGCTAGGATATCAACTGAAACTGAATCGTTCAGCTGAAACCCATATTCAACATCTACATTGTTGGGTCTTTGGATGTTTAAAATGGACTTATCCTGGAGAATCTTCCCATTCAAATCAAAGGCGTAGATGCCTCCGTTGGTTTCTTTGTCTGTTCCAAAAACGATGCTTTTTGAGGCATCAATGGGATTGACCCAAATTGCAGGGTCATCCGTGTCGTTAATGGTGGTTTCTGTTATTACATCAGGTTGAATAGGGGGCAGCGGACTTTTTTCGTTACAGGAAATGAATCCTATAATTAGTGCGAGCACAAAATAGTTGACGTTTTTCATGGTTTTTGTTTACGACAAAAGCTGCCCTAAGGCAGCTTTAAAGACTGTAGGTTAATGGTTTTATTTTTTGAACAAATCATATTTCAATCCAAAAGTCAATCTTTTTTCATAAAACTCAACTTGTTGAGTTCGATTTGAAACACCTTGATAATAACGCAAGGGCTGGTTGGTTATATTGTTTAGATCTGCGTACAATCTGAGATTTTTGTTGATGGTAAACGAAGCGTTAAGATCTACAAAAAACTGCTTGTCATAATACCTGTCCTCAAAATCATTACCTCCCAACTCATCAATATAAGCATCAGAAAAATTGGTCGATAGACGAAGGCTAAACTTTTTATCGGTATAACCCAAGGAGGCGTTAAACATATTCGGGGCCGTACCAGGAAGGTCTACATCTTCCCTCGTCTCATCTCCGTTTCGGATGCCATCTGTTGAGGATGTAAGAAGAGTATAATTCAGATATATGCTAAAGTTTTTGCCGAAGCCAGGAAGGAAATCCAATTGTCTCTGGAAAGCGACTTCAGCGCCGAAAATGGAAGCGCTATCACCATTTAATGGCTGAAATAAATCGAAACCAGTTGCGCTATCTTCTGATAAAGAAGTATAGATGAAGTCCTGGATATCTTTGTAAAAGACTCCACCAGAGATGATACCCACAGACTCAAAATAATGTTCGGCCACTAAGTCAAAATTCATGGAGCGAGTGGGGTCCAATTCGGCATTTCCGGTTTCTACTTCCTCATCTTCATTGATTACATTTCTGAAGGGAACCAAATCTTGATAGTTGGGCCTCGCAATGGTGTTGGTCCAAGCAAAACGTAAGACTGTGTTATTCGAAGGGTCATACTTAAAATGAACACCGGGTAATACACTGGTATATGAACTTTCGTCACGGATTTCATTAAAACTTGCAAAATCTCCTTCATCATCAAAGATTACTTCATTCCCAAGGCTGTTTACCTTGGTGTTTTCAACGCGGATACCGGCAAGAACAGATAGTTTTTCGGACAATTTTTGATTGGCCATAATATAGCCGGCGTAAACTTTTTCATCTACATCGAAATTCCCAGCTAAAAACTCATCTTCAATAGCATTTGTGTCAAAGTTAGCGGTATTTGAGAAGTCGAGAGTTCCCAAAAATGCAGGATCTAAAAAGAACCCTGCAGCATACTGGCTTCCTGCTAAGAAGTCGTTCTTTGTGTAGTCTCTGGTGTCAACATCGGCCAAAGTTTCAAAACCATTGCCAATCGGTTCTGATTCAAAAAAGGTGTTGTCCCTTACCTTGTTTTTAGATTTAATTCTAGCTCCAAATTTTATGGTTCCTTCCCCGGCACCAAAAATATTTGAGGGCAATTCAAAATTCAAAAAGGCATTAAAATCTTCTTCTTCCGTAAATTGATTTTCCTCAGTGAATTCTCTCAATTCAAAGCTGGACAATGTTGCATCGGATACATTGGTTGGTCTGAAAGAAGGGTATCTTGGATTGTCCAAATCGGCGTTTATACCAATGGCATCTCCAATCTCATATTCAGCATAGCGCTCGTTTGGCCGTTCTTCGGAAGCTTTGGCATAGGATGCCATCCAATCCACTTTAAGGTTACCAAAAAGATGATTTCCTCCGAGACTATAGTTTTGCATACGTTGATCTTCCAATCTAGTATTTTTGATACGGCCACCTGGAATCCCTCCTTTGGTCTGTCTGCGAATCTCACCTTCATACCCAACAACATTCTCTGTTCCATCGGCAAATACGGGCTCAATACTTCTGAATCGTAGTCGAAACCTATTTTCCCGATCATCACGCCAATTGTACATGGTTTTTAGGAAAATTGTATTGTTGGCATCAAATACATAATCCATATTGGCGGAAAAACTTCTTCTGATTCGTTGAACCAGATAAGTTCTTATATCGGATTCCTCCACAAATGGATTCACCTCAATATCTTCTTCGGTTAGTGGACTTTCCGCTTCATTGACCCATTCTGCTTCCACGTTGTCGGAACCAAAATCAACATTATTATAGGACGTGGCCAACATCCAGCCAAATTTTCCATTTTTTGTTCGGTCTCCTAGCAAAAATCCCATATTATAAATGGGCTCATCGTTTATAAAACTTACTCCTGAACCCAAGGTAGTGGATAGACGAAAGCTTTGAGGTGAGGAACGTGTTATCAAATTCACAGAGCCTCCCAGTGCGTCGCCATCCATGTCTGGAGTAATGGCCTTGTTTACTTCAATGGTCTGAATCATATCCGATGGAATCAAATCCATTTGAATGTTTCGATTATCCCCTTCAGCGGATGGGATTCGACTGCCATTTAAGGTGACAGAGTTTAATTGGGGAGCAAGGCCTCGTACAATCACATTTCTTGCCTCACCTTGATCCACTTGCATGGTTATTCCAGGGATTCGTTTTACGGCATCACCTATATTGGCATCGGGAAACTTTCCGATTTGATCAGTTGATACAACGTTGGTGATGTTTTGGTTTGTTTTTTGGGTATTGAGCGCCTTCGCTTGGCCGCTTAATCCATATGCCGAAACTTGGACTTCATTCAGCTCAACGCTCTCGGGATTCATGGTTATTGAAATCACGGCAGTTTCGTTGGCCGAAACAGTAATAATTTGTTCCGTGGTTGCATACCCTAAATAGGATATTTGGATGGTGTGGCTTCCCTCAGGAATGTTCAGCAATGTAAATCTTCCATCAAAATCAGTGATTGCCCCTTTCGACAATTCTGAAATTATAACATTGGCTCCCGGGACATAGATTCCGTTTTCATCGGAAATGGTTCCCTGTACATTACCAGTTTGAGCCATAAAAGAAACTGGTATAAAAATGAGGATAAAGAGGTTTAAATATTTTTTCATTTCTAAGTGGTTGTTATTTGACCACAAAGAAATTGTTATATAAAAAAAAGGGGGTTAGATGATTTTTAAGATTATGTGATATTAAATGTAGTTTTCTGCGTTATTTAAGATGGCTTAACAATGAAGTAACAAAAAACCCCCACTTTGCAGTGAGGGCTGTTTTATAGAAGTAATTTTATACTATGCTTCAAAAGGCTCAATGGAAACAAATGATTTTCCACCGGCTTTCTTTTGAAACTTTACAAGACCATCAACTTTAGCGTGTAAAGTATGATCTTTTCCCGCGTAAACATTTTCACCTGGATTGTGCTTTGTACCACGCTGTCTAACAATGATGTTTCCAGCTACAGCAGCCTGTCCACCAAAAATCTTAACGCCAAGGCGTTTCGATTCTGATTCTCTACCGTTTTTTGAACTACCTACACCTTTCTTATGTGCCATGATATATAAATTTTAGTTCGTTTTATTTGTTAAGAGCTTCAATAAGGTCTGCTTTCTTCATAGAAGAAATACCGGAAATACCTTTTGCTTTGGCCATTTCTTTCAATTCAGCTACTGTTTTTCCGCTCAAGTCTTCAACTGCTGCTTTTTTGGGAGCCGCTTTCTTTGGAGCTTCTTTTTTGGCAGGAGCCGCTTTTTTAGCTTCAGCAGCTGGCTTCTCGGCTTTTGCCTTTGCAGGAGCTGCTTTCTTAGCACCTTTAGCTACAATACCTTCAACAACAATCTCGGTTAAGGATTGTCTGTGACCGTTTTTAACTCTGTAACCTTTACGTCTTTTCTTTTTAAAGACGATTACTTTATCTCCTTTTAGGTGCTTAACAACTTTGGCTTCTACAGCCGCACCTTCTATGACTGGGGCGCCGATGGTAACGTTTCCTCCGTCTTCCAAAAGAAGTACTTTGTCAAAAGTGACTTTTTTTCCTTCTTCTGTCTGTAAACGATGAACGTACACCTTCTGGTCTTTTGCAACTTTAAACTGCTGCCCTGCCATCTCTACAATTGCGTACATAATGCGTTAATTAAATTTATTATTGGTCGCTTTATTAAAATAAGCGGGTGCAAATATACTGCTAATTCCTTAATGCACAAGCACAATCAAAGCTTTTCAAGGCATTATTTTTTAGGATTGTTCGAAGTTTTAAAGAGTTGCATGAATGATAATGTTAAAACCAAGGTTGTGGCAAATCCCATAATGGCCACTGTAAAGAACACAATCCCTTGAAAATTGTTGTAATCTTTGGCCCACACATCTGAAAGCCGGTCCAAGAAACTTGAATCCAGTTCCGTCGCATAGAAAGCAAAGAAAATAGTGAACAATAAGGTGGCAACAAATCCTGTAGTTATGCCAGCCATAAAGCCTTTTCCATAATCAAAACCTTTTCCCATTCGCAGTTTGGTGTATTTAATGGTCTCGTAAATTCCAAGACCCGTGATTATACCATTGAACAGACTATAAAAAACATTGGTATGCTTTCCCATAAGCGCCAAAATCAAAAAATACGCCATTAGAACAGCACTGGTAACAATGCCAAAACGGATTGGAAGGGATAAGTTTTTCATTGCGCTAAAATTTTGGATGATGTTTAATTTACTGAATGTTGAGGAATTATGCTACAAATTCTTGTTAAAGACTTACCTTATAATCGACAGATCTTTTATTTTTTGACCCTATTTAATGTAACATCAACTCTAATATTGATACTAATTTTAATTGTTAACTCATTATAAAACATATGACCATGAAAAGATTTCTACTATCTATACTTTTCATCATGGCTATGGGCCATTATACCAATGCCCAGGAAGTTGCCTTTGAAGAGTACGATTTGGACAACGGGCTCCATGTAATTTTACACCAGGACAATACTGCTCCTGTAGTAACCACAGCGGTTATGTACCATGTGGGCTCAAAGGATGAAGACCCTGAGAAGACGGGGTTTGCACATTTTTTCGAGCACTTATTATTTGAAGGCACCAAAAACATTAAGCGGGGGGAGTGGGATCAGATTGTGGCATCCAATGGAGGTAGCGGAAATGCAAATACCTTTTTAGATAGAACGTACTATTATGAGACATTTCCATCTAATAGCTTGGAAGTGGGACTTTGGTTGGAATCTGAGCGATTGTTACACCCAATTATCGGACAAGTAGGGGTGGATACTCAAAAAGAGGTAGTACAAGAAGAAAGAAGGCTTCGCGTAGATAATTCTCCCTATGGCGCTTTCTTTGAAGTTCTTTTGAAAAACCTTTATAAAAAGCATCCATATCGATGGGGTGTTATAGGATCTCTTGACCATTTGGCAAGTGCAACCCTTGATGATTTTAAAAACTTCAACAAAACATATTATGTTCCCAACAATGGTGTTTTGGTGGTAGCGGGTGATATAGAGGTTGCCAAAACAAAGAAAATGATCTCAGACTATTTTGGACCAATTCCGCGGGGAGCTGATATCCAAAGGAACCAAGTGGATGAAGATCCAATTGTAAATACAATACAAACCAACTATTACGACCCCAACATTCAAATCCCGGCTATCTTATTGGCCTATAGAACTCCTGGTCAAGCAGAAAGAGATGCTTATGTAATTGATATGATCTCAACGTATTTAAGTGATGGAGAAAGCTCCAAGCTATATAAGAAGCTGGTAGATGAGAAAAAAATCGCCCTGCAAATATTTTCAGTGCCGATTAGCGCAGAGGATTATAGCTCTTATGTTGTTGGTGGGCTTCCAGTTGGTGAAAATTCCATTCAGGATATCAAAAATGAAATTGACGCAGAGATTTTAAAAGTACAGACCGATTTAATTTCCGAAAAGGATTATCAAAAGCTTCAGAATAAATTTGAAAACAACTTTGTAAACGCCAACAGCAGTATTTCGGGCATAGCCAACTCCCTGGCCGAAAACTATATGTTGCGCGACGATACGAACCTGATTAACACTGAAATTGACATTTATCGCTCAATCACACGAGAGGAAATTAGAGAAGTGGCCAAAAAATACTTGAAAGTGAACCAAAGGGTGGAATTAGAATATTTACCAGAACAAAAAGAAGCTAATTAAGATGAAAAAGTATATTATATTTTCCCTACTGTCACTTTTTATGGCAGTTTCACAAGCACAAATAGACAGAAGCAAACAACCTGAACCAGGACCTGCCCCGGAAATCAATCTGCAAGAACCAGCACGCTTTGAACTCAACAACGGACTCAAGGTGATGGTGGTTGAAAACCACAAACTCCCTAGAGTTTCCATTACCCTCACAATAGACAATCCTCCAATTTTACAAGGTCAGAAAGCAGGGGTAGCAGATTTAACCTCTGCGTTGTTGGGAAAGGGGTCAAAATCGATTTCAAAGGATGATTTCTATGAAGAGGTCGACTTTTTGGGTGCCAATATCAGCTTTACGGACCAAAGTGCGTCAGCGAGCTCCCTTTCCAAGTACTTCCCCAGAATTCTGGAATTAATGGCAGATGCCGCATTAAATCCAAACTTTACTCAAGAAGAATTCGATAAAGAAAAGGATATCATATTAACCGGTATCAAATCTCAAGAAAAAGATGTTTCGGCTATTGCCACAAGAGTGCAATTGGCTTTGGCCTATGGGAAAGGTCATCCGTTTGGAGAAATTACCTCTGAAGAAACGGTAAATAATGTCACTTTAGCGGATGTTGAAAAGCATTACCGCGACTACTTTGTTCCGGCCAATGCCTATTTGGTAATTATAGGGGACGTGGATTTTGCAAGTGCCCAGGAGTTGGTGACAACCCATTTCACACCTTGGTCCAAGGCAGTCCCTCCTTCCTTTAGCTATTCGCAACCAAAGGATGTGCAGTATACCCAAATTAATTTTGTAGATGTACCAAATGCCGTACAGTCGGAAGTTGTTGTGGAGAACATTACCAATCTTAAAATGAAGGATGAAGATTATTTAAATGCGCTTTTAGCCAATCGAATTTTGGGTGGCGGCTCACAAGCCAGATTATTCAAGAATTTAAGGGAGGACAAAGGCTATACCTATGGTTCCTATTCTGGAATTCGAGATAATAAGTATAGCCCTATGCGTTTCAGCGCAGAGGCACAAGTTAGGAACGTGGTCACCGATAGTTCTGTGGTCGAAATTTTAAGCGAAATAGACAGGATTATTTCCCAGCCGGTTACCGAAGAAGAGTTAACCAATGCAAAGGCTAAATATGCAGGTAGCTTTGTTATGGCTCTTGAAAGCCCTTCAACAATTGCCAATTATGCATTAAATATTGAAACGGAAGGACTGTCCAAAGACTTTTATAAAACCTATTTGGAGCGCATTGAAGCAGTTACGGTAGAAGATGTTCAAAAAGCGGCCCAAAAGTACTTTTCCACAAAGAATGCTAGGGTTGTGGTTACAGGAAAGGGAAGTGAAGTATTGGAAAACCTTGAAAAAGTAAACTTCAATGGCAAAAAAATTCCGGTTTTATTTTATGATAAGCACGCAAGCAAGACCGAGAAACCAAATTATGATGCCGAGGTTCCAGAAGGCATTACTGTGGAATCCATCCTTCAGAAATATATTATGGCCATTGGGGGTCAAGAGAAATTAGAAGGAGTTGAATCTTATGCAATGTCCGCCGAAGCCGAAATGCAAGGGATGAAATTGGAATTGGAGTTGAAAAAAACCACAAAGGACCAGTTTATGCAAGACGTGAAAGTGATGGGGAACTCCATGCAAAAACAAGTCTTGGATGGAGACAAAGGATATATGGTTGCTCAAGGACAGCGTAAAGACCTTTCTGCAGAGGAGATTGAGCGCATAAAAGAGGAATCTGCTGCTTTTCCAGAACTTAATTATTTGGCGGCCGGAAATATTACCCTAGACGGTGTTGAGGCAGTTGGGGATAAAAAGGCCTATAAATTAAAGATCACTGATAAAAAATCGGCGTTTTACGACATAGAAACGGGATTAAAACTTCAGGAAATAAGTATTGAGGAGGTGCAAGGTCAGCAGATGAACAATACGGTTGGACTGGATGATTATCAGGAAGTATCGGGCATTAAGTTCCCATTTAAGCTTACCCAAACCATGGGACCACAGAGCTTTGAATTTGTAGTAAAAGAAATTAAAGTTAACGAAGGAGTTAGTCCTTCAGACTTTGAATAAAGAGAGACCAAAATAAGTACTAAGAAAGGCTTTCTTTAAAGAAAGCCTTTTTATTTTTGCAATCGAAATCAAAAGTTAATTGAAACGATTTGCCGCTTATAGTTTTGTGCTCCTTTATCTTCTGGCAATGACAAGGCCAGTATTACCCTTGATAGAGTACATAGTTTATGAAGACTATATAGCTGAATTTCTTTGTATCAATAAAGACAAAGCGGAGCTGGAGTGTAATGGAAAGTGCTATCTTATGCAGCGTCTTTCCGAGCAAAACGAACAAAAACAGCAGAACCTTCCCAAAATTGTATTGGAAGAATACCCGATAGGTTTTGTCGAATTAATGGATAACCTCACCAAAGAGCAGCTGCGGATTGAATCCAAAAATGAATTCAATTATAGCAATTCCTACGCTTTTTTATTCTTGGCTTCTAACTTTCATCCTCCCAATACTCTTATCTAAATTCTGCGACCCATAATTTATTTAAGGTAATCTACGTATACAAAGGATTACCCTAACCTTCAATATTTAAAACCGAATGAAAAAATTTATATCGGCTATTGCTTTAATGGCCTCACTAGCGCTATGCGCACAAGAAACCAACGATAATATAGAAAAATGGTCTGCCGGAAGACCTGATGGACATGCCCCCATTGCTGTAATGGGAGATCATATGCACGGCAAAAATGAATGGATGTTTTCGTACAGATATATGTACATGAATATGGAGGATCTTAAACAAGGAAGTGATAATGCATCTTATGACAATGCATTGGCAAATTATATGGTAACTCCAACAGCAATGCCCATGCAAATGCATATGTTGGGAACTATGTTTGCACCAAGTGATAAAGTGACACTAATGGCCATGTTCAATTACGTTTCTATGGAAATGGACCATCTTACTAGAATAGGGGGGACATTTACTACGGAGTCCAGCGGATTGGGAGACATTAAATTATCCTTACTATATCAATTTTTCAATAAAAACAGGCAAAGTCTTCATGGTCAAATAGGATTTTCTATTCCTACCGGAAGTATTACGGAAAGTGATGTTACACCAGCATCTACTCCTAATGAAACGGAACTGCCATATCCTATGCAGCTAGGAACCGGTACTTTTGACCCTTTAGTTGCTGTTACCTACCTAGGTCAATCCAATTCAGTTTCCTGGGGGAGCCAGATAAAAGGAGTTTTTCGTCTTGGAGAAAACAATAGAGACTTCCGATATGGAAATAGATATACCTTTAATAACTGGTTTGCGGTTAAGGCCACAGATTGGATTAGTTTTTCAACTAGATTGGAAGGGCTTATTGTTGGAGAATTGGGAGGCGCAGACCCAAACTTGAACCCAACGATGGTCATAACAGCCGATACTGGCAATTCTGGGGGCACTTTTTTGAATGGAGGCTTCGGATTTAATATCTATGCTTCAAAAGGGGCACTTAAAAATTTGCGTTTCGGATTTGAGTTTGCCACACCTTTCTATCAGGATCTAAATGGCATCCAGCTGAAGAACAAGGAAACCCTAACTTTAGGAACCCAGTATTCATTTTAATTCTAAAATCCCTGGAAGCGTAGCTTCCAGGGATAAAACAATTTGCATATGACCAAAAGACAATTGATTCAATACAACCGCAAATGGCATCGGTATCTAGGGGTTGTCCTTGGAATCCAATTTTTATTGTGGACTTTAGGGGGACTATATTTTAGTTGGACAAATATTGATGAAATTCGAGGAGATTATTTAAAAAAGAAGTCATTTGTTTCGCTTCCTCAACAAGATTTGGTTTCTCCATCTTCGTTTCTAAACCCTGGAATCATTTCATCAGATGGGATTGTTTCGATAGAGGTGATAACCATTTTAAATCAACCTACCTATCGTGTAATTTATACATCAAAAACAGGAAACATTTCCAGACTATTTGATGCCTTGACTGGTCTACCGAGAGCTCCTTTGAGCGAAAAAGAAGCGACTTCGGTCGCAATGGAAGGGTTAAATGTAAGTGCTGCCGTCACTGAAGTTGAATACCTAAAAAACACCCACAAACACCATGAATATCGAGGCCGTCCGTTACCGGCATATGCTGTGACTTTCGCAAAACCTGCGAACACCACGATATATGTATCTGAAAACTACGGAGACATTCAAACCTTCAGAAGCAATAAATGGAGGGCGTTTGACTTTCTTTGGATGCTTCATACCATGGATTATGAAGGCAGAGACAACTTTAACAATATTTTGCTGAGGGCCTTTGCAATTTTCGGCCTGTTCACCATACTTTCAGGCTTTAGTTTATATATTTTTACATCAAGAATTTTTAGAAAAAAAACATCAAAATGAAAAAAGCACTTTCAATATTAACCACATTCGTTTTAGTACTATCCTATTCATGCAAGGAACAAAAGAAGATGGAGGAAGGACCCACCCAAATGGAAGAGGTTATGGCAGTTCATGATGAGGTAATGCCCAAAATGGGAAAACTAGGAAAACTCGTTGGAGAACTTAAGAGCAAGGTGGACACTACTGCTTTGGGACAGGAGTACGAAAGTGCCATGAAAGAACTTCAAGAAGCCAACAACTCCATGATGGAATGGATGATGAACTTTGGGAATCGTTTTGATTCGGATGAGATACTTGACGGAAAAGAACTTACCGAAGAAAAACAGCAATGGTTAAATGAAGAAGAAGTTAAAGTAGAAGCGCTTCGCGAACAGATCAACTCAAGTATTGCAAAAGCAGAAGCATTGCTAAGCGAAGAGTAGATTTATTATTTCCAACGCAATGTTTCCATAATTCTTAGGATATCATTTTGTAGGTAGGCCGCTGCCGGTAGTATGGAGTCGAAATTCGGCTTTGCATAAAAATACAAGGACCCGGTTACGAAATGATTTGTGCTATCGGTGACATAGAATTGGGATTGCGAAGCGGCATTTCCACTAACCTCATAGAACATTCCATATACTTGCGCGTCTTGGTTGAGGTATTCCTTAGGCGCAATACCATCGGCTTTCACTACATGTTCATAGGTGAGTTTTTGGGCGTCAATCAACAATTCCTTGATATTGCCTTCCACCTTTTTGTAGGTAAGAAAAACGGAGCCCTTCATCATTGGGTAATCTAAAACCAGAGAGCAATCCTTATTTTCTTTTACCGAAGCTAAGGTGTTGATTTCAAAAGTATACGCACAGTTCTCATTGATTTCTTTGTATTTGGCTTGAGGATAGTCCAGCCTTAACATCGCATTGGGTTTGGGCAAAACATCATTTTTACACCCTAAAAGAAGTAATGCCGAAATTGAATAAACAATAAATCTATGCTTCATGGGGTAGTGTGACTTTTATACGTTTTAGTCTCTTTTTATCAAGGCTTTCTACAACAAACAGATAGTTTTTGAACCCGACTTTTTCTCCACGTTTGGGGAAACTTCCGGAAATTTCCAGAACAAAACCGGCTATAGTCTCAGATTCTCCTTTTTGCTCCTCAAACTCATCTTCATCTTCGATTTTTACAACTCTATAAAAATCTTTTAACGTTGTTTTTCCATCAAAAACGTAATTGTAGTCATCCAATTTGGAAAAAACAAGGTCTTCGTCGTCAAACTCATCACTTATATCTCCAACAATCTCTTCAATAATATCTTCTAAGGTTACAATGCCAGATGTTCCACCATATTCATCAACAACTACAGCCAAATGATTCTTTTTATCTTGAAATTCCAGGAGCAAGTCGTCCAGTTTTTTGTTCTCAGGAACAAAATAGGGTTCTCGAATCAGTGACATCCAATTAAAACTTTTTCTGTCAATATAGGGTAATAAGTCCTTCACATAAAGCACTCCAAGAACATTGTCCATATTCTCGGAAAAAACAGGAATTCGGGAATAACCATTTTTCTTGATTTCCTCCATTACCTCTAGAAATTTCATCTCTTCATTGAGAGCGAATATGTCAATACGTGGACGCATGACTTGCTTAGTGTCTGTGTTACCAAAGGTGACGATTCCTTCTAAAATTTTCTGTTCCTCTTTGGTGGTGTCACCTTCAGAGGCCAGTTCTAAGGCTTGTGATAAATGGTCCACACTTAAATTGGATTTCTGCCTTCCCAACTTCTCCTGAAGAAAACCCGTTGCAGAACTCATGGGAGAGCTTAAAGGGGTTAAAAGCACATTCAATATTTTAAGGGGAATCGACATAAAATGTGAAAACTGGATTTTGTTGCGGTTGGCATAAATCTTCGGAAGTATTTCACCAAACATTAAAATCAAGAAGGTGGCCACAATAACTTCCAGCAAAAATCTGACTGAAACAACACCAAAAAGTGTTTGGTTAACTTCTGAGAATAGTGTGTTGCCAATGGTGCTGAACAATAGTACAATCCCAATATTTATTGTATTGTTAGCTATTAGTATTGTTGCCAAAAGCTTTTTTGGCTTGTTGAGCAATTGAACTATGAGTCGCCCTCTTGGGGAATCTTTTTCCTCAAGTTCATTCAAATCGGTTTGGGACAACCCGAACAACGCTACCTCTGCTCCAGAAATCAAGGCAGAGCAAATCAAAAGAAGCAAAAGAACAATCACCTTTATGGTAAAGATACCGCTGAAAGCAGTGAAGAAAAATGCCAAACAATAGGGTTCGGGATCCAAATTCGTATGTTTTATACTTATTTTTTAGAACGGAAGATCATCATCTTGTTCCACCTGTTCAACCGATTCGGGACCGGAAGGCTTTGCTGGTTCATGCTGCGGTGTAGCTGCGGGCACTTGCTGGGCATTGGCCATACTTTCCTTTTTGGTAGATAAAAATGTAAAATCTTGAACATGTACTTCTGTGGTGTACCTGGTATTACCGTCTTCACCTTGCCATTGTCTGTTCTTTAAACGACCCTCCACATAGACTTTGTCACCTTTACTGAGGTATTTTTCGCAAATTTCGGCGGCTTTGTTTCTTACCACAATATTGTGCCAATCTGTATTGGTAACTTTCTCTCCTGTTTGCCTACTGGTGTAGGTTTCATTGGTAGCCAATGGAAAACGACCAATACATCCTCCCCCTTCAAAATAGTGTGTTTTTACTTCGTCTCCCAAATGCCCGATCAGCATTACTTTGTTTAATGTTCCGCTCATAATTCTTTAATTAATCAAAAGTACTAAATTTTAAATGTCTTGATGAAGTCCGCAATCAAAACAGGAACGGGAAATGAGCTTATATTTTGCCATGGAACCCCGTCCAAAAATGGTTGTTCAACTTCCAATATCCAAAATTTAGTATGTAAATGCTGATGGGACAACTTATGAATAATGAATTCATTGTTATATAGCCTGATGGTCTTATATTTTTGGAAGTCCTTTGTTGTCTTCAATTCAATTCTCAAATCTTTTTCGTCCAGAGTCTTTTCGGATTCCAATAATGGAAATTGATAGAGGTTTTGCCAAATACCCTTTCCCTTTCTTTGTTCCAACCTAGTGTTTCTTTCGGAATCAATAAAGACTAGATAATTGAAGTGTCGGACTCTTATTTTGGTTTTGTTGATTTTTACAGGAAGGCTAGCAACCTTATTTTCCTTAAGTGCTATGCAACTTTCATTTAGAGGGCAATGCAAGCAATATGGTTTTTTAGGCGCACATTGAATTGCACCAAATTCCATTATACCCTGATTGTAATCTCTAATATTACCGGTGTGCATTACTTCTCTGGCCAATTCTTTGAAGTATTTTATTCCCTCAGTACTGTTAATGGGTAGATCAACTCCAAAATAACGAGCAAGTACGCGATAGACATTACCATCAACAACGGGTTCGGGGATATCAAAACAAATGGAGGCAATGGCACTTGCAGTGTAATCTCCAACACCTTTTAGACTTTTTAGTTGTTTATAGGTGTTCGGGAATTTGCCATCATATTCTTCCACCACCATTTTGGCAGTTGTATGAAGGTTTCTGGCCCTGGAATAGTAACCCAAACCTTGCCATAGCTTCAAAACTTGTTCTTCATTTGCATTTGCCAATTTGAAAACAGTTGGAAAAGCTTCTAAAAACTTGTGATAATAGGGCATTCCCTGTGCAACTCGGGTTTGTTGCAGCATAATTTCAGAAAGCCAAATTTTATAAGGGTCTTTGGTCTCTCTCCAAGGAAGAGCACGCTTGTTTTGGCCATACCATTTTAGAATATGCTCGGAAAAAGTCATACAAGAAAATACTAAGGACCAAATGTATCAGTTTATATACTTAAAATTAAAGGGTTTAAACAAAAGATTAATTTTAATTTTTATATTTGCAAGCCTAAAAAATAAGAAAATAATAATACGAAATGACGAAAGCAGATATTGTAACTAGAATCTCAGAAAAACTAGGTATAGAAAAAGGAGACGTACAAGCGACAGTTGAATCTTTTATGGAGGAGGTAAAATCGTCCTTGGAGAATGGTGATAATGTATATTTAAGAGGTTTCGGAAGCTTTATCATAAAGACAAGAGCGGAAAAAACTGGTAGAAACATTTCAAAGAACACTACCATCAAAATTCCAGCACACAATATTCCAGCGTTTAAACCTGCAAAGGTTTTTGTGGAAGGTGTAAAAAGCAACGTTCAAGTAAAATAAAATATAACTAACACTAAAGGAAGAGCCATATGCCGAGTGGTAAAAAAAGAAAAAGACATAAGGTAGCTACCCACAAGCGTAAAAAACGCAGAAGAGCTAACCGACACAAGAAAAAGTAGTTGTTACAACTACTTTTTCATTTTACACACCTACGTTCTTTGACATAGAGATTCAAGTAAAGAATTTCAATCGGTTGTATAAAAACCGATTCTATATATTGTTTAATCATTTATTCCAGCTAAATAATAGTGGAATAAATAAAAATCGATTCAGGTGAATAGAGAATTAATCGTTAGATCTAGCACTGATGCAGTCGATTTTGCCTTACTAAAGGATGGAAAACTAATTGAATTACACAAAGACGAGGATGACAACAATTTTTCTGTCGGTGATATTTTCCTGGCTAAAATCAGAAAGCCAGTCACCGGTCTAAATGCGGCATTCGTAAATGTTGGTTATGAAAAAGATGCGTTCCTGCACTATCATGACCTTGGTCCGCAATTGTCCTCCATGTTGCAATTCATAAAGAAAGTTAGAACAGGGAAGTTAAAAGATTATTCTCTGAAAGATTTTCCATTTGAAAAAGATATAGACAAGAATGGCAGTATTAACGAAGTTATTAAAGCCAATCAGTCATTATTGGTACAGATTGTAAAAGAACCCATTTCCACCAAGGGACCACGAATAAGTTCCGAGCTTTCGTTAGCAGGACGTTATTTGGTCATGGTTCCATTTTCTGACCGCGTTTCCGTATCACAAAAAATAGGAAGCAAAGAAGAAAAAGATAGGTTAATACGACTTGTAAAAAGTATTAAGCCCAAAGGATTTGGGGTAATAATACGTACCGTTGCAGAAGGCAAGAAAGTTGCAGAATTAGACAAAGATCTTCAAAATTTATCATCCAAATGGATGAAGATGTGCAGGAGACTGCAGAAGGCACCTCATCCATCTAAGGTATTGATAGAACTCAACAGAGCTTCATCAATATTAAGGGATGTTTTCAACGATTCCTTTACAGGAATTCATGTAGACGATGAGACCTTATTTAATCAAATCAAGGATTATTTGCATGAGATCGCACCCCAAAAAGAATCCATAGTTAAACATTACTCTGGAGTAGCTCCAATTTTTGAAAAGTTCGGCATAGAACGTCAAATAAAAACCTCTTTTGGCCGAACGGCCTCCATGAGTAAAGGAGCTTACCTTGTAATTGAACATACCGAAGCATTGCACGTTATAGATGTAAACAGTGGTAACCGTTCCAACAAGGCCAAGAATCAGGAAGACACCGCTTTAGAGGTAAACATGTTAGCTGCCTCAGAAATAGCACGTCAGCTTAGGCTTCGCGATATGGGGGGAATCATTGTTGTGGATTTTATTGATATGACCAAAGGCGATCATAGACGAAAGCTTTTTGATCATCTAAGAGATGAAATGAAGGAAGATCGCGCAAAACACAAAATTTTACCTCCAAGTAAGTTTGGATTGGTACAAATTACAAGACAGCGCGTCCGTCCCGAAATGAATATCAAAACAAGTGAGGAAAACCCTAATGGATCAGGTACCGAAGTGGAAGCTCCAATTCTTTTAATAGATAAGATCAATCTCGATCTAGAGCGAATCATGAAAGGCAACTATAAGGATAATGGTGTTATTTTGAACATTCATCCATTTATTGCGGCCTACCTAAACCAAGGATTTCCATCGCAACGCTTCAAATGGTTTTTGGAGTATAAAAAGTGGATAAAAATCCAACCGAGGGATGCCTATACATACCTTGAATATCGTTTTAAAAATAAAGACGGTAAAACAATTAGATAATACAAAGCGACCTCAGCAATGGGGTCGCTTTTTTTGTTTTATGGATTTGGCAACAATATGGTATTTTTGAATAATTCACCATCCTATTTTGAGACCATGAAAATCATTTACACTTTTTTTTTAGCGCTGCTGTTAGCCAACTGCTCAGTAGACAAGCAAAGGACGATAGCTGATGTATTGATTGATTCAGCCTCAATTTCAGGAAAACCAGACTATTTGGAATCTCCATTTGTCACTGCCGGTGATCGTGTTTATATGGTTGGTCATCAGGATGGAAGCTTTCCGGATTTGGGGTGGCATATAAAAGGTGAAATGGGGGGCATCTGGAACCATCCCATTAAACTAATGGATGGGTTTGATGCCCATATGATTATCGAATCAGATACTTTGCAGTTGAATAAAGCTTCAGAATTTGTAAACTATCCCATGGCCAATATGCATAGCTTTTCATGGCCTTCCAAAAATATTACGGTTGAAAGATGGCAGTTTGTACCTGATGGAGAACAAGGTGTTTTGGTACAATACATCACCAAATCCGAGCAAAACTTAAGGGCTGCGAAGTTTAATTTTGTTGGCCATACCGATTTACGGCCAACATGGCTTGGCGAACAAACTCAAATGGTAGATTCAAAGGATTCCGCGGCTTTCGAAAATGAAAAATGGGTGGTTAAAGATGAGAATAATACCTGGTTCAATATTTTTGGTGCCGATCAAAAAGCTGAAGGACACAAGTCATTAGATCAAAAAGGCAATGCTATTTCTAGTGCATTAACTTATGCAATAGAATTGAATGATCAGGCCCCGACTGTTTTAACTTTCGTAATTGCGGGTTCTTATACTTCAAAAGAAGATGCATTAAAAACCTACGATGCAATTCAAAAGGACTACTATACCTTGGCCGACCAGAAAAGAGAACGATATAAAAGGTTGGCGGCTCAATCCAAATTGACAATTCCTGACAAAACTCTTCAACAAACATTCGAATGGCTTAAATATAATTGTGATTGGTTGGTGCGAACAGTTCCCGAAATAGGAACGGGAATCGGGGCTGGCATTCCTGATTATCCTTGGTGGTTTGGCGTCGACAGTGAATATGCCTTAAAGGGATATATAGCTATTGGTCAAGATGATATTGTCAATCAGACCATCCAATTATTGGACAGTGTTTCAATGGAGGTTAATGGAAATGGAAAAATACTTCATGAAATGTCCACCAACGGACACGTCTTTAATCCTGGAAATATCAATGAAACACCTCAATTTGCTTCCTTAATTTGGGAGATTTACAATTGGACCGGGGACAGACAATTCTTGGAAAAATATTTTCCAACCGCGCAAAAAGGCCTTGCCTGGCTAATGAATGAAAATGACAGCAACAAAAATCTTTTCCCGGATGGATTTGGAATGATGGAAATTCATGGGCTTGATAGCGAAATGATCGATGTTGCAGCGTATACCCAAAGAGCTTTTGTTGATGCCACTAAAATGGCCTTAGAACTTAATAAACCTGAATTGTCAAAGGAATATAGCGCCTTGGCCACCAAATTAAAAGATAAAATCAATGATGTTCTTTGGTCTGAGGAATTCCATTCTTATGCCGATTTTTTAGGAACTGACGAGCAAGCCATTCATTTGATTGAAGATGCCATTGTACGTGCGGACACCTTGAACAAACCTTGGGCCATTGAAGAACTGGAAGCTACAAAACAACAAATTTTAAAAAACCCGTCCGAAGAACTTAAGCCTTTTGTACTTCACCATAACTGGGTTGTAAATACGCCAATGGAAATGGGAATTTCTGATTCTTCCAAAGCCATTTCAGCTTTGAATACCGCTAAAAAATTCACCAACCCATTTGGTGTGTTCGTAACTGGAATTGATAGGGACGATTCAGCAGGGAAGGATTTTGGTTCTTTTAAAGGGAGCAAGGTTTTTTCGTATACAGGAGCTGTGATGACTCTACCGACAGGTGTTCAGGCCATTGCAGAAAACAATTATGGAAGACCCGATGAAGCCCTTGATTACCTGCAACGCATGACAAGAACTTTTAGTTATGCCTTTCCGGGAAGCATATATGAAGTTTCTCCGGATTATGGGATGATGACCCAAGCTTGGAATATTTATAGCTATGCCATTCCGATTGTTCAGCAATTTTTTGGAATACAACCGATAGCACAGCAAAAAAAGATAGTCATAAAACCTCAAATGCCAAGTAGTTGGGAGGAAGGAGTTTCACTTGAAAATGTGAAAGTTGGAGATAATACAATTTCCATCTTTTATGCAAAAGAAAGAATAGAGGTTCAGCAAACAAATTCCACCTGGATAATTCAACTTGAACTGCCTAGAGATATTTACGAGATAACGGAAGGGGAGGCTAAAACTACATCTAAAGGCTCCAAATCCATATTTAACTCTACAGGTGAAAAACTTGTAGTTGGAAAAGATAAGTAGCATGCAAAGGCAAAACTCAAGCCATAAATATACTTCGGTTCAAGAAGCTAAAAGGAAAATAGAGGGTTACTGCGCGTATCAGGACAGATGTCATAAGGAAGTGCAGCAAAAGTTGGTAGACATGCGAATGATTCCGGAAGCTATTGACCAAATTATGGCCCATCTTATACAGGAAAACTATTTGAACGAAGAACGCTTCGCCAAAAGCTTTGCCAGAGGTAAATTTTCCATTAAAAAGTGGGGAAAGAATCGCATTGTGAACGAATTGAAACAACGGCAAATTTCAACATTCAACATAAAGAGTGCATTAAAAGAAATCGAAGAAGAAGACTACCGCAACACCTTAAACGAACTAGCGGTTAAGCGATTGGGACAGATCAATGAATCCAACATCCAAAAGAAAAGGAAAAAACTGGCGGATTATTTGCTTTATAGGGGATGGGAAAGTCATTTGGTCTATGAAAAACTAAAAGAATTGATATAAATGCTATCTCTTATTTGCCAAACAAAAAATCATGGGTACGAGTTACCGCCTTTTGATTCTTCCAATCTATCCACTTTTGGCCTTTAAGTCTACGCATGAGGTTGTCAAAATATCGCATAAAAAAGATGTTATAAACAGCCTTTCCCAGATTTTTGGGCTTTCTGGGGATTGCTCTTAAACTCATGGAGAATCCAGGCGAAATGTATTTCATGTGATGCCAGTAGCCTTCTGGTATATAAAGCACATTTCCATGTTCTAATTGTGCAACATGTCCTTTGGCGTGTTTTAACGCCGGCCATTTTTCCAAATCAGGATTAGCAAAATCGATGTCCTCCCTTGTAATCAAGGAGTGGGGAATCTTGTACAGGAACTTCGTCTCGGATTGTGAAAAAAGTATACATTGTTTTTTTCCTTCAAAATGAAAATGGAAGATATTGGCCAAATCAATATCATAATGCATAAAGGTGTGTGAATTGCTTCCACCAAAGAATAGCATGGGCAACCCTTTCATCAAACGAAGGCCAAAATCGGGGTACTTAAAGTCCCTTTGAAGCTTTGGGACCTCCTTCAATATATTCCATAGAAATATGCGATACTTGGTGGGCTCTTTTTTTAATAGATCAACATAATCCCTCATCTTCATTTTAGCATGGGGCTCATTAAATCCCTCATCATGCTTTACAGGCCTATCATCGTACAGCGGAACAGTTTTATCTCCGGCAATTTCCTTCATATAATCAAGATTCCACTTGGAATATGCGGGCCAATCCTCAATAAAGTGTTCAATGACAACCGGTCTTTGAGGTCTAAAATATTTTCGGATAAACTCTTTCTTGGAAAGTGTTTTTTCTCGAGGAATTTGGTCAAGGTTAAGTTCCAAAATTTCAATGATTTTGAAACAACTAAAATAATAAAAGGTTTTTAAACAGTTTTTATGCGCCTAGTCTTTAGAGACCAGTTTTGCCTTTTGCTTGGCAATCTCGTTGCGGTCTATAGTATGTTCTGGCCTTGTCCATTTTGGTTTTTCACCCAATGGTTGTAATTCTGAATCTTCAGCTTCCACTGTTTTGGGTTGGGAAATTTTAGTAAATGGTTTTTGTGGATTCAAGCCAAGAAGCTTGAACATTTCCATATCCTCATTCACATCTGGATTGGGCGTAGTCAATAATTTATCACCCGCAAAAATAGAATTTGCCCCAGCGAAAAAGCACATTGCTTGCCCTTCACGACTCATCTCAGTTCTTCCCGCGGAAAGCCTAACTTGAGTTTCCGGCATCACAATTCTCGTTGTGGCAACCATTCTGATCATCTCCCAGATTGAAACAGGCTCGATATCTTCCATGGGAGTACCTTCAACAGCTACCAAGGCATTTATTGGAACCGATTCTGGTTGTGGATTGAGCGAAGTCAGGGCCACTAACATTCCCGCACGGTCCTCCAAAGCTTCCCCCATACCAATAATTCCACCGCTACAAACGGTAACATTACTCTTACGGACATTATCTATGGTATCCAATCGATCTTCAAAAGCTCGAGTGGAAATCACATCTTTATAATAATCCTCAGAAGTATCCAAATTATGGTTGTAGGCATAAAGTCCTGCCTCTGCTAGTCGTTTAGCTTGGTTTTCTGTTAGCATGCCCAAAGTGCAGCATACTTCCATATCCAATTTATTAATGGTCCTTACCATCTCAAGAACTTGATCAAATTCTGGCCCATCTTTTACATTTCGCCATGCGGCTCCCATACAAACCCTGGAACTTCCTGATGCTTTTGCACGAAGCGCTTGCGCTTTTACATGGGGCACACTCATTAAATCATTCCCCTCAATGTCGGTATGGTATCTAGCTGCCTGCGGACAATACCCACAATCCTCGGGACAGCCTCCAGTTTTAATAGATAGTAAGGTCGAAACCTGAACTGTATTTGGATCGTGATGTTGTCTATGTATTGTGGCTGCTTCATATAACAATTCCATTAACGGTTTGTTATAGATATCCAAAATCTCTTCTTTGGTCCAGTTATGTCGTGCTACAGTCATGGGTTAAATCGATTTTCAAGGTCAAAAATAGCCCTTATTCCCAAAATGCTGTAATAATATCACTGTAAAAAGAAAAAGGCCATGATAATTGTCATGGCCTTTTTTTAAAGGATTAAGAGTTTAGTCTGAATTCTTATTCTCTTTAAGAGTATCTCCACTTTCTTTCTTGTCACTAGAATCGGGTACTTCTTTACCCTTTAGATATTCAGGAAGTTGCATCCCTGCCATGTTAAACATCTCTTGCAAAGGAGGGACAGATTTGTACATCCCTGAGATAAAATTAGCCGTGGAGTTTTTCCCATCTTCAGTCTTTGCTCCAGAATCCCAAACGGTAACTTTATCAATTTTAATGTTTTTAATAGCGTCGGCTTGAGTCTTGACCAATTCAGGTAATTTATCAGCAACCAATAGTAGTACGGCATCTTTAGGGCTATCCCCTGCAGCTTTCACAATTCTATCAAGACCTTCGGCCTGTTTGGTCAATACTTCCAAGATTCCTTGTGCTTCTGCCTGTGCTTTAAAAAGAATGGCATCTGCCTCACCCTTGGCTTTTCTACGAATCATTTCAGCTTCAGCTTCAGCATCAATTTCTACTTTCTTTTTATCTATTTCAGCTGGTACAACAATATCCGCCATTTGAGAACTACGCTCTCGTTCTGCCCTGGCAATCTCTGCATCTTTTTCAGCTGCGTAGGATTCTTCCAATGCTTTGGCCGTTTGTACTTTTTCAGCTGCAATGGCAGTTCTTTCTGCCTCTGCCTCACGTTGTCTTCGTAATGAATCAGAATTTGCAACGTCAATTTTTGCGATGTTTTCCCCTTCTACCGCTTTTGCGTTGGCTGCAGCTACCTGAGTTCTTTCGTCCTGTACTGCATTTGCCTCACCAATAGAGCCATCTCTGTTTTTTTCTGCTACGGATTTACGAGCGGCATTAATGGCATGAGCAGCCGCCTCTTTGCCCAAAGCTTCAATATAACCAGATTCATCAACAATGTCCGTGATGTTTACATTAATAAGCTTTAAACCTACTTTCTTTAATTCCGATTCTACACTCTGTGAAATATTGGTTAAGAATTTATCTCTGTCGGAGTTGATTTCTTCAATATCCATAGAAGCCACTACCAAACGTAATTGACCAAAAATAATTTCCTTGGCCAAATCTTGCACCTCCTGCATTCCTAACCCCAATAACCTCTCTGCGGCATTTTGCATCACTCCAGGTTCTGTAGAAATACCAATTGTAAATCGGGAAGGTACGTTTACCCTAATGTTCTGCCTACTCAAGGCATTGGCCAAATCCACTTCGATAGAAATCGGTGTTAAATCCAAAAACTCATAATCTTGAATAACGGGCCAAATAAAAGCGGCACCACCATGGATACATTTAGCTGAATTTCCTGTACCTACTTTTCCGTATACAACTAGAATACGATCAGAGGGACATCGCTTATACCTCCGTATAAAGGAAATGATGATAATGAAAAAGAACATTATGGCGAAGCCAATGGTTAAGAGCGAAGCGCCTCCGCCCAATTGTAAGGGAATTAATAGCATATGGTTATTTATTTAGGAGTTTAACAATCAATATTCCGTTATCGGTAACTTTATTCACCTTTACAACGTTGCCTTGCTTAAGGTCAACGTCTTCATCGGTCAATGCTTCCAGTTCTCGAAGCGTTCCTTGGACATTAATACTTACTTTTCCAATACGGGATCTATTTGCACCAATGGTTAGATATACTTCTCCTATTTGATCTAAGGCATTTTGAAGTTTCAATGTTCCACTGCTCTGCATTTTGCTTAAGTAATAGAAAAGCGATGCCATGGCCAACATCATCAATAATCCGCATACGGTAGAAACCAATATGGTGACACCGGTAGAAAGTCCACTATCTATGCATGAAATGCCCGACCATCCAAAAATGGTAAAAAAGCCCATCAGGTTTTTAAAGGAGAGGAATTGAAATCCTATTCCACTATCCCCGTCAATATCGGCATCAATATCCCCACTTACATCTTCAACATCCCCGCCGACGAAGGTTAAAACAACCAAAATCAGCAACACAAGGGAACCAGCTATTGCTGTTATCCAGTAGACTTTTTCAAACAATGTAAGCGCAGCGAACCATTCTTCCATAATCAACAGTTTTTAGGTTATTATTTAGATGAAAAAAGATAAGACTTTATATGAATATATCTGTCTTATTTGGAAAGTAAGATAGAAACTGCATTTCCACCAAATCCTACGGCATTGACAAGCACTTTTTGTGGAGGTCTGTTTCTTGGGCCCGGTTTAAAGAATGGGGTTTCAACATAGCTTTTGTGTTGTAACATGAGCAATGCCATTTCAACACTCAAAATTCCTGAGGCGCCAAAGGTGTGACCTACTTTCCATTTATTTGTTGTCAAAAATGGAATTTTGTTACAAAATACATTTTCAATGGCCTTAAATTCTGACAAATCCCCTTTAATTGTACCAGGAGCATGCATTACAATAGCATCGATGTCATCAGGGGACAATGAACCCAAAGCCATTTTCATGGAATCTTGAAAGCATTGGGCATCGGTCGAAATGGAAATGTTGTGCTCAAGAGGCTCGGTGGCAAACCCTATACCCGTCACCAAGGCTAACGCATTATCTTTTTTACCTTTTTCCAAACAAGCCATTCCGGCTCCTTCTCCAAGAACCATGGTGTTTTGTTTCTTTTCAAGATCAAGAGCCCTACAAGGGAATTCTCCTGTTTGCTTAGCATATATTTTTAAGGCCTGCATTTGTGCAATAGTAAAAGGAGTTAGCGGGGCCTCGCTACCTCCAACTAAAAATTTATCTGTCATTCCACTTTGAATCCAGGCGATACCATTCAACATAGCATGCAGAGCGGTGGAACAGGTAATAGAATGCGATATTTCTGGTCCTTTGGTTTTTAAATCGTGAGCTACCCAAGAGGAAATATTTCCCAAGGTAGTTGTTGGAGATGACAGGGTTGAGGATTTTCCTTGAGTTAGAAATTCCTTGTGATAATGCTCAAAAAGCGCTGTAGCTCCTCTGGAAGACCCGATATTTACACCAAAATTGTCGGAACTGCTCCAACCAGCTTTTTCAATTGCTTCCCTGGCTGAATAGATTGCATAAAGCACAGTTTCATCAAGGTCTCTATATTTGGAATCGGAATTTCGAAGCTCTTGCAAGGAAGATTTTATTTCACTTGGCAACTGAGAGCCCCAGATGTTTTGTCCTCCTGTATTTATTCCCGACAGGTAGTGGTCCTTATCCGAATAGGAGTTCCAAACTGCTTCAGAGGTGCTTCCTAATGCAGAAATAGAGGATAAAGCTGTTATAGAAATAGGTTCTTTTAGCATACTACCACTAAAATTTTGCTAATGCTTGCCGGATTGTATCGTATATCTTTTGCAATTGTTCATCGGTAATTACGTAGGGGGGAAGTGCATATATTGTATTTCCGAGTGGGCGAAGGTTTACACCATTATCCATAAAGAAATGATATAAATCATCTCGTAACTTGCCATATCGGTCCATTTCAACGTTCAAATCAACGGCCAGAATTACTCCCATACTCCTAGCACTTTTGACTTTTGAATGATTTTCTATGGAAGCCACAAATTTTTTGTGCTCAAGCCCTATATATTCCCTTCTTTCCAAAATTTCGTTCGAAGACAGCAAGTTTATCCCGGCAAGCGCCGCTGCACATCCAATGGGATGGGCACTAAACGTATGGGCATGAAAAAAGCCTTTGCTTACGTCATCACTTAAGAATGCATCAAAAACGTTTTGGGAGCAACTGGTAATGCTCAAAGGAAACATTCCGGCAGTCAGTGCTTTACTCAAACAAATGATGTCCGGTTTATGCTCTAGATAATCGGAGGCAAAGTTTTTGCCCGTTTTACCAAAACCGGTCATAATCTCATCAGCAATACATAGAATGTTGGAATCATGACATTTTTCAATTAGCCTATCTAAGGCTTTTGCCGAGTGAAATTTCATTCCCGCAGCGCCTTGAACCAGAGGCTCAAAGACAAATGTGGCACATTTGTTTTCACGACAAATTGACTCCAACAGCCCCAAAACCTTCTCAATATTTTCTTCTGTAGGAACAGGAATGCGTTCTACTTTCAAAAGAAAATCCTCAAAAGGACCGTTATAAGAAGAGAGCCCAGACGCACTCATTGCCCCGAAAGTATCTCCATGAAAACCTCCTTCGAAAGCGATAAGCGTATCTCTTTTTTCACCTTTATTATGATAAAACTGCAAGGCCATTTTTATGGCGGCCTCCACGGCGGTAGAGCCGTTATCATTAAAGAAAATTTTAGCTTGGTTGTCCGGTAATATTGCCATCAGTTGTTCGGAAAGCTCTACTGCTGGAGTATGCGTAAAACCACTGAACATTACAAAGTCCAATTGCTTCATTTGTTCAGTAATGGCTGATGTAATAACCTCGTTACAATGTCCATACATTGCTGTGTACCAAGAAGCAATACCATCTATGTATGCTTTACCATCTTCGTCCCAAAGCAAAGCGCCTTTGGCTTTTACAATACCAATAGGAGGTTCCGCTGTTTTATGTTGGGTTAAGGGATGCCATAGATATTTTTTGTCCCTTTCCGATAATTTTTCCAATGCAACTGGATTAGTCAAACGCTTCAATTTATCTATCTTGCAAAGATGCTAATAAAACGCAAAAAACTCCCAGCCAGCCGTGTTTAAAAAAGCAATCTCATTTTTAACTCCAAATTATCAAACCTTAAATTGGAAAACAGTTTTCTTAATTCTGTTTTTGATTGCATTTTTTATCCGATTCCCATTCTTTTTTAGGGATTATATTGATCGCGATGAAAGCACATTTATTATCATGGCGCAATCGTGGGTAGATGGACACCTACCCTATACTCACCTTTGGGATTTAAAGCCTCCTGTTACGTTCTTATTTTTTGCTTTAGTCATTAAGGCCTTTGGAAAAAGCTTTATGGCAATTAGATTCTTTGGGGTGATTTTGGTTGCTCTTACAGGCTTGTTCACTTATGGGATTGGAAGACGGGTAACAACTCAAATGGTCAGTTTTTGGTGCGGGGTTTTCGCAGTATTTCTATTGAGTTTGTTTGGAAGCTTACAAGGGGTAATGTCGGAACACATATGTACTCTATTCTTTGTTGTTGGTGTATACCTTTTACTTTCCAGGGAAGGTAAGGGTTGGTATTTGGTTGTCGGTGTTCTTTTTGGGTTGTCCGTGATGTCCAAATTAAACATGGCCTACCCTTTACTTACGCTTGTAATCTATATAATCTGGAGTTCATGGGTGAAAAAACGGCTTTGGCAAGAGTTGCAATGTCTTGTTCTTATGGGGCTGGGATTTGCTATAATCGTTGTTTTGACCGGAGTTCCGTATTACCTACAAGGTGAAGTACAAGTATGGTGGGAATCTATTTTTGAGGCGCCTTTGGCATACGCCGGGTCCAAACAACATTCCGTGATTAAAACACTTCCCTTTGTGTTTATTATTGCTGGAGTGTTCTATACCTTGTTCAGATTGAAGATTGTGGATTTCAAATCTAAAACTCTTCAATTACTCACCGCCATTATCATGGGTGTCTTGCTTTCTTTTATGCAAACTGGTAAGGTAAATGGGCATTATTTGATTCAGTTATATCCTTTTATTTTGGTTCCTCTCGGAATGGCATTGAGCAAACTCCCAGCGGTAAATAAAAAGTATACACTCCCGATTGCGTTCCTCCTTGCATTGCTTCCCATGGAAGCTTATTTGGAGTATGGTAATATAGTTTCGAACAAGATGGAAAAGGGCACCTATTTTAACGGCGAGGGAATTGATGTCCCAAGGTATATTGTTGAAAATAATATTGAAACAAACAACATCTTTTTCACAGAATATCACATTGGATATTGGGTGTTAGGGGAGCATCCTCCTACGAAAGCCGCAACACACCCTAGCAGTATTACGCGAGAAGAGCTTTTTCCATATATGCAGAACCCTAGACACACAGGAATGGAGGAACTTAAGTATATTTTGGAGGAAGTGCGTCCAAAAACCGTAGTTGCTCGAAAAGGCAAACGCATTTTTGATAAGAAACTCCTAGAATTTAATGCGTATATCGATGTTTACCTGGCAGAAAATTATACGCTGATTGCGACTATTGACAGAGGACTGATCTATCAGCGCCTAGAATGACCCCAGTGCTTCTTTAAACAGGGTAGCATACTTTTTTACCACATGCTTATTAAAGTGTGTTTCCTCGTTTATTCGTCCTAGAAAAATCACTCCTGTTTTTTTTAGGATAATGCTTTCTGTTGTGGGATGTTCGTTTCCGCTAAAAATGATTCCGACCTTGAGGTTTTTCTCCTGAAGTTTTTCAATGGTCAAAAGCGAATGGTTAATACTTCCCAAGTAGTGTCGAGATACCACTATGACTTTGTAATCAGGTTGAATTAGATCTAAAATGGTGTCTTTGTCGTTCAATGGGACCAATAATCCGCCGGCACCCTCAACAACCAAATGGTTATCGGTTTCAGGGGGAGATAGTTTGTCCAAATTGAGGGTTATGCCATCGATTTCAGCTGCCGCATGCGGACTCATCGGAGTGTTAAGCGCATAGCTGTTCTTATGAACGTTGGTGCGGTCATTCGAAATGAGGTCTTTTATTTTATGGCGATCAGAATTATCCAAATCTCCCGCTTGCACAGGTTTCCAATAGTCAGCTTCAAGAGCTTCAACTACAATTGCTGAAGCTATGGTCTTGCCAACCTCCGTAGATATTCCCGTTACAAAAATTTTCATTGTGATGGCTTGGTGATAAAGTTACACTGCGTACATCGATATTTTTTGGGTTCAAAAAATGGGAAAAGTTTATAAAAAATACTTTTCCTCGAATAATATACTTCAGATTTGGTCGCTTTGCAGTTTGGACAAATAATGGGTTTGTCCTCCGAATCGGTCGCATAATTTCTAATCTCATCGAAAATTTCCTTGGCCCGTTCTTTGTCTTTGGTATACACTTGAAGTTTTACTCCTCCAATTGCTGTACTAATCAAAGGGTCAGAATTTATAGTAGTTTCATCCCTCAAAAAAACCATTATTCCTTCGGACTCAAGTTTTCCTTTGATAATTTGAACATCTGCGGGGAACTCAAACGACCCCAATGTGTGAAACTCAGATTCCATTATGCCATTTCATTTTTTACCAATGACAAAACTCGTGATATTTCTTCTTTTGTATTGTATGAATGTAAACAAAATCGAAGTCGTTCTTCTCCTTCCCTAACCGTAGGCGCAAGTATAGGTTTTACGTCGAAGCCTTTTTCTTTTAGATTTCTGGACAATTGCTTTGCCATTTGATTTCCGGTTGCCATTAAACAGTGAATCGAAGAGTTGCTCACAATGAAATTATCTTCCAATCTCAAAGACTGTATCTGTTGCTTAAAGTATGTGATGTTTGCCAAGAGGTTGGTACGCTCTTCTTTTGCATGCTCTTGTAAATAGTGATATGTTGTCAAGATTGAGGCTATGCTATGAGGTGAAAGCGCTGTGGTATAAATCAAACTTCTCGCAAAATTAAGGAGGTAAGTTTTTAACGCTTCTCCACCCAGAATAGCCGCTCCATGATTACCCAAGGCCTTCCCAAAAGTCACTACTCGGGCAAAGACTTTGTCTTCTACCCCCAATTGGGATATCATCCCCTTGCCTTCCCCAAAAATCCCAACGGCATGGGCTTCATCAACAATCAAATGATAGTTCCCCTGTGAGCAAAAATCCACCAATGAAACTAAATCGGGAGAATCCCCATCCATAGAAAAAACGGATTCCGTTACAATATAAATCTCCGAATTTTCATCTGTGTTTTGATTGCGCTCTATAAGACGGCGTAAATCATTTAAATTGTTATGGGCAAACTTATAACTTTTGGCATTGTTCATTTGAATACCATCCCGAATGCTGGCATGTACCAACTCATCATAAAAAATGAAATCTCCCCGCTGAGGTACGGAGGAGAAAAAGCCGATATTGGCATCATATCCCGAATTAAATACCAATGCAGATTCCGAATTGTGGTACTCTGCCAAAAATCTTTCCAACTCCTCATACAAAATGTGATTTCCGGTCAGCAGCCTAGAACCCGTAGACCCCATGGAGGTTGTTTTTTTCGTCTTTAGAAATTTTAGGGTGTCGTTAATCAATTCCTCCTTTCGGGCCAGGCCTAAATAATCATTCGAGGAAAAATCAACAAGAGCTTGTGTATTGGGAAGTGTTCTCAACGCATTTTCCAATCGTCTTTTTTCCAATTTTTGTTCAAGCTTCTTGGGAAGTTTTGCCATACGGCAAATTTAGTATTTACTATCCTTAAACATTATATTCGTCACTAATAAACCATTGGAATATGAAAACTCCACTTTCTTTTTTAGTTCTACTCTGTTCTTATTTGGCAATGGGTCAAACGAACACTTATAAAATTTCATTTGAGAACGCCGTGCACCATGAAGCGGTGATTGAGGCAAACTTTCCAGATTTGGATATGGATACAATTTCATTGCGAATGAGCAGAACATCACCAGGGAGGTATGCCTTGCATGAGTTTGCTAAAAATGTATATGGATTCAAAGCTACGGACGGCAAAGGAAATCCGTTGGAAGTATTTAGACCAAACCCTTATGAATGGAAAGTTGTGGGGCACGATGGAACTGTGAAAATAAGTTACATCCTATTTGCAAATCGAGGAGATGGCACATACTCACAAATTGATGAAACACATGCGCATCTTAATATTCCGGCAACATTTATGTATATCGCGGCATTGGGGGAGCGTAAAATTGAAGTGGATTTTGATGTTCGGGAAGATTTGAACTGGAGAGTCGCTACCCAAATGCCTTTGGTTTCCGGCACAACATATACTGCGCCAAACCTGTATTATTTTATGGATAGCCCAACGGAAATCAGCGATTTTACTTTAAAATCTTTTGACGTGGGTGGACAAACCATTCAGTTGGCGCTGCACCATAATGGAACTGAAGCTGAAGCCGATGAGTACTTTGAACGAGTAGCAAAAATTGTTTTAGCTGAAAAAGAAGTGTTTGGCGAACTTCCCAACTTTGATTTTGGCACTTATACTTTTTTGGCATGTTATATTCCAAATGCATCAGGTGATGGGATGGAGCATCGAAACTCGACAATCTTAACCAGCACTCGAAGTTTGGCAAACGGAGGTATGAGGCGCAATTTGGGAACAGTGTCCCATGAGTTTTTTCATGCTTGGAATGTAGAACGTATTCGGCCCAAAAGTCTGGAGCCTTTTGATTTTGAAGCTGCCGATATGAGCGGGGCACTTTGGTTTGCTGAAGGCTTCACAAGCTATTACACCAACTTAATTCTCTGTAGAGCGGGACTTATTTCTCCAAAGGAATATATTGAAGGGCTTACTGGGGCTTTCAATTATGTTTGGACATCACCGGCAAGACAGTTCTTTAATCCAATCGAGATGAGTTATCAGGCTCCTTTTGTGGATGCTGCAACTTCAGTTGACCCTGTAAATAGGGAGAACACCTTTATTTCCTATTATTCTTATGGTAGTGTTTTAGGATTGGCACTCGATTTGTCTTTGAGACAGAAAGAATTGAATCTTGATGATTTTATGAAGTTAGTTTGGCAGCGCTTGGGAAAAGAAGAAATTCCATATAGTATCAAAAACCTGCACGAATTGCTAAACGACTACGCCGGAAAGTCCTTTGGGGATGACTTTTTTAACGAGTATATCTATAAAAGTGGAATGCCGAATTATAATAAGCTTTTCGAATTCGTGGGAGTGGAGCTGCAACAAAAGAAAGACAAGCCTTATTTTGGAGCTTCAGTATCAACTAATGACGAAACTATGAAAGGAACAATCACTAGAAACCCAAAGAAAGGGAGTCCAGCATACACATCTGGATTGACCAAAGGAGATGCAATCAAGAACATCAACAATATTCCTTTTGAGGCTGGACAAAAATTTGGTGATTATCTGGAACAGTTTGCAATTGGGGATTCGTTGCAAGTTAAGTTCTCTCGATTTGGGAACGAAAAGAATGCTGCGTTAACCTTGGAACCTAACCTAAATTATTCCATTAATCTTATGGAAGACTTAGAACAGGAACCTTCTGGCGATATGCTAAAAGCAAGAAAGGAATGGCTGAAAAATGAATAGATGATAACCTATAACCAGGCCTCGACGATTGATCATCTTGAGCAAATACTTTGGTTGCAACAACAAAACCTCCCAAAGAACCTTACGGATAAGGAAAAGGAAAGAGAAGGTTTTTTGACGGTGGAGCATTCTTTTGAAGTGCTCAAGGCAATGAATGAAGAATGTAGGCATATCATTGCACTGGAAAATGGAAAAGTGATTGCCTATGCGCTTTGTATGCATCCTAAATTTGCCGAAAGCATTGAAGTGCTTAAACCCATGTTTCAAGAAATCAACCAAATTGTAAAGGGCAAAAAAAACTATCTGGTTATGGGACAGATTTGTGTTGCCAAGGCATACAGGGGTCAAGGGATATTTCGGAAGCTCTACGAAACCATGAAAGAAAAATTACCTGAAGGTTTTGACACTATCATTACCGAGGTGGATGCCAAGAATCAAAGATCTGTCAATGCGCATAAAGCGATTGGATTTTCTGAAATCAAAAGATATAAGGCTGATGGAAAAGTATGGTCGCTTATAACTTTAAAATAAAAAAGCCACTCAATTGAGTGGCTTTTATTCTATTTTCTTGAAATGGCTTAATCTGCCAATACAATAACTTTGTTATCCTTCATTTCAATGGTGCCGCTGGAAATGGATAAAACGGTTTCTCCATTAGCGCCTGTGGAAAACTTACTTTGAAAATCTTCCTCGATAGTGATATCGCCATGCACTTTAACATCTCCTTTTTGTAATAAGGATACTATGGGTGCGTGGTTTTGCAACATTTGAAATTCGCCATTGATACCAGGAACGGTAACCGAGGTTACTTCTCCGGCAAACAAAGTGGCTTCTGGTGATACAATTTCTAAATACATATGCTCTTATGCTTCAGCTAACATTTTCTCTCCTGCTTCAATAGCATCTTGAATGCTACCTTTAAGGTTGAATGCAGATTCCGGCAAGTGATCAAGTTCACCATCCATAATCATGTTAAATCCTTTGATGGTGTCTTTGATATCAACCAATACACCAGGGATACCTGTAAACTGCTCAGCAACATGGAACGGTTGCGACAAGAAACGTTGTACCCTTCTTGCTCTACCTACTGCTAATTTATCCTCTTCGGAAAGTTCTTCCATACCAAGGATAGCAATAATATCTTGAAGTTCCTTATAGCGTTGCAACAACTCTTTTACCCGTTGTGCACATGCATAATGATCATTTCCTAAAATTTCGGCAGTTAAAATTCTTGAAGTAGAATCCAATGGATCCACAGCAGGATAAATACCCAGCTCGGCAATTTTACGTGAAAGTACGGTAGTTGCATCCAAGTGGGCAAACGTAGTTGCAGGAGCAGGGTCCGTCAAGTCATCCGCAGGAACGTAAACCGCCTGTACAGATGTAATGGAGCCTCTTTTTGTTGATGTAATTCTTTCCTGCATGGCACCCATCTCTGTTGCCAAAGTAGGCTGGTAACCTACCGCTGAAGGCATACGACCCAAAAGTGCCGAAACCTCTGAACCAGCTTGTGTAAAACGGAAGATGTTATCTACGAAGAAAAGAACGTCTTTTCCCTGTCCATCTCCAGCACCATCACGGAAATATTCAGCAATTGTCAATCCAGAAAGGGCCACCCTAGCACGAGCACCAGGAGGTTCGTTCATCTGTCCGAAAACGAAAGTCGCTTTGGACTCTTTCATAGCTTTTTTATCTACTTTGGATAAATCCCATCCGCCTTCTTCCATAGAATGCAAGAAATCGTCTCCGTATTTGATAATACCGGATTCCAACATTTCACGAAGCAAGTCATTTCCTTCACGTGTTCTTTCTCCAACACCTGCGAATACGGAAAGACCACCGTGTCCTTTTGCAATGTTGTTAATCAATTCCTGAATCAATACGGTTTTACCAACACCAGCACCACCAAATAACCCAATTTTACCACCTTTAGCGTAAGGCTCAATCAAATCGATAACCTTGATTCCGGTAAATAATACTTCTGTAGAAGTTGAAAGATCCTCAAATTTTGGAGCTTCTCTGTGGATTGGCAATCCGTTGTCACCAGTTTTTGGAAGGTTTTCCATACCATCAATAGCGTCTCCAATTACATTGAAAAGTCGTCCGTAAACATCCTCTCCAATTGGCATTTGAATTGCATTTCCAGTAGCATGGGCCTCAACTCCTCTGCTCAAACCATCGGTAGAATCCATAGAAATTGTTCTTACCGTGTTTTCACCAATATGAGATTGAACCTCTAAAACTAACTTACTGCCATCAGCTTTATTGATTTCAAGGGAATCATAAATTTTAGGGATTTCAACTCCCGATTCAAATTCAACGTCAATGACCGGGCCAATTATCTGGGCAACTTTACCTGTAACTTTAGACATTACTGTGTTTATTTTTAATTGAATACGTTAGGAAAAAACTGCTTTTTTTCCGGCTGCAAAGATATACTATTCCTGTTGTAATAAGAAACTTAAAATTTGTTTTTTTAGAAACAAAAAGGCATCGAATTTTTCGATGCCTTTTTTAATTCTATTTGCTTTGATCTTAAGGATTAATCGTCCAAGAAACATAGTAGATGGAACCAATGTTACCAGTACCTACGGCGGTGAAGTATTCATCTCCCAAAAGGTTTGATCCTCCTGCTTTAAAAATTGACTTAATACTAGGCACTGAGTAGTTGATCTGAGCATCAAGTACTGTGTAAGCTGGCACATCTCCGTCAGCGAATGACGCTTCCCAGAAATAGCTATCGCTCCATCTGTAGTTTACATTGAAACCAAAGTTTTTGAAAAGCTCGGTGTTTCCGAATGATGCTTTTACTTTATGTTTTGGCGTATTGAAATTTGTTCGAAAGTCTGGAAATCTTGCTTCATCAAAATCCAATTCCGCATAGGTATAATTGACACCTAAATCGAAATCACCAAGTTTAGTGTCAACGCCGATAGTACCTCCATAAGAATTTATATCGGTAGTTGAATTGGTGTATGTTTGATAGGGTTGCCTATCTCCATTTTGAAGCGCAAGTAACGAAAGTCCTCCATCACCAGCTGTACCGTAAAATGGCACTAATACGGTTACATTGGCTATGAAATCTTTGTAGCTATTGTAATACCCACTCAAATCTATTGTAAATTTTCCTATTTGACCTCTATAACCTGCTTCCAAGGCAGTGATTTCTTCAGGTTTGATTATTGATGTATTGACAGCCTCTGGAGCTCCATTAAGCACAGAACTAAGGGAGTATGCATTTTCATAAGCAGCTCTGCCTACTATATCTACAGTAGATTGGCCTATTACTCCTTGGCCGCTCTGGCTAACATTAAAAGTTCTGACATCTCTATCTAGGTTTGCTGGTGCTGATCCGACTAAAATAGCCGAGCCCGCATTCAACCCAATAAACAAATCTTGGGTAGTTGGATTTCTAAAACCTTGCTGAGCTGATATCCTAATATTGTGATTTCTGTTTTCCCCCGCCGTGTATCCAAACGAAATTCTTGGAGAAACAAATCCGTCAAAAAACTCATTTTTATCATAACGAGCTGAACCTGTAAACTTCAATCGATCATCCAATAGCTTTTTTTGAAGTTGAACATAAGCTCCGTATTCATCATACTCGATTGGACCATCGAAATCTGTGAAAATAGTTCCCCCTGAATTCAATTCGTACTGTCTATATGACCCCCCTATTTGTAAATCTGCCCAATCATCAATGAGGTGTGCCAAATTATAATTACCATTAATATGTCGAAACTTGGTGTTGTCAATAAACTTGGCACCCGTTGTTAGATCACCATCACTGGTTACTCTATTAAATGCACTTTGGAATGCAGCAGTTCCAGGCACAAGCCTTCCGGTATCGGCAGCTTGTCTAGCTGCTGCATGGGCTGCTACAGATGCCTGCTCCCTGGTCAATCCTCCTTGTTGAACTCCACCTAAGAAAGTTGGTATGTAGGTTTGAGCATATTCGGTAAACCATTGCGTGTCTCCTTTCCAAGCTCTGTTCACATTAATTGCTGTAAAACGAGTATCGTATGAGTCACCGGCGTTCTCCGTAGTTATATATCCTCTAAGGAAAAAGTTTTTATTTCTAAATTCAATTTTGTGCTGTTGAAGAATGAAATTCTTTACAGAATATCTGTTTGCACCTTGATAAATTGTATTTCCACGTCCAACTCTTCCATTATATATGATTTCAAAGTCATCTGCAAAAGGTCTGTAGAAAATTGAAAAATCTGTTTTAACACTTTCAGCATCATAATCAAGTAATTGATTTTCAGCATAACCTGTTCTAGAAACATTAGCTGTACCTACGGTTCCAGTAGGCAGTCCTGCAGCAGCATCAAAGTTCAATAAGGTTGTAACTTCATCACCATATATATTTAAACCATTATAGTTTGGATCTGTTCTATCGGCACCTGGATTGTTTAGATCGAGGGTGTTTACGGCATGCCAATCTTCTCCTTTTAAAAAGGAAAGGTTCGCTTTCAAAGCCAGTTTATCACTGAAAGCGTGGGCTACACGAATTCCAAAATCATAGTAATTGTTGTCTCCTGCCGCATCTTGAGAAGTAATTCCTGTTTTTCCATAAGCACTTATTCCTTGGAAATCAAATGGGCTTTTACTGTTCATGAAAAGAATACCGTTAAAAGCTCCAGCTCCATACAGAGCCGATGATGCTCCTGGCAGAATTTCCACACTCTGTACTTCAAGCTCTGACATACCTACCAAGTTTCCTAAAACGAAGTTTAGACCTGGCGCGGAGTTGTCCATTCCATCAACCAATTGCAAAAACCTATTGTTTGCGAAAGTGGCAAAACCTCTAGTGTTTATTGATTGGAAAGTTAAACTGTTCGTGTTGATGTCAACTCCCTTTAGATTCTGTAACCCTCCATAGAAAGACTCAGCAGTTGTATTTTTTATTTCCTTTAATCCAAATCTCTCCACGGAAACGGGAGATTCAAAAATACGTTCTGGTGTTCTGGAAGCAGAAATTACAATTTCATCCAAAAGGGTGGATGCTTCAGAAAGGGTTATGGAAAGCGTTTGATTATTCGATGTTACACTAGCAAGGAAATCAGAAAATCCAATTGCGGTAAATCGTAGTTGAAAGGGGGGTTGTTCAGAAGTGTTGAAGGTGAAATTTCCATCGAAATCTGTAGTGGTTCCTTCTGCCTTTCCTACCAAGACAACATTTGCTCCTGGTATTGGTTCGTTATTTTCATCAACTACTTTTCCCTGTACTGTGGTTTGTGCATAAGCGATAACACCAAACAGCATGAGGGAAATAATCATTAATCTTCTCATCAGTTATATATTAGAGTTAATTAGTTAAAGATCTGCTAAGTATTGGAGGTCGGAAGATACATTTTTTTTCATTTGGTTACCAGAAAATTGAAAAAAATTATGCATGCATAGTAATTTTTTGCTAAAAAAAACGTGGTTTATCTGTGGTTTTAACAAAAAAGGCGTCGATTTCGACGCCTTTTCTTAATTATATTGATTAAACCAAGTCACTCTACGGTAACCGATTTAGCTAGGTTACGAGGTTGGTCCACATTACAGCCCCTCATCACAGCGATATGATAGGAAAGCAATTGTAATGGGATCGTTGTCAATAGTGGTGATAGACTTTCAGAAGTCTCGGGCACCTCGATTACGTGATCTGCCAGTTCCTTTACGGATACATCTCCTTCGGTAACTATGGCAATAATCTTACCACTTCTGGATTTTATTTCTTGGATGTTGCTCACTACCTTTTCATAATGTCCTTTTTTGGTAGCAATTACAATGACTGGCATTTGCTCATCGATCAATGCAATGGGTCCGTGCTTCATTTCTGCGGCGGGATATCCCTCTGCATGTATGTAACTGATTTCCTTTAACTTCAGCGCTCCCTCCAATGCAACAGGGAAATTATAACCACGACCTAAATAAAGGCAGTTGGTTGAGTCTTTATATATCTTCGCAATGTCTTCAACAACATTATTGGATTCCAGCATTTTTTCCACTTTGGCGGGAACACTTTCCAATTCTGCTAGATATTCATGATATTTTGATTCAGAAAAAACACCTTTTTCATGTGCCAATTTCAATGCTATTAGGGTAAGCACCGTAATCTGTGTGGTAAATGCTTTGGTTGAAGCAACACCTATTTCCGGTCCAGCATGGGTATAAGCCCCAGCTTGGGTTTCCCGTGCAATGGAAGAACCTACTACATTGCAAACACCAAAAACGAATGCACCTTTTTCTTTTGCCAGTTTAATAGCAGCCAATGTATCTGCAGTTTCTCCAGACTGGGAAATTGCAATTAGGACATCGTTCTCGTTAATAACAGGGTTTCGATATCGGAATTCAGAAGCGTACTCTACTTCAACAGGAATTCTTGCCAAGTCTTCAAAAATATACTCAGCCACAAGACCGGCATGCCAGGAGGTTCCACAGGCAACTATTATAATTCTATTAGCGTTCAGGAATTTTTCCAAATTTTGGTCAATTCCAGCCATCTTGATGATGCCTTGATCAGCCAACAATCTTCCTCTATAGGTATCTAAAATTGCTCTTGGCTGTTCATAGATTTCCTTGAGCATGAAATGATCGTAACCTCCTTTTTCGATTTCTTCAAGGTTTAACTGAAGTTCGAGGATGTTAGGATAAGCAATCGCATCGTCCTTTATCTTGCGCAATTTGATTTCTTTTCCGATACGGACAATTGCCATTTCCTCATCTTCCAAATACACGGCATTATTCGTAAATTCTATGAATGGTGAAGCATCTGAAGCGATGAAGTATTCATTTTCTCCAATTCCTATTGCCAATGGGCTTCCCAATTTTGCAACTACGATTTCATCTGGCTTGTTCTTGTCAAAAACGGCAATGGCGTATGCTCCTACAACCTGGTTCAATGCAATTTGTACCGCTTTACCTAATTTGACATCTTCTTTTTTCTTTACTTCTTCGATAAGATTAACCAGTACTTCAGTGTCTGTATCTGATTCAAAGGTATATCCACGTTCTATAAGAGCTTTTTTAATGGACTCGTAGTTCTCAATGATACCGTTGTGAATGATAACAAGATCTCCGGAATTGGAATAATGTGGATGGGAGTTTGTGTCGTTTGGAACACCATGAGTCGCCCAACGCGTGTGTCCAAGCCCTAGCTTTCCGTTGGTATCTATAGTGGCCTCCGATTTTTTCTTTAGGTCTTCAACCTTGCCTTTGGTTTTGGAAAGATGGGTTTCATTTCCATCGAACAATACTATACCAGCACTGTCATAGCCACGGTACTCTAGACGTTGTAGCCCTTTTATAATAACGGGATATGCATCTCTATGGCCTATATATCCAACAATTCCACACATAAGAATAATTTTAAGTAGTTGTAATAGTTTGAGTTATCTGCAAATTTAGCACGACAATTGAGATAATTAGTATCTCAAGGGTTCTAATGCAGAAAAATTCTGTAAATGGTAGTAAATAGTGTATGGTTAGTTAGCCTGGGTAAAGAAAATCTCCAGCTTTAGCTTTTTATCCTCGTCAGCCAGAGCAACATTGCTCCCAAAAAGCACTGTCCCTAAAGGGTTTATATTTGACAGAATAGGAACATCTAGAACTGGTTCCCCTGTTCCGACAGCTTCAGATACCGTTCCATCACCAATATTTGAGGTTAAGGCAAGCGCCAACTTGGCATTCGTTGAGTCTCTAACAATTATATTATTGATATGATCAGTTATACGAACAGTATACTTACTTTGATTATTTTCTTCTTCCAAGATACCATCATAATCAAGGAACAATCCTAAAGGCTCATTAGTTACACTATTCTCAGTGGCCGGATTAAATATAACCTGATTTGTCTCACCATTATACAAATAGAGACGCGGGGGCTCTTCAACAACACCTGCTTCGGAGTCCACATAAAACACCAAATTGGCTTCGTTAATTATCCAGTTATTGGAACGTATTTGATTAATAATATCTGCACCTCCATTCTCAACATCTTCAAACAATCGTATCTCTGCAATAGTCCCAGCTCCTTTCATATATATTCTCGAGGCATTTTCTCCATTGTCCAAAGCACTGATTATTTCAGGAGGAAAAGAATCATTAACAAAGGAGTTTACCGCATTGCCCTGAATATTACCATTGACGTTTACCAGAAAATTAAGCACAAAATCTCTTTCAACCGTTTCTATTACGTCATCGGCTGTATTAAAATCTTGGAACTCATAGGTTATTGTGATATTGGCCTGCGTCAAATCAAATAAGAACATAAGCTCTTCCATATCTGATTGCCCCGATATACGTAACCCTCTAAAAAAGTCTCTAAAATTTGCTTGGCTCAACAGCTCTGACTGACCTTCTTTGTCCAAAATATTTGTTTGGAAAAAATCGGGATTCAACTCAACCCAAATCCCTGGGTTAAGACGGGTACTAACAGTGGTTGATTCATCCACATCGTCTGTTTCGGGATCATCCTCATTAAAAAATAGTATCTCCTCATCACTGATGGTGATTGGACCCTCAAAAAACACCTCTCCTTCAAAAGAGGTAAAATCATGGTTGGAAAAAAATTCTTGGGCTTCCTCAAAATTTGTATTTGGGTCCAGGTCCCTTAAGAAAAATGTATTTTGAGCGACCCTTAAATTGAATTCTTGTAGTCGGTCTCCATAAATACTATCTAAATCGAATCTTTTGGGGAAAGTATTCGCTACAAAATCATCTCCAGTTCCATCTTCATTCGGATCAAATGGGTTGGAACCAATAATACGTTCGTCGTTGTCGCTAACACCATCACCATCTTCATCGGTGTTTGGATCGGTAGAGTCGTCATCAAACATATTCTCCACACCATCACCATCACTATCCCGCAAGGATGCAGGAGGCAACTGAAACGGGAGATACAGACGAACTGTCTTTACAGTTTCATTTTCTGGAATTGTGCTTTCCAAACCATCACTATCAGCATTATCTTCAGTTTCCTGCGAAGAATCACCAAAAGTTGGATTTCCTTGCCCGTTGTTAGGCAACGTAACTTGTGTAACTATAGATGCATTTCTTCTACCATAAACGGGATCATTAAATGTTCCCAACTGATATAATGGTAGTTGATTGGTCTGTACCGTCGCTATACCTTTGTTGAATGCGAAAACATCAAATGACTGCTTTCCTGTGGTGAAAGGCTCACCACCTACAACACCTTCCCCGATTGTACCCAACTCTTCCTCACAAGAAGTAATGATCAGAAATAAAGCTCCAAACAAAGTCGAAACTTTTAAAATCCTAGAAAATTTCATGCAATTTATTTTAAAACTTCTGTTTGATAGAAATTTGTGTATGCTTCCTCTGCCTCTTGAAGAGAGACATAGGGTAATACTGGCTTGGAAAGATTTGCAATATGATTTTTCAAGTCCTCCGACACCTCTTCCGAGGCTAAAATAATGGCATCGGAATAATCGGCAGCAACTTTTAACAAATTATTATAGTCAGGGTTTGAAAGGGAAGAAATACTTTCCTTGTCAATGCCATCAAAAGCAATTTTATCAATCATACCTCCATCAAGCTCTCCATCGTATCCTCTATCATAGATAGATGTTACAATTTTACTATCTGCAAACAAAGGTTCATCAGCATAATATTTGCGCAGGTAAAGGGGAAGCAATGATGCCATCCAGCCATGCACATGGATAATATCAGGGGACCAGTTCAGCTTTTTTACAGTTTCAACTACTCCTTTTGCAAAGAAGATAGCACGCTCATCATTATCTGGAAATAAATTTCCGTCTGCGTCCTCAAATGTGGCCTTTCGCTTAAAATATTCCTCGTTATCAATAAAATAAACTTGAATGCGTTCTCTGGGTATAGAAGCTACTTTAATAATAAGTGGCATATCCATATCATTGATCACCAAGTTCATCCCCGACAATCGAATTACCTCATGCAATTGATGTCTTCTTTCATTGATGTTTCCATATCTTGGCATAAAAATACGAATCTGGCCACCATTGCTGTTGACCATTCTAGGTGCTTCGTATGACATTAAGGAAACTGGGTTCTCTGGGAGATAGGGCACTAATTCAGAAGATACAAACAATATCTTTTTACCATTCATAAACACTTTCTTTTGCTTATCTGAAAAACGTAGCTGCAAAAGTACAAAAATTATGCCGATTAGCAGTATTTATAGTATTTTTGCACGCTTTTGAATCGCAGTATGCAAGTATTTCATCAAAAAAAGGATTTAATTTCATTCCTCTCTACCAAAAAAGACAAAAACAAGAGTGTAGGGTTGGTCCCCACTATGGGAGCCTTGCATCAAGGACATCTTTCATTGGTAAAGTTGGCACTTGAACAAAATGAGATTGTGGTTGTGAGCATTTTTGTGAATCCCACACAGTTTGACAAAAAGGATGACCTCGAAAAATATCCAAGGAATCTTGATGACGACGTGAAACTTTTAAATAGTGTTTCAAAAAGCATTCTAGTATTTAATCCATCTGCGGATGAAATTTATGATGGCACGGTAAAATCCGAATCCTATGAATTTGAAGGGTTGGACAAAGTGATGGAAGGAAAATATCGAGAAGGACATTTTGATGGTGTAGGCACAATTGTAGGGCTTTTATTGGGAGTCGTATCACCGGACAGGGTGTATTTTGGGGAGAAAGATTTTCAACAACTTCAAATCGTTAGAAAAATGGTTCAACTAAAGGATTTACCTTATGAAATTGTGCCATGTCCTATAGAACGTGAGCCCCATGGATTGGCCATGAGTTCGCGTAACGAACGGTTGTCTGAAATGACAAGAAAAGAGGCAGGGTTTATTTACAAAATCCTTCAGACTGCCAAAATCAAATTTGGCACGGAAAGTGCTAATGATATAACGGATTGGGCTATTGCCCAATTCACTGAAAAAGAAACATTTGAGTTGGAGTATTTTATGATTTCAGATGAAAAAACCTTATCTCCAATCTCAAGAAAAGACAAGAATAAAAAATATAGAGCGTTTATTGCCGTTTATGCCGAAGGCGTAAGGCTTATAGACAATCTAAGACTGAATTAACTAATTTTGCACCATGCAAGTAGAAGTTGTAAAATCTAAAGTTCACCGAGTAAAGGTCACAGGGGCCGACCTCAATTATATTGGTAGTATTACCATTGATGAAGATTTAATGGATGCGGCAAATATAATCCGAGGTGAAAAAGTACAGATTGTGAACAACAACAACGGAGAGCGTTTGGAAACTTACGCTATTCCTGGACCAAGAGGTTCAGGCGAACTCACCCTAAATGGAGCAGCTGCGCGCAAAGTCGCGGTAGGCGATGTTCTTATTCTTATTACCTATGCATTGATGGATATTGAAGAAGCCAAATCATTCAATCCGGCATTGATATTCCCAAATGAGGAAACCAATCTTCTAAACTAGTTTTGAGCAGTTCTCTAAAAAAGACACTTAAAATCCTAATCCCAATCCTTATTGGTTTGGGACTTGTTTTTTATTCCTACACTTCAACTACACCCGAAGAAAGGGCTAGAATTCTCGAAGCAATTAAAAATGCAAACCCTCTTTGGGTATTTTTATCCATATTTATTGGCGTACTAAGTCACATTTCGAGAGCTATACGTTGGAATTACCTTTTGGCTCCAATGGGATACAGACCAAAGTTAGTCAACAATGTACTCATTATCCTTACCAGTTATTTTGCAAATACCCTTGTACTGCGATCTGGTGAATTTCTTCGGGCTACTGCATTAAATACCTACGAAGACGTCCCGTTTGAAAAAGGTTTTGGCACCATTGTTACAGAGCGAATTATCGATGTAATAATGCTGTTGCTAATAATAACTGCGGCACTTTTGGTACAAACCGATGTAATATTGGGCATTTTAGAGGAAAATGGAATTGGCCTTGCTGGCTCGCTAATATTACTTCTAGTAGGGGTTTTAGGACTTTTTATCTCCATCCGACTCATTAAAAAGTCGTCCTCCAAACTAGCAGTGAAAATAAAAACCTTTCTAAGTGGCCTTTTGGATGGAGTCCTCAGTATTTTCAAAATGAAGCGAAGAGGAGCTTTTATCTTTCACACTTTCTTTATCTGGGCATGCTATATAGCTATGTTTTGGGTGATAAAATTCACCGTCCCCGAAACCACCGAACTTCCTCTTGGCGCATTTTTGGTAGCATTTGTTGCTGGAGCATTTGCAATGGCCACAACCAACGGTGGCTTGGGACTGTTTCCGATAGTGGTTACAGCAGCATTATCTGTTTACGGTGTTAGTAAAACATCAGGTGATGCTTATGGCTGGATTATGTGGACCGCCCAGACCTTAATGGTGGTTGTTTTTGGGACAATATCCTTTATCATCTTGCCGTTATTGAATAGAAATCGGTAGACCCCGACCACATAAAACTTTACCAAAATGAAAAAATGTCTATTTGTTTTAATAGGCTTACTGTGCTTCAATCTGGGAGCCCAAGTGAAAAAAGAAATCTTCGAGTCCTTTAAGCTTCAAGAAAGAAGGGATGTTTCCTATTATTTTCCTGAAGACTATTCTGAGGATAAAAAATATCCGCTTTTGGTTGTGCTAGATGCAGAATATCTTTTTGATATTGTTGTGGCCAATGCCAAATTTTACAGTAGGCACCATAGAATGCCCGAAGCCATAATTGTTGGTGTTGATCAAGCTGAGAACGATTTGCGATGGGAAGATTGCGACTTTGATCAGACCTCGGGATTACCAACAGAAAAAGGTGCTCTGTTTTATGAATTTTTGGGGACAGAGCTTATACCTTATTTGGAAACACAATATAATGTCGCTCCCTTTAAAATGTTCATAGGATATGACATAACTGCCAATTTTGGAAACTACTTTTTGTTCAAAGACAAATCGTTGTTCAATTCATACCTATCCATATCGCCGGTGCTTGCCACAGAAATGGAAAGCAGGGTGCCTGCAAGGCTGTCAGATTTAGATCAACAAATTTTTTACAATGTGGTGTTGGAAAAAGAACCCACAGAAGAAAGGCAACGAATTCTGCAGATGAATAACGCAATTAAGTCTATCGATAAAGAATCGTTGCATTACTTTTTTGATGAATATAAGGACGCGGATCATGTTTCCATTGCAGCGTATGGAATAAGTAAAGCATTTGACAATGTTTTTAAGATTTTTAGACCGATTACGCCGAAAGAATACAAAACGGAAATTCTTGCTTCGGACGAACCTGTATTTAAATATCTACAAGATCGATACGATATGATTGAGAGTTTGCTTGGTTTTAGAAAACCTGTGGAACTTAATGATATCATGGCAATCTATGCAGCCTCGCTGAAAAAAGAGGATTTTGAATCCCTAAAACCACTTGCTGAGGTTTGTAAAAAGCAGTTCCCGGACACGATGATGGGCTTCTATTTTGAAGGAGAATATTACGAACAGTTGGGAGAACCCAAAAAAGCATTCAAGACTTTCGAAAAGGCATTTCAAATGGAGGAAATCGACTTTCTAACCAAGGATATGGCACTGGAAAAAATCGATGCCCTAAAAGCTGACTTCGGATATTAGATAGTTTGATATTGCATATCTTTAGGCTCTTCTTAAAAAAGGAATGGCCAAAACCAAAACTGCTTTTTTCTGTCAAAACTGTGGTTCCCAATATCCGAAATGGATAGGGCAATGTTCTTCGTGCAAACAATGGAATACCATTGTGGAAGAAGTAGTTCAAAAAGAAGAAAAGCGCGATTGGAAAAGTAGTTCCAACGCCTCCAAAAAAGCGTCTGCTCCTCTTCGAGTTTCTGAAATTACCAATGAAAAAGAGCTGCGGTTAGACACAAAAGACCAGGAGTTTAATAGAGTTTTAGGAGGTGGTTTGGTTCCAGGGTCGTTAACGCTATTAGGGGGAGAACCGGGAATAGGAAAAAGCACACTACTATTGCAGATAGCCTTAAAGCTATCTTACAAGACTTTATATGTTTCGGGAGAGGAAAGCCAGAAACAAATTAAGATGCGGGCAGACCGCATTCATCCCGACAGTGAAAACTGCTATATCCTTACCGAAACCAAAACACAAAATATCTTTCAGCAAATTGCAAAGTTGGAACCTGACATTTTAGTGATTGATTCTATCCAAACCTTGCATACTGATTATATCGAATCCGCTGCCGGAAGCATTTCACAAATTCGAGAATGTACAGCTGAACTGATCAAATTTGCTAAACAGAGCCATATTCCTGTAATTCTAGTAGGCCATATTACAAAAGACGGCACAATTGCTGGACCAAAGATTTTGGAGCACATGGTCGATACGGTTTTGCAATTTGAGGGTGATAGGAACTATGTATATAGAATCCTTCGCTCTTTAAAAAATCGTTTCGGTTCTACTGCGGAACTGGGTATTTACGAAATGCAAGGAAGTGGATTGCGTGAAGTAAATAATCCTTCTGAGGTGTTGATTTCCAAAAATCAAGAAGACCTAAGTGGAACCGCAATTGCCGCAACCGTTGAAGGAATGCGCCCATTACTTATTGAAATTCAGGCCTTGGTAAGCACCGCGGTCTACGGTACTCCCCAGCGTTCTGCAACCGGATTCAATGCAAAACGGTTGAACATGCTTTTGGCTGTTTTGGAAAAGAGGGCTGGATTTAAGCTGGGAGCTAAAGATGTTTTTTTAAATATTACCGGAGGTATTTCGGTGGATGACCCAGCTACGGATTTAGCCGTTGTGGCCGCAATTCTTTCCAGTAATGCTGATATCCCGATTGAAAAAGGAGTTTGCTTTGCTGCAGAAATAGGATTGGCCGGAGAAGTAAGACCTGTTCAACGTGTGGACCAACGAATTCTTGAGGCTGAAAAATTGGGATTCACTGACATCTATGTTTCTAAAAACAATAAGATTGGTTTAAAAAACACCTCAATCCAAGTGCACTTGGTGTCGAAAATTGAGGATGTGGTTAGCAAGCTTTTTAGTTAAACCCTAATCTTCCATTATACCACTTTGAAGATGTTTTGGTAAAAAAGAAAGTGTTTTTTCACGGTTATTCTTATAGGCCAGTTTGTCTTTTGTAGCATCTTTTTGATAGTACAAGTTATCAAGCAAATAGAACATAAGTAACCTATTATAGTCATCCAAGTTTTCATCGGAGATCATCAAAGGGAGTTCATCCTCAAAAACCACCAAATCCTTGCTTTCGGCTATCGCTCTTCCCATTCTGCCAATACTCCCAAAATAGTGGTTTTCAGCTACGTTTTTACTTCGAAAAGCAGTTCCGAAAATCAATTCAGGAATATTGATATCCAATTTTTCGAGTTCCTTTATATAGGTTTGCCGGCCCTCCCATGCCCAACTACCATCTGAGACCCTACTTACTTTATCGTTCAATACATTGAGGTGTGCCCGAAGAAAAATATCCCAATTCAAGGATTCTCCAGCAAGCTGAGCAATGTTCATGGCATGAATTCTAGGGCTGTTATCCATACTGCATTGTCCTACAACCACCCTGTTCCTCTTAAGTTTAAGTGCTTTTTCAGTTGATAAAAATCTGGTCACATATTGCTCAAATTCGTTGTTGGAATTCTTGTTCTGTAGGGCCTCTGAATAAGCTTCGTTCAATAACTCATGAAATCTGGCATCCTTGGAAAGTACATTGTCAATAAATTCTTTTTTTGATTTTTCCCAATACTTAAGGCTGTCAATATTGGCCATCATCTGTTCCCTTGTCCAATTTTCCAAAGGGTACGTAAGTGGTTTTTTCTTTCCGTACCTTGTTTGTATATACTCAACAAACCTATTCTGTTCCGTTTTCGATTTGTCTTTATGTAAAAACCATCTTTTTTTGGACGCCCCTTCATTGAAAATTTGACTGGTGGTATCGATTAAGCATTCAGAATACATGAGCATTCGTGAATACCTTTCAGGTATTGCTCTACTGTAAAAAGGCTTATCCAGGTAGGCTACATCCACGTACTTAGGATTCGAAAAATCCCATATCCAGTTACCGTTTTTGGAACTTTCGAATGATTCCTCCAAGACTTCCAGTCTTCCGCCATCGGGTTGTTGTCGTATTCCAATGACTTTTTCCCCATTGCGATTGGAATAATACGTTTTTGTCAGCAACAACAATTCGACATCATCATCAGCCCCATATTTTGCAACAAACGCATCAAGTGAAATGTTATTCATCAAATCTGCTTTCAATTTTTTCAGATCGGGTTTGTTTAGGTCGAACACCCTTCCTTTTGTCTGCTCCAGGGATTTGAACTCCTTGGTTAGGTCACATACTCTAAATTCTTCGTTTTTTTCTCCAACCATAGTTTTAAGTTGCTTCATGGCATACGGAGAATAAATCAGTCCATTTTCATATGTTTTGAACTCTTGGGAAAATGTAAAAAAGGAGGATAACAGTAGAACGGTAGAAATAAAATTTCTCATAATGATCGGCTTTATGGTTCAATATTAAATTCAACACAATAATTATTCCAATCAAAATGAGGGAACAGGTCTTTTCAATGAGCGATAAGTCAAAGTATGCTCCTATTTAACTATTTCCAAGGTTGCGTTTTATCAACTATATTTAAAAAAACATCTCCATGAAAAACTTTGCACCTTTTGTTTTTCTGATTTTTCTTCTCTCATCCTGTGGCGAAACCAAAAAAGATACGCTTGTCAAAGAATATCACACCACATGGCAACACTATCTGGGTGACCCAGGAAGATCTCATTATTCGACATTGAATCAAATTGACACTTCAAACATTGAGAAACTTAAACTCATTTGGACCTATAAAAGCGGAGGTATTGAAGAGGGCAGAACTACGCAAATTCAAACAAACCCTTTGATTATAGGAGATGTGCTATATGGTGTAAATGCGGCTATCGAACTCTTTGCTCTTAATGCAAGAACAGGTAAGGAACTCTGGAAATTTAAGCCTAACGCCTCTGATAATTCAGGACTTGGGTTAAACAGGGGACTGAGTTTTTGGGAATCCGATTCCAATGAAGAAAGTAGATTATTCTTTTCTTCAGGACCGAAGATGTATGCTGTGAATATCGAAACAGGTCTGGCAATTAATTCCTTTGGAACAAATGGAAGTATCGACCTACGAGATGGTTTGGGGAGAGATCCTGAAAAATTATCCGTTGTAGCCAATACGCCAGGAGCCATTTATAAGAATCTGCTCATTATGGGTACCCGTGTTGGCGAGGGACCCGGCTCTTCACCCGGACATATTAGAGCTTATAATGTAGTTACTGGAGAAATAGAATGGATTTTCCACACCATTCCGCAACCGAACGAATTTGGTTATGATACTTGGCCCGAAGACGCGTATAAAACAGTTGGTGGTTCAAACAGTTGGGCTGGGATTGCATTGGACGAAAAAAATGGGATAGCGTATATCCCTACCGGATCAGCTGCTTTTGACTGGTATGGTGGCGATCGTGAAGGTGAAAACTTATTTTCCAATACGCTATTGGCTTTGGATGCTTCTACTGGGGAACGCATTTGGCATTTTCAAATGGTCCATCATGATACATGGGATAGAGATTTACCTGCTCCTCCAAATTTATTTGAAATGGAAAGAGATGGAAAAAAGATTCCAGCGGTTGCCCAAGTTACCAAAAGTGGGCACGTCTTTATTTTTAACAGGTTGACAGGAGAATCACTTTTCCCAATCGAAGAAAGGGAATATCCTGCCTCTAAACTTGAAGGCGAGATAACACATAGAACACAACCTTTACCTTTGAAACCGAAACCTTTTGCGCGGCAAATCTTAAGAAAGGAGGATTTATACGAGCCAGAAAGGGCAGCTTTTGTTGATGATTTTGTGGACAAGGATCAAAACATTGACCCTCCTACGGTATTACAAAAGTTTGAACAAATTACCTCGAACGGACAGTTTATCCCTATTGACACCATAGGGGTTATTTTATATCCGGGGGCAGATGGCGGAGCAGAGTGGGGTGGCGCTGCGCTAGACCCAAACAATGGAGTAATGTATGTGAATTCAAATGAGATGGCTTGGATTGTGCGTATGTCCAAGGTTGGAGGTAAGGACGGAGAAGGGACCAACTTTGGAACAACTTCTGCAAAAATTCACTGTGCTCGTTGTCATGGCGGTGAGTTTCAAGGGTTAGGAGCCATTCCAAATCTTCAAAACTTAGAGGAAAAATTTTCAAAGGACTCCATTTCAAGTATCATAAAAAATGGAAAAGGGGCTATGCCTGGGATGCCCAACCTATCTGATACGGAAATATCAGGAATTGCCAGTTTCCTTTTGGGCATTGAGGGAGAGACCGATCATCGGGTTGAAAAAAATGATTTGAAAGTCCCATACGCTGTCGGCGGATTTGGACGGTTTAAAGATGACCGCGGTTTTCCTGTGGTAAAGCCGCCCTGGGGAACACTTAATGCGATTGATTTGAATACAGGCGAATATCTTTGGAAAGTTCCACTTGGACATGAGGATGCATTGAATGACCCTGAAGTTCAGGTTTCAGGCACCGAAAATTATGGAGGTCCGGTAATTACAGCTGGGGGATTACTGTTTATAGCGGCTACAAAAGATGAAAAAATCCGTGCATTCAATATGAAAACCGGTGAAATGTTATGGGAGGATAAACTACCGGCTGGGGGCTATGCCACTCCAGCCACATATGAAGTTGACAGCAAACAATATTTGGTCATTGCATGCGGGGGCGGTAAAATGGGCACTCCATCTGGTGATGAATATAGGGTGTATGCTTTAGAGTAAACTCAAGGAGCTGGATTAGGAATAGAGTTGTGAATATCTTCAATCCCTTTTAATACTTCATCGGAAAGCTCTATATCTATGCTGCCTATATTTTCCTCTAACTGCTCCATAGTTGTTGCACCTATGATATTGCTGGTTATAAATGGTCTCGTGTTTATAAATGCCAATGCCATTTGTGCTAAACTCATACCATGCGAGCTTGCCAATTCACTATATTTTTGAGTTGCTGCTGTTGCTGTCTCTCCACTATAGCGATCATAATGTGGAAACAAGGATAATCTGGCCTTTCTTGGTGCAATGGCATCCAGATATTTTCCGCTTAAAACACCAAAAGCAAGTGGAGAATAGGCTAAAAGGCCAATATCTTCTCGCATTGAAATTTCGGAAAGCCCAACCTCGAACAAGCGATTCAATAAACTATAGGGATTCTGAATGGTAAGCATTCTTGGTAAACTTTGGTGCACCTTGCTTTCTTCCAAATAGCGCATGGCTCCCCAAGGTGTTTCATTGGAAAGTCCAACATGTCTGATCTTTCCTTCTGAAATCAAATCCCTTAAGGTTTCCAATACCTGGTGTATATTATCTTCCCAAGGATCAATGGAATGGGCATTGAATCCTCTTTGTCCAAAATAGTTGGTGTTACGCTCGGGCCAATGCAACTGGTACAGGTCGATATAATCGGTTTGCAAGCGCCTTAAACTACCTTCCACAGCACTAACAATGGAGTCCTTACTAAATCCAGTTGTTCGAATGTATTTAGCGAAATCAGCTCTACCTGCAATTTTTGAGGCAAGTACAACTTTGTCACGATTTCCAGTTTTTTTGAACCAATTACCTATGATTTCTTCGGTTACAGCATAAATCTCCTTCTTGGGAGGTATGGGGTATAGTTCAGCCGTATCAAAAAAGTTTACACCTTGGTCAAGTGCATAGTCCATTTGCTTATGACCTTCCTCTTCGGTATTCTGTCTACCCCAGGTCATAGTACCCAAGCAGATTTTACTGACCTTGATATTGGTGTGCGGCAGTCTGGTATATTTCATCTAGGTATTAACTTTGAACTGGCAAAAATACTCAATCCTTATGTCGGTCTGTTAAAGGAATTGTTATTTTTCTATCTCTAGAAGAACAGGACAATGGTCGCTATGCTTGGCATCGGCAAGAATTACAGAACGTTTTAATCTATCTTTTAAAGAATCATTGACCATACCGTAATCTAATCGCCATCCTTTATTGTTTGCTCGTGAATTGGCACGATAACTCCACCATGTATAATTGTGCGGGTCTTTGTTGAAGTGTCTAAAACTATCTATAAAACCACTTTTAATAAAATTACCGATCCACTCGCGTTCTACAGGCAAAAAACCCGAGACATTTTTGTTACGAACAGGATCGTGGATATCAATTGCTTCGTGACAAATGTTATAATCCCCACAAACAATGAGGTTCGGTCTTTCTTTTCGAAGTTCATCGGCATACCTCTGAAAATCCGCCATATATTTCAGCTTGTGCTCCAAACGAGCAATGTTTGTTCCTGATGGGAGATACATGCTCATGACTGAAACATCTCCATAATCTGCTCGTATGTTTCGCCCTTCAAAATCCATATAGTCGATACCAGTTCCATATGCTACATGGTCAGGCTGTTGCTTACAGAGTAAAGCCACACCGCTGTAACCCTTTTTTTGTGCACTGAACCAATAGTGGTGCTTATACCCAGCTGCCTCAAACAAAGAAACATCAACCTGCTCCTTCATCGCTTTGGTCTCTTGAAGACATACCACATCTGGATCTACAGCTGTAAGCCATTCAATAAAACCTTTATTTAGGGCAGCTCGAATACCGTTTACATTATAGGTAACAATTTTCATTTTATTGCTTTTGACTAAAGTATGGAAACTCTTCAATCTTTAAAAAATAAGTTCTCAAATCATCTCATATAAAAATCTTATTTTCGACTTACTTTAAGATGCAAGCACTTTTATTAATAGATATACAAAAGGGAATTCAAGAAACTGGGTATTACGGTGACGAGCGTAACAATCCTGGAGCGGAAGAAAATTGCACCAAAATCTTGACGGCTTTCCGCCTAAAGAATTGGCCCGTATATCATGTACAACATTGTTCAACCAACTTGGAATCACCTTTGCATCCAACGAAACCTACTCATGATTTTTATCCGGGAGTTGCTCCAAGAAATGGTGAGCCAATCATTCAAAAAAATGTAAACAGCGCATTTATTGGGACCAACTTAAAGGAACAACTTGAACATAATGGCATTACAAATGTTGTCATTGTTGGTCTAACCACGGAGCATTGCATCTCAACATCCACTCGAATGGCCGCTAATTTAGGATTTAACGTTACCCTGATTTCCGATGCGACCGCAGCTTTCAATAAAACGGGTATTGACGGACAGAAAATAGAAGCGGAACTGGTGCATACGATTGAACTAGCCAATCTTAAGGACGAGTTTGCCACTATAAAAGATACTGCCACCTTATTACAACAGCTTCAGGATTAGTTCTTATTTTTATAGGATATTCTGTTACGTATCAAAACAACCTATGCTACGCACTATTGTAACCCTAGTTTTTTGTCTTGCACTTAATATCCTCCCATGTTTATCTCAAGAAAAACCCTTACGGGTAGGTGTTGCTGGGCTTACCCACACCCATGTCCACTGGATTTTGGGAAGAGAAGATATAGGGGATATTGAAATTGTAGGTATTGTTGAACCAAATCGTGAATTGGCACAGCGATATTCAGAGCAACATGGGTTTTCCATGGATGTGGTCTTCAATACATTGGAAGAAATGATCTATGCAACTAAGCCCGAGGCGGTAACCGCTTTTGGGACCATTTATGACCATTTGGAAGTTGTAGAGACCTGTGCGCCTTTAGGTGTTCATGTAATGGTTGAAAAGCCATTGGCAGTGAGTTTGGATCACGCCAAACAAATGGCCGCGCTCGCTAGAAAACATGACATCCATTTATTGACCAATTACGAAACTACATGGTACCCTACAAACCATATGGCCAAACAATTTTTGAATCATGGTAAAATAGGAAGACTCAGAAAGGTGATTGTTCGAGATGGACATAAAGGTCCCGTAAAAATAGGTGTCAATAGAGAGTTTTTAGACTGGTTGCAAGACCCTGAGGCAAATGGCGGCGGGGCTATTACCGATTTTGGTTGTTATGGAGCTAACTTGACCACATGGCTCATGAATGGGAAACGGCCTAATTCGGTTACTGCAATTACCCAACAATTTCAGCCTCTGAACAACCCAAAAGTGGATGACGAGGCCACTATAATCCTGACTTATGATAATACCCAAGCCATTATCCAAGCCTCTTGGAATTGGCCCATTGGTCGCAAGGACATGGAGCTGTATGGATTGACAGGTGCCCTTTACGCTGACAATAGAAATGAGCTACGCCTTCGGATAGCCGAGGGCTATGACGGTTATCATGAAGAAAAATTCACGTTAAAAGAAAGACCATCTCCGCATAACGATCCCTTTAGCATGATGGCCGCAGTTATAAAGAATAAAATTCGGCTTCGGCCCTATAGTCTGACATCTTTGGAGAACAATTTGGTGGTCATGGAAATTTTAGACGCAGCAAGGGAAAGTGCCAAACATGGTAAAACAATTACCTTGACAAAATAATTTCATCAATTAATCTCAACTGCTACAAAATCAATGGCATTTTCAAAAGCTCCCTACATCTGTGTTTTCTTATTTGTTACAGTTTCATTTTTTGCTCAGGAAGTGCATAAAGATTCAGTAAACCAATTGGATGAAATCATCCTGATTGAAGATATTACTGTGAGAAATGCCACAGGAATTACACCTTATGCTATTGTAAATGAACAAACCTTCGAAAAGTTTAATCCGATTGACATTTCTTCAGCAGTAAATCAGATTCCTGGTGTTTATGTACTTTCAGGTGCACTCAACACTAACCGAATTACCATCCGAGGGGTCGGAGCACGTACACCTTTCGGAACTGATAAACTTCGTATGTATTTCAATGGAATTCCTGTAACTAATGGAACTGGATCTTCAACCATCGAAGCTTTTGATATGGAAAATTTAGGTAAGATAGAAGTCATAAAAGGCCCAAAAGGCACCTCATTTGGCACCAATCTAGGTGGAGCCCTTCTTTTGGACACCAAAAGTCCCGAAGCAAATGAAACTAGATTAACCAATGCGTTCACTTTGGGTTCATATAATATGCTAAAGGAAAACCTATCCTTTCAACACTCCGAAGAAAATTTTAACCTCACTTTTAGCTACAACCATTTTGAAACTGATGGTTACCGACAGAACAATCGTTTTGATAGAGATGGTTTCTTGCTGAACACCAATGTTAAGTTGGGTAAAAAAAGTGATCTAGGCCTATTGGTAAATTATATCGACTATACGGCTCAGATTCCTAGTTCATTGAACCAGACCGACTTTGACGAAGACCCAACACGAGCTGCGGGCAATTGGTTGGCCGCTCAAGGTTTCGAAGCCAACAAATATGTGCTTGCCGGGTTGTACCATACGTATGAGTTTGACCACACTTTCAAAAACACCACAAGTATTTTTTACACCTATCTGGATCATTATGAACCTCGTCCTTTCAATATTTTGGATGAGTTCACTAATGGATATGGTTTACGTAGTCAATTCAAAGGCATTACAGGAACTACAGAGTATACTTTCGGAGGAGAATTGTACAAAGATGAATACCATTGGGGTACCTTCCAGAATCTTTTTAGAGATAACAACGGCAATGGTAGTTTGCAAGGTGACCGCATAAGTGATAATAGCGAATTTCGAAGACAATTTAATTTGTTCGGAACACTAACGCAGACTTTTACACCACGTTTTTCTGCCCAGATAGGACTTAATCTGAACAAGACCAATTACAATTTTCGGGATTTATTCAATCAAGGAGATGCAAACACTTCCGCCAACCGAAATTTTGATGCCATTTTGCTACCCAGCTTCGGATTGCAATATCTCTTCGTAGGAGGAAAACTATTTGCCAATGTAAGTCGAGGATTTTCCAACCCTAGTTTAGAGGAGACTTTAACACCTGATGGGGTAATCAATCCTGATATTGCCCAAGAAACAGGAACTAATTATGAACTAGGGGGAAACATTAACCTATTCAAGGGACATTTATTTTTGGATGGGTCGCTTTACAGAATGAACATTAATAATCTATTGGTGGCCCAGCGCGTTGGCGAGGACCAATTTATCGGTAGAAATGCTGGAGAAACCCGACACCAAGGTTTGGAACTAAGCATTAGGTCTATGCTCTCACTTGGCAAAGATTTAAAGTTGTATCCTTATCTAAATTATACCTTGAGCGACCATAGTTTTGTGGATTTTGTAGATGAGGACGATGACTTTTCTGGCAATCCGCTCACAGGAGTGCCCAAAAATCGAATTAGTTCTGGGTTGGATGTAAAACACACTAACGGATTGCAGCTAAATTTGATCCACCAGTTTGTGGATGAAATCCCGCTCACGGATGCTAATAACCTAAACAGCGAATCTTTTAATGTGTTCAATGCCAAATTAGGTTATATGAAGGAAATTTCTAACCATTTTTCGTTGGGATTGAATATAGGGGTGAATAATGTATTCGACACGAGATATGCCCAAAGTGTCTTAATCAATGCCGTTGGTTTTGGAGGTGCATTGCCCCGATACTTTTATCCAGGGACCGACCGAAATTTTTACGGAGGTCTTAAGATTGGGTATCTCTTTTAGTCTTTCTGTATATCCGATAACAATCCTTGCTCGATTAAAGGTATTCTAAACCTTTCCACCTCAGCATCGCGGTGCTCCTTGGCAAAAATTTCGGCTGCTTTTGCTATAATTTCAGGGTTTTGATTCTCAATATTATTGAGTTCTTCAGGATCTTGAACAAGGTTATAAAGTTCCAGGGTTGGCTCTTCTGTCGGATTCTTAAGATTTTGCCTGACTACCTTCCAGTCGCCCATTCGAATGGCCACCTGTCCTCCATATTCAGGGAACTCCCAATATAGAAAATCATGCTCTGCCTGGCCTTCTTGATCTAATAGTGTGGGCAAAAAACTGATACCATCAGTCTTTATCGGATTTTCTAAATTGATAATATCAAATAACGTAGCCATTACATCATAATGTGCTGATACATGATTGGTTGTACTACTCGGCGTAATATGGTTGGGCCAAGAAGCAATCATGGGAACCCTAATACCTCCTTCGTAAACAAAACCTTTACCTCGTCCTCGTTCTTCACCAAAAATTCCAGAACTATTGAAAAATTCTCCATCTGTGCCGCCTGTATAAGTTACTCCGTTGTCCGAGGTAAACATTATAAGAGTATTTTCATATAGGTCATTATCCTTTAAGTAGTCGATTAATTTGCCTACGTTTTCATCCAAATAGGAAATCATGGCGGCATATCCTGCTTTTGGATTTTGATGCGGAAAATATCCTGCTTGGCCCAGATAGGGTTCTTCATCACCAAATTTTTCCTTGTAGTAATCCACCCATTTTTGCGGCGCTTGTATTGCGTTATGTGGAATGGGAGATGCCCAATAAAAAAAGAAGGGATTGTCTTTGTTCTCTGATATGAACCCCATCATTTCATCAAATATCAAATCTGGAGCGTAGTCATTTAAATTGAATTTTTGATAATTGGAAGGGTCATACGGGTCAGCTTCTTCGGATAGTTTTGTGTGGGGAGGGATGGTGTCATTGTTGAGGTGGATCCTATTTTCATTTTTGTACAAGTGAACGGGATAATAGGTATGGGCTTGTCTTTGACAATTGTATCCATAAAAAAAATCGAAGCCCATTTTTGTGGGAATAGAATTCGTATGCGGTGCTCCAAGACCCCATTTACCTGCCATACCTGTGGCGTAGCCTTCTTTTTTTAATAACTGCGGAAATAAAACCGTAGAGGTTGGCAGCGGCCGTTGACCTTCCAATGTGGAGTCGAGGATTACTTCGCGGTAATCCCAAACGTTACCACGCTCGTTCCATTCATCATTCCCTCGTATATAGGAGTGGCCGGCATGCTTACCAGTTAGAAACATATACCGGGCGGGAGCGCAGACAGGTGCGCCTGTATAATGCTGGGTAAATAACATTCCACTTTGTGCCAGGGCATCTATATTGGGAGTTTCAATCTTTTCTTGTCCATAAACACCCAATTCACCATATCCTAGATCATCAGCCAAAATGTAAATGATGTTAGGTTTTTTAATACTAACCGTTTTATTGACGCCTTCTTTGCACCCTCCGAGAGCAAAAAAAAACAGAAGTGCTGTTATTTTAAAAAGACATATGTACCTGTAATTTTTTTTCATGCTTCCAATCAGATAAGTTGGATGTGGTTTACATCTTGTTCAAGATAAGGTTTTCTTATATCTCATGTAAAGCATCAACGTTCAAAATAAAATTCAAGATAAATGCAGATTTGTCACTTTCCTCAATATTGACAGGAGAGTTATTTTTTATGCGTTTCAAGAAGTAGACTGTAATTTTTCTGTTCCCGAACATCTTTAACCTTAATCCCGACGAACCTTAACAAGCCCTAGGTCAATTTAGTCGTAACTTTAAGTAAATTAACCTACGTAATGAGAATTCTAGAAATCATACTAGTGTGTTTTGCCTTTCAAGCATTTGTTTATGCGGGCTTTCTATTATTTAAAAAAAGCAGGGTAAGAAAAGCAAATACCATCTGGGCAATTTTCCTTTTCCTTTTTGGACTAAACATTTTATACAATGTTTCATTCTGGCTCTATGGAGACAACGATACGGTAAGCGCATTAAATATGCTTTATTATGTTCCATTCTCTCTTTATGGACCGCTGTTTTATATGTATGTCAAGACTTTGGTTTCTGAGAAAAGGCCGAAGGCCACAGAAATACTTTTCCACATCACAATTCCGGTTTTGGTATTGTTAAATTTCATTCGTTATTATACACTTTCCGTGGAGATAAAACTGATGATAGAAAAAGGGATGGTTGCTCCCAATAATTACATTTTTATCTCAGCGGACAATGTTTTCTATTTTTTAATAGCATCAACCATTCTTTATGCCTTGGCATCCTATTTCACTAACAAGAACAGATATGCTGATGACAAGGAAATGAAATTATGGTTAAAGCTAATTTCTGTGGGCTTTGGTTTTTTTGCCATTTCTTGGCTCTTCTATTTTACTTTGTTCCAGGCAGGGCTCATAAATCAATCCCAGGATTATTCGATTACCATAATGATGGGGGTGTTTATTGGACTCACTTCCTATTTCGGTTTTTACCACAGTGGTGTTTTCAATGGGAAGGCATTAAAGAAGATATTCCCAATAATAAAATATCAAAAATCGGGGCTTTCTAAAAGTGTTCTAAACGATTACAAGGTGAAGCTTCTTAATCTTATGGAATCCAAATCTCTTTATTTGGAAAGCGAACTGAAGCTTACCGATTTGGCCTCAATGTTGAATCTTTCCAGGCACAATACTTCGCAGATAATTAACGAATGCTTTCAAATGAGCTTTTATGAGTTTATCAATAAGTACCGAATTGAAGAAGCGGAAAGATTACTTGTTGATGACAAGGAGCACGAAATGAACATTACAGATATTGCATATCAGGTTGGTTTCAACAACCGTATTTCTTTTTACAATGCGTTTAAAAAAAATATCGGGATCACTCCAACCGAGTTTCGAAACCAGAACTTGGCTTCGTAATTTATTCCCTTTCTGATTTAATAGATTGTTAATTCCGACGGATATTTACAAAATCCGCCACCCCATTTATGTATTTTTAACTGTATCAAACTAGTTTATGAGGGTATTGGGCATTGTTTTATTGTGTTTTTCGTTTCAAGCTATTTTGTATGCTGCATTTCTATTTGCGAAAAAAAGCGACAACAGCAAAGCAAATAGAATTTGGGCCATTTTTTTATTATTGTTCGGATTGGACATTATTCATAATGTGCTGTATTGGACCTATAATAACAGCGATATATCAAATGCCATAACTTATATATACCTTATTCTACTTTCATTATATGGTCCTTTGTTCTTTTTATATATAAGGACTTTGGTTCAAGGAAAGAGAATTACCTGGAAAACCATTCTACCACATTTTATTCTGACAGTATTGGTAGTATTGAACTTTGCTCGATATTATATACAGCCAGTTGCAATCAAAAGAAGTATAAATAGCGGTGCGATCAATGTGGGAAACTATGTTTTTGTTCCCTCAAGTACGGTATTTATAATATTGCTGTGTAGTCTTTTCTTCTATACGATTTGGACCTTTAGGATAAATCGTAAAAGCTATATTGAAGATAATGAGATGAAACTATGGCTTAAGTTGACCATCACAACATTTGGTTGCTTTACAGGATCATGGTTTACTTTTTTCGTTTTACTGAAGGCGGGAGTACTCGACTTCACACAAGATTTTGTTATCACCACGGCCATGTGTTTCTTTGTTGGGCTTACATCGTATTTCGGGTTCTACCATGTGAGTATTTTTAATGGAAAACCATTAAAAAGGGTATTTCCGGTGATTAAATATCAGAAATCGGGACTATCTAAGAATGTGCTGAACGACTACAAGGAAAAGCTTGTTAATCTTATGGAAACGGAGGCAATCTATTTGGAAAATGAACTAAAACTTGTTGATTTGGCCAAAATGCTAAATCTTTCTAGACACAACACTTCTCAAATTATTAATGAGTGTTTTCAAATGACCTTTTATGAGTTTGTAAACAAATATAGAATTGAAGAGGCCGAAAGACTTTTGGTAGAGGACAAAAGTCTAGAAATGAACATTACGGACATTGCTTATCAGGCGGGGTTTAATAACCGTATTTCCTTCTACAATGCCTTTAAAAAATATATTGGTAGTACCCCCACTGAGTTTCGAAACCAAAATATGGCTTCTTAAAACTAATTCCCCTCTTATTTTTCGGAGCTAATTCCGACGCAGATTTACAAAACACAGCCACGTAAACATTTATTTTTAGCGGACCCAAACAAATTTAAAGACATACCCATAATGGTGCAGTTGCACCAATTTTGGATGTGTTGAATATGGCACATATACATTTTGTTAAATTATAAATACTGAATTATGGATATAAATATGGTTTTAAAACGAACCGGTAAAACTGTAAGTTGTTTGTTATTGGGCTTACTAACGAACGGGGCTATAATTGGCCAAGACACCTTGGAAGATACTGGTCTATTAGCAACGGAAATAAATAAAACTGCCCCAACCTTGACGGATCATTGGGGGCAATTGGTGGGCAATTGGGATATCGAGGTGGAGATAGTCAACTCTTCAGGTGAGATAACACAAAGTTTCAATGGCGAATGGAATTGGTTTTATGTAATGAACGGAATGGCGATTCAAGATGTCTTTATTTTGCCAAAACGTGAAGACGCCAAAGATCAAAACTCATTTTATGGAATAGGATTACGAATTTACAATGAGAAACTAAATAAATGGCAGACAGCGTACATGGATACCTCAAATAAGCAAATGGATACGGGAGAAGCCATATCAACAAATGAAAAGATTACATTGATTGAAACAAATGAAAAAGACGAAAAAATAAGAATTACCTATTTTGATTTTCAAGACAATACATTTAAGTGGCAACAGGAGGTATTCAACGAGGACAGAAAGGTGTGGCAAATCAACCAGTTGATACACGCTACCAGAAAGAGTTGATGAAATAACAGTTTACTTATAAACATGGAGCACTTAACTATCACTAAACTTAAATAGAATGAAGATTAAACAACTTGCTTATTTGTTTTTGCTAGTAATTTATGCGAATACATTTGGACAAACAGAAACCTCAAAGGAAAAAGAACAATATTTTGATTTTTGGATCGGCAAATGGAATGCTACTTGGGATGAAGGTGATGGTAAACAGGGAAAGGGAATTAATATTGTTACGGTAACCCTCGATGGCAAGTCTATCCATGAGAATTTTGTTGTTACTGAAGGTGCGCAAAAAGGATTTAAGGGAGTAAGTATGTCCATGTACGTTCCTTTTTTAAAAAGATGGAAGCAGTCATGGAATGACAACACTCAAAGTTATTATGACTTTACAGGTGAGTTTGAGGGGGATAGAAGAATTTTTAAAACAGAACCAATCAAAATCAAAGAAAAGGAGGTTATACTCAGGATGGTTTTTCATGACATCAAAAAAGATTCGTTTACATGGGACTGGGAAGCATCCATCGATGCAGGTAAAACTTGGAAGCAGAACTGGCAAATATTTTATACCAGAATACAGGAAGATAAAATAAGCAATTTGTCTCCCGAAAAACCCGATTTCACAAGTTTGATTGGAAATTGGAACTGTATCGTATCAAACTTGGACAAAGACGGTAATTGGAAAGAGGCTAATGCTAAATGGGAATGGAAAACTATTCTGAATGGAAAAGTTATTCAAGATTATTGGGAGTCGCCCACCATGAAAGGAATCAATATAAGAACGTTTAATCCTAAAACCGGAAGCTGGATGAATGCCTGGGTCAACGATCAGAATAATTCAATTTCAGAGATTTGGACGGCCAACACAAAAGATGATGGTACCATTATGATGACGGATGACAAGAAAAGCTTTGAAATACATTTTTATAATATCAAGCAAGACTCATTTGATTGGAAATGGGATGTTCGACAAGAAGATGGAAGTTTAAAAACCATATCCAAGATCAAGGGTACTCGGATATGAACATCCCATTCTTAAAAAGAGATTGAGTATTTACCTTTATAATCTTTCTGCGTATATAAAGATACTCTTAAGATCACTCAACTTAGCCGGTCTGAGTCTTTTGTCCCGGATATATTTTTTAACCGCGGTTCTAGAAGCGCTCGGAAAAATTTCCAAGAAGTCCTTTTTCTTTTTCGGAATAGCTACCAGAGATGCATCACCTTTTAATCCATAGAAAAGGGAAACATCATCGATAAACTTTGCTGGAATAGATTGGGCCAGAGAGTTTGTAGAGGATTTACCTGGAGAGTATTTCTTGCGCTTATTGGAATACAAGACGTAAGTATCCCCTGTAAATTCTTTTATACAATAACTGTCGCCCTGCAACCCATCTGCGCTTACGTATGAAAAATATTGTATCTCTTTGCCCTCAACAACAGTCTTGATTTCATTGGACTGTACCAAAAACTGGAATTGCTCCTCGGACAAATCCGAGTTTTTGATTTCCATTTGGTCTTGAAAGGCATTGTATCTTAAATAGAAGGAACCCAAAAGATCGTTCTTATAATAAAGGTTACCCTTTTTAAAAGTATCAAGATAATATGGAGAGCCTTCTATAGTGGATAAATCAGCATTACTTGATGATTTTTGAGCGTTACTTACAATGGCATTTACAAGAGATTCTCGCATTTGTATGCTTGTAAAATCCTGAAGGTTGTTCGTGCCTACTGCACTTCCAAAGTTCTTTGCTTGTTGGGCAGAACAAGTAAAACTTGCCAAAACAGCGAAGCTAAAGACGGGTAAAAATTTCATTTTCATCATGACATTATTTTTTTAGATTGATAAATAAGGCGCACAGTTTTTGTGCGCCTTATTTATTGTTTACTATAGTTTAGTAAGTTGAAATGATGCTTGAGGCGACCCTGTGCCACAATCGTTTGCTTCATCAGAGGTAAAGTTGATTATAAAGGAACTATCATCCGGATTACTTAGATCATATGTGGTATTCACCGAGGCGGTTCCTGAAGCAATTAAACCAACACAACCGGCTCCAACACTTTGGGCCGGTGTTACAATGATTTCCCCACACACAAACTGGAACTCAAAATCTACCGGACCAAAAGGGCCAAAGGCAGGAAATGTAGGAACATTTCTAATAAGCCGTGTAGTGTTGCCCACGGCATCTATGGTGTAAACTCCATCTTGGTAATCATTTATACCAAAAATACCTGGAGTCAACGTTGTAAGTTGGTATTGTCCTGTAAACAGTTCATCTGAAGGAAGCAAAGCAATCAAGGTAGCTCGGTAAACATATGGTGAGCTAAAAAAATCGCCTCCGCTAATGTTCGGGTTTTGGTCTCCACCCGTAAATGTTTGACCTGTGGTAAGATCCATTTCAAAACGAAGTTCAATTTGATCACCACAATTAAATTCGCCCGCTGACAATCCAAGAGCTCCGGTAAGCTCTCCTAGCGTGGAAGTTACCTCTCTTCTAGGCAAGCCGAAAGGGCCATTAGTAAAGTCAGAAGGAGCAAAGGTTTGTATCTGAACCTCACCAGAATCTGTAGTTCCATTTTCAGGAGTATTGTCAATAAGCTTGGCAAATAGCCGAACCTCCTCCATCAAAGCACCATTTTCTAAATCCTGGGCTTCAATTTCCACTCCCCAAACAGCAGATGGGTCGAGAACATCCATTGCAGGACTTATTACATTTACTGTGCGCAAGATTGCCCCGCGAATCACATCATCTAGTACTTCCCCTGATAGTTTGTCATCCTCGCTGCACGAAAAGAAAAACAGGGCCACTAATAAAAAAGAATATTTATATATGATTTTCATATCGAAATTAGTATTTAGTTAGCTATTGGACCACTTGGATTATTGTCCCAAAACACTGGCTGGGCCTGATTGGGCTTCTGGCTAATGTTTGAGTTTGTATTTACCGCATTTGAAGGGTAGTACATTGATCTTGGAAAATCCCCTGGATTTGGAGATCTATTGGCTTGCACGGTTGTTGGATAACCTGTTCTTCTATAAAAATTATAAGGCTCAACTCCATTACCAAAGCAGGCTATAAAAAATTGTTCTCCCAAAACATCCCATTTACCATCAGCTGTAGCTGCGTCCCAGGCTGCTCCTATTGAGGATACAAATGAATCTACAGTCGCTTGATCGGGAGCAAATGAAAAATCCGCACTTGGATCTAACGAACTAAAAGATTGAACCTTGGTTATCGATTTATTGACGCCTTCCAGCAATGCTGCTCTGGCTGCGGTTAAATCGTTACTAGCTAAACGTACTTCAGCTATCATAAAGTCTACCCAAGATGCAGTCAAAATAGGTGATATTCCTGCGCCGAGGCCACCTTGTCCAGGACCAATACCTTGAAATGTATCGTCATCAAAGCGACCTCCGAAAGGATAAACTCCCCACATGGTCACAAAGAATGCATCAGGATCTCGACCATCGTTTTGTCCATGGTCTCTTCCCCAATATCCGTTTGGCAGATTACAGAAGGTGAACCCACCATCAATATAATGTTGTGGAGGAGATTGTGTTGAACATCTAATGGTTTCTTGGTTTGGTGGAATCTCCTGCCCTGGCACAGCAGCTGTCTGCCGATAAAAGTAATACCGAATTCGCGGATCATTCGAGACTTGCATTTCATTCATCAACCAATTAGAGACAAAATCAGAAGCGCCGGTCGGGGTATAGTTAAAGCCGTACCTAGGATGACGCGTATCTGGGTTGGATGCGCTTGTCCCTGGCCACGAATACTGAAAATCCTCAGAGGAGTCGGTAATGTAATTTCCGGAGGCGATAATGGCATTAAAACTTGATATGGCATTTGCATCCACCAAACGTGTCTGATAGTATATTTTCAACTTCAGGGTATTAGCAGCCTTTATCCACATACCATAATCATTGGCATAAAAAACATCTGTACTTGGCTCATCACTTGCAGTAGTTCCAAAATTTACTATTGCCTCATCGATTAAATCCAGTGCCGCTTGATATACCTCTGCTCCTGAATCAAGTTTTGGATTAAGGATACCTTCTTCACCCTTGAATGCTTCACTATATGGTATATCTCCAAAGAAATCTACCAAGCTCACGATAAGATATGCCTCAATAAATTGTGCTATAGCGATATGATGAGTTTGACCGGCTTCTTCAGCCAATCCGTTCATAATATTTATATCTTGAAGGATGCCAGTATAAGCATTTGTCCATTCGTCTGTGAAATCAGAATCCTGATAAACCGATTGATAGTTTTGAGAATTACCGTTGTATAATGCCCCAGTTCTGGTCAATTCCATACCATGCAGGTTAAAACCATCGCCGTTAGTGGCGCCTCCAGAAACCCAGTTATCATTTACATCAAAGTCGGCGTTACCTTCCAACTGTCTTACAAAATCTTCCTGAATGGAATTCAAAAAGAAATCAACACTTGCCTGCTCTGGTGCTAGGGCATTGGGGTCTTGAGTTATATCTAGCTCTGTACTTTCGCATCCACCTATAAACAGCCCTAAAGCGGCCAATGGAATCAGTATATATCTATTTGTTGTTTTCATCTTTTTCATATTTATTAGAATGTGGCTTTTACACTTAGACCATACCTTCTTGAACTTGGTCCATTAAGGAAATCGAACCCAACTCCGTTTCCAACACCTAAACCTGACGTATTTGGGTCAAAGTTTGCACCATTTGGAGTGTTGATAGCATCATACCAAAGGTTTTGCCCCGAAACAGTAAAAACCAACGAGCCAAAAGGTGTTTTGTCTAAGAATTTTTCAGGCATGCTGTAAGCCAAAGAAACTTCTTGTAGCCTTATAGTGGTAGCGTCATATACTTGAAGTTCACTTGGACCAAAGAGGACATTGGTAAAGTAAAAATCAGAGTTGTTTATCTGGATATTGTTCGGTTGCCCGTTCGGACCTATTCCGTCTAAGACAAAGGACTCTCTTCTATTTAAGGTCTCTGGGATCAACCCTCTTCCCAATAAAGTGGAAATAGTACTGGAATAGATATCACCACCTTGAGTATAGTTCATTTGAAAACCAAGGGTAAAATTGTGGAAAGAGAGGGTGTTCTGTAGGTTCGCCACCCAGTCTGGGTTAGGATCACCGATTACACCATTGTTTGGGTCTTGCTGAAAATTTCCCTGAGCGTCAATGACCAATTCTCCATTAGCGGTACGTTGAACTTGTGACCCAAAGAAAACACCTAATGGTTCTCCTGGAATAGCTGCATTACCCAAGTTTGCAAAACCAGAATAGATAACTTGATCGGTATCAATACCTAAATCAGTTACAGTGGTTTCGTATGCGGTAAAGTTTAAATTGGTATTCCAGTTTAAGCCCTTATCGTTGCTTCTTATCCAAGTCACCCCTAAATCTGCCTCAATACCCTCACCGTCAATTTCACCAACATTGGTATCTGTAAAAGTAAAACCTGTTGAAGGATCCAATGGCCTTCTTACAATAAGGTCCTTGGTGATTCTTTTATATACAGAAACATCAATGGTGATTCTGTTATCAAGAAGGGCAGACTCGATTCCAAGCTCGATCTCAGAGACTGTTTCTGGTTGTAGGCCAGGGTTTCCTAAAGTTTGGCCTGAGGTATTGCTCACTATATTCGTTCCACCTCCTGTTTGGTTGTCGTTGGTCACCAAAACAAGTGTCGATGCTATTGGATAAGGATTAAAGGTGTTAAAACCTGCTGAGGTTCCATACCCAGCCCTTAGCTTTAAGTAATTTAAACCATTTTGACTCTTTAAGCCATCTATAGCTTCGGTTGGAATAAATGATAAACTAGCACTTGGATAAAAGAGGCTTCTATTTTCTTTGGAGAAATTGGAAGCCCAGTCATTTCTGCCTGATAATGTTAGATAAAGGAAGTTGTCATAATCAAAGTCTAACTGTCCATAAACCCCTACCAGATTTCTCTCGGTGAAAAATTGGATTTCATTGTTGTTTAAGTAGTTAAAGTGCCGCAGCACACCAAATACTTGCTGACCATCACTGGCAATTCCATTTTGGTCAAACACTTCTCTTCGGGAAGTCCCCCCAACGTTGAATGCGAATCCAACTTTGGTGGTTAAATCGTAATTACCCGTTAATACAAGGTTATGATCCCAAATGGTATTGGTGTTGTTCCAAGTGGAGTAGACTCCGCTCAACAGTCTTGCATCTCCACTATTACTGTTTACCCCACCTCTATTTTGGAAGTTTAAATTGTTTTCACTGTAATTATCCAGTCCAACACGATAGTTTATGTTCAAATGATCATTGATATCATAGCTAATACTCGCATTTCCAAACACTCTGTTGGTTGCTTGATCGGTTCCCGAATTCGCAATAGTCCATAAAGGATGCTGAATACTGTTGTCTTGTCTATAATAAACTGATCCGCCTGTAATGGGATTTTCAAAGGGAAGCGCATCAAAATTTATACTTCTAGGGGTAAACCATAAATCTCCAAAAATAGAAGAACCTGTGCCGGTAGCCCCGTTACCATTACTAAGGGCAACTGGAGGCGATTTAAACTTGGTCAAGGAATAATTCAATGTTCCAGAAATCGTGAATTTGTTCGAAAGCTGTGCAGAACCCCCTATGGAAAGATTGTTTCTAATTATCGAGTTTCCGGGTGTAAATCCTTGATCCTCTAAATGTCCATAGTTTGCATTATAAGTGATTTTTCCATCTTCTGAAGAACCCCGTGCGTTAATAGAGGTATTAAGTACCGTACCTGTTTTGAAGAGGTTTTTTACACTATTATAAGGCCGCCATTCGTATCGAGAAGTTGCAAATTCTGGAAAGGCTTGCGGAATTCCTGTTGCTGGAGCCGCTGTTGAATAAGGATGTGGAAGGGTCCCCTGTTGATCAAAGGAGCTATCATTTCCCCAACCATCTACACCACCTCTATTAAAACTTGGGCCCCAGTTACTAAAGAACCACCCAAAAGATTGGTCAAAACCATTTCCATATTCATTTTGATAATCGGGAAGAGAGGCTATTTCGTTAAAGAAAAGAGAAGTACTTACCGTAATCTCAGATTTTTTGGAAGCACTTTGTGAAGCTTTACCACCTTTGGTGGTAATCAGAATTACACCGTTCTTTCCTTGCGAACCATAGAGAGTTGCAGCTGCAAGGCCTTTTAACACGTTTACACTTTCAATATTATTTGGATCCAAGTCCAAAAAACGACTAGATCCATTATTTCCATTAATAAAGGTTCCTTGAGGATTAGTGTCATTGCTAAATGGCACGCCATCTACAATGAACAATGCTTGATTACTGGTACTAAAGGAGTTTAATCCTCGAATGATAATGTTTGTGCCGGAGCCTGAAAGTCCACTTTGCTGATTGATTTGTACACCCGAAGCCTTTCCGGTGAGGATTCTTGCAATATCACCCTCTGATTTTTGCTCCAATTGTTCCGAACCTACTTCAGCAACTGCGTATCCAAGAGCCTGCTTCTCTTTTTGGATTCCAAGGGCGGTAACAACCACTTCTTGAAGGGCTTGCGCATCCTCACGCATTTGCACGTTGATAACACTTCCAGACCCAACAGATCTACGCTCTTCGCGTTGACCTATATAGGTATACAATAGTGTTTGCCCTTCTGCGGCTTGGATGCTGTAGTTACCGTCGAAATCTGTTTGGGTTCCGTTACTGGTACCCTGAACAACAATGTTAACACCTGGAAGCGGCAAACCCGCTTGATCAATGACCTGGCCAGTGATCTGCTTGTTTTGGGACCATGCCGATATGGCACAGAAAAATGCCAGAACCAACGGTCGCACTAGTTTCTTTACTTTCATAAATAAAAAGTTTTGTTAGTAATTAATGAGTTAGCGCAACTGAGAAAGGTAGGAGGAAGAAGCTTAAGGAATAGCTAATTCAAATAATCAAAAAATGAGAACAAAACTTTATTTTGGATAGTCGCTCGTCATTAAATGGTAAGACATCTCACCGTCCTACCTTACAATTGCAACGTAAAAGAATAGAAATCGAAATGCGTACCTGATAACGCCCATGCGGATTTACAGATTATCCGACGTAAGTTGACATTTACAAACAGGTAAAAAATTTATTAAACCGCGTCGAGGTCACGGATTTTTATATCTACATCGTGAATTTTACAGCACAGCGAAGGGATACTATTTAAATAGAATTACTATCGCTCCTATCGCAGTAACAACTAGAATGAACCTTTTGTAATTTCGTTCATTGATTTTTTTCACAATAAAAACTCCGGAGAGAAGTCCTAAAGCAAGAGCAGGTAAAAGCTTTAAATCTATCAGTAAAGATTCAATAGAAATCGTTTTCCAAACAAAAATGTGAAAGGGTAGTTTGAATGCATTGGTGATTAAATAGAGCCAAGCAGCTGTGCCTACGAACTCGTTTTTGGGTAGGCGCATGGCCAAAAAGAAAATGTTGGTAAAAGCACCCGCTAAATTACCGATCATGGTACACACTCCTGCCACAATTCCAATAGGACCTGCAAACGCCCAGTGTGTGGGAATGTTGGTAGATTTTCGTCTGTCCCACCAGATCAATAAGAATAAGCTTATAAAAATGACGATGACCATGCCTAACTTAAATTCTTTTTCAGGCAAATCTTTACCTATAAAGACACCGATTAAAATTCCGGAAATCATCCAGGGAAGAAAGCGCAAAATGTATTTCCATTGTGTATGCCGATTATAGTACAGCACGGCAACAATATCACCAACAAGTAAAAGCGGCATTATTAAACCCGTGGATTCCCTAGCGCCAAAAGCCAAAGCCAAAAGTGTTACGTTAAAGGTGGCAAGGCCTTTTAGACCCGCTTTGGATGTACCCATTAAAAAAGCCGCTGTTGCGCCCAATATCCATGCAACAAACGTAGGTTCAGAAGTCATATGTATAACCAAAGCAGGTGTTTAGCGAACAAAAAGCAAAGGTATTTCAAAAAAACTTTACCTTTAGTAACTTACCAATTAATAACCAACATGGACATTCAAACTTTAGATTATGTAATAATCTTCGGATTCTTTGCAATTGTACTTTTCATAGGAATCTACGTTTCAAAAACATCAGGAAAAAGCTCATCTGAATATTTTTTATCTGGTCGAACAATGCCATGGTGGCTATTGGGCCTTTCCATGGTGGCTACCACTTTTTCAACGGACACACCAAACTTGGTAACTGATCTGGTTCGTACGAATGGGGTCTCAGGAAATTGGGGCTGGTGGTGTTTCTTGGTCACTGGAATGTTAACGGTATTTGTTTATGCCAAACTCTGGAGAAAATCCAATGTAAAAACCGATTTGGAGTTTTACGAGTTGCGATATGGTGGAAAAGCAGCTAGTTTTTTACGCAAGTTTAGAGCGGTTTACTTAGGGGTGATCTTTAATGTGATTACGATGTCGGCGGTTACGCTTGCAGCAATAAAAATTGGAGGCGTTATGTTGGGCCTCGAACCATGGGTGACTGTGGTCGCAGCAGGTCTGATTACGGTAATATTTAGTGCTCTCGGAGGATTTAAAGGAGTAGTTTATAGCGACTTCTTGTTGTTTTTTGTGGCGATGGCGGGTGCAATTGGGGCAGCATACTATTTAGTTAACCTACCTGAAGTAGGGGGAATTCAGGCTATTATCGAAAATGAGAATGTTAAGGATAAAATGAGTATTCTGCCGGATATGAGCGACACAAAGGCTGTCATAACCCTCCTGGTAATACCTCTTGCAGTACAATGGTGGAGTTCTTGGTATCCTGGCGGGGAACCAGGAGGAGGTGGATACATCGCCCAGCGAATGTTAGCTGCAAAGAATGAGAATCATGCCATTGGGGCCACCTTCTTTTTTAACATCATGCATTACGCCCTAAGGCCTTGGCCATGGATTTTGGTTGCTTTGGCTTCATTAGTGGTTTATCCTGATATTGCAAGCATACACGAAGCTTTTCCAAATGTTGCCGCGGATAAATTGGGTCATGACTTGGCCTATTCCGCAATGCTGACAAAACTGCCAAGTGGATTGTTGGGTGTTGTTTTGGCTTCATTGGTTGCCGCATATATGAGTACAATTTCGACCCAATTAAATTGGGGGTCATCCTATATCGTTTTTGATTTTTATAAACAGCAGATAAATCCTAATGCAAGCGAAAAGCAGATGGTGGCTGTAGGTAGAATTTCAACTGCTGTGTTGATGGTATTGAGTGCTTTTCTAGCCCTTGCGATGCAAAATGCGATGGGAATTTTCAATTTGTTACTTTCATTTGGTGCGGGTACTGGCCTAATCTTTATTTTAAGATGGTTCTGGTGGAGAATCAATGCATGGAGTGAGATAACGGCAATGTTCGCGTCTGGGATATTGGCGATTCTTTTGGAGACCACTTCCTTGAGAGAAGTTCTTTTTGGCGTCGAATCCGGGTTATTGCCAGATTGGGGTGAACTGCCATTTATAATGATAGTGACCACCGTGATATGGTTAACTGCAACCTTTGTAACACAACCTGAAACTAAAGAAGTATTAAGAAGTTTTTACCAGAAAATACAACCAGGAGGTCCAGGATGGTCAAAAGTTGTTGATGAAGCTGAGATGGACAATGTTCAAATTGTTGAATCCAACGAAAAATGGAGTGTACCTTCGGGAATTACGGCAATGCTACTAGGTGTTGTGCTAATTTATTCCATAATGTTCGCAACCGGATATTGGATTTATGGTGAAACTAATTTGGCACTAATTCTTACTGGGGTATCAGTTATTTCTGGAATTTTGCTCATTAGGGCATGGAATAGAATAAAAGACAACGTATTATAGCGCACTATGAAAAATAGGGTATTATCTGTAGATATTTTTAGGGGAGCCACCATTGTTTTAATGATTTTGGTGAATACCCCAGGAACGTGGTCCAATGTTTATGCACCTTTGTTGCATGCAAAATGGCATGGGTATACCCCTACCGATTTAGTGTTTCCTTTTTTCCTTTTTATAGTTGGGACATCCATTGTGTTTGCTTATAAAAACAAGGAAGCAAATGCGACGACCTATAAAAAGATATCTATAAGAGCGTTAAAACTAGTAGGATTGGGGCTTTTTTTAGGGGCCTTTACAATCAGTTTTCCATTTATAAAAGAGTTTGCACAAATTAGATTCCCCGGCGTGCTTCAACGAATTGGGGTCGTGTTCTTTTTTGCTGCCATTCTTTTTTTGAATCTTGATTGGAAAAAACTGGTCGTTACCGCGATCATTCTCTTAATAGGATATTGGCTTTTGATGGTATTCGTTCCCGTGGAAGGAGTTGCATCGACCCTAGAAAGAGCACCGAACAACTTCGCAAATTATTTGGATGTAAACGTATTCGGAACACATAATTATAAACCTGATTACGACCCAGAGGGCCTATTGAGTACAATTCCCGCCATTGTCAGTTCTATTTTGGGCATTTTTACCGGACTTATTTTGACCTCGAAACAAGAAAAAAAGACCATGATACTTTTTGGATTGGGAGGTTCACTTCTAATAGTCGGACATCTATGGGACTTGTTCTTTCCAATCAACAAAGCGTTGTGGACAAGCAGTTTTGTATTGGTAACTGCCGGATGGGCCAATGTGGTATTGGCTTTGATTTATTATTTGACCGATGTCAAAGGGATAAAGTTCGGAAGTATATTCCGATATGCTGGAGCGAATGCCATAGTAGTGTATTTCCTTTCCAGTTTTATTACCAAACTGTTTTATTCCATAAAAGTTGATGGAGATACCTCATTGCACGGATGGCTCTTCAATAAGATTTATGTCCATGATTTTATATCTATGGAATTTTCATCTTTGCTCTATGGACTAAGCGTAGTGGCTTTTTATTGTTTGTTAGCCTATGTTCTATATAAAAGGAAGATTTTTATAAAAGTGTAGGATCAGGGTATTGAGATGTTAGACCATTTGGCTATTAGTCAAATTCCTTGATTACTTTTTCTACCCGCTTTCTTTTTGTCTCTTTTTCTATATCATTAAGCCTTGACCGAAGTGTTTTAACAAATAGGGTTTTGTTTTTGTCATTAATTATCGGGATTGACCGTTCGGCATACATGGGCAGTTGGTTTGTGGGGCTTTTTAATAGCTGTTCCACAAGTAAACTAAAAGTACTTTCCGAATATGCCTTAATAGAACATAGTTTGAGTAAAATGTTTATTGCGTGGTCTTTGGTGATAACAGAACCCTTGTCCGCTGCTAAAAGTATGACAGGAAGCTCTTTATAAATTTCTTTTGGACGATTCCGTGTAATGGTGCCGAGTGCCATCATAGCGCCCCATTGAAGCCTATTGTTTTTGCTAGATAGTTGAGCAATAAACTCATTGATATGGTTAGAAATAAGGTTGGGTTCCTGTTCGCCTATTTCATAAAGCACCTTGATGCAATCATTTTGAATGGCTTTTTTATTGGAAAGGTTTTCAAACAATACTTTGACGGCTTGCTTATCCTGTGATGATACAATTTCTTTGGCTAACTCTTGATTGGGGACTTCATCTCTTCGATCAAGTGATGATGCCAATTTATCAATAACACTCATTTCAATTTTCTTTGGTAGTGACTAACTATTGTTTGACTTCTATAAGCCTCGCCACATATTTTCCAATCACATCAAACTCTAGATTTACCTTTGTGCCTACTTTATAAGAATGAAATCGAGTATGTTCATGTGTATATGGAATAATAGCCACACTGAAACTGTCCTTTTTTGAATCAACAACTGTGAGACTAACCCCATCAACGGTAATGGATCCTTTTTCAATCGTGACATTGTTCAAAGAGGAATCATAAGCAAAACTGTAGATCCAACTTCCATCTTTTTGCTCAACTAAAATGCAATTTGCGGTTTGGTCCACATGTCCCTGCACTATATGCCCATCCAATCGAGCTCCCAATTTCATGGCGCGCTCTAAATTGACCAAATCTCCATGCCTTAGGTCATCCAAATTTGTTTTGCTCAGGGTTTCTTCGATGGCAGTCACCGTATAAGAATCAGCATCCATAGCCACCACCGTCAAACATACCCCGTTGTGCGCGACACTTTGGTCTATTTTAAGTTCATGGGTGATTTCGGAGGTGATGCTTATATGCAAATTTCCTCTATCGTTTTCCAACTTGGTCACCTTGCCTAAAGTCTCAATAATGCCTGTGAACATGAATCTTTTTAATTAAGTAGTTTTGCAGTGTAAATGTAGCCATATCGGCAGTGATTATATGAAAGAAAAAGGAAAAATTAGGCTCGGAATCTCAATAGGGGATTTAAATGGAATTGGGTGTGAGGTCGCATTGAGAACTTTTGAAGACCCAAGGATGTTGGATTTTTGCACCCCAATAATATTTGCTTCGAATAAGACAATCTCTCAACAAAAATCCGATTTGGGAGTTAATATTGCATTTAATGGAATTCGAGAAGCTTCCCAGGCTACCGACGGAAAGATCAATGTTGTCAATGTTTGGAAGGATGCTCCTAAAACTCAATACGGAGAGGCTACAGATGAAGGCGGAAAATTTGCGATTAGTTCTTTGCGTGCTGCCGTCACTGCATTGAAAAATGACAAGATAGATGTCCTGGTCACGGCCCCAATCAATAAAAATAACATCCAGTCAGAGGATTTTAACTTTCCCGGTCACACGGATTTTCTTGCCCAAGAACTAAATGGTGAAAGTCTTATGTTCATGGTCGCAGGCAGTTTAAGGGTAGGCTTGCTTACTGATCATATTGCGGTAAAAGATGTAGCTGAGGCAATAACCCCCAAGCTTATTAGGGACAAAGTTATGACCATGGAGAAATCCTTAAAAATGGATTTTGGCATACGACGACCAAAGATTGCTTTGCTTGGCATAAATCCACATAGTGGAGATAACGGAACTATTGGCGAAGAGGACGATAAGATTCTTAAACCTGCCGTCCAGGAATTGTTCAATAATGGCATTTTAGCATATGGGCCATATTCGGCAGATAGTTTTTTTGGTTCCAATTCTCATCAGAATTTCGATGCCATTCTAGCAGCATACCATGATCAAGGCCTTATACCTTTTAAAACACTTTCCTTTGGAAAAGGTGTGAACTACACAGCGGGACTGGACAAAGTACGTACTTCTCCAGACCATGGCACGGCATATGAGATTGCTGGAAAAGGCGAAGCTGACGTTGGCTCGTTCAAAGAAGCGGTATTTGCTGCAATTCAGATTTTTAAGAATAGAGAAGATCATATAGAACTCAATAAAAATCCATTGCAAAAGCAAAAATTAAAAAAGCCAGCGAAAAGTTAGCTAACTAGCGTCAGAATTATTGAAATTGGATTGGAGTTTTCCAAATAAGTAGTATCTTTGCCCCCGCCTTTAGAGGCTGGTACACAAACCTTAAGTGTAGAAATGATGAAGCTGAAGGAATTTTTTATTCCGTTTACGGGACTAAAATTAGGGAAGCATGAGTTTGGGTATCAAGTTGACAATACGTTCTTTGAATCTTTTGAATACCGAGAATTTAATGCTGCTTCGATAAGCATTACCGCCATATTGGAAAAGTTGAACAATATGATGGAGCTGGATATTGAGGCAAGCGGAACGGTAAATGTAGATTGTGATTTAACAGGAGAACCTTTTGATCAAGCTGTTAACGCAAAATTACATCTCGTTGTAAAGTTTGGGGAAGAATACAATGATGAAAATGATGAAATTTTAATCATACCCCATGGCGAGTATCAAATCAACATTGCACAATATATTTATGAAATGTTGGTGTTGGCGGTTCCACAAAAAAGGGTACATCCTGGGGTATCTGACGGAACGTTGAAGTCAGAAATCTTAGACAAGCTGGAAGAATTACAGCCAAAAGAAAGCAAAGAACAAACAGAAGGTACAGATCCCAGATGGGACGATTTAAAAAAGTTACTAACGGACAAATAGGTTTATAATGGCACATCCTAAAAGAAAAATATCCAAAACCAGAAGGGATAAAAGAAGAACTCATTACAAGGCAACTGCGCCTACAATTGCCAAAGATTCTGTGACAGGTGAAATGCACTTGTTCCATAGAGCACATTGGCATGAAGGAAAGTTGTACTACAGAGGACAGGTTTTGATTGACAAGACAGAGGAAGAAACTGCTGCCTAGTTCAAAGCACTTCAAACAATATTCGACTCCCGTTTTTTATTTAACGGGAGTTTTTTTATGGAATTAGGTTAATTTCAAAAACTATCCATTTTTAGGTCAAAAGTCATATAAAATGACTAATTTTCACCGCTTTTGCGTCAAATATGGGCGTTTTTGACAAAAAAAGACACTAATATGAAAAAAACAACAGCAGCAATTACAGCTGTAGGAGGTTATGTTCCCGACTTCGTTTTATCCAATAAAGTGTTGGAGACAATGGTGGACACCAATGATGAATGGATTACTACGAGAACTGGAATAAAAGAACGTAGAATCCTAAAAGGTGAAAACAAAGGGACTTCATATTTGGCCATAAAGGCCGCAGAAGATTTACTACAGAAAAGTGGGGTGGATGCAGCCGAAATTGATTTCGTTTTGGTAGCCACTGCAACTCCTGATCTTCCAGTCGCAGCGACAGCAGCTTTTGTTGCTTCAGAAATAGGTGCGGTCAACGCTTTTTCTTATGACCTGCAAGCAGCATGTTCAAGTTTCCTATACGGAATGTCCACTGCATCAAGTTATATTGAATCTGGAAGGTATAAGAAAGTATTATTAATAGGCGCTGATAAAATGTCATCTATAATTGATTATACAGATCGAACAACTTGTATAATTTTTGGAGATGGTGCCGGAGCGGTTCTTTTTGAGCCTAATGAAGAAGGACTCGGATTTCAGGATGAGCATTTGCGCACTGACGGTGTAGGACGTCAATTTTTGAAGATAGAAGCAGGAGGATCTATCCTTCCGGCATCTGAAGAAACGGTAAAAAACAAACAGCATTTTGTATTTCAAGATGGAAAATCCGTGTTCAAATTTGCAGTTTCAAATATGGCAGATGTTTCAGCTTTGATTATGGAACGTAATGGACTGACCCATGAAGATGTGAATTGGTTGGTACCACATCAAGCTAACAAGCGAATTATTGATGCCACAGCCAGACGAATGGGACTTGACAACGATAAGGTGATGATGAACATCTATAAATACGGAAATACTACCTCGGCAACGCTACCTCTATTGCTTCACGATTACGAAAAGCAATTGAAAAAGGGAGACAATCTTATTTTTGCTGCCTTTGGAGGAGGATTTACCTGGGGTTCCATTTATTTAAAATGGGCATATAATTCTTAACTTAACAACTAACTGACTAAATCATATTCCATGGACATTAAGGAAATTCAAAGTTTAATCAAGTTTGTGGCCAAGTCTGGTGCCAGCGAGGTAAAGCTTGAGATGGAGGACGTTAAAATAACGATTCGCACAGGAAGTGCACCATCAGCTCCAGAAACTACAATTGTACAACAAATTCCAATGGCGCAAGCCCCAGCCGCACCCGTCGCACAAATTCCTGCCGCAGAACAGGCAGCTCCGGCAAAGGAGGAAAGCCCTGCGGACTCAGCGGATGATTCAAAATATATTACGATTAAATCTCCCATCATTGGAACCTTTTACAGAAAACCTTCTCCAGATAAACCAGTATTTGTTGAGGTAGGAAGCACCATCAAACCAGGAGATGTACTTTGCGTAATTGAAGCAATGAAACTTTTCAATGATATTGAGTCTGAGGTTGCCGGTAAAATCGTAAAGGTTTTGGTTGACGATTCATCTCCGGTAGAATTTGACCAACCGCTGTTTTTGGTTGACCCCTCTTAATTCAAATTAAATACCCAAGTTCCAATTACCATTGAATATCGTATGGAATTTGGAAATTGAGCATTGAAAATTCAAGGTATTATGTTTAAAAAAATATTGATTGCAAATAGGGGAGAGATTGCACTTCGGATTATTCGAACCTGCAAGGAAATGGGCATCAAAACTGTGGCTGTGTATTCAAAAGCTGATGAAGAAAGTCTTCACGTACGTTTTGCGGACGAAGCTGTATGTATTGGACCAGCACCAAGTCATGAGTCCTATTTAAAAATACCCAATATTATTGCGGCAGCAGAAATTACAAATGCAGATGGGATTCATCCTGGATATGGATTTCTTTCGGAGAATTCCAAATTCTCAAAGATTTGTAAAGAACACGAAATAAAATTCATTGGTGCATCCGGAGAACAGATTGACAAAATGGGAGACAAGGCTACGGCCAAGGAAACCATGAAAAAAGCCGGAGTACCATGCGTGCCCGGATCAGACGGTCTATTGAAGGATGTAGCCGATGCTAAAAAGACAGCCAAAAAAATGGGCTATCCTGTTATGATCAAAGCTACAGCAGGTGGTGGAGGTAAGGGAATGCGTGCTATTTGGGCTGAGGAAGAAATGGAAAGCAATTTCGAAAGTGCGGTCCAAGAGGCAACTGCGGCATTCGGCAATGGCGGAATGTATATGGAGAAGTTGATTGAGGAGCCTCGCCATATCGAGATCCAAGTTGTAGGGGATCAATACGGAAAAGCCTGCCATTTGTCGGAAAGAGATTGTTCCGTTCAACGTAGACATCAAAAGCTTACTGAGGAAACACCGTCTCCATTTATGACCGACAAATTGCGCGAAGAAATGGGGAAAGCTGCTGTAAAGGCTGCAGAATATATTAAGTATGAAGGTGCCGGAACCGTGGAGTTTTTGGTGGACAAACACCGAAATTTCTACTTCATGGAGATGAATACCCGTATTCAAGTAGAGCACCCTATTACCGAACAAGTTGTGGATTACGATTTAATACGTGAGCAGATTTTGGTGGCTGCAGGAGTTCCGATTTCAGGAAAAAATTACTTCCCAAAACTGCACTCCATTGAATGCAGAATTAATGCGGAAGACCCTTACAATGATTTTAGACCTTCACCAGGAGTTATTACAACACTTCATACTCCAGGGGGACATGGTATTCGTTTGGATACGCATGTGTACAGTGGATACAGAATCCCACCTAACTATGATTCCATGATTGCAAAGCTTATTACCACAGCCCAAACACGAGAAGAGGCTATCAATAAAATGAGAAGAGCTTTGGACGAGTTTGTTATTGAAGGAATAAAAACAACGATTCCGTTTCATAGACAATTAATGGAACATCCAGATTATTTGGCTGGAAACTATACCACCAAGTTTATGGAAGATTTTGAAATCGACCCAAAATATCAAGATTAAATTAGCCCCGATGAAAGTCGGGGTTTTTGTTTTATGGAACTAAGCTATTGGGAATATAAAACCTGGTTATCAGATGTAGATTTCACTGTGATTGGCAGTGGAATAGTTGGACTTAATTGTGCCCTACATCTTAAAGAAAAACACCCCAATTGTAAAGTTCTTATCCTGGAAAAAGGAGTATTGCCCCAAGGCGCTAGCACAAAGAATGCGGGTTTTTCCTGCTTTGGAAGTATTTCAGAACTTTCATCAGATCTTGAAAAGCATACGGAGGAAGAGGTCTTCGATTTGGTGAAAAAGCGATGGCAAGGAATTCAGCTAACACGCCAACTTTTAGGAGATAAAACTATAGGTTTTCAACAGAACGGAGGGCATGAACTTTTTTTGAAGAGTGACGGGGTATTGTACGAGCGATGTTTAGAAGGGATTGACGGGCTAAATGAACTGTTAGCACCAATCTTTGGCGAAAAACCATTTCAAACAACCACAAACATCTTTGGTTTTGAAACTATCTATGACACTTACATTACGCATGTGTTTGAAGCTCAGTTAAACACGGGAATGCTGATGAATGGCTTGCTTAAAAAAGCGCTAGACCTCGGCATTCACATTTTAAACGCAGTTGAGGTTATAGAATTTAATGATTCAAATGCCCAGGTTTCAATTAGTGCCGACGCTTTTTCTTTTAACAGCAAAAAGGTCTTTGTGGCTACCAACGGATTTGCAGCAAAGCTGCTCAAAAATGAAGCCGTTCTTCCTGCTAGGGCTCAGGTATTGGTGACCAAACCCATAAAGGGATTAAAAGTAAAAGGCACTTTTCATTTGGATGAGGGGTACTATTATTTCAGAAATATTGATGACCGTATTTTACTCGGCGGCGGTCGAAACCTTGATTTTAAGACAGAGGAAACCACGGAGTTTGGACAAACAGAACGAATACAGAACAAGCTAGAGGAACTGCTTCGAACCGTAATTTTACCCAACCAACCATTTGAAATAGACCATCGCTGGAGTGGAATTATGGGCGTGGGCATGCAGAAAACCCCCATTGTAAAACCTATTTCCAACAATGTGTATTGCGGAGTTCGTTTGGGAGGTATGGGTGTTGCCTTGGGCAGTTTGGTTGGCAAAGAACTCGCTGAATTCGTATAATAACAGTAATCCAGAGTTCCTTCTTACCAAAATCTCAGACTGAAGTAAAAGAGGAGTAACGGATTACAATCCATTGCAGTTTTCCTGAACCTATAATCTTATTAATTATATACTTTATTACTTGCTGGTATTAGACTAAATTAAGTCAATGAAGGCTGATTACCTTTGTAATTAGCCATTTTCCATCTTCATTTTTCCACACCAAAATAAATTTACTTGCTTTTGACTTAGCACTTGGTTCTTGATTATTATAGAATTTGTGATATCCAATTTCTATTGCACCATAATCTTTTATTGGATAAACCTCGATGCTTCCTTCAAGTAAAGTTCTGGTAACTTTTCCACAAATATTTTCTTCAATCGCTGCAAGCACATCTTGTTTTGAAGTAGAGACACCTCCTTTGTCATGAAAGAACTCAAGATTTTCCGAGTATAGTGATTTTTGCTTCTCCATATCACATGAGTTATAGGCATCAAAATATTCTTTATCTAAAGCAACAATAATATTATATAGTTCTTTATTTATCGGAGTATATTCAGTTTCTAAAACTTCTTTGTAAGTTTCTTGTGCTTGTATTGATTGAATAAAGCATAAAAATGATAAAATAAGAATTGATGTAATCTTTTTAATGTTCATTTGAGCGCTAATTATGGGTTGTTGTTTGCTTGCAGGTAACGATTAAGATATTTCTCGTTTTAATGAGCTATATAGACCGATAAGTGCGTGTTTTTTAAACCATTCTCCCATCCAAAAGATTAATGATTCTAGAACCATAAGATGCATTTTTTTCGGAATGCGTCACTTGAATAATGGTCACCCCCTCATCGTTAAGTTGTTTAAACAACTCCATAATTTCTTCACCCTGAGCCGAGTTTAGATTTCCTGTAGGTTCATCGGCCAAAATCAACTTGGGATTGGAAATTAATGCTCGCGCAATACCAACGAGCTGTTGTTGGCCTCCGCTGAGTTGAGCTGGGAATAGATCCTTTTTTCCTACTATATTGAATCTATCGAGCATATCCGCCACCATAGCTTTTCGCTCGGACCCCTTGAATTTTTTATAAAGCAAAGGCATTTCTAGATTTTCCTTTACTGTGAGTTCATCCAATAAATGGTATGATTGAAAAACGAAACCGATATATTCTTTATATAAATTGGCTCTATGTTTCTCTTTGATGGAATGAACCGATTCATCCAAAAAATGGTATTCTCCTTCATCAAATCCATCTAACATGCCAATGACATTGAGCAATGTTGATTTTCCAGAACCCGAAGGTCCCATCACGGAAATAAATTCCCCTTCTTCAACGGTGAGGTTGATATCTTTCAGCAGAAAAATACGTTGTCCGCCTGAGTTCACCCATTTGAAAATATTGTTTAATTGTAGTAGCATTGTCTTATTATTTTATTTTTAATTAGAAGATTACTCCTCCCGTAATCCATCCACTGGATTTCTATTTGCCGCCTGTATTGCTTGACTCCCCACTGTTAACATGGCTACGGCAAGCGCTGTTACACCAGCTGCCAGAAAATACCAAAACCGCAAAGGAATATGATAGGCAAAACTTGAAAGCCAATTATTTGTGACTAAATAGGCAATGGGCAAGGCGATTAAAATGGCAACCAATACCAATTTAGCGAAATCGCTTGAAAGCATAACAGTCACCTCAGCAACAGTTTGCCCAAGAACTTTTCGCACACTGATTTCTTTTTTTCTTCTTTCGGCTGTGAACATGGCCAAACCAAAAAGACCCAAACAAGAAATTAAAATAGCCATTCCCGCAAAATATTTTGATAGGGTGGCAACACGCTGTTCCGATGCATAAAGTGCTTTATAGTTGTCGTCCAAAAATTCGTACTCGAATATAAACCCAGGATTAAAAGATTGATAAATCTTATGAATTTGTTCAATAGCATTCCTCTCTTTTCCAGCCTCAATTCGAACCATTACTTTGTTCACTTCAGGCATAATAGCCATGAACAAAGGTTCAACTTTGTCATGCAACGATTTAAAATGAAAATCCTTTACAACTCCGATTATTTCTATTCTACCCTCTACAATTTTGCCAATAGGATCTTCCAGTCCCATGGCCTTTATTGCCGTTTCGTTAAATATCATTCCTATGCTGTCACCGAACGCTCTATTAAATCCACGACCTTCCACTATTTGCATATCCATTGTTTCAATAAAGTCGTAATCTACGCCCACAATTTGAAAATTTATTTCACTGTCTGGATCCATTCCTTCCCATTCTAAAGAAGTACTCCAGTTGTGACCGATCATGCTATGGGTAGTACTTGATGCGTTTTTAATTCCAGGTAATTGTTTCAGTTCAGCTAAAAATGTTGGCAACTGTTGCTTTACCTTGCCTTCTGCCTTAAAATAGACAATGTTGTCCTTGCTATATCCCAAATTTTGGTTCTGGGCAAATTGGATTTGATTGTAAACTACTATAACAGATACAATTAAAATAATGGAAAGCGCAAACTGTACAACAACCAATCCCTTTCTAGTCCATAACTCTCCTAAAGATCTGTTGAGTTTACCTTTAAGGACGGTTACCGCATTGAACCCTGAAAGATAAATAGCAGGATAGCTGCCCGCCAAAAGACCTGTAATGAAAGTAATGCCCAGTGTTAGCAAAACAAGATTAAGATCAAATGATAATGTCAATTGTTTTCCTACAATAGTATTAAACCGAGGAAGAAGTAAAACAACTATAGAAAGGGCGACCAATAATGACATAACTGACATTAAAACAGATTCGCTAAGAAACTGGAACAGGAACGTTTTTCGTTTTGCCCCAACCGCTTTCTTTACCCCAATCTCTTTTAGTCTTTTGGACGCCCTTGCTGTAGACAAGTTCATAAAATTAATACATGCGATAATCAATATCAATATCGCTATCATTGAGAACAACTCAACATATTCAATCCGACCTCCAACCTGTTTCCCGTTTTTATAGGTTCCATGAAGATAATGCTCTGAAAATGGAATCAAGATTGATTCTCTAAGGTCATTTTCATTTATTTCGTTTCTGATTTTTGCCACTTTGGCGTTAATTGCATCAATGTTGGTTCCTTCTTTCACCGTCAAATAAACTTGGGGGCCGGTGCTACCCCAATGGTCCGTATTTATGGAATTCCAAGGAGCTTCATCTTTATACGCCTTATCCGACAGCACAAAATCGAATTGCATTGTGGAATTGGGTGGCACGTCTTCAAAAATTCCTGAAACCTGGAATTGTCTACTTTTTTCATATTCTATTGACCTACCAACGACGTTCTCGACGGTACCAAACAGTTTTAACGCCAAACCTTTGGAAATAACGATGGAGTTTGGATCTGCTATTACCTGGTTCTTATCCCCTTGGATTAAATTGTAGGAGAAAATATTAAAATAGTCCTTACTTACTAGCTGTCCTAATGCTTTTAGATTTTGATCTCCTACCGATAAGGCGTGTTTGCCAAACCAACTTGGGTCAATCGTAACTGCCGCATATTCAACTTCTGGCATTTGTGCCACCAAATACTCGGCCATTGGAGCCGAAGATTCGACCATGGTTTGAATACCATCACTAAACTGAAGATTTTCGGCTACTTGATAAATTCGATCATGATTTTCATGAAACTTATCTACTCCTAGTTCATCATTTACCCAAAGAGCAATGAACAAAGCACAGGCCAATCCTGTTGACAACCCAATGATATTGATTAAAAAAGAACTTAGATTTCTTTTGATGTTCCTAAAAAAAAGTTTGATGTTGTGCTTTAACATGATTTCTGATTTTTTTGATTGATGGTAAAAATCTAGAGAGATTATTCATCTCTTAAAGAGTCTACAGGATTGGCAATAGCAGCTTTAAAGCTCTGCCAACTAACTGTTAGAAGGGCAATACTGAGAGCAGTGAAGCCTGCCAAAGCAAAAATCCACCAACTCATGGTTGTTCTATAGGCAAAACCTTCCAGCCATTTATGCATAGCAAACCACGATATCGGTATTGATATAATAAAAGCTAACCCTACCCACTTCACAAAATCTTGATTGAGCAATTGTAGAATTTGTGTAATTGTTGCCCCATTGACCTTTCGAACACCTATCTCTTTTTTTCGCTGGATGCAGGTGTAGGATGTTAGCCCGAATAGGCCTAATGAAGCAATTAGTATAGCCAAAATGGTAAATATCTGAAAAGCCTTAGCGAACTTTCGGTCTTCGTCGAATAATGCCTCGAACTTCTGATCCAGAAAGGTGTAGTTATATGTGCTAACAGGAAAAACTTGATACCATGTACGCTCTAGCTCAGCTAACGCCTTATCGGCCCCAGCCATAGTACTGGCCTTTTTATCCAACTTTACAAGAACATTCTGGGTGTTTCTGCTGTGTCTAATAATAATGGGAACAACGGCAGACTTCATTCCAAGATGATTGTAATCTTCAACTACTCCGCTAACGGTCCAATCTTGACCCCAAAATTTGATAGTCTTGCCAACAAGATTCTTCACATCTACGACACCCATAAAACGAGCCATCTCTTCATTGACGACCACATTATGACTCCACTTTTCTGAGGTTTGTAGAAAGGTATCCCCAGCCACGAACTCCATTCCCATCAGACTAAAATAATCGGGGTGTGCCCCATAATTGTACCAAATGTGGGTTTTATCAGTATGTCCATCTGGAAAGGTAAGTTCAATATTGGAACTCATGTTGGAGAAATCATCTCCAGGATATGTACGAGCTACACTAACGTCTGCTACATAAGGATTTCTTTTAAGTTCCTCCAATAGCACATCAAAATCCTTATAATATATTGAATCGTAAGCTCGGTCCAATACCTGGCCGTTCAATGCTACTATCTGATTGAGGTTTGCACCAATAGGTTGGTTTTTTAAATGTTGAATCTGCTTGTTGGCTACAAAAGTGCCCACCAAAAGAACAATAGTTGCAATAAATTGGCATACGATGAGGCCTTTCCTAAAATTGAGACTGCTTTTTGAAGTCTGTGCCTTGCCTTTCAATACTTTGGAGGGACTGTATTTACTCAAGACAAACGCTGGGTAAAAAGCTGCCAAGGAAACTCCCGCTACCAAAACAACAAAATAGGGTAGCATAGACTTTAGCTCTAAGGAACTAAAACCTAAGTTTTGCTCAATAAACCTATTAAAACTGGGAAGTAGAATATAAACAGCCATAATTGCCAATACAACGGCTATGGTGTTTATTAAAGCGGATTCCAGTAAAAATTGCCATATCAATTGAGGCCTTTTAGCACCGACAACTTTACGAATGCCAATTTCTTTGGCCCGCTCCAACGATTTACTGGTGGAAAGGTTCATATAGTTTATCCAGCTCAGCACAAGGGTGATGAAAGCAATAATTGCTAAAAGTTTAACGCTACTGGCACTACCATTGGCCTCAGCTTCATAAGGCTTGTTAGAATGCAAGTGAATATCTTCAATGGGTTCCATATGATGCCTTTCCTTGAACTCAAATCCCTCAGGCACAAAGGCCATTATTTTTTGATTTAGCAGCTCCGCATCTGTATTAGGAGCGACTTTCACATAAGTGTAATATTCATTTTGGTTCCATGTGTATTTCCAATCGTTCTCAAATATTTTCCAGGTATAAAATGTTTTAAAGGAGACGAGCAGGTCATTTTTAATGTGGGTGTTTCGATTGGTATTGTCCATGACTCCGGTTACCGTAAAAGTCACTGAATCATCTCCTGCGATTTTAATAGACTGTCCAATGGGATTCCTACTGCCAAACAGTTTTTGGGCAACTAGTGTGCTTAGCACCACAGAATACGGTTCGTTGAGTGCAGTAGGTATATCACCCTTCACTAAACCATGGTCAAAAACATCAAAGTATTCGGAATCTGCCAGGGATCCTATAATGCCATCATATGGGGTATTATTATGCATTACCACTAAATTTCGAATCCTTCTAAACCGAACAAAACTTTCGATTTCAGGAAATTCGTCCTTTAAGGTCGGTGCGCTTACGATATATGAATTAGCATCTCCTGGCACATATTCCCCTCCTTCAAAATAATCCATAAAGACACGATAAACGTTCTCGGAACCTTCAAACTTGTCGTAGCTTCTCTCATAATTTACGTAGAGCATGATAAGCACAAAAGAAGCAATGCCAATGGTCAACCCAAAAATGTTGATATATGAGTATAGCTTATTTTTAAGCAGATATCTTGTGGCAATTTTTAGATATAATTTCAACATTGTTCTTTGGTTTTAGCTTATTCTGTTCGTAGACTTTTTAAAGGTTGAATCAATGCGGCTACTATAGATTGATAACTGATGGTAAGCAAAGCGATCAAAATAGCAATGGACCCTGCTCCCATGATAACTTCCCATCCTATAGTGATACGGTAGGCAAAACCCTCTAACCAATGATTCATTATAAACCATGCTATCGGTACGGCAATTGCAATGGACATTAATATCAATTTCATAAAACCTAAGGTCAAAAGTTTGTAAATGCTTCTGAAAGGTGCACCCAAGACAACACGAATACTGATTTCTTTTTTACGCCGTTCCACCATAAAGGCTGATAAAGCAAATAAGCCCAAACAGGCCACGAAAATGGCAAAAAGTGTAAAGCTGTTGAATATTTTCCCCATGCGCTGAACATCTTCATGCATTTGCGCGAATCGTTGATCTAAAAAACTATAACTGATAGCTTGTCCAGGCACATTCTTATTCCAAATAGAAGTAATAGAGTTTAGTGATTCACTAATGTTTCCAGACCTGATTTTAACCGCAACAGTTCCCAAACCATTTCCAATAGTTAAGGCCACAGGAGCTATGTCTTCTTTAAGGGAGGCAAAATGAAAATTTTCTACAACACCCACGATTGTCCAATGCTGATGATTATTATCCAGTTGCTTTCCCAATGGATCCTCAAGTCCTAGATTATGTACTAGTTTTTGATTGATGATAACTGAGTTTACCGAATCGGAAGCGAATTGCTTTGAGAAATCCCTTCCCTGCGTTACGTTAATCCCTAAGGTTTTGATATAATCGTAGTCTACCTGCCAAGTTTGACTTAAAATGCCGTTACTTTCGCTTCCATCACCCACTTTATTAAATGTAGTTTGATTGCGCCAGAAACCGTCAATAGGCAGATAACTACCTAAAGTAACCTGTTCTATTTGAGGTAATTGTAGTAACTGCTCCTTAAAATTTTCAGCATTATTTCCCAGAATATAGGTTCCTTCCAATAGTACTACCTGGTCTTTGTCATACCCCACTTCTTTGTTTAAAATGAAGTCCATCTGATTATGAATAACAAGTGTGGAGACTATCAAAATCACGGATGCCGCAAACTGAAAAATCACTAATCCATTTCTTAGGCCAATACTCTTAGTCCCAGCAGTAACACTTCCTTTTAACACATTTACAGGTCTAAAGGCCGATAAATAAAATGCAGGGTATAATCCGGCTATTACACCAATAATCAAGGCCGAAGCAAATACTACAGGCAAGAACCACAAAGACACCCATGGCATTTCAATATTTTTTGACGCAATGGAATTAAAGAAAGGAAGTAGTCCCCAAGCAAATACTACTCCTAGCACAAAGGATATAAGACTGAATAATGTGGATTCAGCAAGAAACTGAGCTATTAGGTTTTTCTTGTATGCTCCCACCGTTTTGCGTAGCCCAACCTCCTTAGCTCGGCTTGCAGATTTTGCGGTAGATAAATTAACAAAATTGATGACTGCCAATAGCAGAATAAAAATGGCGATTATACCAAAAAACCAAACAAAACGAATGTCGCCATGTTTCAATCCGTCAGCCATTTTAGCGTCCGATTTTAGATAGATGTCTCCAATGGGCTGTAATTTATATGATGTCGTTTTTAGGACATTGATGAATGCCGCATCTCGACCTCTTTTAATTTGTGCTGGAATCACATAATCGGCTATGATGGAGGTCATTTTTTGCTCTAGGTTAGCTATATCACTTCCTTCATCCAACAGAACATAGGTAAAGTAATTCTGCGAAGTCCAGTTCATACGCGTATCCTCAATGGGCAATATGAAATCAAAGCTCAAATGCGAATTGTCTGAAGTCTTGGTCATTATACCTGCAACGGTATATGGCTTGCTTGAATCATCGTCCAAAACCAGTGTTTTTCCTAGAGCATTGTTATCTGGAAAATACTTCTTTGCCATAGTTTCTGAGATCACAATGTTCCCTGGTTGGGCAAGAGCTTCATCGGGGCTTCCTTGTTCAAGGGAGATTTCCAAAATCTCGAATAATTCCTGATCTGCGTGAATAAAACCGACTTCAAAATTATTCTGGGTCTCTCCGGGCAATCGGATGGCTCTTTTATGATTTAAATGGGATGCAGAACCGTGTATTTTTCCAGCTTTTTCAATTTCAGGAAAATCGGCCATCAAAGTCTCAGCAAGAGGTAGGGGAAAATGTGTACTCTTCATGAGTTCTCCATCTAATTCCGCCTCTAGAACAACTCTGTAAATACGATCGTTTTTAGCATAGTGTTTATCATAACCCAATTCATCATTTATAAATAGCGCGATTAATAAACAAGCAGCTATACCAACTGAAAAACCACCAATTTTGATGAACGTAAAAAGCCGTTCTTTTCTGATATTCCTCCAAGCTATTTTTAGATAGGTTTTATACATGGTGATTTTTTGATTCATTATTCAGTTCGAAGACTTTTTATGGGGTTAACCAATGATGCCCTTATAGATTGAAAGCTCACGGTCGACAAAGCAATGAACAAGACCATAAATCCGGCTGCAAGGAATACCCACCATTGAATTTCTATGTGAAATGCAAATTCTTGCAACCATTGGTTCATTCCGAACCAGGCAATCGGTATTGCTATTATAAATGCAATGAATACTAATTTTAAGAAATCTTTGGAAAGCATATTGACCAGGCGTACCGCACTGGCACCTAAGACTTTTCTTATACCAATTTCTTTAAAACGTTGTTCAGTCATAAATGCTGACAAACCATAAAGGCCCATACATGAAATGAAAATCGCAAGGAGAGCGAATACATTAAAAATGGTCCCCATACGTTGTTCACTTTGGTACTGGGCATCCAAATCGCCATCCACAAAATTATAAGTGAGCGGATAAGCGGGATTTAAGCGACCGTAAATATCTTTCAAAGCGGCAATGGTGCTCTCGGTTGTTTTGGGAGCGGCTTTAATTACGGTAATAGAACCAAACTCTTTATTTTGAATCAGAAGGGGCTCTATGGCATATTGAAGAGGTTTGTAGTTAAAATCTTTTACAACACCTATTATAGTGCCTTTGTCTCCTCTAAAAGTTAGGCTTTTGCCAACTGCAGTTTCCGCATCGTACCCCATAATGCCTGCGGCGGTTTCATTAATTAAATAGTCGTTGTTTTCTGTGGAGGTCTTCGAAAAACTTCTTCCATTGGCCAGTTTCATTTGAAAAACATCCAGAAAATTTTGATCTGTGACCAAGCTTGGAAAAAGTACTTGCGAATCAGGGTCTTTGCCATCCCAATGAATATCAAAATCACCAGTTATTAGATTAGCTGGCAAATCGGCCACAATAGAGAAATTGCTGGTTAATGGGTTCTGGTTGAGAGCTGATCTTAGGGCTTCCTGCTTTCCCCACATTTCACCTTCCATTGGCACGTAGATAAGATTGGATTTGTCGTACCCTAGATTTTTATTCTTTATAAAATTCAATTGGTTGTAAATAACCATAGTGCCAATCAGTAGTAAAACCGATACCACAAATTGAGTGATCACCAATCCATTTCGGAAAACAAGATTGTACTTGGAAAGCTTCAGTCTACCTTTTAAAACTTTGATCGGCTTGAACCCCGATAAAAATAATGCAGGATAGCTGCCAGAGATTAAACCGGTGATAAGGGCAATAGCTAAAAGGGAAACCCAAAGATTATTATCACCTAAGCTAAACAACAGTTCCTTTTGGGCAAGATTATTAAAGGCCGGTAGAAATAAATACACGATACCAACCGCTAGGATTAGAGAAATAAATGAAATCATAAGCGATTCCCCTAAAAACTGAAATATTAACTGACGACGCCCAGCACCAATTACTTTTCGTAAACCAACTTCTTTAGCTCTTCTAGCAGAGCGTGCAGTTGCTAGGTTCATATAATTAATACAGGCTACGATTAAGATAATGAAGGCAGCAATAAAAAAGATGTTTACATATAAAACATTTCCGTGTCCTGGAAGATCTATCTGCAAATTGGACCTTAAATGAATATCCTTTAAAGCTTGTAAATTGAATGTGATTACAAACTCGGGTTGTCTTTTGGCATAGATTTGATTAATCTTTTCGGTTACTATGTTTACATCGTCTTGGGAAGAAATAGCACCTTCTTCGAATTGGAAATATCCATAAAAATTAAAGCTGTCCCATACCTTATTGATGAGGTCGTTATCAGTTTTTGCGAGATATGCCATTGGCATGATCATATTAAACTGCAAATGTGAATTGGGCGGGACATCGGCCATTACCCCAGTAACGGTAAAGATGTCACGATTGTCTATTTTAATGGTCTTCCCTAAGGCGTTTGCCGATCCGAAGAATTTTTTCGCTGTTTTTTCTGTAATCAAGATACCATCTGGTTTGGCAAGCGCGGTTGTTGCATTTCCTTCGATGAGTGGAAAGGTGAACATATCCAAAAAATTGGAATCAGCGTAAAAAATGGGCTCCTCCTTGAATTTCTGATTGTCTATCTCCACCAAAGCCTCGAAGGGCGCGCTTAAGCGAAGACTAGATGTTATCTCTGACACTTGATCGGGAATCTGCTCAATCATACCCGCAGGACTTACCGCAGCTTTGAAATCTTCATTTGCTATGGCAGTTAACCTATATATTTCATCTGAATTGGTGTGAAAGGTGTCGTAGCTGGATTCATTTTGGACCCATAGTAGAATTAGGATACTACAAGCCATTCCTATGGCTAATCCGCCTAGGTTTAATAAGGAGTACCATTTGTGCTGAATAAAATTTCGCCAGGCAATTTTCAAATAGTTCTTGAACATGATTTTTCGTTTTTGATTATTCCATTCTGAGACTTTTGACAGGATTGGCATTTGCTGCCCTTATGGCCTGAAAACTTACCGTGATTACCGTGACTAACATGGCCCCAATCATGGCTAAGGCAAAAATCCACCACTCCAAAATAACGCGGTAAGGATATTCTTGTAGCCAACCATTCATTACATAGTAAGCAATGGGTACGGCGATAAAACAGGATACCGTTACGAGTTTTAGAAAATCTTTGGAAAGCATGTTCCAAACATTAAATACAGAAGCCCCCAACACTTTTCGCACACCAATTTCTTTAGTCCGCTGTTCGGCTACAAAAGAGGTGAGGCCGAACAAACCAAGACAACTTATGATTATGGCCAAAGCTGTAAAGATTCCAGAAAGTCGTCCAACCCGCTCTTCAGCGGCAAATTTTTTGCCGTACTGTTCATCCACAAATTGGTATTCGAATGGGATATCGGGGAAATGCTCTCGAAATATTCCTTCAATGACGGCAATGTTCTGTGTTGCACTTTGGGTGGGATTTAGTCTTAGATTATAGTAACTAAAATTATTGTCGCGATCATATACATACCAACCTTGTTTTACCGGCTCGTAGGGAGATTGGGCAATGATATCTTCAACAACTCCAACAATTGTGCGAGTCGGACCAGGGTCTTCTTCGTTTGTACCTCGAATAAGCATTCCGACAGGGTTTTCTACACCCATATATTTTACCGCAGTTTCATTGATAAGTATTCCGAGTGAATCCGATGCAAATTCCCTGGAAAAATCTCTTCCTTGAACTATTTTTAAATTCAATGATTTTGCGTATTCTGGAGAAACTTCAGTCCATGCAAAGTCCTCTTGAAAACCTTCAGGCTTACCTTCCCATGTATAACCGCTTCTGTTAGACCAAATTCTTGTGGTTGGACTACTGGAGGTAGACATTTCAACTACGGCCCCGGAGTTTATGAACTCATCCCTCATCAAATCCGTTTTACCAATAAAATCACGACTAAAAGTGGGCACTTGAATGAGTCCTTCCTTGTCGTAGCCAACGGGCCTGTTTTTGGCGAAGTTAATTTGTTGCATCACAATTACAGTTCCAATAATAAAAGCAACGGATACTGTAAATTGAAAAACAACGAGAATTTTTCGAGGGGTACCGGCATGCTTTCCTGCTTTGAAAGTGCCTTTTAAAACATCGACAGGATTGAAAGAGGACAGGTACAATGCAGGGTAGCTTCCCGCCAACAAAGCAGTTAATAGAATAAAGACGACTGAAGCCAGCCAGAAAACTGGGCTGCCCCATGGAAATGAGATTTCCTTGCGAGCAAGTTCATTAAAACCGTCTAAAGAAACCAATACGATCAACAATGCAATGGTAAAGGCAAATAAAACCACCAAGAAGGATTCCCCTAAAAATTGATTTATCAATTGATTGCGCTGTGATCCAATAGATTTTCGGATACCAACTTCCTTTGCTCTTTTTTCTGACCTTGCCGTACTCAAGTTCATAAAGTTGATACAGGCCAACAGTAAAACAAATGCGCCAATAATGCCAAACAACCACACGTATTTGATACGACCTCCAACTTGCTTGCCACCTTCAAAATTGCTACGCAAATACCAATCTTTCATCGGCAAAAGAAAAAGCTGTGGATTGAATTCCGCAGTATCCTCGTTCAGATCTTTTTTTACGTCTCTAATAATACTATTTACGTTCTCCAAATTGGCATTTTCAGCTAGCTGCACGAAGAGCTGAAAGGAATTGTTGCCCCAATTGTCCTCTCCTTCTTGAACCCATTCGTTGATAGAAACATAGTGGTCCCAAGGGATTAAATATTCTGTGTCGCTAAATGAGCTATTGTAGGGAATATCTTTATAGACAGCGGTAACCATTAAATCATGTTGGTTACTTGCTTTTACCACTTTTCCAATAGGGTCTTCAGCTCCAAAAAGAGCTTCAGCCACGGATTCGGATAGCATAATTGAATTTATCTCGCGAAGCCCATCTTTATCTCCCTTTACTATTTGTAGTTCAAGAAATTCTGGAGCTTCACGCTGCATATAATTTCCTGGTCTGGAAATACTGGTCTCGTTATACTTTAAATACAGGTCATTGGTCCATGAAGACATAATCAAGTGTTCAAAGTTGTCCATGTAGCCGTCTCGCAAGGCATTTTCCAGCGGTCTTGGAATTGCCGGTCCTGTGCCAATATTCCCATTGAAAGTTTGGGACTGCATCATTTGGGCAATTTTATCATGATTCGAGAAATGATTGTTATGGGATAACTCATCATGCATCCAAAGACCAATGATGAGGGTAACTGCCATCCCCAATGCCAGTCCACCTACATTGATGATGGTATAGCTCTTATTTTTTGAGAGGTTTCTCCAGGCAATTTTCAAATAGTTCTTTAACATGATTGTTGTTTTTTGATTTATTCAGTTCGAAGACTCTTAATAGGGTTTGCCAATGATGCCTTCAACGATTGAAAACTTACAGTGAGCATTGCAATAACTAAAAGCAAAAGAAAAGGCCATAAAAAGAAACTCCAGTGAATGGAAATGCTAAAAGCGTAACTTTTTAACCAATGATTCGCCATAAACCATGAGAGCGGAATGGCAATAGCAAATGAGATTATCAATAGAGTGCTAAATTCAGTAAACAGGAGTCTTAAAATATTAACCACTGATGCGCCAAGTACTTTTCTAATTCCGATTTCCTTTGTCCTTTGAAGTGTGGTAAAAGAAGCCAATCCAAAAAGACCAAGGCAAGCTACAAGGATAGCCAAAATCGTAAATAGACTGAAGACCTTTCCAAATTGTCTGTCCTGCAGGTATTGAGCGTTAAAATGATCATCAAGAAAGAAATGTTCAAAAGTATTTCCTGGGAAAAACTTTTCCCATTGGTCTTGTACAACCGCCATTGTTTGAGCTACTTGTTGTGGCTGAACTTTCAGGGAGAAAAAACCATAAACATCGGGAACCAAGCACAATATCAGCGGTTCATAGGACTGATGTAATGATTGTTGATGGAAATTCTCAATAACCCCTACAATTATATATTGATTGCCCCAAAATTCGATTTCCTTTCCAATAGCTTCGTCCGGATTATCAAAACCTAATTGTTGAACACCCTTTCGATTAAACACCACCGTGCTTTTATCGGCCCCAAAATCCTTTGAAAAGCTGCGCCCAGCAATTAGTTCCATACCATAAAGACTCATAAAGTCATGGTCCACTCTCATAAATCGGTATTGCTTTTGCTCACTGTCACTTTGCGTAACAAGACGAATGCCTCCTGCGTTGATGCCACCATCTTGCCCTGGAACAGTAGAAGAAACAGCAGCCATATCGATAAAAGGGAACTGAGTCAAAGCTGTTTTAAAAGATTCTTTGCGATTTACAAAGGTCGAATCTGCCACAATGGGAGGTTTAATAACCAACGTTTGATCAATGTTGATGCCAAGAGATTGATCACGCATAAAATTGATTTGTTTATAGACCACAAATGATCCAATAAGCAAAAACAGTGACGCTGCAAATTGAAACACCACTAAAGATTTCCGTAATGTCTGACCCTGGTTTGAACTGGTAATAGTGCCTTTTAAGACCTCAACAGGCTTAAAACTGGATAACACAAATGCAGGGTAAGAACCTGAAAGAATTACCCCTAGTGTAAAAACTGTTATTAGCCCCACCCAAAATAGTGGTCTAGCAAATAAGGTAACAGACATTTGTTGTCCTGAAAGTGCATTAAAGCTTGTTAGCGAAACAAGCATGAACAAAATTGCAAAGACTAAAGCAAGACCATTGAACAAGGCAGATTCGCAAAAGAATTGTACAATCAATTGTTTTCTTAAAGACCCAATAGCCTTTCTTACCCCAACTTCTTTTGCCCTATTGACGGCTCTGGCGGTTGCTAGGTTGATATAATTTACCCAGGCAATAATAATTATGAAGATAGCAACTCCCAAAAGTAGATAGACCATATCCTTATTTCCGTTGGGTTCTGCTTCTTCCATATAATTGGAAGTAAGATGAATATCGGTTAGAGGCTGCAAATTATAGGTTACGGCTGCATTGAATCTCTCTAAAAGTTCACCTACATGTGTTTCGGCGATAGGGACAAACTTGTCCTCTACTTCAGCAGGAATAGCACCTTCAGCTAACAAAACATAAGTCAAACATCCATCCCAATCCCAAGCGGTATCTGGGGTGTTATTCCCGATATTATTCAAAAAAGTGGGATAGGAAACGAGCATCTTACTCTTGAGATGAGTATTTCTAGGCATATCTTCAAAGACACCAGTGATGGTGTAATCGTTAGTTCCGTTTGCATTTATTACTCTACCCACGACATCTGTTGTCCCAAATATTTGGTTGGCAGTTGACTCAGAGATTACCACGGTGTCTGGCTGATCCAAAATTCCTTCGGTTTGACCATAAATAAGGGGGTAAGAAAAAATTTCAAAAAACGAGGTTTGCGAGTAATAGACCTTATCAATTTTTAATGGATTATTATTTACCTCAACAATGATGTCACCTGCCGGGATGACCTTTACAAAATTCTCAATTTCAGGAATTTCTTCAGCGAAAACATTACCTGCAGCATATGCTCCTGCCGCCCACTGCGTTGAAAGTTTCCCATTGTCATAGCGATCTTGTTGGATTCTGTAAATACGATCTTTGTTTACGTGGAACTCATCATAGCCCATTTCAAAGAAAACATATTGAAGAATCATAAAACATGCGGTAATGCCAATAGCCAAACCACCAATATTTATGAATGAATAAACCTTGTTTTTAAGTAAGTTTCTCCAAGCGATTTTAATATGATTTTTTAACATGATTCCTCGTTTTTTGATTTGATTATTCGGTTCGCAAAGATTCAGCAGGATTAATCAAGGCAGCTTTTAGGGATTGCGCCAAGATTGATAATGTTGCTATAAGAAGCACAATCAATAGTGGAACAATAAACATCCAAAGCCCCATGTCAATTTTAAAGGCATAATTTTCCAACCATTTTTTAGTTAGAAAATAAATTAAGGGTAGGGCAATTACACTTGAGATTAATACTAAGCTCAATAGTTTTTTGGGTATTATTAGCAATGCCTGTCCTACTGAAGCACCTAAGACCTTCCGCACGCTGATTTCCTTGATTTTTTGCATTGCCATATGGGACCCCATTCCAAAAAGCCCAAGAGTTGCAATAAAAATCGCCAAAATGGAAAAGAGTAGACATATGGTTCCAAATTTTAAGTCAGCTTGATACTGTTGGTTGAAATACTCATCAACGAAGAAGTGCTTTAGAAGGTCATCAGGGAAGAAATTCTTGTAAGTTGTCTCAATATCTGAAATAGTCTCTTTTACATTATTACCCGCAAGAATGTTAATTGTTATGTAATCCGCATTATAGTAGTCAAAATAAAGAAAGACCATTGGTTCATACTCGTTCTGAAGAGATTGTTGATGGTAGTCCTCGACCACTCCAATTATCTCGGCATTTCTTTCTATTCTTAGTTCAAAGATCATGGGTTTGTTTATGGCCTCATCAGGATTTGAAAAACCTAAAATTTCCGCTGCCGACCTATTAATGATTACTCTACTGGCTTTGGAATTTTGGGCATTGGCCTCCTCGTTGTAGAAATTGGCATCCTGTTGTACATAATCCCGTCCCGCGAGCAGATCAACATCATATGTTTTGAAGAAGTCTTGATCAATACTTACATATTTTGCTCCGGATGCAGTTTCCTTAAGGTCTTGGGGTTTCCGAATTAGATTGCTCCATGAAACCTGGTTGCCTGGAATTTCATTGGATAGTGCTACACCTCCAATCTTTGGATTTTGCATTAGCTCTCTTTTAAATGCTATAATCTTACTTTGCATGGTAGAATCAGAATAAATAGGAGCTGCCAGCACCAAATTTTGGTCTGCCTTAAACCCCAAATCCTGATTTTGCATGTAGGAAAACTGATTATAAACGATAAACGTACCGGCTATCAGTGCAATTGAGATAACAAATTGAGTTATAACAAGGGCTTTCCGCAAGGAGTTACCTTTAGTTCCATGATGAAATTTTCCCTTTAAGACCTCGATTGGAATAAAATTAGATAAGACAAAGGCAGGATATAGGCCAGCTAAAATCCCTCCCCCTAGAAATATTCCCAGTACGGTAAACCACACTTCGCGTTTAGTCCACATTGAGAAGTCCAATACTTCATTTCCCACTAGCGTGTTAAAAGAAGACATCAATAAGCTTATGAATAGGAAAGCCAAGAGCAGAGCCAAAAAGTTGATTAAAAGAGATTCGTATAAAAATTGTTGCACCAAAGCTCTTTTGTTTGCGCCGACTACTTTTTTTAGACCCACTTCCTTTGCTCTTTCCATGGATTTGGCTGTGGATAGATTTATGAAGTTAATAAGCGCTATTGCAATTATAAAGCCAGCTACTATAAGTAAAAAGTTCAAAGTTCCACGACTGTTATTGGCAGAAATCTCTTTGTCAATGTTGGATGTTAAGTGAATATCTTTTACCGGCTGCAGGTCAAAACGAGCTTCAAAACCATGCTCGTTCATAATGTCGCTAAGATAGTTTTGGACGAAGGCAGGAAATTTAGATTGTAATATTTCGGGGTCAGTGCCTGGTTTCAAACGAACATAATTGTAAAATTCAGGCCAGACCCAACTATTGTCAAAATCACCTTCTTTTGGAAATGTGGCATAGGATATGACTATGCCTAAAGGTAAATGCGAATTCTTGGGAAGGTCATCAAAAACACCATTTATTTTGAGTTCAAAACCATTATTTATTTTAATGATTTTCCCCAAAGGATCCTCATTCCCAAAAAAACGTGCGGCAATTTCTTTGGTTAAAATGGCTGTATTGGGTTCGGCAAGGGCATTAGATGGATTTCCAACGCGTAAAGGAATATCGAACATTTCCAAAATGGAATTGTCGGCAAAGTAAATATGATCGTCATTAGCACCCGACTTAATCAAATTACCATTTGCATTTACGTAGGACAGAATTATAGAACCGGAAGTGACAATGGATTTATCAACAATTCGGACATAGCTTTCCACCTCAGCAAAATCTCTTTTCATTGCCGGTCCTACGGCCGGGTGATTCGTAGCAATTGTGGCAAAACCCTTATCTCCTAAATTGGAAGTAAGGGTTACACGATAAAGATCATCGACATGTGGAATAAATTGATCATAGCTTTTTTCAAATGCAATATAACGCGCTAACAGCATAAAAGCGGTTATCCCAATGGATAAACCAAGAATGTTGATTCCAGTAAAAAGCTTGTTCTTCAGGAAAAAACGAAATGCAATTTTAATGTGATTTGTAAGCATGATTCTCTCATTAGTAATAGTTTATTCGGTTCTTAGACTTTTGACAGGATTAACCACTGCTGCCTTTATACTTTGGTAGCTAACAGTAAAAATTGCGATGGTTACAGCCAATAAAGGCGCTATTATAAATACTTCCCAACCTATGGATATGCGATAAGAAAAATCTTGGAGCCATTTATCCATTGCGAACCAACCAATGGGAAGGGCCACCAATATGCCAATTGCAACCAATCTTAGAAAGTCTTGCGTTAACTTATAGGTAATTTGACCGACACTGGCACCTAGTACCTTTCTTACCCCAATTTCCTTGGTTCTTTTCTCTGCATTAAAGGCAGCCAAACCAAATAGACCCAAACAGGCAATTAATATGGAAAGTGAAGTAAAAATGAAAAATATACTACTTAAGCGTTGCTCGGCTTTATAGGTTTTGTTGAAGGAATCCTCCATAAAATAATAATCAAAAGGTTGACCGGGAGCAAGCTTGTTCCACACACTTTCAACACCGGTTAAAGCGGTCTGAAAATCAGCCGTGCTTAGCTTGACAGCCATCGAACCGGCAAATTTGTCCAACCCAAGACTTAGGGCTTCGATATCATCTCTGAAAGGGGAAAAGTGAAAATCTTTGACAACACCGATAATGGTTAGAAATTGAGGATTTTCTTGGCCAAGATCAGAGGTGTATCTTTTGCCAATGACTTCTTGTGGGGTTAGACCTATGGTAGCGACGGCAGATTCATTTATAATAATACTGGTAGAATCATTTTTAAATGTTTTATCAAAATTTCTGCCGGCAACAATTTCAAATCCAAGGGTGGAGATATAATCATGGTCAACACCCCAGGTCTGCATGGATACCGCACTTTCTTGATCGGTTAGCCCATCTTCGGGGGCAAATGTGCTATCGCTTCGCGAGGAAGGTGTGGGAAAATAACTGCTTAAAGTCACATTTTTAACGTAACCTAGTTTTTTTACCTCTTCTTTAAATGCAAGTCTTTTATCGCCTAAGGCATATACGTCATCAATTATCAACACCTGATCTTTAGAAAAGCCCAAGTCCTTATTCTGTATATACTGCAATTGCTGATACACCACTAGAGTTCCCACAATAAGAAATACAGAAATAGCGAATTGGAAAATAACCAATCCATTTCTGACTCTGCTTCCGCCTATACTATTGCTGTTGGACCCTTTAAGGACTTCAACAGGAATAAATTTTGACATAAAGAAAGCTGGATAACTTCCAGAAAAGAGGCCAAGAAAAATACCAGAAACGAATAAAATCAGCCAGAATAAAGGATTTGAATAAGGCATGGAAATATCCTTGTCAGCCAATTGATTAAAGAATGGAAGTGCTATAATAGCTACGACCAAAGCAAGTAATAACGCTCCAAAGGAAACCAAACCAGATTCCACTAAAAACTGCCGTACCAAATCGGTTTTATTTGAACCTAAGGTTTTTCTAACCCCAACTTCCTTGGCTCTTTTTAAAGAATGCGCGGTTGATAAATTCATGAAATTAACGCAGGCCAAAACAAGAAGAAAAATGGCTATAAAACTTAAAATATAGATTCCTTGAATATTGTTGTTGGGGCTTATTTCGGCAACCCTATCGGAATTTAAATGAATGTCCGTTAAAGGAATTGTGCTAAAAATTAAATGATTGCCTGCGGCCTTAAATTGTTCTTCGGTAATTCCTGGCATAAATTGTTGCACCCCTGGAATTACATACTTGCCCAAAAAGCCTCGCAGTGGTTCTTGGATATCATCGATATTGGCTGAGGGAATTAATTTGATAAAAGTTTGATAGTTATTACTTCCCCAATTTACAACTCGAGAATCCTCATAACCTGCCATGGCCATAAAAACCGTGTGTTCTCTCAAAAAGGAATTTTTTGGCAGATCATCTATGACGCCAGTGACTGTAAATGTTTGGGAGTTGTTCAACTCTAGGGTCTGCCCTAATGCCTCATTGATTTCGAAATGCTTTTCTGCTGCTGTTTTAGTCAACACCACCGTGTTTGGAGCAGTCAAGGCGGTTTTAATATCACCAACCAATAACTTTATGCCAAACATTTTAAAGAAGGTCGAATCAACAAAGGTGGACTGTAGTTCTTTGACATTAACTTCTGTGCCTGTTCGTTTTACAAGTGCACTGCCTCGGGTACGAAACCTGGTGGCAAGTTCCACTTCAGAGAAATCGTTTTCTAAGGCCTCGGCGATTGGTGCAGGACTAACTGCAAATTTCCGGTCCTCTCCGCCAAACTTTATGTCATTGTTGATTCTGTGGATTCTATCCGCATCAGCAAACATTTTGTCATAACTGAGTTCATCAATAATATAAAGTGAGATCAAGAGACTTCCTGCTATACCAATCGCAAGCCCAAAAATGTTCAAAAATGTGAAGAAGGGCTGTTTTTTGAGACTACGCCAAGCTATTTTAAAATGATTCTTTAACATGATGTTCGTTTTTGTATTATTCTGTCCTTAAACTGTTTACAGGATTGGCCATAGCTGATTTTATTGCTTGAAATCCAATGGTCATCAAGGTGACCAATAAGGTTAAAGCTCCAGCCAACCCAAACGCCCAAGCCGGAACGTTTATTCGATATGCAAAATCACTTAGCCATTGATTCATAAAATAATAGGCCAAAGGCGATGCAATCAATATTGCGATAGCAATCAACTTTAAAAAATCTTTTGAGATTAAAAAGGTGATACTGTTAATACTTGCCCCCAATACTTTTCTGATACCTATCTCCTTGGTGCGCTGTTTGGCCATGAAAGTGGCCAAACCAAATAGCCCCAAGCAGGACAATAGGATTGAAATTATAGCAAAATAACGGGCCAAAGTGCCCGTCAACATTTCTGTTTTATAATTTGCAGCATATTGCTCATCAAGAAAGTCATAATGCAATGGTGTGTCTGGCAATACTTTTTCAAAAACGTTTTGCACCGAGGCCAATCCTTCTTCAGTTTGTCCCCCATCTAGTTTAATCATCAACTCACCTGCATTTTCAGGCTCCAATAAGAAGACAGTGGGTTGTATAGGCTCATAAAGTGATCTGTTGTGAAAATCTTTTAGCACCCCTATTATTTGCCGTTGTGCACCCCATAATTGAACAGTTTTTCCAATGGGATTTGCACCTAGTTGCATCATGTCCGCGGCTGTTTGGTTGACAACCAAGTTCAAAGTGTCTTGTGAGCCTTCCCTGTAATAATCTCCCTCATTGAGAGGAATATCAAAAGCGCTTGGGAAATTGTGGGCAGTCCATAAAAGGGCAAATTCAATATTTTCTTGCTCTTGGGTTTTTCCTGACCAGCTGACACCGCTGCTGGAAGCCGGGGTGGCCAAGGGAGAAGGTCCAACCAAAGTAACAGCTTCAATACCAGCAGAAGCTGTCAATTCACTCTTTAAGACCTGATATTTTTCAGTAATCACTTGGTCTTGATGTATGGATATGATATGATCTTTGGCAATGCCCAAATCCTTTTTATTCACAAAATCTATCTGATTTTGAATGACCAAGGCCGAAATGATCAATAAGATAGACAGTGAGAATTGCAACACGACCAATCCTTTTCGCAAAGAGATGGTGTTTTTCTGTTCCTTGCCGGCTCCCTTAAGGGCTTCAATAGGTTTAAATGATGAAATAATCAGCGAAGGGTAAGCTCCAGATAGAAGCGTTGTGAAAGCGAAAACCGCAAAAACGATAATCCATAGTTGCGGACTTGTTATGTCTATGGCGAGCTGTTTACCGGTAAGGGTATTTATAGAAGGTAAAAGTAATGCCGATATTACTAAACCTGCGAGAAAGGCAAGTGAGGTTATTATAGTAGTTTCCATAAAGAATTGCACAACCAGCATATTCTTCTTTGCACCTACAACCTTTCGTACTCCAATTTCTCCAGATCTTTTGGTCGCATATGCTGTGGAAAGGTTTATAAAGTTAATGCAAGAAATAATTAGAAGAAATATGGCTGCCAAAGTAAATATTCTCACATACTCAATACGTCCGCCGGATACTTTTGCTTGTTCATCAAAACGGTTATAAAGATAATTTTCAGAAAACTTCTGCATGAGAATGCCTTCCTTGAACTCACCAGAGATGTTTTCCCGAAAGAGTTGCTCTGTCTTTTTTGCAACCGCAGCTACATCAGCATCTTTACGCAACAAAAATGCACCTTGCATTCCATTGTTTCCCCATTCCAACATCCAGTCATTCTGGCTTAGGTGACGTTGAAAGCCGTAATAAAAATCGTTTTGAATGGAAGATTGTGTTGGAAAATCCTTGTATACTGCTTCCACAGCAAAATCGCCATTGTCATAAATATGAATGGGACTTCCCAAAGCTTTTATTGGCCATTCATCACCCCAAAACCGTTTAGCCAAACTTTCTGATATCGCAATTGCTTCCAGTTTTTCATCCAATGCATTAATATCCCCAGCAAGTACAGGAAAAGAGAAAGAGTTGAAAAAGGCAGCGTTGGCAAATGCCCCAGGCGCTCTAAAATCTGTATTCTGAATGCGCAGGTTATCGTCAAAAGTCCTTCCAAGAGTAATATATTCATCAATTTCTGGAAGTTGTTCTTTGGCAGTTTTCAACAAAGGATAGGATATGCCACTATAAACATCCAAAATACCCTCTTCTAATGGAATGGTTCTTTTCACCAAAAAAAGCTGGTCGTCTTTTTCGTGGAACTTGTCCATACCAGATTCATCAAAAACCCAAAGCAACATTAAAAAGGAAACCGCAATTGCAATGGATAAGCCAATTGTATTAATGGATAAATACACTTTGTTTTTGAGCAGTGTTCTCCAAGCGGTTTTTAAATAATTCTTTAACATGATGTTCGTTTTTTGATTGGCTATTCAGTTCTTAGACTTTTTACAGGATTTACAACTGCCGCCTTTATACTTTGATAGCTTACGGTCAATATTGCAATTGTCACAGCTAAAAATGTAGCTAATACAAAAACCTCAAAGCCAATATCAATACGGTATGAAAAATCTTCCAGCCAGGTATTCATTGCATACCAACCTATTGGTAATGAAACAAGCACTCCAATACTAACTAGCTTAAGAAAGTCTATAGCCAGTCTATATGTAATTTGGCTTACGCTGGCTCCCAATACTTTTCTTACCCCAATCTCCTTGGTTCGTTTTTCTGCATTGAAAGCAGCCAATCCAAAGAGCCCCAGACATGCTATTAATATGGATAGCACCGTAAACACGACAAAAATTTGCCCCAGTTTTTGTTCCGCCTCATATGTAGTATTAAAGGCATCATCCATAAACCGATAGTTAAAAGGCTGCCCCGGGGCCATCTGGTCCCATATTTTTTCTATTGCAGAAACGGAACTGGAAAAATCCCCAGCATTAAGCTTTACCGCCATTGAGCCAATTGAATTACCAAGTGTTAGACTTAGTGCACTAATATCTTTTTTTAACGATTCAAAATGAAAGTCTTTAACCACACCGACAACTGTAAAAAAGGTAGCATCTTGTTCACCTAAATCCCTAGATATGCGCATTCCAAGAACTTCTTCTGTTGAAACCCCTAAAATAGATACCGCGGATTCATTTAAAATGATGGCCGTTGAGTCAGCAACAAATTGATTGCTAAAATTTCGACCAGAAACTAGTTCCATATTTAGAGTAGGGAGATAATCATGATCTATCCGCCATATCTGCATGTTTATTGTGTTTTCTTGATCTTTGGTGCCTTCCTTAAAAAAGGAAGTATTGCCCCGATAAGAGGGTGTAGGAAGAAAACCAGATAAGGAGGCACTTTCTACTTGCCCAAGGCTTGCAACTTCTTCCTTAAACGCTTGTGCGTTATCTCCTGCTGCGTATGCATCTTCAATAATTAATACTTGATCCTTGGAAAAACCAAGATCCTTACTTTGAATAAAATCCAACTGCTGGTAGACGACAATTGTGCTTACAATGAGGAAAACAGAAATTGCAAATTGGAAAACGACCAAAGCATTTCTAACTTTTCCACCACCAATACTTTTTTCTCCAGAGCCTTTAAGTACTGCGACCGGCATGAACCTTGACATAAAGAAGGCCGGATATGCTCCTGAAAATATTCCCAAGAAAAAGGTGGCTGCGACTAAAGCAATCCAGAAAAATGGATTGGAAAAAGGAATTGAAATAGCCTTGCCTGCTAAATCATTAAAAAATGGAACCGCAATAATTGCTATGAGTATTGCAAGAACAAGAGAAATAAATGTGATTAAGCCAGATTCCATTAAAAACTGACGTAAAAGATTTGCTTTTGTGGAGCCTAAAGTTTTTCTCACACCTACCTCTTTACTTCTTTTTAAGGAATGTGCTGTAGATAGGTTCATGAAATTAACACTGGCCAGTACAATTAAAAAGAGCCCAATAAAGGATAATATATATATGTTTTGCATACTACTATTGGCACTCATTTCCGATTCTAAATCGGAATGCAAATGAATTTTGGTAAGTGGCATTGAACTTAAATAGTAGTGGTTGCCCGAAGCTTTGAACTGCTCTTCTGTTATACCAGGGAAAAACCTTTGCGCATACGGTATAACATATGTGTTGAACATAGACTGTAAGGGCTCTTGAAAGTCATCTGAATTTACCCCTGGAGCTAGTTTAATAAACGTGGAATAGTTGTGGCTGGTCCATTCTGTACTCAGAGCATCCTCATAACCAGCCATAGCCATAAAAACACTGTAATCTCTAAGAAAGGAATTTTTTGGCATATCATTGATAATGCCTGTGACTGTATGGGTGCCCCCATTGTTCAAAACTAAAGTTTGACCCAGAGCTTCGGATGTTCCAAATTGTTTTTCTGCAGCTGTTTTGGTCAGCACTAAAGTATTGGGTTCTTTTAAAGCGCTATTAATGTCCCCTTTCAATAGTTGTAACCCTAACATTTCAAAAAAGGAAGAATCCACAAAAGTTGAATTGCTCTCTTTTGTATTTTGCTTTGTATTACTTTTTCTAATAAGTATGCTGCCATTTCTCCTAAACCTCGTAGCAAGTTCCACTTGTGGAAAATCCGTCACCACAGCATTTGCCATGGGTGCTGATACTTCGGCCATTTTACTTTCTTTGCCCCCAAATTTGACATCCACATCTATTCGATGTATGCGGTCTGCATCTGCGAACATTTTGTCAAAACTTAGTTCGTCATAGATATATAAAGAGATAAGCAGACCCCCTGCCATACCTATGGCAAGTCCAAAAGTGTTCAAAAATGTAAAGAAAGGCTGCTTTTTAAGACTACGCCAAGCTATTTTTAAATGATTCTTTATCATGATTGTTCGTTTTTTGGTTGACTATTCGGTTCGTAAACTTTTCACCGGACTGGCCACGGCCACTTTTAAGGTTTGATAACTTATGGTTAATAATGTGATGACCATTATCGATAGTATGGCAAATGCAAATACCCACCAATGAATTTCCGTTCTATAGGTATAACCCTGAAGCCATTGTTCCATTAAATACCATGCAATCGGAGTGGCAAAAACTCCTGCAATCAGAATCAATTTGAAAAAATCCGCAGTAAATAGTGCCAGGATATTGCCAACGTTGCTTCCCAACACTTTTCGAATGCCAATTTCTTTGGTACGTAGACCAACAAAAAATAGAATTAAGCCATATAGCCCCAAACACCCAATTAAGATGGCAAGACCAGAGAAAACTTTGGAGAGCGAGAGATAACGCTGTTCCGTTTCGTATTGTTGGGCGACTCTTTCATCCAAAAACTTATACTCATAGACGTATTCCGAAAAAGTGTCGGTCCAAACCTGCTCAATCTGGCTAAGCGTAGCGTTGGTATTGTTCATATTAACTTTAAAAGCTAGCTCGTTATACCAATCGTTGTTTGCACCGATGAAAACTGGATTTATTTGTTGCGTAAAATCAGTGTCATGGAAGTCTTTTACGACACCAACAATAGTGGCTTTGACACTCCCGCCGCTAGCTTCTATTTTTTTACCAAGCAATTCTTCAACAGATGCCAACCCCAGTTTTTGGGCAAGTCTTTCATTGACCAAAACTTCGGTAAGTGAATCACTCTTAAAAAAGTTTCTCCCCGCAATCAAGGAAATATCAAATGTTTTGATAAAATCGATATCCCCAGCTTTAATTTGAATATTGAATTCTTCATCTTCTGGCTTGTTGTGATATTTTATATTAGTGCCCCAGCGGCTTTCCGCCCCCCCAGGACTGCTCAGACAGGCAGTGGTGTTTTGCACTCCCGGAATTTGGTTAAATCGGTCTTTAAGCCCTTGTAATTGTACGGGCTCTATATTCTCTGGGATATCTACCATTACAATAGATTCCTTGTTAAAACCTAGGTCTGTATTTACCGCATAATCAATCTGTCTTGATATGATTAAAGTTGCGGCTATAAGGGTAATAGAAATTGCAAATTGAGCAACAACCAATATTTTTCGTGTGGTGTTGCCTCCGGTATCATTATGACTTAGTTTTCCTTTTAGGGCCAATACGGGAACAATTCGTGACATCAATATCCCAGGATAACTTCCAGATAAAAAGGAAACCATACCTAAGACCAAAATCAGGAATGTAAAGAATCGTATGTTCAATAAATGATATGCGGACAACTCTATCTGAAAGAGATCGTTGAAAGAGGGGAGAAATAGAACTGCAAGACCAACGCCAATAAGAATTGCAAAAAGGCTGATGACAAATGTTTCCGACAAAAATTGCCAAAACAAATGTTGTTTAAAGCTTCCCAACACCTTTCGAACCCCAATTTCCTTGGATCTATAAAAAGCTTGTGCGGTTGAAATATTGATAAAATTAATACAGGCTATAACGATGAGAAAGAGTCCAATGATTCCAAAAACCCATAGTAAAACCGGGTCAAGCCCGCCATAACGTGGATCATAATGCATCGCTGATAAGGCCTGAAGTCTATAGACATGCTTGTTCTTATTTTTTGCTCGGTGTTTTTTTGGAAGTTCTGCAAGCGCAGTTTCAATATGACCAATATTTTGGTTTGGTTTTAACAATGCAAAGCATTGTAGGTTGGAAGTAATCCCATTCCAACTTTCCTTGGCGGCGAATTCAAAAAAGTCTTCTAGATTTTTAAAAGAGACGAAGACTTCCGTTTCCAGGAAAGTGGTTTTCGGAAGATTTTTCAAAACTCCGGTTATCTGGATTGTCTTGTCGTTTTCCAAAACAAAACTTTCCCCAACCACTTCCGTTTTACCATACATTTTTTGCGCAAGGTCTTCCGTAATGATTGCCGTATTGGGTGCAGATAAGGATACTTTGTTGCTGCCATCTAATAAAGGATAATTGAAGATTTGGAAGAAATTATCTTCAACAAAGGCCACATTTTCTTTAAACTTGTCGACAGAGCCATTTTTTTTGGAATGCAATACGAACCCGTGCTGCGTTACAATTTTCGCAACTTTTTCAGCGTATTGGTAATCTTCCCGAAAAGTTTTGGCAAATGCAGGAGGAACACTGGCTTCATATTCAACTAAATCCCGGTGTTCCTCCGTTACCATTCTGTAGATTCTATCAGAATTTGTATGGAAATTATCGAAAGAAAGGTGATAGCTTAAGAACAAATAGATGAGAACACTACTGCCAAAGCCTATGGCCAAGCCTAAAATATTAATGGCAGTAAACACCTTCCTTTTTAAAAGGTTTCTCCAAGCAATTCTGATATAATTCCTAAACATGGCTGCGTTTTTTTGATTGTGATTGATGAATAAACTCGATTATACCATGGCGCCTATCTCCCGATTCTTACTTTCAGTTACTATTTGACCATCAAATAGGTTCACTACTCTATGTGCATAGTGCGAATCCCTGTCAGAGTGGGTAACCATTACAATAGTGGTTCCTTCTTGGTTCAGTTCGGTAAGTAGATTCATGACTTCTATTCCGTTTTTGGAATCCAAATTACCCGTCGGCTCATCCGCAAGAATCAGTTTGGGATTAGTTACGACCGCTCTTGATATGGCCACACGCTGTTGCTGGCCACCTGACAGTTGTTGCGGAAAATGCTTTTCGCGATGTGCTATTTTCATACGTTCCAAAACCGCTTGGACTTTTTCTTTTCGTTCAGACTTGCTCATCTTTAGGTAGATCAATGGTAGCTCTACATTTTCGTAAACGGTAAGTTCATCGATGAGATTAAAACTTTGGAAAACAAAGCCCAAGTTTCCTTTTCGCAGTTGTGTGCGCTGACTTTCTTTAAGTCCGCTGACTTCATGGCTGGCAAATTGATAGCTTCCTTCTGTAGGGTTGTCGAGCATACCTATAATATTCAACAATGTAGATTTTCCACATCCGGAAGGCCCCATAATAGCCACAAATTCTCCTTCGGCAACATTAAGGTTTACACCATTAAGTGCCAGAGTTTCTACTTCCTCGGTTCTAAAACTTTTTTTAAGTTGCTTTATCTGTAGCATTTTCTGATTGTTATCCTGTTTGATTTATATATTTAAAGACATCTGGACTGTGCATTCTGTGACAGTCTTTTATTTTAATACTATTCTTTCTGCTGTTCCAAAACTGTCGTAATTGCTGGTAATTACAGTTTCACCTGGTTGTAGCCCTTCCAAAACTTCAAAGTATCTAGAGTTTTGTTTCCCGATTCTGATGTTTCTTTTTAGCGCTTCATTACCATCAGTTCCAACTACGAAAACCCATTGCCCGCCGGTGCTTTGGAAAAAACCACCTTTTGGCAATAAAAGAGCATCACTTGACGCGCCCAGCTGTAATCGTATATTGTAGCTCTGACCAGCTCGAATAGTTTCGGGTTTTTCACCGGTAAAAACTAAGTCAACCTTAAACCTACCGCTACGCACTTCGGGATAAACCTTTCGCAATCGTAACCCATACTCTTTCTCATTTCGTTCTAAGGTTGCTGAAAGCTCTCTTTTTACACGATCAATATAATGTTCATCTATTTCTGCTTCAATTTTGAAGTCGGTAAGGACATTTATTTGACCGATGCGTTCACCTTGTGAAATGTTCTGCCCAATTTCTGCATCCAAAAAACCTAACTGTCCGTCGGCGGGAGCTCGCACATTTAGATGATCTAAGCGCTCATATACCATGGACAAGGTTTTTTTCATTCGGGTGAGGTCAGTGTCAAGCCCAGCCAATGAGGTTTTCCTCATTTCGCTATCTTGTTCAGTCTGGAGCTTAACAATCTCATGTTGTTTTTTGGAAAGCTCATAATTTTCTTTGGACAAAAGATATTCCTCTTTGGATACAAGTTCCTCCTGGTACAAAGCTTCGTTCTGTTCGTAGTTTCGTTTTAAGCGTTGAAGGTCATATTCGGCAGTTGCCAAAGATCTCCGTCCTTCAACTTGTCTAGAATCGAAAGTGAGTCTAGTGGAGCGAAGATCATTTTGTTTTAAAGCAAGGTTACTTTCGCTTGCTAAGATTTGCTCATATAGCCCCATGTTTTCCAGCTTAAGGATGATATCACCTTTTTTTACCATGGTGCCTTCTTCAATCAGTTTTTCAGAGACCCTACCACCTTCGTAAGCATCCATATAAATGGTTGCTATGGGAGCGACATTACCATTAATGGTAATATAGTCGTCAAACTTACCTTCGGTCACCTGCGAGATGGAAAGGCGTTCTTTCTCCGTTCTATAGGTAGAAATTGAGCTTGCGAAGATGAGCTTATACCCGGTGAACAAGGCCAATAAACCCAAAGCTATATAGCCGTAATGTTTTGGTTTAAGTCCTTTCTTCTTTTCTAATTGTATATCCATGGTTCTTTTTAGTTGATGTTAAAAATGGGCAGTCCATTGTAAAAATCAATGGTGCTTTTGTTCACTTTAAGCCTAAGGCCCACCTGTAAGTTCTCGTTTTGTGCAACGCCGAACAAATTCTTTGCCTGGAAAAGGTCCAAGGCATTGATCAATCCCTTTTCATATCGTTTTTGGGCGATGGCAAATGCCAATTCCTGCGCTTGCACTCTCTTTTTGCTTTGCTCAAATTCATCAGTTAATGCACGATTTGTTTGTACCAATTGCTGTAAGAGTTGAAAGAGCTCTTGCTCCTGAATTTCCAGATTGTTTTTTGCCTGTAAATAGGCAATTTTTTGCTGCTTTACTCGTGATCGATTGGACCAGCCATTGCTGATAGGAATATTAAGCTCAGCACCTACAAACTTTGAAGTGTTATCCTTGAATTGTGTTCTAAAGGGAATAAGATTTCCATTGTCGTCCACATTGGTTTCAAAATAACTGGTTCCTATTCCAGCAATTAACGCAAGGGATGGATAAAGACCTCCCCGAATGGAATGCAGTTGTTTTTTTGCAGCATTCATACGAAACTCCTGTGACTTTACTAAGGGTACAAAACCTCGCGCCACATTATATAAAGAATCTAGACCTACTTCTTGGTTGCTGAGTTCTTCTGCATCATCCAGACTCGGTTGCAGATCAATATCATTTTCTTCGTTCAGGTTCATTTCCTGAAGTAAAGTAAGCTTAGCGATGGCAAGCAAATTTTTGTTTTGAGTCACCAAAAGTTTATCTCCCAAAAGATTGGATTCTGCTTCATACAAATCTGCACCGGCCATCATACCCAATTCCACTTGTTTTTGTACCAAGTCATAGTTGGATTGCGAAATTTCTTGCTGCTCTAATGAGTTTGCCACTAAACCCTCGTAAAACTTAATATCATAAAAAGCACTCATAACCCGGAACGCTAGCAGAAACTTTTCCTGTAATACATCTTCTTGGGTAGCTTTATAAATGAACTTTGAAGCTTTAATGGCGTTCAATTTTTGAAAACCTTGAAATACATCCAGGTTGGTTCCCAGTGAATAGTTGTTTCTAAAGAATTCGGTATTTACAAAATCGTTGGTATTGGGATCTTCTGACCGTCCAAATTGTATCCTATAATCGGTATACCCATTTACTCTGGGCAACAAATCCCTTATGGATTGCCTATAGGTTTCTCTACCGGCGTCATTGGCATAGGATGTATTTTTTACTTGCAAGTTATGTTCAATTGCATAAGCAACACATTCATCCAATGTCCAAACCTTTTGGGAAAATCCGGTAATGGATAGTAGAAAAATAAATGCTGTTATATATGTTTTTAACGTCATGGTTTTTATGCTGTGCCAAACTATTTACCATTGTCATGCCAAATTGTTAAATAATTGAAAAACAATTTGTTGCGTCCCTTTTGAATCAACAATCCAAATTCGAGTGTAAAATATTTATACAAAATTTGTCCAATTTTTTTACACTATTGAAAAGGATAATATAGCAATTTGTAGTTTTAGGACTCATAAGACTTGAAACCCCATGACTAACGCCAACATTTTAGTGGTAGATGATAATAAAAGTGTCCTTAGCGCATTGGAAATCCTGTTGCAGTTTGAGTATAATAGTGTTCAAACCATATTTAACCCAAATCAGATTTCCTCTTTTCCGAATCTAAATGAAATTGACATCGTGCTGTTGGACATGAATTTTTCCGCAGGGGTGAATACTGGAAATGAAGGCCTTTTTTGGTTGAATGAGATAAAGAAAAAATCTCCCAACACCTCGGTAATCATGATGACGGCCTATGGAGCGGTAGATCTTGCGGTCACAGCGTTAAAACAGGGTGCGTCCGATTTCATTTTAAAACCTTGGAACAATGAGCGTCTGCTGACCACGGTTAAATCAGCTTATGAATACCGGAAATCTAAAGAGGAAATTCACAAGCTTAAAAAGAAGGAAAGCCATCTAAAACAAGTGATAAATGACGATAAGAATTTTATCATTGGAAACTCCAAGGCTTTGACATCAGTGCTAAACCTTACCAGAAAAGTGGCAAAAACAGATGTTAATGTTCTAATTACCGGTGAAAATGGTACGGGAAAAGAGTTGATAGCAAGAGAATTACATCGCTTGTCATCACGAAAGGATGAGGTCTTTATTGGGGTAGATATGGGCTCCATAGCCGAAAATTTATTTGAAAGTGAACTCTTCGGACATATCAAAGGGTCTTTTACTGATGCCAAGGAAGATCGTGCAGGCAAGTTTGAAGCAGCAAATCAAGGGTCCTTGTTTTTGGATGAAATGGGGAACCTGTCCTTACAAACGCAGGCCAAATTATTATCTGCAATTCAGAATAAATCTGTGACAAGAGTGGGCTCAAATAAACCCGTAAAAGTGGATATTCGATTGATATGTGCTACCAATTGTAATTTGGAGCAAATGGTAGTCGATGGACTTTTCAGGGAAGATTTATTGTATAGAATCAACACCATTCATATCGAAGTTCCACCGTTACGCGATCGAGATGGTGACATCCTTATTTTGGCTGATTTTTTCCTTAAACGATTTGCGAATAAATATGACAAACCAGGATTGCGTATCAATAATTTGGCCCAGGAAAAACTTATGGAGTATTTATGGCCCGGGAATGTGCGGGAATTGCAACATACTATGGAGAGAGCCGTAATCCTTTCTGAAGGAAACGTGTTAAAACCTTCTGATTTTTTATTGCATAGCAAGCCTTCACAATCTTTTGAGCACGGCCCGGCAACCTTGGACGAAATGGAACAGCAAATGATTTCAAAGGCTTTGGACTTGCATGATGGCAACTATAGTGCGGCAGCCGAACAACTGGGAGTTTCCCGACAGACACTTTATAATAAATTGAAGAAAAAGAATAAATAAATGGCCAGTAGAAATTTTTACTTTAAGGTAATCTTCAGGGTGTTTTTGATTGCTCTAACGGCAATTGCACTGGCCTTTTCCATAGTTTGGAAATGGTATTTTACCTTAGTCTTCTCTACCTTTTTTCTTGGGGCACAAGTATACTATCTAATTAAGTTCATTAATAGCACCAATCGCAAGATTGCCTATTTTTTCGATGCCATTCGAAATGAGGATTTCACACTTCGATTTCCAGAACGGGTATCCATTGAATCGTTTAAGGAGCTCAATAAAAGTCTTAACCGGGTAAATGATTTAATTCAAGAAGTGCATTTGCAGTTGCAAATAAAGGAGCAATATTATCAGGAAATTTTAAAGCAGGCCAGTATCGGAATAATGACTTTTAATGATAAGGGACATATTCTTTTTGCTAACCCAACACTGGAAAAATTATTGAACTACACCCCTTTGAATCATATAAAACAACTATCCCAGGTAGATGAAAAGCTATATGAGGTCTTTAAATCTTTTCAACCCTTTGAGCGAAAGCTTTTCCAATTGACCAATGAACGCGAACAGATTCAATTAGCATTGAAATCTACACCACTAACCTTGGATGGAAAATCATTACTCCTTGTTGTAGTGCAGGATATTCATCAAGAACTGGATGAAAAAGAAACAGAATCATGGGTGAGATTGATACGTGTTCTGACCCATGAAATTATGAATACGATAACTCCTATAGCCTCAATTTCGGACTCTATTATCAAATATTATCGGAATAATGGGGAGATAGTTCCGATGGAAAAATTGGGTGAAAGCCAGATTAAAAACACCCTGAAAGGACTTGAAGTTATTAAGGAGCAAGGGGGAGACTTAATGGATTTTGTACAATCGTACCGAAGCCTATTGAACGTTCCTGAACCGAACCGAACCATTATTGATGGTGTTGGACTGTTAGAGAAGATAGACGTATTGATGTCAGCTCGACTAAATGCTGAAACAAAATTCTCTGTGACCTGTTTTCCAAACGACCTTGAGTTTTTTGTTGATGAAAAGCAGATAACCCAGGTATTGATCAATCTTGGGAAAAATGCAATTCAGTCTGTAAATGAGACAGAAAATGGGCAGGTACGCATGATTGCTGGGACAGATGAGGAGGGAATAAAGTATATTGAAGTTAGGGACAATGGACCTGGAATTTCTCCTGAATTAATGGACGAGATTTTTGTTCCTTTTTTCACGACAAAAAAAGAAGGCACAGGGATTGGCCTAAGCCTTTCCAAAAGGGTCATGCAAATGCATGGGGGAAATTTAAAAGTTCACTCTATTCCAAATCGAGAAACAGTTTTTAGATTGACTTTCAACTAAACGAAGTGGTAGGCATCAAAGAAAAACTTTTAGAATTCTGTTGGGCTAGTGTTGATGAAAAAACAACGCGACTAAAAAAAAGAAGCACTGAGCTACAAGAATCCCTCGGTTCCGAAACCAAGAGTAGTGCTGGCGATAAGCATGAAACTGGCCGTGCCATGGTTCAATTGGAACAGGAGAAATTGGGAAACCAACTTGTAGAATTGGATAAGACAAAAGCCATTCTTCAAAAGGTAGATATTGCCAAAGAGTCTTCAAAAATTGTATTGGGAAGTCTTGTTAAAACCTCAGGAGCAGATTATTTCATTGCGGTTTCTACTGGAGTGTACACAAATGGAGGAACCAGTATTTTTTGCATTTCGCCCGGAGCACCAATAGCCCAATTATTATTGGGAAAGCAGAAGGGAGATAAAATTGTTTTTAAAGGTAAAGAAATTGAGGTTCTTGAAGTACAATGATTTTTTATCTATTTCATTCTCAAATGTTATTCAGAACTTTCCGAAGGAAATGGAGAACAGCTCATTATCTATTGATTGTTTTCGTCAATCCGCAATCTGCAGATATCATTTGGCACTTGAATCTTTATTCAAAAATCCCGAACTTCACTTATCGGTCGATATAGCTCATTAAAACGAACGATATCTTAACCGTTACCTAAAATAAATCAAAATGTATGATATAAATTATCACTTAATAATAATAGTGATTCTTTTATTAGTGTTGCTAGTATTCATTCTTATTCTAAATTCGATTACTAAAAACATTAATCATCCCCTGTTGTCATTGAAAAAATTCCAAAACGACATTAATGCTGAAAAAGATACCCAAGAAACTATATCGTTTCCTGCTGACGGCAGATGGCATAGTATTAAATCTGATTTATCTGGGATTGTACTTCTTGAAATTGTGGCTACTGCAAATGGAGCAAAAGGAACTGGAAAGCATAGTATAATATTTGCACGTGCATTAAATTCATTTGGTAGCGGTAAAATCAAAATTACACAAACTTACTATGGATGGCAATGGTGGACAATAATGTCCTTGAGATGGAAAAAAACCATAAATGGTAATAACTTACAAATCAGAACCAAATCAGATTTCGGTGATGGTTCAGCCATTCAAGTTATAATTAAAACCTTTTATCTGAGTGATTAATTGTAAGGTTTTACTTTAGGTAACACCGTATATAATTTATTGCTTAGTTATGGCTTACTTACGAAAATCCTCGTGGATTTTCTATTCGGTCTGTATTTGCCAAATTAGGTGTTTCAAATACGCAACAAACCATATACAAACCGATAAGTGCAACCATATTTTTTATTTGACAGCGATCAATCCCAATCCGGTTTTTTACGACCCGCTTTCTTTTCGGCAGCTTTCTTTTTGGACTTTAATCGCTTTTCAATGGAAGATTTTGAAGGCTTGGTGCGCTTCCTAGCTTTGGGAACCCGCAAAGCCGTCTTCAACAATTCGAAAAAACGCTTGATTACAATTTGCTTGTTCTTATGCTGACTTCTTGCCTCATCACATTGTAAGATCAGCACCCCTTCTTTATTGAGTCGATTGCCCAATTTTGAAAGCAATCGCTCCTTTTCAGTATAGGTAAGACCTTCGGATAGCTCCGCAGCAAATGACAACTCTACCTTTGAGGACACTTTATTTACATGCTGTCCGCCTGCACCACTACTTCGGATGGCCTTAAATCGGAGTTCCTTAAGAATCTGTTCTTTGTTCAACTTGAAGACGGGCATTGATGGTATCCAAAGATACATTAAGAAAAACAGTGTCACCCAGCTTTAGCTTTTTGGAAGTAACAAAGTACAATACGGTGTCATCTTCTGCGGTGGCTTCGTTAAGATAATGACTTCCTTTGAAGAAGGAAGTTTTTACCAAAACCTCCAAGCCTGAACTATCGGAAAGCTGAAATTCGTGCGGATAAACCAAAACGGATTTATTAATGGCAGCATAGGACTTCAATAATTTGATGGGAACTTCATTCACTTCACCAAACAAGGATGCCGTATAATAATTAGGAGGGTTTTTATAGAGCTTTTTGGTTTTTTGGTCTGCTATTATCTCACCATTTTCCAAAATAACTGTTCGATCGGCATATGGCAAAACATCGTTTGGGTCATGGCTGGCAGTAAGTACCGTAATTCCTTTTTCTTTTAGATATTGAAATAAGTTTCTTCGAAGGGAAGTACGCTTAAAATTGTCAATATGTCCAAAGGGTTCGTCCAAGAGAAGGAGCTCAGGTTCCTGTGCGAGTACCCTGGCCAAGGCAACACGTTGTTGTTGTCCACCACTTAGATTTTTGACCTTTGTTTTGGCATAATCCTGTAGTTCAATGAGCTCCAAAAGCTCATTAATACGCTCTGAATGGTTTTCTCTTTCAAATACCGAAAGATGTTGCCCAATATTCTCTTCAGCGGTGGTGAATGGCATCAGGTCAAAATCCTGAGAAAGATATTTCATGTAAGCTTCACCGGGAATCAAATTGAAATTGGGCCCTAGAATTTGCTTATCACCCCAAAAGATAGAACCGCTTTCTATATGCAATAGGCCATAAATGATTTTTAATAAGGTACTCTTTCCAGAGCCACTTTCACCCATTAAAGCTACATGGTCTCCCTTGTTCACCTCAAAAGAAATACCCTTTAAGATGATTTTGGAATCGTAGGCGAAAGAATCGATATGAACTTTAAGCATATTGTCGGCAAAAATAAAAATCCGCTTCTATTGAAACGGATTTTAGACCGATTGAAGTATCCTCAATCCTTGAATTCTTTTAATACTGCTTGGTTGGGCAGCTTGTCATATCCCATATTAAAAAAGGTAAAGCCAAAAATATCGGCATATTGCTCGATCGTTTTGCTGACAGGTGTACCTGCTCCATGTCCTGCATTGGTCTCAATTCGGATCAATGTTGGATTATCCCCAGCTTGCTTTTCCTGAAGTTCTGCAGCAAACTTAAAACTATGTGCTGGAACTACACGATCATCATGGTCGCCGGTTGTAACCAATGTGGCTGGATAAGGCGTTCCGGTTTTAATATTGTGGAGAGGGGAATATCCTTTGAGGTAATTGAACATATCCTTACTTTCTTCTGAAGTCCCATAATCATACGCCCATCCGGCACCTGCGGTGAAGGTATGGTAACGAAGCATATCCAAAACACCCACAGCAGGTAGTGCAACCTGCATCAAGTCGGGTCTTTGGGTCATGGTTGCCCCTACCAAAAGTCCGCCATTTGAGCCTCCGCGGATGGCTAAATATTCCTTGGACGTATACTTGTTTTCAATAAGGTACTCAGCAGCGGCTATAAAATCATCAAAAACATTTTGCTTTTGTTGCTTGGTCCCGGCGATATGCCATTTTTTACCATATTCTCCACCACCTCGAAGATTAGGTACAGCATAGACGCCTCCTTGTTCCATCCATACGGCATTTACGATACTAAAGTAGGGTGTCAAACTGATATTGAAACCACCATACCCGTATAAGATAGTTGGATTTTTACCATTGAGTTCCACTCCTTTTTTATAGGTGATGATCATGGGGACTTTGGTTCCATCTTTAGAAGTATAAAAAACCTGCTCGGATTCGTAGTCTTCAGGATTGAAATCGATTTCAGGCTTCCAGTATTGTTCATATGCCCCGTTTTCCACATTGTATTTATAGGAAGAACTTGGTGTATTGTAATTGGTAAATGAAAAATAGAATTCCTTTTCATCTTTTTTGCCTCCAAAACCATTGGCGCTGCCAACTCCTGGAAGCTCAACTTCGCGGATTAACTTGCCATCATAATCATACTGAAGCACCTTCGAAATGGCATCTACCATATATTCCGCAAAAAAGTAACCGCCTCCAGTTCCGGTGGTAAGCACATGCTCAGTTTCTGGAATGAAATCGGTCCAGTTCTCCGAAGTAGGAGTAGCTGCATCGGTAACAACAATTTTTTTGTTTGGGGCCTCCATATTGGTAACCAGATAAAGCTTGGAACCTACATTTTCAATAACATAAGTATCCGAATCGGTATGATCCAAAACTGTGACTAGACCACTATCAGGTTGGGTCAAATCCATCAAAAACAATTTGTTTCCTGATGTAGATGTCGATGCTGTTATGAACAAGTATTTTTCATCTTCGGATACAGATCCTCCAACATAGCGGTGTTTTTCTTCCGGGATACCTCCAAAAATGATTTTATCCTCGGCCTGAGGTGTTCCCAGTTTATGATAATACAATTTGTGCTGATCGGTTTTGGCTGAAAGCTCACTTCCTTTTGGTTTATCATAACTGGAATAAAAGAAACCTTCATTACCCTTCCATGAAATACCGCTGAATTTAATATCTACCAAAGTATCTTCAACAACCTCACGAGATTCGGCGTCGATAACAATTCCCTTGCGCCAGTCACTTCCCCCTTCAGAAATAAGATAAGCTGCTTTTGAACCGTCCTTTGTAAAGTTCAATGACATTAAGGAAGTGGTTCCATCTTCAGAAAAAGTATTAGGGTCCAAGAACACTTCTTCTTCACCATCTTCTTTTTTTCTGTAGACCACATATTGGTTCTGCAGACCATCATTTTTATAGAAATAAGTGTAGTCTCCTTCTTTAAAAGGTGAACCTAATTTTTCATAATTCCATAGTTTTTCCAAACGGTTCTTTAAATCTTCTCGAAAAGGAATCTGATCTAAGTAACCAAAGGTTACTGCATTTTGTTCTTTGACCCAAGCCTCTGTTTCGGGGCTTCGGTCATCTTCCAACCATCTATAAGGGTCTTTGACTTCGGTTCCAAAATAGGTGTCAACCGTATCAACTTTTTGGGTAGTGGGATAGTTCACGGAAATGGGCTCTCTTTTTGTTGTGGTTTCGCAGGCAGCCAATATGGCTACAACAGCAATTAGACTTATTTTTCGCATTTTTTCAGATTGATTCTGATAAAAATACCATAAATAAATTTTTGGTAATGTAAAGAGTAGCTAATGTTTCGCGTTTTCTATGAAATGGCTTCTGACGTGGAAGAAACCAAACTGTTCTCCACCAAATATTCCGCTATCTGAACAGCATTGGTTGCAGCTCCTTTTCTAAGATTGTCGGAGACCACCCACATGTTCAAAGTGTTGGGTTGGGTTTCATCACGACGGATACGGCCCACAAAAACATCATCTTTGTCATGCGCATAAATAGGCATGGGATACGTATTGGTGTCTGGGTTATCTTGAACAGTAACCCCTGGAGTTTCACTCAATAATTTTCGCACTTCATCCAGGTCGAAATCATTATGGAATTCAACATTCACTGATTCTGAATGGCCACCAGCGGTTGGAATTCTTACAGCGGTTGCTGAAACGGAAAAAGTTCGGTCGTTCAATATCTTTTGTGGCTCGCGAGCCAGTTTCATTTCTTCTTTTGTGTATCCGTTTTCCATAAATACATCGCAGTGCGGCAAGGCATTTCGGCCAATAGGATAAGGGTATGCCATTTCACCTTCTATACCGGCAATCTCATTTTCCAATTGTTGCACGGCTTTAACCCCTGTTCCAGAAACAGATTGATAGGTAGAAACCACTACACGCTTCATCTGGTATTTTTTATGCAATGGGTCGAGAGCCATTACCATTTGAATGGTGGAGCAATTGGGATTTGCGATAATTTTATCTTCAGTGGTCAATTCGTGTGCATTGATTTCTGGAACCACCAATTTTTTGGTCGGATCCATACGCCAAGCGGATGAATTATCAATTACTGTTGAACCCACCTGGGCAAATTTAGGAGCCCACTCCAAAGAGGTTCCTCCGCCAGCGGAGAAAATGGCTATATCAGGCTGCGCGGTAATAGCATCGTCAAGTCCGATTACGGTAAATGTTTCACCTTTATAGGTCAGTTTTTTGCCAACCGAACGTTCAGAAGCTACCAACAATAACTCGGTAATTGGAAAATTACGCTCTGCCAATACCTTTAACATCACTTCGCCAACCATTCCAGTGGCCCCTACAACCGCTACTTTCATTTGTATATTTTCTTTTTTGAGAGAACAAAGTTACTGTAGAATAGCGTTTAAGCAAGCATTTTATTACACTATAATCATAAATTAACAAAATGTTATAAATAAAACAACCGTCAGCTTGTTAGCGATACAAACTGACGGTTTTTATGAGTACTACTGTGATGTAGCGGTCACCCTTATGGGCAAACGATTTTTATTTTTTCAAGGCATCTCTGATTTCAGTCAGCAATTCCTCTGTAGTAGGACCTTTTGGAGCTTCTGGAGCCGGCTCTTCTTTCTTTTTCATTTTGTTCACTCCTTTTACAATCATGAACATTACAAATGCTACAATAATGAAATCAATAACATTAGTTAAGAATTCACCATACATAACGGCAACTTCTCCTACTTTTTCTCCTGCATCATTCATGGTTCCTTCAGTAATTGTATATTTTAAATCTTTGAAATCTGCATTGAAAATAAGACCAATCAAGGGGGATACAATTCCACCTGTAAAGGAGGCAACCACCTTGTTGAAGGCAGCACCCATAACGAAACCTACGGCAATATCCACTAGGTTCCCCTTCATTGCAAAATCTTTGAACTCTTTAAGCATTTTATATAGTTTAACTGGTTAATATGCTTACAATTTAACCAAAAAAAGGGTTTTTTTCAATCGGGACACCCAAAAATCACTGGATTACCACTCTAGTTACCCGGGGTGAAATGGCGGTGAGAATTTCATAGGAGATGGTATTAGCAGAAGAAGCAAAATCTTCTGCAGAGCAGTTGCCGCCGAAAACAATGACTTCATCTCCCTCTTTACAATCGATTCCGGTAGTGTCGATCATAATCATATCCATACAGACATTTCCAATTATTGGAGCTTTTTTCCCATTCACGGACACATAGGTTTTTTGATTTCCATAATGTCGACCGATACCATCGGCATGACCTAAGGGTAGCGTAGCTGTAGTTCGATATCCTTCGGACTTATATGCCCGATTATAGCCCACGCTTTCATTGGGCTCGATTTTGTGCATTTGGGAAATGATGGTCTTGAGCGTGGCTACCGGTTTAAGTTGGGCATCTACTTTAGTATCATTACCGTAACCGTATAAGCCTATTCCACTGCGTACCATTTCGAATTGAGCTTCAGGATAATTGATAATTCCGGAGGTGTTCAGCATATGCCGAAACGGAGCATAGCCCAATTTTTGGTTGATATCCTCGCTTATCTTTTTGAAGGTTTCGATTTGAGTCTCGCTGAATTCTTTTTCATTAGAATCTTCAGAAGCGGCCAAATGGGAGAAAATTGAAAGAACCTTCAATTCATTTCGTCCTTGTAACTGCTTTATGATGTAGTCTACATCATTCTCCCAAAATCCAAGCCTGTTCAAGCCAGTATTGAACTTAATGTGAACCGGATAGTCTTTTAGCTTTTGGGAAGCAGCCACTTCCAAAAAGCGCTTGAGCACATGAGCGGAGTACAAACTTGGTTCCAGATTGTTTTCTATAAGTTCATTAAAGTTGATTGATTGGGGATGAAGCACCAAGATGGGCAGTTTTATGCCAGCTTTTCGCAGTAAGACACCTTCTTTGACATAGGCAACCGCCAAATAATCAGCACCGAGACTTTCCATTTTTTTGGCAACGGTAATCATATCACTTCCATAGGCAAAAGCCTTTACAACGGCCAAAAATTTGGTATTGGAAGTTAATTTCGACCTTAAAAATCTGTAGTTGTGTTCTAAAGCGGTCAGATCTATTTGAAGGGTAGTTTCACCGACTTTATCCATTGGCGGTTTTCTTTTTTGCTTCAACTTCTTCAGCTTCCACATCCATCTGACTTACCTTTTCCCTTAACATGGCCTTATAGAAAGCTGCCCTGCTCAAAGGTTCGTATTCCCCAGTTTCGCCAAGGAGAACTAGTTTATCATCCTTAGACTTTCTAAAACTATAGTTTGCCAAATTTCCGGTGCGGGTGCAAACGGCATGTACTTTGGTTACATATTCGGCTGTTGCCATCAACGCAGGCATCGGTCCAAAAGGATTTCCCTTAAAATCCATGTCCAGTCCGGCGACCACCACCCTTACACCTTTGTTGGCGAGGTCATTGCAAACCGTTACGATTTCATCATCAAAAAATTGGGCTTCATCAATACCTACCACGTCGCAGTCGTCAGCCAATAATCGGATATTTGCTGCGGCCGGAACAGGAGTGGAACGAATTTCATTTGCATCATGGGAAACCACCATTTCCTCATTATATCGTGTGTCAACTATAGGTTTAAAGATTTCCACTTTTTGTTTGGCAAATTGTGCGCGCTTCAATCTTCGAATAAGTTCCTCAGTCTTTCCAGAGAACATGGAACCGCAGATAACTTCTATCCATCCAAATTGTTCCTTAGGGTTTACTGTGTTTTCGAGAAACATAATGTACTTTTAAACGAAATTGTGTGGTTTTTTCGTTTTTATTATGGGAAAGCACAAAACTACTAAAAAAATATGCCCCAATTTTGGATTAAAATTTAACCTTTTGTTCGTAGTGGCATATTTAAAATGATTTTATTTTTATAGTAAAGACTAATAGCGATGATAAGGAAGTTAAGGGAAGAGTTGATAAAATTATCCACGGATGTTATAACCGCGCGAGAAGATAAAGAGTTGACTGAATTGTACGATAAGGCCAAAGGTATTTATGAGAAGTTGGCCGTACTGAAGTTTATAGATGAAAAGTTAAGTGATATAGAGGTTGATGTGTCTAAAAATGTGATTGCTTCAAGGTTTGAAAAAATGGCGAATGCTGTTTTGAGCGGGAATATTGCAGTACCGGAAAGCAACCCACATGAAGACGAGGATGATTTAATTACCCCGGGAATGGACACTATAAAAGACATGGTCTCTGAAATGCCCACCGAAGCTGCTTTGGAGCAAGTTTTTACCGAGTTTGTAGCCAAACCGGATACTATGAAGAATGAAAAGGAAATTCTTTCTCCAACAGAAAATGCAAAATCAAAATCCTTGAACGATACACTTGTTCGTGACCTCCAAGTTGGACTCAACGATAAACTGGCTTTTGTAAAACACCTGTTTGATGATAATATGAACGACTATAACAGAGTGCTGTCCCAACTGAATACCATTGACACCGAAGAGCGTTCTATATCGTTCATTAACAATATGGTTAAGCCCGAATATAACAATTGGGAGGGTAAAGAAGATTATGAAGCTAGGCTTGTTGCTTTGGTCGAACGCAGATTTGCATAGACACTTTTCCATTTACTTTTTATATTTTTAGGAGCATTCATCCTAATACCATCAACATGAAAATTAAAAAGATAGGTTATTGGCTGTCAACAGCACTTTTGACGGCTATTATGTTCTTTTCCGTTTATAATTACTTTTTCAATCACGAGACTATTGTAGGTTTCTTTGAAGCCATGGGATACCCGACTTATATTATTTATCCACTTGCAATAGCTAAAATCTTGGGATTATTGGCCATATGGGGTAACTTCTCCAAATGGTTGAAAGAATGGGCTTATGCTGGTTTTTTCTTTAATGCTATACTGGCTTTTTTTGCACATTACATGATAAGCGATGGTCAACATATGGGGGCCGTTTTGATGTTTGTTTTTGTTTTGATTTCTTATTTTACGGGAAAGCAAGTAAGGCCGTAACTTTGGCCTATGGGAAAGCTGTATTTGGTTCCAACACCAATTGGAAATTTAGAGGATATCACCTTACGAGCCATCAAGGTTTTAAAGGAGGTTGACTTGATTTTGGCTGAAGATACCCGGACCAGTGGAAAACTGCTCAAGCATTTTGACATTGCAACCCCTTTGCAAAGTCACCACATGCACAATGAGCATAAACAGCTTGATGCTATAGTGCAAAAATTGAAAGGAGGGGCTGCGTTGGCCTTGATTTCAGATGCTGGAACCCCAGCAATTTCAGATCCAGGATTTTTATTGACCCGTGCCTGCGTTCAAAATAACATCGAGGTGGAATGTTTGCCAGGAGCCACGGCTTTTGTACCTGCCCTGGTGAACAGTGGACTCCCAAATGACCGATTTGTTTTCGAGGGATTTCTTCCTATTAAAAAAGGCCGTCAAACACGATTGCAACAACTTGCTGAAGAAACACGCACATTGGTTTTTTACGAATCTCCACATAAATTAGTCAAAACCTTGACTCAATTTGTCGAGTATTTTGGAGCGGATAGACCTGTTTCCGTTTCCCGCGAATTGACCAAGATGTACGAAGAAACAGTAAGAGGAACTGTGGCTGAGGTCTTGGAACATTTTAACGCTAAACCACCTAAAGGTGAGTTTGTTATTGTAGTGGGCGGTAAAACCTAAACTGTTAGTAAACACCAATATTTCCGACTGACTTTGGCAATAACCAAAAGCCAAAGTGGTAGAGAAGTTACTTCCCGAAATAAACAAGGTGTACTTTATAAACAAGTATACCCTACTTCATATTATTTCTGGTTCAGGGACCATTGAGGTCGATTTTAAAAACTATACAGACTGGGAAGATAAGGCCATCTACCTAGAGAAAGGACAGTACGTTAAATTCTTTTCGGATGATTTCGTGGTCAGAAAAATAGAATTCCCGAACAAGACCATTTTTGAAAAGAAAGAAGTACGGGTGCTCTTCAAACATTTGATTTCGTTGGGATATATAAACTTCAACGAATGTGAGGAGTGCAAAAGATATTTATCCAACACGGTGTTTTCAGAGAACACTTCTGAAATCATTGATATTTCTTCCAAACAATGGTATTGGCAAAACCCTTTTCAAGCAAGCAAACAAGAATATCAGATAATTTTTGATGTTAAGGAGATTATCGATAAGGAATATTATGGCAATTTCAACAACAATGACCTGTCGGCATTAATGTTGGAAAACGGATACAATGCCCAAGCGCTTGTGAAGGATAAGATAGGTCTATCCATTAGAGCTTTACTCTCTAGTAAAAGATTAATGGAGAGCAAAAAGAAAATAGCATTTACAGATAAAAGCATTCAGGAAGTCTCCTACGAAACAGGGTATCGAGATCCAGCATATTTTAACAGGGTATTTAAAAACACTACCGGACAGACCCCATCAGAATTTCGAAACGATTTCGATTATGAAAATCGCGACACCTTCACCAATAACCTTATCGAATTACTAAAAAATCATCATGCTGAGCAGCGAAACCTTGAGTTTTATGCTGACAAAATGAATCTCTCCGTTAAGGCACTTTCCAAAAAAACTAAAGCAAAAATGAACGCCTCTTTAGGTCAGCTGATTCGAAACGAGTTGATTGCTACCTCAAAAAAACTGCTTGTTCAAGAAGCATCCATAAAGGATATTGCCTACAAACTTGGATTTGAAGAGGCCAACCATTTTTCAAACTTCTTTAAAAACTATACAGGAAGTACTCCTACCGATTACAAATTCAAAAAGTACAATTCTTAGCGTCTTTTTTGTACCTCTTAAGGGGCATTCCATGCTGAAATTTGCAATGTAATTACAAACTAAAATTTGTTTAATCATTAAAAATAAAAGTAATGGATATTAAATCACTGGCCACCGAAATGGATGGCATTGTAGGCAAAGGAGCCATTGTAGATGCTGTAAAACAATTTTTTGCAGAAGACGCGACAACGTCTGACTATAATGGGCTATCGACCACGAACAAACAGCAGATGGTTGAGAAAATGGAAGGTTTTGCTGGAGCAATCGCTCAGGTAAATGGTATTACCCATCACCACACTATTGTAGATGGAAATGTATCAGCTTCAGAATTCACATTTGATTTCAATATGAAGGACGATAGCAAAATCTACTGGCACGAAATCATTCGTCGTGTTTGGAACAACAATGGTAAAGTAGTTCAAGAAGAATATTTCAACGCCCAATAGATGTTCCCATCTTTCTCTGATATTAAACCTAAAACTCGATTACGTGGTAATAGTGATGCCAGTTTTGGCGCCCTTTTTATTAGGTCCAGATGGTATTATCAATTAGGACTGGAGGGAAGAAATATTAGCAAGGATAAAGACATACTTATTAAAACAAACAAATAAACATTTAAAGAAAAGCAAAATGAAAATTTTAAAATTATCTATAGTAATGGTAGCATTAACATTTGCTACAAATTTATCGGCTCAAGACAAAATGGCCAATAACATTGACAACAGTAATATTGCACTTGCAGGTTATAGTCCTGTATCATATTTGGATTTGGGACTGGCCCAAAGAGGTAATAAAGCACATAAATCCGAATACAAAAAAGTGGTTTATTATTTCACGTCTGGAGAGCAAAAAGCAACTTTTGATAAAAACCCTTCCAAGTATTTACCTCAATATGGTGGTTTCTGCGCCTTTGGCACCTATGCTGGAGCAAAATTCAGAGTAGACCCAACTAAATTCATTGTAAAAGATGGAAAATACTACTTGTATTTGAACAATGTAGAGTTGGATGCAAAACAACTTTGGCTTGCAGAAAACAACCATGCAAAATTAAAAAGTGTTGCTGACACCAATTGGAAGAAATTGGGTAAGACGCATAACTAGAACATTTTAATAATCGCTAAAATTTTTAGTCATGAAATTCATAACCAAAAGAATTCACGCATTTTTAGATTACCCTGTGGCTGTTGCATTAATAGTGCTACCCTTCTTACTAGGGTTGGGTGATTCTAACCCGTTGGCTTTACAACTTTCGGTAGCAACAGGAATTGCAGCATTTGCGCTGACCTTGTTAACAGATCATCACTTGGGAGCTTTTAAAGTTATTCCCTATAAGTTTCATTTGTTGGTTGACTTTATAGTTGCCATAGTATTTATTCTGGCGCCTTTTATAATGTCTTTTCAAGGAATAGACGCCTATTACTATTGGATAAATGGAATTGCCGTACTAACCGTAGTTAGCCTTCATAAAGCAGAAGTAAGTGCTTAGCACCAGAACATGGTAGATTAGGGTAATACCATGTTCACTTTCACATAAAACAACTAAAGATTTTGGTTGGTTATGGCTCCAGGCACATCGATTTTAGGATTGATGTGCTTTGGGGTTTAAAATTACTCTTGGCTTTTTTATACATTAACAGACATGAAACAATTACTCTCGGATATTCGTAAATGTGAAGTATGCATAGAACACCTTCCTTTAGGTCCAAGGCCCATAGTGGCAGGTCATCCCGAGGCCAAAATTTTGATTGTTGGTCATGCTCCAGGCACTAAAGTGCACCAAACCGGTGTTCCGTGGGATGATCAGAGTGGCAAGCAATTGAGAAGATGGATGGGTGTTACTGATGAAATCTTCTATGACGAAACTAAAATAGCCCAAATGCCGATGGGATTTTGTTACCCAGGAAAAGGGAAATCAGGCGATCTGCCGCCACGCCCAGAATGTGCTCCGCAATGGCACAAATCCCTTCTAGAAAAAATGCCGAACATAGCGTTGACCATTTTAATCGGACAATATTCCCAACGCTATTATTTGGGGGACAAGATGGAAAGAAATTTGACCGAAACAGTTCGAAATTATGACAACTACGCACCTGAATATTTCGTGTTACCGCACCCTTCGCCCAGAAATCGATTTTGGTTGAGCAAGAATCCCTGGTTTGAAGTTGAGGTTATCCCTAAACTGCAGGGGCATATTTCAAAACAATTGAACCCTTAATACGAAGTACCGGATCGTAATCGGCTAAAAGTTTCAGGTTTCATGTTGAGGTAGGAGGCCAAATATTTTTGTGGAATCACTTTTAACTCTTCAGGGCACCGTTGCATAAAAGCGATATAGCGCTGTTCGGCAGAAAGGGTTAAAAGTTCTACCTCTCTGCTCAACCTTCCAAATAAGATCTGCTGAAAAAATTCATGTCCCCACTTATAAAAACCGGGGTACTTTTCAAACACATCTTGATAGTCTTTAAATGAAATCGCCAACATTTGTGATGGTTTTAGTGCTTCTAAAAAAGTATACGAAGGTTGTTTGTTGATAAATGAATCAAACACTCCGGAGGGACTTCCCGAATACGAAAACCCAAGAACCACTTTTTCCCCTTTCTCGTTTAAAATGTAAATGGCCTGGACCCCTTCCAACACAAAATAGAAATAGCGTTCAATATTTCCGGCTTCCGTGATGAGGTCGTATTGATTAAAAGTCTTTACGGACCAAAGCGATTTAAAATGATGTTCTTCTTTTTCGGTTAAGGTGACCTGAGGGAAAAATGCCTTTAGGCTAAGGAAAGTTTCATCATTCATTCGAGAAAGAAAGTTTTCTCAAAAATAATCCAAATTGTTCCTTTTTTGGTTGTCATTCCAAACTTTCAGAAGTGGTGGTTAAGAAAAGAAATTGTTTATGAAACCGGAATTGGCATCCAAGAATTTGAGCTTGAATCTTAGGTGAAATTTCCCGAACTTTACTTATCGGTCGATATAGCCCATTAAAACGAGCCATATCTCTAACGTAACCATACATTTTGAAAAATTTAATTAATCATACCCTGTTTTCGATTCTGTTCGTTGTTCCAATCATTATGAACGGACAAGATTCATTTGAAAACCAAATTCTTGGGACTTGGGAACATGAAAAACCCAAACAAGATCCAGAACTTTTATTAAGGACTAAAGAGCAAAACGAATCAAATCATGTTTCCAAAAGCACTTACTTATTTCAAAAGGACGGAATATTAGATGTTAAAGAAGATTTTGGACAATTCAAGGCAAACTATTCAATTTCCGATTCGATATTAACGATAGGAACGCGTAAATATCGAATACTCGAATATTCAATAAACCAATTTTCATTGGAAGAAGTAGGTGATTTGGTACTTTTCAAAAAAAAATTGGAATTTACACGAACTGAAGATATAATTAAACCAATTCCATTCAATGAACAAATATTGGAATTCTATAAAAATGGAAATCCAAGGACCTCTGGGCAAAAGGAAAGTGGATTTGAAAATGGGATATGGACAGAATGGTATGAAAATGGACATGTAAAATCTGTAATATACTATAACATGGGTGCGCCCTTAATGACCACCAAGTTTAATAAGAAAGGTTTATTAATATCAAAGAACTGGTTCGATTTAAACTCAAACTCTGTACGGACAGACTAAAAAACGTATGCCAACAAAGCCTAAAATTCATTGCTTGCGGATTTCCTAAACGGAAATCCGAGCAAAAAGCTAACTTTGGGTTCGGCTGGATTGTCCTTCGGACGAATCACAGCAACGAACCTTAGCCCAACCGATAAGTGCAATAGAAGAATGAGGTTTCTTTTTAACACCTTTACCCCAAAATCTCATCTATCTGCACCATATGCCGTTCCAAATGGCAAAGTAAAAACTCAAAACATTCCGGCAAATAAAAATTGACAATAGGGCCGATGGCCGAGGTAATCTTTACCTGGGTTACATCCTTATTTCTGCTTTTTAGGATAGCCTCCTTAAGATGGGCATGACGCTCAAAGAAGACTTCGAATATCGCGTCTATTTTTTCTTGGGTCAAACTCTGATTGTCTAGCAAAGGCTCAAACCGTTTAAGGGTTTTCATTTTCCATTTCCGCACCCCATTTTTGGGTCGTTGGCCGGCAATTACAATTTTTTGCCATGCCCGTGCCTTGAATTCAGAAGCACCAAAATCAACATCGGGCAATTTGGTAAAAGCTTCATCCAGTTTGGGAATGTAGATTCCATAAGCAATATTCAAATGCGCGATGACCTCAACAACATTCCATGCTTTTGAATGCGGAGGAGTGGTTAATCGCGAAGCATCTAATTCCTGAAGCGATTTTACCTTATGTAAAATATGGTTTAAACGCTGAATTTGATTTTCAGAAGTAAGGATTAAGCTTGCCATAACTGTTCGTTTTTTGATGGGAACAAAGTTGAGCTATACCCCAATAATAAATGTTGATGTACATCAAGAAATGATATATAACGACCCCGTAGTCCATTTTAATCCGAAACATTATAAAACGTCAGTTCGAGTGATTTTGAAGAATGAAAAATCGTATCGAGAACCACTTTTGAGCTGAAATTCTTGTTTTCGATACAAATTTCACTCATTTGATGGATGAAATTCACTCAAACTGACGAATTTCATCCAAAGGCATTGTGGTAGTTTTATGTTTCTAAAATCTAGTATTTACTCCCGTCATGTTTTCCTTTTTCCCAACCGGTCTTTCCCAAATATTGTTCTGCGCTTTCTACGGCACCATCTTCGATGGAAGTACCCATTGAATCGTTCCAACGGTTGAGGTATCCAAACAATGAGATCACCCCAAGCATTTCTACGATTTCACCTTCGTTCCAGTGTTCGTACAAACGTGCTTTGATATCTGCATCAACCGCATTTGGAACCTGCGAGGCGGCCAATGAAAAATCTAAGGCTGCACGTTCCGCATCAGAAAAAGCAGCATGGGTTCGGTATTCCCAGATATTGTCCAATTGCTCTTGTTCTGCTCCATAACGTTCCGCGGCGCGAATTGCATGCGCTTGACAGTAACGGCATCCGGTAGCATTACTGCTCACCCAGGCAATCATACGTTTTAGGGCAGATGTTACTCGTCCCTCATTGGCCATAACGGCCTTGTTGAGGTTGATGAACGCCTTGGAAATGGCAGGCCTGTGCTGCATGGTCAATACCGAGTTTGGACAGAAACCAAGGGTCTCGTTAAAGAATTCTGCCAATTTTTTAGTCTCTGTATCGTAGTTGGGGTCAAGTGGATTTACTAATGCCATAGGTGCGGTTTTATATCGTATTTTTGAAGGCTACAAGAAACAAAAATTTAATAGCATGACAAATCATATCACCACCAAATGGTTAGGCGAAATGGCCTTTGAAAGTAATAACCCCTCAGGACTCAATTTAAAGATTGATGCCGGCCCAGAAAGCGGAGGTAACGGAGAAGGTTTTCGCCCGAAGGCATTGATGCTTTCTGCACTTGCCGGTTGTTCAGGATTGGACGTAGCTTCACTCATCAAAAAAATGAAGTTGGAGGTGGATGATTTTTCCATTGAAACCATTGCCAATTTAACTGATGAGCATCCAAAATACTATGATGCCGTGACCATAGAATACCATTTTCACGGATCAAACTTACACGAGGCGAAGCTTAAAAAAGCAGTTGATCTTTCTATTGAAAAATATTGTGGGGTAATGGAAATGTTCCGAAGATTTGCAAAAATGGAAATCCAAACGATTTTTCATCATAAGCAGTAGTTATGGAAGCCATAAGAACACCTTCGGACCGATTTGAAAATCTACCTGATTTCAATTTTAAAGAAAACTATGTTGATTTTCAGAATATGCGGATGCACTACCTTGACGAAGGAGAAGGTGAGGTGATTTTGGCATTGCACGGAGAACCGAGCTGGTGTTTTTTATACCGAAAGTTTATACCGGGATTGAAAGACTATCGATTTATAGCTCCTGATTTTTTGGGCTTCGGAAAATCAGATAAACCTGTTAATTGGAAAGAGTACAGTTATAAGCTTCATTTGGACTCGCTGGTAAATTTTTGTGATAAACTTCAGCTAAACAACATTACGCTGGTAGTTCAGGATTGGGGAGGATTATTGGGACTTGGGCTACTTGGGCAACAACCCGAAAGGTTTAAAAGAGTGGTGATACTGAATACTTTTTTGCCTATCGGGAAAAAATTGAAACTTCCATTTAAAATTTGGGTTTGGTTCGCGCGATACCACCCATCACTTCCAGTTGGAAAACTAATTCAATATGCAAGTCATGAAACCTTGCCAAAAGAAGTATTGAACGCCTATGACGCACCTTATCCGAATAGAAAATACAAAGCAGGAGCAAGAGCTTTTCCCTCTTTGGTTCCTGGCAACAAAATGAATCCAGCTGTTCCGTTTATGAAAAAGGCCAGGGAGGTATTGTCAAAATGGGATAAACCTGCACTTGTTTTATTTTCTGATAAGGATAAAATATTGGGCGGATTGGAGAAATTCTTTTATAAATTAATTCCTTCTTCAAACAAGCAACAAAAAATCATAATTAAAAATGCTGGTCATTTTCTACAGGAAGAAAAAGGAGAAGAAATTGCCCAATATATTGATGCCTTTATCAAAGGTGAGTTAAATATTAAATCCAAGTAAAAGAAATAACCTTACATTTATTACAATTTCAACCTCAAAATCAAATCATAGAAATTATGAACGACAAAAAGTTTGATTTAGAGGATAGGTTTGTAGAGTTGGCAGCAAGTATCGCTTTATTTTGCAAGGGATTCCCTTCGGATTTTTCAGTTAACATCGCTAATGTCACTTCGAGTGATTCTGACATCGTCAGAATTGTATCGAGAAGTTTTTGAGATATAGAATGAAAGTGTCTTATGTCTATATGCTCAGATGTTCCGACCATACATATTATACTGGAGTTACCTCCAATCTTGAAAAGCGGATTCAAGAGCATAAAACAGGAAAACACGTAAAGAGCTATACCTATTCAAGGCGACCCGTTAAATTGGTATTTTATGCTGAATTTAGTGATATCAGAATGGCCATTGAAAAGGAAAAGCAAGTAAAGAAGTGGTCAAGAGCGAAAAAGGAAGCCTTGATTCAAGAAAATTATAATGCACTCCCAAACCTAGCTAAAAAGAAATTTCGATAACTTGTTCTCGATACATTTCGAAGCAAGTTCGAAACACTCGAACTGACGTTTATCCAAATCAGAAAATACCATGCGATGGACCATAAAACCCAAACCTACCCCAGAGAATATTGAACGACTCTCAGCTGAACTGAAGGTTGATAGTACAGTAGTACAATTGTTGTTACAACGTGGAATAACCACATACGAAGAAGCCAGAAACTTTTTCCGCCCTGAGCTTTCACATCTGCACGACCCTTTTTTGATGAAGGACATGGATAAGGCAGTGGAGCGAATAGATGCTGCTATTGATAACAACGAGAATATTTTGGTGTACGGCGATTATGATGTGGACGGTACCACTGCCGTTGCGCTTTTATCCTCTTTTCTGGAAGAAAATTATCCCAATGTTGCCACATATATTCCCGACCGCTATGCTGAAGGGTATGGAGTATCCTTGAAAGGTATTGACTTTGCTTCGGACAACGATTTTTCTTTGATTATCGCTTTGGACTGCGGCGTAAAGGCGATTGAACAGGTAGCTTATGCCAAAGAAAAAGAGATAGAGTTTATTATATGCGATCATCATAGACCTGGGGAAACATTGCCGGAAGCTGTGGCAATTCTCGACCCTAAACGAGATGATTGTGAGTACCCCTATAAAGAACTTTGTGGTTGTGGAGTAGGATTTAAGCTGATTCAAGCCCTAGCTTCAAAAAGTGGGAAAACCATAGAAGATTTAGCGCCATATCTGGATTTGGTGGCCACTGCCATTGGAGCAGATATTGTTCCGATTACTGGCGAAAACCGCGTTCTGGCATATTATGGCATGCAGGTAATCAACAGCAATCCGCGAATTGGATTTAAGTCCATTATAGATCAAATCAAAAAGAATAGACTTACCATAACCGATGTCGTTTTTATTATTGCTCCACGGATTAATGCGGCTGGAAGAATGAAACATGGACAACATGCTGTAAACCTTTTAAAAGAAACAGATCTTACCATCGCACAACAGTTTGCTTCAGAAATAGAACAGTTTAATGCAGATAGGAAGAACCTAGATAAAGAAATAACTGAGGAAGCGTTGCAACAAATCCAGGAAAATGGAGAGGAGGACCGATTTACTTCCGTAGTATACAATGAAAACTGGCACAAAGGCGTCATTGGAATTGTGGCTTCTCGACTTACTGAAACCTACTATCGCCCAACACTCGTATTTACCAAAAGTGGAGATAAATTGGCGGCTTCCGCCAGATCCGTAAAAGGATTCGATGTTTACAATGCTTTAGAAGAATGTTCCGATTGTTTGGAGCAGTTTGGAGGACATAAATATGCAGCAGGATTGACATTGGCCGAAGAACAATATGAAAATTTTAAAGCCAAGTTTGAAAAGGTGGTTTCCGAAACTATCGACCCTAAATTATTAGAACCAGAACTTTCCATTGATGCGCAGATTGAGTTACCCCAAATAGATGATAAACTCATGCGAATCATAAAACAGTTTGCACCTTTCGGTCCTGGAAATATGACACCAATATTTATGGCTGAGAAAATTCAGGATACAGGATATGCCAAAGGTGTAGGGGAGGATGAAAAACATTTAAAACTGTCTGCTTTTCAAAAAGGATCTACCGCCATTGGGGCCATTGGCTTTAATTTAGGCGGAAAATTGGATAAAATCAAAAACAAAAATTCGTTTGATGCTGTTTTTTCCTTGGATGAGAATGAATGGAATGGACAAGTAAACTTGCAACTAAAACTAAGAGATATTCGATAGTCATTCATGGATCCATACGCAGCCTTACGTTATAAAGAGTTCAATATTTTTTTAGTGGTTCGTTTTGCCATGGTCTTTGCATGGTCCATGCAATTTATTGTGATAGAGTGGCAGGTGTATTCCATGACCAAGGACCCTTTGTCATTAGGAATAATTGGATTGATGGAGATAATTCCAGCCGTTGGAATGGCCCTTTTTGCTGGACATGTGGTGGATCAAAAGGAAAAACGAAACCTATTGATCAAATGTATTTTAGGCTTCTCCGTGATAAGCCTAGGGCTGTTTTTGATCAGCGACCCCGATTTGGAATCCTCCGTCAGTCAGTCGACCATATTGTACAGTATCTATTTTTTAGTGTTTTTAGGTGGATTGGTTCGGGCATTTATCGGTCCAACAATTTTTTCATTGATCGCATTGATAGTTCCCAAGAAAATCTATCCAAACGCAGCGACATGGAGTAGTTCCACATGGCAGTTGGCGTCGGTAGTAGGTCCAGCATGTGCAGGATTTTTGATTAGTTGGATTGGGGTGCATTGGTCCATGTGCGTCATTTTCGCATTTTCCCTAATGGCTTTGCTCTTTCTTTTAAAGATTTCAACGAAACCAATCTTGAATCCAAACATAGGAGAACCTGTCTTAAAAAGTTTGAAAGATGGCCTAAAATTTGTTTTTAGCAGCAACGCTATTCTTGGTGCCCTAACCTTGGATATGATTGCTGTGTTATTTGGAGGGGCTGTTGCACTATTGCCAATTTATGCCCAAGATATTTTGCATGTAGGTTCCGAAGGGTTCGGTATTCTGCGTGCGGCACCGGCGGTAGGTGCATCCATAACCATGTTGGGATCCACAAGATTTCCATTGCATAAGAAAGCTGGTAAAAAATTATTGTTGGCGGTTTTCGCATTTGGTATTTGTATTATTGTTTTCGGAATTTCCACTTGGTTCTGGGTCTCCGTTGTTGCTCTGTTTTTAAGTGGGGCAGTGGACGGTGTTTCTATGATTATTCGTCAGACGATTTTGCAGCTAAAGACGCCCGACAACATGCGAGGAAGGGTAGCTTCGGTGAACTCGATTTTTGTAGGGTCTTCCAATGAATTGGGTGCTTTTGAAAGTGGATTGGCCGCTAAAATTTTGGGAACTGTTCCCGCTGTGGTTTTTGGAGGTTGTATGACCTTGTTGACCGTGGGAGCAACTGCATTGGCATCACCCAAATTCAGAAAGTTGGATTTACAAAAAGATATCGAGGAACACGAAAAAGACTAGTCTTCTAGTTTTTGCAAGGATAGTTTCTCTCCGTCAAAAACGGCATAGGTAAAATAGGAAATCCAATCCCCTAAATTGGTATAGGTTGATGTCTCATTGAGTTTGATTTCCATAGGAAGATGTCGATGTCCAAATATGAAATGATCGTAATGCTGGGTTTCCAGTTTTCGTTTGGCATAAAGAATTAACCATTCCTTATCCTCTCCCAAAAAAGAGGCATCTGCATCTCCAGAAATAATTTTATTGTTCACGGACAAATAATGCCCCAAACGTACCCCTAAATCGGGATGCAACCATTTAAACAACCATTTGGCCAATGGATTGGTAAAAACTCTTTTCATTCGTTTAAAACCGTTATCCCCTGGTCCAAGACCATCACCATGCCCAATAAAAAATGAAGTGTCATTGATGGTAAATTGTTGCGGTTTATGATACACAGGAATATTGAGCTCTTCTTCAAAATAACCGTTCATCCATAAATCGTGGTTGCCAACAAAATAAGTAATCTGGATCCCCATGTCGGATAGCTCCGCAAGTTTACCCAATGTTCGAGTAAACCCTTTGGGGACGACAGTTTTGTATTCAAACCAAAAATCAAAAAGATCACCCATTAAAAAAATGGCTGCTGCATCCTCTTTTATAGCATCTAACCAAGCCACAAATTTCTTTTCCCTTGGCAAACTATCTTTTGAAGTAGGTGCACCCAAATGATTATCACTGGCAAAGTAGACCTTTTTGTTGATTGGAAGATTGATGTTGGAAACTGACACTGTTTTATCTTTTAAACCTTCTGCGGTTTCTGATTCTTGTAACAATATAAACTACGATGACCAAAAGGGCCAATAATGGAAAAACAATATCACTGTTTAACAAAGAAAGTATGTCCATAAATATTACTTCTTAAATTTTTCAAGGGCATTTTTAGTATTTGGGGATAAAGCAAGTCTGCCTGAAGCCTCAGCGCGTTCCACCAACAAGGAATCCCAATGCTCGGTTCCTTCCCAGAGCACTCTTTTCATTTCGATGAGAGCTTCTGGATTATTTGACGCTAATTTTTGGACATGGAAGTCTAGCTCTTTATCCATTTCTGCTATGGAATCAAATACCTTGGAAAACAATCCTTTTTCTTTTGCCCAATAGGCATTTTTCCATTCCGTTGGGGCTAAAGAAAGTTCGGCCAATCCTGCCTTTCCAATTTTTCGCTCCACGGAGGGTGCAATGACCAAGGGTGCAATACCAATAGAAATTTCAGACAATTTTATAGAAGCTGCCTCGGTGGCGTATACATAATCGCAAGCGGAAGCCAATCCGACGCCTCCACCTACTGCTTTGCCCTGAACTCTTCCAAAAATTGGTTTACTGCATCTTCGCATAGCATTGATTACATTGGCAAAGCCACTGAAAAAGGCTTTTCCTTCCTCAAGATTCGAAATAGCCGCTAATTCATCAAAGGATGCTCCTGCGCAAAAAGCACGCTCTCCCTCAGACTTCAATACAATCAATGCAACCTCTTTGTCTTCGGATAGTTTATCAAATTCATTGGCCAGGCGTGCCAATAATTCTGAAACGAATGAGTTGCTGGCCGGATGCCCAAACTCAACAAATGCAATTCGATTTTCGATTTTGGTATAGAGGCTTCCGTTAGTTCTGTCCGTAGGCATTAGTTGTGGTTATCAATTCTTTAAAACACTAAATTAACTGTTTTGTACCAAGTGTTTGAACTTTCTTCTGAATTTCCACACCAAAGCCAGTCCTCGAATCATCATCCAAACTACAAATGCAATCCAAATAGCATAAAATCCCCAACCAAAATATTTACCAATATACAAGGTTGGGATAAAGCCCAAAAAAGTAGCGGTAAGCAGTACGTTTCTTAAATATTTCATTTCGCCCAATCCTTTAAAAAGGCCGTCAAAAACAAAGGCAAGGGTATTCATGGGAAGTCCTAGAATGACAATGAAGAAGATTCCATAAAACGTATTCAAAACAATCGTCTCATTTGAAAAAATGTGTCCGATAGGCTTATAAAAGACAAATCCGAAAAGCATTAAAATAAGACTTACAATCATGCCATAGGTGATAATTTTCTTGGCCAACTTCCAAAGTCCTTTGTAATCGCCTGCTCCCAACAATTTACCTCCCATACTATTTCCTGCGGCTCCATATCCATCAATAAAAAAAGCGGCGAACAACCATAGATTGATAGCAATAGTATGAGCTCCGATAAATTTGTCGCCTAAGGCCGTAGCCTCTCTAACGGCAATGATCAAAGCTGCATTTAGAGCCAATGCCCGCACAAACAGGTTAAGACTCATAAAGACCAATCGTTTAAGCTCTTTGTTCAATGGGAAAACAAGCTTTAGACTGATGTCCGTTTTCTTTAACAATAGAATAAATGCTAGAATGGCCATTATTGCCTGTGCTATCAAACTTGCCCATGCGGCTCCTTCCAAGTACATTACAGGGATAAGTCCATCAACACCATAAACAAGGATGAAATCCAATACAATGTTGAGCACCGCTCCGATTATGGCAATTACCATTGGATAAAAAGTATTTTGAAGTCCCCTGAAAATACCGAAAATGGCAAAGGTGAACAAGGTGAGAGGGAACCCCCATACTCGAATGGAATAGTAGGAGATACAGTATTGTAAAATTTTCCCGTTTGCTTCGAACAGACTAAAAATTTCCTCAACAATAAAAATTGTGGATAGCAATAGCACAATACTTAATAGGATATTGAAAAAAATGGCTTGAGCGGGTAGATTTTTTACTTCCTCTAACTTTCCGGCTCCCAGATATTGGGAAATTATTGCAGAGATGGAACTTCGCGTTTGTCCCAAAACCCATATGAGCATGGACAGAAAAGAACCTACAATTCCAGCTGCCGCCAACGACTCAAGTCCATCTACCGGAATATTCCCAACAATGGCTGTATCGGTAATGGAAAGAATGGGTTCCGCAATACCGGAAATTGTAGCGGGAACTGCAAGCTGGTTTATGGATTTAAAGTTAACTACGGTCTTCAAAGTCGGTGCAAGTTACAGCACTAATTCATAACAATGAAAAGGATGTGAACTTTGTTTTGGAAAGAAAATATCCCCCAATCGTTGATATCCTCGCTGTTCGTAAAACAGTTGATTTCGTTTGTTTTGGGAAAAAGTATCAAGACGAACTGATTTGAAGTTGTTTTCACGCGAATATGCTTCGGCGTAATCCATAAGCTCTTGGGCATATCCCATTCCCTGATAAGTTGGATTGATGCAGACACGATGGATATAGGTGCTATTTCCATTTGGTGTGAGCCATTCAATCGGCATATACTCATCATCCATATGTGTGGAAATTACTATTGTTCCAATGACTTTATCTTCATATTGTTTTACATAAAGCTCTTTTCTTTCCAAATCTTTCAAAAACGCACTTTTGGTGGGATAATGCTCATTCCATTGGTAAATACCGTTTTGAATCATTTTATCTGCGCAAGCACGTGTAATGGTCATGATATCATCGATTTCGGATATCTTTGCATATCTAATCATGGATTGGTTTCAATTAAATTGTAAATTTAAACTATAATCATAACCACCAAACAATGAATAATATACTGGTACCCATAGGCACGTCACCGAACGCAAATGAGACACTTCAATATGCTATTGATTTTGCATCCAATTTTGGTGCAAAGGTTTTTGTTATGGACGTGTTTTCAGTTACTTCATCCGCGGGCAGTTTGGCAAATGTCAAAGAAAAGGTAGCTAAAAGTAGTAAGGAACATATCAAAGAACTTATAGATGAGGTAAACGCCAATAATGTAGAACTTAAGATAGCTACATATAACGGTGATATTATTGATGGTTTGAACGATATAAACAATGAGCTCGGCATTGATTTAATTATTATAGCACCTCGAAGTAACGGTATTAAGGAAGAGCTTTATCTAGGCAATACCACTGGAAGAATTGTGAAACAAACCAACATTCCAACATTGATTGTTCCCAAGGGCACAATATTCAAACCTATTAAAAGTATATTGACGGCTTTTGGCTCTGGAATTCTTAAAAGAAATAGGGTGTTGAATCCTTTGGCTGCTATTAAAGATAAATTTAGGGCAAAAATAAACCTGTTATTGGTGAAGAGGCCTGGCTATTCTGAGGAGGATCTTCAAGTAAACACGGCACTTTTGGATATTAGTGAACAGCTGATCATTACTGAACAGGGCACAACATATTTGGGAGTGTTGGAACATTTTCAAAAACAACAACCCGATCTATTATGTGTTTTTAGAAGAAAACGAGGCTTTTTCAAAAAGCTTTGGGAAAAGAATACCGTGTTAAAATCCGAATTTTTTGTTCCTATTCCAGTTTTGGTATTGAGCGTAAAAAAATAGCAAGAAGATAAGAAGCTTCGATTTTGAAACTTTATAAAAATGTCTTTCCTTTGCGGGGCTCTATGGGGGATTAGCTCAGCTGGCTAGAGCGCTTGCCTGGCAGGCAAGAGGTCACCGGTTCGACTCCGGTATTCTCCACTAATATAAAAGATGCCTCAGAGGAGTTTCGTTTCTGAGGCGTTTTTTATTTCTCCCAAAAAATAGAATTTCTCGACCAATACCCTAAACAAAAGATGTATATAAGTAGTCATAGAGAAGCAGGGGAGTAAAAAACTTTAAGCATATGCCAAGTCTTTGGCATATAAGGTTTCAAACGCTTCATCGAATTTACATTCATAATTTTCATAAGAATTTCTCGATGTAATCTCATGTATGCTGCTCTTCCATACTTCTAATGTTTCATTATGCATCTTGGTAATATCTAACTGGCCATTTTCCAAATAGACGGTACATGCCTGTTCGTGGAATGAATCCATATCAAAACAGACTGCGGGGAGCATAAAAGCTTTTTCCTCAAATGGAATAGAGAAAACCCTTATATACTCTTTGTTATTAGAGTTATTGAGTTTGTCATATAAAGAGGAGACAATATCCTTATTGGCCTCATAAATAGCCCCCCAAAGATTGATAGCTTGTTTATGGGTGCCATTTTCAAGTTGCGGTACGATATAAGTATATTTCTTGGGATTGCCAGAATCATCGTATAATGCTAAATTCTCCGATATGCACTCAATAAATTTGGCACCTATTTTGGTGCCAGTTGTTTCAATGGGTTGCGAAATTGCAATGAATATCTCAGAGGCATTATTTGCCGCTTCACAAAATGTGCCGAGAGATTTTAGGACCTTATCCTTCTCAGCGTTTTTGCCTTTAACAGAATTTTCTTGATAAGCCTTTTCTAAAGAAGTAAAAATACGGTCTATGTTGGATTGGCCTTGAGGGTGAGAAGTAAACTTAGATTCTAAAACACGTCTGAAAGGGCGTTCTAATTTTTTGCCAAGTTTCCTTTTTCCATTAATCACGCTGTTTAGGATAACATATAAACTCTTAGTTCTGTCTGCCCTTTCTTGTTCGTTAATTACTCCTTCTTCATCTAAGATACAAGAAACAAGCTCTGTTTGACCATTGAACAGTTTGTCATCGAAATGGGAATGGATTTTGGTGAATAAAAAGTATTTGGGCGTCATTATAAATTTTTTTTTTGGTGATTGGTTAGTTTGGATCTTACTGCTCTAAAATTAAGCAAAAAACTTTACGAAAACGTTTTCGTATAGTTAATTAACATAAATATTCGATGAAAATAACATAATTCTATTAAATGTTATAGCTAATAATTATAATTTATTAACTCATATTTAGTATTAATGTTACAAGTTATATAACTTTTTCGTATATTGAAACAAATAACATTTTAACAATCATATTATTATGGTAATTACTAGAACCCAAGAAATTCCGAAATATCAAGATTGGAATTTCAAATCGAAGCGAGAAACTAATTATTTGACAACAGAAATGCTATCTGAAAAGGAGAATTTACAATTGACCCAAAAAGAATTGATTAACCAACAGCCAAAAGCTAGATCTAACCCCATTGAGAAGATTGCCTTTCTCGTTTAAATAGGGTGGATTTGTCAAGGCTGTATTAAAAATACACCGAGATGAAATCAAAAATCCTTTACTACGTTCTTCATCCCAAAACTTGGCCATCATTAATACAGTATTTTTTTACCATTGAAGGGTCTTTACATCTAACCTACAAACTAAGATCTGACTTTGGATTAGATTGGCAATCCTGTGCCGCGTTCTTGATCCTTGGTTCTTTTTCTATTTGGCAGAAAAAAAGATTAAAAAAGCTCATCACTTCAGCCAGCTTTAAAATTAAGGCTGCTTATATCATTACGTGCCTTTTCTTTTACCTCATACCAGTTTTTAATTCTTACGCGGGATATATTGGACATCAAGACCATAGTCGTTTAATTATGCAATTAGTCTTGTTGGGTGTTCTTTATTGCATGTGTACCTGGATAGATTCAATAGGAAATCCTGGAATGTATAAATAGTAAAGAAATGGGAAAAAAAATATTAGAAAATGGAACCGCCATTAAGTATCGGGATAGGATGCATGAGAATGGGGAAAACAGAAAAGAATTCAATGGACAGATTAGTGATTTGAAGAGTCATTGTAAAATCTCCGAACTTGCTGATGAGTGTGAAAGATTAGGGTGGTTACTTGGTAAAAGAAAAGAGAAGTTAAAAGGCTGGCAGCTTATAATTGATTCAGTTACAATAGTGGTTGGATTATCGGCCGCTATATTATTATCGCTTAACAATTTGAAGCTAATTACATTGAACATGCCAGGTTTTCAAGTTTTTCCGATTATTTGTGCCTTTGCTATTGCAGCTTTTGCATTAGCCAAGAGATATTTTAAAGGAAAAAATGACCCTGACCTTATTGAAGCATATGCATCATATATATATCATTACATGTATCAACTTCGGTCGGTTAAAGATGATTTAATCATTAGCGATACTCAAAAGAAAGCTAAGCTTCAATATTTGAAGGACTCTACAAATAAAAATATCGGCGATATTTATACAAAATGGCCAAGCTTTAAATTACCTATAGATTAAATAGGGTTAGATTTAAAAATATTGAGACAGTCATTTCAATTGGAAAAGAGGTCACCGATTTGATTCTGGGGTTCTTCTCCGGATTTAAAAAAGAACGACTCTCAAGAAATTGGGAGCTTTTTTATTTTTCTATCGAGGCTATTTCCCTGGCCAAAGCTTCTAAATCAATTCCAAGATTTTCTTTATTAACCCGAAGCACTTCTTCTTTTAGATCATCTGGAAGGTTGTGATAACCAACTTTTGCACCGAGAATCATACCGGCAATAGCGGCAACTGTATCATTATCCCTGCCATAATTGACTATAAATTGCATAGTTTTTTCAAAATCACCTTGACCAAATTCCAAGGCTGTTACCAGAATTTGCCAGATTTCTGCCGAATGGAAAGCAATGGCCCTTTGTTCCTTTTCCAACATTTGATAAACCATCTCCTGTCTTGCCCAGTTAGTTGGGCTACCTTCAAATCCTTTGGGAATTTTGAATGTGATTGAATCCTGGACAATTAATGAATCTACCAATAGTTGCTGTTTAATGCTACGTACACTTTTTTGCGCATTGTCCAACAAGGCATAAGGAATTCTACCAATCAATCTGCTATCTTGATATCTCTTGGGATCGACAAAAGCAACGGTATTAAGAATAGAATCCATGCTTTGGGTACGCATTGCCATGTGAGTCAAAACAGATACTAAACTAGAGATGTCCTTGGCATAGCCAATGTCAAAAAGACTATGCTGATAAGCTAGCTCATAAGCCTCAGAAGGACTTTTGGCAATTAATCCAAACATTGAGGTGTACAATTGTCCGGCACATGACATTTCACCCCCATAAAATCTGTTTTGCGCCTCCACATAGGTTTTGCTATCCTTTTGAAAAGCTGTGGCAACCTTAGCCCATTCCTTGATCCAGTCGATTTTTTCAATTTGTGCATCCAATGAATCTGGATTTTTTTGAATGCTCTTCTCTCCAAGTTCATTGGTCAACGAGCTATGATAGGAACTTATGAATGCGGCGAAATTTGAAGCTGATAGATCTTCTTTATGGCTTTGAAAGTATTTGCCCATAAGATATTTCCATCGAGTATCATCGGTTGTAGCGCCTGCCAAAAGATTATGTGCCCATGGACCTTCCGGTGATTGATCACGCACAAGCGGTGTAAGGCCATTAATGTATCCATATTGCAGTTGGATGTCTTTCCTGTGCCACATTTCAGTTGAGGCGCCCATGGCATCTCCTATTGCCGAACCTACCAAAGCTCCCATGACCTTATCATAGTAAACGGTGTCATTTAAATTCAAGAAGTCCTCTACGTAGGCTTGGTTTTTAGGCGCTGGGATATCAATTTTTTGACTTTTGGGCTTGCAGCCCGTCATCAGTATTCCGAAAATTAAGACTGTAAAAAATGTTCTCATGATAAAATAAGTTGATGCCCTAATTGTAAAAGATATTCTTTTTCGTCCAAAGTCCGTTCCAAAGGAAGCTGTGCTAACCCTATAATTCTGCGCATGATTTCAATTCCAGTTATTTGTGCAGTTAATTTGGCATCTACCGCGTTAGTATAAGCAGTTATTACTTCGTTCAAATAGTGTTGTTTGCCAGTGGCCATAATTAAATGAGCTGCCATTACACCTAAATCAAATTCAGGAAACCCAACAAACCCAAATTCGGGATCGATGACATATAGATTTTCTTCTGTCGTCATCCAACTACCGGGGTAATAATCACCATGAAGGAGTGTATCTCCTTGCTCTAAGTAACGGACTCCTATTTTATCAATTTCCTTTTTTAGAGAGAGGTCTTTTTTATAGGGTTCAGAAAGTTCTTGTAAACCTTCCTGAATATCGTCCAAAGAAAATCCATTCTCCGATATGAAGGGTAGTTCAAAAATATGTTGATGGTTTAGGTTCCGCATTTCAAGGTTTGAAGGGAATCCTTTCGGAACTTCGGCCTGGTGAATCTCTTGTACTATCGTAATTAGTTTTTTGAGAACGTTACCAGAAATGGAACGAGCTTGATAGATTGTGCTCATATCTTCGCATTGGCCCAAGTCTTCCAAAACCAACATATATGAGTTGGTGTCATATCCAATAACTTTTGGCAAGTGCTGCTGTAGAGATGGTTTTTGTATGGCTTTGTAAAATTTTTGCTCAACTTCAATTCGATGCAAGGGTGCCGGAACCTGTTGGTATTTTTGAACAAAGGGTCTGGATTGTTTTGCAATGAAGCTCCGTATATTGGTTTTGACCCTAAGTACTACATTCATATTGCCTTCCCCGGCTTTGGAAATAGATGTAATTTGCTCGTTTTCCTGCAACCAATTTTTATCTCTTAGAAAATTTTCAAGGATACTAAAGGATATATGTTCATCTATCAGAAACAAGCCTAACTATTTTATGTAATCTGCAAGATAGTTTTTAAAACAAAATGTCTGAGGCGATGTGACTTTTTTTCAAATTTCAAAATCAATAGGTTGCAAAGGACATGGACCCTTCGTTTTTTTGGTTTACAGACGAATGTTACCGATTTTTGGATTTTAAAACAAACTGGATGGATTTAAAAGATAAAGTCGCCTACATCACCGGAGGCACAAAAGGAATTGGACTGGGAGTTGTAGTATCATTGCTGCAACAAGGAATGAAAGTTGCAATTAGCGGAAGAAGTATAGAAAGTGTCGAAGCTACGATGAAAACTTTAGGGAATGAAAATGTGTTAGGCCTTTGTTCAGATGTCACCGTTTTAGAAGATGAAGAAAGTGCTGTGCAACAGATATTGGATAAATGGGGTCGTTTGGATGTGGTGCTAGCAAATGCCGGAGTTGGCCATTTTGCACCCGTTGATGAAATGGAAGCTGATAAATGGAACCAGATGATCAATACCAATTTGAATGGGGTGTTCCATACGTTGAAAGCCTCGGTTGAAGCCCTAAAATCTTCAGAAGGTTACTATATGACCTTGGCCAGTTTGGCAGGAACCAATTTTTTTGCCCAGGGAGCGGGATATAATGCCACTAAGTTTGGGGTGGTTGGATTTACCCAAGCGGCTATGCTGGATTTGAGAAAATACAATGTTAAAGTCACCACCATAATGCCCGGTTCTGTAGCAACACATTTTAATGGAAACGAACCATCGGAGAAAGATGCATGGAAAATACAAGCAGAAGACATAGGAAAGCTTGTAGTCGACTTATTGCAGATGCATCCTAGAACATTGCCCAGTAAAATAGAAGTACGTCCTACGCGACCTGATTTAAAGTAGACTAGAGTTCCTTTTCGGTGAATGGAATGTTTGGATTACAGATTTCCAAAATGAGTTTTTCCAAATACGTTTTAAAATTGTCAAGAGTTTCAGGGGTTATCAAAGTGCCTTCAGAGGTAAAGGGTAAAAACCCCTGACCAAGATTTTTAAAGGAATAAATACCCGCGTTCAGATTTTGCACATTCTTTTCTTTAGTAAAAAGTAGCGCATAGCAAAGTAATTGAAAAGCTTTGCTTTTGTCATAATCCGCAATCAATTCATCCCAGTGAGGAATTTTCACGTTTTTTGGATCTACCCTTCCGGTTTTATAATCTACAATTCTTGTTACACCGTCGACTTCATCAACACGATCAATGGTTCCCTTAAGTTTGATGGGATATGGCAATCCTTTAATATGCAATTCAATCGAATGCTTTTTTTCCAGTTCCAAGATGCGAATCTGATGTCTTGACAACATTCCCTTCTCCAGTTCTATGAATTTTTCTAGATATTTTACAAGCACATTAAAAACCAAAAGAAACTTACCCTTTTCCAGGTTCGCCCCAGGCAATAGCTTTTTGAAATGTTGTCGGACCACTTTCGGAACAGATTGAATGGTTTCAGAAAGTCTTTCAACAGTCAAGAATTGTCCTAGATACGGATTGTAAAGCTGCTCAAGGCTATCATGTATAATAGTCCCAAAGGTGTTGGCTGCGATATTTTCCTCTACCTCCTGGATATCGTTTATTCTTAGAATATTTCTTTTATAAAAATCTATGGGATTTCTAATATAATTGGTCAATGAAGTTGGTGAGAACCCATTCTGGGCCAAGTTTTTGATGTCCGATTGAAGCAGGGGAGTTTTGGTTATTTCTATTTGCTTCGAGGGTTTAATTTTGACCTCGGGGGATGCTATTTGGTGGGATACATATTTAGAAATTGCATCATCAGTAAGCAATTGAGAAATCAATCTACTTTTTTCACCTCCTTCCAGAACATCGGGCTCTGTGTTATAAATGATATGAATGTTCTTAGCTCTTTGTATCAGACGATAGAAATGGTAGGTATAAATGGCATCTTTTTCTTTATAGGTCGGAAGGCCATATTCTCGCTTTACATCGAAGGGAATAAAAGAGTTGTTTGACTTTCCAGAGGGAAGAATACCTTCATTGACGGAGGTTATTATTACGGTCTCAAAATCTAGATTTCTACTTTCCAGCATTCCCATTATTTGAAGCCCAGAAAGAGGTTCCCCTATAAAATCCAATGTTTCACTGGCCGTTAACTGTTTGAAAAAGCTTCTTAGGGTTTTTAAGTCTTTTATAAAATCGACTTCGGACAGCTGGGAATGTAGCTGATTGAATAGGGAATAGAAACGGTACAAATATTCAAGCTCCATGGCGTTGTCCATGGTTTGAAAATGGGACTTCAACAGTTGGATCAGAGCCAAGCAATTATCAATCCATTGTGAAGGAGAAATCGTTTTCTCCGGGAATGCTAGGTCAATCTTATCTGCCGAAGGATAATGTTTTAAAATAATTGCAGGATTAAGGTATATCCAATTGTTTTTCTTGATGTCGGTATCCAGATTTTGTAAAAAAGAGAATTCTTTGGATTGTGCAAGACTTTTACAATATGGATTGGAAACAAATTGAAGAACATCGTTATAAAACCAACCTTTATCGGAATGTGCAATACTGAGTTCAAGAAAGGAAGCAAAAAAGGAATAAAGAACTGTATTGTTTAGTGGAAGCCCCATGGTTATGTTGGCTTCTTCTATGTGGGAAGGAATGGCTTTTAGAATTGGGTTGAGCAAAGCTTCATCAGCTAGTACGAGGGCCGTTTTCTTAATCCCTTCATGTATCTCGCTTGTTTGAACATCCACCAGGTTCCCCACATATTTGGCTTGGGATGCACTTTTAGGAACTCCGGTAATCGTTATGTTTTTTGATGATAAAAAATCATTGTGAACACCTTGCAATTTGTTTTGCTTGTAAAAAGGCCATTCATTTTGATAATCTCGAATGAATAGCCCGGCATCATGGATTTTATCATCAAGAAAGTGTGAATCAATATCCCAATAGATTTCCGTGTTTGGTTGTTCCAGTAGGTGTTGAATTATTCTGGATTCAGCTGTATTAAGTGCATTGAATCCAATAAAAACAAGGGGTCCATCTTCACGATTTACGGTATAGCTGTCTAAATGCTTCACTGCCGTTTTATAAACCAAGCCCTGATATCCTTTGTTCTGTTGTAAAAGTGATGTGGTAAACGTATTATAAAGGGATTCCAATTGATTCCACAACGCTAAATAGTTTTGGACTAATTCGGTTTTTTCTTGTTTTAAGGACCAGTGACTTATGTCTTTAATGGCCGAAAGGTAATTTAGGATATCATGTGCTGGGATAAGATAGCGATCTATCTCATTGAAATCTTGGATTAAAGTTTGACCCCATTTTAAAAAGGAATTAAAGTCGTCGTGAGTTTTGAGTTTGGTCTGCTTATATGATTTAAAGAGAATCAGTAATAAGTCAATGGAAGTAGTGGTAGAAAGACCAGCAATATCTGCTATAAAGTCTTCTATGGACAAAATTTTTGGTGCGAAAATGTTTTTGGAAATCCTTTCGGAAATATATTTTTTTAAAAAGGTTCCAGAGCGTTTACTTGGAAGTATGAAGGTGCAATGCTCAATTTGCATTTCCTTCTTTTTCAGATCATCCAATACGTATTCTAGAAAACTCTGCTGATGCATGGACTAAAAATAAAAAAGGCTCTGCATTTGCAGAGCCTTTTTTTGAAAAGAAAACAGTTTGTTTTCTAATTATTTTATCAAGTTGATTTCAACTCTTCTGTTTTGAGTTCTACCAGCTCTTGTATTGTTGGTAGCGATTGGCTTGTCTTCACCGTAACCGATGGCAGTCAATCTTGCAGCACCGATTCCTTTGTCAATCAAGAAATCTCTTACCGCGTTAGCTCTTTTTTCAGAAAGCGACTGGTTCAATTTAGCGCTACCTACGCTGTCAGTGTGACCTTCAACAGTAAACTTAGCGTTAGGATACTCATTCAAGATTTGGATGATATCAACCATTACTGAAGTAGACTCAGCTTTGATAGAAGATCTACCTGTATCGAACAAGATTGTTCTAGCGTAGTCGTTCAATTGTTTTTGAACTTCTTCAGTTACTTCTGGACATCCGTTGTTAGCAACAGTACCAGCTACTTGAGGACACTGATCGTCTTTGTCAAGAACACTGTCACCATCAGCATCAGGCCAAGGGCATCCGTTGTTCTCAGCAGGACCAGCTTCGTTAGGACACTGATCATCTTTGTCAGCTACACCGTCACCGTCAGCATCAGGACAACCGTTCAATGCAGCAATACCAGCTTCGCTAGGACATGCATCATCTTTATCGGCAATACCGTCACCGTCAGCATCAGGACAACCATTCATTTCTTTAGAACCAGCTTCGTTAGGGCAGCTATCTTTGCTGTCTTCAATACCATCACCATCAGCATCAGGACAACCATTGAAAGCTTCCAAACCAGCAACCTCTGGACAAGCATCGTCTTTGTCATAGATTCCGTCACCATCGGTATCAGTTCCACCAAATTTGATACTGATACCAGCCATGTGCTGGAAGTGTTGCATCAAGAAGTCTTCGAAAGCATGCTTGTATTGGGTCTGTAATGTAAGACCGATGTTTTCTGAGAACCAGATGTTAACACCGATACCTCCATTAACGGTACCTGCACCGATTTCATCAACCCAAGTATAACCACCACCTATCTCAGCGAAAGGATCTATAGTAGTATTTTTAAGGAAGTTGTACTTTAAAGTACCATCTACAGCGTAGTGAGAAAGATCGTCAACAGACAAATCTCCATTGTTTTCTATCCTGTTCAAAGAACCTCTTGCTCCAAAAGAGAAACCGTCACCAATGTACTTGGATACGGCTACGTAAGAAACAGAAGGCAAAATGTTCCAGTGATCAGAAACATTGAAGTACTCATCAAATAAAGTAGTACTTGAGGCAATGTTGTCAGCATCATTTGTAGGATAAAAGTCAATCGCGTTTACCCCGAAACTAACTTGCCATGGATTATTCTCGTCTTGCGCTTGTATATTGTTAAAACCCACAAAAACAAGGGCAACAACTAATAATTTGCTAAGATGTTTCATGCTCAAAATTTTAAGTTTAAGTGTTTATCAGCAGCAAATGTAAGTTGTTAAGACTTATTAACAAAATCAATTTTTCTTTTTTTTTGGTGCATTACATGGGATTTTTATTGCATTTCAACGATTTTGAGGACTTTACCTACCTTGATAAAGGCGTTTATAGCTTGGTCTAAATGGTGTTTTTCATGGGCAGCTGATAGCTGTACCCTGATGCGAGCTTTACCCTTTGGTACCACTGGATAAAAGAACCCGATGACATAAATACCTTCTTCCAAAAGTAAATCGGCCATTTGTTGCGAAAGCTTGGCATCGTACAACATTACTGGAACGATTGCGGAATCTCCATCGATGATATCGAAACCTGCTTTTTTCATTCCTTTTTTAAAATATTCTGTGTTTTGCTGAAGTTTGTCACGAAGTGAAGTATCCGAGTCCAGCATTTCAAACACTTTTATAGAAGCACCAACAATTGCTGGAGCTAAGGAGTTGGAAAATAAATATGGACGAGATCGTTGACGAAGCATTTCTATGATTTCCTTTTTTCCAGTGGTATATCCACCCATTGCCCCACCAAGTGCTTTCCCTAGGGTGCCGGTAATGATGTCAATACGGTCCATCACTCCCTTCTCCTCCAAAGTGCCCCTTCCTGTTTCACCTATGAATCCTGCGGAATGGCATTCATCAATCATAACCAGGGCATCATATTGATCTGCTAAATCACAAATTTTATCAAGAGGAGCTAAAAGACCATCCATGGAAAATACACCATCGGTAACAATTATGCTGAAACGAGCACCATCTTCTTTGCTTTGTTTCAACTGTTTTTCCAAGTCGTCCATGTCATTATTGGCATAACGATACCTTTTTGCCTTGCAAAGTCTTACACCATCTATGATCGAGGCGTGATTCAACGAATCGGAGATTATGGCGTCTTCAGCTGTCAAAAGAGGTTCAAATACCCCACCATTGGCATCAAAAGCTGCTGCATAGAGTATGGTGTCCTCTGTCCCATAAAATTTCGCAATTTTTTGCTCCAATTCTTTGTGGATATCCTGGGTACCGCATATAAATCGAACGGATGACATTCCAAAACCATGGGAGTCCAATGCATCTTTGGCTGCTCTGATTACCTTTGGATGTGACGAAAGCCCCAGATAATTGTTTGCACAAAAATTAATGACCTCCTGTCCCGTTGAAATTTTAATGACTGCGTCTTGGGGCGAGGTAATAATCCGTTCTTTTTTAAACAGACCAGCCTCTTGAATGGCCTGAAGTTCTTGTGCGAGATGTTCTTTGATTTTTCCGTACATAGTATTTGTTTAAAGAAAAAGGGGTTTTATTTCGGGTTCAATGTAGACAATTATCGTGTCTTTTATGATGAAATCCATGTCTTGTAAGACTTTGGAATAAGATAAAATCTGCTCCTTATGTGTATAGCTAGGTTTTCCTGATTTATAATCAATAATTGTAATCTCATTATTCAAAATCACCAATCTATCCGGTCTCATGGAGTTGCCTTCTATAGTTAGGATTTCCTGTTCGTTCATGACTTTACAATCAGATGAATAATATTGCTTTAAACTAGGGTGCTTTACGATAGCCTCCATTTTGTTTGAGACGTTGGTCGTTTGATTTTCGGTAACATGTCCTTCCGATTTTAATTTTTCAAGAATACTTGGAACATCATCTACAAAGTTGACCAAACTCATTGCAAAATGAATCAAATTTCCGGCTTCAATTGCCTCTCTCTTCTGATCATCCCACAATGCACTGGACTTTGTTGAAATGATAAAACCTTTTTCTTTTTTTTGCCTCGTGATATATGGAATGGGAAGGTTTTTTAGGGCAGTGGGTGAAGCATTGGAATCCTGCTCCAAAAGTGCTCCAAAAGTGTACGCGCCATTTGAGTTCTCTGAAACCCCATGCGCCTTCAAATAGTGCTGAAATAAATCCGAATAGGAACTTGCATTTTCAATGGGTTGAGTGCTTCGTGTGGTTTCTGAAATTAGGTACATTCCTTTTTCTGCCCGGGTCAATGCCACATAAAGTACATTGGCAGCGTCTAGTTCCGTTTTGGACACTTCTTCCGAATAAGTTGAAGAAGTTCTTTCGTTAAACTCCAACATGTCTTTATTGTTATTGATCAAAAACTCATCCAGACCTAAATCTCCTTCTACATTTGTTTTGATCACCCAAGATTTTTTCTTCTTACGTTTATCGTCAATCAACATATTGGCAAACGGAAATATCACAATCGGAAATTCCAATCCCTTGGCTTTATGAACCGTCATAATTTTTACGGCATTCATGGCTTCGGGAGCGGTTAAGGAAAGACTTTCTTTTTTTTGCTCCCAATGTTGTAAAAAGGAATGCACTCCAGGGCCGTTCCTTTTTTCAACTTCCAATACTTCATCCATCAAAAAGTTGATATGGGCTGTAGCTATTTGGGCTAGATTAAACTGAATAATAGCAGTTTCAAGAATGGTCAAAACGGGTTGACTTTTCATGCGATGAATGTCAAACCGGTAATTCTCAGAAAGAATAACCTTTACATTGTTCATGTATTGGTCAATGAAGTCATGCGCAATGGATGAATCCTTTACTAAAAACGAAAGCACTTCATAGATGGATTCCTTGTCCATTTCATTCTCGATAACCCTCAATACGGATATGAGAAAAGAAACAACATCACTATTCTTTAACAATAATGATTCGGAGGAGACAATGGGAATGTTGTTTTCAGAAAGAAAATTGGCTAAAAGCATTCCATGGTCGTTTTTTCTCACCAATATGCAGATGTCCGAATAGGTATAGTTTTTGGACTTCACCTCTTCTATGGCATTCAGAACTTGCGAGCAATATTCCTCCAATTTATTCTCTGCTGTGTAATCAATGAACGACAGTTCAACATAACCCCCTTTTTTGTTGTTAGCGTTTTGCTGTCCACTTTTCAAAAACAGATTTTGATAGTCAGGATTTTTTAGAAAGGGCGCTATCGAAGTAAAAAAGCTGTTGTTGAATTTGACAATTTCGCTGTGACTCCTCCAATTCGTGTCCAACGTACTAACATTTGGTTGCACAGCAAAAGGATGTTCTTTTTGATTCAATAAGTCCAAAAACTGTTCGGCCTTGCCGCCTCGCCAGCGGTAAATGGCTTGCTTTACATCTCCTACCAAAAAAAGCGTACCGTACTCTTTTTTTTCGTTCTCACTTTCAAGTGCGTTGCCAATTAATGGAATCAGATTTTCCCATTGCATTTGTGAAGTGTCCTGGAACTCGTCAATAAAATAATGGCGATATTTTTCTCCAAGCCTTTCATAAATAAAGGGAACGGGTTGATTTCTTATCTCCTTTGAAAGCAGAGCGTTCATTGCTGAAATAGGAATAATGTCTTGTTCAAGCTCAATATTTTTTATCTCTTTTGCTATTTCATTTAGCACCGTCAACGGCACAATATTCCCGTAAATATTTTTCAGATAGGCGCGTTGATATAGACTTTTCTTAATTTCTAGGTATCCAAGAAGGGTCGATTTGGAGAGTTCAGCGGAATCTCTTGAATCGCTGGATTTTAAAACTTTACCTTCCTGTAAGTTTTGTTCAAGTTTATTGCTGTACAGCGTTCTTACATTGAATTCCTTGTCGGCAATCTTTTTAAAATGGTTTGGCAATGTTTGTCTTGGAAAATCTTCAGGAGCAAAGCCTAAATTTTGAATTTCGCCAAGAACGGCTGTCGCCCTTTCAACTGTATTTTTTTCAATTTGTTGGATTTGCTCAAGAATATTCTTTTGAACATCCTTTAGTTCACTGATGGATTTTGAACGCAATTTATTGATGTGCGAGGAGTGATTTTCCTGAAAGAGCAATTTTCCAATTTCAACAAGATCATAATTAATGCTCCAGCTTTTGTCATCGTCAATTTTTTCAAGAGAAAAAGCAATTAAGACGTTGGTGAGTTCTTGGTCACTTCCTGCTCTTTCAAGTAATTGCCCGACTGCTTGCTCGAGCAAAAGTTCTGTGTCCAGTTCCACTTCAAAATTCTGCGCCAACTGAAGGTCTCGAGCAAAGGTTTTTATGATTTTGTGATTGAACTTGTCAATGGTGGAAATCTCAAAAAACGAATAATTATGTAAAATTCTTTTAAGTACCGACTTGGCACGCTGCTGAAGTAAGGTTGGTTCAATTGACAACTCTTTGCACAGGTCATGAAACAAACTACTTCGGTTTTCGAAACCACCTATCTGGCCAAAGTCATGTAGACTTTGAAGAATACGACTCTTCATTTCAGCAACGGCCTTATTCGTAAAGGTTATGGCAAGAATCTGTCTGAACTTTGCAGGCGAACCATCTGACAATAGCAATTTCAGGTAAGCTTTGGATAAGGTATATGTCTTTCCAGAACCTGCAGAAGCATTGTATATTTTAAAGTTGGAAACCTCCAAAAAGTTTTTCTGGCAAATTACGGATTACCTTGCTGAACTTAATAAGTATTTGAAGGAATATATGGCTTAAAAGCGTATTTTTACAGAACGATTAATAACTTAAAAACAAAATAATTATGGCTTTTGAATTACCAAAATTGCCCTATGCATATGATGCTTTGGAGCCACATATAGATGCTAGAACTATGGAAATACACCATACGAAGCATCATAACGGATATACCACTAAACTTAATGGAGCAATTGCAGGAACCGAATTAGAAGGAAAAGGGATTATGGACATTCTTTCTGGTTTGGATATGTCTAATGGCGCCGTTCGAAATAATGGAGGAGGATTTTATAATCACTGCCTGTTTTGGGAAGTGATGTCTCCAAATGGCGGTGGAGCCCCTAGCGGGGATTTGGCCGCAGCGATAGATGACGCTTTTGGCTCGTTTGATGCATTCAAGGAACAATTTAGCGCCGCTGCCGGAACAAGATTTGGATCAGGATGGGCTTGGTTGTGTGTTCACAAAGGTGGAAAGCTAGAGATTTGCTCCACTCCAAATCAAGACAATCCAATTATGCCGGGAATAGGGTGCAATGGTCATCCAATTTTAGGGTTGGATGTATGGGAACATGCCTACTATTTGAACTATCAAAACAGAAGGCCTGACTATGTTTCTGCTTTCTTCAATGTGATAAATTGGGATAAGGTTTCACAAAACTATGAGTCCAATAAGTAGATAAGTTAAATCAAACATCAAAAAGGCCGGGTACCTCATGGAGCCCGGCCTTTTTGTTTTATAAAATCTATATAATAGAAAAGGGCGGGGAAGCCCCCACCCTTTTCGTCCCAAATCTTACCATAAACTTAACCTACTTATGCTATGGCAAAACTAAATTACTGGTATTGTGAGAAATAACAAAAGTTTTTGAGGAAATTTTTGCTTTTAAGAGCAAATGTAAAGTGGATATTGATAGTGGAAATTTGATAAATGGTTGGGAGTCAAACATAAAGAAGGCGGAGTTGCCTCCGCCTTCTTTCCCCAAATCTTACCATGAACTTAACCTACTTATGCTATGGTCCTCCAAATGTACGCCAAGGCCTAGGTTATTTGAAAAGCTTTTAGACGAAACCCCTTTTATTTGGTTGAATTGCCAACCTTGACGGAGGGGAGTACTATTATTAAAGAAAAGGATTACGAGGAGACGAAGTGGGATTACTTTAAAATAAAAAAGGTGGAATAGCTTCCACCTTTTTTGCCCCAAATCTTACCATGAACTTAACCTACTTATGCTATGGCAATACTAAAGTAGGTGCGACATTTGCCTATTGTACAAAAAGCCGACAACCTGCATATTTCATCGATGAAATGCACTATTGATTTTCCTCTTAAAGAGATTCCTTAATAGGCCCTTTGATTTTTACCTTCATAAAAGTTAATGAAAGCTCTATTGACGACCCGGTTACCTCCTGGTGTTGGATAGTTGCCAGTAAAATACCAGTCACCAAGGTTTTTAGGACAAGCTTCATGCAAACTTTCAATGCTTTGATAAATGATATCAACTTCTGCCTTAATGTCTTCGGGACTCAAAATCTGAGCGATTTTCTTGGATATCTGATCAGCAGTAAAGGGCTTATAAAATTCCTTTACGTAGTTGACCACTTCTGCATCATCAGTTTCGGTTTGCGTAAGGCATTTTTCGTATATCTCCTTTATAATATGCGTAGTTCCATGTTCTTCGTGCAAGGCTTGGGCAGCTTTAAAAGCTACAAAATCCTCCAGTTTAGCCATATCTATTCCATAGCAATCTGGATACCTAATCTGTGGAGCGGAAGAAACTACTATGATTTTCTTAGGAGAGAGTCGGTCAAGAATTTTAAGAATACTCTTTTTTAAGGTAGTTCCTCTTACAATACTGTCGTCTATAATGACCAAGTTGTCATTTTCTTCGACCGATCCATATGAAATGTCATAGACATGGGTTACAAGATCATCTCTGCTGCTGTCTTGGGTAATGAACGTTCTAAGCTTAGCATCTTTAATGGCTACTTTTTCAATACGTGGACGTACATCTAAAATCCTATGAAGTTCTTCACCAGTAATATTTGGACCAAGCGCCAAAATTTGTTCCTCCTTAAGTTTGTTCAGATAATTCTGTGCCTCCTTTACCATTCCAAAGAAAGAAGTCTCAGCGGTATTCGGGATATACGAGAAGACCGTATTACTCAAATTTCCATCAATGGATTTCAAAATTTGTGGAAATACAAGTTTGCCCAGTAACTTTCTTTCTTGATAAATCTCTTTGTCACTTCCTCTTGAAAAATAGATGCGCTCAAAAGAACAGGCCTTGCGTTCCACAGGTTCTTTGATTTGCTCTAAGAGGGTACCTCCATTTTTCTTTATGATCAAAGCGTGCCCTGGGTCTAATTCCTGGACATCTTCATAGTGCACATTGAATACGGTTTGAATGGCAGGGCGCTCAGAAGCCACCACAACTATTTCATCATCTTTATAGTAGTAGGCTGGACGTATACCTGCCGGGTCTCTTACAACGAAAGCGTCGCCATGCCCCAATAAACCAGCCATAGTATAACCACCATCCCAATTTTTGGAGGATTTTCTCAGAATTTTCGCCACATTCAATCGTTCCGCAATCAATGGTGAAGCTTCTCTTTTATTATAACCTTCTTTTTTGATCTGTTTATAGAGTTTGGCAACGGCGTCATCCAGAAAATGACCAATTTTTTCCATTACGGTCACGGTATCCGCCAATTCTTTAGGGTGCTGGCCTAGGTTCACCAAATTATCAAAAAGCTCGTGGACATTGGTTAGATTAAAGTTCCCAGCAACGATAAGATTACGGTGCATCCAATTGTTCTGACGTAAAAATGGATGAACACTCTCAATACTATTTTTCCCAAACGTACCATACCTTACATGGCCCATAAGCAGTTCCCCTATATACGGGATATGCTTTTTTTGCAGAGCAACATCATTTTCATATTCAGGATTCTCCATGAACGCCATGTTGATACGATCATTGATTTGGGCAAAAATATCCTGAATGGGCTGTTGCTTGGCTGACCGCACCCTGCTCATGTACCGCTCCCCGGCATTCATATCGATTTTGATGCTTGCAAAACCAGCACCATCCTGACCTCGGTTGTGCTGCTTTTCCATCATCAGGTACATTTTATTTACGCCATAAAAAGCTGTACCGTATTTTTCCTTGTAGTATTCAAGAGGTTTAAGCAAACGGATCAGTGATATTCCGCATTCGTGCTTAATCGCATCACTCATAACAAACCAAAATAAAAAAGCCCCGATATATCAGGGCAGGTATTTATGTTAACTCTATATTGAATTGTGTCAATTCTTTAAATTGCAATAAGCGGTTATCCACTTCTTGCTTTTCCAATGTCAGCATTCGTTCTGTGCCAAATTTTTCTACACAGAAAGATGCCAGGTTGGAACCATGTATGATAGCATTTTTCATGCTTTCAAACGAAATATTTTTGGTCTCTGTCAAATACCCTGCAAATCCACCAGCAAAGGTATCACCCGCACCGGTTGGGTCAAAAACCTCTTCCAGAGGTAATGCCGGAGCAAAGAATATATGATCTTTATGAAACAAGAGAGCACCATGCTCCCCTTTTTTTATTACCACATATTTAGGACCCATCTCTTGGATTTTGGCAGCAGCCTTGACCAAGGAATATTCATTGGTCATTTGCCGCGCTTCTTCGTCATTTATGGTAATTACATCTATTCGCTCGATGACCTTTACCAATTCATCCCAAGTATTGTCCATCCAAAAATTCATGGTATCCAGAATAATGAGCTTTGGTCGTTCTTTCATTTGATCGATTACACCCATTTGAATATTCGGATGGAGATTACCAAGCATGACTACATCGGCATCTTTAAAACCATTGGGAACAATAGGATTAAAATCGGCCAGGGTATTTAGTTCGGTAATTAAAGTATCCCTTGAGTTTAGGTCGTTGTGGTACCTTCCTTTCCAATAAAAGGTCTTTCCTCCTTTTACAATCTCAATTCCTGAAACATCTATATTTCGTTCGGCAAGAAGGTCAATGTAGCGTTCTGGGAAATCATCACCTACTACAGAAACCACTGCTGATTCTAAATTGTACTGTGAGGCCGCCAAACCTATAAAGGTTCCTGCTCCGCCTAATATTTTATCGCTCTTGCCAAAAGGTGTCTCAATGTCATCAAAGGCCACACTTCCAACAATCAACAATTTGCCCATTCCTGAAATTTGTTGCAAATATACACTTTAGCAATACCATTTAAAGCAACTGTAACTCTTTTTAAGACAAAGGAGATAAAACAAGGTTCATTGGGCTTATTTTCTTCCAAAATCAGCAGGAATTTCTCCCCAAGCACCAGTCTCCCATTTCACAATAGGGGTGTTAAAACGGTTTTTTTTGAGCCAGTCTTCTGCTCTATCGATAAGCTCAAAAACCTTATCATTTTTGGCATTCTTTTTCAATTTGGTGCCACACTTTTTCTTGCGGACCCAGCCAATCGCAATCCTGGAATCGGAGTAAATAATACGATTACTGTTTTTACTCTTTAAAAAAGCAAGACCATGGACCAGTGCCAAAAATTCTCCGATATTATTAGTTCCTTGTTCAAAAGGTCCCTGCTTAAAAAGAACTTTTTTTGATTTCGTGTCTACTCCTTGATATTCCATTTTGCCAGGGTTACCACTAGAGGCGGCATCTACCGAAATCGAAGTGTAATTGGGTTGTCCAATTTTTAAAAGCGCTTCTGGTGACAGTTCTTTTTTCTTTTTGGATTTTCCTTTGTACTCCAAATAATTACTGTTGAAGGCTTTTTTCGCTTCTTTGAATTCTGGGAAAGATTTGTATTGAGCTCCTTTGAAACCTTCAATTTGTGCTTTGCAGTCATCCCATGTCTCGTAAATACCGGGGTGTTTGCCCTTCCAGACTACATAAAACTTTTTTTTGGCACCCATGTTATTTCAAGAGTTTTTCAATCACTTTAGGAAAGTGTTCATATTCTAATTGATGCACTTTTTCCGCAATGTCGTGCGCACTATCGGAAGTTTTGACAGCAGTTTTGGCCTGAAATATTATGGCACCTTCATCATAATTCTCATTTACATAATGAATTGTGATGCCAGTTTCGGGCTCAGAATTTTCTTTTACGGCCTGATGCACTTTCATGCCGTACATGCCTTTTCCACCATATTTAGGTAATAATGCAGGGTGAATGTTGATCATCTTATTGGGGAAAGCAGAAATTAATGAAGAAGGTATTTTCCATAAAAACCCGGCCAATACTATTAAGTCAGGTTTTAGACTTTTAAGGATTTCTACAAGACTTTCACCATTTGAAAACGCTTCCCTATTAAAGTAGAAAGCAGCAATGCCAAGCCTATCGGCACGCTCCAAAACCTTGGCGGTCTTTTTGTTGGTAAGTATTGCCGTAATTTCCACAGTACTACTTCCTTTAAAATACGAAGCAATATTCTCGGCATTTGAACCACTGCCAGAGGCTAAGATTACTATGCGTTTCATTCAATAAAATTGATTCAATTTAAATCTGATTTTTCAAGGCTAAAGTAATATACTAGGACCTAAGATGTTTAATTTGAGGCACATTTTATCGACAAATGGTGTATTTAATCCAAAGTTTTATATTTTTGCCCCGATTAAATTTTTAAAACCGATATAATTATGTCAGACATTGCATCAAGAGTAAAGGCTATCATCGTTGATAAACTAGGTGTAGATGAAAATGAAGTAGTAGCCGAGGCTAGCTTTACCAACGATTTAGGGGCGGATTCCTTGGATACTGTTGAGCTTATCATGGAGTTTGAGAAAGAATTCGATATTCAAATCCCTGATGATCAAGCAGAAAACATTGCAACTGTTGGTCAAGCCATTAGCTATATAGAAGAAGCGAAGTAATATATATGATATTTTACTAAAGATTATAAATTATCCATGTGATGATCATCACATGGATAATTTTTTTATAATTTAGGTTCTAAAGGGTAAAAAATAGTTCAATGCAGTTAAAGCGAGTAGTGGTTACCGGAATGGGCGCACTTACACCTATTGGTAACAATTTAGAGGCTTATTGGGAAGGACTTAAGAATGGGAAGAGCGGTTGCGCTCCCATTACGTACTTCGATACCGAAAAGTTTAAGACCAAGTTTGCTTGTGAACTCAAAGGCTATGAGCCTCAAGACTTTTTTGATAGAAAAGAAGCCAGGAAGCTGGACAGGTTCGCCCAATATGCCTTGGTTTCTTCAGATGAGGCGATAATAAACTCGGGTCTAGACTTAGAAAAAGTTGACAAGTTCCGGGTTGGCGTTGTTTGGGGAGCTGGAATTGGAGGGCTTGAAACCTTTCAAAATGAAATGATCGGGTATGCCGGTGGTGATGGAACACCAAGGTTCAATCCTTTCTTTATCCCGAAAATGATTGCAGATATAGCACCGGGAAACATATCCATTAAACATGGGTTTATGGGTCCGAACTATACTACAGTATCTGCCTGTGCATCTTCGGCAAATGCCATGATAGATGCCCTTAACTATATTAGACTTGGGCATTGTGATGTAATTGTTACCGGTGGAAGCGAAGCTGCCGTTACCATTGCTGGTATGGGCGGATTTAATGCCATGCATGCGTTATCTACCAGAAATGATAGTCCAGAATCTGCATCAAGACCTTTTGATGCTACTAGGGACGGTTTTGTTTTAGGAGAAGGCGCTGGAGCACTTATTCTTGAAGAATACGAGCATGCAAAAGCACGTGGAGCAAAAATATATGCTGAAGTTTTGGGTGGAGGCCTTTCCAGTGATGCCCACCATATGACCGCGCCGCATCCCGAAGGTATAGGAGTAGTTAAAGTAATGGAAAACTGTTTGCAGAATGCAGGTCTGAATCCTGAAGATGTGGACGCGATAAATACACATGGAACCTCTACGCCACTAGGTGACGTAGCGGAATTAAAGGCAATATCCAAGGTATTTGGAGCTCACGCCCCAAATATCAACATAAATTCAACCAAATCCATGACTGGGCACTTATTAGGTGCAGCAGGCGCTATTGAGGCGATAGCCTCAATATTAGCAATGGAACACAGTTTGGTGCCCCCAACTATTAACCACAGCGTTGTAGATGAGAATATAGACTCTACTTTAAACCTTACGCTTAACAAGGCGCAAGAGCGAGAAGTGAATGTGGCCATGAGCAACACCTTTGGGTTTGGCGGTCATAACGCATGTGTTCTATTTAGAAAAATAGGGTAGTTTTGTAAGCGATGAAATTTTCCTCCAAAATATTTAATTCCCATCCGAAAACGGATGGGAATTTTTTTTCGGGGATAAAGAAAATTCTTGGTTTCAAACCAAAGGACATTGACATATACAAAAAGGCTTTTTTACATCGATCCGTGAACAAGCGGGATGCAGAGGGAAATCCAATGAACTACGAACGGTTGGAGTTTTTGGGAGATGCAATGTTAGGTACAATAATTTCCAAACACTTGTACAATGAAGTCCCAGAAGGAGATGAGGGTTATCTTACCAAAATGCGCTCCAAAATAGTCAGTCGAAAGCATTTAAATGAACTGGGGAAGGACTTGGAACTATTGCGTTTTGTGGAAAGTAGGATTCCTAAATCCCATTTTGGGGAAAACATCCATGGCAATGTGTTCGAAGCTCTTGTGGGAGCTATTTATTTGGACAGAGGATACCAGTATTGCGAAAAATTTATCAACGCGAAAGTGATAGACCCCTATGTTGATATTGAACAATTGGAAGGTAAGGTCATAAGCTATAAAAGTTTGGTTATTGAATGGTGCCAAAAACAAAAGAAAACCTTTCGCTACGATGTTTATGAAGATACCGGGAATGATGAACTCAAACATTTTGGTGTAAAATTATCCATTGGAGATAAGATAACCGCAAAGGCCAGGGCAACTTCCAAAAAGAAGGCTGAGGAAAAAGCTTCCAAAAGAGCATATTTTGCATTACAGAGTAAAATTGAAAATCCACAGCATTAAATAAGTGTAAACTCAAACGTTTTCGTTCGGTTTTGTCACGTATTGTTTTCTTTCAACTAGGCTAGAAAAGGTATTAAGACTATATTTACGGTTCGCTTTTGAAACATGTTGACAACGCACAAGATATCTGCTGATTTTTACGATGATAATTTTCAGCTTATTGCCATTCATTGTGGTTTGGAAGACTATGCGATGGGTTATGCAATAAACTTTATTTGTGGATTGCGTTTGAAACGAATGAAAAGCGACCTTGAATTGAATCAAAGCCTTTCATTTTCAATGTTTGAATGGGAAGATGGGCTAAGTGACAACTATTGGACCCTTATTGCCAATAAATGTGCAATCATGGAAATAATGCCATCTTCAGGTCTATTCGAAAACAGCACTTCTTCTATTAGAACAGATTATTTGATAAAGGAAAAAAGGGAAGTGGATTATTTTTTGAAAGTGGATGCAGGATGTGAATTAATTATTGATTCATATGTAGAATTAATAAACAAAATACCTAGTGTAATAACCGCTTATCAGGTTAATGCGCAAACTTTAAAATCGAAAAGAAACTTAATCTTTTAAGTAATGCCAACTAGAAAAAAGACCAAGATATTAGCAACATTAGGACCCGCTACAAGCACTAAAGATGTGCTTAAAAAAATGATTGAGGCCGGGGTTGATGTTTTCCGAATTAACTTTTCCCACGCTTCACATGATGATGTTGCCAAACGAATCCAAATGATTCGGGAGCTCAATGAAGAAATGGAGGTAAATACATCTATTCTTGCCGACTTACAGGGGCCAAAATTGAGAGTAGGGGTTATGGGAGGAGAAGCTGTTGTTGCACCTGGTGACGAGATCGCTTTTGCCACTGGAGAGCCATTTGAAGGAACTGCCCAAAGAGTGTACATGAACTATTCCAATTTTCCAAGAGATGTTAAGCCGGGTGAGCGTATTTTGTTGGATGATGGAAAATTGATTTTTGAGGTTAAATCGACCAATGGAAAAGATGAGGTTAGGGCTACTGTGATACAGGGAGGACCTTTAAAGTCTAAAAAAGGTGTGAACCTTCCTAATACAGATATTTCTTTACCAGCTCTTACCGAAAAAGATATCAAAGACGCTATTTTTGCCATAAGTCAAGAGGTGGATTGGATGGCATTGTCATTTGTGCGACACAGTGAAGACCTGATGGACCTTCAGAACCTCATAAGCAAACATACAGAACACAAGATTCCTATCATTGCAAAAATTGAGAAACCCGAAGCCGTTGAAAACATTGATAAAATTGTTGCTTACTGTGATGGATTAATGGTTGCAAGGGGAGACCTTGGTGTAGAGGTTGCGGCCCACGAAGTGCCATTGATTCAGAAACAATTGGTACTGAGAGCTAAAAAAGCTCGAATTCCTGTAATTATAGCTACCCAAATGATGGAAACTATGATTACTAGTTTGACACCTACACGAGCGGAAGTGAACGATGTGGCCAACTCTGTGATGGACGGAGCGGATGCGGTAATGCTATCGGGCGAAACTTCAGTCGGAAATTATCCTGTTCAGGTCATTGAAAAAATGTCAAGTATCTTGGAGAGTGTAGAAGGATCCAATTTAATTAGTGTTCCGCAAACTCCGCCGCATATTCGAACCAAAAGATATATTACGAAGTCGGTTTGTTACCATGCGGCCACTATGGCCAATGAGATTCAGGCAAAGGCTATTTCTACATTGACAAACAGCGGGTATACTGCATTTCAGATTTCTGCATGGAGACCAAGCGCCCATATTCTCGTATTTACTTCAAATAGAAGAATTCTTACTCAATTGAACCTCTTGTGGGGAGTTAAGGCGTTCTATTATGACCGATATGTTTCAACAGATGAGACAATTGACGACGTGAATCAAATTGCTTGTAAAAAAGGCTTTTTGGAAGTTGGTGATATGCTAATTAGCCTTGCCGCAATGCCAATAAAGGAAAAAGGAATGGTGAATACGCTCCGAGTTACCGAAATAGAAACCTGCAACTTCTAGTAGGAAAAAGGTATACTATTAAGCAACCTCTTTTTCAAAGGCGATGAAATTCACGACTTTACCAGTTTTGTCAAAAATCGGGGAACCCTGTATCCAACAATTATAAGTGGAGCCGTCTTTTCTATAATTCAGTAAAACAACTTCAAAAGCTTTTTGCTGCTTTATTGCTGTTGAAACTACTTTTTTGGTTTCTTCGCTGGTTTTAACACCTTGAAACATATTAGGCTTTTTCCCCAATACTTCATCAGGTTGATAACCATTCATGCCGTACATATTCTGAGAAGCATAGACGATGTTAAGATGTGGATCAGTTACTACAACAACATGCTCATTCTTCAAAATTTGGCTTCGAAAAGAAAGCTCTCCATGCCATCTTCCCTTCTCAGCAAGGTCACTAAGAATTTTAACGTCATTTAGATTTTTGCAAACCTTATCGAAATTGCTTGCATGAAAATCCAGCGAGTTTATAGTAAAGCCTTTTATTTCTGAATTTGAATAGAAATTATAGGCGGCCTCATCATAATATTTTAACTTTTCCATACCCAATACTATAAAAAGTCTGATAGGTGATAAAATCTGACTTAAAAATTAACAGTATTGTTTAAAGATTGTCTCGGTATTAGGGTGTTAACTAGATGTAAGTATCAACAGAATATCTGGACTAATAGGAGGAAAACAGACATTTTTTAAGAAAGCGCAAGAAAGATTTAGCCAATGAGATACGAATATAAAGACCCCAAACTAGGATCGATACTTGGCCTCACGGATGACATAAAAAACGATAATCTAAGGTTCTCCTCTACAGTCAACACCATTAAGTTTCTTTGGAACAGAAATGAAGAACCCCTAACAATTATTGTGGATGATTTGGAACTGCAACTTGACCCAAATCAATTGGTAACTGTTACCTACTTGCAACATGTTTCTTTTTCCAAAACGCATTTACCCCTTTCAGCAATCCTTTTTAACAGAGAATTTTATTGTATCTCCGATCATGATAGTGAGGTTTCTTGTAATGGGATTTTGTTTTTTGGAACACAAGATTTACCCATCATTTCCGTTCCGGACAATCAACTGAAGAAATTCAACCTTTGGTTTGATGTTTTTGTGGAAGAGTTCTCGACTCCAGATAATATTCAAGGTGATATGCTTCAAATGTTGTTGAAGCGATTGATTATCATGAGCACTCGGCTGGCCAAGGAACAATTGATCGTAAAAACACTTAAGAACGATCAAATAGATGTAATCAGAAAGTTCAATTATTTGGTGGACATGCACTATAAAACAAAGCGGAAAGTGAGTGATTATGCCGAGATGTTGTTCAAATCCCCAAAAACACTGTCCAACTTGTTTTACATTTACAATCAAAAACCTCCTCAACAAGTTATTTTGGAACGACTTGCACTAGAAGCGAAGCGTCTTATTCATTTTACGGATAAGCAAAACCAAGAAATCGCTTTCGATCTGGGGTTCAATGACCCAGCCCATTTTAGTCGTTTTTTTAAGAAAATGACCCAAATGACACCTTCAGAATACCGCGAAAACACTTTGGAAATGGCCTAAAGGAAATTTAGGCAAGCCATCGGGAAATTCCTGCTAACACTTCCCTTCCCTTTTGCAACATCTTTGTGCCATAATTAAAACAAGATAAAGATGAAAGCAAAGGAAAAATCAATTTTCAATCTCATTGAGATTTTCAGAACGGTTAAAAGACCAGCGCCGCAACCCATCATATCTGAAGCACATTGCGAGCAAAAACATCATCATGATTTCTATTGTGATGCAGAAAAACCATTTGTAACGAATTTTTAACCCTTATAACAACACATTTAATATTTAGAATTATGAGCACATTTAATGTTCCCAAAAGAGAAGAAGTTAGCGAAGCTAACCAGGCAATATTTGACAATTTGGAAAAAGCTGTTGGTTTTGTTCCCAACCTTTTTGCAACCTATGCGCATTCAGAAAATGCCTTAGGCAATTATTTGAATCTTTCAAACGCTAAAACTTCATTGAAGACAAAGGAGAAAGAGGCAGTAAACCTGGCGGTTAGTGAAGTAAACGGATGTATATACTGTTTGTCCGCACATACGGCAATTAGTAAAATGAACGGATTCTCAGAGGACCAAATCTTGGAACTAAGATCTGGTAGAGCTTCATTTGACAATAAGTTGGATGCTTTGGCCAGATTGGCAAAGAACATCACCGAAAACAGGGGAGCTACTGAAGCTGCTGTGGTAGAAAATTTCTTTGCTGCTGGATGGACCAAGGAAAATTTAATTGACACTATAGTTCTAGTTGGTGACAAAACCATTTCCAACTATATAAACAATACAACAGACATTCCGGTAGATTTTCCTGTTGCACAACCTCTACAAGCTGTTGAGGCTTAATAAAAATAGTAACCCAATAATTTATAATTAAAAGTAAAAATGAAAAAAGTAATTGCAATTTTAGTATTGGCCGTTGGCGTTGTATTTTCAGCTAGCGCACAAGATAGGATGATGAAGGACGCACCAGTGAAAACCTTAGCTTTGGAACAAACAACAGGTGAGTTTACCCAAAAGCAAATCACGGTTTCCGCTGGAACCTATGTTTTCGATATTACCAATAATGGTGTTGGACATGATGTTGGTTTTGTATTGGTAAAAAAAGGTCAGGATGTTAGCAAGCCGGAAAACCATATCCAAACGGCATATGTGACCAAACCGGTTAAAACCGGTACATCTCAAACTTCCAAACCTACAAAGCTGGAAAAAGGGGAGTACGTATACTTCTGTCCATTAAACCCAACTTCCACCGACAATACTTTGGTTGTAAAGTAAGAAAGTGGATTTGTTAGCGAAGAGCTCCTTGTATAAGGGGCTCTTTTTGTTTAAACCAATTCGGAATTTGCAAAAAGCGATGGAGCAATGCTCCTCGACATATAAATTGGCCAATCATTTTTAAATAAGTAACTTTCTGTTATGGCACTGTCGTAAAGAAGATAGATTCCACCCGATATCTTTTCAGTTTCGGCCTTGGAAATGTTTATGATATTTTCACTCACCACCTCGCCCAGATACAGCAACAATTCCTTTTTTTGTTTTTGAATGACTCCCAGGAGTTTTTTTTGTTTTGGGGAAAGTTCACCTAAGGTCTTAAGGGCCCAGCAGCCGTGAAAATTTTCGTCACGGTACATATCCCGTAAAAAATCAAAGATGGCCAATAATTGATTTTTCCCATTTTTACGTTTGGAAACATAACTCCTCAATGACGTCAAAAAATCTTCATGCCGTTGGGTTAAATATGCTATGCAAATATCTTCTTTGGACTTAAAATGACTATATAATGTAGCCTTGGCGATGCTGCATTTATCAATAATTTCGTTGATTCCTGTGGAGTTATACCCTTGGGCATAGAAGAGGTTACCAGCTGTACTAACAATTTTTTCGCGAAGTGTAGGTTTTTCCATGGGGTAAAGATAAAAAAAGACTGGTCTGTCTGGGTTATTTTGGATCAAAACGTGCATGCTCTCTCTAATACCTGAAGTTATAAGTCTTTTTAACAGTGGGTGATGCCGTTTTCACGTAGTTTTGCAAACTAAAAAAGTTGCAATGTTGGATCTATTGACCTCTATACTTTGGAGTTTATCTCCTTTTGGCGAAGCCAAGGTTGGTATACCCTACGGTATTGTGAAAGGTCTTAACAGCTATGTGGTTTTTCTGGCTTGTTTTTTGGCCAATGTGGCAGTCTTTCCGTTGATGATGTTTTTTCTTGAATATATTAACCGTCATCTTATTAAATGGAGATTTTATAAAAAGTCAGCAGTATTTATTGCTAAACGAGCTAAATCTGGCTCGGGAAAGAAAATTGAAAAATTTGGGTTTTTTGGCCTAATGCTTTTTGTGATGATTCCTTTACCAGGAACAGGAGTATATGCCGGCAGCATCGCCTCTTACTTATTCCGAATTGAAAAAAAGAAAGCATTTTGGGCAAATACCATTGGTATTTTTATCTCTTCCGTTTTCGTATGGACCGTTTCCATTTCGATGAACAAAATATAGAGAATTCTTAATTGGCACTTTTCAAAAATCAAACTTTAGCTGCACCATTACGGATTCATCTTGAGGTTTTTCCTCTTTTTTTTCAGTATTGAGGTTTGCCAAGGAAATACCCAAAAGACGAACCGAGTTTTCCATCGATGATTGATACAGTAATTCTTTGGCTGTTTCCAATATCAATTCTTTGTCTGCTATAAAATATTGAAGTGTCTTGCTTCTTGTCTGCAAGGTAAAATCGCTATACTTGATTTTTAACGTAATGGTCTTTCCTGCAATTTTTGACTTTTTAAGTCTTCTTTCAAGTTCGATGGCTATGTTTTCAAGCTTTTCCAACATAAAAATTTCACTGCTGAGGTTTTCGGAAAAAGTACGTTCGGCACCAACCGATTTTGGAATCCGGTGCGGTTTTACCTGGCTATTGTGGATTCCGCGAACAACGTGGTAGTAATATTTTCCGCTTTTGCCAAAGTGCTCATCTAAAAACTCTATGGGTTTTTGTTTCAAATCCTTGCCAGTAAAGATGCCAAGCATGTACATTTTTTCAGCAGTAACTTTTCCGACACCATAAAATTTTCGAATATCAAGATCTTCAAGAAAAGCTGTAACCTCCTCTGGATTCACCGTTTTTTGTCCATTGGGTTTGTTGTAATCACTTGCCACCTTGGCAATAAATTTATTAATTGAGATTCCAGCCGAAGCAGTTAAACCTGTGGCATCCAAAATTTTCTGTCGAATTTCCTTGGCAATCAATGTAGCGGAAGGGTTTCCCTTTTTGTTTTCAGTCACATCCAAATATGCCTCATCTAAAGACAATGGTTCTACCAAATCAGTATATTCAAAAAAAATGCGGTGGACTTGTTTGGAAACTTCTTGGTAGCGGTCATAACGTGGTTTTACGAAGATGAGTTCTGGGCAGTTTTTCCTGGCTATATAACCAGCCATGGCACTTCGTACCCCAAACTTTCTGGCTTCATAACTGGCGGCGGAGACTACGCCGCGTTTTGAACCTCCGCCGACAGCAATAGGTTTTCCCTTCAATTCAGGGTTGTCATGTTGTTCAACAGAAGCATAAAATGCATCCATATCCACATGAATGATTTTTCGTAAGGGAAAATCAAAGTCCATACTCAAATTTAGGGTATATTTAGTTTGATGGAACACTTGGAAATTGAACGAAAGTTTTTGGTCAAATCTGATAGGTACAAGCAAAGTGCAAGTACTCAAGTCCGCATTGTTCAGGGGTTCTTGAATACGGACCCAGAACGTACAGTTAGAGTCCGGATAAAAGGGGACAAAGCCTTTTTAACCGTTAAGGGGCTGAGTAATAAATCAGGTACTACCCGATTCGAATGGGAAACTGAAATTAAAGCTTCTGAAGCGGTTAACCTTATTGATTTATGCGAAGCGGTGATTCTGGAAAAAAATCGATATCATGTTCCTATTGGAAATCATGTTTATGAGGTAGATGAGTTTTTCGGAGAGAATAAGGGCTTGATCATAGCAGAGATTGAACTGAATCATGAGGATGAGATATTTGAGAAACCTGAATGGCTGGGAAAAGAGGTTACGGGAGAGATTAAATATTACAACTCCCAGCTAAGCAAAACACCATTTAATGCATGGTAATGGAAATTTCCAACCTAAGAAAGACTATAAATGTCCTGAGCATGATTTCAGCCCTAGCGGCGATAATTTTCGATTATTTAGGCCAAACATTCCTCTATTCCATATGTAAACCCTTGACTACCGTGCTAATTCTGTCTTTGTTGTTTTTTGTGACAAATAATCGGATGTGGCAGTTCAAGAACATAATAATTGCTGCACTAATTTTTTGTTTGATAGGAGATGTGTTACTCCTCAAAGAAGAATATTTTGTATTTGGACTTGGGTCCTTTCTAATAGGTCATTTGCTGTTTGCGACAGGATTTATCAAACTTGAAGGGTTTCAATTTCATTGGGCGTTGCTATTTATTCTTATGACTATAGGAGGGGGACTATTTATCTGGCTACGGCCCGATTTGGGATCGATGGAAATACCAGTGGGCGTTTACGTTATTGTAATTGTTTTTATGGCTTGGCAGGGAACTGGGCTGTTTTTGAAACAACAACAAAAAGTATATTGCTTAATTGGGATTGCGGTATTACTTTTTATGTTCTCTGACACCATCATTGCAATAAATAAGTTTAAAACCACTTTTAAATTGTCTGGCTTAGTTATTTTGATCACATACTGGTTGAGTATTTCCTTAATTGCAAATGCAAGCTTTTTAATCTTGAGAAAAAAGAGTTAATGTAATAATCCGTTACTCTAACTTTTTGTCAAGGGCAAGAATTGTTTGAAGTAGCACATTGGCACCATTGGCCATGTCCTTTGCTGATGTGAACTCTTTTGGTGAATGACTAATTCCGCCCCTACTGGGAACAAAAATCATCCCGGTGGGTGCAATGGTTGCCATATCTTGGGCGTCGTGTCCTGCGCCACTTGGCATATATTTATGGGTCAACCCAAGAGTGGTTGTTGAGTTTTCAATTTCTTTTTGAATTGTAGTATCGGTCAATGCGGGAGCTGCAGTGGTGTCCAAAGGCCTGAATTCAATACCAACATTGGATTCAGCCGCGATTACTTCCCCTTTAGTTTTAATAGCCTGAAATACTTTTTCGATTACAGCTGAAGATAAATCCCGAATCTCTAAACTGGTGACCACCTTACCCGGAATTACATTGGGAGCACCTGGGTCGGCCTTGATTCGACCTACAGTTCCAACTTGTGAACCTTCAAAACTATTTGTGACCTCATTCACCGCGACTATAAATTTTGCAGCAGCTAGCAAGGCATCTTGACGAGCATTCATTGGAGTTGTTCCAGCATGGTTGGCGAATCCGGTGAAAACCACGTCCCACCATTTTAATCCGACGATACCTTCAACAATTCCAATATCAAGCTTTTCTTTTTCAAGTATTCCGCCTTGTTCAATATGCAATTCCAGAAAAGCGGCCATGTCTCCTTTTTTTCGCTGCACATCCGCTAGTTTGGTTGTGTCACCACCCAATCGCATGATACCTTCACCCATAGAAAACCCTGTAGAATTGACCACTTGCAAGGCACTTTTTCCTAAATGACCCGACATGGCCCTACTGCCCATAACCCCGCCTTCTTCATTGGAGAATATGATAACCTCAAGCGGATGTTTTGTGGTAATATTGTTTTCATTCAGAGTTTCAATAACCTCCAAAGCGGCCATTGAACCTACACATCCATCATAATTTCCACCGTTAGGGACTCTATCAATGTGGGACCCAAAAGATATAGCCTTAAGATTGGATTTCTTGCCCTTTCTTAGCGCAACAATATTTCCTGCAAAGTCTATGGAAACCTCTAAACCTTGATTTTTTAATGTTTCAATGACCCATTGCCGAGCTTCAATATCAGCATCACTAAATGCAACTCTTTCAGTTTCACCATTTTCTTGGATTCCAAATTTTGCAAGTTCAAAAATGCTTTTTTCTAGACGACTTTGGTTGACTTTTATTGCTGGTTTTTGTGCATGGGCAAATCCAATTCCAACGAAAACAAGAAAGATTAACAAACGATAGATCATACATGTAGTTTTTCAATAAATTCGGCTGATGACCTAAATATAAACAGAAAAAGGATGCCTAAAAAGAGGACTTGAACTGCTCTAAAAACCGAACGTCATTTTCACTCAGCAATCGGATATCAGAAATTTGGTGCAATAGCAATGCAATTCTGTCAATACCCATACCAAATGCAAATCCTGAATACACTTCTGGGTCGATGTCACAATTCTTAAGCACATTGGGGTCGACCATTCCGCAACCCATTATTTCCAGCCAACCAGTACCTTTGGTCATTCGGTAGTCAGCTTCTGTTTCCAATCCCCAATAGACATCAACTTCTGCACTGGGTTCTGTAAACGGGAAATAAGATGGACGGAGCCTAATCTTTGACTTTCCAAACATCTGCGAGGTGAAATATTGTAGTGTTTGTTTCAAATCCGCAAAAGAAACATTCTTATCTACATAAAGTCCTTCCACTTGATGAAAAAAGCAATGTGATCGAGCAGAAATTGCTTCGTTGCGATATACCCTTCCCGGTGAAATTGTCCGAATCGGAGGTTTATTCTCTTCCATATATCTCACCTGCACGGACGAGGTATGTGTGCGTAAAAGAATATCCGGATCCGTTTGGATGAAAAAAGTGTCCTGCATATCCCTGGCCGGATGGTATTCAGGGAGGTTTAAGGCCGTAAAATTATGCCAATCATCCTCAATTTCAGGCCCCTCCGAAACGTTGAAACCTATTCTTGAAAAGATATCGATGATTTGATTCTTTACAATAGAAATAGGGTGTCTTGCACCAAGACCAATAGGTTCCCCGGGACGGGTTAAGTCGCCATATTTTCCTTTGGTTTCCGTACTGTTTTCAAGTGAAGTTTTAAGAGCATTTACCTTTTCGGTCGCAGCCCCTTTCAATTGGTTAATGACTTGACCGAATTCTTTTTTCTGCTCGTTGGGAACATTTTTGAACTCGGCAAAAAAGGTGTTCAAAAGTCCTTTTTTCCCTAAATATTTTATTCGGAAAGTCTCTATTTCCTCTTTAGAGGTTGAAACAAATTTTTCAACTTCTGCCAAGTGTTCTTTAATAGTCTCTATCATGGTCGGCTGCGCTATTGGCCGACAAATTTAGCAAATTGTCTTTGAATATGGACTATGATAGAAATTGGAGGAAATAATAAAAGATTTTGGGCACCAGGTTGATTATCATAGCACCCAATTTTGTTTGAGTTTTAATGTAAATCTTCAATGTTAGCTGTAATCCAGTCTAAACAGGGTTGAAAATCCTCAAAAATATCCTCCCTTGGAATTAGGTCTGGAATAATATCGATTCTTTCCATCATATATTTAGGTTGATCGAGAAGACCAACAAGCAGTACTTTGATATCTCTTTTGTTGAGGTCCTGTAAAACATCTTCCATTGCATATAATCCTGATTGATCCATATACTGCATACGATCTAAACGGATAACAACCGTGGATGCTGTATCCGGTATCTGCTCGGCCAGTTGTTGAAAGTCGCTAGTAGAGCCAAAGAATAGGGGACCTTTAATATGTTTGATAAAAACTTCCTCCTTCAGTTTTGCCGGGAAGTTTTTCTCATCGGCCCACGGCTGTTCTTTTAGTGGTTTTACATTTGATCTTGTAGCGGTAAGATCTCCGATTTTTTTCATGAACATTAAAGATGCAATTATCAAACCAATTCCTACTGCATATACCAGGTTCCAAATAGAGGAAAGTACTAACACAGTCAGCATAATGATGACCTCAGAACTCAATTTAAGAGGTCCAAGACTGATGTCTTTGGGCAAATGTGGGATAGCTTTTAAACCTTTATAATCCATAACTCCAATACCAACGGTTACCAAAATTCCAGCTAAAACTGCCGCTGGAATCTGTGAAGCAATGGGTCCTAGAGCCAGCAGAATCACAAGCAAAAGTATACCGGCAATCATACCAGATAAGCGAGTTTTTCCTCCTGAATTGATATTCACTACGGTTCTAATGGTAGCTCCTGCACCAGGAATTCCACCGAAAACTGCAGCTATAGTGTTTCCAATACCCTGACCTACCAATTCCTTATTCGGTTTGTGCTTGGTTTGTGTCATATTATCAGCTACGACAGAAGTTAATAATGAATCAATCGCACCTAAGAGAGATAGTGTTAGAGCTGTAAAAATGTATGGTGTTATTGCGGAGAGTTTAAACTCGGTAAATATTCCAAGTTGTGGAATAGGAAGTCCCTCTGGGATTTTTTCAATTGGACGGTAATCCAATCCAAATCCAACAGCGACTCCTGAAACTACAATTAAAGCAACCAAAGTGCTGGGGACAGCGGTCGTTATTCTTTTGAATCCATAAATGATAATAATGGTGGCCAAAGCAAGGGCAAGTTCCAACCAGATGATGTTTTTAACTGCGCGTCCAAGGACCTTAAAGGTGCCCAAAACTCCAGAAGCATCTTTAGCGGCTAGAGTTTTTGCTTCCTTTTGCATGTCAGCAGGAGTAATTTTATTGGCCCTTCGAATAGTTTCTTCAAAATCTTCCAGCACCAAAATTCCTTCTCCAGCTTCCTCTCTAAGAATGTTTTCTAAGATTTCTTCTTCAGCTGCCGCTTTAAATTGACTAACATATTCTTCATCTTCTTTTGGATAATAACCGACCGCGGGTAAAATTTGCGTTACTAAAATGATAACCCCGATTGCAGTCATGAATCCTGAAACTACAGGATAGGGAATATATTTTATATATTTTCCGAGTCCAATAAGGCCCAATCCAATTTGCATCAATCCCGCTAAAAGGAATACGGCCAAGATAATGGGAAGTGCTTTACCAACATCTCCATCGTGGACGGCTAAAATACCAGCTATAATTACCATACTTACAGCAGTCATAGGGGCTGTAGGTCCAGAAATCTGAGTGTTGGTTCCACCAAAAAGAGCGGCAAAGAAGCTAATGAAAATAGCTCCATAGAGCCCGGCACTAGGGCCAAGTCCTGAGCTTACACCGAATGCAAGTGCCAATGGCAAAGCAACGATACCGGCGGTGATACCACCAAATAAATCTCCTCTAAAGTGTTTGAACATGATGCTGGTCTATTTATTCATTGTAGGAAAGTTAAGATACTAATTTTAAAAAACTAAAAAAGGCCAATGAAATGTTAAACACTGGCCTTAATTTGTATGTATTATGTTCTAAAGCTTACATATAATGTACTTTTCCGTTGGAAATATCATACATACCACCTACAATCAGAATTTCACCATTGTCTTCCATTTCCTTGAGAACTGGACTTTGGGTTCTAATGTTATCAATTGTCATTTGCACATTCTTCTCGGCTACGGTATTGACAAAACTGATGTTTTTTGATGTTCGCTCAGAAGCATCCGATGGCTCTGTAATGGCATTTACCGCAGGTCTTATTTTGCTAAGCAATTCGGTAAGATTTCCCATTTTAGCATCATCACATGCCCCTTTAACGGCACCACAAGCGGTATGCCCAAGGACAACTACAATCTTAGTTCCTGCCAACTTGCAAGCAAATTCCATACTGCCCAAAATATCCTCATTGACAATATTGCCAGCAACTCTTGCACTGAAAATATCACCAACTCCTTGGTCAAAAATCAATTCTGCGGAAACCCTAGAATCAATACAACTCAATATGGTCGCAAAAGGATACTGCCCAGAAGCGGTTTGTTCTACCTGAACCAATAAATCACGATCAGCTTGATTTTTTTCTACAAACCGCCTGTTGCCCTCTTTTAAAAGTTCAAGAGCGTTTTGCGGAGATATAGCCGCCTGAGTTTCTTTAGTATGTGCATTCATAGTTTTCAGTTTAATGAGTTATCAAATTTTGCTTTGTGCTTTCCTGCTAAAACAAAAGGTACATTAAATTTACCAATTACATTTTTAACATTGATATTCGACGTATCATTCAAATCCATGAACAAAAGATCTACGTTTGTTCTGGCAAGGTAGTTGGACATGTTCTCCAAAGCATCGTCTTGAGGTTCAAAGACATACTCGACCACCGGTTGGTCAGTTTGTTCTTCTTGTGCAAGCTCGTTTTTACCGTGTTTGATTTTAAACGACTTTAAGGGTTTTGAACTTTGCTTCATTAGTTTCTCCAATAAGTCTGTTTTCATCAAATCAGAGGAACCGTTGAGTGTTCCTAAGGAGAGCTCTTGGTTATTTCTGAAAACTTGCTCATGAGATGCAATCATCACCAGTCCATCAAAAGTCGTTAAGACATGTTTTGTGATGTTGTTCCCCAAAAAATTTAATGGAGAGGATTTTCTTTGACCCAAAACAATGATGTCCGGACCGAATTCTTTTATTTTTTTATTGACTTCATCCTTGACATTCCCAACCTTAAAAGAGGTGTCAATGCTTACCCCTTGGTCTTCCATAATTGGACTTACCAAACCTTTGATTTGGTTTTTTGTTGACTTATAGGTATCGTTGATAGACCTTACCGCAGATAACTGATTGTCCTGCTTTACAACACCCAATGGTTGCTTTACATGCAGCAATGCAATTTCTCCACCGATCATTTTTGCCAAACTGGCGGTATTTTTCAAAATGGTTTTGCTTGTTTTTCTCAAATCTGAGAGCACCAATATTCTATAATTTTTATTTTCCATGATTTATTATTTTAATTTAAACTTGGATTTGGTTTTGGTCGGGTTCTGAAGAACTCGATGTAACTAGCTGGATTTTCCTCTATACCTCGTTCCGAAACTAATTGAATGTCTATGTTTCGTTGCTTAGCTTTTAAGGCGAAATCTTCAAGAATTTCTATGATATCATTGTCCAGATACCTGGTATTAAAAACATTAAGTTCCAGGTAGGTGTCATTAGGAAGGCTGTCTAGTTCCTTAAGTATAGCTCCTTTGTTAAAGAAGGTTACTTCTTCGGCCAAGGTCATTTTGATTTTGTGCTTGCCATTACTTTTATCCTCGATATGAAGGAAATGTGAATTTTGGTAGCTCTTCAATAAAATCACCACAATACCTACCATTAGACCCAACCCTATTCCTATTAGAAGGTCGGTAAAAACAATACCAAAAACGGTAACCGTGAAAGGAATAAATTGTTTCCAGCCCAACTTGTACATTTTTTTGAACAAGGCAGGTTTAGCTAATTTATAACCTACAATTAGTAGAATTGAAGCCAAAACAGAAAGAGGAATCATATTCAGCAATCTGGGAATCAACAATACTGAGATCAAAAGGAAGAAACCATGAATAATGGCGGAAGCTTTTGTTCTTCCACCAGATTGGATGTTCGCCGAACTTCTTACAATTACTTGGGTTACTGGAAGTCCTCCTAATAAGCCTGAAATACTATTTCCAACGCCTTGCGCCAATAACTCTTTGTTTGTCGGAGTCGTTCTTTTAAAAGGATCTAATTTATCGGTGGCTTCGACACATAATAGCGTTTCCAAACTTGCTACCAAGGCTATGGTGAATGCTGTCACCCATATTTCTGAACGACCTATTACCGCAAAATTTGGAAAGCTTAACAGATTACCTAAAGATTCCACGCTTTCGGGGACCGGAACGCTCACCAGTAAGTCTTTGCTTATACCCCATACAGAGTTATCTTGGGTGAACAAAAAATACACAATACCCAACACAACTGCCACTAACGGACCCTGTACCAATTGAAATATTTTGGCTTTTTTACTTAGCACTCTATCCCATAGTATTAGGATGAGTAAAGCAACAACAGCAATGATTGTTGCTCCAGGGCTAATAAAATTAAGTGCGTTTATGATTTCACTAAAGGTGTTTTCACCATCTACCTGAAAAAAGGCAAAATCCCCTTCTGGATCTGAACTATATCCAAAGAAATGTGGAATCTGTTTTAGAATGATAATAATTCCGATTCCTGTCAGCATTCCTTTGATCACAGAGGATGGAAAGTAATACGCAATTACACCAGCTTTTAATATGCTGAATACTATTTGGATTAGCCCGCCAAGAACAACGGCCACCAAGAAATTTTCAAAACCACCAAGGGTTCCTATGGCTGTTAAAACAATCGCGGCCAAACCAGCAGCTGGTCCACTAACACCGATTTGGGACCCACTGAGCGCCCCTACAATAATTCCTCCAACAATACCCGCAATAAGTCCTGAAAACAGAGGAGCACCACTAGCCAAGGCTATTCCTAAACATAATGGTAACGCCACAAAGAATACTACGATACTTGCTGGCAAGTCGTTTTTTATATACTTGAACATGATAATAAATAAGTTGCGCCCCCTACTTAGTTTTTAGGTCGGAGACAATTGAAAATTGATTTAATAAAAAGTATGGAGGTTAAACCAATTTCCGAGGAGGGGGAAGCAGAATTTCGGAGTGAAATTCTAATACGGAGAAGCGATATCCTGTATCACTGATGCTCCTATTTGAGTCAAGAGTTCCGTCCAAAGAGGAAATTTGATCGAGGAATAAATTCTTCTCGTCAAACTTTTTTTCGGTTTCTTTTTCTTTACCCTTCTTTTCCTCAGGAGTATCCACATAAGCCATTAACTCGCAATCTCTGTCCAATAAAGGCAATACAGAGGGAGCCAATATGGAAAATATTAGCATAAAGCAGATTAATGGATGCGCAATGGTCTTAAGCAAATGGGATCTTTTTGGCTAAAATAAGTTTTAACAATGATTTTTCTGTTAAATAAATTTTAAAAATTCTTCAACAATCTAAGATTTTCTTCAAGCATCCAACCCGTTTGTCCGTCAGCAATTCGGACTTTGTTCCAATTATTGAAGCGTTCCAAAACATTTACCTTGGTGCCTTCATGCAATGTAAAGACAGCTTCACTGTTGGCATTAGGTTCAGAAGTTACCTTGATTTCTTTGCTAAAAACGATTGCAGGATTGTCATTTTTAAAATCTTGATATTGTAAATAGGCGAGCAGAATACAAACTCCACCTAGGATTAATGAAAAAATACCTGTTGTAAAAGCAATTCGCTTATGGGTGGCGTAACGCAAAAAGAAATAAGCGAGATAAGCCAACACAAATAGAATAATCAATGAAATTGCTACATACGACCATTGGTCAAACGATAAGAAATTGACCAAGTTTTCGTAGGCCTGTCCGAGTTCCGTTTTGGGCATCTTTTCAACAGCATCAAGTCGCATATTTTGTGCGTAGCTTAGATTGTTGAGTATTTCGCTGTCGTTTGGTTTTAGCAGAAGTGCCTTTTCATAATAGTAAATACTGGGTCCAATGGCATTTAACTTGTAATGGCAGTTTCCAAGGTTAAAATACAGCTCGGCGGAATGCTCTCCGTTCTCAAGAATTTTCTCGTAGCTTTCTATGGATTTTGAATATTCACCTTTATTATATTGCTCGGTAGCACGATTGAATAGCGCGGTGTTCTGTGATGTCCCAATATAGAATGAGAAAAAACAAACCAGGATGACCAATTTTTTCATATTCATAAATGTTTGTCCATTTTAGAAATCACTTCACTCGCCTTTTCGTAATCGTTCTGCATCTGTACATCTGAAAATGGACTATAACGTGCCATTTCACAGCTTTTGAGCAAACTGATAAAGCCTTCAAGATCAGATAAGGCTACGCCTTTTTGTGTCAGGATATCTGTGATTTTCTCCTTACTGAATTCGGATGTTTCAATTTTCAATTTCGCTTTCAGGTAGTTATGAAGGCCCTTTTCCAGAGCTACGTAAAATGCCTCCTTGTTGCCCAATTCTTTCTTTGCAGTAGAAAGATACTTTCTTGCAAGCTTGTTGGCTCTTTTTATTTTATTCCCTGCCACGTCGCTCGCGATAGCTTCCCTTTTCTTGAATGAAAAAACCGCTATTGGAATAAGCAATAATGGCGCAAATAGGAAAAGATAGAACTTGTTTGAACCAAAAAAGTAGTTGGTTCCAATCTTCGTGAGATTCGGTCTAATTTTAATAAAATGAAACTGCTTTCCCGTAGGGACTACAAATTTTTGATTGGGATTGGAAACCACACTATTATCTGAGGTGGAACTAACAGGACCTTCTAAGACCTCAATGTTGATTTCTTCAGATTCGAGGGTTACGTATTTTTTACTCTTCGGATTGAAATAACTAAAAGAGATACTTGGAATCGGATATTTCCCCCGATATGCGGGAACAATGGTATAATTGTTTGTCACCTTACCTTCCATGCCGCTACTGAGAGTTCGAACCTTTTCATCATACTCTGGCTCATATACCTCAAGCGCACTGGGCAATTCAGGTTCTGGCAACTGGAAAAGTTTAAGGTTTCCTTTTCCTGTTACTTCTACTTTAGCCTGCAATGATTCTGAGGCATTAAGTTGCTTTTTGCTGGCGGAAACAGAAAATTCGAAATCACCAACGGCGCCTCCAAAATTGGCTGGTTTTCCAGCTTCTGGCAATGTTTTTACCTGTAATGTTCTTCTTCCAGCGGAAACTGTTTTGCTAGCCTGCTTATAAATCCGTCCACCAAAAAAGTCACGCCGGTTTGTGGGAACGTCCACAAAAATTTCCAAGGAAAGTGGTTCCAACTCCAGGCTTCCTGATTTTTGCGGATAGAGGACTACCCTTTTCAATATTACATACCGATAGGGCTTTCCCTTGTAAGTGCCATTTTGTGCTGTATGTTTGGTGACTGGAATATCTTGGCTCCAGAAATTGTTGTATTTAGGATTATCCAGGGGGCGATAGTTCGTCACGCTAATATCCGGACTAACGTATAGTTTGTATACAACAGTTACTGCTTCGTTCAAATAAGGATTGGATTTGGAAACTTCAGCAACTAAATGAAGATTTTCATCGGCGACATCATCTACTGTTTTGGAATCATTTGGTTTATCAACAGCCGCCGTAACCTCTACTGTTTTGGGCAAGGTTTTATAGGTCTCGCCGTCAATCTCAATGGTGGCCTGTTTGATTGAGAACTTCCCGCGTGCAGTGGGTACAAGGATATAGGAATATGATTTTGAAAAACTCCGTTTTCCGTTGATCCATGATGAGCTTATGGATTGTGATGGTCCCATGACCACCTTAAAACCTTGAAACGGCGGGGGATTAAAATTATCCCCATCCTTGTTCATGGTAAATTCTACCCGAAGACGTTCGTTGATGCCCAGTTTTTCCTTGCTCAGTTTCATTTCAAACGAAACCTCTGCTTCTTGGGCATACGCATGAGTTCCTAAATAGAGGAACACTTGAATAAGTATTAAAAATTTGCCCCAAGACTTATACATCACCAATCTTTCTCGTTTTTTACTTTTTTCCCACGGACTTTTCTAGCTTCCATTTTTTCCTGGACTTTCTTTTCCTCGTTCTGCATTGCTTCTAACAGATTTTGAATCTGCTGTTTTGAAAGCTGATTTGGTCTGGGTTGTTGTTTTTGCTCTTCAGGCTGATCACCTTCATTGGGCTTTTTTTCTTGTTCTTTCTTTTCATCTCCATCACCTTCTTTATTTTCTTCAGGCTTATTTTCTCCATTATCACCTTCATCGCCTTTATCCTTGTTTTCCTTATCATCTTGATCACCCTCCTTGTCCTTATCGTTATCGCCTTCGTTATTCTGATCTTGGTTTTTGTCCTTTTGATCTTGTTGATCCTGATTGTCCTTATTATCTTGATCTTGGTTGTTTTGCTCGTCCTGCTGTTTTTCCAACATCTTTTTGGCCAATGCTAAATTATAACGGGTCTCATCATCATTTGGATTGTTTCGCAAGGCTTCCTTATATGCATCCACTGCCTGTTGATAGTCCTTCTTTTTCATGAGTACGTTGCCCATGTTGTGAAAGGCCTTATGTTTTTGCGGTTTCTCCTTTGTCTTTTCACCAGTTTGCTTAAACCGACCAAAAGCTTCACCATAACTTTCTCTATTGTAATAAGCAGTTCCAAGATTAAATGGGGCTACAGTATTCTCATCACTTTTTGATATAGCCTTACGGTAATCTGATTCGGCTGTGGGAAAATCATTTGCTGTAAGCTCTTTGTTAGCTTCCCAGGTTAGGTCGGTAGAGTTCCTTAATGCTTTCTGAGCTTTTTTAGCAGCCTCATCATCTTGCGCATGTGTCACTACTACAGTACAAATGAGCATGGCAAACAATAATCTTATCTTATGCATCATCATGTTCATTAAAAAGATTTAGCTTTTTCAACCATTTCGTTTTTCTGTCCAAAAGGAAAATATCCAAAAATAAAAATAAAAGACCTATGCCCAAGAACCACTGAAATTGGTCCTTGTATTCGGCAAATTGCTTGGCCTCGAATTCTTTTTTGTCCATTTGGTTCAACTGTTCTTTAATATACTCAACCGCTTTTTCGGTATTGGTTCCATCAATATATTCACCGTTACCTTCGCTGGCTATTTCGGATAGTATGGTTTCATTAAGACGCGTGATTACCACTTCTCCTTGGTTGTCTTTCTTCAAACTTTCAACTACACCATTTCTTTTAATGGGGATAGGTGCTCCCTTAGGTTTGCCAACACCAATAGTAAAAACTCGAATCCCATTTTGGGTGGCATATTCAACAGCATCAAGAGTGGAACTTTCCGAATGGTCTTCTCCGTCAGATACAATGAACAGCACTCGATTGGTTTGCTCGGCATCATCATAATAAGTGCTGGCAAGGTCAATGGCAGCATTGATTGCAGTTCCTTGTGATGATAGCATATTAGTGTTCATGCCTTGTAAGAACATTTTGGCGGCACCATAATCTGTTGTAATAGGCAACTGTGGATATGCCTGACCTGCATAGGCGATAATCCCAATTCGGTCACTGGCCAATTGATTTATGATCTCTGAGACCAATCTTTTTGCTTTTTCCAATCGATTTGGTGCAATATCCTCGGCCAACATACTTTTGGAAACGTCTACGGCAAATACAATGTCAACACCTTCACGTTTGACGGTCTCCAGTTTTGTCCCAATTTTAGGATTTACCAATCCCAAAATAAGAAATGTAAGACCCAATAAAAGGAAAATCAATTTCAATGCTGGCTTGAAAATAGATTTATTGGGAGCTAATCTTCGCAATAATTTGGTATCAGCAAATTGGCGTTGCGTCTTTTTTTTCCAGACCTGAAGAAAGAAAAAAGCCAGGGCCATCACCGGGATGATAGCTAAAAGATAGAAATATGCCTTTTCGTCAAGCTGAATCATATACTAAATAAAACTTTTAAAGATTGAGTTTCGCAGTCCCCATTCTAACAACAACAAAATTCCTGCCAGCAAAATCAGGGGTCTAAACTTTTCCTCATACTTATAATATTTGAATTCTTCAATCTCGGTTTTTTCGAGTTTGTTGATTTCATCATAAATTTCTTCCAACTTTTCATTGTCGGTTGCCCGAAAGTACTTTCCGCCAGTATCTTTGGCGATTTCCTTGAGCAATTTTTCATCAATTTCAACCTGGCGCATTCCATATCTGAAAGTGCCATCTCTATTATAAGCCACTGGCGATAATGCATTTCCATTGGTTCCAAGCCCTATTGTATAGGTTTTGATTCCGAACTCAACAGCCAGATCCGCCGCGGTCGAAGGTTCAATAAAGCCTGAATTGTTCACACCATCCGTCAATAGAATAATTACTTTACTAATAGCTTTGCTCTCTTTTAATCGGTTTACAGAAGTGGCCAATCCCATTCCAATAGCGGTGCCATCCTCCAATTCTCCATATGAGATTTCTCGCAGGGCACTTAATACAATTGACTTATCACTTGTAATCGGAGTTTTCGTATAGCTTTCTCCAGCGTACCCCACCAATCCGATACGGTCATTGGGGCGTTGTTTGATGAAATCCCCTGCCACATCTTTTAATGCTGAAAGTCTGTTGGGCTTTAAATCTCTGGCCAGCATACTTGATGAGACATCGATGGCCATTACAATATCGATTCCCTTGGTGGTTTTTGTTCGGGTTGAAATATCTTCAGTTTGCGGTCTGGCTAAAGCGGTTATTATAGCGGCCAAGGCCAATAGGCGCAACACAAATAGCAGCGGTTTAAGCTTGGAAGCCAAACTACCAACTGTAAATCCTTTTATGCTCGATATTTTTAGCGAAGGAATTTCTTCTTTTCGTTTGAAAAAATACCATAGCAAAGCCAATGGGAGCAACAGGAGCAACCAAAAAAACTGTGGATTTGCGAATTCTACATTTTCAAACATTTATACCTGCGTTTTTACGTCCAACGTACTTAATATTCTTGTCACTATTTCCTCTGCATATTCATCTCCATCCTCCCAAGTCAAGGCTATTTGTTGGATAAATCCTTTTCCTCCGAACAAGAGAATATTGTATTTTAATCTTTTCGACTTTTGTGTTGCTGGATTTTTAAAATTCCCAGAACCAAACATTTTAAGCCCGGCAACTCCTGATTTGGTGGTGAATTCCTCTTGCTTGGTTATTATATTCCTAATACCCACTTGCTCAAAAATACCGAGAGCGGAACCGACAGCTCCTTCAAAATCTGGGTCTCCTTGATTGTTTTTAAACATCACCGAAGTGCTGCTAATGGACAAATGCTGAATATAGCTTCCGTAAGTAAAAGTTTGCATGTCCTGGATGCTGTCCAAAATCTGTTGAGGTATTTCCAACTCTTGCCTTACGAGAACATCGGGAGTTTCTAAATCTATAGGTGGATAACCGTATGAACTTGTCACCCATTCGCCCTCCAATAGCTCCTTGGTTGGGTGTCCAATAACAGTATCCTTAACTTCCTTGAATCCGTAGTAGGCAATTGAAAACGCCCCTCCTAAAAACAAAATTCCAACAAAGATGGCAGCAGCCCAATAGATTTTTTTTCGTTGCTTTTTCTTGGCCAATTCTTCCAGGTACTCCTCCGTAAGCATTAATTCTTCTTCCGTTGGCTCAGGAAGTGCATCATGGGTTTTTACCACAATCTGTTCCACCAGTTTTCTATCTTCCTCCGCAGTTGAGGTCGGCGGTTTTGATTTGGCAAATTTGACCAAATCAGCTGTTTCGAGTATTTTTTGGAATTGGACTATGGTATCATCTTCCAATTTGAGCTCACCGGCATCTTTAAGCATTTCTAGCTTGGCAATTAACTGCCCTGTAGTACTTTCCATGGCGGAAACATGTACATCTTCTTCCAAATAGGAGCGAACAATATCAGTAAGCTCTGAATAGTATTTTTTGTACTCATCTTGGATGAGATATCTGGAGTTTTCCAAACGCTTTAGTTCTAACAATGCGCGGTCGTATGGAGGTAGCAAAGCTTCTTTTTCTTCTTCAGTCAACGGCTTCTTTCTTAAAAAGAACCAATAGACCAGTCCGCCTACAATAAGAAGTCCTAAGAGAATAAAAAGAATCCACATCCATATTTTAGCATAGCTTTTTTCAACCTGAATCAGAGGTTTGATGTCGAACATTTTCTGCTTAGTGGTGTCGACCACCACATCGGCAACCTTAATCTGGAATGAATCTGTTAAAAATGGCTGTTCGTTTATGGCAATACGTTGTGGAGGTATGGTGTAAGCGCCACTATCAAATTGTGTTAGGGCGTATACTTTTTGAAGAATAACTTTATTTTGATTTTTCACGGTATCCTTCATGATCGCCTCCACCGTTTCTAACGGAGAGAAGGTTTGTCCTTCTGGGAAATGGACAATGTTCAGAGAATCTGTTTCAACAGTTACCGTATATCGAATTTGTTCTCCTATTTTAATGGAAGTGGTATCAACTTTTGCTGACACTTTAGAACCATCTTGCGAAAATCCAAGGAAGGGCAGGAGCAATATTGCTGCTACAATTACCAAGTTGTATTTTAAACCTTGCACGCTCATTACCCCCTTCGTTTAAAATAACCCAACAATTTTTTTACGTAGCTTTCGTCCACTCTACAGTTGATGACTCCTGAACCCGATTTTGTAAAAGAATCCTGAAAGTAGTCCACTTTTTCCTGGTGAAATTTTCCGTAGGCATTGCGCACTTTTTTAGAGCGGGTGTTCACTAATTGAAGTAATCCGGTCTCCGCATCCTGCATTTGAACCATTCCTAAATTCGGAATGGACTCCTCTCGCTCGTCAAATATCCTGATACCCGTTACATCGTGTTTATTTCCCACAATACGAAGGGTATTGTCATAATCATCGGCTATAAAATCAGAAAGCACAAAGACAATGGCCTTTTTCTTCATTACATTGGTCAAGAACTTTAAGGCTTCCGCAATATTGGTCTCACTGCTTTTTGGAGAAAACTCTAAAAGTTCGCGTATGATTCGTAGCACATGACTTTTTCCTTTTTTAGGAGGAATAAAGAGTTCAACTTCATCAGAAAACAAGATTAAACCTACTTTGTCATTATTCTGCATGGCTGAAAAAGCCAAGGTGGCCGAGATTTCGGTAATGACTTCTTTTTTAAATTGGTTTGAGGTTCCGAAGAGCTCTGATCCACTTACATCAGCCATCAACATCATGGTGAGCTCGCGTTCTTCTTCAAAAACTTTTACATAAGGTTCGTTGTAGCGGGCGGTAACGTTCCAGTCGATACTTCTAACATCATCACCAAACTGATATTGGCGAACCTCACTGAAGGTCATACCCCTACCTTTAAAGGTAGAGTGGTATTCTCCACCAAAAATATGGTCAGAGAGACGTCTCGTCTTTATCTCGATTTTACGTACCTTCTTAAGTAGCTCTTTTGTATCCATTTGGTTCAAAGAAATATGGCGTTCTTGTCACAGTTTTTAGCTGGTCAGCCCTAACAAGAAATGTTGAACCCTAAGGTACTTCTACCTCGTTTACAATCTTATTTATTATCTCTTCGGAAGTGATATTCTCAGCTTCGGCTTCATAGGTTATCCCAATACGATGCCTTAGCACATCATGAACTACCGCTCTGACGTCTTCCGGAACAACATATCCTCTTCTTTTTATAAATGCATAGCATTTTGAAGCATTGGCCAAATTGATGCTCCCTCTTGGAGATGCACCAAAACTGATAAGGGGTTTTAAACTTTCAAGATTGTATTTTTCTGGATAACGGGTAGCAAATACCAGATCCAAAATATATTTTTCAATTTTTTCGTCCATGTAAACATCCTGAACCGCTTCTTGGGCACTTAAAATTTGCTTTAGCGTAATTACAGGTTTTACTGGCTCGTTTGACCCACTTAAATTTTGTCTGATGATCAACTGCTCTTCATTCAGTTTTGGATAATCAATTACAGTTTTAAGCATAAAACGGTCCACTTGAGCTTCGGGCAGTGGATAGGTTCCTTCTTGCTCAACAGGGTTTTGCGTCGCCATTACCAAGAATGGAGCCTCTAACTTAAAAGTCTCATCGCCAATGGTAACTTGTTTTTCCTGCATTGCCTCAAGGAGTGCGGATTGCACTTTTGCAGGCGCTCGGTTAATCTCATCTGCTAATACGAAATTTGCGAAAATAGGACCCTTTTTAATGGAAAAGTCATTCTCCTTCATGTTATAAATCAAGGTTCCCACCACATCCGCTGGAAGCAAATCAGGAGTAAATTGAATTCTACTAAAATCGCCTTTTACCGCTTTTGCCAAGGTATTAATGGCCAAGGTCTTTGCAAGCCCGGGAACACCTTCCAATAATATGTGGCCTTTTCCCAAAAGCCCTATTAGTAAGCGTTCTACCATATGTTTTTGGCCTACAATGGCCTTGTTCATCTCGTGTGTAAGGAGGTCAATAAAAGCACTTTCCTTAGCAATTTTTTCATTCACAGCACTAATATCAATAGTAGTGTTTTCTTCCATACAAATAATAATTGTAAAGTGTTAATGTCAGTGTTTTTCTAAGAAGTGCAAAATGAAAATTAATTTAAAATCCACCTGTTAATTAATGGTTAAAAAAAACGCTGAACCCCTAGTTTTATGAAGGATTTAAGGGTTTAATTTTATAATTTCATTCTTTATGCAACATACGAATAATTATTCAAGAATTATAGCCGGGGCTATGACTTGGGGAAGTTGGGGCAAGAAACTTTCCAAAAATCAAATAATCGACCTGATGGGTCATTGTATTTCAAACGGAATCACCACCTTTGACCATGCCGATATTTATGGAGATTATACTACCGAAGCGGATTTTGGTGAAGCCTTTGGCGAAAGCGGTGTTCAGAGGGAGAATATTCAAATTATTAGCAAATGCGGTATTCAAATGACATCAGGGAGGAAAAACCGGGTGAAACATTATGAATACAGCAAGGATTATATTACTTGGTCGGTTGAGGAATCTTTAAAGAAACTACATACAGAATATTTGGACCTTCTGCTTTTGCATAGGCCAAGCCCTTTAATGCAGCCTGATGAAATTGCCGAAGCAATAACCCAATTAAAGGGTGATGGTAAAATAAAGGAATTCGGAGTTTCCAATTTTACCCCATCACAGATTGCAATGTTGGAAAACACAATTCCGGTATCGGCCAATCAAGTTGAGTTTTCATTGACCCATGATACTCCTATGTATAATGGCACTTTTGATGATTGTATATCTAGGAAAAGAATGACCATGGCCTGGAGTCCGTTAGGGAGTGTTTATAGGGAGGACAGTGAGCAAACCAAACGAATCAAAGCAAAATTGACAGAACTTTGCGAAAAGTACGATGTAGAGGAAAGTCAACTGCTGTTGGCTTGGATATTAAAACACCCATCTAGGGTGCACCCCGTAATTGGAACCACTAATAAAGACAGAATTGAACTATCTGCTAAAGCAATAAAGATTGATTTGGACCTACAAGATTGGTTTGAACTTTTGGAGGCAAGTCAAGGAAATAGCGTGCCATAAAAATATCATATGGAAGAGAAAAAAACAGCATTCATTACAGGTGCTACGAGTGGCATCGGAAAGGCGACAGCACAACTGTTGGCGAAGCAGGGATTTAATTTAGTCATTTGTGGCAGAAGACAGGATAGGCTTGATGCCTTAAAAGATGAGCTAGGCAAGACAACATCGGTTCACAGTTTAAACTTTGATGTTCGTGACAAGGAAGCAGTTCACAAAGCCGCCGAGTCACTTCCTGAGGACTTTTCGCAAATAGATATCTTGATTAACAATGCTGGAAACGCCCATGGGTTGGATTATATAGATCAGGGAAGTACTGACGATTGGGATGCTATGCTAGACATTAATGTGAAAGGGTTGCTATATGTATCCAATGCAATTTTGCCTCAAATGGTGGAACGAAAGACGGGCCATATTATCAATATTGGTTCAACCGCTGGGAAGGAAGTTTATCCCAAAGGCAACGTATATTGTGCAAGCAAACATGCTGTAGATGCTATTAACCAGGGCATGCGTTTGGATTTAAACGAACATGGCATCCGGGTAGGCGCAATAAACCCAGGTTTGGTGGAAACAGAATTTAGTGATGTTCGCTTTAAAGGAGATTCAAATAAAGCAGATAAGGTTTATAAGGGATATCAACCATTGAAGCCTCAAGACATTGCAGAAATCATTCATTTTGCCATTTCTAGACCTTATCATGTCAATATTGCAGATTTGGTGGTAATGCCTACCGCCCAAGCGAGTAGTACTATTGTGAAGAAAGAATTATGATCAACAAACGCCTATTGGTCAAAAATCTTTTGGCTCATAATGACGAGAACAGTTTTTATGACAAAAAGCGTTTTATTTCCATTGGTGAAAAAGAAGGTAAGGCCAAATTTTTAAAACATGTTTGTGCCTTAGCCAATAGTAACCCCAAAAACAACTCCTTCATTGTTGTAGGAGTGGAAGATGCCGATAATGAAATTGTTGGGGTTGATTTCTTTGATGACAGCAAGATTCAAAACTTGGTAAATGCTTACTTGGATAACCCTCCAATAATTTCTTATGAGAATATTCCCTTTCCTCATCTGCCTGAAGGAAAGGTGGTTGGCTTGGTCACTATTAAATCGAATGGAAAGGTTTGCGCACTACGGAAAAATATATGGAAGTACTATGGCGGTGCAGTGTTTTTTAGAGAAGGGAGTATAAGTCTTCCCAAGGCATTCGATATTGAGTTAAAAGATATTAATTCAGAAGCCGTTGCAATAATAGAGCAACATGCCCGAAACAATATTGAGTTAACTCTAGATGCCGTAATCAACTTTATTAATACGCGACATGCTGATTTGACCCGTGACTACAAGGTTTTTAAAGAACAATTTGTGGTTTGCTGGGCAGGAAACAAAAAAGTTGCAAAGAACAAAACCTATTACTCTCGGGTCGATATTGAGCTAATCAATGAACAGGTGAAACTGTTTTATTCAGCCCTTGATGAAATCACAATCACCTATAATGAAGATTCCTTTAGCATGATGGAATTTGTGCAGTTGGGACTTGGGACACAGCAGAGGTATTACCCATTGGAAGAAATGGTGATCACATTTTCAGAGAATGGAAAATATAGCATCAATAGCAAACTGGTCTTTGACCCTCCTCAATACGATAAGAAGACCTTGTACCATGTACTGAATTCCAACAATTCACTACTGCAAAAATTAAAAAACAAGATTGCCCTGAATAAAACCGAAGCGGATGACCTTACTCATTTACCTGCCACGTATCTTATATGTTATTTGAACGGTTTTGAGGAAGCAAAGGAACAAATGGAGTCGGCGAGGGCTATCTTAAAGGCCCATAATAAGATGGTTTACCAATCCTTAAAAGAATCATTGAGAATACTTAGAAAAGTAAGGTATAATTAATTCAACTTAGAAAGTTATAATCCAAGTTCCGCTTTGTTTGGTAGCGCTATGATGGCCCCATAATTTGTGGTGGTAATTGCCCCTGCTTTGTTGGCTATTTCGACCATTTTTAAAAGAATGTCCGTGCTTTCAAAAATCTGTTCAAAATTGTCAAGGTTGGCTATCTGGTAGAGTAGACAACCTATAAATGCGTCACCTGCACCTGTTGTGTCCACAGGTTTAACTGGAATACTGGGAATCATGGTTTGATTTGCTCCTATACTTAAAAGAGTACCTTCTTTGCCCAATGTAACTGCAATGATTCTTGCTCCAACATCGTGCAGTACATTACAAGCTTGATACACATCCTCTTTTCCAGATAAAATCTGTGCTTCCTCCAAGCTGAATTTACATAGGTGCGATTTTTCAATAAAAGGCATACATTTTTTAATGAACTTCTGTTCATTATCCTTCCAAAGATCTTGTCTAAAATTGGGATCAAAGCTGATAAACATTTCCTTGGTCAGGGCATCAAACAGGTATTTGCCATAGGTCATCTCCAAACTGCCTCCAAGTAGGGCCGTGGCCGCTCCAAGGTGCATCAAATTTCCATGAAAATTTTTGCGAAGGGCTGGGTCGTAGGTCAATTCCTTATCGGCACCCCGACTAAACACAAAGTCACGTTCCCCATCCTCTGCCAAAGAGACAAAAGCCAAAGTGGTAAAGGTTTCAAAGGTTTGGGCCATGGAAATATCCACCCTCTGATCTTTAAGGACATTCAATAAAAAATTACCAAAAGGATCGTTGCCAACACTGCCGATAAAGAAACTTTTGCCACCAAGTTTTGAAATGGCGCAGGCTACATTGGCAGGAGCACCGCCTGCTTTTTTTGTAAAAGTAATAGCTTTTGAAAGGTCGTTTCCTTGTTTTTCCGCTACAAAATCAATCAATAGCTCCCCTACACAAAATACTTTTTTCATCCCAGAATTGAAGATTAAGCTTTCTAATGTAAGGAGAAAAAAGGTGCTACTCCAAAATTTTATGACCAATAATGGTAAAATAGGTTGAGGTATCCGTGCATAAAGATTCTTTTGCTTTTGCCTCTAAAACCATGTCTTTATCTAAACCTTCCGGATTAAAAAGAAAGGCAACAGTCAATTGTTGTTTGTTTGAAAGTTTTTGATTCAAACTACCTCCGGATTTTACGATATCTATGATTTCCACAGTAGTAACATATTGCTTGGAAGACCCACAGATTTCTTTGTTACTTTCCATTTCACCAATCATTTTGACTTTGAAAATAACTTCGTTTGGGCCAAGTAACTGCTGGTCGATTTCTATCTCTTCGTTTTGAACGGTTTCTTCATTTTGAGCATTTTCCTCTAGAGCAACAACATTTGATTTGTCACATGAATTTCCTAAAGCGAAAAGCAATAAAAAGATGAGGGGTTTCATATGTCTTGTTTTAAGGGATATACGTAAAAAGAATAGTATATGGATGTTATAAAAAAGGCGCGATTTAATCGCGCCTTTTTGTCAATGTATAAAAGATTACTTCTTAACTATCTTAAAATCAGTATTGGTATTAGTTCCGATTATTTTAACGAAATAAACACCTGCAGGGCTGTTAGATGCATTCCAAACAAATGGCTCTGAACTGTCAACTTCTGTTTGTTCAAATACTTTTTGACCTAAAATATTAAAGATTTGGGTACTTAGTTTTGAATCTGTACTATTCTTAACAGCAAATGAGAATTGGTCTGCCGAAGGATTAGGCCAGACAGCGGTCACAATTTCAGGCTCAACCGTTGCCAAATTTTGCGGCGTGGTGTCTCCTGCAGTTTCTCCAGCTACTCCCGAAGGTGCTATTTCCACAGCTGTATCTCCGGTTGAAGCACTGTCAACGGTTCCAAAAATCTGGAATATTTGATCTTCAGGTCCTCCACCAAACACAAGGCTCCTCGCGGTCCAATCCACTGCTCCAGTTCCGAACAGGTCCGCCGTATCCCTAAATGAAGATTCATTTCCAATCAACCCGGCCTGAGTAGACCAGAACCATTGGGTCGCATCAGGTAAGAAATCCAAATTGGCATAAACAGACAACCAATAAGTTCCTGCTTGCAATACCACCTCCTCGGGAAGGTCTATACTTAGATTCGGATTGTTGGGGTCAGATGTTGGCACTACTGCTCCGCTAGTATAAACAAGCTCTCCGGGAGCTCCACCGTTATCGGTAAAAATTGCCACGGAAGCGCTGGTTAAAAGTGGACTGTTGTTTGCACCACCGAATGCTAGGATGTTATTTACTGTCCATTGACTTCCTTCAGGAACGATAAAATCATCTGCCGTTTGTAACAATGCTCCTCCAAAATCAGGAATCAGTTGGGAAGGACTACTGTTCACGGCTACATCATTTTGCTCGTAAATCGGAAACTCTGTAAGGGTAACCGTAAAGCCTTCGGAGACTTGCTCTCTTCCAGAAGTAGCGATAAGTCCGATTGCTGCAGAACCTTCCGTTCCAGGTGCAAAGGATAACTTTATAACATCATCTTCCAAAATCGCAGTGACCAAATCAGGATTTGAATTGGTCAATTCCACGGAAATTGGTCTTCCTCTTGAATTCACAAATAGGTCTTTTACATTGACCTCTTTATCGGGACTGCTTAATGGAAGAACCATGTCTTCCAACAAATAAGCAACACTCAATTTGGATTCTGGAGAACGTGATGCATAGAACTTGGCATTGTAGATTCCATTTCCATGGGCCGCAACAGCAATAAACCCATCTTCACGAGTTCGTACTTGAGGAACCACCACATTTCCAACTATTGCAGGCTCACGATACCAGCGTGTGCGATCACCATTCAAATAGAATGACGCGTAAAGACCGGTACTTGTTCCAGCAAAATAGATATTATTGTTTCCGCTAATGGCGAACCAACGTACCGATGGTCCATTACCTGACCCATCCTTATTTTCTTCCAAGTTACCGCTAATACTTTGCCAGGTCTCACCGGCATTTCTACTCATAAAAATACTTTGGATTCCATAATTAGAGAATACCGCAACTACCATATCGGAGTTATTGGGATCCACATATATTTGGTTGATGTTCCCTTCTGGAAGACCTTTTCCTGATGAAATATCTACTGCGGGTTGATCATCAATATTAGCATTTTCAATTTTGAATATCATTCCCGAAGATGTCCCGTAATACAACCTGTTCGCTACCGGAAACCTGGAAACGTCCAAACCGGAAATAACCGATCCATCTGGCGTTGCAGTCTGCCCTTGCTCAACCCAATTTACAGAGGTTGGAGCATTGGAGAACAGTGGAATTCCATCTAGGTCATTATTTCTCCACATTCTATCCCCTGCCGGCATATACATAATGTTGTCGTTGTTGGGGTCCAGAATGAAAGGAGCTACAAAATCAAATCCGGAAGCTCCGGCTGGTTGGACTCTTGTAAACGACACAAATTCACCGGCTTCGTCAAAGTTGAAACGGAACACCACTCCAAATTGAGCAGAAACATATCGGGTACGCCCTCCATCAGCAATGGCATTAAATGAACCATCACCACCAAAATCTTCTTCCCAAGGATCACTTCCATTCGTGGAATCTGTAAACCAAGTTCCATTATCCTGGAACCCTGCGAGTACATCTTGACTATTTCCTTCTGGATCTATGGATATTGCGTAAGGTTGGGTTGTTATGTATCCGTTGTTCAATGAGGTCCAACTTACCGGTTCGGTGGTTATGCTGATATCCTCAGTAACTTGAACTCCACCATCATTGGCTGAAATCGCTTTGTTAGGATTTGATGGTAAAAAGACCAAATTATGCTGATCAGGGTGATGGTTCGGATAAAGCGCGAAACTATCGGCGAAAATCGTGTAACCACCGATCCAGCTATCAAACCCGGTAGGTGTTGTAAACCCAGTCGTAGATCTATAAAGGTTGGTTCCTCCCAAAAATATCAAATCAGGATTGGTGGGATGTACCTTAATTATCATGTTATAAGCACCTTGAAGATTTAGGTTTCCAGCGCGACCTCCAATAGTTGTTGGAAGATTGGCTGTAAGATCTACCCATTGCTCTTCCGGAGTTTCGGCATCCGCCTGGTATCTCCAGAGAAAGGCTTCTCCGGCATTGCTTGCATCATAAGAAAAGAAATATACTCTATTCTCATCTGATGGGTCATAGGCCATCACTGTTCTTCCAAATGACGGAAACAAACCTTCCGGCGTAATGTTGGTCCATGTGTCCCCGTCTTGGGAGGTAAAAAATCCTGCATTTTCACCAGCAAAAATATCAGCTGTTGCATAGATTGTTCCTCCAGGGGTAATAATAACTTCTGTTTGACTATCGAATCCACTTGGTAAAACTTCGTCAAAGGATCTTGCGCCATTTTTTGAACGGAAGAGACCATCAAAAGTAGCGGCATATACATGTCCGTTCGCAGGATGAACGGCTAGACTATTGATCAAATCAAAGGAAGAGAAAGAAGTGACGTCGTTGTCCGAAGTGTTGCGCATTCTGAACCAACTTCGTCCGTTGTTATACGACTTGTAAATACCCGAACCTTGGTAGAAGGCACCAGGTGCACCTGCAGAATTCCCATATCGTTCACCCGAAGCATAATACCAAATATTTTGACGGTATTTTCTTGGATCCTGAACAATGGAAGTTATGCTAGGCGATTGTCTTTTGCGCGTTACTCTTCTCCAAGTTTCACCGGAGTTGGTAGAGCGCCATAATCCGCCTGAAACCCCACCAGCAAGTATGGTATTTTCATTGCGCATGTCAATGGCAAGTGCACGGGTTCTTCCCCCAACGTTTGCGGGCCCTCTGTTTCTAAAATAAAAGAACCTTTTTTTAGACGCTTCGCCCCCATATGTTTTTGACATTTGGGATTGAATGTCGGTAGAATCTATTTTTCCTGAAAACTCGGCTTCTCTGTCAAGAATGCCTTGTGGAATTGTTTTGGTGAAAGGGTTTTGCACTTGTCGGAACTCATATTCCAGACGGTCTAGTGCGCGATCTCCCACGGCTTGAGGTTTTACTCCGACAGGACCTTTTTTACTATCATAAATTTTTGATTTCTTATAAAGGTCATGACCTTTTTGTGGAGCATCATCATGAGTCTTTTTCAATTGTTGGGCATTGACTCCTGAAGTAAGGAGAAAAAGTGCGCCCAATAAAAAGTACAATGGTTTAGTGAGTAGAGGTTTTTTCATATAGTTCTGATTAAAAATAAATTAGCATAGTAATATAACAAAAATCAATATACGTGTTAAATAATTCTGTATAGAATCGATGAAATACCTTGTTAATGGAAACTTAAAACGTATTAATGGTTTTAGAAGGATATCATTAATAAAAACTTTACGTCAAATTTTAGCGGTCAATTTTTTTGTTATGTATCATTGCCAAAAATTTCGTCATGCGGACATTGGTTGTGGGAGATATCCATTCAGGATTGAGAGCATTGAAGCAGCTCATGGAGAGAGCTGATGTAAATAGCGAAGACCACTTGATTTTTCTGGGAGATTATGTTGATGGCTGGAGCACGGCCGTGGAAACAGTAGATTTTTTGATTGGTTTGAATAAAACTCACAATTGCACCTTTATTAGAGGAAACCATGATGAACTCTGCAGACATTGGTTATTGACGAAGGAAGAGAATCCGCAATGGCTTGCCCATGGAGGTACGGCAACACGTGATTCTTATCTCGAAGCTGGAAGAGAAAACTGGAAACCCCATCTTGACTTCTATGCTGGATTGAAAAACTATTTTTTAGATGACGACAACAGACTTTACCTTCATGCAGGATATACCAATTTAAAAGGGGTTGATTTTGAATATTTTGACCAGCTCTTCTATTGGGACCGCACATTGTGGGAACTGGCTAGAGCATTAGACCCTCAATTAAAACGTGAAGACCCTAATTTCCCCAAAAGGTTAACTCATTATAAAGAGATTTTTATTGGCCACACTCCAATTTCAAAGAAAACAACCGCTACCCCTTTAAGAGGTGCAAATGTGTGGAATGTCGATACGGGAGCTGCCTTTAAGGGTCAGCTTACGATGATGGATGTAGAAACAAAACAATTTTGGCAAAGCGACCCAGTTCACATCTTTTATCCAGGAGAAAGGGGAAGGAACTAAAACTTTCCTGACTTGTGCTTTATTTGCCATTTGGCCAATTCTTCCCACTGTCCTTTGTAGGCCATTTTCGCTTGCATGGGCCATGAGGCGGGGTCATGTATCCGGTATCTTTTACCGGCTGAAGTCAACAATTCTTGACACTTTACAGTGGAAGTTTCAGATAGTGCTTTCCAAGTCTTAATACCTTGACCGTGAAACAATCCTTGGATTTTCGGGCCAATTCCTTCAACTAGAGTAAGGTCGTTTTCTTTTATCTTTTTTCCGAAAGCCTCTTTGGCCGCGGTCGCATTGAATTTGTTTTCAGTTAAGGCCGAAGGTGTTTCAACTTTTGGTGGAGTGATTACTTGGGATTGTTCTTTTTGACATGCTTCTAACTGCGTTTTGAGGGTCTCGTTCTCACTTTGCAACAGCTCCATCTCTTTATCAGATGAACTTTTTGCTTTGCCCCAATAGGAACCAATAATTCCACCCATGAGTCCAACTAAAACCACAAGGGCCCAATACCAAATATTTATATGTTCAAAATCCATTATTATGGGGTTAGTCTTAGTTATCTGCACCTACAAAGTATTAAAAAAATGCTAAAAAAGAGGAGTTTAACCCAAAGAATGTGAGTTGCTTACGAAGATATCCGTCAGAATCCAACAATGCACATCAACTAATGACGAACAAAAAAGAACCAATCATACAATTTTTTAGACCAGTGATACCATCCTTGTATTGGAGCAGGAAAATTATGCAGAAATTTGAGGTATATATTAGGTAAGGAACCCTATTTCTCCCGACGAAGTTCCGGCATTGAAGTAGGGTTTAATTTTTTTAAAGTTTGAGTTAGTTAAGTTGGTTTTATAAGAACCGCCTATTTTCCAAGTTCGTCGAAAATAGGCGGATTTTCTTTTTTATAGATCAAACTTTATTCCCTGTGCCAAGGGAAGCTTGGTAGTATAATTGATTGTGTTTGTCTGCCTTCTCATATAAACTTTCCATGCATCGGAACCACTTTCACGGCCTCCGCCGGTTTCTTTTTCACCTCCGAAAGCTCCTCCTATTTCAGCTCCTGAGGTACCAATGTTTACGTTGGCAATTCCACAATCACTTCCGGAAGCAGATAAAAAGCGCTCAGCCTCCCTTAAGTTATTAGTCATGATTGCAGAAGAAAGACCTTGCACAACACCATTTTGTTGAGCAATGGCACTCTCAACTTCACCTGAATATTTTAGCAAGTATAAAATTGGAGCGAAAGTTTCTTCTTGAACAATTTCAAAAGAGTTCGAAGCTTCAACTATTGCCGGTTGCACATAGCAACCACTTTCGTAACCTTCACCCGTAAGTACTCCACCTTCAACCAAGATGTTTCCGCCTTCTTTTTTGGCTTCCTCGAGAGCTTTGGTGTACATATTAACCGCATCCGTATCTATAAGTGGTCCAACATGATTGTTCTCATCCAAGGGGTTTCCGATACGAAGCTGCTTGTAGGCATCCGTAATGGCAGTCTTCACTTGGTCATAGATTGATTCATGAATAATCAGTCTTCGTGTAGAGGTGCAACGCTGACCTGCCGTACCTACGGCCCCAAAAACTGCTCCAATAACAGTCATTTTGATATCGGCTTCAGGAGTAACAATAATGGCATTGTTCCCACCAAGCTCTAAAAGTGACTTTCCTAATCGTGCGGCTACGGCCTGAGCTACAATTTTTCCCATACGAATAGACCCCGTAGCTGAAACTAAAGGAATTCTTTTATCGTTGGTCATATATTCCCCAACCTTATAGTCGCCATTGATAAGACAAGAAATTCCTTCTGGTAAATTATTTTTCTTTAAAATATCTGCAATAATGTTCTGGCAAGCTATGCCGCACATTGGAGTTTTTTCAGAGGGTTTCCATACGCAGACATCGCCACATATCCAGGCAAGAGCTGTATTCCAAGCCCAAACCGCAACAGGAAAGTTAAAGGCCGATATGATACCAACAACACCTAATGGGTGATATTGCTCATACATTCTATGGCCAGGTCTTTCAGAATGCATGGTCAGCCCGTGCAACTGTCTTGAAAGCCCTACTGCGAAATCACAGATGTCTATCATCTCTTGAACCTCTCCCAAACCTTCTTGATAGGATTTTCCCATTTCATAGGAAACCAATTTTCCCAAAGGTTCTTTCAGCTCGCGAAGTTTATCTCCAAATTGTCTGACAATTTCTCCTCTTTGTGGAGCAGGAACCAAACGCCATTCTGAAAAGGCTGAGGTCGCAGCATCCATAACTTTTTCATAGTCTGCTTTGGAAGTGGTTTTTACCTTTCCGATGAGGTCACCATCAACCGGTGAATACGATTCGATTACCTCACCTGAACCAAAGTTTTTAGAACCAGTTGAAGTTCCATCGTTTACTTCTGTTAGCCCAAGTTGTTTTAGGGCTTCGGCCATTCCAAAAGCCGTTGCAATTTTTGACATTTATAACTTTTTAAGCGTGAATTGTTATATTTTTTCAAAACTACAAATAATACGAGAGAGTGAAACCAAGTTTTTAAAGGAAATGCGATAAAAGCAAAAGTGCAATTCCAATTAGTGCTGGCAGTGCTTGAACAGTGAATATTTTTTTGGAAGCGGTAAGGGCTCCAAATATTCCAGCTACTGCAACACACCCTAAAAAAAACAAGGCAACGTATAATTGCCATTCTTGGTTTGTGATCAATAGAGACCAAATGAGCCCAGCAGATAAAAAACCATTATAAAGTCCTTGGTTTGCAGCCAATGTTTTGGTGGGCTCAAAAAGATGCTCGGGTAGGGAGCGAAATACTTTTTTGGCTTTGGTTGTCCAAGCAAACATCTCTAACCACAAAAAATAGAGATGCAAGATCGCAACTAGTGCAATGAAGAATTTTCCGGCTATAAGCATAATCAATCTTTTGCTATAAAACGTTCATCAACGGGCATGGTAGTGCCACAATTATCACAGGTACGGAGCTCTTCGGAAGCATAAAAATGCTCGAAATGTCCTAAAAAATCTTTCTCAATATCGTTGAGGGTAAAATATGCCTCATACAATTTATGGTTACAGTTATCACAAAACCAAAGCAAACCGTCATCTACATTCATCTCTGCTCTTTTTCGCTCCACAACTAAACCAATGGATCCTTCATGGCGAACTGGTGAATGGGGAACTTTGGCAGGGTGAAGGTACATATCGCCTGGACCCAATTGCATGGTTTTTTTCTGACCATCTTCCTGAATATGAACCTCAATAGTACCTTCCAATTGGTAAAAGAGTTCTTCAGTTTCATTGTAGTGGTAGTCCTTTCGCGCATTGGGTCCAGCTACAATCATTACAATGTAATCACCTGCATCTTTATAAAGATTTCGATTGCCCACAGGAGGTTTTAGGGTATCTCGATTTTCCTCTATCCACTTATTAAGATTAAATGGGGACAGTATAGCCATTTCACAATGATTTTGCGAAAGGTATAAAAACTTTTTGCAACATACACCTTAACAAAAAAGACCTGCAATTTGCAGGTCTTTTTTAGCACTAATTATAACAACTGTTTTATGGGTTGTCTGGTTCTACCTTCATGAATATTTGGGTAAAGTATGGGCGTCCATCTTTATCCAGTTGTACACTCAAAGTAGTATGTGTGAAGGGTTTTTCTAGGGTTTCTTTATGTGAGCTGCTGTTCAACCATCCGTCTACCACCAATTCTGCAGTGGTATAAAATCTAGCTACATTTTCTCCAATCTCAACCGCACTGATTTCTGAGGCAATTCCTGAAGCTCGCTGGGCAAAATTGTCATGACTCAATGTGTTTTTTGAAATCATATAGACATTATGGTCTTTAGCATATTTATAAGATGAAGGACTAGATATCAAGGTTGAAGCACCTATAGATAATCGATGTTCATTGACCATATCAAGAACCTCCTCTTCCATTTTGGAAGCGTCGATAATCACTTTTTCATTACCAGGAAATGAACCTGAAAGATCGGTTTGCTCTTCAACTTCTGAAGATTTGCTGCATGTACTGAGCACCACCACGGAAGCCGCGGCTATAAAAGCGTAATATATTTTTTTCATTTTCGGGGGCAATCGCTGGGATTTGTTCTCTAATCCCATGTGTTCTAAGGGCCTAAGCTAGAGGAGGAAATTGCGTTGACAATAATTCTTCCATAGGAGGATCAATTAATCCGATGAGTTGCAATAAATACCCTTTAACTACCAAAAAGTACGATGTATCGAATCCCATTCATCGGGAAAAGCATGCAGTTCATATAGTGAAGTGAGGACGTTACTAACTATCTTCAATGCTCATGAGAAGGGTTACTCTTCTTCCGAATGCAAATTTTCTTTTTTCTCCTTAAGAACAAAATCAAAAACAAAGGCTCCAATTTCCTTGACAGGCTCGTAAAAAATGGATTCTTTCTTGGTTTCCTCATTTATAAAACTGAAAGAAGATGTAAGTCTTTCAAAAAAAACAAGTAGAGCACCAAGAATAATGGCAACTTTTAATGCTCCAAAAATACCTCCGGCAATCTTGTTTAATAACCCAAGCATTGCAAAGTCTGCAATCTTGGTCAAAAACTTGCCCGCAAAATGAACCAACAGTACAATAGCAAAAAAGGTGATAAGAAACGCAGTTATGTTAATATAGGACGCACTCCAATCCATTTGGTCTGCGATGTAATCCCCAGTGATGTATGAAAAATGGATGGCTCCGTAAATACCGGCAATGAGAGCAACCAAGGAGGCGATTTCTACAAAAAGACCATTTTTAAGACCCTTGTAAAGTCCCCATACCAAAAGAACACCGATAACAATATCCAAAAACTCCATACCCCTGTTTTGAACAAATATAGGATATTGATTTGTACCTTTGGAACTTCTAAAAATGAGTATGTCCAGGGACGATAAACTTAAAGAGCGATGGATGCTTTTGGTTGAAAAATTATCCGCACAATTTTCCGATGGCGATCCTTTGGATTTAGACGGAATCATCTATTTGGTAGGAGTCCAGGAATTGGGAAAACTTCATAGGAACTTTAAAAAAGATGAGAAGGTCAATCTAATGCATATTGCAATCTGCAGACTACTTGAACCCTATGGGTATTATGATTTTGATTTTTTTGATGATGATGGCTGGCCACATTATAAGATTAAGGAGCAATTACCTCCGCTTAAGGCAGGTGAACAAACGGTGTTAATGAAAGAAGCACTGGTGAACTATTTTTTGGAAAAGCAATACATTATGTAAATGGAGCTACAAAAACCCTATTATGCTGTAATCTTTACCAACACCCGTACCGATGGCGATAATGGATATGGTCAAATGGCCGTTGATATGGAAAATTTAGCCAAAGAGCAACCGGGATTTATACATTTTGAAAGTGCCCGCGACGAACTGGGAATCACCATAAGTTATTGGGAAAGCCTTGAGGCCATTGCCAATTGGAAGGCAAATATGGACCATAAAATTGCCCAAAAGAGGGGAATCCAGGATTGGTATTCTTGGTACAAGGTTCGCATTTGCGTTGTGGAAAGGGAATATGAGTTTACCAAGAAAAATTAATACAAACTTAATTCCATTAACACCATCACTCACAGGGTTTTTGCCTATCTTTTTCCTTTGCGATCGCAGAATTGAATAGCTATGAAAGAGAACACCAGATTTTCCAATTTAGATAGAAAGAAAACCATTGAGAAACTTTCGAAGGAAGACTTCGATTTGGTGGTCATTGGAGGAGGTATCACTGGAGGAGGAATTGCCTTGGACGCTGCTTCCAGAGGCATGAAGGTTGCCTTATTGGAAAAGGGGGATTTTGCATCCGGAACCAGCAGTAAATCAACTAAATTGATTCATGGAGGACTTCGATATCTAAAACAATTCGATTTTTGGTTGGTTAAGGAAGTAGGTTCCGAAAGGGCAATTGTGCATAAATTGGCACCTCATTTGGTACTGCCCGAAAAAATGTTGCTTCCTTTGATTGAAGGAGGCTCATATGGCAAATGGCTAACTTCAATCGGCTTAAAAGTATACGACATTCTTGCCCAGGTAACGGGTGATGATAAACGCCAAATGTTGGAGAAAAAAGAAGCTCTGAAACTGGAACCCCTTTTGCCGAAAAAGATTCTGAACGGGGCGGGCTATTATGCAGAATATAGAACCGACGATGCTAGACTTACTATTGAAAATATTAAAACTAGTCTTCAGTTTGGAGCAGAAGCACTGAACTATGCCAAGGTTGTTGATTTTATTTATGAAGAAGAAAAAGTAGCCGGAGTTAAGGTAAGGGATGAAGCTTTAGGAGGTGAATTTCAGATTAAATCCAAATATGTGATAAGCGCTGCCGGGCCATGGGTAGATGAACTTCGGAGCATAAACAAGTCTAAAAAAGGGAAACGATTACACTTGACCAAGGGAGTACATTTAGTATTTCCGAAGGAAAAACTCCCAGTACAACAATCAGTCTATTTTGATGTCCCAGACGGGAGAATGATGTTTGCAATCCCAAGGGGAAAGGTTACCTATGTGGGTACAACCGATACCAATTTCAATACGGATAAGGACAATATTGATGTTGATTTGGCCGATGCCATTTACTTGATTTCAGCAGTGAACAATATGTTTCCTTCCATCAATCTCGAGATGGATGATATAATCTCTTCGTGGGCAGGACTACGTCCGTTAATTCATGAGGAAGGAAAATCAGCGTCTGAATTATCACGTAAAGATGAAATTTTTACTTCCGATTCCGGATTGGTCAGTATAGCTGGCGGAAAGTTGACAGGCTATCGAAAAATGGCCGAACGCGTAGTAAGTCGGATTGCAAAAAAAATGGAGGAGGACCATGAAATCGAGGTCGAACCTTGCGTTACCGATAAAATTCCACTTTGTGGAAGTGACTTTAAAAAGTTCAAACAGGTCAAAAAATATATTGCCCAAGTTTTTGAACGAATCAAAGCAGATGGATTTACCGAACACGATGCCTGGTATTTGGTAACCACTTATGGTAAACAAACCGATGAAATTTTAGAAACCTATTCCAATTTAAAGCATGAGGATGTACATGTTCGCATGATATGTGCTGAAACTCAATTTGGCATTGCCCATGAAATGGTGCTAAATCCCATGGATTTCTTCATCCGACGTACGGGAAGATTGTATTTTGATATTGACAGCGTCAGAAATTTTATGAGTCCGGTTTTGGAGGAATTCAAGATAGTCTATGGCTATGATGACGCTCAAATTCAATCCTTCAAAGAGAACCTTTTAAACCAATTGGATTCTCATTCAAATTTTTCATTGGAACGGGCCTAAGACTTTAAGCCTGTCATTTCTTGAGCCCATTCAATAATAAGATTGATGGTGCCTTCGTCCCATTTACCTGGTTTTCCCTCAAAAGAGTTTTTTGGGCTTTCATGAATGGTATTCCAATGATCTAATCCGGGATATTCATAGAGAAGATGGTCTTCATGGCCGTTTCTTTTCAAAACATCCATAATCATTTTGTTATCGAAAGAAGACATAATCCAATCATTGGTTCCGCGTAAAATCCTTACTGGAACTTGTAGTTTTTCCCATTGCCCGGCCAAATCAAAATCTTGTAATTGTTGATAATAGGTTACTGGCCGGCCATACATATGAGCGGCTGAATGATAGTTAAACTCATCCAAGGCTGGGTATGCATCTACCACCTCTTGATAGGTCTTTTTTTGAATGAGCATGCCATAATATAATGGGATATAGTACTTGTTCATTTTCTTAACAATTTCAGCTTCGGTATTTCCTTGAAATTGAAGCAAACGGCGCTCTATTTCCAGCATATGTTCATACCACGTTTTGAAAAAAGTACCGTCTGAAATTACTCCAGCCAAATCAAATTCATTTGCAAATAATGGGGCAAGGACACTTCCCATACTTGATCCATAAACAATGATTTTGGATGCATCCACATAAGATTTTGTTTTCAGTTTTTTGATGGCGGTTCGGAAACCTTCAATGTCAGTTTTAAAATCAGATTGACCGCAATCTCCTTCACTATCGCCGACACCTGGTTTTTCTATACGCAGGACCACCATGCCTGATTTTTCTACCAAATCCTTAATGGTCTGTACCCAATTTCCTTTTCTTCCAGGATACGTTTCGATACTGGAGCAGCTCAACCCTCCGATCAATACAATAGCAGGCTGTTTTCCTGATTTTTTTGGCTTTGTAATGATGATGCGTTGTGTTATGCCATAAGGGCTTGTGATTTCTTCATAATAAGTATCCAATCCAGGATGGCTTTCCTTTTCCAATGGATTAAATTGAACCATGGTTTCAATTACCTCAGCATTTCGAACAGCTTTGATTCTGGTTGAGGTATTTGCCCTTAAACCATAAGACACTTCGCTCCAAGCCTCCCCATCTGAGATTGGAATTCCATTTACTTCTATTATAATGTCATTGGCTTGGAAGCCTGCTTTTCCAAGTGGTGAACTAGCCTGCACCTCGATGATTTTGGAACCTGGAAGCGTACCTTCAGGCCCTTTAATATTGGCCTCCCATGAGCTTCGTCTGCCTAAAATTTGGCCACTTACGGTAAGGGATGAAAATAGAACAAGAATACTTAGCACGAATAGTCCGTTTTTTGATTTCATATTGATGATTTAAGTTTTCTTTAAAATTAGATTGCCTATTTTTAGATACTGGATGATTTATACGAAGACAGCCATTTTTTATGCGAATGAGGCTTTGACAATGACTTGAAATTTACAGCGCGTGAAATCCACCAATAATTTTTACCTATTTAATTCCAGAGTTGCAACCCATGCCATTTTCTGGGTACTGTATTATGTACTTTTTGGCTTGATTTGGGTGGGCGAAGGAGGCTATTTGGCGTCTTTTTATTTAGAGTTTGTTTTACTGCCCATTCGGATACTGGCAGTCTATTTTACCATTTACTTTTTATTGCCCCGCTTTTTGTTGAAGCGAAAGTTTAAGGAATTTTTTGTGGGGTATGCCATGACTATGCTTATTGGCGGGGTGTTACAGCGGGTTTTTATCCATCTATTTTACGAAGAGCTATTGTTGAATGATTCAAGTGCTGGTTTGTTCAGTATCATGATGTTGGTCAGGTCGATTATTTTGATAAACACAACAGCCCTATTGGTTCTTGGGGCAAAATTATTTCAGTTATGGGCCATTGAACATGAAAAAAATGAAAGCTTGGAGACGGAAATTTTAGAGATTCGGTCCAATAGAAAAACACATAGGGTACCGTTTGAAAACATTCTTTTTGTGGAAGGTCTTGGGAATTATGTAACGTATCATTTGGCCGATAAATCAAAGATTACTAGTTATGGAAGTGTAAAAGCAGCTTTAGAAGCTTTGCCCGATAATTTCCGAAGAGTCCACAAATCGTATATTGTGAACAAGGCACATATTAAATCTTATGATGCGATGTCCATAGACATTCATGACAATTCAATTCCACGCGGGAAGAGTATCAGTGATGAGGTTTTGTTGAATTGACCTCAATCCAGTTTCTCAGTAAGTTTTTTAAATACTTTTTTTGGATTTTTCTCTTGATAAAGAATTTGATACACGGCTGTGATAATCGGCAATTTTGATTTCTTTTTATTTTTTTCGTTTATCAGAAAAGCACTTTTTGTGGCATAATACCCTTCAGCCACCATATTCATTTCCATCATGGCACTTTTCACGGTATAGCCTCTACCAATCATATTTCCGAACATGCGGTTTCTACTAAAAGTCGAATAACCGGTAACTAACAAATCACCTAAATAGGCAGAATTGTTGATGTTGCGTTTCATTTTATACACCTTCCCAATAAATCGTTTCATTTCACGTATGGCATTGCTCATTAAAACACTTTGAAAATTGTCTCCATATCGAAGACCATGCGCAATTCCTGCGGCAATGGCATAGATGTTTTTGAGCATTGCGGCATATTCCGTTCCTATGATATCATCTGAAATTTTTGTTCGGATATAATGACTTTGCAACTTGGTTGCCAGCATTTCTGCTTTCACTGAATCAGCGCAGGCAATGGTCAGGTATGATAAACGTTCCAATGCCACCTCTTCTGCATGGCATGGACCAGTGATTACACCAATATTTTCAAAAGGGATTTGGTAAACATCATGAAAATGTTCCCCTACAATCAATCCGCTTTCTGGAACAATTCCCTTAATAGCAGAAAAAATGATTTTCCCACTCAGGGAAGCGGTAAGTTTTTTGAGTTCACCTTCTAAAAAAGCCGATGGAATGGCAAAAATCAGCACATCGCATTGGTCAACCACCTCATTGATATCATTGCTCAATTGAAGTTTGGATACATCAAACTCCGCGGAGCTGATATAATTTGGATTATGGCCTTCATTTTTTAGGTGCTCTATAACATACACACTTCGCATGTACCAGGCAACACTTTCCAAGTTTTCGGATAACATTTTAACAATAGCCGTTCCCCAGCTACCGCCTCCCAATACACCAAATCGAGGTTTTTGAATCATCAATAAAAATTATGGCATAAAGCTAAACAATCTAATTTTTAGAATGTAAAATGTTGATTAATAGAATATTATGAATTTTGGCATAATGCTTGGTCTTTACCATATGAATCAAAAAGCTGAAATTATGAGAATTGGAAAACTACTATTCGGAATATTATTTACAGGATTATTGGTCAGCTCTTGTTACACAGAAGTTGTGTTTGAGGATGACTTTATTGAAGCATCACCCATAAATACCGCCTTGGTATTGGAATCGTATGATTTGTGGTATATAGATATCAACGCAACTAAAGGAAATGGAGAAGTTCCATATTTACAACGGGCATTTACCGTTTCGTTTGATCGTGGTGTGGTTTATGCCAATAACAATATGGTGGGAATCGGGAAAACCGGAAACGGACTGGGAATAGATGTAGGTTCCTACGCTACCTTAAATGGTATAGTTGAGATTGACCATGATGTAGATGGATTATGGTTGTTGGACGTATATGCAATAAACAATACTACTTTGGAATTATATGATTCTAGGTCCAATACCTCCTACGTACTTCGCGGTTATGATAGGAATAACTTTGATTATGATATGGTTTTCTATGACAACATCCATTATTTCTTGCAGGAATATGAAGCTTGGGGAAAAACTTTTACAAGTGAAGTAGGTGCCGTAAACGATTTTGATGAGGAAAACCATCTCCAGTTCTTTTCTGATGAAAGTTTTAGATCATCTGTGGATGGGCCGGGTACATCCCTCGCTAATTTGGTTTGGGATTATGAGGGTAATTTTGAAGTCTTCGATGTAGCCAATGACGCCTCGCTTAAAACTTTAACATTGGATTACGATTTTTTGGGCAATGATTATTTTGAGCTTTACGTTATTGATGATAGTACTATTGAATTGTACCATGTAGCCAGCGAGACGATTTATGAGTTCAACGGAAGGGGATACATTCGATATTTGAAAACAGGAAAAACAACGGGTAAAAAACGTTCAAAAGTTAAAAATTCTATAATGAACGTATCTCGACAAAGAAAAATGTAAGGATAAAAAAACGTCCTCGACTACGTATACAAGTTTTTTGGTTGGTTATTTAGTTAAGAATCGCTTCAAGTACCTCAACTTGGGGCGGTTCTTTTTTTATAGAAGATGTAAATAGAGCTAATTACCTGTTATATCTTTCTTTTAAGATGTGCCAAATGCTGCTTTTTAAAATCCGAAGGATTTTCTCCACTTACTTTTTTAAAAGTTCTGTTGAAATATGAAAGACTTTCAAAGCCACAATCATAGCAGGTCTCACTAACATTTTTCCCCATTAACAAAAGTCTCTTGGCCTGACTTATTCGATATTGGTTCAGGAAGGTGGTAAAGGTATTCCCTGTGGTCTTTTTAAAATACCGACAAAAAGCTTCTTTGCCCAAGCTGCATATTTGGGCAACTTCGTTGACCGCAATTCTCCGCTGATAATTCTTATCCACAAATTCGTGTATGCTTCTGAGGCGATCTTGTTCTTTTTTTCTGAATCGATTCACAAAAGGACGTTCATGTAATAAAAAATACTCCGAACTATTGGCCAGTTCCTTCAATATCTGAATAGAAGCTATAAACAAATCAAAAGGAGAGAGCTCATGAAGTTTTTTTAATTGCTCTCCAATATGCTTTTTGGTTTCTCCTGTGAACACAATACCATGCTTCGATGTTTCAAAAAGACGAAGGACGGATTCAAGCTCGGGAATGTTGAGCAGCATATGTTCCCTGAAAGAAGGTTTTATGTGCAAGACTTCTTTAATATAATCGGTTTGCACGCCATAATCGAAATTTAGATGTGGAATGTTTGATCCGATAAAAACCAAGTCACTCTCAATAAAATTTGAAATATTATCGCCAACATGTCGGGTTGCGCTCGCTCCTTCGATGTAGACCAATTCATATTCGGGATGAAAATGCCAATAAAAAAGATGGTTCAATCTAGGAAGGTGCAAAAGCCGGAAAGGGCTCTTGGTATTCGGCGCTATGGTTTCAAGTTGTATCTTCAATTTTCACTTTAATACCTATTAAATTTATGAATTATATATAAAATATCAATATGGTTCAAATATATATCAATATGAGGGTTGAAGTCAGCTAAGGTTCGTGCTAGTTTTATTCTATCGAAATTAGAAGCTAAATAAAAAAGTAGAATCATGAAGCAAGAAGCAAAATTGGAGATGGCCAATAAGGCTCATGAAGAGATTCCTGGAAATCCTTCCACGGCAACAAGCAGCAAAATCAAATTGAACGATAGGTCCAATGGAGAAAATCTGAGGATACTTTCCGAAGAAGATTGGAATTTCTGGATCCATAACGGATACATAGTAATAAAGAATGCTATAACAAGAGAACAGGCCCATGCAACGGCAGACTTCATTTGGGAGTTTGATGAAAAAGACCCAAATAACCCTGAAACTTGGTATGCACCACCAAGGGCTGAAATGAAGATGAAAGAGCTTACGGGAACAGGAATGGTTGAGGTATATAACCATCAACATTTATGGAACAACAGACAAATGCAAAGGGTGTACGATGCCTTTGTTGATGTTTGGGGAACTGAAAAACTTTGGGTAACCATAGATCGGGCAAACCTGAACTTTCCGTTGAAACCTGGAGTGGAAAAGAAAGGATTTATTCATTGGGATTATGACCCGGAAACCCGCCCTCAAAACGTACAAGGTGTGTTGGCACTTGCTGACCAAACCGATGAAAATATGGGAGGATTTCAATGTATTCCATGGCTATACCGAAACTATGACTCTTGGAAATTGACCCAGCCTGATGACCGCGATCATTTTCAACCGGACACAACAGGTTTAGAAGATAAAATCGTAAAAGTCAAAATGGAAGCCGGGGATCTCTTGATTTTTAACAGTACCCAACCACATGGTATTCGTCCCAACAAGTCAGGAAATAAAGTGCGTATTGCCCAATATATTTCTATGATGCCGGCAGAAGAGCATAATGACGAATTGAAACAATGGAGGGTGAACTCATGGAAAAATAGGATTGCTCCTGAAGGATATGCTTTTCCCGGGGATCCCAGAAATTGGGAGCGGGACAAGTATGAAACAGCTGAGCTTACAGAATTAGGAGAGAAATTACTAGGACTAAAAAAGTGGTAATTTTTAAACGTTGGTCAAACTTAAACAAACACAATGTTCGCCAATATCAGTACTACTATACAAATTTTAAAATAATGACATACTATAAAATCAAATCAAATAGAAATAATAGAATTATGAGAACAATTACCACTGCAATGATCGCATTAGTTTTAGCAAGTTTTTTGTTGACTTCCTGCGGAGAATCAAACAAGAAAGAACCAAAAGTTGAAGAAATGGATATGGTGCAAAAAAAAGAAAAACTATTAAGGCATGTTGTAATTTTCAAATTCAATGATGACACTAGCGAGGAACAGGTTGAAAAACTAAATAGAAGTTTTATCGAACTACCCACTCACATTCCTGAAATACAAGATTTTGAATGGGGGTTGAATGATAGTCCTGAAGACTTTCATCAAAACTTTACGCATTGCTATATGCTTACTTTTAAGTCCGAAGAAGATCGGGACAGTATCTATTCGCCGCACCCAAAACATCAAGAATTTGTGGCTAGTTTAGGGCCACATGTGGAAAAGGTATTTGTGGTTGACTATTGGACAAATCCCGAGTAGGAGTTTAGTTTTCTTTTGGAAAAACACAATTTATCGGAGCAATCCTTGCCAAAACCCTAAATCGGATGGTAAGATGCAGGTTATCTGGGTAATAGTGTTATTTTTGCCCGCTTCAAACAAGAAGCCATGAAAAAGTACTTGAATCTTTTTGATTTTTCGCAGAAAGTAAATTATCGTACTGAAGTATTATCCGGATTGACCGTTGCGCTGGCATTGGTGCCCGAGGCCATCGCCTTTGCATTAATCCCTGGATTTTCTCCGTTAACTGGATTGTATGCTGCGTTTGTCTTGGCTTTGGTTACCTCAATTTTAGGAGGTCGTCCAGGAATGATTTCCGGGGCAACTGGTGCTGTTGCCGTTATCTTTGTTGGGTTGATTCTAGAGCTAAAAAACACCTTTCCCGGAATAGAACCCACTACCATTCTTAACTATGTTTTCGCAACGGTAATCATTGCTGGGATAATCCAAATCTTGGCTGGAGTGTTGCGCTTGGGTAAGTTTATCCGCCTTGTACCACATCCTGTTATGTTTGGGTTCGTTAACGGTTTGGCAATCATTATTTTCATGGCGCAATTCCCGAATTTCTACGAAAAAGGAACCGGGGAATTACTATCCGGGTCATCTTTATATATTATGTTGGGATTGACTCTTTTAACTATGGTCATCATATGGGGCTTTCCAAAATTAACAAAGGCGATTCCTTCCTCTCTGTTGGCGATAGTTGTGGTTTCCGCAATTGTTCTTGGCTTTGGAATTGATACCTTGACGGTAGCGGATACGATGCAAGAAGGAGAGAGTATAAAAGGAGGTTTTCCACCGTTGTCTATACCCAATATTCCATTTACATTGGAAACTTTTCTAATAATACTACCTTATGCTGGGATTGTTGCAGGAGTTGGACTAATTGAAAGTCTATTGACACTCAACATTATTGATGAAATTACTGAAACACGCGGTAGTGGAAACAAGGAATGTGTTGCACAAGGAACGGCTAACATCCTTTCAGGATTTCTATCGGGAATGGGAGGTTGTGCGATGATCGGGCAGAGTTTGATCAACACTTCCTCAGGAGCACGAGCGCGACTTTCAGGTATTACAGCAGCCATAATGCTTTTGGTATTTATTATGTTCGGAAGCAGTTTAATTGAACAGTTACCCATGGCAGCCTTGGTGGGGTTAATGTTTATGGTTGCCATTGGAACATTTGAATGGGCAAGCTTTAAGACCTTTAGAAAAATGCCCAATTCTGATGTAATTGTAATGGTTTTAGTGACTTTGATTACCGCAGTGACCCATAATTTAGCGGTGGCTGTTTTGTTAGGAGTTATTATTTCTGCATTAGCCTATTCTTGGGAAAACGCCAAACGCATACGCGCCAGAAAGCATGTTGATGAAAATGGGGTAAAGCATTACGAAATCTACGGCCCATTATTTTTTGGTTCCACAACCTTGTTTGCTGAGAAATTTGATGTGCAAAACGATCCTACAGAAGTAATCATTGATTTTCAAGAAAGTCGGGTTGCCGATATGTCTGGTATTGAGGCTCTGAACAAGATTACCGAGCGCTATGCCAAAGCCGGTAAAAAAGTACACCTAAGACATTTGAGCAAGGACTGTATTCTTCTATTGAAAAATGCGGAAGACATTATTGAAGTCAATGTTCTTGAAGACCCAACCTACAAGGTGGTAGTTGATAAGGTGAAATAGAAATATTACTTAGCTGAAAAAAATCAAATACCCCACAAAAACTAAGAGGCATAAAAGTAAAAAAGCACCAAGGTAATTTCGTATTTCCTGTAAGCGGTCTTTTTTGGCCTGAGCAATAATCTTGTCCCGTACTTTTTTTTGCTCAAAAGGTGTAAGTTCCCTAAAATGTAGTTGCGTCTCCTTTGTATATCCTTCATAAGCCTCCCGAATGTCACTATAACTTCGTCTTTTGCGAAGTAAAGCACGATTTGCTTTAACAACTAACATTGGTTGACTTGCGGAGCCCATATTAAAACCTTTTAATAATAGGTATCCTAAAATAACCTTTTGTTACATAAACAGGAAAGTACTCGTGGCTATTCCCTCAGCCTTCCATTGAAAACACTGATGTTAGGATTGATGGGGTTTCCGGAAGCGCGTCTTAGCAAGGTGATTTGCCCTGTATGATAAATGCAATCTGATAGCATACCGTTCAACATATTCCAATAAGGATATGGAGTTTGCTTTTCCCCACGCTGAAAAATGACCTTAAAATCTTCAAAATCAGCGGCATTTTTATCGGCCATTGCTTGGCTTGCTGCTTGAAGGTTTTTTAAGGTTCCCTTTCGCAAATCTTCATAGGTAAGTTCGGAAATATCCATTGGACGAACGTTGGGGGTTGCCGTTGGGGCATTTTTTATCATTTCCGACATTCCATAGATATGGAACAGTGTTTCCATGATGTTTCTTCCGTCTTCTGAAGGTTTATAGGTCAAATCTTTTTCTGTGAGTCCCTTAGTGGCCCAATGATAACGAAATCCAAGCCCATCAATCATTCTGGCAACCACATTACCAGGACTATAATTCTCTGGATATTCTGGAATTTGATGGTAGGGAAGTTCTTCGTTTTGTGCGTGCATGCTAAAAGTAAAAATGAGCGTAAGACTAAAAAGTATGCTTTTTTTCATATAAATAGTTATTCTAAACAACCTTTGTAAAAGGCATTAAATGGGTGGATTTCTACTGTGAAAAGTTTTTCTTGCAGCGCAACATCTTGAAACAACATAGCTTTGGCCGCATCAAGATCGTCTGCAGATATGATTATCATTCCAGTATCGGAATAGCGAGCTCCCATTGCAATTTTTTTCTCCTTGCGTAGTTTGGACAAGAAACCGGAATGCTCCTTGAAATACTCCTGTTCATGAGGCTGTTTCTCCATATCCCAATGCTCTCCGATTGTATATAATGCAATAAAATGGGATTGCTTTTTTGTGTCTTCCTGCGAGAGGGCAAAGCATGGAAGCAAAAGCAAAAAAAGAAATAATCTCATTCGTTTAAAGTTTAGCAATGGGTTGATGTTCAATAATCATCACAAGATAAAAATAACGGTTGAAACTCAACCATTTCTTATTCAATGTCGTTTTTAACACTTATTCGATTAAAATGAGATCGGAATAAACAAAAAATGCTGTCATCTGAAAAAAGATAACAGCACGATATAAAACACTTTTCGCTTTTACAGGGTACGCAAATACTCTGCAACGTCACGAGCTTCTTCTTCAGTCAAATTTTGATTGAGCATAATAGCATTGTTATATTCTTTGAGCAATGCCTTGGCTATAGGGTCCTCTTTTAGCATTCCATCTGGATTAAGAATCATATTCATGACCCAAGCCGGACTGCGTCTTTCATAAACACCTTTCATAGCCGGACCTATCATGCGTTGATCAACCATATGGCAGGCTATACAAATGGAACTGAAAGTGGCTTCGCCACGGGCCGCCATTTCCGAATCTATATCAGATGGAAATTCCAAATCTTTTATTGGTCCTACGCCGTTATTGTCCAAGTCCACCGGAACACCTTCTTTGGACTGAGCTTTTTTGTCTTCTTTTTTGGTTCGACTTACTTCAAAGCCATCTTTCTTTTCTTCTTTTTTTCCACCGCAGCTTGCAATGAAGACCCCAAGGGTTAAGAACAGTACCAGTTTTCTCATGGATAATAAATTTGATTGTAGCTAAACTAAGGGCACTAATATAGCGAAATATTAGCAGTAAAATGGACGATACAGAGCGTTCGTAGCAGATTTATGAAGCGAAAACCTTTTCGTTGAACCATTCAAAACAAATGTTTCAAATTTAGTTGGCATTGAAAAAATCCAGGGCCCTTCTTTCCGTGTAAGTTATGTTGTTTTTACCCCAAAACCCAACATGCCCTCCGTATTTGGGAATTTCTAGATGAAGGTTATCATTTTTCTCGGCCTCATCGATTGGGAAGCAATCCTTTCCCAAAAACGAATCGTTCTTGGCATTGATAATCAGGCTTGGAACATCAATTTTCGATAAGAATTGTAGTGAGCTGCATTTGTTATAATAATCTAGGGCATCCTTAAAGTGATGGGCTCTACTGGTGTAGATATCATCAAAATCTTTTAATGTTCGTATCGCCCTGATGTCAGCATCTGGGATTAAATCAGGAAATAAGAATTGCTTCTGTCGTAATTTGGAGATTAAATGTTTTTTGAATCTTTTGGCATATAGCACATTTTGATTTGAAAGAAGCTGGTCACATGAATCTTTCAAACTGCAAGGAACTGAAATGGCCGCTGCAGCTTTTATTTCCTTTGGAATTCGATTGCCTTCGCCCAGGTATTTAAGAGCAAGGTTGCCGCCTAAACTGAATCCCTTAAGGTAGATTTCTGAATACTTCTTTGTTGACAAGATGTGGTTTATAACGTCAACCAAATCCTCCGTGGCGCCAGAATGATATGATCGATATAAACTATTGGGTTCACCACTACAGCTCCTGAAATTTACTGCACAAGCATCAAAGCCGTTTGTATTAAAGAGTTTTGCACTTCCGGTGATATACGGTCGTTGGGCATCACCTTCAAGACCATGCAGAAGTACTACCAATTTTTTGGTAGATGCATCGGATTTACTCCAATCCAAGTCAAGAAAATCACCATCGGATAGCGTTAACCTTTCCCGGGATTGTTCTGGACCCACAACCCTTCTGAAAAGCCCGTAATACATTGTGGATAAATGTCCATTTCTATAAAATAATGGAGGAGTGTAGTTTGATGGAATCAGTGGCATTTATAAAAGAATACGATTATTTTACTCTTTCGGAAAAACTGCAAGTAATTTTGTTTGCTCTTCGATTGCCTCTTTAAATTCAGATTTTAGCGTATCGACCAATTCCGAAACAGGCATTACGTTTTCAATGGTTGTAACACCTTGCCCCGCTGACCAAATGGTTTTCCAAGCTTTTACTTCTGTATCCAGTTCTTTTCCAAAGTCAACCTTATGTTCCTTTTTGAGGTCTTCTTCAGTAATTCCGGCTGCTTGTAAACTTGATGCCAAAAAGTTGGCGTGCACCCCTGAAATTGCCGCAGTATATACGATGTCATTGGCACCGGCTTCAATTATCATTTTTCGATATTCTTCAGGAGCTTTGCTCTCCTCGGTATTTATAAATCGTGTTCCCATATAGGCCAAATCTGCTCCCATTTGCATTGCTGAGGCGATATCCCTTCCAGTACTGATACAGCCAGAAAGTAATATGGTCTTCGAAAAAATCTTTTTGACCTCGGCTATCAAGCTCATTGGATTCAGATTACCACCGTGACCGCCTGCACCTGCAGAAACTAAAATAAGTCCGTCAACACCAGCTTCTGAAGCTTTCTCTGCATGCCTTTTTTTGATGATATCATGAAAAACCAGTCCACCGTAACTATGAATGGCATCAACAACCATGCTCACCGCACCAAGCGAGGTAATTACCAAGGGAACTTTGTGTTTCATACAAAGTTTTACATCTGCTTCCAGCCTTGGATTAGTTGGGTGTACAATGAGGTTAACCCCAAAAGGAGCTGGCTTTTTGCCCGTTTCCTTTTCAAATTTTTCCAATTCTGATTTGATTTCGATAAGCCATTCCTCAAAACCTTCACTAGTTCTTTGATTAAGTGCTGGAAAGGTTCCCACAATTCCATTTTTACAACATTCTATGACCAATTTGGGCCCTGAAATGAGAAACATTGGGGCTGCTATTGCTGGTAAGGAAAGATCTTTGATGAATTCGGCTTTTTCGCTCATGGGTAATTTGTTAAAGTGTCTTTAAAAATAGATTAATTATTGCACTCGAATAGGTTCTATTCTCAAAACTATGGTAATTTTACAATTATTATGCATGCATAACAAATGAACAGCCAATGTTTTTTAAAGAATTTGAGATTAGATGGAGTGATTTAGATGCTAACCGTCACTTAGCTAATTCAGCCTACATCAATTTTATGAGTCACACCCGGATGGCCTATTTAGGTCAGTTGGGATTTAACCAAAAGTCCATGGCACATTATAATATTGGTCCAGTGGTTTTTTATGAGCACATGTACTACTTCAAAGAAGTGTTTCCTGGAAAACCGGTAAAGGTCTCCTTGGGCTTTAAAGGAATGAGCAAGGACGGGATGTTCTTTGAATTCCAACATGACTTTTACAACAGTGAGGGCAAAAACTTTGCAAGATGCGAAATGATGGGAGCTTGGATGGACCTAAAGGAACGCAAACTGACAGATTTACCACAGGTGTTCTTGGATGCTTTTCATAAAATGGAAACCACAGAAGACTTTAAAGTTTTGACAAAAGCAGATACCCGTAAGCACGTTCAAATTCCGGTGGATTTGTAATTGTTCTAGCCCTTGGATAGGCGTGTGACCAAACCAACTAAATTAAATCTAGGAACTTGGCTTTGGTTTTTTACTAGCCAAGTATACCCCTAACAATACTAAAGCTGTGGCCAAAATTTTGACCGTTGTCAAATGGTCCTTTCCAGAGATAATTGCAACTAAAATTCCCAACAAGGGCTGCAAATAGATAAAGGCCCCGACGGTAGAAGCTTTAAGTTGTGTCAATGCAAACACATTAAAAAGATAGGTAAAAAAGGTGGTGCCGATGATGACAAAAGCTATGGAGCCATATACCCATAAAGGCATGCTGGACCATTGAATTTCCATGGCGGAGGGTAATGTAATTGGAAGATTAATGATAACGGCAATGGTGAACAGCCACTTCATTAAGGTGAAGGGATGGTATTTTTCAATCAACTTTTTGACTACTATCAAATAACCTCCGTAAGCTAATCCATTTACAATGAACAAGAAGTTGCCCAGCGGAATATTGGGAGCATCTTGCCGAATCTCTGCCCCGAATAAAATCAAGGCAACTGCTCCAACAAAACCTAAAAAAATACCAAATCCTTTGTTCAAAGTGATCTTCTCTTTCAAAAAGAAAGCGGAAAGTGCCACCACAAAAATGGGTGTAATAGTGATAAGCACCGAACTGTTGATTGGAGTGGATAATTGCAAGCCTTTAAAAAAAGCAAGCATATTAATTACCATGCCCAATATGGCACATACCAATACCCGACCCCAGTCTTTTTTTTCAATTTTCTCTTTAGGTCCAAAAAGAGAAATACCCCAAAAAAGAATAGCAGCGCCTACCACGCGTAATAAAATAAACCCAAAAGGTTTAACGTAAGTAGGCATTACACCTTTGGCCACTGTATGGTTTATGGCATAAATGGTTGTGGCGCCAAGTGCGGCAAGTATGGCTAGGGTGCGTTTACTCATGGGTGTAATGCCGCTTTTGCGGCTTCAACAACTTTTTTTGAATTTCCAACGAAAATCTGGTCATTTATTATCGTTACAGGTCTTTTTAAAAAGGTATAATGTTCCAATATTAAATTTCGATAATCGTCTTCAGATAGCTGTTGCTCATGTAATCCTCTTTGACGAAAAAGCATGGCGCGTCTGCTGAACAAATCTTCATAACTTCCAGCAAGAGTCTTCATTTCTTCCAATTGCTCCGAAGTAATGGACATCGTTTTTATTTCTTGTAACTCCACCCCGGTTAAGGGTTCCAATTCTTTTAGAATGCGTTGACAGGTAGAGCAACTACCCAAATGATAGATTTTTTTCATTGGTTTTGATTAGTTTTCAATGTATTCGGAGGTTCCTTTTTTTGATGAGTCTCCTAACCATTTCCAATCCAAATGTAGGTGGATTTTCTTGTTTTCATCAACTCGAATTTGCGCATTTGCTTTCCCTGCTTTTAATTCACCTTCCACAGTTAAGCATTGATACAACATTTGCAATTTGTCTCCATCGAGTTGCGCAATTATTTTCCCATATCGAATAGGACCTCCATCATATTCTGCTGTAACAAGATCGCCTTCTTGTTGGTACCTAAAAATCGTATCTGAATTAACTTTTCCGTTTTCAGAATTTTCAAGAAGCAAGAATGTCTTATTGTTTAGGTTAAAGCGTTGCATTTGTATAGCTTTTATGGTTTACATTCCAGATTGCAAAATAAACCTATTTTAAGTAAGAAAGCAGCATGGATTTTGGTTGATTTATTTTCAAGAAAGTGCAAATTCCACCGCTTTTAGTGCATGTATTTTTGCAGTATCAAATGTTGGGATTTCGACTTCATGGGCTGGAATCAAAATGGGTAATTCCGTGCAACCCAAAATGGCCCCTTCTGCGCCTTGGTCCTCCAACTTTTTAATGATTTTTAGGCAAGTGTTCTTAGCCTCTTCAGTAAATACACCTTTTACCAATTGGTTATAGATCATATCCTGAAGTTTATCCATATCCTCGTTGTTCGGAACCAAAACTTCCAATCCATATTGATCTTCCAGTATTTTGGTATAAAAATCTTTCTGCATAGTGAATTTGGTGCCCAAAAGGGCCACTTTTTTTAGTCCTTTTGCCTGAATTGCCTCCCCTGTTGCATTGGCAATATGTAAAAAAGGAATGTCCACTGCATTGGTAATTGAATCACTTACCAAATGAATGGTATTGGTGCAAAGAATAACTACTTCCGCTCCAGCCTTTTCCAAATTTTTGGAGTAAGAGGCCATGATGTCTCCAATTTTACTCCAATCGTTGGAGAAGGAATGACGTTCAATTTCATCAAAATCAACAGAAGAAAGAATGCTCTTAGCCGAGTGGGAACCACCCAACTTTTCACGAACCATTTCATTGATATGTTGATAGTATATTTTGGAGGATTCCCAACTCATTCCACCTATTAATCCAATGGTTTTCATAGTTTTTTATTTAGTTTTTGACATATGCTCTGCACCTTCTATGGTGAAGGTTTCCAGAAAGTTTGTTATTCGTTTAATTAAATTGTTCTTAGTCCTTTCAGATGCTAAAACTTCGTCGATACAGTTACAATTGATACAATTTTCCATGTTTTCAAATTTACATTTCGCTAAATATCGATATGTGGGGCAAAAAAATTATAAATCCTTTTTTAAGCTATCCACATAAGCTTTGATTACTTTTTCATTTCTTTTATAATAGGTCCATTTTCCATGCCGGGTCGGAATTACCAAATCGGCATTTTGCATGGAGTTTAAATATGTTGAAATAGTAGATTGTGAGAGTTCTGTTTTATCTTGAATGTATCCGACACAGACTCCATCATCAAAATGATCAATATCTTGGTGCGGCGGAAAATTAACTTCTGGATTTTTCAGCCATTTTAAAATATTTACTCGGGTTTTATTTGACAATACTTTACTAATTTCAACAATATCCATATTGCAAATATATGTAAATATAGACATATCTAAAAATATAGATATGTTTTAACTTATATTTTAGAATTTAATACTCGCTTTTAAAGTTTCACCTTTCGCTTTAGATATTTGTTTGCCTCTGCGTAGGGGATGGTCAAATTTATGGGGCCATCGGCATAAGAAGCCACTTCATATTGATTGTACAATAATGTAATGCCCTTTTCGGTATAGCCTATACTCTCTGATAGATGAAAGGCATCTCTTTCAAACATAAACCCGGTGGCGTTGATGTTATCATCTTGTGGAATATCTTCTTGAATTCGGAATTTAATTTCGGCAAATTTTAAAAAACCTTCCAAATCTTCAAAGAGCTCCCAATTTTCAAGTTCAACAGCTTTTCGCTTATCAAAATTCAAAAAAGTAGTGGAACCATAGCCATGTGCCCCGCCTGTAAAAGAATATGCATCGAACTCAAGGGTAAGTAGGGCGTTATCCTCAAACGAGATGTCACTTTCAACACTGGCCTCCCAACCTACCGTTTCATCTGGGAATTTTGACTTCAACTCTTTAAAACTATTGGTAAAGGAAGCGATGGCATCGTCAATAGAGCTAATTTCTTGATCTTCATCGAATGATAAAAGCAAGATGATTTCCTCTTCCAAAGCCGTATTTATTCGGTTGGATAAGATAGCCTCGTCCAAAGCTTTGGGAATATCTATATTTATTTTAGGACAACCTTCACAGGCCTCATTAGATAGATGTATCGGCTCAAAAGTAAGTTTATCGCCATTTTCGCAACCAAGGAGGGGCAGAAATAACAGGAGTAGGTAAAACGTTTTTTTCACAAGATGAGGTTTTAGGGTATTCAAAAATAAGACATCATTGATTACTCCAAAAGATAACAATACATTTGTAGCCAGATTTAGACGAAATGAGTAAAAAAGATTTGAAATTCAACAGTAAAACCATTCACGGAGGGCAACATCCAGATAAAGCTTATGGAGCTGTTATGCCACCAATTTATCAAACCTCGACCTATGCGCAGTCCACTCCAGGAGGCCATAAAGGTTTTGAATATTCAAGGAGTGCCAATCCTACTCGAACAGCTTTGGAAAATTCGTTGGCGAGTATTGAGAATGGAACTTATGGACTTGCATTTGCCAGCGGACTATCGGCAATGGACGCCGTTATAAAATTGTTGAACCCTGGTGATGAGGTAGTGTCTACCAATGATTTATATGGTGGCAGTTATCGTCTTTTCAAGCAAGTTTTTGAAAAATATGGGATCTCATTCCACTTTGTTGGAATGCAAAGCATTGATGCCATAGAAAGACATATCAATGACAAAACCAAACTGATTTGGGTGGAAACGCCGACCAACCCAATGATGAATGTAATCGATGTAAAGGCCGTTTCGGACTTGGCTAAAAAACATGATTTACTTTTAGCTGTTGACAATACTTTTGCAACGCCTTATTTGCAACGTCCTTTGGATTTGGGAGCTGACATTGTCATGCATTCGGCCACCAAATATCTAGGTGGGCACAGTGATGTTGTTGTTGGGGCTTTGGTTGTGAGGGATAAAGATTTGGCAGACCAACTGTATTTCATTCAAAATGCCAGTGGTGCCGTTTGTGGTCCCATGGATAGTTTCTTGACCCTCCGGGGAATCAAAACCTTGCATGTGCGTATGCAGCGGCATTGTGATAATGGTAAAGCTATTGCTGAGTACTTGGCAAATCATCCGAAAATCGAAAAAGTATACTGGCCAGGATTTGATACCCACCCGAACCATGATGTGGCCAAGGCTCAAATGGATGATTTCGGGGGAATGATTTCTTTTGTTCCCGAGGGCAGTAGTTATGAAGAAGCCATTAAAATTGTAGAGAAATTAGAAGTATTTACCCTCGCTGAATCTTTAGGGGGCGTAGAAAGTTTGGCCGGTCATCCAGCCAGTATGACCCATGCGAGTATCCCGAAAGAAGAACGTGAAAAAAGCGGAGTAGTCGATTCCCTTATTCGACTTAGCGTAGGAATCGAGGATGTCGATGATTTAATAGCCGATTTAGAACAAGCTATCTCTTAATTGTTTTTGAAAAATTTTTAAAAAACAAGGCTTTAAATTATGTAAATACCATAATTTTGCCGTCTAATTCCTAATTCAATAAAATTGACCCCTATTAAGAAACTGGGGTCATTAAATCAGTAATCCGTTTTATGGAAGCAAAAATCAAAGCATTTATGGATGAGATCATTGCCAGAAATGGCCATGAACCTGAATTCATCCAGGCGGTACAGGAGGTAGCGGAAACCGTTATTCCTTACATTGTAAAACATGACATCTACCACGGAAAAAATATCCTTTTAAGGATGGTTGAGCCAGAGCGATTAATTTCGTTCAGAGTTGCTTGGGTAGATGACCAAGGTGAGATTCACGTAAACCGTGGATATCGTATTCAAATGAACTCTGCAATTGGACCATATAAAGGTGGACTTCGTTTTCATCCTACAGTAAATGCCAGTGTATTGAAGTTCTTGGCATTTGAGCAAGTTTTCAAAAATAGTTTGACAACATTGCCAATGGGTGGAGGTAAAGGAGGTTCCGATTTTGACCCCAAAGGAAAATCTGACGATGAGGTAATGCGTTTTTGCCATGCTTTCATGTTGGAATTGAACAGGCACATAGGTCCAAATACGGATGTTCCGGCTGGAGATATTGGTGTTGGTGCCAGAGAAATCGGATTCCTATTTGGGATGTACAAAAAAATCAGAAATGAGTTTACCGGGGTATTGACCGGAAAAGGACGCTCGTGGGGTGGATCATTGATTCGTCCGGAAGCTACTGGATATGGTACCGTTTATTTTGCGGATAGCATGTTAAAGACCCAAGGTAAATCATTCAAAGATAAAAATGTTGTGATTTCAGGTTCAGGAAATGTTGCTCAGTATGCTGCCGAAAAAGTGATGCACTTAGGAGGAAAGGTATTGACGCTTTCTGATTCTGGCGGTTACATCTATGATCAAGACGGAATAGATGAGGAAAAACTGGCCTTTGTCATGGATTTGAAAAACAACAGAAGAGGTAGGATTTCGGAATATGCCGATAAATATCCATCCGCCAAGTTTCACAAAGGAAAAACACCATGGGAAGTTGCATGTGATGTAGCCCTTCCTTGTGCTACCCAAAACGAACTAGATGGTGATGACGCAACTACCTTAATTAAAAATGGTTGTATCGCCGTGGCTGAAGGAGCAAATATGCCTTCAACACCAGAAGCTATCCATGCCTTCCATGAATCTAGAATACTATTTGCACCAGGAAAGGCTTCCAATGCAGGTGGTGTTGCTACTTCAGGGTTGGAAATGTCTCAAAACTCACTTCGAATCAGTTGGACACGCGAAGAAGTGGATGACAGATTAAAAGGTATTATGGAAGATATCCACGATTCCTGTATAGAATTTGGAAAAGAAGAAGATGGTTATTGCAATTACGTTAAAGGAGCCAATATTGCAGGTTTTGTAAAAGTTGCAGATGCTATGCTGGCACAGGGGGTAATTTAAACTTACACCAAATATCCAAATGATTAAGTGGGCGATTGGTTTACAATCGTCCACTTTTTTTATCTTCATCAACCATTTAATGTCCCATTGAAGGGACTTTAGAGGTGTTTTTACAAAGGGCTATACTATTTTATGCAAGTAACAACCAAAGCCATAGTGTTTTCTTCTCTTAAATACGGAGATACCAGCCTTATAGTTAAAGCACTTACGGTATCGGATGGAATAAAATCTTATTTGCTCAAGGGAGTTTTGTCTTCCAAAAAAGGAAAATTGAAACCCGCTTATTTTCTTCCTTTGATGCAATTGGAAATCACGGCCACACATAAAAACAAGGGCACACTTGAAAGCATGCGCGAAGCCAAGGTCTCGGTGCCTTATAAAACAATACATACCGACATTGCCAAGAACAGCATGGTCCTTTTTTTAGCAGAAATGTTGGGCAATAGTATACAGGAAGAAGAACAGAATGAAGGCTTGTTTAACTATTTGGAATATGCTCTATATTGGCTGGATGTACATCCGTCCAACCCAAATTTTCATACCTTGTTTTTGCTGAATTTGACCAAGTATCTTGGTTTCTATCCCGACACCTCATTTCAAGACCAATCTTATTTTGACCTTTTGGAAGGGGGCTTTTTTGGAACCCCCTCGTTGAACCCCCTGATTCAGGGAGAAGATTTAGATGACTTCAGGAAGCTTTTGGGCATAAATTTTGATGCACTTCCAACAGTACGAATGAACAAGCCACAAAGACAAGAACTCCTAAAGAATGTTATTCTGTATTTTGAACTACATTTGCACGGATTCAGAAAACCCAAGTCCTTGGCTGTTTTAAATGCAGTTTTTCAGTAGTATGCGAACCATAGGCTTTACCCTCCTTTTTTTGTTGGCTTGCGCAACCATTTCTGCCCAAGAAATAATGGTTTTGGATGCCACTACAGGGACACCTATTGCCAATATGGCCATCTACAATAAAGATAAATCCAAGACGGCTGTCACCAATGTTGAAGGAACCAGTGAATTGGATGTTTTTTCCAGGAATGAGCGCATTACATTCCGACATATCAGCTATGAGACCTATAATACCACAAAAGCGCAGATAGGTCGAAAAGGCAATCGTGTTTATCTTGACCTTAAGCCTGAGGAATTGCAAGAGGTTGTAATGTCCGTTTCCAAATGGGAACAACAAAAAAAGGATGTTCCGCAGAAAATCGAATCCATTGATGCACGTTCCATTGCATTTACAAACCCGCAAACCTCGGCTGACCTTTTGCAAAATAGTGGAAAAGTCTTTGTGCAAAAAAGTCAATTGGGAGGAGGCAGCCCAATGATAAGGGGTTTTGCAACAAATAGATTATTGCTTTCGGTTGATGGTGTGCGGATGAACAATGCCATATTTAGAGGAGGAAATGTTCAAAATGTTATTTCCATAGATCCATTCACTGTAAAAAATACCGAGGTGATTTTTGGTCCGGGGTCCGTAATTTATGGTAGTGATGCCATTGGGGGTGTGATGAATTTTTTCACCCAAAAACCACGCTTTTCATTTACGGATAGTCTCACATTTTCCGGAAACGTAAACTATAGATTTGCATCTGCCAATAAGGAAAACACAGCGCATGGCGATTTTAATTTTGGGCAACAAAAATGGGCTTCCTATACCAGTTTCAGCTATAACGATTTTGACAATCTGACTATGGGAAAGAATGGGCCCGATTCCTATTTGCGAAACAACTATGTGGTAAGAGAAAATGGAGTAGATGTTTTGATGACCAACAATGACCCTAGAAAACAAATTTCATCTGGTTATGATCAAATTAATTTTCTTCAAAAATTTACCTATCGCCCGAACAGCACCTGGAACTATGATTTAGGGTTGTATTATTCCGAAACTTCGGATTTTTCAAGATATGATAGATTGATTCGTCCAAACGCTTCTGGCGATGGACTAAGGTCCGCGGAATGGTTTTATGGTCCCCAAAAGTGGATGATGGGAAACTTCCAACTTACTAAACAGGGGAAGAATAAATTTTATGATGGTGTAAAACTGACCACTGCTTACCAACATTTTGAGGAAAGTAGAAATGAAAGATTGTTTCAAGACCCTGACCGATTTACCACCGTTGATAAAGTAAATGCACTTTCCATCAATCTTGACTTTGAGAATAAGAAAATTGGGGACTTGCGTCTGTACTATGGAGCTGAGTATATTTTTAACAAAGTAAACTCTGAGGGAATTCAAACTAATATCGAAACCAACCAAGTAAGCGAAGCTGCTTCACGATACCCCGATGGCGCAACGTGGCAAACTTTTGCCGGATACATTAATGGAGAGTATAAATTAAAACCGAATTTCACACTATTGTCGGGCGCCAGATATAGCCAGGTTTGGGTGGATGCCCAGTTCGACCAAACTTTTTTTCCATTTCCTTTTGATGAGGCAGACCTCATAACCGGAGCATTCACGGGGAGTCTAGGATTCAGTTGGTTTCCGAGAGCAGACCTTCAAATTACACTGAATGGGTCCACAGGATTTAGAGCGCCGAATATTGATGATATTGGTAAGGTTTTCGACTCAGAACCCGGTTCTGTTGTAGTTCCAAACCCAGAATTAGAACCCGAATACGCATATAACGGAGAAATAGGGATTCGTAAAAATTTCAATGATAAAGTGGTACTGAAAGGAGCTACCTTTTATACGTATCTGGTCGATGCACTGGTACGAAGGGACTTTACCTTCAATGGGGATAGGGAAATTTTATATAACGGAGAGTTGAGCAATGTGCAGGCCATCCAAAATGCGGCAAAGGCCTATGTATACGGTTTTGAATTGGGATTAGAAGCCTTTTTGGATGAAAACTGGTCACTGACATCCAACCTTACCATTACCGAAGGCACTGAGGAAGATGATAGTGGAGAGGACACCCCTGCAAGACATGCTGCTCCAACTTTTGGAGATTTTCATGTGATTTGGCAAAATCAGAAATTGAAAACCGACCTGTTCTTAAATTACAATGGTGAAATCAGCTATAGCGATTTGGCACTCTCGGAAAGAAGCAAAGATTATATCTATGATATAGATACGAATGGAAACCCATTTTCTCCATCATGGTACACCTTGAATTTTAGATCACAATATCAAATATCCAATGCCTTTAAGGCGACTGTAAACCTTGAAAATATTACCAACCAAAGGTATAGAACCTATTCATCTGGAATAGCAGCTCCTGGAGCCAACCTTATTTTGGGATTGGGATATAGTTTTTAACAAAAAAAGGCTTGGAATTTTCCAAGCCTCTTTAAATCGGTTAGCTGAATTTAATGATCTAGTTCGTCAACAGCTTTTTTAAGGTCATCTGCAGTTTCTTTAACTGCATCCTTTGCATCTTCTCCCATTTCTTTGGCCTTGTCCATGGCATCTTCTCCAGCTTTCTTGATGCTATCCAATGCTTGTTCTCCAGCTTCTTTTGCATCTTCTCCGGCCTCTTTAACCGCATCCATGGCATCATTTGCCGCTTCTTTCATATCATCTCCCGCCTCTTCAAGTGATTTTTCCGCTTCTTCAGTGGCATCCTTGGCCTTGTTGGCCGCTTCTTTGCAAGAAATAGTTGCCGACATTGAAAAACACAATGCTACAGCAACGATAAATACTCTTTTCATTATAAAATGGTTTAGTGTTAGAGCTGGTAAGATATGGATTTTAACGGAAAGCATCAGTTTTGTGATTTTACATTTCGACCAAGTGTGTTGCGAAGTCGCAAATACCTTGTTTACAGGGGGATTATTCCATCTAAATTTATAATTTTGCAAACTTGGAAATCTAGAAGAAGTAGCAGTAGATATGAAGTTTGCGGAATATAAAGGATTGGACTTGCCCAAAGTATCGGAAGAGATTCTTGACTTCTGGAAAAACAACCAGATTTTTGAAAAGAGTGTCTCTACGCGAGAAGGAGGAGAAAGTTATGTGTTTTATGAAGGCCCACCTTCGGCAAACGGTATGCCCGGGATTCACCATGTAATGGCCCGTACCATAAAGGATATTTTCCCTAGGTACAAGACCATGAAGGGATATCAGGTAAAACGCAAGGCCGGATGGGATACCCATGGACTACCCATTGAAATTGGAGTTGAAAAGGAATTGGGTATTACTAAAGAAGATATTGGTAAAAAGATTTCCGTAGAGGAGTACAATGCAGCCTGTAAAAAAGCAGTAATGCGTTATACAGATGTCTGGAATGAAATGACCGAGAAGGTAGGATATTGGGTAGATATGGATGACCCGTATATTACCTACAAGTCCAAATACATGGAATCTGTTTGGTGGTTGCTCAAGCAGATTTACGACAAAGGACTTTTGTATAAAGGATATACAATTCAGCCCTATTCGCCAAAGGCCGGAACAGGTTTGAGCTCACATGAATTAAACCAACCGGGCACCTACCAAGATGTAACGGATACTACGGTGACTGCTCAGTTCAAGGTGGTTGAAAATACTGTGCCTGAGTTTTTAGAAAGATTTGACCATTTACATTTTCTGGCTTGGACCACTACTCCTTGGACACTTCCAAGTAACACAGCCTTAACCGTCGGTTCAAAAATTGACTACGTAGTCGTTGCCACATATAACCAATATACTTTTGAACCTGTTCACGTAATCCTTGCCAAGAATTTAGTTGGAAAGCAATTTGGAGGGAAGTATGTAGAGACAGATGATGTCTCGGTACTTTCCAGTTTTTCAAAAGAAAACAAGAAGATACCATTCCTTGTAGCAACAGAATGCAAAGGAGAAGATTTGCTTGGAATTAAATACGAGCAACTGATTGATTATGTACTGCCCTATCAAAACCCTGAAAACGCCTTTCGTGTTATCGCAGGAGATTTTGTGACCACTGAAGACGGTACAGGGATTGTACATACCGCACCTACCTTTGGTGCAGATGATGCCTTCGTTGCCAAGCAGGCAAAACCTGAAGTTCCACCCATGCTGGTTTTGGATGAAAACAATAATCCAGTACCTCTAGTGGATTTGCAGGGAAGATTTAGACCAGAGCTTAAAGAGTTCGGTGGTAAATATGTAAAAAATGAATATTATGATGATGGTGAGGCTCCTGAAAAATCTGTGGATGTTGAGATTGCCATCAAGTTAAAAATAGAAAACAAAGCTTTTAAGGTTGAAAAGTATGTGCACAGTTATCCTAATTGCTGGCGTACTGATAAACCTATCTTATACTACCCATTGGATTCCTGGTTCATAAAGGTAACGGACGTTAAAGAACGTATGTTCGAATTGAATCAGAGCATCAATTGGAAACCAAAAGCTACCGGCGAAGGTCGTTTTGGAAATTGGCTGGCCAATGCCAATGATTGGAACCTATCGCGTTCCCGTTACTGGGGCATCCCTTTACCGATTTGGCGCACAACCGACGGAAAGGAAGAGATGATTATTGGTTCTGTTGAAGAATTGAAATCAGAAATGGCAAAAGCTGTTACCGCAGGAGTCTTGGATAAGGATGTTTTTGAGGATTTTGTGGTTGGAGACATGAGCGAGTCTAATTATGATAAAATTGACTTGCATAAAAATATTGTTGACGGGATTACTTTAGTGTCCGCTTCTGGGCAACCCATGAAACGCGAATCAGATCTTATTGATGTTTGGTTTGATAGCGGTTCCATGCCCTATGCCCAATGGCATTATCCATTTGAAAACAAGGAGTTGATAGATAATGGAGCTTCCTTTCCTGCAAATTTTATTGCAGAAGGTGTTGATCAAACAAGAGGATGGTTCTATACCTTACATGCTATAGCTACCATGGTATTTAATACTGTTTCCTATAAAAATGTTGTTTCGAACGGACTTGTTTTGGATAAAGAGGGCAAGAAAATGTCCAAACGCTTGGGCAATGCCGTAGATCCGTTCGAAGTGCTCCCCAAGCATGGCGCCGATGCCACTCGTTGGTATATGATTTCCAATGCCAATCCTTGGGACAACCTTAAGTTTGATATTGAGGGAATTGTTGAGGTAAAACGTAAATTTTTCGGCACCCTTTACAATACCTATTCTTTCTTGGTTTTATATGCCAATATAGATGAATTTACATACGCTGAAGAAGACATTCCATTAAAGGAAAGACCAGAGATCGATCAGTGGATTTTATCCGAATTAAACTCCTTGATTGAAAGAGTTGATAAAGCTTATGCAGATTATGAAGCAACGAAGGCGGCAAGAATGATTTCCGACTATGTTCAAGAAAATTTAAGCAACTGGTACGTGCGTTTGAGCAGGAGACGCTTCTGGAAAGGAGATTATCAGCAAGATAAAATTTCGGCCTATCAGACGTTGTATACTTCTTTGATTACCGTTGCAAAACTTTCTGCACCTATTGCACCTTTTTTTATGGAGCGATTGTACAAGGATTTAGATGCCGTCTCCCAGAAAGAAGGTTTTGAAAGTGTGCATTTGGCCAAATTCCCAACTTTTGATTCAGAAATGGTCAATAGAAAGTTGGAACGCAAAATGCAATTGGCACAAAAGGTGTCTTCGCTGGTATTGTCTATCCGTCAAAAGGAGAAGATAAAAGTACGTCAGCCACTGCAGAAAATCATGATTCCGGTATTGGATGATGCCCAAAAAGAGGATATTGAAGCAGTTGCCGCTTTGATTAAGTCGGAAGTCAATGTTAAAGAGATTGAATTGTTAGATGATGCCTCAGGAATTTTGGTGAAGCAAATCAAGCCTAATTTTAAAGTTTTGGGCCCAAGGTTCGGCAAGGATATGAAAGATATTGCAGCTGCTGTAAGTCAGTTTGAGCAGGAGGATATCCAAAAAATTGAGCGTGATGGAGAATTAATGCTGCAATTGAAAAATAAAAGTATTATTTTACAGTTAACTGATGTAGAAATCAGTTCCCAGGATATTGAAGGTTGGTTGGTGGCAACATCGGGAGCACTTACCGTTGCATTGGATGTAACCATTGATGACAACCTTCGGAAAGAGGGAATTGCTAGAGAGTTGGTCAACAGAATCCAAAATCTTAGAAAAGAATCTGGATTTGAGGTAACCGATAAAATCGACATCAAAATACTGAAAGATGGCTTTGTGGAAAATGCCGTTTCGAGCAATGAGGAGTACATTAAAACGGAAACCTTGACCGCGGAGCTTAATTTCGAAGAAAAATTAGAAGAAGGTATTGCGATTGCCTTCGATGAAGTGAACACAAAATTGTTTATCCAAAAACATTAAAAAATGGCACAAGATTTAAAAGTAAGATACTCAGATAAAGATTTAGAGGAGTTCAGAGCATTAATTGAAGAAAAAATAGAAAAAGCGAATAGCCATTTAGAGCTTTTGAAAAGCTCTTATATGAACGATGGAAATAATGGAACCGACGACACCTCACCGACTTTCAAGGCTTTTGAAGAGGGTTCGGAGACTATGAGCAAGGAAGCCAATACCCAGTTGGCCATTCGTCAAGAAAAGTTCATTAGGGATTTAAAAAATGCGCTTCTACGTATTGAAAACAAAACCTATGGTATTTGCAGAGTTACCGGCAAGTTGATAAACAAAGAACGTCTAAAACTTGTACCTCACGCTACCTTGAGCATTGAGGCGAAGAACATGCAAAAATAGATGAAACGCCCTTGGGCGTTTTTTTGTTCATGAAAACCTTGTGCTTTTTTCTAGGATTTTTTGTGGCTGCACAGTTGCAAAGTCAAAAGCTGGTGAAAAAAGCATTGGTCAATAAGCAAACGGAGTACATTCAAATAGATTCCGAATTTTGTTATCAAGTAAATCTTTACACCTCCAAAGTCAAGGAAGTTATTGTTGAGGCGAGTATTGAAGGAGAGTATGCTAAAGATTTGATTGTTTCCATTGAGGAACAGGGAATCAATATGGAAATCAGCACCAAGTTTCAACCCAATTTCACCAACCCGAATGACAAATTAAGTGCTCACAAGGTCATTTCCATTGCTTTGGATGTAACGCTTCCAGAGTACAAAAATGTATATGTGTTTGGAACAAACAGTAATCTTAATGCAAGCGGAAACTATAAAAAACTTAGGGTTAAACTTTCTGACGGAAGGTGCAGCCTCTACAATGTGAATGAAATGGTAGAAGTAACCACCCAAAAAGGAGATATTTTGCTAACGACCCCTTCAGGAAACATAAATGCAAAGAGCACATATGGTAAAATATTTTCAGAGGACATCCCGGATGGGGATAACCAATTTACATTGAATACAATAGAAGGGGAAATCCATCTAAAGAAAACAAAATAATATCCATATTTTTGCGCAATCTTTTAAAAGGCATGAAACTACAAAAGTCCCTATTGATTATCGTATTGGTCCTGTTGATAGATCAGATCAGTAAAATCTATGTAAAGACCAATTTTTTTCTTGGGGAATCTCATGAGGTTTTCGGTTGGTTCAAAATTCTTTTCATCGAAAACGAAGGAGCCGCTTGGGGAACCAAGCTTAGTGATTTACTTCCAGTGTCTGAGTCCGCCGGAAAGTTAATATTGACTATTTTCAGACTTTTTGCAATTATTGGGATTGGTTACTGGCTTTGGGACATTATCAAAAAACAATCTCCCAAGACATTGATTTTGGCCGTTTCGCTGATTTTTGCAGGAGCATTGGGAAACATCATCGACTCAGTATTTTATGGATTGTTGTTTGATCATAGTAGTGGTCAGGTAGCCACATTGTTTTCTGATCAGCCCTACGAAAGTCTATTTTATGGGAAGGTAGTGGATATGCTTTACTTTCCGCTTATAAACACATCATGGCCGGATTGGGTGCCTTTTGTTGGTGGAAATCAGTTCCGTTTTTTTGAGCCTGTTTTCAATATAGCTGACACGGCTATAAGCACAGGTGTCGGTATTTTGATAGTGTTTAATAAAAAGGCCTTTCCAAAAGCTGCTAAGGAAGAGTCCCAAGATTAAAACTCGTAGACCTTTTTAGGAGTAACACAATAGTCGAGTTTTACATCATTGACATGTGTTTCTATAGAACCGTCTTCTGCATCAAATAATGACAGTCCAATTTTTATAGTCTCAGGTTTGCACTTGGCTAAGAATGTATCATAATATCCCTTGCCATACCCTACGCGATTGCCGTGTTTGTCAAAAGCCAAAAGTGGAATAAAGACGACATCAATTTTTTCTTCAGGTATTTGAATTCCGTCTACAGGCTCGGGGATGTGCCATTTATTTTTTTTGAGAACGGTATTGTCGGTAAGCAGGTAACTCTCCATTGAAGCGGCTCCACTAACTTTGGGAATAACCACATTCTTATCCTTTCCTTGTAAAAGTGTAATCAAGGGTAGAGTGTCAATTTCCTTGTTTTCTTCAATACTCAGAAAAATATGGAAATAAAAAAAATCCCAAATAGGGATTTGAAGTACATGATTTGTTAAGTCAATACTCAAATCTGAAATGTAAGAACTTTCCAGTTCTGCCCTCAGATTTTTATACTTTATTCTTAGCTCATGTTTCAACATTTAAATGTTGAAATTTTTTGGGGTTGTTTTGGGAAACTTTTTACTCTCTAGTTGAAACTGAGAAAAAAATCTTGAAGAAAAGCATCAAGATCAAATACATTCCCAAAACGATAATATAGTTCTCCATAGAATTGTATTTATACGGTTAAAAATAAGTAAAACAATTGGAAATTTTACTATGAAATGCATTTTTAATCGATGAAATGCACTTTTTTTAGCAGCAGTTTAACAAAAAAGCATGTTTTTCTAGACGATTGATGCTTTATGAAACGAAAACGTACTTCAATCAAAGCTTAGGGAACTCAGGTCAATTTTAACAAAAAAACACTATCATTAAGGTATACCTTTGTATAAGCGTCAATTTTTTGGAAATTATATGCCCAAACCTCCTTCCATCAGTGTTCAAATAAGCGCCCTGCCCAATAATCCCGGAGTCTATCAATTTTATGATACTGAAGGAAAAATTCTTTATGTAGGAAAGGCAAAAAACTTGAAGAAACGCGTTTCCTCATATTTCAATAAGAAACAGGAATATGGAAAAACAAGGGTACTTGTAAAAAAGATTGATAGTATAAAGCACATTGTGGTGGCTACAGAGTCGGATGCACTCTTATTGGAGAACAATCTGATTAAAAAATTAATGCCACGTTACAACGTGTTGCTTAAAGATGACAAGTCCTATCCATGGATTTGCATAAAGAAAGAACGTTTTCCAAGAGTTTTTTCGACTCGGAAATTGATAAAAGATGGATCCGAATATTATGGCCCTTACACCAGCATGAAAACAGTCAGGACCTTATTAGATCTTGTCAGAAGCCTGTATCCTTTACGGACCTGTAACTACGACTTGTCCGAAGAGAAAATTGCAGCTGGTAAATACAAAGTTTGTTTGGAGTTTCATTTGGGAAATTGTTTAGGTCCTTGCGAAGGATTACAAAGTGAGGAGGATTATCAAAAACAGATTGAGGATATTCGGCAGATTATAAAAGGGAATTTTAAAAGCTCTCTGCAATCCTTCAAGACACAAATGAAGGAGTTGGCAAACCAGATGGAATTTGAAAAAGCCCAACGTATAAAAGATAAGATTGAGATTTTAGAAAATTACCAAGCCAAGTCAACGGTGGTCAACCCTAAAATCAACAATGTGGATGTATTCACCATAATTTCGGATGAGACCCACGCCTACGTCAATTTTTTGCAACTTTCCCATGGTGCAATAATAAGGTCACATACCATGGAAATAAAGAAAAAGTTGGATGAGACCAATGAAGAACTTCTTCAACTTGCAATAACCGAGATAAGACAGCGGTTTAAATCCCAGTCCAGGGAAATTTACCTTCAATTTCCGGTGATGGTGGAAGAGGATTTAAAAATAACCCTTCCAAAGTTAGGAGATAAAAGAAGAATTTTGGAGCTGTCTGAGCGCAACGCCAGATTTTTTAGACAAGACCGATTTAAACAGATAAAAATTACCGATCCTGATAGGCATACCAAACGTATTATGGCCCAAATGAAGGCCGACTTAAGACTTTCCTCAGAGCCAACACATATAGAGTGCTTCGATAATTCGAACATACAAGGAAGCGATCCAGTAGCCGCCTGTGTAGTCTTTAAGAATGGGAAACCTTCTAAAAAAGAGTATCGCCATTTCAATATCAAAACCGTCGAAGGTCCTGACGACTTTGCAAGTATGGAAGAAGTGGTTTTTAGAAGATACAAACGCTTGCTAAACGAAGATGAACCTTTACCGCAACTTATTGTGATAGACGGAGGGAAAGGTCAGCTATCATCAGCACTAAAAAGTTTGGATATTTTAGGGCTTCGGGGCAAAATAGCCATAATAGGAATTGCAAAAAGATTGGAAGAAATCTATTTTCCAGAGGATCCCATTCCCTTATATTTAGATAAAAAATCAGAAAGCCTAAAGATTATCCAACAACTAAGAAATGAGGCCCACCGATTTGGGATAACCCACCATCGGAACAAGAGGAGCAAAGCGGCCATAGATTCTGAATTAGAAAATATAGAGGGGATTGGCAAGAAGACGGCAGAGCAACTTTTGCAACAATTTAAATCGGTAAAACGAATAAAGGAAGCAACCATTGAGAGTCTTGCGGAATCTATAGGTATGGCCAAGGCAAAAAAAATCTATAAATCGTTCCACTAACGCATGAGGTTTAAAAGCATAATAGTAAGCAGCATATTCATCGTATTTGGAGTTTTTGGCTGGAGCCAAACATCAAATACAAATGAAGACCTAAAGGTGGGACTGGTACTGAGCGGAGGAGGAGCTAAAGGATTGGCCCATATCGGTGCACTTAAAGTTATTGATGAGGCAGGCATAAAGGTAGATTATGTTGGCGGCACAAGCATGGGTGCTATAGTGGGGGCCCTATATGCTTCAGGATATTCAGGAATAGAATTGGACTCTATTTTTAGGGAGACTGAGTTTTCTCAACTCATTCAAGATAATGTGCCTAGAGGGGCTAAGACCTTTTATGAAAAGGAAGATTCAGAACGTTATGCGCTTAGTCTTCCTTTCACCAATTTTAATGTGTCTTTTCCACAGGCCATTTCTGGTGGACAAAACATATATAATGAATTGGTAAAACTTCTTTTCCATGTAAAGGACGTTCAAGATTTTAATAAACTTCCTATCCCATTTTTATGCATTGCAACCAATGTGGAAACCGGGGAAGAAGTTTTACTGGATTCAGGATATCTGCCAGAAGCTATAATGGCAAGTGGCACTTTTCCTTCCCTATTTGAGCCAGCTGAGATTGAAGGCGAAATTTTAATCGATGGGGGTGTGGTAAATAATTATCCCATAGATGAGGTTAAGGCTCTTGGTGCTGATCTGGTAATCGGGGTGGATGTCCAACACGGATTGTCAACTCGCGAATCCCTTTCATCGGCCACAGAGATTCTACTTCAAATAAATAATTATAGAACCGTAAACGATATGAAGGTCAAAGCCGAGAAAACGGATGTATACATTAGGCCCGATATTGATGATTTTTCGGTTATCGATTTTGATCGCGGAAACGAAATTATGGATATTGGAGAGGAAGCAGCTTCATTGAATATCATGGAACTCAAGAAAGTGGCCCAAAAACAGCATAATACTGCACGAAGCCACAAGAAGATCGAAGTGATGGACAGTTTGACCATAAATCGATTGATCATAAGGGGCAATGATCAATACACTCGGGGTTATATAAAAGGGAAACTACGGTTTAACCTTGCTGAGAAAATCCCATTTAATAAGCTAAAGCAAGGGATTAACAATCTATCGGCTACCGGCAACTTTAAAGCAATTCGATATGAGTTGGTATCCAATGGATTGGGAACAGACCTTATTTTGAAGCTGAAAGAAAACCCTACTAAAATGTTCATCAAAATGGCAGCACATTATGATGACCTTTATAAAAGTTCTGCCTTGATCAATCTCACCAAAAAGAATTTTCTGCTGAAAGATGATGTAGCCTCTTTCGATTTTATTCTCGGCGATCATATAAGGTATAATTTGCAATACTATCTTGACAAGGGTTTTTATTGGAGTTTTGGTTTTAATTCAAGATTCGCTGATTTTGATGAAGAAGTGGACTTTGGACTCATTCAGTCCAACTTCGATGCTCCCAACGACCCCAACATCAGGGAAATCAACCTTGATGTTACCGATTGGACCAATCAAATTTATCTGCAAACCGTTTTCAGGGAAGAATTTGCCTTTACGGTTGGAGCTGAGCACAAACTTTTAAGGTATAGCACTCGCACCCTAAATCAGTTTGATGGGGAACCAGAAGCGGCATTGCAGCTATCCTCCTCAGAACGAACATACTTTGATGACTCAAGTTATTTTAGTGTTTACGGAAAGATTACTTTGGACACCTACGATGACAAGTATTTTCCGACCAAAGGACTGTTTTTTGATAGCGATTTCCATTTGTATCTCCTTTCCTCTGATTTTAACAACAACTTTAAAGAATTCTCGATTGGTAAAGCAAAATTAGGAACAGCATTTTCTCTGGTGGACAACCTTACTTTGAATTTGGAAACTGAAGGTGGATTTAAGTTGGGTACCTCGGGGGTAACATCTTTCGACTTTGTACTTGGTGGTTTCGGTAATGATCTCGTAAATAATTTTACACCCTTTATAGGGTACGATTTTTTAAATCTACCTGGGAATAGCTACGTGAAAGCCTATGGTAGGTTGGATTATGAATTTACCAACAAGAACCATTTTTTGTTTAGTGCCAATTTTGCAAATGTCGATGACGACCTCTTCAGAACCGGGGATTGGTTTTCCGAACCCACCTTTTCAGGGTATGGTATCGGGTATGGGCTAGAATCCTTTTTAGGCCCTGTTCAAATCTATTATTCCTGGTCTCCAGAAAGTGATAATAGCAACATATTCTTTAGTGTTGGATATTGGTTTTAATTTTTTTGGACTACTAAAAAACCCTGTTTTATAGAGGTAAATGTAGATTAGGTAAAGCGGGAATCCCCTATTTTTTCTTAATTAATTGCCAAATGTTGACTATTTGGCAAAAAATAGTTAAAGTACGTTAAAACTTACATTTCTCTAGAGGCAAAATGTATCTTTGTTTCACATAAGGGGTGGTTCCCTTATAACTTTAAGTATTGGTTTTTCATAATTTAAAGTTTGGTTGGTTATTTAGGAAAAGCCCAGTTCAGAGACTGGGCTTTTTTTGTATATAATATTTTGGAACAAGATTTGTTAAGTATATGTAAAGTACTGAATTCGAGATGTGATTTTAGTAATTTTATACCGACATATAGATTATGAAAAAAATCGTTACCATATTCGCCCTCCTACTTATGATGCCGTTAATGGCTCAAAATAACCACCCTGCATTCAAGGCTGGGGAATGGTTGAAGTTCCGAATACACTACGGATTTTTAAACGCCAGTTATGCAACACTTCAGCTTAGCAGTGATTCAATCGATAGTATTCCTGTCTACCACGTAGTTGGTATAGGTAAAACCACAGGATTTGCCAGTATCTTTTTTAAAATAGATAATAGATTCGAAAGCTATTTTGATAAAAATGATGGCAAACCGTATCGCTTCATTAGAAATACCTACGAAGGTGGTTATACAAAAGATATCGAAATTGATTTTGATTACAATAAAAAAATGGCCTTGTTGACGGATAACAAGAATTCGAAAAAAGTTGATATTCCAGTACATAATGAAGTTCAGGACCTACTTTCGGCGGCATATCAATTAAGAAATAAATACAATTATCAAGATTTACAAAAAGGAGAGTCCCTGGATATGGATATGCTCTTCGATGACGATGGTATTTTTAAGTTTCAACTCAAGTTTTTGGGAAAAGAAATCATCCGAACCAAGTTCGGCAAAGTAGAATGTCTTAAATTTAGGCCCTTAGTTCAATCTGGAAGGGTTTTTAAAGAAAAAGAAAGCCTTACTTTGTGGGTTTCCAACGATATGAACAGAATTCCGGTTCGAATCAAAGCAGATTTGGCCGTAGGATCCCTTAAAGCTGATTTAGAAGCGTATAATGGGTTAAGAAACCAGTTTAAAATTATAATGAAATAGCTTGAATGAAGAATGATGAGCGAATTGAGTCCCAAATCAATAAGCTTGAAGAGAAGTACAAAAACTCTGGACAAGATTTAAGCTCTTACCTCGACGGACTCCTGTATCAACGATACCTTACCTATTGGGATTATATCCATTTGGATACTTTATTGAGTATTCAAGTGCCGCGCACACATTTTCCTGATGAGGAGATTTTCATCATGTACCATCAGATTACGGAACTGTATTTCAAACTAATTTTGCACGAGCAAAAACAGATTGTTGAAGATAAATCTCAGGACCTAGCTTTTTTCATTGAGAAGACAAATCGAATAAACAACTATTTTAAAGCACTGACGTCTTCCTTTGGAATTATGATAAAGGGGATGGAACGCGAACAGTTTTTGAGATATCGCATGGCATTATTGCCAGCAAGCGGATTTCAATCAGCACAATACCGGATGATTGAGATCTATGCCACACCTTTAGAAAATTTGGTGCATTTTTCGGAAAGGGACAACTTCTCCAAAAAAGATAGTATAGAAGAACTTTTTGAGCATATTTATTGGAAAAAAGGAGCAACGGATCTTTCGAGTGGAGAGAAGACATTGACCCTTAAACAATTTGAGTTTCGGTATACTCCAAGGCTATTGCGAATATCCAACCAGGTCAAGCAGAGCAATATCTACATGAAGTATCTTCAATTGCCGGAAGCCTCGAGAAATGATGAAACATTGATCAAATCATTAAAGGAGTTGGATTTGAATGCCAATGTAAATTGGCCTCTAATGCATATGGGTTCTGCATACAGGTATTTGGCCAAGGAAAATAAGGAAGTTGACGCCACCGGAGGTACAAATTGGAAAGACTTTTTACCCCCGAGTTTTCAGAAAATAATATTTTTCCCAACTTTGTACTCTGAAGAAGAGCTGGAAACATGGGGAAAACAATGGGTTGACCATATTTTTAATCCCGCTAATAAGTAAATAAAATGCAAAGATTTTTTGGGGCAATCTTGGCACTGTTGGTATTGGTGTCGTGCAAGGAAAAAAAAGAATTAGTACAACAACTGGAACCTAAAGACCCAGTACAAAAGCCAATAGTAAAGCATTTTGGGTTTAATCTCGAGGACTTTAACGTTGTTTACGATACCATAAAAAAAGGGGAAACCTTTGGTGAGCTAATGCTCAAAAACAAAGTGGATTATCCTAAAATAATCCATATCGCAGAAGAATACAAGGACACTTTCGATATTCGACGCATCGATAGAAAACCTTATTTACTTTTAAAATCTAAGGATACCTCCGAAGCTGCGCAGGTTTTTATCTATCAAAACGGGAAGATCAACTATACAGTTTTTGATTTTAGAGATAGTACGGCCATTGCTTACAAAGGAAAGAGAACGGTCAAATCCGTGGAGCGTGAGGTTGCAGGAATAATTGAAAATAATCTATCCGAGACACTCGATAACCTTGGTGTGGATTATAATGTGACTATAGACCTTTCTGAAATCTATGCATGGACCATCGATTTCTTCAGATTGGAAAAAGGAGACAAGTTTAAGATTATCTACGACGAGCATTTTATCAACGATACCATTTATGCTGGACGTGGGGCTATCAAGGCAGCGCTTTTTGAACATAAGGGCACACCCATCTATGCATTTCCGTATGTAACGGATTCTCTTAAGAATATTTTGGATTATTATGACCAAGATGCCAACAATTTAAGAAGTACCTTCTTAAGAGCTCCAATAAAATTTGGATATCGACTTTCCTCCAGATATAATTTACGAAGGAGAATAGCGTATTATGGATATAAAGTAAGACCGCATAAAGGAACAGACTATGCTGCTCCAGTCGGTACTCCTATAATTGCTACTGCAGATGGTACGGTGACCGAATCTACCCGGAAAGGTGGAAACGGAAGGTATGTTAAGATTAGACATAACGGAACTTACAGTACCCAATACCTTCATATGAAAAAGCAAAAGGTAAAACGAGGCGAGTTTGTAAGACAAGGAGATGTCATCGGTTGGGTTGGAATGACGGGAAATACAGGAGGCCCCCATGTATGTTATAGGTTTTGGAAACATGGAAGACAAGTAGATCCGCTAAGAGAAAAACTACCATCGGCCGAACCCATTGTAGACTCCTTACGAACGGAATATTTGGCTCATATTGATCCTTTAAAAACCCAAATAGACTGTATAGAATTCTTGGAAATGGCACCTATTCCCATTGAACAAGAAAACCAAATAACACTGAACCAATAGAATGAGATTGCCTACTACCAATCCTACGAACACAAAGAGCTGGGAAAAACTACTAGAAAATTATAACAACACAAAAGACAAACATTTAAGAGAGCTATTTGCTTCTGATACCGAAAGAGGGCAAAAATTTTCATTGCTTTGGAAGGATTTCTTCGTGGATTACTCCAAAAATCGAATTACAGAAGAAACTTTTTCTCTTTTATTGGATTTAGCCGAGGAAATTGGCTTGAAAGAAGCTATTTCCAGCTATTTCGGGGGTGAGCCAATCAATCAGACTGAAGGAAGAGCTGTTCTTCATACCGCGCTGAGAGCTAAAAAAGAAGATGAGGTTTTTGTTGATGGAAAAAACATTGTTCCCGAGGTTTACGAAGTGAGAGAGCAAATAAGAACTTTCACTCAAACCATAATTTCTGGAGACAAAAAAGGTTTCACGAACAAAACTTTTACCGATGTTGTAAATATTGGTATCGGAGGGTCTGACCTGGGTCCTGTTATGGTGGCCGAAGCTCTTAAATTTTATAAAAATCATTTAAACATGCACTTCGTCAGTAATGTAGATGGCGACCATGTGCATGAAGTAATAAAGAATCTTAATCCAGAGACCACCTTGTTTGTGGTGGTATCCAAAACCTTTACTACACAGGAAACATTGAGCAATGCAATGACCATTAAAAAATGGTTTTTGAAATATGCATCTCAATCAGATATTGCAAAACACTTTGTTGCAGTTTCAACAAATACACAAAAAATCAAGGAATTCGGAATCGCGGATGAAAATGTCTTTCCGATGTGGGATTGGGTAGGAGGACGTTTTTCGCTTTGGAGCGCCGTTGGACTATCCATAGCCCTATCCGTAGGTTATGAAAATTACGAGGCACTTTTGGATGGAGCCAATGAAATGGACACACATTTCAAGGAAACCCCTTTTTCTGAGAATATCCCGGTGACATTGGCATTGTTAAGTGTTTGGTACAATAACTTCTTTGGAGCAGAAACTGAAGCAATCATACCGTATACCCAATACTTACATCGCTTTTCAGCCTATTTGCAGCAAGGCATTATGGAGAGTAATGGTAAAAGCGTTGATAGGGCAGGAAACAGGGCCAACTATGAAACAGGAACAATCATTTGGGGAGAACCTGGCACAAATTCCCAGCACGCTTTTTTTCAATTGATTCATCAGGGAACAAAGTTGATACCCACCGATTTCATTGGGTTCAAGGAATCACTTCATGGGGATAAGGACCACCATAATAAACTTATGGCGAATTTCTTTGCCCAAACCGAGGCCTTAATGAATGGAAAAACCCCTGAAGAGGTAAAATCTGAACTTGAAATTCAGGGTCTGAACCAAAATGAAATATCGTCCTTACTCCCTTTCAAGGTATTTGAAGGAAACAAACCTACCAATACCATTTTAATCAAGAAATTGGACCCTAAGAACTTAGGTTCTTTAATTGCGCTTTATGAGCACAAAATCTTTGTACAGGGCATTATTTGGAATATTTTCAGTTATGATCAATGGGGAGTTGAGTTAGGGAAGCAGCTTGCCAAAAATATACTTCAAGACATAGAAAGTTCGGAAATTGGCAAACATGATAGTTCTACCTTGGGACTTTTGCAATTTTTTAAGAAATGATTTAAGGTTTCTTAAAATCCAAAATACACATAACACATTGTTTTTCAGCAACATAAAGAATTGTTGAGATTTGTTATATTTGATTTTCTTAACGTTAAATTAACATTTCGATTGTTAAAAAACGGGACTTTTGCAATGCTATTCAAATAACTTAAACACTACTGAGAATGAAAAAACTGTATGTATTGCTTGTCGCACTTTTTAGTGCTGCAATTATGTTTTCGCAAGGAACGGTTTCCGGTACCGTTATGGACGGTGATCTAGGAAGTCCACTTCCAGGTGCAAGTGTTGTGCTTGAGGGCACAGACAATGGAGCTTCAACAGATTTTGATGGAAAATTTGCCCTAGAGGTTTCCGATAGTTCCGGAACCCTAGTAGTTTCTTACATCGGATTTGTGACCAAAAGGGTCTCTTTCAGTTCTTACGGAGATTTGGGGTCTATTACTTTAAATCCCGATGCAGAAGAACTTGAAGGTGTTGTTGTAACCGGAATCTTGGATATTGCCAAGGACCGTGAAACACCTGTTGCCGTGTCAACCATCACAGCAACGGAAATTCAAGAAAAAATCGGGTCGCAAGAACTACCCGAAGTATTGAAATCAACGCCATCAATTTACGCTACTAAAACCGGTGGTGGATTTGGAGATGGTAGGATCAACGTAAGAGGATTTGATTCTCAGAACACAGCGATCATGATTAACGGAATTCCAGTGAACGACATGGAAAACGGTCGAGTTTTCTGGAGTAACTGGGCTGGACTTAGTGATGTAACCACGGCTATGCAAGTACAAAGAGGTCTAGGTTCTTCTAAATTGGCTATTAGTTCGGTTGGTGGTACCATCAACATTCTTACCAAATCAACTGACAAAGAAGAAGGTGGATCTGTTCGCTTTGGAGGTGGTAACGATGGATACTTGAAAACCACAGCTTCATACAATACAGGAAAAAATGAAAACGGTTTTGCTGCTTCTATCTTATTGGGAAGAACAGCAGGAGATGGATATGTACAAGGAACTAAATTCGAAGGTTTCAACTATTTTATTGGATTGGGATACGAGCCTAACGATAGGAACAGTTTCCAATTTGTTTTAACTGGTGCGCCACAGGTACACAACCAAAGAACATCAAGCTTTTTTAACGTTGCAACCTTGGCTGACCACGTTCAATATGGAGCACTTTACAACTTTAACCACGGGTTCTTGAATGGAGAGGAATTTGGATGGAGAAGAAACTTCTACCATAAACCAATCGCTTCCTTGAACTGGGATCATAAGTTTAACGATAAGACTACTCTTTCCTCATCAATTTATGCTTCTGTTGGTAGAGGTGGTGGAACAGGTGATATAGGTGTTGGACCAGGTTTTGGTTTCGCAAGCTCAAGCAGATATCGTATTCCTGAAACAGGACTGGTTGATTATGATTTGATTTCAAGATTTAACAGTGGAGAATCTGTTACTTTTTACAATGGCGATAACGGAGGAAATCCACGTCAATTGGCCCCTACTAATGGTGAGCAAATCGTAACTAGTTTTGGTGATGGTATTATCAGAAGAGCGTCCATGAACTCTCACAACTGGTTTGGCCTTATTGCCAACTTGCATACTGAAATCAACGACGAATGGAGCTGGGATGTAGGATTGGATGCTAGAAGCTATAAAGGAATTCACTACAGAAGGGTGGATAACCTTTTAGGAGCTGATGGTTACTTTGATGATGATGATATCAATAACCCAAATCATACAGTAAGACAAGATGGTGCAATTGATTCTGACTTTGGATCTATTGTCAACATTTTCAAGAATATTGATGATGAGGAAAAAATTGATTACTACAATGACGGAATTGTAAGATGGATAGGAACTTTCGGCCAATTGGAATATAGTAATGGAACTGTTTCCGCATTTGTACAAGGTGGTGTTTCGCAACAAGGATTCAAGCGTATCGATTACTTTAATTACTTGGATTCCGACCCAATGCAAGAAACTGATTTTGAAAACAGACTTGGAGGAAACATTAAAGGTGGAGCTAACTTTAATCTAAACGAAGCTCATAATGTTTTCTTTAATGCTGGATACTACTCTAAGCAGCCATTGTTCGATGCTGTTTACTTGAACTTTAGAAATGACCTTAACCCTGATTTGACCAATGAAAAAATCTTGGGTCTTGAAGCAGGTTATGGAATCAACCTAGGAGATTTCAGAGCAAAAATCAATATCTACAGAACTTCTTGGAAAGACAGATTTGAGGACCTAAGTATTGAAACTCCAGCAGGTGACGAAGGTAGAGCAAACATCAATGGAGTTGAGCAAATTCACTCTGGGTTTGAGCTTGAAACCAGCTATAGAGCTTCTGAGGTTGTACAATTTAAAGGGATGCTTTCCATGGGTAACTGGGAATATGGTGGAAACGCCACAGGAGCAGCTTTGGATGATGACAGAAATGTTATTGACCCTGATGTAACCTTGTATTTGGATAATGTAAAAGTGGGTGATGCAGCGCAGTTCACAACCAACTTGGAAATGATTATCAGACCAGTTGAAAACTTGAAGTTAAGCACCAATCTTTATTCTGCATCTAGATTGTTTGCTCAGATCAATGCTGAGGATTTCGATACTCCGGACCATCAAGGTTCTTTGAGATTGCCAAGCTATAGCTTAGTTGATTTTGGAGCATACTACACGTTTGATATTGGTGGTGGAAACGATGCCATTAGTATTGCAGCAAACGTTTACAATGCCTTCGATACGGAGTACATCGCGGAATCATTGACAAATACTTTTGCAGATCCTGGTGACGAAACCTTCAGAGGATTGAATACAAGTAACAAAGTGTTCTTCGGATTTGGAAGAACATGGAACATAAGCATGAGGTATAACTTCTAAGCTTAGGGATATAAATTCTAAAAAACCCGCCATATGGCGGGTTTTTTTATGGGCAAAATCCGTATTTTTAAGATTCAAACTATACACATGGAAATTCTACACACCCTTCACTCATACTTTGCATATATCGTACTCCTACTATTGATTTTAGCCGTCTTCAATGCCCTAATGGGTTGGTTAGGTAAAAAGGAGTTTACCATGCATAAAGATTTAAGAATAAGCCTCTTTGCCTTGATTTTATCGCACATACAGTTGATTATTGGGCTAATAGTATTCTTTGTTTCGGCCAACGGCCTTAAAGCTATTCAAACTTTGGGGATGGGGGGATTAAATTCTGCTGCGCGTTTGTTGGCTGTAGAACATCCCTTTACTAACATTTTGGCCATTGCCCTAATTACAATCGGATGGTCGCGCCATAAGAAAAAAATGGAAAGCAGTGCCAAGTTCAAAAGTATTGCCATTTTCTATGGTTTGGGACTGTTGCTTATTTTATTGAGAATTCCGTGGGGACAATGGTTTAATTAAGCAACAATTTTCATTTCCGTGACCATGTATCGCCTAAAGCCTTTGTGGAGGCGCAAGGTGGAAATCTCAGCTTACCCCCACTGTATAGAACAAGTAGTTTATTTAATAGGTTGGTATGAGATTTTTTACCCTTTTATTTTTTGTTATACCATTTTTTGCGGGCGCAATAATAACCTATATATGGGGTGTTTGGATGCCAAACCCTGATTGGAAGGGATTCTTTATTTTGTTATTAGGGTTGTCCATATTCCCATTTTTATTTTATAGAAAAGAAATTCAGAATTGGACTCTAATATACCCAGAGCTAGGTGGTTATAATGAATCAGAAAAAGAGCTTGAAAAAATCAAAATACTGGAGCAACTTGAAAAGATTAGAGAAAGAAATAGAAAATTGATAAGTTGCTTCATTTTGTTGATTACCTCCATTCTAGTATTCATCTATCTCTATACGACAATTGCGCACAACTACAAACCTCCAAAAATGGCGATAGTTGGTGGAGCTTTTATCCTTTCCCTAGGGTTTGCATCGATTTATCATGTTAACAACCCCAATAATATTAGAACAATTCCTGAAAAAGTAAGTTTTTATTCAGGGGTTTCGCTTGGACCACCAACGATTATTAATTTTTTGTTTTGACCTTAGGGTAACTTTAATAGTATTTAATTTACGTTACTGCGAAGGTGAGAATCTCATTCCGTTTCCTTGATCAAAAAAAGATATACCGGAAAGTGGTCGCTATAACCTCCAGTATAACTACCTCCTGAATAAGTTCTAAGCGGGTATCCTTTGAATCTTCCCTCTTTGGTTTTCAAATAGGATGGTGCATAAACTCCAGCTTTCCAGAAGGTAAAATCCTTTTCACTCTTTTCCACAAGATTTTGTGTCATAAAAAATTGGTCAAATAAGTTCCATTTATCGCGATAAGCGAGAGAACCTACTCCTTTTTTATAAAGCTTTTCCATGGGATTAAAGAGGGCCGTACTATCCAGCTTTTTAATTCTCCCAGTCGTCTTTAAAATCTTCTTAAAACTGTCGTCTCGCGGGTCATCATTAAAATCGCCCATGCTTATGATTTTTGCATCCGCATTTAATCTTTGAACAGAATCAATTATACGTTTATTCAACAAAGCGGCCCTAATACGATTGGGTCTACTTTTGGTTGAGCCTCCTCTTCGAGAAGGCCAGTGGTTGACCAAAAAATAAAATTCTTCATCGTCCAACATGCCCCCGACAACAAGTTGATCGCGAGTATAATTCCTCTTCCCCATATCATCGAACAGTAGTAGCCGATGGCTATTAAAGGATGTTGGCAGATAGACATTTTTTTTATAAAGCAAGGCCACATCTATTCCGCGTTCGTCAGGAGAATCATAGTGAACGATGCCGTACCCGATGTGTTTGAGATTTGAATGTTGAATCAAATCTTGTATTACCCCTTTGTTCTCCAATTCACAGAGTCCAATGATATCTGGAGAAGTTTTAGAGGTGTCTTTTCCAATTTTTGCAATTACTTCGGATATGCGTTCAATTTTCTTAAGATATCTCGTTTCGGTCCAATGATAGCTACCATCTGGGGTGCGTTCATCATCAAAGACCAAGGAGTCATTTACTGTATCAAAAAGGTTCTCCACATTATAAAAAGCAACAGTTCTCAGCTTATACTTTTTGGAAGATTGCGCAAATAGGGGAAGCGTGACAAGCACGAGGAAGTAGGTTAAAAATTTCATTCGGATTTGGATTTTTACTCGAAAATAAGTAAGATTGTTCACTTTTCTTACAAAAAAAGAAAACCAATAACCCCAAAGTCTTATTAATTAACCTACGGTTCAAGCTTATGAGAACAGCTTTGTTCTTTGTGCTTTTATGCTGTCCAATAGTACATTACGGGCAACAGAGCATTATAATTTCGGGGGCAGTAAAAGATGCAGCCACCCAAAGTCCAATAGGCAATGCTATTCTTCGAATTGAAGGTTTGGCAAAGGAGTTTTTTACTGATGACAATGGTATTTTCAACATTAAAACCGAGCAAAAAGGAGAACTGATACTGATTGTTCTGAGTTCCGACTACCTGTCAAAACGGATTCCCATTTTTTTAGAAAATAACGCACTGAATTTGGGTGAAATTTATCTAGACCAAGATTTTACCTTAGATAAAACGGATAACCTTATCACGTTAACAGAAACTGACATTTCAAATGACGGTGAGACGATCACGGGGTCCTCTGGTTTGTTGCAAGCAACACGCGATATTTTTTTGAGCCGGGCGGCATTTGATTTTGGACAGGCCTTTTTTAGGGTTAGAGGTTATGACTCACGTAACGGACTTGTAATGCTGAATGGAATTCCAATGAATAAGTTATTCAATGGTAGACCTCAATGGAATAATTGGGGCGGACTTAACGATGTAACCAGAAATCAAGAATTTACCCATGCGCTTGACCAGAATCCGCTAGCATTTGGAGGTATTCTAGGGAACACAAATATTGATACAAGACCTTCAGGTTTAAGGCCAGGTATCCGGTTGTCTGGATCAGCTTCAAATCGCACTTATGCAGGTCGAATTATGACAACCTACAATTCTGGTATTACAGAGAATGGACTTTCCTATTCTGTTTCTGCTTCCAGAAGATGGGCAGACTCAGGATATGTTGCGGGAACGCTATATGATGCTTATTCTTTCTTCGGAGCGGTGGAGTACGAAATAAATCCAAACCAAAGTTTGGTTGTTACTAGCGTTTTGGCAAAAAACCGAAGAGGACGTTCAGCTGCCCTCACCGAGGAGGTTTTTGAGTTAATGGGCAACCAATACAATCCCTATTGGGGGCAACAAAATGGGAAAACAAGAAACTCTAGGGAGCGTGAAGTTTTTGAGCCCATGTTTTTGTTCAACCATTATCTAAAATCTAAAAATTGGAATTGGAATACAGGAGTTGCATACCAATTGGGAACCTCTGCACGAAGCAGGGTCGGTTATTATAACGCGCCAAGCGCGGACCCAACCTATTATAGATACTTGCCAAGTTTTTACATAAACAGTTCCATAGGGGCGGACTTCAACAACGCAAACCTTGCAAGGCAAGGGTTTTTAGCTAGCCCACAAATGGATTGGGAATCTTTATATGATGCAAATGCAGGTCAAAAAGCTGCCTATTTACTTTATGATGATGCAACCAAAGACAATAGAATTATGCTCTCGAGTAGTTTCAATTTTGATATTAGTCAACATATAAAAGTTGGAGGTGGAGCATATTATCAGACATTGAAATCTGAAAACTATGCACAAATCCAGGATTTATTGGGGAGTGATTTTCATGAGGACATCGATACATTTTCAAATACGCAAAACGATTTGAACGGGGCCCTTACAAAATTCGAAGGAGAACAGTTTAACTACAATTATTTACTAGAAGTATCGGAATGGGAAGGGTTTGGGCAGCTAAAGGTTGATTATGATAAAATAAATGGATTTGTTTCTGCGGCAATTGGCAATTTCAATGCTCAAAGGGATGGTATGTTTCAAAACGAACGCTTTTTGGATAACTCCGTTGGAAAAAGTGAAACAGTGGATTTTTCGAATGTAAAGGTTAAAACTGGCGTAACCTACTTCATTTCCGGAAGACACAGGTTTAATATAGCAGGAGCGTTTGTGCAAAGACCTCCTACGGTCCAAAATATATTTATTAATCCAAGAGAGAATAATGATGTTGTCCAAGAAATTTTAAATGAGTCTGTTACCGCTGTAGACATCAATTACCACATTCGGTTACCAGATTTAACAGGTAGAATAAGCGCCTTCTATACTCGATTTATGAATACCACGGATATCAACTTTTTTTATGTGGATTCTGGTTTGGGCTCCGATTTTGTTCAAGAGGTAATCACGGGATTGGACAAACTTCATAAGGGGATTGAATTTGGGGTGCAATATGAGCTTTCATCAAGTGTAAAAATGTCATTAGCTGGCAATTTTGGTGAATATGTGTTTGCAAGCGATCCATCGGTTCAGATAAATTTTGACACCGCTGCGGCCGACGAAGACCTTATTAATGTTGAAGGAATTCAAGACTTGGGAATTGCAAAGCTCAAAGGATTAAAACTTGCCCAAGGACCGCAAATAGCCTGTGCGGTTGGTGTGGAATACAGAAGCCCAAAGTATTGGTGGATGGGAGCTACTACCAATTATCTATCCAATAGCTATATCGATATTTCTGCGATTAGACGCACAAATAGTTTTCTTATAGACCCAGAAACGGGAGATCGTTTTCCTGAAGCAACTGACGAAAATGTACAGGCCATACTAAAGCAACGATCGCTGGACGATTTCTATTTGCTCAATTTGGTAGGAGGAAAGTCATGGTTGTTCAACAAAAAATATGTGAGTGCATTTATTAGTGTGAACAATCTGTTCGATGAGGTCTACAGAAGCGGTGGTTATGAGCAAGGAAGAAATGGGAACTACGGACAACTATACCAGGATAATTTAAGTGGTACACCTTCGTTTGGACCCAAATATTGGTATGGATTCGGGCGCACATACTTTTTAAATCTAGCAGTTAGTTTTTAACCAAAAAACCCCCAATAGAGAAAACAAATACATGCAAATTGATAGGAAGATAAGATGGGCTTTTATTTTGATAACAATGATGTTGAGCTGTGTTGAAAATTCAGATTTTGACATTCCAAAACAGGATTGCAATTCCGATTTAGAGGCAAATATTGGTTTTTGGGAATTAGATGCCTACTTCAAAGGAGAGACCATACAGGTTCAGGAAGATTTAATAATTGAAGGTTATGTGATTTCTTCGGATAAAGACGGGAATTTTTATAATGTGCTTTTTGTTCAAGACAAACCTGTCAATCCGGATTTTGGAATCCAATTGGAAATCGATTTGAGGGAATCGCATCTCTTTTATGAAGTCGGGAGCAAAATTTTTATCAAGCTGAAAGGATTGTTTCTGGGGAAAAGTAAGGAAACGCTAAAGCTTGGAGGGACATTTTCTTCCTTTGGAAACATCTCCGTAGGAAGGTTGCCCTCGCATAAAGTAGGACAACATATTTTTAAGACCTGCGATGCTATCGATGCATTGCGCCCAACCGAAGTATCTATTTCAGAATTAGATAGTATTACTTTAAATACCTTGATTAAGATTGACAGCTTAGAAATTGTGGAAGAAGAATTGGGTAATCCTTTTGCAGTTGAAGGAGAAGACTCAGAATGGCGATTGAAAGACTGTGAGGAAAACGAAGTACTATTGTTGAACAGCGGTTTTTCTGATTTTTATACGGAAATTTTACCATCTGGAAATGGTTCTGTTACAGGGGTTTTGCAGAAAGACGGCAAAAATTATCAATTAGTAATCCGAAATAAAGAGGACATGAATTTCGTGAATGACCGTTGCCCTGAAATCATTACAGAATTTACCTCAACACAATTTTTCATCTCTGAATTGGCAGACCCGAATAATAATTCCGGTGCTCGATTTGTAGAATTATATAACGCTGCTACTGAACCTTTGGACCTTAACAAATGGACGCTAAGACGATATACCAACGATAAATCTGAAATAAGTTCATCAATTGATTTGTCAGGATTTATTGTGGAAGCCGAAAGGACTTTGATTATATCTCCCAATGCTACTGAATTTGAGTTAGTGTATGGTTTTCCGCCGGACATGGGCATTTCTACCAATAGTCCGGCGGATTCCAATGGAGATGACAATTTGGAATTGGTAGACCCTTTTGGAGTTGTAATCGATTTGTTCGGAGTGATCGGTGAAGATGGCTCGGGCACCAATCATGAATTTGAAGATGGCAGAGCAGTTAGGAGGCCAGAGGTAATTGAAGGGAATCCTATTTTCACTTTTGCAGAATGGACAATTTTTAATGATACCGGAGATTCAGACACCATAAAACAACCTCAAAACGCACCAGAAGATTATACCCCAGGTGTACGATAATAAGTGGAATTTTGGGCTTTACTACAATTAGCAAAACATCCAATCAGCTCCACATGTACGTAAATTATTTCAGTAACTTAATAACTATAACTATGAAACATGTACTATTAACTCTGATTTTTGGACTTGCTTTGGTCTTTCAAGCCGAGGCCCAACAAATTTCAAAACACGCTCTAGGACTTCGTCTTGGTGACGATGATGGTTTTGATTCCCTGGGAGGTGAAATCAGCTATCAACTAGGACTTTCCGATAACAATAGGTTGGAATTTGCCCTCGGGATTCGAAGTGGAGACACTTATGATGCTTTTAAGGCCGTGGGTCTTTACCAATGGGTAATGCCTTTGGACCGATCTTTCCATTGGTATGTGGGTGCAGGTGCTGGACTTGGAAGTGTAGATGTTGATGGTGCGGGGTCAAGTACCTTTGCTTTATTGGCCGGGGACATCGGAATCGAATACAACTTTAAAATTCCATTGCTGTTATCCTTGGATGTCAGGCCGGAAATAGGTTTTGGAGATGAAGGCTATGGCAGTGATTTTGACTTTGACCTGGGATTGGGAATTCGTTATCAATTCTGATAGAAATAGCATATAGATAAAAAGAAAAATCCCAAGAAGGCAGTCCTTTCTTGGGATTCTTTTTTTGGATTCTAATAGTCTCTTAAAACGGCTTGTAGCTGAATTTTTGACCACCCACAGAAGCATCGGCCATTAGGCCAGCTTTAGGAAGTGCAAAAACTGCAACACCATCTTTATATTTTGCATTAAAAGCAATTCCTGATTTTAAAGCTACGGCAGAGGTTTCCGCGGCAAAGGCAAACTTTCCTTCCTTAAAGCGTTGCAAGTCCACCGAAGTTTCAAAGAAAATCACCTCAATAATAGCCTGTCCACCAGCTTGTAATCCGATGTTCAATTTTTTAAGGCCAGCCATTCCAACGCTTGTCCCTTCTTCATAAACCACCCCATTTCCCGAGGCACCACCGATAATAAAACCACCTTTACCAACATTTGGAAAAATGACATAACCTGCCGAATTATCAAAGAATCGTTCAAGTCCCGAATCAGCCTTTAAAAGAGTCTTTTTAGCCTTTTTGGCATCATTCATTATTTTTCTATCCTTCTTATTTTGTGCAAATGTTGCTGAGGTGACCAGGACCAGGCAAATCAACACAAGAGGTCTAACAAATTTCATATAGTACTGTATTTAGATAGGGTCAAAGTTAAAGAATAAACCTGTGCTGGTTTGAAAAGGAATTGCCAATAAGTGTTAATGGAAACCGATTAATAAAATGCCTTGCACTGAAAACTTAATAATGGATTCACGTTAAGCTGGATTTGTACAATAACTAAACAAAAGAATAACGGTAGCTATCCACATTTTCTGAATTGATAATTTGAATGGGCAACAAATTTTCTTTGGAAAAAGATTTTCCCAAAAGAAAGTTGTCCACCAATGCTTTCAAACCTAGTGAAGCTTGAAGTTTGGGAGATTGATGAATCAAAAATTTGATATCACCGGCTCGAAGGGCCTTGACATTTTCTTCAAGAAGGTCGTAACCCACTAAAACTTTGGATTTTCCAATTCCCCTTAACGCTTTCACAATTCTATAGACCTTTGAAGTACACACAAATATGGCGTCAACTTCAGAATTACTCTCAATAAAAGAAGCGAATTTTTGTTCAAACCCATTGACTCCTAAGGTCAATGTGATTACCTCGTAACCCTGTATTTCATCAAAAAATTGTCGGAACCCTCGTTCTTTTTCTCGCAAATGGACAGCATTTTCGGATTCCTCATCAATATGCACAATTACAATCTTGGACGGTGCGTTTAATGCGTCGAATAGTAATTTGGCGGCTACTCTGCCGCTCATAAAAAGATTTAGACCCACGTATAGATCTACAGTTCCATCATGGAAACTGTTAAATGTAGCCGTAAGGATGTTTCTTTTCTTCAATTCATCCAAAAGAAGATCACTTTCCTTTTCAAACAATGGAACAAACAGGAAAGCATCAATATGTTTAGCGAGAAGATCGAATCCATTGTCCAAAAAAGACGTGGGTTCTGAAGGGTCATAATAATGAACTGTGATTTCGATGTCGAACGCAGAATATTCATCGATTACCTCTTTGATACCCTGCTGTCCTGGCAACCAAAACGAATCTTTAGAGGGATCAGGAAGAAACACTTGTATACTATATACTGTATTGTTCTTAAGCGTTCTCGCAATGGGGTTGGGTTTATAATTGAATTCTTTCAATGCAGTATTTACATTGAGCAAGGCCTTTTGGGATACTTTACCACGATTGTGAAGGACTCTGTCAACAGTTCCTATGGAGACACCTGCGGCATCGGCGATATCCTTTATGGTATATCTTTTTTTCATGCCGTACAAAGATATAAAAAGAGAATCTCAAAATGTGTACGTTAACATTTTTATTATATTTGCCTCGATTTGAAAGTTATTGGTTTCGTAATGTTTCTAGAGATTGAACGTATTTTAGCCCCGAATGAATAAAATTGTAGTCAAAGCACCCGGAAGAACTTGTTTGTTTGGTGATCACCAAGATTATTTGGGTCTACCAGTAATTGCATGTGCAATTGATAGACACATGATTCTCACTGGAAAGCAAAATAATAGTAACAAGCTAATCGTCAATATGCCGGATGTTGGAAAGCAAAGAACTTTTAGCATTGATGCCGATAATGGCCAACCCAAACAAGGCGATTTCTTACTTACAGCACTTAAGGTGTTGGAGCAGTATGCATGTGTTCCGGATACAGGTTACGATATTCAGATTACCAGTAACATTGCCATAAACGCTGGGACTTCGAGTTCAAGTGCGTTGCTATTGGCATGGATCAGGTTTTTAATTGAAGCTTTTGGATGCAATCAAGAGGCAACCAGTGAATTTCTATCCCGGATTGCCTATGAGGCGGAAGTAATCTATCATGGCAACCCTGGTGGAAAGATGGATCAGTATAGTATTGGAATGGGCAATATAATTTATTTGGAAACTGGAGATGAGCTTTCCTATGAGCTGTTTGACAAACCGATTGCTGGGCTGATTGTTGCAGAATCTGGAATTCCAAAACAGACCACTGGAGTTTTGGGTGAGCTAGAAACCAAGGCACGGAGGGGCATTAATGAAGTCAAAGAAAAAAGTTCGGAATTTGAGTTGGAAAAAGCCACAGAAGAGGACATCCCAAAGTATTTGGAATACATTTCTGAAGATTCTAAAATTTACTTTTCTGCGGCTATCATCAATCATAGTATCACACAAAAAGCTTTACAGGAGTTTAGAAAACCTGAATTGGATTTGAATAAAATTGGTGAATTGATGAACCGTCACCATCATATACTCAAAGATTATTTGGATTTAACGGTTCCCAAAATAGATGATATGGTCAATGCCGCTCTAGAGGCGGGAGCCCTTGGAGCTAAAATAGTTGGATCAGGAAGAGGTGGAAGTATAGTGGTGTTGGCAAAGGATGGGGAACAAGATCAAGTTGTCAAAGCATTGATGGCTGCTGGGTCAGACAACGCCTATGCAGTTTCCGTAGATCAAGGCGTTCGAATTATAGTATAAAAATCATAAAGATACATGGGCAACCGTACAACAAGTTTAGTGGTTTTAGCTGGTGGAGCATCATCCAGAATGAAGAAACCGCCGAAAGAAGGTAAAAACCTTTCCGAAAAAGAGATTCAAGAAGCCAATCAGCGAAGCAAAAGTTTGATCAGTGTGGGTAATGACGGCCGCCCCATGATGGATTATGTACTGTACAATATCAAGAAAGCTGGGTTCACCAATGTCTATATAGTTATTGGTGCAAATGGAAGTCTTTTCAAAGCCTATTATGGAGATAAAGACAAAGACAATGACTTTCATGGATTGAAGCTATCTTTTGCTGTTCAACACATTCCTGAAGGGCGCGAAAAACCCTTTGGCACTGCGGATGCTCTTTACCAAGCGGTGGAACAGTTTCCCGAACTGAACAAGACCAGCTATGTGGTGTGCAATAGTGATAACCTCTATTCAACTGTGGCTTTGAGATTATTATCAGAAAATGAAGCACCACATGCTTTTATTGCTTATGATAGGGATGCCCTTAGTTTTTCTTCAGAACGTATTGCCAGATTTGCCCTAGTTGAACTGGATGCAAGTAGTAATTTGACCTCAATTGTTGAAAAACCATTGGAAACTGAAGTGGAAAACTACAGAGACGCTTCTGGAAAATTAAGAGTCAGCATGAACATCTTTAAATTTGATGGGCGAATCATGTATCCCTATCTTAAAGATTGTCCTGTGCATCCATCAAGAAACGAAAAAGAGCTGCCATCAGCTCTTATGAATATGCTTAAAGATAACCACGCCACGATGGAAGGATTACCATTGTCTGAGCATGTACCCGACCTCACGTCTAAAGAAGATATTCAAGAAGTAAAAAAATATCTGGAAAAACACTATCCCAAATTGGATTGGGATTTTTAGTCTCCCATTAGCTTTTTAACTTTTGATAGTTTAATAGCGTATTCCCCATTTTGAACCTTATTTTTACATAAAGTTACTTTGAATGCTCAAAAAGCTTTTTCCAATTTTTTCATGGATAAAGGAATATGACCGTTCCTATTTGTCCAGTGACCTAACAGCAGGCGTCACTTTAGGGATTATGTTGGTTCCGCAAGGTATGGCATATGCAATGATTGCAGGGATGCCTCCCATTTATGGGCTTTATGCAGCTTTGGTACCCCAGCTTATATATGCGATTACCGGAACGTCAAGGCAACTTGCCGTTGGACCTGTGGCTATGGACTCACTTTTGGTTGCAGCCGGAATAGGAGCATTGCAACTTTCCAACATCCAAGATTATATTTCAGCCGTGTTGCTCCTAACATTCATTATAGGTGGATTACAACTTCTTTTGGGGTTTCTAAAAATGGGCTTTTTCGTCAATTTCTTGTCAAAACCCGTTATTAGCGGTTTTACTTCCGCAGCTGCAATTTTAATTGGGCTGGGCCAATTGAAGCATATATTGGGGATTGAACTTCAGCAATCCAGTAAAATATACACTCTAATAACCAATATTTTTAGCGAACTAAATGAGATAAATCCATATACACTTAGTATAGGTGTAGCTGCAATCCTATTGATACTTTTAGTGGGAAGAATAAGCAAGAAAATACCCGCACCGCTTTTACTGGTAATTCTGGGAATTGCTACCGTTATTGTATTTAGATTAGAGACTAAAGGAATCGAGGTCGTGGGAGACATTCCTAGCGGACTTCCTGGATTTCTACTACCGAATTTTAGTATTGAAGGTATCGGGCAATTGATGCCAATAGCAATAACAATAGCACTTTTTGGGTACATGGAATCCATTTCAATTGCAAAATCGGTTGAAGAAAAACATACCGAATATGAAATTGATGCCAATCAAGAACTACGGGCGCTTGGCTTATCCAATTTGTTGGGGTCATTTTTTCAATCCTTTCCCGTTTCGGGAAGCTTTTCAAGATCTGCTGTGAATCATCAGGCCGGGGCCAAAACAGGTGTAAGTCTCATTATAAGCGCTGTGATAATCATAGGGACCCTATTGTTTCTTACCCCGTTCTTTTACAATCTTCCTTCCGCTGTGCTTGGTGCGATAATAATTGTTTCTGTTTTTGGATTGATAGATGTAAAATATCCAACGGTCCTTTTTAAACATAGAAAAGATGAGTTCTTCCTATTGATAACCACTTTTATATTGACACTTTTCGTTGGTTTGATTGAAGGAATCTTGCTTGGGGTATTGTTATCCTTGTTGCTTTTGGTATACCGCACTTCGCACCCGCATATGGCAATTTTGGGAAGGATCAAAGGGTCTGATTATTTTAAAAATGTGCAACGGTTTGCGCAGGAAGTGGAGATAGAGGAGGACAAGCTTATTTTCAGGTTTGATGCCCAATTGTATTTTGGAAATAAGGATTACTTCAAAAAAGAACTGTACAAGCATATCCACCAAAAAGGACACCACCTTAAATATGTAATCTTGAATGCTGAGGCTATAAATTACATAGATAGCAGTGCGGCTGTTATGCTGGACCGGGTGATAAAAGATTTGCACGCCAAGGACATTCGTTTTTTTGTGGCAGGAGCTATCGGACCCACCCGAGATATTTTTTATAGTAGTGGACTGATAAATGTCATTGGAACGGAAAACCTTTTTGTGCGAACTTTCGAGGCTGTTGCTTATTGCACAGATCAAAGAGAAAGAAATGAAATTCAAGAAAAAATATCATTACAATCCAAAGCAAAGCATTTGTAACTTTGACCTTTGGATTGCAGTGGTTGAACCCAAAAATTTTGAGTAGATGAGAATAGAACAAATATATACTGGATGCTTGGCCCAGGGAGCCTATTATATAGAAAGTGAAGGCGAAGCGGCCATAATTGACCCATTACGTGAAGTAAAACCATATATCAAACGAGCCGAAGGTGATGGTGCCGAGATTAAATATATCTTCGAGACCCATTTTCATGCCGATTTTGTGAGTGGACATGTTACCTTATCAAAAGAAACAGGTGCTCCAATTATTTTCGGCCCCAATGCTAATCCATCTTTCGATGCCATTATTGCTGAGGATGGTCAAGAATTCAAACTGGGCAAAATAACGATTAAGATTTTGCATACACCGGGCCACACCATGGAAAGCACCACCTTTCTTTTGAAGGATTCAACTGGAAAAGATTATGCTATTTTTAGTGGGGACACCCTCTTTTTAGGAGATGTCGGGAGACCCGATTTAGCCCAGAAGGCGGCAGACATGACCCAAGAAGAATTGGCTGGTACATTATATGACAGTCTTCGAAATAAAATAATACCTCTAGCCGATGATGTCATCGTGTATCCAGCTCATGGAGCAGGATCCGCGTGCGGTAAGAATATGATGAAGGAAACTGTGGATACTTTGGGGAATCAAAAGAAAATGAACTACGCCCTCCGGGCTGATATGACAAGGGAAGAGTTTATTAAAGAAGTTACCGATGGACTCTTACCTCCGCCACAGTATTTCCCATTCAATGTAAAAATGAATAAGGAAGGATACGAAGATATCGATACCGTGTTGGAACGTGGTACCCAAGCATTATCTCCTGAGGCTTTTGAAACAGCTGCCAATGAAACTGGGGCCGTGGTCCTGGATGTTCGCCACCAAGACGATTTTTCCAAAGGACATGTCCCAAGATCCATTTTTATTGGATTGGGAGGCAGTTTTGCACCGTGGGTCGGAGCTTTGATCGCCGATGTGGAACAACCTATTCTTTTGGTAGCCCCTGAGGGGAAAGAAGAAGAAACCATAACTAGACTGTCCAGAGTTGGGTTCGATGGAACATTGGGCTATTTGGATGGTGGGATAGCCGCTTGGAAATCCGCTGGTAAGGAGGTGGACACCGTAAAAAGCGTTAAAGCCGAGGTGCTTAAGGAAAAATTGGAGGCTAAGGTCCCTGTGTTCGATGTTAGAAAAGAATCGGAATATAGTGCCGAGCATATTGAAGATGCCAAACTCACACCATTGGATTTTCTCAATGACCACTTATCCGAATTTCCAGGAGAAGAAACCTTCTATGTGCATTGTGCAGGGGGATATCGAAGTATGATTGCTGCCTCAATTTTGAAAAGTAGAGGAATACATAATCTGGTAGATGTGGCCGGAGGATTCAAGGCCATTAAAGAAGCAGGCATTCCGGTGACCGATTTTGTTTGTCCAACAACACTTAAATAGATGAGGTTTCAGAATATATTCATCGTTTTTTTCTTGTTCATTTTCATGGGATGTGGAGAAAAAAAGACCCCTGAAGTTACCATAGTTACAAAGACCGAACTCAAGGCTGCTTTGGAGGATGAGGACATTCAACTATTAGATGTTAGAAGACCTGAGGAATATGATCAAGGACATATTGACGGTGCTGTGAACGTGAATGTCCTGGACACTATCAGCTTTAGAAAAGGACTAACTTCCTTTGATAGGCAAAAACCGATTTATATCTATTGCCAAGCGGGCAAACGGAGTAAAAAAGCTTCCGAAAAACTCAAAGAAATGGGATTCTTGACCATCTATGACTATTCTGACGGTTACGGTTCTTGGGAAAACTAGACTCCTTTTTTTGTCTTGAACCCATAGATCAGTTGTCTCCAAAAACCCTTTGGAACCGATTGGTCACCTGGAAATCCAAGTGGAATGGTGCCACTCTGCTCAGGAATATAATTGGTCTTAAACAGATAGTCCCACAAACTCAGGCTAATGCCAAAGTTGACACCATACTTTCCTTCAGGCAAGGTATACGAATGATGGTATAAATGCATCACAGGATTGTTCAGTAGATATTTTAGTGGTCCCCAGGTCAATTTAATGTTCGCATGGTTCAAGTGCCCAATGGCGATAGCCGCAAAATGGACAATGTAGGCTTGTTCTGGTTCAAAACCGCCTAAAAGCATAACCCCCAATGTCTTTAATGGTTTATACAGAATATTCTCCATCCAATGGTATCTTAAATGGGCGGCGAAGCCCATTTCCTTAACGCTGTGATGGATTTTATGAAATTGCCACAAAACCGGAAATTTGTGCAAACAAACATGGGTGAACCACTGGACAAAGTCCAACACGATAAAGAATACAATGAGTTGCGCCCACTGTGGCCAAGAAGACGGATCAACAACGGCCAAGCTTTTGGAAGTAATGCCGAGGTCTAGGAAAAGTACTTCGAGCAGCTTATAAAAACCGCTGATAATAATGGCAAAAATGAAGAAATTGAAGAACATATAAAATGCGTCCAACCAAAAGTCCTTTCGAAAAATAGACTGCTCTTTTCGCCATGGAAAAAGAATTTCCAACCCCCAAACCAGTAGTGAAATGGCAATGAGTCCCCAGAAATAATTGGTATACCATGGCACATCGAACAATATGGAATTCCAGGTCCAACGGGTAGCACCTCCAAAGCCATCCAAAAGGGCATTTACATATGCATTCATAATTGAAAGATAGAACTATTTTCATCCAAAAATAAGCAGTAAAGTATCCGTATTTTGTTTAAAGGGTTAATTTTATCAAAACAAGAGTTACACTATGGAAATGATATATCAACCCTGGCCCTGGTACGTTTCGGGTCCTTTGATTGCCCTAGTCATGTTTATATTGATCATGACAGGAAAACGTTTCGGGATGTCTTCGAATCTAAGAACGCTCTGTACCATTTGTGGTGCAGGAAAACACGCTGACTTTTTTCGGTTCGATTGGAAGTCACAGCGCTGGAATCTTATCGTTGTGGTGGGAGTAGTTATCGGAGGATTTATCGCAGCAAATTTTCTATCACCAGAAACATCGGTTGCTATAGCAGATGATACTATTACTAAGTTGCAGACCCTGGGAATAGAAAGTGCTGGGTCGGCCTATATGCCTACAGAGCTCTTTGGAAATACCGTTTTTTCAAATTTTAAAGGCCTGATATGTTTAATTGTTGGTGGATTTTTGGTCGGTTTTGGAGCGCGATATGCGGGTGGTTGTACCTCCGGTCATGCCATTTCCGGACTCAGCAATTTGCAATTACCCTCGTTAATTGCGGTAATTGGGTTTTTTATCGGAGGCCTGTTCATGGTTCATGTTTTATTTCCAATGATTTTTTAAGATGAAAACATTTATACATTTATTGATAGGGATATTTTTCGGGATTTTATTGTTCAAATCGGAGGCAGCTTCGTGGTTTCGAATCTATGAGATGTTTCAGTTCGACTCCTTCCATATGTATGGTATTATAGGCTCGGCCTTGGTGCTTGGCATTATTTTGATTCAATCCATCAAGAGATTCAACCTCAAGTCTTTTTACGGAGAACAAATCGACATTCCTCCCAAAGAAAAAAGCGTTAAAAGATATCTATTTGGAGGTATCTTATTTGGATTGGGATGGGCTTTGGCAGGGGCATGTCCGGGACCAATTTTCACCTTATTGGGAGCTGGATTTCTTCCTATAGCGGTGGTGTTGATATCGGCAATTTTGGGAACGTTTGTCTATGGTATCCTAAAGCATAGATTACCACATTAAATAGGTCTTGACCGGATATTTGAACGAGACGACGAATTTGACTGGCCGTTTAAGCCCAAGATAGTAGCTTTACCCGCTTGTAAAGATTTGAACGTGCAAAGAACCGTTTGTATAATCGATGATGATATGGTATCGCAGTTTGCTACGCGATACTGTATACAGCAATACGAGGAAGAATTCAACATTCTAACCTGCGCCAGTGGTGAAGAGGGTATATCTACATGCCTTAGTCTGGTAGAAAACCAAAAGGACCTCCCAGATATCATTTTCCTGGACTTGGTAATGGATGGAATGGACGGCTGGGCCTTTTTGGAAAACCTACAAAACCTGTTTAAAGAGCATGAGCTACCTAAAGTCTACGTACTTTCTGCTTTTTCAAACGCCAAGGACCGTACCATTGCCAAAGAACACAAATTGGTTTCTGGGCATATCGATAAACCCCTTTCCAGAAATCGTTTGGAAATCATTTTTGCCAAATAGTTTTTAAAAAAACATATTTTTGCTTTCCATTTTCTAGAATGGCCCCGTAGTTCAATGGATAGAATAGAAGTTTCCTAAACTTTAGATGCAAGTTCGATTCTTGCCGGGGCTACTTTTTAACATTTGAAGGGACTTCAACTATATTAAAATTAATTGATTCTAAGTCATTTAAGATTTTACGAACTCAAATGACATCATTGGAAACCAATGATTGCAGTTCACAAATTTTCAACATTTTCTATCCTATTTTGCATATACTCCAAAAGAACTTAACTTTTCACATGGCCAGACATACTTTTGCTATCACTGTTACTTTGACCAATCGTGTACTCATCCAAACAATTTCCAAAATATTGAATCTTTCCATACTGACTACCAACTAGATTTCTGCGAAGGTTATTGAGAGGAAGGTCTGTTCGATTTGCAAATACATAGTTTAAGACTTGGAAAAACAATTGAATTCAAAATGTGAAAGCACTACATATTATGAGCCCCAAAAAACGTTGATTTTATCGTCCCCTTAGTATATAGGATATCATGGTACCTGTTATCGTTTTACTAGGCTAAAGTTTTAATCGAAATATAATAAAGGGAATTTAAACCGCTTCATTCGATTAATATCCGTTTCTTTACTAAACCTTGCAGACTATCACGAAAATTGAGCCAGTCTTGAAATAAAAAAGAGAGCCCTCTCCATCACCACAAAGGGCCCGGTCCAAGCTATTTTTTGAAAGTTTCAACATTCATAACCAAATGCCGTAAAGGCTGGCGTTGTACTGCTTTTGCTCTACTTTTTACCAGAAAAGTGCTTTTATGTGTTCATAGGTCCTGTGTATGAACAACTGTTTTTTAATTGAACGAAATAAAAATTGATAGATATGCTTATAACAAAAATAGCTCCTGGCGAGAATATTGAAAGAGCCCTGAAAAGGTATAAAAGAAAGTTTAAGAAAACACAACGTTTGAAACGAATTAAAGATATTGGAGAGTTCAAGAAAAAATCCAAACTACATAGGGATAAAGTGGCTAGAGCGGTCTATCGAGAAAAGTTTTTGAGATTAGCGGAGGATTGATGCTATGGACAAGGACCTAAACCTTGCTGTCTTGATAGATGGTGATAATATTCCCTCGAAATATGTAAAAGAGATGTTGGAGGAGATTGCTAAATATGGCAAGCCTGGCATTAAAAGAATCTATGGAGATTGGACAAAACCCAGCTTAGGAAAATGGAAAGATGTGCTGTTGAAATATGCAATCACCCCTATACAACAGTATGGGTATACCACTGGAAAAAATGCCACGGATAGCGCAATGATAATAGATGCCATGGATATTCTCTATTCAGGAAAGGTAAATGGATTTACCTTGGTTTCCAGTGATAGTGACTTTACAAGACTTGCCATACGCTTAAGGGAAGCAGGGATGACAGTTTTCGGTATTGGGGAGAGAAAAACCCCAAATCCTTTTATTGTTGCCTGTGACAAATTCATATATCTTGAAATCTTGCAAAAAACTGAAGTTGGGGCTTCTCCAGTATCATCAAAAGATGAAAAGAACAAGGTTGATAGAATTACACCAAAGGTCGTTGACCTAATATTGGCCACCATTGCAGATGTTGAGGATGAAGAGGGATGGGCATATCTGGGAGAAGTAGGCGCACTTTTATTAAAGAAACAACCCAATTTTGATCCAAGGAACTATGGTTTTCGAAAGCTTACGCCATTGGTGAAGTCCATTACAAAGATTGAAATTGGACAAAGGAACAATCCAAAAGGCAATGGAAATTTAATTTATGTGAGAAGCTTAGCATGATTAAACACCAAATACGATGAGGCCACTATCAATAGCGAAACAAGTAACCAATAGGGAAGGTGAATCACTTAAAAGATACTTGGTTGATGTAGGCCGTATCCCAATGATTACGGAAGATGAAGAAGTTGAATTGGCAATTCTAATAAGAAAAGGAGATAATGTGGCCCTTGAAAAGTTGGTTAATTCCAATTTGAGATTCGTTATATCTGTCGCCAAACAATATCAAGGCCGGGGTATGAAATTGCTCGATTTAATAAATGAGGGAAATCTCGGATTGATTAGGGCTGCAAAACGATTTGATGAAACGCGGGGGTTTAAATTCATTTCCTATGCCGTTTGGTGGATACGACAAGGCATAATTCAGGCATTGACAGAAACCACAAGAATGGTAAGACTACCATTGAACAAAATAAACGCGATCAATAAGATTACCAAAGCTTCCTCCAATTTTGAACAGACCCATCAACGCCTCCCATATGCTGAAGAAATCTCAGAAATAATTGATGTTTCCCTTGCCGAGGTTCAACTGTGTATGAAACATTCTATGTGGCCCATGTCAATGGATGAAACATTGAATACCGAGGGTAACGACTTTAACCTCTATGATGTTTTAAGTTCTGGCAATGCCAATAACCCAGAAACGGGTCTTATTAACGATTCATTAAGGACAGAATTGGAGGGGTTGCTCGATGTGCTTTCAGATCGTGAGGCTTACGTGATCAAAAAGTATTATGGCATTGGAACCAACAATACAATGAGAATGGAGCAAATAGCCTACCAACTAGACCTTACAACAGAACGGATAAGACAGATCAAAACTAGGGCATTGTCCCGTTTGAGGAAGTCCTCCAAGTGCGATTTCCTTAAGGAATACTTGGAATAGGCGCTATTTCTGAATAGTTGCCTTATCAATTTTTAACCTTCCCATATCTTTTACATGTTGTACCAAGGGTTAAAAAATGACTATGGGTTCATACTGCAAAACACCATTTATTGACTATCTTTAAAATAAACAATTTCAACTTTAATCGCTGATATCCAAGAAGATATCAGAATCCACTAATTAAAGTTGAAAAGCTCTTTTAACTATCCAGGATTTAAGATATAAAAGTTCATTGTTTTTTATGAACACTTGTTTAATGAGCTACCAAACGATTAATCCAAAAAACGTGAAATTATACATTAAATATATGGTTAGTCAACGTTGTAAAATATTGGTAGGGCAAGAACTGCAAAAACTAGACCTGAACTATGCCGTCTTAGATCTTGGAATGGTTGAAATTATGGGGGATATAACCCAAGAAAAACGAATTCTGTTCCGGCAAAACCTTCTTAAATCGGGCCTTGAATTGTTGGACAACACCAAGAGCATCTTAATAGATCGGATAAAGACGGCCATCATCGAAATGATTCATCATACCGATGAAATTCCGAAAACCAATTATTCTGGATATTTGAGCGGAAAACTAGGATATGACTACACCTATTTGTCGAACACATTTTCTGAAGTGAAAGGAATCACCATACAACATTATATCATCAAACATAAAATTGAAAAAGTAAAAGAATTGTTGCTCTATGATGAGCTCAACCTAACCGAAATTGCGTATAAACTTCACTACAGCAGTCCATCCCATTTATCAAATCAATTTAAAAAAGTCACTGGTCTCACACCTTCTTTTTTCAAAAAAATGAAGAGAAAAAGACAGCAAAATTTGGAGAATCTGTGATATATGTAAGGTTTGCAACTATTTATATAGCAAAAACCCCGTGGTTCTGTCGCATCTTTACCTACTGTCATAATTTCAATCAATTAGTATTCAAAACACAGGGAGTAAATGGATTTATTTGAAAAGAACAATTCAATTTATACTATTATCATAAAATTAGAAGATGTCTTTAGATCGGTATTTGATAAAGGAAGTCCGCAAACCGTTGTAGAGAATAAATGGGAAAAAAACTTAAAACCCATTTTAGTCAAAATCAAAAAATAATTAGGGTAATTACCAGAAGATAGCCCACATCCTATTAGAGAAAGAGAATTTGATTTTGTTTGTTGATATGTGCTTTTAAATTATTTGGAAGCCCAAAAAAGAGCAGGAACCAAAAAATACTGCTCTTTTTTACTCAAATAACTGTAGTTGATAATAGGAGCTTCCCGTAACCACCGCTTTTGCATTTCTATTTCCTATCGATTGATGACCAACAAAAAACTAAAGCAATGAGAAAATGTGCTCTATTGTTTGTTCTGCTAGTGGCCATGTTGCTATTGGCCGTTTTATTAAAATAATCAATATCTAATACAAAATATCTACCATGTCAAAAGAAAAAGAAGGAAGAAAGAAATCAGGAAAAACAGCCCCTTCAAGTACCCCAAAAGAGAAGAAAGCTGCCAAAAAGGAAAAACGGGACGCCAAAAATAGGGCTGAGTAGTGGAACATTAACGGCCGACTTGATTATGGAGAGAGGGGAATTTGAAGAATGCAAGAAGTTTAATCTGGTTGATGTATTGCAATATAGTTCCAATGCGATAGTGGTAAAAAACATAGAAATTAATACCAACTGTGTCATACAGGCCTTTGTATTTGATTATGGTAAAGTGCAATCTTATGGGAAATCTCCTTTTATGAGATTTATTCATATCATAGAGGGCAAAGCTGAAGTTGTTATCAATGATAACTCGACTTTCTTGCAAAAGGGAGATTCGATACTCATACCAGGACACTCTACAAGCTCAATTGAAGCGAATCATAAATTCAAAATGATCTGCACCACTATAAAAAGTGAATAAGTCATCTATTTTAAAAATAAAAATCACCTTATAGGAAAGATAAAATGGAGAATAGATTCAAAAAAGGAGATGTCGTCTGTGCCAAAGTAAGGCCTTCAATATCTCTAATTGTAAGATTGTATGCACGCAAAGTTTACTACTGCACCATTCAAAATGACCCTTTGGCAAATGAACTTGTCTATTTTGATAGTGAATTGAGATCTTGTGATGCAATCCCACTAATTCAGAAAACTTAAGACAACGAAATATGAAAGCGGATACATTGGTTTATTGCGAGAATGAATTTGGGAGTGTAGATGGTAAAGTAGCCAATGGACTTATTCGGCAATCGGAAAGGTACACTATTGTAGGAATTATAGATAGTTCCAAGACGGGACAAGATGCAGGCGAACATCTTGATGGTGTAAGCAATGGAATCCCCATTTTCGAAAATATTGAGCATGCTTTGGAAGAATTAAGCACAATTCCTGAATATTTCATCTATGGTATCGCTCCGCTCAATCCATTTTTGAACAAGGAACAAAAGGAAATCATTTTTACCGCTATGAAAAGTGGGATGAACATCGTTAATGGTCTTCCCGAGTTTTTTAACGATAACATTCAATATACCAATGTAGCGCTTAAATATGGTGTAACCATACAAGATGTAAGAAAACCACCAAAACGTGAAAATCTCCATAATTTTTCAGGACGTATTCAAGAGGTAAAGGTTCCGATAATTACGGTAATGGGTACCGACTGTGCAGTGGGCAAAAGAACTACAGCATTGCTATTAGTAGAAGCATTGCGGAATGAAGGTCTGAACGCTGTCTTTGTGACCACTGGTCAAACAGGCTTGCTCCAGGGCTCCAAATACGGAGTGGCCATAGATGTATTAACATCGGGGTTTGCCACTGGAGAAGTTGAAAACGCCATCTTAGATGCTTATGAGCATGAAGAACCAGATATCATTGTTGTGGAAGGCCAGGGAGCTTTAAGCCATCCAGCATTCACTTCTTCAAGTGCCATTCTTCGAGGGGCAATGCCAGATGCGATTATTATACAACACCCTCCCAAACGAAAAAGTTATTGTGACTATCCTAAAATTCCAATGTTGGACTTGGTGGACGAGATTGAAATGATAGAGATATTCTCCAAATCAACGGTCATAGCAATAACCATTAACCATGAAAACATGACCCATGTTGAAGTGAATCACATGATAGGTCGATATGAATCAGAATTTAATTTACCTGTCACAGACGCACTACTACATGGGTGCGATAAACTGATAAAGGAGTTGATCAAAACATTTCCAGAGTTAAAAAGAGAGTCGGTGTTGGTTTGAATCTTCCCAGAATAGATATTGATTTAGGAAAGATTGCCCACAATGTACAACAGCTGAAAATACTATATGGCACTAAGGGAATCAATGTAATAGGGGTTACCAAAGTCATCGGAGGGGATCCAATGATTGCTGATGTTTTAGTCAAAAATGGTATTGAAATTCTTGCAGACTCTAGAATTTCGAATATCATAAAAATGCGCAAAGCTGGTATACGGGCACAATACCTGTTATTAAGAACACCTGCGCTCAGCCAAGTAGAAGAGGTAGTAATTCATGCGCACATAAGTCTAAATTCTGAATTGGCAGTTCTAAAAAAACTTTCGGAATATGCCTTAAGAAACCATATCATACACAAGGTTGTCCTGATGGTAGAACTTGGGGACCTTCGTGAAGGAATCATGCCCTCGAAAATGAATGCATATGTAAAAGAAGTGCTCAACTTAGAAGGTCTGGCATTGATAGGTATTGGAACAAATCTCGCATGCTTTGGCGGAATAAGTCCTGATGCAGACAAAATGAACGAGTTATCTTCGATTGCAATCCGTTTGGAAGAAAAATTCAAAATTACCCTAGCAATGGTGTCCGGCGGAAACTCTGCGAATTACAACTGGTTTACGTCTTCAAAAGACGAGGGCAGAATAAATAGCTTGCGGTTGGGCGAATCTATTTTTTTAGGCAGGGAAGCACTTCGTAGAAAACCGATACCAGGACTTTTTACCGATAGTTTTACTTTAATGGCCGAGGTCATCGAAGCAAAATTAAAACCATCACAACCCTATGGAGAAGTATATCAAAATGCGAACGGCGATATTCCTGGTTTTAAGAATAAAGGCTTGATGAATAGGGCCGTTCTCGCGATTGGAACGCAGGACGTTATTATTTCAGGAATCACTCCAAAGCAAAATATAACTGTGCTGGGCGCTAGTAGTGACCATATGTTAATGGATAATTCCAAAACAAGTTTAAAAGTGGGTGATATTGTAGCGTTCAACTTGAATTATAGTGCATTATTAAGAGCGTTTAACTCTCCGCATATTACAAAAAATAGAATCGGCCTATATGAATGTGCAAGCATACTGTGAAGCGGTCGAAACAAAAGACCTTCAGCATAAACTTTTAGTTCCCGCCATTTGGATTCGAGAAAATCATTCCCCTCTAACGAGTTTGATGAAAACTAGTCTTAATTTAATTCTTGAACCTTCTATTTCGGAAGACTATCAGTACCTCATCAGGGAAGATATCATTAGAAAAGTAGACAGGATCAGTAAACAATTGGATAGGCAAAATAAAATATTGATCATTCGTTCTGCTTGGCGGTCATTTGAACACCAACGTCTTCTTTGGGAGACTAAATTTGCTTCCCTTAAAAAAAAATACCCAGAAAGGTCTGATGAAGATATTAAAAAGATCATCAGCTACTTTATCGCTCCTCCAACAAAGTCAATGCATGCTACAGGTGGAGCTGTGGATGCTTTAATATATGATAAAATTAAAGATTGTGTGATGGATTTTGGGACCAACAAGGGATTGGAGATTGATCTTTCAAAAAAATGTTATCCTTACCATCCAGGTATTAGTCTTGAAGCAAAAAAAAATAGGGCCTTGCTTATAGGTCTGTTTGAAGAAGAAGATTTTGTATGTGATATAAAAGAATATTGGCATTTTGATTATGGTAATGTTGTTTGGGCCATTAAAAAAGAAAAGGAATATGCCATTTATGGACCCGTAAATTAGATGTGTGAACCAAAAGACGTTCGCTCGATAATAATTACTTTATACGATGAAACAAAAAAGAGGGCCAAAGCCCCCCTTTAAATACTACTGGTTCTTAATAAAACCGTATTAGTTTTAAGGCAGTATGCCTCCGGTGATTTTTCCAGCTCTCGTGACGGGTCAATGGCCTGTCAATACTACTATAGTTGTCTTGAGGCCCTTTCTTTGTCTGCTTCATAATTCCTTCTCTATTACTTGCTTGTGATAGGCATAATACACACCTTTATCTACACATCTTATAAGACGCAAAGATAGTCTAAGCGTTACATCAATAAGGTAAGTTTAACACGATACCAACACAGATAGAATGAGTGCTACGAGCTATTTGAACATCTAGAATTTTGACCCAGCTCGCCTACTGAAAACACCCTTCGAAAGCCAATAAATCCCATGTGGCTGTTATCCACTTTTAAAACACCTTGGAGAAGCTTAAAACACATTTTAGATTAAGTATAGTCTTTCGCAAGAGGCTAAAGACCCCATACTTTCCTTTCCCTGGAATCATCTTTTTTCTGGGGCGATAAACTCTAAAATTAACATAACCTAGACCAATGGTATCTTATCTCTCTCTGGCGATATGTGATTTATGCAAGATTGACTTTAATTAGTATAAAATGCTCAGGTACAGGACGTCCTATCTTTATGGTTAAACCGAATTACTATGGATAATGACCCTATGGGTGAGATAAAAAACGTATTGAAAAAAGGTCAATGGAGAAGTCTGATTATCATAGCAGTATTGGTAGTATTGCTGTTGGCATTTAGGCCATGGGTTCAAGTTGGTGCAGGTGAGCGAGGAGTTGTCCAGAATTTTGGTGCTGTACAGGATAAAGTGCTGAATGAAGGAATCCATTTTAAAATACCAATAGTACAAACCGTCATTTTAATGGACGTAAAAATTCAAAAGGCGATGACAGATGCTGCCTCTTCATCCTCCGACTTGCAGGATGTGGATTTATCCGTGGCCCTCAATTATCACATCATACCCGATAAGGCAAACTTGGTATATCAAACCATAGGTGTACAATTCAAGGAACGTATAATTGACCCTGCAATTCAAGAGGTAATGAAAGCGGTATCGGCCAGATATACTGCCGAAGAATTGATTACCAAAAGACCAGCTGTTAGCACCGAAATGCAAGAAGCACTTACTTCAAGGTTGCTCGCTTCGAACATTGCGGTCGATGCTTTTTCGATTATCTCATTTAGCTTTTCCCAAACCTTTACCGATGCTATTGAGGCAAAACAAACTGCAGAACAAAACGCATTGAAGGCAAAAAGAGACCTTGACAGAATAAAGGTAGAAGCGGAACAAACCATTGCAGCCGCGACAGCTGAAGCAGAGGCACTACGGTTACAAAAAATGAATATTTCACCGGACCTTATCGAACTCAGGAAGATAGAAGCAAACCTTAAGGCCATAGAAAAATGGAACGGAATTTTACCGGAGGTAACGGGTGCTGGAGCAATTCCTTTTATTGGAGTAGGTGAAGCAATTAAAAACAAATGATAATAATTTCATGGTATTTTAATACAGAATCCATAATTGGTATGTTTGTTTTAATTCACTTGGTTGTTGGCAGTGTTAGGGGATTTTACAGACACCAAATGATTGAAAGATACCAGTACAATTATTATTCCGATCCTCCAATGAATCTTATGAGCAAACTAGCACACAATTGGCTCAATGGCACTTTCAGTTTAACCACTCTTCTTATTTCAGTTTTCTTGACCATTCTGCAGTTTATACTTTTCAATGTATGAATTGATTACCTCAGAAATGAACCCCCTAGGAATCCACTCTTTATTGGACCGAAAATGTTATCGATAAAGATGAAAGATCACTCTTGAAGGTGTTGCCCTGGTATAAGCTTTTGTAAGCGTATTACGGTGGATGTTTCCTCCGCACCGTCTCCCCAAATCATTACACTTTCAATAAATGAGATGATAAAATTTTCTCCAATGTATTTATCCTCATGTAGTGGATACTTTTCAAGTATAACCGACAGTACCTTGTCGAAAACAACTATTTCTTCCTTACCCAATACTGCTTTGCCACAAAACGAGTATCCATTCTCAACACGACCAAGAAAGACCCCTTCTATTTTTTTTATTTGGCTCGTTTGTTGGGTAAGGGGAATGCCCAATGAAATCAGAGATATAAAAACCAACATTGTTCTTATCATTATCTTAATGTCGTTTAAAAGGTGGTTTAACTGTTGCGAATTAGGTTCAAGAACTCCTTTGTCATCCAGATATCACGTTTATTTTCAAATCTAGATTGTCAGTAATCAATGGTTAGTTTCGCTTACTGATTAAGAAAGTAACAAACAAGACGTAAAATGCCATCCTTAGGATGGCATTTTAAAAATTCTGGAAATACTGGGTCTATTTGACCAATTCCACATTTACCGCGTTCATTCCCTTTTGACCTCTTTCCATAGTGAATTTTACGTTATCGTTCTCACGAATCTCATCAATAAGACCGCTTTGGTGTACAAAGACATCCTCATCTGAATCTGCAGGTTTAATAAAACCAAACCCTTTGGCACTATTGAAAAATTTTACTGTTCCTTCTTTCATTACTTTATATTTATTGTTTACTATTCTATTAAATGTTTGTTTTATAATATTCATTTTATTTAATCTTTTGATATTTAAATTGGGCCTCTACGGTGTTCTAACCTGCTACATTTTTCCCAATTTGCGCAAAATTCCAATGTGGTCCACAATGGCACCGGCAAATGTTCTCTTTGTGTTATAGGGTATTCCATATTCCATGGCAGTATCAGCAACGATGCCTGATATTTTTTTATAATGGATGTGACAGATATTAGGCAGCAGGTGATGCTCTATCTGATAGTTCAACCCTCCTATCAACCAGGAAAATAACCTGCTGTTGGGCGCAAAATTGGTAGTAGTGGCCAATTGATGTGCAAACCAATCGCCTTCGATTAATCCATCTTCATCAGGTAGTGGAAATTCTGTACTAGGCATAATATGTGCTACCTGAAATACAATACTGATAAGTGACCCTGTAACAAAGTGCATACTAAAAAAGGCAAGAATGATTATCCATGGGGCAATCGGGACCATTAATAGTGGTATAATCAAAGCATAGGAATAATATAGTAACTTCCAACCTATAATTTTGACAAGCTCATTTCTGAACTCATTCTTTTTATTTAAGAACCCCATTTTTCTATAGCGGCCCAATCTTATGAAGTCTTTGGCGGTTACCCAAGAAACTGTGGAAAGTCCATAAAAAAACCATATATATAGGTATTGAAACCTATGGAGGCCATTTTTTTTTGCGTGTGGGGAAAAACGAAGGAAAAAAGGTGCATTTATATCATCATCCGCCCCATCTATATTGGTATAGGTATGGTGCAATACGTTATGTTGAATTTTCCATACCGTTGCGTTCGCACCTATTAGGTTCATGGTGTAACCTAGATATTTGTTTACTTTTTGATTTTTGGAGTACGAACCATGATTGGCATCGTGCATAATACCCATGCCAATTCCGGCCATACCAATTCCACTGGTTATATATAAGACAAAAAGCAGCCATGGGGCCGCAACAACGCCAATATTTATCAGAATAAGGGGCACAAAGAATACTGCTAGCATTAGAATGGTCTTGCCAATCATGCTCTTGTTCGCATGTTTACTCTTATTGTTTGCTTTAAAATACTGGTTGACCCTGTTTCTCAATGTTTTTGAAAAAGCAGAGTTTGTTCTTTCTGAAAATCTTGGATTTTTGATATTATTGATTTCGTTTTAGGTCCTAATCCACAAACGTAGTTTAGGGATTATGGACAAGCCTGAAAAAGTGTAGCGACAATCAGAATACATTCATTCCAAATACAAGTGAATGTTCAAATCAGTGCCGCCAACCTATGTTTGGCTTTAAAATATTTTTTGCACTATTGCTGAAAAATAGAGAGAGCTGGAAAAGAATATTGAATCTGGGAAGACAAGATTAATCGGAGCTTTCCGAATTTTAACTTGTCAAAGTTAACTGTAATTTGGTCAATATTGCCCAATTATATGTTAAATACTGATATTCAACGTTTTATGGTATAAAATATAGATAATAAACTGAAAAATATAATTGGATGAACATGTGGTCTCTTTTAGTAGTTTCGTTAATTCACCTTTTATGGAACAGTTCAAGTACAAATTTCATCCACTTTAGAAGGTCCCCCAAATCCTTTAGATTGGCTTCAGAATAAAACCAAATAAAAAATCATGTTTAATGACGCTGAAAAGCCTTTTAAAACTGGAAGTCTAGGGAAAAGGTTAGATTCTTACCGGGGCTCCTTTTTAGGGTTTAAACGAAATCAATAATATTAGAAAACAGTGTTCTCATTTTTAATTATTTTAAGCTTTTTATAGATCAAATCTGACCCCCATTTTTTTAAACTCGGTTGGGGTTTTACCCGTTTTGGCTTTGAACAGTGTATTAAATGATGATTTGGAGTTAAAACCCACTTCGTACATAACCTCTAAAATTGTCTCTTTGTCATCCCTTGGTTTTAGCAATCTTTCCGTTGCCATGTTTAATCGATATGAATTTATGAAGTCAACAAAATTCTGGTCAAGTTGTTTGTTTATTATTTGGGATAACTGTTTTGGTGGAATTTGAAGTTGCTCAGCCAAATCACGAAGGGTCAGTCTTGAATTTTGAAAGGGTCTGGCCTTGTTCATATGAGATTTTATGATTTCCACTTTTTCTTCATTGTCCTCTCTGCTGGTTTCATCCGATTCAATGATCATTTCATCTTGCTTGGATATGCCCTGAAAAATAATGGGTTGTTGTATTCCACGGAAAAACATGCCATTGATCAAAACCAAAAGACACAAATTCACAAGTGAAAGTCCTTTGATTATTTCTAGGGCACTATAAAAATGTTGGTATATATCGATCAAGAAAGTAACTGTGAAAACAACAAGAATCCATTGCAACCAGGATAAATTAATCCTTGATACCAGAGATTGGGTTTGTTTTACAATCCGCCTGTATCTTGTTATGGATTTTATTGCCATTACGGTGTAAAAAGTAAGACTTATATACATCAATGACCCACCTTTGCTGCAGAGTCCAAACCCCACCAAGGCGGAGAATTGCATTATCCCTCCAGGAATGAGATGAAGAAATGCTTTAGGCTTTAAGATAAAATCCTTGAATATCAAACTTTGTGTATATGCATAAAGTAGAGGGCCATAAAAAAAGCCAAAAACGCATAAAAATGATTGAAGCCCTTCAAAACCAATCCTCATTCGATATATCAATAAAAAAGTCATTTGAAGGCTCAGTACCAGAAGAAAGCTAGCCAAAAGAATGCTGGAAAGTCTTTTGGATTTATGACTTGAAAATAAAATAATGGAGAACATAAAGCTCTGAAAAGCTATGAACAATAAAGAAAGTTGATCTACATTAAAAACCATGACCCATTCAGAATTTAAGTGGCGAAAATATTAATCCAGGAATAATTCACCATAGAGGCATTCAAACTATTAAAATATTATATCACTTCATAAGAATAGCAAACTTTCCAACAAACGAACAACAGTTCTATAATAACCCGTTTTATCTTGCGCTATTTCAAGTAAGTTATGGAGTTCATCTGCATTGAAATACTTATTTCTGGTAATTACTCCTTCCCTATCATGAATAGCTTTGATGTCTTTCAAAGGGTTTTCATTCAAAAGAACCAAATCTGCTTGATAGCCTTCTGAAATTTGTCCTAGTTTTTTTTTACCCAATAATTTTGCAGCATTTGCAGTTGCCGTTTCCAAAGCTTCATAATTACTAAATCCATTTTCCACATAAGTCTCCAGTTCCTCTAGCAGTGAAAGTCCATTAACGGTGTAAACGGGACCAGTATCGGTTCCTGCAACAATGGTCACTTTGTTTGCATGCAATCCTTTTAAGATTACCTTGTTTAATTCATTTTCCTCTGTAAATGCTTTTTGCAATCCTTTTGAGGCATTTTTTAACCGTTTCACTCTATTGTTTACAAACATTTTTTTAACCAATGGGTTCACCAATCTGTCATGTGTTTCAATAAAGTGATTTCCCTCCTCTATTACCCTTACATTATTTTGAACTACCGTCATCGTTGGTACTACCGCAATTTTATTTTTCAATACTTCATTACAAAATTTGGCAATATTTGCTGAATCAGGTTTGTTGTTAAAAAGGACTTCCGAAATTGGCTCGATATGTTCAATTGAAGTCAGTTTTCCCCCTAAAAAGGCATCTACTGCCTCAAAATCGTTAGGCATATGGCCTGCTACATCAATATCGATTTTTTCCGCCGCTAGATGGATTTCTTTGAGATGACCTTCCTGTAATCCGCTATACACCTTGACCAAATCGTACCCCTTTTCTTTGTACGATTTTATTCTGGAATGAATATCAATTTCATCTACATTTATATGAAAAGGGCCTATGTCATTTCCGTAGTTGAACGCCGGAGTACTTATTACCATCCTCGGCCCAACTATAGCACCCGTGTTGATTTTTTCTCTCCAGCGGAGATGCATTGGAAAACCGGACATTACCCTCACGCTGGTTACTCCATAGCTTATGGATTGTGGTAAATCTTTTACATCGAAGAAGTGGGTATGTGCATCAATTAGCCCCGGAATCAAATATTTACCTTCTCCCCTTATTTCTATATCAGCTTCTACTGTTTGCCCATAATCAGGTTCAATATTTTTTATTGTTCCATTCAAGATATATACTAACTGTTTTGCTTGTAATTGCTTTTCATTGGCTTTCATTGAAACGACATTTACATTTCTTAGAACAAGTGAGGTATAGTCCTTGCCAATATTTGGTGCAATTTTACCATCGTAAAGTGACACCAAAGCACTTATTAAAATCAGAGAAAGAATTACTAGAGACCAGTATCTCTTCTTTATTCCTTTTATTTTCAATGTTGTGTAATTTTAAAATTTCAACAATGATAAATAATGGCTATTCCAATTCACAAAAGAATGGGTTCGAATAAAATCAAAAAACGTTCGAATTAACATCTTAGGAGTGTAAGCCCGACATTTTATAATAATTTAGAAAATTTACCTTGCACTAAATGATATAGAATTTGTTCAAGAATGTAACATTGAAACAAAAACATAGTCTTACTTCAAGACAATCTATTCAATAATTTGAATGATAAGACTCAAGAATATCTCGGAAAAAAATGAGCATGGAAAGTTCATTTGTTCCAGTTCTACGCATTCCAGCTTTTCCAAGAAAACGGATGACCTATCTGTTAAAATAGTCCTTTCTGGAATTGAAGACTATAAAGTAAATGGGAATAGGTACAAACTGGGAATCGACAAATACCTCATTGTTGATAGAGCCTCAAACCTTGACCTAACAATTGACGATAAAAATGGAGTTGATGGTATTTGTATTTTTCCTAAACATCATTTAGTACATGATATATTTAGATTCGGGAATGCATCCTGTGAAGATTTATTGACCAACCCATTTATTGAAAAAGATTTTAATATTTTAGAAAACACTTTTTCTTTTAAGGAAAATAGATTGGGCAATTTTTTAAGCAGAAACATCCCATATATAATAAAAGATCATAACCGAAAAAAGGACATTGATTTTGATTCGTTTTATACAGTACTAATAGAATGCTTAGCCATCGACCAATTGGAGTTACAACGAAAATTGAAAAATTTAACGTCTATTAAAAAATCCACTAAAGTTGAATTATACAGAAGAATTGCCAATGCAAAGGATTTTATTGATGATAATTACACCAAAAGGATAAACATAGACGAATTAGCAAAAAATGTTTTTTTATCCAAATACCACTTCCTTAGATCCTTCAAGGCCTACTACGATAAATCTCCATACCAATACATTTTAAAATTGAGACTGGAGAAGGCCCAGGAATTGCTAAATAAGGACTATTCTTTCAGGGAAACATGCGACTTAGTAGGTTTCTCTGATGAAAAAAACCTGCGAAAAGCGCTAAAAAAACAAGCTATACCCTATTTGGATTAGCAACTTTTACCCCAAAAAAAATATCCATATAGTTTTTTTTTGTTCGCAAACTACATCAGCGTGCAAAACATTATTGTTCCCAGGTTGACAACCCTTTTAATGGGGCTCTTGTTCTTTGCTAGCAATCCAGCTTTGTGTCAAAACTTAAAACGAAGAGCTTTTTTGGGTGCTGCGTTCAAACCATTAACAGAGACTCAAAAGAAAAAAATAGCCAAAGAAGGCCTGTATGTTTCTGCAGTTAGGCCCGATGGCACTTTTAATGAAATTGGAATTACTGCGGGAGCAATAGTTCAAGAACTAAACGGCATAAAGATCAACTCCCGTGAAGATATAAACAGAGTTTTAAGCAAACCGTTAAGAGCAGGTGATGGCGTAGAAGTCTCGGTATTGGAAAATAAACAAGCCAAATTTTATAAAGGCAAAGCTTTAATGAGACCTAAGGAGACACACCCTGATGTCCATATAGATTATGATGAGGTAAGTTATAAAGATAATATGCTACGTTCCATACTATATAGGCCAAAAGGCATAGAAAATCCGCCCGTTGTGTTTTATCTTCAAGGGTATACCTGCCAGTCTATAGAGTATCAGCCATTTATGCCAATGAAAAAATTAATCAACGATTGGATAAAAAATGGATTTGCAGTTTATTTAGTTGAAAAACCAGGTTTAGGAGATAGCGATTGTAAACTTGGGTGTGCTGAAATTGATTTTCCGCAAGAGCTTAAAGCATTTTCAGTTGCCTATAGTAATCTCTGGAAGAACAGTAAAATAGATTCTGACAATGTCTTTCTGTTCGGACATTCTATGGGTGGAATAATTGCACCGATTTTGGCGCAGCAAATAAGTCCGAAAGGAGTATTGGTTTTCGGCACCGTGGGCAAAAAATGGTACGATTACATGAAAGATGTTGTTACAGAGCAACAAATACTGTTTGGGTCAACAAGAGAACAAGTGACGGAAAACTCCAAACAGAGTTTTCCTTTTCTCACCGATTTGATGATGAATAAAAAGTCCAATACAGAGATGATCAATAATCCTTTGTACAGCGATTATTTGAATAATCAACGCATCGTAGAAGGATTAAAAAAGGGATATTATCTCGCTCGACATTATACATTTTGGCAAACCTTAGGGGATGTTGATATACCAAAAGAATGGTCCAACGTTTCAACAAATGTATTTGTAATGCATGGCGAGTACGATGTCCAGGCAATCAATTCCAAATACGCCAAATTAATAGCATCAAATGTAAATGCGAACAAAGGAAATGCTACGTTCAAGATCATCCCTAAGACAGATCATGTTTTTTTAGAGTTCTCCAGTATGGCTGAAAATATTAAGGCGCTTACTAATGGTACATATAATCAGGCTCTAAAAACAAAATACAGTCCGAGAGTAGCTGAACATAGTATAAAGTGGATGAAAAAACTCATCAATTAATGAAGATGAGTTTTAAAAAAAGTATTTGTATTTGTTTTTTGATTTTGTATGGGAAGGCTCAATCCCAAGGGAGTTAAGTTTTGATGTATTGATTATTTTTTGATTGATTAAGCCTCATTAAAAACTGCTCCCTTAAAATTGGGCACAGGTTCCAATTTGGAAACTATCAAATCTTTTCAGGAAAAAAGAAAAGTTTATCAGTATTTGTAACCCGACAGCAATAATGTTAATAAAATTAATTCGAAAAATTAAACCCTCAACAATGAAAAAAGTATTTATCATAATCATCGCATTAATTTCTGTTATAGATTCTCATGCTCAATTGACAATGGATGAGAACACCGCCATCGAAAAATCAATTTTAAACTACATAGAAAATTTTTTTGAAAACAATTTTGATGCGATGAATGCATCGTTGCATCCGAGACTAGCGAAAAGAGGCCTAAATCCTGACGGTACGTTAAGTGAGGATTTTCCGCCAGAGAAATTAAAAGAACTTATGTTAACGAAGCCAAAATTTGACATAGAACATCAACAAAATATTGTCGAAAACATTATCGTCTATGGAGATATGGCTAGTGCTAGTCTAAAAACCGGATACCCGAGACTTAAATGGACCGAAAATATTCATCTTGTAAAACAAGATGGGAACTGGAAAATTATAAACGTGTTTTGGGAATTCAAAAAAAGAGAAGATAAGAAACACTAATGTGTGAGCATATAACTACCAAAAGAAACAAACATGAAGAAATCAATTCCATTCCTCCTTTTAATATCTGTGAGTTTTATAACCATAGCGCAAAACAATAAAGAAGATTATGAGGTTGCGGATAAAAAATATAAAAGCAAGGTAGCCACTTTGGACAGCACCGTTAAAACTTTGTATGAAGTCATTTCAGGACCTAAAGGGCAACAAAGAAATGATGAGCTGCTTCGCTATTTATTTCATCCAGAAGCAAAATTTATTGCCTCTGGAAAACGAAAGAATGGCAATTATGGTGCACGATATGTAACTATGGACGATTATGTTGATAAATCATTAAAATGGATGCTGGAAAACGGATTTTTTGAAAATGAGTTGCACAGAGTGACTGAACGGTTTGGACAAATAGCTCATGTTTTTTCCACCTACGAATGTTTTAATAGTAAAGATGATACGGAACCCTTTATGCGAGGTATTAATAGCATGCAATTGATGTATACCGGTAAAAGATGGGTTGTCATGAACATTTATTTTACCCAAGAATCTGAAGAGAATCCTATACCGGAAAAATACTTACCTAAGAATTAAGAATCATGGAAATCTATAAACCTTTTTTAGCCAATCTACTACTATTAGTTCTTTTTGGATATACACTTTCATCTTGTAAGAACAAAGAAGTTGAGCTTAATAATACCAAAGACCTTTTCAGGGCAATGAAGATTAAAAATGATAATTCATGGTATAAAAACTTCACCTTTAAGCAACACACTTTACGATTTGATGAAAATGGACAGCAAACCGATTCGACGGTTTGGTACGAATCGGTTAGTTACCCCTATCATTTTAGAATTGATAGAGATATTAAAGAAAATATTTATACCATTTACAGAAACGATTCTACATATAATTTTAGACAGGATACTCTTTTTAGCAAAATTGCAAAACCAGCCGCCCATCTAGTCTTTAAAGGAGGACTGTACTTTATTTCATTGGAAGAGTCTTTGGATAAACTGCAAAAGTATGGCTATGATACCAATGCATTTCGCAAAGACAAATTCAAGGAACAAGCCGTCTATGTGATTGGCAATGAAAAGAACCAAATTTGGTTACATGCCAATAACTTTTATTGTATGCGAAGAATTTACACGACTGATGATGATAAAACCGTGGATGTGGTTTATGACAACTTTAAGCCACTTGGGCAAGGGTTTGTGGAGCAAAAAGTTACTTTTTACGTAGAAGGCAAAAAACGATTGGAAGAGTTTTATTTCGACATCAAACTTAAAAATCATTTTGATGCCCAAATCTATGATGCAAATACAAATTATAAATGGTATTTGGATTATTAAGGCAAATCATAGATTAAAAAACACAAACAATTTTAAAATGAAAAAAGTAATTACCTGCTTGCTAACAGTACTACTGTTTAGTAATAGTTACAGTCAAGACAACAATCAAAAGGAGATTATAGATGACTTTATTACAAGCACACTTCAAAAAATCAAAGAAATACCAAGTCTATCAATTTCGGTGCAGAAAGATGGAAAGCCTTTTTTTATGAAATCTTATGGGTATTCTAATGTTGAAGCAAAAACCAAAGCAACTCCAGAAACGTCATATTACATTGCCTCAATGACAAAGTCATTTGTAGGGCTGCTGGCTGCCAAATTAGATGCTGATGGTATTATAGATTTAGACGAGCCAATTGTAGACTATAAACCTATAAAAGACTTTAAAGATAGGTCTCTTTTTGAGGGCGTTACCATCAGAGATTTACTTTCCCACACCAGTGGTATTGAAAACGCTTACTTGACTGCGAAGTTTGCAAGTATTGGAGAATATGATTACGAGCATATGTATAAACTTTTAGAAGTAAAAACTGAAGCTCGAAGCAACAAAAAATATCGTTACGATAACTTTGGATATAATGTATTTGATTTAATCCTTAAAGATGAGTTTGGTTTGTCATGGAAGGATTTATTAAAGAAAGAAATATTTAAGCCACTTAAAATGAAACATACAAGTGCAAATATTTCAGAAGCTAGAAAGAAACACTGGAATTTAGCGATTCCCTATGCATCAATTAATGATGAAGAACTGCCAAGAGAAGTTTCAACGCAAAAAAATGATGATACTTTTCAGGCTGCTGGTGGTATGATTTCTTCTATTCAAGACATGGAAAAGTACTTGCTGTTGTATTTACATGAAGGTGCATTAGATAATAAGATTCTTTTTAAAAAAGAAATCATTCAAACATCTATTAAACCAAATGTTAAAACCAATGGAAGAAAATATCTTTTCAAGTCAGAGGGCTATGGGTTAGGCTGGCATACAGGTTTGTTTGATGATAAAGTTGTGAATTATCATGGTGGTAGTTATGATGGTTTTCGTTCTTATATGTCATTCTTGCCTAAAGAAAAGATGGGAGTTGTTACTTTAACCAATGAGAACCATCTGGGAGATAACGTTTCAGATTTAGTTACGTCTTTTATTTATGATTTAATGTTGGGCAATATCAATTCTGCTTCAGAATATTCCGATAAAGTAAATGAGGTTGTAGAAAGAGCTGCCGAATTACAAGCAGGTTATAGAAAAGGTCAAGAAAGGATGGCCAAGCGCAGTTGGACTTTAATGCACGATTTTGACAATTATATAGGAATTTATAGAAACAAGCATCTTGGGGATTTAATTATAACAACAGATGGCAAAGGAAACATTAAAGCCAAATTGGGCATTAGTGAAGCTATTGCTAGCCCATCATCGAACGATGAATCAATACGAGTTGAATTTAAAAATTTAAGAGGAGAGAACATTCTTTTTATATCCAATTCTAAAGGGACTATGGCTGCTGTAAATCAAGGTGATGTTTTTCTTAAAGAAGGGTTTGAGTAAAAACCCTTCATCATAACACCCAACGGTGAAATAAATATGTCATGAAAAAAATAATAGAATTATGTTCTATTTGCTTGTTATTAACAATAATGGGATGTTCAAGTTCAAATAAAACGTAAAAATCCGAATATCGAGATGAGGTCCTTTTTTTTTCTAGTATTGTTCATTCTATCTCAATTAACTTTTGCCCAAGACATTACGGAATGCAGAAAAGTTATCGAACAAACAATTCAATCAATTAATAATAATTCTGCGGATAAGTTAATCCCATTGCTCGCGAACGACTTTACAATAGCTGGTCAACAGGGCAGTGTGGCAAAGTTGGTATTAAACAAACTTCTTTCCCAAATGGGAGAAACGGTAATATCCCATGAAGAAATAGACCAAATCAGGTCTGAGGATGAACTTAAACTAAAATACAGCATAGCGTATCAAAAAATGGGAGTAAAGGAAGCTATCTTCATTTTTAATGCAAACAACTTATTAAAAGACCTCCATCTTTTTAAAATGGAAGTCAAAAGATTAGAGCAAGAAAGTAAAATAGAGAGAAGTGCTCATAAGGTTATCGAAATCCCATTTGAGATGGCAGGTAAACTTATTGCCGTCGATGTACTATTAAATGGAAAGAAAAGGAAGTTTTTATTGGATAGCGGGGCTCCAAGAGTAATTGTCAATTCAAAATACTTGTCAATAAAGGGCACCTCTCCTAGGTCCATATCTTCTTCAACAGGCGTAAGCGGAAATATAAACGGAATGGATATTGAGGAAGTGGAACAACTCGATTTCGTGGGCATTCAATTAAATAATCAAAAGGTTATTACTTTAAACTTAAGTCATTTAGAAGAGGAATTAGAGTATGAAATTTATGGACTTATAGGGTACGAGTTGATAAAAAATTATGATATACTTTTTGATTATGGCAACCAGATGTTAACACTTGTTGATCCAGAGCATTTTGAAGAGTACTTGAAGGTTGAACTAGCGAACAGCCAATTAAAAATTGTTTCTTTTAAAATGGAAAGACACATTCCAACCATAACGGCAGTGATTGGTAGAAAAGAATTAAAGCTAGGCATAGATTCTGGTGCTGAATCCAATCTTATAAACAAAGGCTTGTTCAATACTTTGGAGGAAGAAGTTGCTAACATTATAATCGAAGAGCTAGTAGGAGCTGGCGATAACCCTAAAACGGTCAAAAAAGGACAGATAAAAACAATAAAAATTGGGGATAAAGATTTTAAGGACTCACCCACGTTATTTGGTGACATCTCGCACCTGAATAAAAGCTATAATGTTAGCTTGGATGGACTTATTGGTTATCCGATACTCTCTAAACAAAAAACATTCATTTCATTTAAAAGGAATGAGTTAATGTTTATAGATTAGAACAACGCCCTTACGTTTATGGATAAAATTTTTGCTTAAATCCAAGTTTAGATAATGCAAATCTGACATTTTACTTGTAGTAACTTCCTGCCGCAATATCAGATTTTACAATTTCAAGCTCACATTACCCCAATGGGTGGAACCAAGAAAAAAATGCGGAGATCATCCAATCACAGAACCAAAGGACACAACGAAACACCTTGAGCTTTGTGTTGGGTCAAATTAGCGAAGATGAAATGAAACTATCCCAACAAGAATTAAGGGAAAATCACCAAAAAAGTTCACAAATCGTCAACATTGAAAACCTTTTTAAATTAGGATGCTAAGGCAGAAATCCTATTCTTGCCGGGGCTACTTTTTACCAACCATGAGCACACTTCATATCCTAAAGCTTCGAATAAGGTAATGGTTTAAGAAAAACACGGGTAATATCGTTCATGGATTTGGCATATTCCTCCACCTTTATGATCCGAAGCCATTCAGGATGCACAATAAACTTGGACCAACCTTCGGCATGCGCTTCCATATCTTTTAGTGCAAGCATATAGGTAAGACAGGGCATCTGCTCCCCTGCAATATTGACTCCAAAAAATAGCATGGGAAGTCCTGCATCCGCAAAAATGGGAAACTCCGCGTCATTAAACATCTTTACCTTTCTTCGCAAGGCGTCCTCGTTGGCACTTTCATAGATTCTTAGCTCAAAAAGGTTTGCCTCATCATTGGGCTTCACCATTTTTGGAAATCCTGTGGACGACCGGATAAGACTTGTGGATATGCGCTTATATGGAATAACATCATCTCCTGCCACTAAATAATCATGCGCATTCTTTAGGTACTGCGTATCTTGGGCCAATGCATCCTGGCTGTCTTGAAATGCTTGAATATTGGCATAGGCAATCAGCAAATATATCTTTTTAGGCAAAGCATCACCGACTTCTTCAAATGCACCAACATTTTCAATGCCTTGCCTGTTCAAAGCAGGAATCAAAGCATCCTTAAAATAGTTATGCAGCACATCCGCTGATCTAAAAAATTCGAGTTCATAAGTTCGGAACTCATACACCTCTTCTTGGGCATAGGTGGTTTGGAGGCAAAGAAATACGATGACGAGGGCAGAGAATATTCGGATTTTCATACTAAAAAAATTGATTGAGTCCAATAAAGTAATGATTAATAGCGAGATGTCGAAATACCATTCTGGTCAAACAATTCATTCTTTGTTGCATATCCTTGCTTTATTGGCTAGGTTTATATACGTCAATCCAAAACCAAAACAAACATGAAAACTTCTCTGACCTTTGGCCTTGCACTACTTTGCTTGGTTGGCTGCAAAACCAATCCCGCACCTGTTCCCCAACCTAAATTTGAACACGATATTACCGAAGGCCCTACTCCCTGGACCAGTGATGAATTTGAATTAGAGGAAGAAGATTTCACCTTTGGGATTATCTCTGATCTTAATGGTGGGGAACGCGAAGGTGTGTATAGTACAGCTGTGGCCCAATTGAACCGTTTGGATCCGACTTTTGTGCTCAGCGTTGGCGATTTAATCGATGGTGGAACCGAAGACACCCAACAACTCACCAAAGAATGGGACTCTTTTGACGCACGCACCGCCAAGTTGAACATGCCTTTCTTTTATTTGGGTGGCAATCACGATCTTACCAACCCTGCCATGCGCAAGTTTTGGAAAAATCGATTGGGGCCTCGTTACTACCATTTTGTGTATGAAAATGTCCTGTTCTTGATGTTGGACTCCGAAGATTATGTGGAAGAACGTATGCTGCAGATCTATAAGGCCAGGGCCGAGGCTATTAAAGTGCTTGACGGAGCAGTGGAAGGTGAATTCGAGGAAACCGAATACTTTCATATGCAAGAGCGCAGAGTGGGTGGAATGAACACAGCTCAACTAGACTACTTTACTGAGGTGTTACAAAAATATCCAGAGGTAAGATGGACTTTTGTGTTGATGCATAAACCGCTATGGATGCGTGAAGACAATAAAGGCTTGGGACCATTGGAGACCGTCTTGGCCGATCGCTCCTATACCGTGATCAACGGACATTTTCATTCCTTTTCATATCGCGAACGGCATGGTCAAAACTATACCATTTTGGGCACAACGGGAGGTGGACAAAATCCAACAGACTCCCTTTCTTTTGACCATATTACCCTGGTGCGAATGGCCCAGGAACCTATAATTACCCATTTAAAAATGGAAGGGATTTTGAACGAAATGGGAAAGACACCGGATGAATAAACAGGCAATAACATTGCCCCTTTCAGGTATTTGCCAGAATCTACATCTCAATCTTTTCAAAACTTCCAGGTGTTATTATCTATTAGTGGTATTTTTAGAATAGAAAAGTCAAAAAATGACCATCAAACGCCTTATCCCAGAAGACTTGACCACAGACATGGAAAATCAAATGGTGAACCTGTTTAAGCAGCTAAATCCTGATATAAGGCTCAATCCCTTGGCTAAGATGATGACCAATACGGACCAGTTGAGCTTGGTGTATTGCCAAGAGGGCAAACAAATTATCGGTATGGCCTCCATGGTTACTTACAGTGTACTTTCGGGCAGTAAAGGTTTGGTAGAAGATGTGGTGGTAGATGTCAACGCACGCGGCAAGGGCCTCGGCCGTAAACTTATGGAGCAACTGCTTAGCATAGCTGAACAAAAAGGGCTAACGGAGGTATTGCTCTTTACCGGCAACCATAGGCAAAGCGCCATCAGTTTATATACCAAATTGGGGTTTGTAAAATCGGAGAGCGGTATGTACCGTATAAAACTAAACCAAGGAGAAATGTAACACGGGTTTTGACTAACTTAGTGCTTCATACAATCAAAAACCATAATATGAAACCCATTTTTTACATGTTGGCCTTTTGCCTGTCCTTTGCAACATATGCCCAAACCCAAACCATAGAATTTACACACTACGTATTTCCCGAATTTTCCGCAGGCTATGTATTGATGAAATCAGGGGAAAAGAAAGCAGCTATGCTCAATTATCATTCATTGCTTGAAGAGGTGGTTTTTGAAGATGCTCAGGGGAAAAGAGCGATTGCTGATGGAGAATTACCTCAGGTAGATACTGTTTATATTAGAGGTAGAAAGTTTTTTAGGTTGAACGAGATGTTTGTCGAGTTGGCACATCAATCAGATTATGATTTGTATATACAATATAAATGTGATATTAAATATCCAGGAAATGTAGGTGCTTTTGGGCAGACGTCCCAGACATCGTCTAACATATCCTATTCGCAGGTGGCTATTCAGGGAACTGCCTATGAACTAGCACTCCCCAGCGGTTACAAAACCAAACCTTATCAACATTATTGGATTAAGAAAGATGGCGAGCTTAACCAATTTAAAAACCTGAACCAATTACTAAAACTGTACAACGACAAGAAAAGTTTGGGCAAAGCCTTTATAAAAGAGCGCAAAATCAAGATCAGCAATACAAATGGGGTTGCCCAATTGGTAGCGTATCTAGAAATGGATTAGGTCTCATGAAAACCTCCAGTTACATTCCAACCCTGAGGTCACCACTGTTTTTAAAAATTATCCTGACACCGTACAGGAGCAAATGAAAAAGCTACGACAATTGGTCTTGGAAGTGGCACAAGAAACTCCAGAGATCACCAAGCTCGAAGAAACCCTAAAATGGGGCGAACCTAGTTACATAGCACCAAAAGGCAGTACGCTTCGAATGGACTGGAAGGCCAAAAAACCCAGCCAGTATGCGTTCTATTTTCAATGTAGCAGCATGCTGGTTTCCACATTTAAAATGGTCTACGGAAACACGTTCAACTATGAGGGCAATCGGGCCATCGTGTTTAAACTGGAGGATAAACTCCCTGTGGAAGAGCTCAAAAATTGTATTCGAACCACTTTGCAATACCATAAGGTAAAGCATCTGCCCAGTTTAGGGTTGTAGTGGTTCATAAGCCTTCGTTAAAAGCGCTTGCTTTTCTAATCAGCTTCTTATCTTAGTCCAATGCAGAAGGCCTATCGTTTAGTTATTCTTGTTTTGTTGATGCATGAATTCACTTGGTCGCAAACCGATGCGTCTTCCTCAAATTTGGTAAAGGCTGCACTTGAACTCACGCAACAACAAGTGACTTACGATGGCAGTTATTTTTCCATTCCCTACCCCAATGGTGATGTGCCAGAAGGTAAGGGCGTCTGTACCGATGTGGTCATTCGGGCCTACCGAAAAGTAGGAATTGATCTGCAAAAAGAAGTGCACATGGATATGAAGGCCAACTTCAGCATCTATCCGAAGATTTGGGGTCTTTCTCGAACCGATATCAACATAGATCATCGTCGTGTGCCAAACCTTATGACCTATTTTAAACGTCAAGGAGCTGAAAAACCGATTACAAGCCAAGCCAAGGACTACCTTCCTGGAGATATCGTTTGTTGGAATTTGGGAGGTGCCATTACCCATATCGGTATTGTAGTAGATGAAAAATCCCGCGACGGAAAACGACATTTGATTGTACACAACATCGGTCGTGGGCAGGTGATGGAAGACATTCTTTTCGATTTTAAGATAATCGGGCACTATACCTATAACCCTGACCCCACAAACTAGCAGACTATGTCCATGTATCAGACCATAGCGAATTACAGTGCCAAGTTTTTTAAAAAGAACGTCTTGTTCAAATATGGATTCAATCTGTCACCCATGTATCGACGAAGTACGGGCAGAATCACTTTTGTTTCGGAAGATTTGATGACTGTTACGATGAAACTTCCCATTAGCTATAAAAACCGGAACTACGTGAACACCATTTTTGGAGGCAGTATGTTTTCAGCCGCTGATCCTATACCTATGGTACAACTTATGAATCTGTTGGGTTCGGATTATGTGGTTTGGGATAAATCTGCAGAGGTTTTCTTTAAACGCCCTGCCAAGGAAACCCTCTATGCAGAGTTCCAATATACATTGGAAGAGCTGGAGGAAATCAAAGCCAAAGTGACCCAACAAAATGAATTGGAAATCGTAAAAACAACGAATCTCACCAATAAGGACCAAAGCAAAATATTCTGCCAAGTAAAGAAGACCATTTACATTGCGGACAAGGCCTATTTTAAACAAAAAAGGGCCCGAAAACGAGCTTGAAAACTGTCCTGATTGTAGTATATTGTACAGACTAATACGGAGAATTACTATTCCGTTCCGACTAATTCAAAACAACAACCTATGACCGATTTGGAAATTGCCAAAGGTGTTACCCTACAACCTATTTCGAACATTGCTGAAAAATTTGGAATCGACTCCGATTCCATAGAAATGTATGGCAAGCACAAGGCCAAACTACCTTTGAACGCCATCGATAAGAAAAGGGCAGAGAAGAGCAACCTTATTTTAGTATCCGCTATTTCTCCGACACCTGCAGGTGAGGGTAAGACCACTATGTCTATTGGTTTAACTGAGGGTTTAAATCGGTTGGGGAAGAAAACAACTGTGGTACTTCGCGAACCTTCATTGGGCCCCGTTTTTGGGATTAAAGGCGGCGCCACCGGAGGTGGACATTCCCAAGTGCTTCCCATGGAGGATATCAATTTGCATTTTACAGGAGATTTTGCGGCTATTGAAAAAGCACATAATCTACTCTCCGCGGTTATCGACAACAATATTCAAAGCAAAACAAGGTCATTGCGATTAGATCCTAGGACCATCGGTTGGAAACGTGTAATGGATATGAACGACCGTTCGCTGCGCCATGTAATTGTAGGTTTGGGCGGAACTACTTCAGGGATTCCCAGGGAAACAGGTTTTGACATTACCGCTGCTTCAGAAATTATGGCGATTCTTTGCCTGGCAGAAAACCTAAGTGACTTGAAAAAAAGGCTGGGGAGCATTTTCATCGGATATACTTTTGACAAGGAACCTATTTATGCACGGGACCTAAATGCAGAAGGAGCAATGGCAGCCCTTTTAAAGGATGCCATAAAACCGAATCTTGTACAGACCATGGAAGGAAATCCTGCCATTATTCATGGTGGACCATTTGCCAATATTGCACAGGGCACGAATTCAGTGATTGCAACCCGAATGGGGATGACCTATTCCGACTATACCGTTACGGAAGCTGGTTTTGGATTTGATCTGGGCGCGGAAAAATTTTTTGATATCAAATGTCAAAGCGCAGGACTCAAACCAAAGGCCGTTGTACTCACCGCAACTATTCGTGCATTAAAATATCATGGAGGAGCAGATTTAAAGTCGTTGACCGAACCGAATGTAGAGGCCCTTAAAAAAGGATTACCCAATCTGGAAAAACATTTGGAAAATATAGCCAAGTTCAACGTGGTTCCTGTTATTTCCATCAACAGATTCGTAACCGATACGGATGAGGAAATTGCCACGATAAAAGAATTGGCAGCATCCAAAGGTGTTCGTGTGGCCTTAGCCGAAGTTTGGGCCAAAGGTGGAGAAGGTGCTGAGGAGTTGGCGCAACATGTCATTGATATTGTGGAATCTAATGCTTCAGATTTTACGCCTTTATACAGTTGGGAATCCAGTGTTATGGACAAAATTGCAACCATTGCCACTGAAATTTATGGAGCGGAACATGTAGATTACACTTCCAAAGCGAAAGCACATTTGCGAAAAATTTCCAATTTAGGATTGGATCATCTACCAGTTTGTATTGCAAAAACCCAAAAGTCGCTATCGGATAATCCCAAGTTGCTTGGGCGCCCAAAAGACTTCATCATTACCGTTCGGGAAATCGAAATTGCTGTTGGAGCCGGATTTTTGGTCCCGATAACTGGTGACATTATGCGAATGCCGGGCTTACCGGCCCATCCATCATCAGAAGGGATTGATGTAAACGATGATGGTGAGATAACGGGTCTGTTCTAAATCCTAGAAATTAGATACGCTGTAACCAATAGCGCATGTCAACTTCTTTTGAAATGATTCCTTTGACTTCCGTAAGCTTCACACGTTGTTGTTCCATGGTATCGCGATGACGGATGGTAACGGTATCATCCTCCAAAGTTTGATGGTCGACCGTAATACAGAAAGGCGTACCTGCTGCATCTTGACGTCGGTAACGACGGCCAACAGCATCCTTTTCATCATAGCTTACATTAAAATCCCATTTTAAATCATCAATGAGTTTGTGAGCTACTTCTGGCAGGCCATCTCGTTTTAATAATGGCAACACCGCTGCTTTGGTCGGCGCTAACACCGCTGGGAGTTTAAGCACAGTTCGCGTCGTACCGTTTTCCAATTCTTCCTCTTTTAATGAGTTTGAAAAAACAGCCAAGAACATTCGATCTAAACCAATCGAAGTTTCGAGTACGTAAGGCACATAACTTTTATTTTCCTCGGGGTCGAAATATTGTAATTTCTTACCTGAAAATTCTTCGTGTTGACTTAAATCGAAATCGGTACGGGAATGGATACCCTCCAATTCCTTGAATCCGAACGGAAACTTGAATTCAATGTCGGCTGCCGCGTCGGCATAGTGTGCTAGTTTTTCATGATCATGAAAACGATAATTGTCTTTACCCATTCCTAAAGAAAGGTGCCAGTTCAATCGCTTTTCTTTCCATTTTTCATACCACTCCTGCTGCGTTCCAGGTTTGATGAAATATTGCATTTCCATCTGTTCAAACTCCCGCATTCGGAAGATAAATTGACGGGCTACTATTTCATTACGAAAGGCTTTTCCAGTCTGGGCAATTCCAAACGGGATTTTCATTCGTCCTGTTTTCTGCACATTCAAGAAGTTGACAAAGATCCCTTGAGCGGTCTCTGGCCTTAAATATAAATCCATGGCAGAATCTGCTGAAGCACCCAATTTGGTTCCGAACATTAAATTGAATTGCTTAACGTCCGTCCAATTTTTAGATCCGGAAAGTGGACAGGCAATTTCTAACTCTTCAATCAATGCCTTTACATCAGCCAAATCTTCGTTTTCCAATGATTTGCCCAAACGTTTCAGGATTCCATCACCTTTAGCCTTATAATCCAGAACACGTTGGTTAGTAGCCAAGAATTGCTCTTTGTCAAAACTGTCTCCAAAACGTTTGGCAGCTTTCTTGACTTCCTTATCTATTTTAGCCTCAATTTTGGCGACATGGTCTTCGACCAAAACATCGGCACGATATCTTTTTTTGGAATCTTTATTATCAATCAGGGGGTCGTTAAAAGCATCTACATGTCCAGAAGCTTTCCAGGTGGTGGGGTGCATAAAAATGGCCGCGTCAATTCCAACGATGTTGTCGTTCAATTGCACCATGGCTTGCCACCAATATTCGCGAATGTTCTTTTTTAGCTCTACTCCGTTCTGTGCATAGTCATACACAGCACTCAGTCCGTCATAAATCTCACTGGATTGGAATACATAACCGTATTCCTTTGCATGGGAGATTACCTTCTTAAAAATGTCTTCTTGATTTGCCATTGCGCAAAAATAGAATTTTGCCCAAAAAGAAAAGCGCTATTTTAGTTGAAATTCAGTAGAAGCCAATAATCTTTCGTCCTCAAATACATTAAGGGTGTAAATTCCTTCGGAAAGCGAAGCTTCGGGAACGGTAATTGCGTCACAAACACTAATTTCCTTTCCGGTATAGATTATTTCCACCTTCTTGCTATACGTGTTCCCACTTACGGAAATGGTAGTTGCATTATCTTCGATAACCGCCATATTGGGGTCCAAGAATTGAAGATATAGGACTTTAACATCACCTTCTTCTCCAGGATTTGCTAAAATGGTGACACAACCCCTAAGCTTTTCTATGGTGGAGGCTTTGTTGGTTTTTAAAGGTCTTCCGGCACGGAGTCGAAAACCACTACCTTCAGCATCTTGAAGCTTTAGATAACTTTTAATTTTTAATTCCCTAGCCAATTCTTTATTGGTCTCGCGCAATAAAGATTCAGCCTGTTCCATAGAACTTGCCCTACCTCTGGCATCTTCCAATTGCTTTCGGGTCTCTTCAAACCGGTTGGCCAGCAAGCTATTGTTATATCGTAAAAAGTTGTTTTTAAGTTTAAGACTATCGAACCCGATTTCCAACATACGGAGCTCTTTTCGGGTCTCTTTTAGTTTGGTAAGGCTAAAGTTCAATCTACCAACAGAATCCAATAACTGTTGCACCCTAAAACGGGAGGTCTGCAGCTCAATTTCATTCACTTCATTTAAACCCGACAAACGATCTACTTCGGCTTTCATAAGTGTTAAATCCTTAACCAAAAGCGATTTTTCCTGCTCCAAAAATGTCATTTGATTTTTGGATTGGGCATAACTATAATAGAAAGCGATAAGAATGCCTACGATTACTGCGACAAGCGCTGCAAAGATAATCTTGTAGTTGAAATTGTTATCTTGGGCATTCATGGGGGTCAATTGGGCTTCAGTAATGCGTATAAGACTTGATCGATAAGTTGGCTAAGATACTAAACGAGATTAACAACATCCTATTGCCAAGGGTATGTTTTGGATGTAATGCGCAATTATCCAGAGGAGAAAACATTTTGTGTGCCGTTTGTCGACATGAAATGCCACTCACCGATTATAACTTCTCTGATGAAAACCCCGTAGACCGTGTATTTTATGGGAGGATTCCTATAAAAAAAGCAGCTTCTTTCCTGTTTTTTACCAAAAATGGGATTGTAAAACAGCTACTACACTATTTAAAATACAAAAATCAAGAAGGAGTTGGTGCGTTTTTAGGTGACTGGTGTGGCGCTTTTATGGAAAACGAAAAGGACCTTAAGTCGGTCGATGTAGTTGTACCTGTTCCACTTCATGTCAAAAAGCGAAAGAAACGAGGATATAATCAGGTGACTTTGTTTGCAAAACGGATTTCAAATGCCCTTGAAGCTGAATATCGAGATGATATTCTAGTAAAGGTGAACAATACCAAAACACAGACCAAAAAAGGCCGGCTTTTACGCTGGGAAAATGCTCAGGAGGTTTTTGAGGTAAATACTACTGTAAAGAAAGACTTTCAGCATATTTTACTGGTGGACGATGTGATTACGACTGGGGCAACGATAGAAGCTTGTGCAAAAAAATTACATACACTAGGGAACGTTTCAATTTCTGTGCTTAGCATGGCGGTGGTGCCCAAGGGTTAAAATTGTATAAATCCTTGGTTTCAATTTTTAAATTAGTTGTTTCTTTGCCCTACACTTGTTTTTCAATGCGGTACTTAAAAAAACTGTTGAGTCTTTCCTTTCTTTTTCTAATGGTTTTGGCGCTTTGGCAATGTGCCAAAAGAGGAACTCCAACGGGTGGACCAAAAGATGAAACTCCACCTGTCCTTATTCGAACGGAGCCCGAGAATTTTTCGATAAACTTTAAGGCAAAGGAAATTCGGTTGTATTTTGATGAGTTCATCAAACTCAAGGATGTCCAAAATCAGATGATTGTTTCTCCACCGTTAAAATATCCACCGGAGGTTACTCCTTTAGGAGGTGCCAGTAAGTATATACAAGTGGTGATAAAGGATACCTTAAGGGAAAACACTACATACACCATTAATTTTGGACAAAGTATTACCGATAACAATGAGGGCAATCCGAATAGTTTTTTGAGCTATGTGTTTTCCACAGGAGATTACATTGATTCACTGACGTTGTCCGGTGCAGTGAAAGATGCATTTAATAGGAAAGCCGACGAATTTGTAAGTGTAATGCTCTATGAATTGGATACGGCCTATACAGACTCCACCATTTACAAAACTCCACCCAACTACATCACCAATACTTTGGATAGTGTACCCTTTTTTGAACTTAAAAACCTAAAAGCGGGCGAATATGCTTTGATTGCGGTAAAGGATATCAACAAGAACAATATATTTGACCAGCGACAGGACAAAATTGGCTTTTTACAGGATACCATTTCCCTTCCGACCGATTCAATCTATTTGCTCAATCTTTTTCAAGAACTCCCAGATTATAGTGTTTCGGTCCCTAGTTATATTGCCAAGAATCACATCATATTTGGTTACCAAGGAGATTACAAGGATATTGAGATAAGTGCTCTTACCACACTTCCCGATTCTGTAAAAACGGTAATCTTAAAGGATAGGGAAAAAGACACCTTGGATTATTGGCTGACACCAACGGATATCGACTCTATTATCTTTACAGTGGCCAACAAGAATAGAGAGTCCATTGATACTTTTACGGTAAAGACAAGAAAGCTACCATTAGATTCTTTAAGATTGGGAACAAGTGTTTCAAGAAATTTGGGATTTGAAGATACCTTTAGCATTTTGGCGAGCACTCCCATTACAGGCGTAGATTCTTCAAAAATCGCGTTGTTTATAAGTGACTCGATCAGTTCTCCCTTTTCTTTTGCCTTGGATACGGTACAGAATAAGGTGGATTTTGATTTTTCCATTGAACCCAACCAAAGCTATTCTCTTGAATTGATGCCTGGGGCAGTTACCGATTTCTTTGGCATACAAAACGATTCGCTCAACTATCGATTCTCCACCCAAGGCTATGCAGATTTTGGCAATTTAAGGTTGAATGTTGGTGGAGCGGTCACGTATCCGCTGATTGTACAACTAACAGATGAAGCCGGAGAGACTAAACGAGAGATTTATACTGATAAACCGATACCGTTCGAATTCAATAATCTTGAACCTAGCAAATACATGATTCGGGTAATCTTTGATGCAAATGGAAATGGGATTTGGGATACTGGGAGTTATCTCAATAAAATGCAACCGGAAAAGGTGAGTTACTATCCCGATGTTATCGACGTCAGGGCGAATTGGGAACTGGAACAGTTATTTGTTATTTCAGAGTAAAGGCATCCCTGTCATCTAAAAACTTAAGTTTTTCCCTTGTTGAAATAATATGTTCTTTGTCCAAGGTTGCGTAAACAACCTCTTCCTTTTCAGAGTAGGCTACTTGGTTTCCTAAAACATCATACACGGCAGAATGTCCAGAGTATTCATATCCCAACCCATCAGAACCGACACGGTTCACTCCAATACAATAGGCCATGTTTTCAATAGCTCTAGCTTTTAAAAGCGTATCCCAAGCTTGAATTCTTGGAGTAGGCCAATTGGCCACATAAAGCAAGGCATCATAATTTTCCACATTTCTTGCCCAAACGGGAAAACGTAAATCGTAGCAGATCAAAGGGAATAATTTGAAACCCTTGTAATCGATAGTTAATTTCGAATCACCGGCTTTATACACTTTATGCTCTCCTGCCAGGGTAAATGTGTGCCTCTTGTCATAGGATTGGAATTCCCCATTAGGATGGACAAAAACCAAGCGATTATAATTTTTCCCATCTTCGAAAAAGGCAATGCTGCCAACTATTGCGATATCTTTTTCCTTTGCTTTCTTTTGCATCCATTCGATGGTTCGAATGCCTTCATTCACATCTATATGACCAGGATTCATGGTAAACCCTGTGGTGAACATTTCAGGAAGCACTATAAGATCAACCTCTCTAGAAATTGCCTCGATTTTTTCGGAGAACATTGTTCTATTCGCTCCAGGGTTTTCCCAAATTAGAGGAGATTGAATTAGGGCTAGATTCAATTTTTGGTTCATAGCTTTTACTAATCAAAATACACTTCAGCTGTAGAAGATTTGGAAAGTTCGAACAGATGGTTCAATTGACTTTCCAAAATTCTTTCTTCTGAAAGTTCGGGGAGATTATCCAAGGCAAAAAAATCAGCTCCCAACATATCAAAACCCGGCTTAAGTTCACCTCCTACTATCCTGCAGAAAAAATTCAATTTATAAATATAATAGGGCTCTGGCGGATGCGGATGTACCTGTTTATCATATACCGCGAGGAGCTTTACTACTTCAACCTTAATTCCAGTCTCTTCCTCTACTTCTTTGATGGCAATTTCTGAAGGAGTACTTCCAATATCTGCCCAACCTCCTGGAATGGTCCATTTACCATCTATACTTTCTTTCGCCATCAAAATTTCATCCTTTTCATTCAACACAAAACCTCTAACATCAACCTTAGGGGTGGGGTAATCATCTTGAGGGATAAAGAATTCTTCTAAAGCTTCAATTGATGTATCTCCAATATTGGACATGAGCTTAATGCTAATCTGTTGAAGCTCTTCATACCGTTCTCGGTCATACAAATCTTGAGCATACACCAATCCGGTTTCTGAAATTGCCTTTATACGTTTTATGAGGTTGAGTTGTTCTTTTGAATCCATTCAGGTCTTAGCTTTTCTGCAGCAGTTCTATTAAGGGTTTTGTTCCTTGCATTTTGGCGTGGTCAAGTGCCGTATTACCTCTTGCATCTTTAATTGAAACATCTGCCTTGCGCTCCAACAATAATTGTGCTATTTCAATACGGTTGAAGGTGGTGGCATAGATAAGACAAGTGGCTCCCATCGCATTTATGTGGTTGATGTTGGCACCAGCCTTGATTAAAAGTTCAGCAATAGTTGTAAACCCTTTAAAACAGACCCCCATTAAAGCGGTATTTCCAGAGCCATCCTCGGCATCAATATTTGGGTTTTTATCCAATAGTAGCGAAGTAATGTCTTTATGGTTGTAGTACGTGGCCAAGATTAATGGTGTTGAACCTCTTTCATCTTTAGTTTCCAACAATGTGCTGTCGGATTCTAGTAGTTTTGTTGTGGCTTCTAGATTACCATTTCTAATTGCATTGAAGAAATCTTCCTTGTTACTCATAATCTTACGGAAAGTTATAAAAAAACTGCCACAACTTTTGAAGGAAGTGGCAGTTCTTTTACGTTAATTTTCGTTTTCTATTTTATGCTAAATCAAAACGATCTAGGTTCATTACTTTAGTCCAAGCTGCAACGAAGTCATTTAAAAAACGCTCATGGGCATCATTACTTCCATAAACTTCAGCTATCGCTCTAAGTTCGGTATTTGATCCAAAGATCAAATCTACACGAGTTCCAGCCCATTTAACTTCACCAGAGGCTCTGTCACGACCAGCAAATGCATTTTCTTCGTCAGAAGTTGCCTCCCACTTGGTATTTAAATCCAACAAGTTCACAAAATAATCGTTAGTAAGTGATCCCGCACGCTCTGTGAAAACACCATGTTGCGATTGTTCATGATTTACATCTAGCACACGAAGTCCTCCAAGAAGTACGGTCATTTCTGGAGCAGACAATGTCATTAATTGAGCTTTGTCGATTAACAGTTCCTCGGAAGAAACGGCGTACTTAGACTTGAGATAGTTTCGGAACCCATCAGCTTTTGGCTCCAACACTGCAAATGACTCAACATCTGTTTGCTCCTGTGTGGCATCTCCACGTCCTGGTTCAAAAGGAACGGTGATATTTTTGCCAGCATTTTTGGCAGCCTGTTCTACACCGGCATTGCCTGCAAGAACAATTAAATCAGCCAAAGAAACTTGCTTTTTCCCGGATTGGTTACTATTGAATTCGTTTTGGATTCGCTCCAAAGTATCCAACACCTTCGAAAGCTGCCCTGGGTTGTTCACTTCCCAATCCTTTTGTGGAGCAAGTCTTATACGGGCACCGTTGGCGCCACCTCTTTTATCTGAACCTCTAAATGTTGAAGCGGAAGCCCATGCGGTACCGACTAATTCAGAAACAGAAAGTCCGGAGGCCAAAATGTTCTGCTTTAAGGCGGAAGCATCTTCATCTGATATTAGCTCATGGTCTGCTGTTGGAACAGGATCTTGCCATATCAATTCTTCAGAAGGCACCTCAGTTCCCAAATATCTTGAAATTGGACCCATATCACGATGCGTTAATTTAAACCATGCTCTTGCAAAAGCATCAGCGAACTCATCTGGGTTTTCATGAAAACGTCTAGAGATTTTCTCATAAGCTGGATCCTCACGTAAGGATAAATCGGTAGTCAGCATTATGGGTGTATGTCTTTTGCCGGAATCGTGTGCATCTGGTACACTGTTGGCGCCAGCTCCATGTTTCGGTATCCATTGGTGAGCTCCGGCAGGACTTTTAGTTAATTCCCATTCGTAGCCGAACAAGTTCCAAAAGAAATTGTTGCTCCATTTGGTTGGGGTTGTTGTCCAAGCACCCTCTAATCCACTGGTGATGGTGTCACCGGCATTCCCTGTCCCAAAATTGTTTTTCCAGCCTTTACTTTGCTCGGTAATTCCAGCAGCAGCTGGTTCCCGCTCTACATATTTATCTGGATCGGCAGCGCCATGGGTTTTTCCGAAAGTATGTCCACCTGCGATCAATGCTACAGTTTCTTCATCGTTCATAGCCATTCTGCCAAAAGTTTCGCGAATGTCGTGGGCGGCGGCTACGGGATCAGGATTTCCATTAGGTCCTTCAGGATTGACATAAATCAGCCCCATCTGAACTGCCCCTAAAGGATTTTCCAGTTCTCGGTCACCTTCATAACGTTTGTCTCCCAGCCATTCAGTTTCGGCTCCCCAGTAGATATCTTCTTCAGGTTCCCAAACATCTTCACGCCCTCCGGCAAAGCCAAAGGTTTCAAAGCCCATAGATTCTAGAGCGCAGTTTCCTGCAAGAATCATCAAATCTGCCCAAGAGATTTTCTTGCCATATTTCTGTTTTACAGGCCAAAGTAATAAGCGCGCCTTGTCAAGGTTGGCATTATCCGGCCAACTGTTCAACGGTGCAAACCTTTGAGTACCTGAACCAGCTCCACCTCTTCCATCTGCAATTCGGTATGTACCTGCGCTATGCCAAGCCATACGAATAAAGAATGGTCCATAGTGTCCATAGTCGGCAGGCCACCAATCTTGAGAATCGGTCATTAGGTCAACTAGGTCTTTTTTTACGGCTTCCAAATCCAAAGATTTGAATTCCTTAGCGTAATCAAAATCCTGATCCATTGGATTGGAAAGAGAGGAATTTTGACGAAGAATGTTTAATCGCAACTGATTTGGCCACCAGTCGCGGTTGGAAGTACCACCTCCGGCACCGTGCTTAAGTGCTCCGTTCATAAATGGGCACTTGCTTTCGCCGTTTGAATTTTTACTCATGATCGTATAGTGTTTTATTGATTTTTAAACCTCTATAAAAGTAAGGAAACATCTCTCTTTATAATAGATAATTCATATTAAAACATTATAAAAACATAAATTATATTTATGCCTTTTCTGGAGAAAACGGCTGATTTTGCAGAAAACAACATTCACTTTGGCATATTCACACCCTTTTATGGGTTGAAATTACGTTAACTTTGAGATTTCCTTAAAAGATTACTTTTCAAATGTCCAATTGGAGGTTTGGGAAATCGTCTATGAATTGAAGTTCATACATTATAAAATTAATTTAAACTCTAACACAAATGAAAAAACTGATTTTACCCTTAGTGACTTTGCTGCTTTTCAGCTTTAGCATGGATACATCCAAACTTTCAGATGAGGATCGCAAGAAGGCGGTTGACCATTTGGAAAATACTCGAGACGAGATGGCTAAAATCCTCAAAGGGCTCTCCGAGGCACAGCTAAATTTTAAAGCAGAAGAAGATTCCTGGTCTATTGCCGAGTGTGCAGAACATATTGCCATTTCGGAAAATATGATATTTGGGATGCTGCAAGGGGCTTTGCAAACAGCAGCTGATCCGTCAAAAAGAACGGAAGTAAAGATGTCAGATGAAGAACTTATAGGAATCATTGAGAGCAGAGAACAAAAAGTAAAGACCGGAGAGCCGTTTGAACCTACCGGAAAATTTGGTAGTCATGAGGCTACGGTGAATGAATTTTTGGCTAAAAGAAACGAGCACATTTCGTATATAAAAAACACTGAAGATGATCTTAGAAATCACTATGGCCAACTACCTTTTGGTACGGTTGATGGAGTACAGATCTTACTCTTCATGTCCGGACACACGGAACGCCATTTAGATCAGATGAAAGAAGTAATGGCTCATAAACTTTTCCCCAAGGGGTAGTGAAATCACCTTTTAAAACATAATTAAAGTAAACTCTTTTCAATTTGGGAAGAGTTTACTTTTTTTATGCCAGCCAGTGACGTTTATATCTTTTAATTTTCTTGGCTAACTTAGCGGAAATTGAAATAAATCGTTTCATGGAAAAGAAAGTGAAAAACGTTTTTGTAAAGGGACCGATTGGACCATCCTTTATAGCTGATTCCATTGCAAAACATCAATCCAAGACTCAAATTGGCGCTCATGACATCTTTTTAGGACAGGTACGTGCCGATGAAATAGAAGGGAAGACGGTTGGAGCTATTGAGTATACTGCTTATGAAGACATGGCAAACCTGAAATTCCATGAGATTCGGGAAAATACCTTTTCAAAATTCGACATCACATGCATGCATGTCTATCATAGTCTTGGGAAAGTTGGTGTTGGTGAAATTTGTCTGTTCGTTTTTGTTTCATCTCCACATCGAAGGACAGCTTTTGAGGCACTAGAATCTGTGGTTGAAGAAATTAAAGTGCAAGTCCCTGTTTTTGGAAAGGAATTGTTTGAAGACGATTCTTATCAATGGAAAGTAAATACCTAAGCTATGGTTGATATCACACAAAAACAATCCACGCATAGAACTGCAATTGCACAGGCCGTTGTAAAAGTAAGTGCAAAAGAAACCATTTCTGCAATAAAAGAAGGAACGGTTCCTAAAGGAGATGTGTTTGCCATGAGCAAAGCTGCTGGTTTTCTTGGTGTAAAAAAAACGGCCGATTTACTTCCTGACTGTCACCCATTACCTATAGAATTTTGTGCTATCGATTATGAAATCGAAAATCTAGATATTATTGTAAAGGTCGAGGTGAAAACCAATTACAAAACAGGGGTTGAAGTCGAGGCGATGCATGGAGCAAGTGTAGTTGCCCTTAATATGTATGACATGCTTAAGCCGATTGACAAGGGGGTAGAAATACATCACATTAAATTATTGAAAAAAACCGGAGGCAAATCCGACATAAATCGAACATAGACAGTGCCTATTTCGACTTCTTTAGGTTTTTCAACATTTCTTCAGTAGTGCCGTTCAAATCAAATTGAGGTTTCCAGTTCCAGTCGTTTTTGGCTGGTGAATCATCTATGCTGCTTGGCCATGAATCAGCAATATCTTGTCTAAAATCAGGGTTGTAAGTGACTTTGAAATTTGGGATATGGGATTGAATGCTTTCAGCAATTTCCTTTGGACTAAAACTCATGCTCCCCAAATTATAGGAAGACCTCACCTTTAAACTCTCCCCAGGGCTTTCCATCAAGCTAATGGTGGCTCTGATGGCGTCGTCCATATACATCATTGGTAGTTTGGTGTCCTTGTTAAGAAAACAATCGTAAGTCCCTTCTTCCAAGGCTTTATGATAGATTTCCACTGCATAGTCGGTTGTGCCTCCGCCAGGCATGGTTTTCCAACTGATCAACCCTGGATAGCGAACACTTCGCACATCCACACCATATTTGTTGTAATAATATTCGCACCAGCGCTCCCCCGATTGTTTGCTTATGCCATATACGGTGCTAGGCTCCATGACCACGTTCTGCGCGGTGTTTTCCTTAGGAGTGTTTGGACCAAAAACCGCAATGCTAGAAGGCCAAAAAATCTTGCTTATTTTTTTCTCTTTGGCCAAATTGAGCACGTTAAAAAGGGAATTCATATTTAAATTCCATGCTCGCATTGGAAACTTTTCTGCGGTGGCGCTCAACATGGCTGCCATTAAATAGACCTCATCAATTTCATAATGCATTACAACATCTTCAATAGCCTCATAATTAGTGGCATCCAATATTTCAAAAGGACCTGTTGCCATAAGTGAATCTGTTCCTTCCCTAATGTCACTTGCAATGACCGTTTCAGCACCATATTTGGCCCTTAGCTCCATGGTGAGTTCTGTACCTATTTGGCCGCATGCACCAAGAATTAGAATGGGTTTTTGCATTTAAATTGAAGTTAATTGTATCAGGCCGCTAAGATAGCCTTTATTAAAATTTGTACATTCGCTTATGCGAAAATTGTCTTATTGTATTGCCGTTCTTTTGTTGTTGACGGCATGTAAAAATAATAATGTAGCTCCCGACGAGACACAGGACGAAGACTTGGCATTTAACTATCAAAAAATGCCCAAGAAACTTGATTTAAATCCAGAGGCAACAGAACTCGTGGGAGATTGGGTTGAGTTTAAGACCCTGTCCAGCAGTTTTGATGTATTGTACAAAGCAAGAAACAATGAGGATTTAATTTTGGCCATTGATGACCTTATCGAAAAAGAAAAGTTGTTGGCGGAGTCTACGTACCCCGGAGTACTTGATGATTTTCAGATAAAAAGCAGGCAACGAGTACTTAAAACATACTTTTTGAAAGTAAAGGCCAGTATTTTGAACAATCAGGATGCCACCGAGCCAACCATAGAAATGTTGCAAGCGTACAATGCCTTTCGCAAGCAATTTAATGTGGTCTTGAACAGTCAGTTGGACGAAAAACTAATTTTGGATGAAGAATAAATTCTTATTGTGGTCTTTGCTTACGTTTTGCCTTGCGTTGAGCGCTCAGGAGAGTGAAAAGAACATCATAGACAAGTTATTGGATGATTGGCACATGGCGGCCTCCAATGCTGATTTCGATTCCTATTTTGGAAAGATGACCACCGATGCTGTTTTTATTGGCACTGATGCCACTGAGAATTGGCAAAACAAAGCCTTTAAAGCCTTCTCAAAACCCTATTTTGATCGAGGAAAGGCCTGGAGCTTCAATGCTGTGGAGCGAAACATCTATTTGAACGAAACAAAAGACTTTGGTTGGTTCGACGAATTGCTCGATACTCAAATGAAATTATGCAGAGGGTCTGGAGTGGTCAAAAAAGAAAATGGGCAATGGAAAATTGCCCATTATGTACTTTCAATTGCTGTTCCCAACGAAAATGTTGGAGAGCTTATTCAACTTAAAAAGGAAAAAGACAGCCTTTTACTGATTGACCTTAAAAAGAAGAATTAATTTTTGTTTTCCCCTTCAGGCTGTTGCTTGCGCGACTCCAATGCCTGTCTGCTTAAACTTGCCAAATTAAAATTGGGGTCAATCTTAAGCGCTTCATCAATAGAGGCAATTGCCGTATCGATATTATTTTTGTCCTTGTTGAAGATGACCAAACCTTTTAGGTGGTGAAAAGCCGCTTTCAAAGGAACCTCATAAGGTTGTTGTCTTTCGTAGAAAGCATATTTCTGATCGTCCTTGGCATTGACTATGCCATATTCAATATTGGTCGATGCGCCATCATTATCTCCAACTTGAATTTTAAGATCGGCCAACTCATAAGCCAAATAAGCCGAAGGGCTTCTTGAGAAAAGCACTTCAAAATGCTCTAACGCCCTTTTGGGCTGATTCAAGGCCTTTAATGATACCGCTTTTACTTGAACCGCTAAATCCGAATCATCAACTTTCTTCTCAATACCAATGGTATTCAATGCTTGAAGGTGCTGACTGTTGTTCATATAAACAAAAGCCAATGTATCTCTACGTGCCGTGGAAGGTGAAAGCACATTCAAATGCGTTAATGCATTGATAACCCCACTAATATCTCCCTGTAACCGCATCTCATTATAAAAAGCTTCATAGTGCTTGGTGAGTTCCGTATTACTTTGTGAAATCCCGTTAAATCCTATGAATAAAAGTATCAGTACCGCAAATTTTCTCATCTCTCATGTTTTTTGGTGCGCCAAAACTAAAAAAATAATTGGTATTAAGCTGTTAAAGAATACTATATGAATTGAGAAAAGTGAAATGGGGTTTGCTAAGTCAGGAAATTACGGTGGTGTTGAAGCTATGTGATCTATCCGTAAAGTTTTTGCTTGTAATAATTTTGTTCAGTTTGGAAGGAGGACTTTTTGAATAATCAGGTGGTGGAATACCCATTTTTAAGGCCTCATTCGTATAAAATTCCTTTTTTGTTGGATGAAGTGGATACACTCCATTAAAGATTTCACCCCAATAATTATGTTCTAGAATGGTACAGACCATGTGGATGCAATCCTCCAAATGAATAAGGTTAATAGGGTCGTTTCCATTGGTGAGGTTTTGCCTTTTGGATAACATGGTCACTGGATGACGATTAGGACCGATCAATCCTCCGAAACGAATAATAGTAGATTGGAGTTCATTATCTTGGATGAAGAGCTGCTCTGAAGCCAGCAATTGTTTTCCTGATTCGGTAACAGGTTTTGGGATGGAAACTTCCGTCACTTCCCCATCAATGTCTCCGTAAACTGCTGTACTACTGATAAAAAGGATATGGGAAACTGAACTTTTTTTTATTTCGGAATATAAAAGCTTCATTTTTTCAAAGAAACTTTCGGAATTTCCGCTTCGCAATTTTGGCGGTACGTTGAGAATCAGAAAGTCAATTTGCTCCAAGAAATCTTGAATATCTCCTTTTATAGTTTTGGCCGACAATGAAATCTCATGTGGCGCAATACCTGCATCTTTTAAAATTTTGAGTTTTTCTTGTGAAGTGGTGGTCCCATGGACGACATTCGAAGAGGCCACCAACTGCTTTGCAAGAGGTAGGCCAAGCCATCCACTGCCCATAACACCTATCTTTTTACTCAAACCGCAACGTTTTGGTCACCATGATTGCATCATTGAGAACGAAAGGCATGGGAATGCTTGTTTCTGGACGTTTTGGAACCGTAAAATTTGGATTGCTAAGCAAATCATTCGATGATTCATAAAATGTAAGTTCCAAAACAGAATCCTTGGGAAAGCTCAATTCAAGTTCGGTATAATCATTATTGCTAATGTAGTGTGTCAACAATTTCTTTCCTCTCCTTTTCAAGAAATTTTCAGATAACGCGACCTTGTTTACCACTGCTGTGTTGAATTGAACAGGATTGGCATAAATGTCCAGTCGATTCACATTCCTTTTTGGGGTCACACATAATTCGATTGTACGATTATTACCGACTACAGTATCCTTCACCGTATCAATCCAAGGAATTGCTATATCTTTTTTTGGCGCTTTGGCAGTGTAGGTAAATCCTGAACCATATTTACTAGCAAGGGTTTTAAATCCTTCCGACTTGGAAATTTCCGCTTTGTCATTCAAAAATTGGTTGTTCCAACCAATCAACTGGTTATCATAAGTGGCCCAAACAGCACTATCGTTATCGGCGTCATAAACATAAAGCAGGCTACTGGGTTTTGGTCTTTTTTCATTGAACTCAGATTTGACATGGGAAGCAACACTGAATACAAAGAACAGGAACAAGGATAGATACGCCAATCGATTCCTGCTTTTAGATTGACCAAAAAATGGAAGTACCAATAGAAAGAGAAGCGTGGTGAAAACCGTTGCAGCTACCATCATTTTTAACCCTAGTCCCACCGGGAACATTTTGATAAAGGGAGCGTAAATAAAAATTGCTGGAAGGGCTAAAAACGCCAGTAAATAAGGATTTGGTTCTTCTTGGTTAATGGAAACCATAAGAGCAACCAACAGGCCGAAAAGTGGCACAATAAAAAAGCTCGCACCTTGAAGGTAGACGGACACCAATGCGCAAATAAGTAGCCAAATAAAGGCTGGGCCTATCAGAAGATCGGGCAAACTGATTTTTCGGAACTTGTGATAAAACCAAAAACAGATGGCCAATGACAGCATGGCAAAAGACATGATATACAGATGCCCATTGTAGGTGAACCCATGAAGCATATCCTGAAAACCAGGATACCACCATTTTATAACCGTCCAACCAAAATACCCTATCAGACCATTTATTATAAGGGAAAACAGAAGCGGTAAAAAGCCTTGAAATATGCCTTTTGCGCTTAATTTCTGTCTTTTTAGGCCTAAAATAAATAAAACAACGAATGCTATAAGAGCTATGAAGAACATGGGCCATATCCAGCCAAAAGGATACGAAACCAGCCTGAAATATGGAAGGTTAAAATAGATGTAATCTTCGCTTGTTTTTAAATTGCTGAGGGCCACATCACTAAAATGCCCAAGCAAGGGCATTAAATAGCTACCCTGATGTGCCAAGGTGTTTTTGTCCAAGCGTTCATAGCTGTCCAGAACGGTATGATAATCATAATGGTCATCAATAAAGGCAAAATTGAACCCCTCGATATCACCATCTTCCCGGAACACGGTAAGGTCGGTATCATTGGGTAACATTTTATAAATGCTGTAGGCCAAAGAATTTGCTACTGGATATTCTGGATTTGCTGCTGTAAACTCCTTAATCAATGTTCCGTTACCCTGGTTTGTTTCAATAAGCATGTAACTAGGGCCGCCACTTCCTCTTGCTTCAAAATTCAGAACCAATCCAACCTCTTTGGCCCACGGGTGATTGTTTACAAACAAATCGGCTCCGTTCAAGCCCAATTCCTCTGCATCTGAAATGAGAATAATGATATCATTTTTTGGAGTCTTATTTTTCGCTAAAAAGACACGAATCCCTTCCAATATTGTTGCAACTCCGCTTCCCGCATCACTAGCTCCGAGTGAGGAATGCGGACTACTGTCGTAATGCGACAGTAAAAGCAACGCTTTGCCATTGCCAGAACCTTTAATTCGAGCCAAAATATTGGTTGCCTTACTTAAATTAGCCCAATCCCCTGCGGTATAACCCTCTTGCAATGTTGCCTCGAGCCCTAGCTTTTTAAGTTCTGAAATAATATAACTTCTAACATTTGCATGGCCTGGGAAACCAACTGCGTGTGGTTCTTTGGATAGATTTTTTACGTGGATCAAAGCTCTATCCGTCGAAAATGTGGTAGGTGACGCATCCAAATCACCTTTATACGAAGGTAACAAGGATTTGTAGCTCCAATAAACGGCCAATAAAAGAAAAAGAAAGGCAAGTGTTCGGGAAAGTTTCATGGTTTATCAAGTTGACACATAAAAATATGAAATTATGAAAGGTTTGTGCATTTGAGCTTAAAAATTTAAATAATTCGAAGAAAAATCCTATATTTAATATTCAACCTTAAAAATCAACACTATGGCAATCAAGAGTTTTCAGGGTGTTCGAGCAAAGGATTCCTCAAAAAAAGAATATAACGCCCCTATATTAGTTGAGGACTATATGACCAAGAAATTGGTGACTTTCGCTCCTGAACAATCGATTTTGGAAGTTATGGAAGCTTTTGCCAAACACCACATTTCTGGTGGTCCTGTAATGGATGAGAGCGGTTTCTTGGTTGGAATCATTTCTGAGGCGGATTGCATGAAGCAAATTTCCGAAAGTCGATATTTCAATCAACCTATATTGGATAAAAGTGTGGAGCGCTTTATGACCAAAAATGTGCAGACCATTCCACATGACATGAGCATTTTTGATGCTGCAGGGGTCTTTGACAAACATAATAGACGTCGCTTACCGGTCATGAAAAATGACATTCTGGTCGGACAAATAAGCCGCAAAGATATTGTTGTTGCTGCTTTGAAACTGAGTTCGCAGAACTGGAAGTAGGTTTTACTCCCGTTTTACAATCATATAACGATCATTATCCAAGGGCAAGTACCCTAGATCATAAAGGAAGTAATAAGTACTTCCTTTTTTTGTGGTATAAACATTTGTAATGTATTCAAAATCGAAACCTCTATCTATCAAACGCATTTTCGTAGTAGTGGTCTTTCCGTCTTTAAGCGTAAAACTACCAAGGACTCGGTAATTCTTGCGTAATCTATTGTTTATGTTCCTGACTAGGTTTTTACTGTCCTTGTTCAGTTTGTTGTTATAGGCATTTCGACAATGGTCGGAGCAGTATTTTTTATCGACTCTACCAATCAACTTCTCCCCGCATTCTAAACAGCTTTTTTCAGACATATCTTTTGACTTAGGATACAACAATATCGGGCTTTTTCACTAATCAGGTTTTAAGGGCACGGGACACGCTATCCATAAACATATGTTAAATTCGATTTTTAATTTGGAATGAACGTTCCAAATAAATTATGTTTGTATCGGAATGATTGTTCCAAAATAAAATAGAAATCAAAAAATCAAGTTAAAATGAACAAATTAGACGGTAAAGTTGCCATAGTAACCGGTGCAACAAGCGGAATAGGGTTAGAAACAGCAAAAAGATATTTGGCCGAAGGCGCCAAAGTGGTATTGACAGGGAGGAACCAGGAAAAACTGGATGCGCTAAAAAACGAGCTTTCCGGTGAATTCCTTTTGGTAAAAGCTGAAGCTTCAAACATTCAAGACAGCAAAGAGCTAATTGAAAAAACTGTTCAAACTTTTGGCAACATCGATGTACTCTTTTTAAATGCGGGAGTTTTTCGAATTGAAGGTATCAACGAACTGACTGAAGAAATTTATGATGAAGTCTATGATGTCAATTTAAAAGGACCTCTATTTACGGTTAGAGCTGCTTACGAACATTTGAACGAAGCTGCGAGTATTATTTTCAACACCTCAATTGTCAATGTAAAAGGTTTTGCTGGGATGGCTGCTTATGCCTCTAGCAAGGCAGCTTTGCGATCGTTAACGAGAACCTTGGCTGCTGAGTTCGGCCCTAAGGGTATTCGAGTGAATGCCATTGCTCCCGGACCTATTGACACTCCAATTTATGGGAAGCATAATGTTGCCCAAGAAAACATAGACGAGATGGCATCTAGCCTTCCGGCAATGGTATCCTTGGGAAGGTTTGGAAAAGCTGAAGAAGTTGCTTCCGCTGCATTGTTTTTGGCTTCCTCCGAAGGGAGTTACATTACAGGAGCCGAAATTCCCGTGGATGGGGGCTTGGCACAGGTTTAGTTTTTAAATATATTTGGAACACATATTCCAAAAATATGCCAAGGACAAAACAATTTAATGAAGAGGAAATATTGATTAAGGCTATGGAACTCTTTTGGGAAAAGGGGTTCCATGCTACTTCAATACAAGATTTGGTATCGCATTTAAGTATAAATCGGGCAAGTCTTTATGATACTTTCGGAGGGAAAGAGGAATTGTTCAATAAGGCATTCACCCACTACAGAAATGTTTCCCAGAATATGTTACGAACGCTCTTTGATAATGAGAATAGCGTGCGTGAAGGGTTTTTAAAATTATTTGATAAAGCAATCGAAGAATCCATTGAAGATTCGTGTAGAAAGGGATGCTTTGTGGTTAATACTACCACGGAATTGATTCCCGGTGATCCTGAGCTACTTGAAGTTTTGAAAAATCATAAAGCCAATCTGGAAACCCTGTTCTCCTGCTACGTGCAAAAAGGCGTAGACAATGGGGAATTCTCTTCCACCTTGGATGTTGAAAGTACAGCATCCATGCTTTTCACACTATATAACGGCCTTCGGGTAGTAACAAAAGTCGACATTGACCCTAAGAAGCATAAAACCATGGTCAATGCTGCGTTATCCATTCTTGATTAGACCCTTTAAGTCATTGCTTCTCGTAATTGAATACCAATTCTTGTCCATTAGCAACCACTGTAACCCGCATTTTGCGACCTCCGACTTTCTGCATGGTCAATCCTTCAAAAAACACGATGTCTTTTTCGATTTTTACAAGTTTGAAATCGATGGTCTCATCCTTAGTTTCCCACCCCTTTAAATCGCCATTAAAATGCTTGAGTTGAAGTATTAATGTGGAATCTATTTGCTTGATATGTCCAACTTCATAGAAAGTAACCTTGCCATCATTTATAAGTCTGAAGGAAAACATCATGGACCCTCCCAAAGCGGGACTCCAAATTTCCTCCGCTATACCCCCAAGTGCTTCTCCTTTCCAATAGCCTGATATCCAGGAAACAGCATCTAAACTAGCTTCGGGAGATTGTTGCCCCTCTTTTAATTGGAGTGTATTTTGCGCCGATACGACTCCAAAACCAAATAATAAAAAACAAACTAAAACTCTCATAAGGTTCATCTTTATACCAAAGACGAAAAAAGAAAGCTTATTTGGACAATTCAAACTTAATATTGACAGAAGTTTCAACTTTTATCTTCTCAAAGTCGATATCCAACGGTTCAGCTTCGGCCATATCCATCGACATTGCTTTCATCTCCATTCTTGGAGCTTGATTGTATCTGGGGTAATATGGTGTTGAGGTATCCAAAATATGAATTGCCCCTCCAACTTTTTGACCTAAAGGAGCTGTTAAGGCTTCCGCTTTTTTCTTGGCTTTTTTTACAGCCCGGGATTTGAGTTCTAACTCCAATTCATCCATTTTGGAGTATTCCGTTTTCTTAAGATAAGTATTGGCAATATCCAACTTTTCAAGGGCTACCATAACTTCGCCTGCCTTTTTTCCAGAGTAGACCAACAGCGAATATTGCTTGCTTTTGAGCACGGCTTTTTGTCGTAAGAAATATTTTTTGAAATTGCTACTTAAATCTTTGATTACCAATTGCTTGTCTAAATCTATGCCAAGCCCACGTAGACTTTGTGCCATCTTGTTCTCTTGTTCCTCGACCGACTTTCGCCCTTTGGAATCTTTTTCTTGAATGGTAATACTTAAATAGATTTTATCGGGAGTGACCAAGGTGTCGACCCGTGCTGAGGTTTCCAAGTAAGGAATATCTAAAAAGTTTTTGGTTTGTGCAGAAGTAGCCATAACAAAGCTGAGGAAAATTAAAATGGTTAATGTGTTTTTCATGACATGAAATTTATTTAAAGGTAATTACTTTGAAAGTGGAAGCAAAACGTATGCCGTTTTATCATCCCCTGTATTTTACCTAAAGGAAGAGTCCCTAACTATTAGGTTGGTTTTTAGTTCTATGGTTTTTGTCATCAAATCATCTTTCGGGTTTTCAATCTCATCGATAAGAGATTTGACAGCGGTGCGACCTATTTTATTGCCAGGTTGATCAACGGTAGATAAGGGCGGGGTAATTATGGTGGAACTGGCAGAGTTGCTAAAACCGACAACCGCAATTTCATCAGGGATTTTTATTTTAAACTTGTTTAAGGCTTTAATTACTCCTATTGCCGCACTGTCTGTAATAGCAAAAATGGCGTCCGGACGTTTTTTTAAGCTCAATAGCACATTGGCCATCCTTCTCCCTTTGGTCATTGAAATGTCCTCAGTACTTAAAATTATTTTTTCATCCACAGGAATACCATGTTCTTCCAAAGCCCGAAGATATCCTTGAAACCTTTTTTTGGAATTGTAGGATTGTTCAGTTTCCTTTATTATAGCTATCCTTTTTTTTCCAGTGTTTATAAGGTGTTCCACGGCATTATAGGCTGCTTCTTCCTCGTTAATTACAACCTGGGTACATGGAATTTTTCCTGAGACCTTATCGAACATTACCAGGGGGATTCTGTTTGCAATTTGAATGATATCATTTATTGATTTTGTTCTTCGTGATAGGGCCAAAAGGATACCGTCCACACCGAATTGTATCATGGTTTTTAGCATCTCCGATTGTTTTTTGTCATCATTTTGGGATTCTGAAATAATGACCCTATATCCTAAATTTTCTCCTTCATCCAATATGCCTTTTAAAATTGTAGTCGTAAAGTAGTGTGAGATGTTAGGGACAATTACACCCAAAATGTGGGTTCGCTGACTGCGAAAACCGCTCGCAAAAAGATTGGGGACATAATTATGCTTGTTAGCCAATTGCTGAACTTTTTCTTTCGTATCACTACTGATATCTGGATGATCATTCAATGCCCTTGATACCGTTGATATTGAAAGACTTAAATCTCTGGCCAATTCCTTTAGGGTAATGTTCCGCTTCTTTTTCATCGATGATAAAGGTAAAATTCAAGATTGATAAATCGATTACTTTAAATTGCAAACGTTTCCGCAAACGTTTGCATATCAAATTGACAATTAAATCTTCAAATCATTTGGATATTCAAATAAATTTAGCTCATTATTCATGAATACCTCAATCTAATTCAAAAAAATAGTATTAACAACTCAATGATTATGAGAAACTTTTTAATCGCGATTGCGGCCTTATTTTTCTCAGGTACGGCTTTCGCACAAACAGAAATAACAGGAAGTGTTAAAGACGCTTCAGGGATTCCCATTCTGGGAGCCAATGTTTTGATATTGGGCACAGCGGAGGGAACAACCTCTGATTTTGACGGCAACTTTTTATTAGCGACTGATTTAACGGGAAATCAAACCATTCGAATCTCGTTTATTGGGTTTACCGCAGTGGAAGAAACAATTGATTTGAGTGGCGCCTCGGGCAATTTGGATATAGTACTGCAAGAAAGTGGCCAACAATTGGACGAAGTTGTGATTACGGCGTCCAGCACATTTAGGTCACAGAAACAAGCACCGTTGTCCATTAGCTCTAAGAAAATTGCTGAAATAACCAAGCTCTCAGCAAATAGTCAAGCCGATATTTTAAGAGATGTGCCCGGAATCACCGCTGAAGGTGGTGGTGGTGAAACGGCTACAAACTTGTTTGTAAGGGGACTTCCCTCAGGAGGGCAATATGTTTTTAATCCATTGCAATATGATGGCATGCCATTGATGAGCACCTTTGGATTAAACTCCTCGGCACATGATGTGTATGCGAGACCCGATATTGGCTTTAAGGGAGTTGAATTTGTGCGTGGTGGTGCCGCTGTGTTATATGGAGCAGGATCCGTTGCGGGTATCATAAACTACACAAGTAAAACTGGAGATACCAATCCAGGAAGCGTAATTAATGTTGAATGGGGAAGTCGCGGAAGATTAAAAACCGACTTCTACACCGGCGGTAAACTGGGAGGAGAAGATTCCAATACATTCTATGCATTTACTGGTTTCGTAAGAAAGGATGATGGCCCCATAGAAACAGGATTGGATACAAGAGGTGTCCAATTTAGGGGGAATATCAAAAAACGGTTTGACAAAGGGTCATTCACGTTACACGGTCAATTTATAGATGACAAGGCACAGTTCTTTTTACCATTACCATTAGAAGGAGGGTCTAGAACCCGTTTGGCAGGAAATGATGGAGAGGACGTGGAACAACTATTATCGGGAGAATTGGCGGAAACATCATTTCTTACTCCAGGAGGGGTTTACAAAAGCCCAATAGAAGACGGAGTGGCTACACAAGGGGGGTATGTAATGGGAGAGTTCCTATATAGTTTTACCGATGATTTAAGGTTTAAATCAAAAATTAGATATGCCAATTACAAACATGATTTTGCACTTTATGTTGGTGGAAATGGAGATTTTGGAAACCCGATTACCTTAAACAACTATATTTCTGAGATTGCACCGGGAAATCAAGGTTTTAATGCCACATATCAAGGTGGAAGTGGAGATCAAATTAATGGTGGTGACTTGGTTGTTGAAAACCTACACATTGACCGTTTACGTCCAATGACAGACTACTCGGGAGAAGTAAACCTTATTTATAAATCACCTAACGGGAATCATACTTATACAGTTGGTAGCTTTTTGTCCAGAACGGAAGCAGAAGATGTGAATTATCAATACAGAGTTTTGTCAGAGTTTAATAATAACCCACGTCTGGTCAATTTAAGCTATACCGATGGAACAGGCGCCAATGTTATCTTCTCTGATGGAGGTATTTACAATCGTATTGGAATGACTTCCAACAGATTTTTAACCCAAAGCAGAACAGCGTTCTACCTTACCGATGAGATGGTTTTTGACAGATGGCGTTTTGATGTTGGATTACGGATTGAATCCACCACGGGAACATTTAATAATGGAGGATTGGAAGAAACTGAAGTATACGCTGATCCTGAGCTTACCCCCGAGTTAAGAAATGTACGTTTCGCGGATGGTAGTTTTACAACTGCGGAAATAAACGCCACCGACTGGGCTGTTTCACTTGCAGGATTGTATGAGCTGACCGAATCGACCAATCTGTACGCAAACTTTTCTCGAGGCTTCTTCTTTCCACAGCAAAGAGGGTTTGCACCAACACCGGGTATCCGTGAATCAAATTATGAGGCTGAAACTATTCTTCAAGGTGAAGGTGGTTTAAAGTTTGGGACATCCTCATTTTCAGGATCTGTGGCAGGATACTATGTGACTTTAAAAGATCGTATTCGAATTGATCAAGCCATTGTTGGAGGACAGTTGGTGGATCAGGGCCGAAGCGAACAAACCACCAGGACTTTAGGTCTGGAGGCGACTGGTAATTATAGATTTGATGATAATTGGAGCCTTCGAGGAACTGCAACATATCAAAATCATGAGATTACCAAAAATGAAACAACTGATTTGACCAACGGACAGGTTTCAACAATAAACGAAGGGAATGAAATTGGAAGACAGCCCAACTTTCTGGGAAGTCTAGGATTGAATTTTGATGATACCAGTTTTGATGCAAACTTTACCTTGAATCATACCGGAAGTAAATTTACGGATGATGGTAATAATGTAGAATTGGATGCGATAACCATTGCCCGCTTAGGAGCAGGATATACTTTCAGAACAGAAGACGTAAACTCGGTAAGATTGGGCTTTTCCGTTTTTAACTTGTTCGACAGTGAAGGACTGACTGAAGGTAACCCAAGAGCTGGAATTGCCGGTCAATCCGCAGATGGAGAATTTTTCTTCGGAAGACCAATTTTGCCTAGACGAGTTTTCTTGACTGCAACGTTCAATTTTTAATGATTAAAAAATAGTTTAAGTTAGGTTTAAGTTCATGCAGCATATTGGCGGCTGAAGGCCGTCAATATGTTTTTATATTTTATCTATGAAAGAACAGTTGATACATAAAGCCATTGAAGTTTTGGAGAACAACTTTCAAAAAGAAGGCTTTACAATCCCCAGTAAGGGACTATACCCGTTTCAATGGAAATGGGATTCAGGATTTATTGCCATTGGTTTTGCCCATTACGATGTGAAGAAGGCTAAAAAAGAAATTGAAACCCTTTTGGATGCACAATGGGAAAATGGCTTTATACCCCATATCATTTTTCATACAGAAAGTGACACCTATTTTCCAGGACCCGATTTTCATCAATCTGAATTACACCCAAAATCATCAAAAAAATATCGCTCCACCGGAATGACCCAGCCTCCCGTAACAGGGTTTATTTTGGAAAGACTTCTACAAATTTCCGAAGAGAGTGATGATATGTTGGATTTTGTCAAGGAAAATATTGATAAGGTTTTTGAAAACCATCGCTATTTTTATGAAAATAGGAATTGGCAAGATCAAGGCTTGGTGTATATCTATCACAATTGGGAATCCGGAACAGATAACTCTCCAATGTGGGATGATATCTGGTCTACGATGGACCCACCCGAATACACTTTTGAACGAAGGGACACTACACATGTTGACCCTGCCCAAAGACCCTCAAAAAGGGAATATGACCATTATTTATACCTCATAGATATAGCTAAAAAATACAACTATGACGATTCCAAAATCGCGGAGCATTCGCCTTTCGTGGTTTTAGACCCACTTTTTAATGCTGTCTTGATACGATCCAATGAAGCACTTATCAAACTGTATAAACAAATAGATGGAAGTAATGAAAAGATAGCGTATCTCCAATCAATGCAGGAAAAAAGCATTCAAAGTTTAAACTCAAAACTCTTCAATCCTGAACTGGGAGCTTATCTACATTTTGACGCTAGGAACAACAGACAAATACCGTATGTCTCATCATCATCCTTTGCGCCGCTTTTTTCGGGAGCGCCAAGCAAGCAGCAAGCCGATATTGTAGTAAAGACCATGCTTCACAAATTTGGAGATGCGGATAGATACTTATGTGCATCCTTTGATCCTACGCATGAAAAATTCAATCCAAGAAAATATTGGAGAGGACCAGTTTGGATTAATTTGAACTGGATGCTATACCATGGACTAAAAAGATATGGATATAATGAGGTGGCGGATAGAATAAAGAAAGATTCCGTGGACTTGATAGAAAACAATGGCTTTTTTGAATACTTTGACTCTAGAAAGAACAACCCGGATGCGGAAAAAAATGGATATGGGGGGGATAATTTTTCCTGGAGTGCGGCATTGCTTATTGACCTCTTAAAAGACAAGCCTTAATATTTCAGATGATGCAGCTCGATTTCACCGAAGACTATGTGCTGGAAAATAGCAGAGTAAGGTTAGAACCTTTGAATGAAAAACATATTTCTCTTTTGGAGGAAATTTCGAAGGAAGAAAACCTATGGACCTATTTTTTAGGAGCCTCTGGTGGCAGCAAGGACTTCGGGAACTATATACGTCGAGCGATTGATGGAAGGAAGGAACAACGAGAATATCCATTTGCAGTTTTTGACAAAGACAAAAATGATTATGCAGGTAGCACGCGCTTTTTCGATTACCAACAAGAGCTCAACACCATAAGGCTAGGATACTCTTGGTACGGACAAGATTATAGGGGTACCGGTCTTAACAAAAACTGTAAGTACTTGGTATTTGAGTTTGCTTTTGAACGTATTGGAGTCGAAAGAGTAGGGCTTGGAGCTCATGCCGAAAATGAAGTGAGCTTGGCTGCAATGGAAAGTGTAGGTTGTAAAAAGGAAGGTGTGGTTCGTAATCTTTTCCCATCCATCCATGGAAAGGGGAGGTCAGATGCCATTTTATTAGGGATCCTTAAACAAGAATGGAATGATTACGCAAAAAGAGACTTAAAAAATAAATTATGAATTATATAGACTATATCATCATTGTAACTTATCTCATAGGATTCTTGGGAATTGGTTATTTCTTTAAGGAAAATAATAGCTCTGGAGATTATTTTTTGGGAGGTAGGAGTATGGGATGGTTGCCTTTGAGTCTATCCACAATGGCCACCCAATTATCAGCCATTAGTTTTATTTCCGCTCCGGCATTTGTTGGGTTGAAAGAAGGCGGTGGGTTACAATGGCTCACCTATGAGTTTGGAGTTCCTTTGGCCATGGCATTTCTTATGGTTGCCTTGATACCTACCTTGTATAAATCTGGAATAGTCAGTGTCTATGAATATTTGGAAAAAAGATTTGATGCCTCCTCACGCTTGCTCATTAGTTTTGTTTTTCAAATAAGTCGTTCCGTGGCTACTGGGGTAATGGTCTATACCATGGCATTGATTCTTCAAGCTACCACACAGATTGATTTTTGGATATCAGTTTTAATAATTGGGGCAATTACCTTGGTATATTCCTTTCAAGGAGGAATGAAAGCTGTTATTTGGGGAGATGTAATCCAGATGATCATACTCTTTCTTGGCATTGTGATATGTTTAATATATGGCATTAGTGAGTTGGGAGGTTTTGAAAATTTTCTGACCCATGTTGACAAAGACCGCATAACGGCTGTCGATTTTAGTAAGTGGGGCTTTGACAATGCTGATAAGAATGATGAGTTCGGATTTTGGCCTATGGTAATTGGTGGATTTTTCCTTTACGCTTCATACTATGGAACGGACCAAACTCAATCCCAAAGGTTATTATCTGCAAAGGGAATGCCCACCATAAAGAAACTTCTGCTTGCAAATGGACTTTTTCGATTTCCATTGACATTAACCTATTGTATCATGGGGTTGGTTCTAGGGACTTTATTACTTCAAGATGTGGGCTTTCAAAACATGATGGATTCTGTATATCAGGCCAATATAAGTTCTTTAGAAGGTAAAAAAGCAGATTTAATGGTTCCAGTTTTTATTATTAATTATTTGCCCAATGGGATTATAGGAATCCTTATTGTAGCTATTATGTCGGCAGCTATGTCTTCTCTGAGTTCTACTGTGAATTCCCTTTCAGCAGTTACGATGGAGGATTTTGTTAAGCGGTTCAAACCTAATATGGAAAACAAAAAGTATGTGTTTACTTCCAGACTCTTCTCTCTTTTTTGGGGAGTGGTTTGTCTACTCTTTGCCTTTTTCGCAGGAAATATCGAGGGCACGGTAATAGAGGTTATCAATAAGATCAGCTCTGTTTTTTATGGTCCCATATTAGCTGTTTTTATTTTGGCAATCTTGACCAAGAAAACACACGCCCTGGGAGCAAATATTGGAATAATTGTAGGAGTATTGTTCAACATGTATTTATGGCTTTATGTTCCCCAAGTGTTTTGGTTTTGGTGGAATGCCATAGGATGTTTGGTTACCATTGGGGTTGCGATGTTTATTAGTAGTTTGATCAAAAGAAAGGCCAACGAAGGGTTAGAGGTGGTATATTCCGCATCCAAAAAAGAAGTTATTGTTTTAATGGCTTTCTTTGTGTTAATAGTCATACTGAGCATAATGCTTCCAGATATGCTTTCCTAAAAACAACTAAATGAAGTTTGTCCTAGCTCCGGATAAATACAAAGGGTCATTAACAGGTCAACAGTTCTGCGAAATTGTTGCAAAAGGTATACGCAGAGTGTTTCCAAATGCAGAAATCAAGCATATGCCTTTGGCTGATGGTGGCGATGGAACAATGCAAGTGGTACAACATTATTTACAAGCTTCCAAAGTTGAGGTGATGGTCAAAGACCCGCTCTTTCGGAATATTGAATCAGGATACCTTATTTCAAAAGAAAAGAAAATAGCATTTATTGAAATGTCGGAAGCCTCTGGCTATAAACTCTTGACTAAAAGTGAACTGAACTGCATGAACACCACCTCTTTTGGGTTGGGGCAATTGATTGCCCATGCCATAGAACAAGGAGTCAAAGAAATTGTTTTGGGTATTGGCGGAAGCGCTACAAATGATGCTGGAATGGGAATGGCCTCTGCCTTGGGATATCAATTTTTAGATGAAAAAGGAAATCAACTTTCGCCAATAGGCGAAAACTTGGCCCAAGTGGCCAAGATTGATGTTTCAAATGTCCTTCCAGAGCTTGAAAATATTAAAATCAAAGTCGCCTGTGATGTGAACAACCCGTTCTACGGAAAAGATGGTGCCGCTTATGTCTATGCACCCCAAAAAGGAGCTTCCCCTGAGGAAGTTGTTTTTTTGGATAAAGGATTGCAGCATTTTGCCAAGGTTGTTCATAGGCAATTTGGGATAGCTGTTCAGGATATTCCTGGTGCCGGAGCTGCAGGTGGAATGGGAGCGGGAACAAAGGTCTTTTTAAATGCGGAATTGGCTTCGGGGATAGATTTAATAAAAGAAATGGCAGATTTTGATGCTGCCATTGACGGTGCAGATTGGATTATCACCGGTGAAGGGCAACTAGATGGTCAAACCCTTTCCGGAAAGACTATTGATGGGGTACTGCAATCAGCCAAGGCAAGGAAAATTCCCGTAGCTGCGCTCTGCGGGTCGGTTTCAGTTTCTTTAGATGAGATGAAAGCTATGGGATTGCAATATGTTACTTCAATACTAAATGAAATTGGAACTTTAGATGAGGCGAAGCAGAACAGCCCTCAAAACTTGGAACTGGCCGGCTATAATTTTGCCAAACTTCTAAAACAAGCACAAAAGTAGCTGCTGGAAGGCCCTATTTATAGGATTTTCTCATTTTAAATTCCAACGACTTTTTTACGGGTGGCCATTCGTTGTCTAAAATGGAAAAAATCACAGTATCTCGTATAAGTCCATTATGGTCAATTCGATGATTTCGTATAATTCCCTCTTGTTTGGCACCTAGTCTTAAAATGGCATTTCGAGATGGATGGTTATGAAAATGTGTTCTAAACTCCACAGCTATAGTGTTAAGCGTTTCAAAAGCATGAGATAGCATGAGATATTTACATTCCGTATTGATGCCCGTTCGTTGGGTACGCTTGGCGTACCAGGTGGCACCAATTTCTACTCGTTTATTTGCAGCATCAACATTGAGGTATCGAGATGTTCCCACAATGTCACCGGTTGCTTTTTCAACCACAACAAATGGAAGTGCCAAACTGGCCCTTTGCTCATCTAAAACTGCCTTTACATAAGTTTCTACTGTATCCTTGGAAGGAACGGAAGTATACCACAACTCCCATAGGTTGCCATCAGATGCTGCTTCTAATAAAGCCTGAATGTGGGAGGTTTCCATGGGAATTAGTCTGACCAAGTTTCCTTCCAGAACTATTGGGTTCAACCAAGTTTGCATGCCAATCGATTTTAGTCTCCAAAGATAACTTTATTGTCTTTCCAAACTGTATATTTTGTTCGGATACAATGCCCGCAAGGTCTGTATCCTTCTTGTAAAGCTTCTTCTTCTGAACCGAAGAAAACACGGTTTGCTACTTTCATTCGTTTGCCCGATTTGCAATGTAGCAGCCCATATATTTTTAACTTCTTATTACCGGCCCATCGTATTTTTTGATGTTTTAGAGCTAGAAAAAGCTCAGATGAGGTCAACTTTTGGTGCGAATTCATATTAAGAAGTGGCATCATGAAAAATGATTCCCAAAGTGTTGCGCTCCCCTGAATGAACTTTGCTGACCCCATGTTTCATAGCCACTCTGTAATACCCTCTTTTACCTTGAATAGGTCTATAATTAGTTGTAAATAATAACATAGACCCTTTTTTGGGCCGGAGCACAATGGCTTGCGATTGAGCTCTCGGAATTTGTTGTGTTAGTACAAACTCGCCTCCGGTATAATCAACATCACTTTCATTTAAAAAAAATACAGCCTGGATAGGAAAATAGACTTCCCCATACAAATCCTGATGCAAAGTATTGAATCCTCCTGCTCCATATTTTAAGATTAGAGGCGTGGCCAAATGTTGCCCATTGCCAGCGCAAGCGGCTCGAAGTTCGGCCAATGTGGACGGAAAAGAAATATCTATTCTCAAATTACGCATCCATTGGTTGGACACTGGCACTAATTTTGGGTAAATACAGGTTCGCAGTTGATGAATTAAATCAGGTAAAGGATATTGAAAATATTTGTACCTCCCTTTTCCAAATCGGAACCGTTCCATATCAACAACCTTTCGATACAATTTGGGATTCTCATATGCTTTGATGAACTCACTGCAACTTTCGTCATCCAATATATTTTCAATGACGGAGTAGCCTTGTTCGTGTAATTCCTGCTGAACACCTTCCCAAGGTATTTCTGCTAGTTTTCTTTCAAGATTCTCCATTATTCGACGTGTGCTGCTTCCCATCCAATAATAGCCGTCTTACGAATACTGTCCCAACGATACCCTCCAAAGCCTCCGGACGATTGGATAACCCTGTGACATGGTATTAAGTAGGCAATAGGATTACTACCAATTGCCGTCCCAACAGCTCTAGAAGCTTTCGGCTTGTCAATCATCTTGGCAATTTTTCCATAAGTAGTGAGGTTCCCTTTAGGAATTTTAAGCAATGACTCCCATACCTTTAACTGAAAATCCGTTCCCTTTAAATGCAATTTGATGTCGGAAACCTGGCTCCAATCCTTCCCGAAAACCATGAGTGCATTGGCTTGCATTTGATCAACCCTTTGGTGATACTCCGCTCTGGGAAATTGAGTTTTTAACTCATACAATCCTTTTTCCTCGTCCTCTGTAAATGAAATATAACATACCCCTTTTGGAGTTGAGGCAATAACAATAAGTCCAAATGGACTTTGCGCGTAACTGTAATTGATGTTCAGATTTTCTCCATCATTTTTAAATTCTCCTGGTGTCATTCCTTCTATAGAAATGAACAAATCGTGCAAACGACTTGTACCTGACAATCCAGTATCGATGGCAGCATCAAAAAGGGTTGCATTATGCTCTCCCAAAATCTTTTTTGCATGCTGGACGCTTATGTATTGCAGAAATTTTTTAGGACTGATACCTGCCCACTCCGTAAACATACGTTGAAAATGATATGGGCTTAGATGTACCTTTTCGGCAATTTCATCCAAAGAAGGTTGTTCCTTAAAATTGGCATTGATATGGGCAATGGCCTTGGCAATTCGTTTGTAATTTATGTCTTCTTGACTTTCCATAACATATAATTTGTTTTCCAAAAGTATTGCCAACTTCCTTCGTTCAAAACCCGATTCTTGCTATCTTGACATCCATCAAAAAATAGCCAAGTAAATCCAATGTTGCACTAATATAGCATGAAGACTAAGAACTTTTTGGCACTATTGACCACAATTGCCATTGTTTTAGGCATATTGATCTATTGGAGGGAATATGCCACCCGAGATCAAGTAACACTATTGCATGTAATATCATGGCAAGCACTTATTTGGTTACCATGGATTTTGATGTTTTTAATGTTCAAGACCCTAGTTGAAAAGTTTAGGAAAATCTCATTTGGAAGAGCACTTGTTGTTGGCATAGGGTTCCTATGGATTGCATTGCACTTTGGCTGGTTTTTTAATCTGAGTTCGACCATAAGCCCTTATTTGGATTTACCTGGTTCCAAGTTTGGGGTGTACCGATACTTTTTTGTGTTTTGGACCTTGATTGATTTCGGGATTTTATGGTTCGTGGTTGACAAGCTTTGGTGGAATAAAGAGGAAAAAATAATCTCTCCCTTACTTTTTGAATTAACGCGAGGTGGGAAAAAACACTTTTGCGAACCATCCCAAATCCATTGGTTGGCTGCGGAAAATTATTATACCAAGTTGTTTACAACAGAAGGGGTTTTTTTGATGCGGAAACCATTGAAATCATTCCATGACATACTTCCAGGGGATACTTTCAAAAAGATTCATAGATCTACCATTATTAATGTTGACTTCGTTTCAGAACTTGCTAGAGGTGCTGGGAGCACCCTTGAGGTTATAATGAAAGACGGGACCAAGCGTCGTGTGAGCAAAAGTTTTATCAAGGACATCACACACTTTTTTAAGGACAGAACATATTAAGGCCATTCGCTGACAAAAACAGGTCCGTTTACTGCAAAATCAATTTTGCTTCTATCGTATTGGGTAAGTTTAGATGTTGGAATTATCCATTCAATTCTTCAGTCAAAATCAAAAAACGGAAAAAGTATGCCCTCTTACGCCATAACGGTAAATTCTGAAAAAAAGGAAATAATTGCTGATGCAGACACACCAATACTCTGGGTGTTGCGTGATATTTTGGACTTAACAGGAACCAAGTATGGGTGTGGACAGGGTCTTTGTGGCGCCTGCACGGTATTGTTCAATGGAAATCCCGTTAGGTCTTGTTCGCTGACAGTGGAATCTGCTGTCCAAGGAAACATCACGACTATTGAGGGAATTTCAGAGCATAACGATCACCCAATTCAAAAAGCTTGGACCGAGATGGACGTACCGCAATGTGGATATTGCCAATCTGGGCAGATCATGAGTACGTATGCTTTACTTTCCAAAAATTCTAGCCCCACCGATGATGAAATAAATACGGCACTCTCAGGTAATATTTGCCGATGTGGTACTTACGAGCGCATTAAAAAAGCGGTAAAGTCGGCATCCAATAAAATAAATGGATGATGCGTCTGACCCTCTTTTTCATCTTGACTTTTTATGCTGCTAAGTTGGCAGCTCAGGATTTTTCCTTTAAAAGTTCGGACTTAGCTGCACCGGAACAAGGATCAAGAGGAGTTTCCATTGCCGATTTGGACGGAAATGGCTTCCTAGATATTGTTGTGGCCAATCAGGTGGATTCGACCTTGCTATTGGGAAATACAATACTATTTAATGACGGAAACAAGTTTAGTAGAATACCAATAGCTGAAAACAAGGTCCAGGCCTGGAGCGAATCCGTTCACACCGCAGACGTGGATAATGACCAAGATCTTGATATCTTTTTCACTACACAATTTGGAGTTCCGAACCTTCTTTATCTAAACAACGGGGAAGGAAATTTTTCAGCTGGAACAGCAGGTGATTTGACCTCCGATGATACCAATTCTCCGGGAGCTTGTTGGTGCGACTATGATTTGGATGGTGACATGGATGTTTTTGTAGTAAATCGGGATGGTGAAGACGATATTCTTTATGTAAATAATGGAGGTGGAACATTCAAAAAGAAGAATTCCGGGCCATGGAAGGACAACAAAGGGGATGGAAGAGCATGCGCTTGGGGCGATCTCAATGGAGATGGATACCCAGATCTCTATGTGGCCAATTTTGTGGTTAAAAGCAACGGGAAATTCACCGGAAAACATAGAAACTACCTGTATTGGGGTTCGGCCAAAGGAGAATTTACGGAACAGGCCAAAGGAGTTTTGGTAGAAGAACTAAATGCTTCCTATGGGGTTTCCTTTGTGGATTATGATTCCGATATGGACTTGGACATTTACATAACCAATGTCTCTGTTTCTGATGAAAATGCACTATATCAAAATTCAGGATCAGGGGTTTTCGAAAAAATAACGGATAATGGAATTACCTATGAAGTAAGAAGGCCTTCAAAAGGACAAACCTGGGGGGATTTTAATAATGATGGCCAACTAGATCTTTATGTGGCTAACGGAACGGAAGGGTATCCAGAAATCCAAAATTTTCTTTTTGCAGGCGAGCCTAACCATTCTTTTAAAAGGATTTACAATGCGCTCCCAGCAATTGATGGACATATTTCTGCTGGAACCGCTTCGGGAGATATAAACCGGGATGGAAACCTGGATTTATTCGTTTGCAATTGGGGAGGCGAGGCAGAACCCAATGATTGTTATATCAATCAAAAACATGGTGAAAATTGGGTCATTTTTCAGCTAAAGGGTATAAAATCGAACAGCTACGGAATAGGCACCTGGATTAAACTTACTACTTCCGATGGAGCTGTTCAAACACGATACCTTATTCGAGAAACAGGTTATGGAAGTGAAAATGCTCCAGAAATCCATTTTGGCTTATCGAACTTAAGAATTGCCAAAGTAGAATTCATTTGGCCCAACGGCACAAAACAAGAAGCAATAAATCTTGACGGTAATCGGATATATCAGGCAATAGAGGGCAAGCAAATTAAACAGGGAGGGCAATGAAAAATACACTTGGAAGAAGAAATTTTATCAAACTAACGGCATCTGCCAGTGGGGCGCTTGTGGTTGGGATACATTTTCAATCGTGCAAGACTGAAAAAATACCAGCGGAAGATTTTGAATTTTTACCGCTGGTTACCATAGACACTGAAGGATTGGTGACGCTGATTGCAAAAAATCCAGAGATCGGTCAGGGAGTCAAAACCTCACTGCCAATGATTTTGGCCGAGGAATTAGGGGCCGATTGGAAAAAAGTAAAGGTGATTCAAGGGGATTTTAATACACTATTTGACGAGCAATGGGCGGGCGGAAGCTATGCTATAATCTTAAATTGGGATTTGATGCGAACCGCTGGCGCCAAAGTAAGGTTTGCCCTTATCGCGGCTGCTTCCCAAAAACTTAATGTACCCACTACAGAACTTGTAAGCAAAAATGGGGAGGTGATTCACCAAAGTTCAGGTAAATCCATTCCGTTTGGAGATTTGGTGGAGCAAGCATCGAAGGTACAACTGCCCGAAGAAGTTGAATTCAAACCCATTGATTCATATGATATAGTAGGTCAGCCCATACCTCAAGTCGATTTAGATAAGATGGTTTCCGGACGGATGGAATACGGAATTGATATTAAGCGACCCGGGATGGTATATGCCACAGTTCGAAAGAACCCAGTATTCGATGGTGGTATCGCGGAGTTTGATTCCACTGAGGCAAAAGCTGTGGATGGAGTAATCGAAGTAATAGAACTGGATAATAAAAAATATGGCGGAAGACTCATTGGGTCCAATAGCCCAAACTTTGTAAACGGTGTGGCGGTTATTGCCAATTCGACCTGGGCAGCATTCAAGGGAGCGGAAAAACTAAAAGTGGTTTGGGATAATTCGGAATCCCGAAATGAAAACACCGATGAAATATTTGATCGTTTCCGAGCCCAGCTCTCCAGCACTTCCATAGAAAGGGAAGACGGTAATTTTACCTTAGCCAAAAGAGAGGCCGCTTCTACTTTGGAAAGGGTATACGAAGTCCCTTTTTTAGCCCATGCAACTATGGAACCTATGAACTGCACGGTGGATTTCCAGAATGGTTTTTGTGAAGTTTGGGCACCAACACAGAACCCAGAGGCCCTGCAAGAAGGTCTAATCAAGCTTTTTGACCTTAAACCCGAGCAGATAAAAATTCATCTACCACGAAGTGGTGGGGCATTTGGGAGACGATATTATGTGGATTATGCCATGGATGCGGCAATAGTATCGAAAGAAATTGGGAAGCCTGTCAAAGTGACCTGGACGCGTGAAGAAGATATACGGCACGATTGGTATCGCCCTGGAAGTGTGCAAAAATTATCCGCCACGCTCGACAGTGATGGAATGGTTACGGGATGGCAGCATATTTTGTCCAACGCCTCCCGCAAAACATCTTTAGGTCGTGAAGGTAAACCCGCAGGTACAGAAATCGATGAGTATGAGTTTCCTGCAGGATTTGTCTCAAATCTACGCTTTGAATACGGCCATGTTTTAAGCGATGTACCTTTAGGGCAATGGCGTGCGGTGGCACCTGGAGCAAATGCATTCCCTATTCAAAGTTTTCTGGATGAACTGGCATTCAAAAACAATATGGACCCCATCGATTATTTCTTGAAATTCATTGGTCCAGCACGAATGGTACCGGTTGTTGGTGAATATGAATTTGACAATGAACGATTCATAAGGGTGATAGAAAAGGTTAGAGAGAATTGTGGCTGGGGCTCACCACTGCCCAAAGGGCAGGGCAGAGGTTTTGCAGCGCGTAAAATGTCAGGGTCTTTTATTGCCGAAGTGGTAACGGTTGAGGTATCACAAAAGAATGAAGTTAAAATTCTGAGTGTGGATGCTGTTGTTGATTGTGGAATCGTGGTGAATCCATCTGGGGCTAAAGCGCAGGTTGAAGGAGCTATTTTAGAAGGACTTTGTGCTGCCATGTTTGGCGAAATTACATTTAAAGATGGCGCTACCGAACAATCCAATTTTCACGACTATAGATGGATGCGGATAAATGAAGTGCCTGAAATGAACATTGAGTTCATTAAAAACGACCTGCCACCACGAGGTTTGGGAGAACCGCCCTTACCTCCAGCGATTCCGGCATTGACCAATGCCATTTTTGCCGCAACGGGGCAACGCATTCGGAAATTACCCGTAGTTGGTAATTTTGATGCTTGAGTTTACTTTTTGGGGTATCTTTAAGAAAGCATCGACACCAATGAAGAGATATCCTTCAAAGATTAGCTATGGATTGCTGTTATTTGTTCTAGCCGTGATTGTTGGCACCACTATCCCGATAATTTCCCATGGAAATTGGATTGGTATTGGTATCAATCTTATGACTCTATTATTTGTGCTTTATGTATTTTTCTCAGTTTACTATGTAATCGAAGGGAATAACTTGGTCATTAGAGTAGGAATTTTATTCAAATGGAAGATTGAAATATCCACCATAAAAATAATTGCCGAAAGCAATAGTTGGATCAGTTCCCCAGCGGCATCACTGGATAGACTTAATATTATCTGCAAAAAGCATGGCAGTATTTTGGTTTCACCAAAAGACAAAGAAGGTTTTATCAGAGAACTTACTCGAATTAATCCGGATATAGAAGTGAATTACAAGTTGAACCGGAAATAAGACCTGGCACTTGGATTTTCTTTTGATGAAGTACGGATACATTCCATCAATGTTAACTATACTCAGATGGTGTTTTGCCAAACAACTCCTTAAACCTTTTGGTAAAATATGAAAGGTTATTGAAGCCCACCTGATAGGCAATTTCCGATATATTTCCTGCTTTATTTTCTAACAATTGAGCTGCTCTTTTAAGTCGGAAATCTCGAATAAAATCCTGAGGGGACTGATTGAGCAAAGCCCTCATCTTTCTGAACAATTGCGTACGGCTCATTGCTGTTTCCTTGGCGAGATCCTCAACCCCAAAGGCGGAATCATCCAATCGTTTTTCCAATATCCTAATAATTTTATCCAAGAAACGCTCATCCGCTGATGTAATGGCAAGAACCTTTGGCTCCAAAGTGAGCTGCCGACTATACTTTTCCCTTAATTGCTGTCGTTGGTCAATAAGATTTTTTACACGTGCTATTAGCTCTTTCCTATCAAAAGGTTTAATAATATAATCATCCGCCCCAGTTTCAATTCCTTCCACCTTTGAAGCTTGAGAGGCCAGGGCGGTGAGCAAAATAACGGGAATATGGCTTGTTTTTTCGTCCACCTTTAGTTTTTTGCAAAGTGAAAGCCCATCCATATCCGGCATCATAACGTCACTGATTATAAGATCAGGAACAACTTTTTGGGCCATATTAAAACCATCAACGCCATTGGCAGCTTCCTTAATATTATAAGCGCTTAGCAGATTTTTCTTGATGTAGGATCTAACATCATCATTGTCTTCAACTATAAGTAGGAGCGGGAGGTCTTTTTTAACCGTTTCACCCACCTTCGGACCTTTTGAAGGTCTAGATGGAAATGAATTCTTTGCAATTGATGACTCTTCAGATAACGGGGAGTATATTTCCCCTTTTTTGAATTGTTCTTTTGAAATCGGAAGGGTTAAGGTAAAAGTTGTGCCCTTCGCCTCTTCGCTTGTAACAGCGATGTTGCCATGATGCAATTCTGTAAGTTCTTTAACCAATGCCAATCCGATACCTGTTCCCGTTTTTACTTCGGTCTGGGATGCTTCGGCCTGATAAAATCGATCAAAAACCTTATCCAAATCGGAACTTGCAATTCCTTTCCCATTATCCTTCACCACAATTTTTAGGGATTCTCCCTCAGCTTTATTCCCTTTTATCATCATAGCGTTAAAATTAACGCTGCCATTTTTTTGAGTGAATTTAAAAGCGTTTGCCAATAGATTGTTGAGGATTTTCTCCAACGCGTCACCATCAAACCAAGCCCTGCCAATTTCGTCTGTGATAGCCACATTGAACGTAATTTTTTGATAATCGGCCCAAGAACTAAAAGAGGCGGTTACGGTTTTTAAAAATGTCTTAATGTCATCTTCCCTAACCTGCAGGGGTAATGCGCCAGCCTCCAATTTGGCAAGATCTAGCAGTTGGTTTACAAGGCCCAATAACTTTTCACTATTCCTTTTCATAAGTTCATAGCTTTCCTGGTGCTCTTGATTTTCTTTAGTGGAGGACAACAAGTCTTTTAATGGACCTAAAATCAAGGTTAATGGAGTCCGGAACTCATGGGAAACATTGGCGAAAAAACGGGACCGTAGGTTTACAAATTCTCGTTGCTTTTTGTTCACTATTTCCTTTGCTCGTAGTTTCACAAGATAATTTCTAAAAAGTAGTATTGAGATTATTAGGACAGAAGCTATCCCGGCCAGGAGTAGATTTCTTTGGGTCGTGTTTTGCTTTAGTAATGCTTCTTTGGCCGTGACTTCAGCTTGTTTCAATTCCTGTTCCTTGGTCAATAACTCTATTTGCTGGTCTTTTTTGGCGCTTTCATATTGTATTTCCCTGGCCACTAAATTCTTGTTGGCCTCATCATCAAAAATGCTATCCTTTAGCTGATGATATTCCTCCAAATAGGAAAGAGCACGGGGTTGATTGCCCATGTTTTTGCTTAGCGTATATAGGGCGAACGATAGCTTGCTTTTAATTTCTTTTGAATCCGTAAGTCGGGATACCTTCCACCCCTCCTCCAAACTTTTTCTTGCTTTGACTAATTGATTTTGGTCGGCTTGTATAGTTCCCAGTTCATACAAAGAAGTAGCTATGTTGAAATTGTCAAGCTCAATTGATTTTTTCAAGGAAATGCTTTTGTTTAGGAATTCAATGCCTTTCGAAGCATTTTCCTTACCGTGCAAAACTCCCAAACTGTGATAATTTAAACTCAACAAATCCCTAAAATTGCTTTCTTCCGAAAGCTGAAGGCTCTTATCAAAATAATACAAAGCAGAATCTCGCTGCCCGTACTTGTCCATAACCACGCCTAAGCTATGATGGTTAGAAGCTGTGAGTCTAGCATCTCCCACTTCTTCGCTGTTATGTAAAGAAGCCCGATAATATTTAAGGGCACTTTTATAGTTCTCCATATTTTCATAGACCCCGGCAATGTTTTCAAAACAACTGGCCAACAAATACCGATCTTCCTCTTGCTCAAAGATTGCAAGTGATGCAAAGAAATCTTTTAAGGCCAAGTCATAATTGCTGAAGTTCCACTGAATGGTTCCAAGGTTGAAGTTTACTTTAGCAACGGATAACTGGTCGCCTGCATGTTCAAAGTATGGGATTGATGCAGTAAGGTTTTTGTAAGCTTCCTGATTATCTCCCTTATAAAGATAAACCGCCCCTATGTTCAGGTAGCCATCTGCAATGCCCAAGGTATCACCAATCTGATTTCTATAGGTAAAGTCTTTTTGATAATATGAAATGGCTTTGTCATATTCAGAAATGGATGAATGCAACAGCCCTAAATTGTAGTTGACGTCGTGGACACCGTCCAAATCCCCCAATTTTTGGAACAACTTCTGCCCATTTTCATAATAAAAGACGCTGCTATCCATTACACCTGTGTAAAGGAAATAAGTTCCTTTGATTTTATCAGCGGAGGCCATCCCATAATCATAGGAAATATTTGAGGCTAGACTAAAGGCTCTTTTAGCATATAGGTAAGAAGTGTCCAAGCTTACTCCACGGTAGGTATTGGCTATATCCAAGAGTAGATTAACCGTTATGGTGTCCTGTTCACGCTTATTTTCCAGCAAAAGGGTAAGGCTATCAATTTGTGTTCTGAGTTGGGCATTCGTAACCCAACAATTAATGAAGACAAAGCCAAAAAGGATGAGCTTTCTCATATCGATTAGATAGGTTGCTGGTACTTCTACTAAGATAATGGTTAAATCTGTCTTATCTCAGGAATTAACGTTGATTTCATTGGTAATGAGATGAATAGGTGTAACATGAGTATTAAAAATTGAAACATGGGTAGCAAAGCAACATTAGGTCATCCAGTACTTTTAATCAAAGCAAATTTTGCAGGAAGGCGTACCATTTTCCAATAACCCATAAAATCGATAAATATGAAACGTAAAAGCCATTTTCAGATGATTAAAAAACAAAGATTTTTCCATCGACTGTTTGCCATTATATTGGTCAGTTGTTCTCTGGTTTCTTGTAGTGAAGATGAAGGACCTGATTGTTCCCTTCAGGGCACAAATTATTCCGTTTCTGATATTTCGGGGAATTGGACAGCCACTGAAGCTAGATTTTTTAATGTTTCCGCCGAGCCGATTCAGGTTGTGGATGTGGTGGCAGAAGGGGGATCGGTAACATTATCTATACAATCCAACGGTAGGTTTACCCTTAACATTACGGAGTCCGGTGAACCCAGTTCCCGTTCTTCTGGAGATTTATGTTTTGATGAGGATCTTTTGGTGGTTCGTTTTGACGGGGATGCCGCTGATGATTATGAATTTTTTCGAATAACATTCAATGGCACAAATAACTTATCCTTTGATGGACCAGCAGAATTTGACTTTAATGATGACGGCACTCCTGATCCAGCCGATATTAGTCTGGCTTTGGTTAGGAGTTAACCTGAATTTATAGCAATGACAGATTAAGGGGCTGCAGCTGGGCAGTACATTCGAAAATTACCTATAATCAAGAATTTTAAACAAAATCAATAGGTATGCTGAACAGCAGCCCAATCCTGTAAAAGTTCCAATTCTCTTGCTCGTGTAATTCCATTGTATGGTCTGTTTTTGTCAAGTCCCGGGTCATCAGTAGGAGATTTTACGTGGTCGTACCAATTCAATGCTTTGTCAAAAGTTTGCTCCATTGGCGTAAATGTCATTCCTGCGGCTACCGCTTTTTGGGCATTTATGGTATGCCTGCCTGCCCTTCTGTCCTTTGGCTCCCATATTGGAATGTCAACTATGGGCCTAAGTTCATGTTTATCTAAAAACCCTTTGCCAGCCCAAATAAGATTGGCCTTGTTCCCATAATGCTCGTTTACCCGTGTTAGAAACTCTTTAAAATTCACAGGCTCTTTTTGCGGTCCAATAGTATTGTAGATACCATATTTTTTGATTTCTAGGGCGTGAATCATAAAGTTTCCAACATCGTTTGCGTCTACCCATTGAACAAAGTCAGAACCATCACTCGGAGCTAAAACTGGACCGCCATTGCGAATGCGCCATAACCAGTAAACTAACGACCAACTCTCATCCCTTTTCCCAAAGATACCGGGCGGACGCACAATAAGATGATTATCGGGAAATACTTCTTGAACAGCCCTTTCGCACAAAACTTTCGATTCGTAGTATGACATACCCGAAACAAATTCCCCTACTTCGCGAAGTGGCGAGGTCTCCGTTATGCCAATTTGGGTCATATCCCTATAAACCGCAATGGATGATATGAAGGCATAGGTTTGAACCCGATCTTTTAACAATGTCGCGGTTCTTTGTATCATTCTAGGGTCAGATGGCCAGGTGTCGACGACCAAATCCCATTTTCGAGTACCTTCCAAAGCACTCAAATTTTCGGATTCAATTTCCCTATCACCAATTAGTTTCTCAATATCCGGATATAAGTGCGGGTTGGTAATTCCTCTATTGAATAAGGTGATGGTATGTCCATTGGCCAAAGCAGCATCTACCACGGCAGGTCCCAAATAGTTGGTACCTCCCAATACAAGAATATCCAAGATTTTATCGGTGCTCGAGCATGCACCTAAAGGGGCGATGCAAGTTAATAGGGATGATGCACCAGTTGCTTTTATAAAAGTTCTTCTTTTCAAATCTGCAAGTTTTATGAATACGTGTAAAGCTATCGAAGGTCGGAAGAAACAGAAATCTATTTGCTCTTAAATGATTCCAGAATCATAAATTAGGACCAATTATTTAGCCAACTGGTCTTGTTGTCAGAATCTTCATCTAACTTGTTGATCCCTATAATTGGTATTTTTATTTCTTCAAAAGAATAAGAGTTTATTCGGTATTTAATGCTTCAGAAGTGATTCAGTCAATCGATTTATCTACAATCCAGTTGATATTATTAATAGGGGGAGCCCAGGGCTTTCTCTTTTCCTTTTTTTCATATAGGCAATTTCCAAATAGAAGAGAGAACCTGTTTTTGAGCCTATTGTTCTTTGTCATCGCATTTAGGTTGATGGTCTACCCGTTTATTAAAGCAGACTTTTTCTACACGTATACCGTTATCCCAAAGTTGTCCGATTCGCTTTTGTTGTCTGTTGGCCCATTGTTGTATCTATATATTTCGGAAAAGCTCAATTTGACAGGTGGCATTCAACTAAATTTGATAAAAGCCCTACATTTTTTGCCCTTGCTATATTTTCTGTTCGCCAGTTTCATAATAGGATATGAGCCCGTTATAGACAAATCGCATGCGGTATTGCTTCTTACTGTTATATATGCTCTAGTTTCCGTAATAATGGTTTGGAAACATACATTTGATTTGAGCATCTCCAAAGGGAAGAGTATCTCGTATAAAAAAGGCCTGATTACATTTATCGCCCCTTTTTTGCTCATTCCCATATTGATTACAGGCCTTATAAAGTATTCCCATCCGTTGTTTGGGTTTGGGGCAGCAACGATTCCTTATGTGATAATTTCTGCTATTTTTTACAGGATGACTTTTGTTATGATGTTGAAAGGAAAATCATACTTAAATGAAATTTCACCTAAAATCGGAGTTGTTAGATTTAATCCGACTGATATTACCAGAAATACCAAGGTAATTGAGTTGATTTCATTTATGGAAAATGAAAGGCCTTATTTAGACCCCGAACTTAATCTTAGTAAGTTGGCTGAACTATATGGAGCAAAAAAACATGAGCTCTCCGAATTGATCAATAAGGATATTAATATTGGATTCAACGACTTTATAAACTACTGGAGGGTGGAAACTGCAAAAAAATACTTGTTGGATGATTCTTTGGACCATTTGACCGTAATAGGACTAGGGCATAAATCGGGATTTAAATCGAAATCTACTTTTTTCGAATCTTTTAAAAAGTATACCGGGATGACGCCAAATGCGTATGTCGGGAGCACTAGAGCATAAATATTGCTCCTATTAGCGTTAACGTTTATGTACTTTGCTTATTTATGTGGTGTGTGTATGCCAATTTGCACAAGAGGTAAAACAAAAAAGGATGAAGGTATGGCGACCTTCATCCGAATATATAGAACTACTGTATTCTTTAGATTATATTTCCCAAAATCAACCCAAACTTGTAAGAATACACTTATAAAACTCTTAATTTTAAGCTTTATTGTGTTCGGAAGATGAAAAGAAGAATCGGCATCTGCGGACATAGTGGGACAAATACCGAATAGGTTTTTTTGGAATATTGAAAATGGGTACATTTAAAAGGTATCTAAAAACTTTAAAATGCTGAATAAAATACTTGGGATAGCTCTTATTATTATTGCTGTGATATCATCACTTTTATTTCTTTTTGGGTTGCCCGGAATATTTACGGAATTGGCCGATGTGATTTCGGATAGCTCCGCATATGGGTGGGGAAAGCTTACGGGATACCTTATGGCCAACTTAACTGTCGGGTTGGTGGCGTTTTTCGCTTTTAGGTTTGGATTAAAGCTTTACAAAAAACCTTCCTGAACCGGAAAAAGGGCGTCTATATACAAAGTAGGACAAACCATTAAAGCAAAATGAATATTTTTGGGCTAAATGCAGTTTCCACAAATCATAAAGAAATTTATTGGATTCGCGCTCATATTAATGAGTATTGCGTTTGTCGCACGACTTATTCTGTTCCTGCCAATATTGGCAACCGAATTGGTAACCGCCATTAAGGAAAACCAAGGGGGCTATTGGGGTTCGTTTACTTTTTATCTACTACTAAATATTTTCTTTTGGATTGTAACCTATTACATGTTCCAGTATGGTAGAAAACTTTTCAAAAGCAAGGTTTAACCCTCCTGAACCAGAAAAAGAATCTAGGGGTTGATAGGGTGGGTTGGTGAAAAGTAAGCCTAAAATTTTGATCCGACCTTTATATTCCTTAGATTTGAGCAATGAAAAAAGGAGCCAGTTCTGACGCCAACTCCTTTTCCGACGGTAATTTTTCAAAGCCCTATCCTAATGAGAGAAGGCACACTTTGATTTTCTCGTCTATTTTCTCCCTTATGATGGAAGAACCGTACTATAAGCACCTCCAAGGAGGTGTTTTTATTTTATCCAAAGTTCTCACAAACATTTCGTTTTCAATGTCTTGGATATTAAGTTTCTTTTTCGCATGTTTCTCAACTGTTAAATTAATTCTGAAAGCTATTGGGAACTATATATGACATCTATATATCAATTGTGCAAGCGACTACATCCGTTTACAAACGGAAACAAACGTTTTAATACCGATTCATGTTTTTTACTGCTACTAAGTTTGCCCTGTCGGACGATAAGAGTTCGATAGTATTAACTGTTTAACACGTAAAATTTAAAAACATGAATTCACTTAGAAACAGAGTACAGTTGATTGGAAACTTAGGAAATGACCCCGAAACCGTAACCTTGGAAAATGGCAATAAGCTGACTAAATTTTCCATTGCTACCAACGAATCATATAAAAATGCACAGGGAGAAAAGGTTACGGATACACAATGGCACAATGTGGTTGCTTGGGGAAAAGTGGCCGAAATAGCTGAAAATTACTTGATGAAGGGAAAAGAAGTGGCCGTTGAAGGTAAATTGGTATCCCGTTCCTATGAAAGTAAAGAGGGTGAGAAGCGATATATCACAGAAATAAAATGTAACGAGCTATTGCTTCTAGGTAAATAGTAGTTCCTACAGCTTATCGAGAAAGGAGGTCAATTGACCTCCTTTCTTTTTGATTACCAATGTTTAACAGTAAATTAAAGAAAGATGATGCAACCCTTTACAAAATTGAATCTCTTATATATAAGACCCAATCAAAATGAAATTTGTTCGCATACATATCATAATTTTCGCAAGCTTTTGCGGTATCGGAGTTTCTGCTCAAAGTAACCCGCATACCAAGCATGGCTTACGCTTTTATGAGACAATGGCTCAACGGGATGCTGATTACGAACATACCTTTCAAATGATGAATCATCAAGATGAACAGGATTATTGGTCGGATCAACAGAATTTTGAAAGACATTTGGGAACAGCAGACTTCACTTCATATCTAATCTACATGAAGGGTAAAAAGGACGCCTATTCTACCCATTTGCAAAATTGTGATGACCATTGTTTGCACAGTGAACTGTATTTTAAAAAGGCAGGGGAATACCTTTCTTCTTCGGATTTCGATAAACTATTGAGTCCCAAAACTGGGGAAATGGTCCAAAATATCCCAAAAAGCAAACAGAACTAAAAAAAGAAACCGCCTTTAGGCGGTTTTTATGCAACTTTCTTCAAAAGGTCAAAACACGGACAGCGTTTGCAGCGCTTGCTTTCACACTTTTTATATTTTTTACAACACTTCGACTTGCAATTGGAAGGACAGAGTTCCTTTAGTTTCGACCTGTTGTTTTTCTTCTGTTCTTTTTTCTTTTTTCCCATCGCTACATGTAGATGGGTCAAAAATAGTTATTTTAAATTAATCTAAATAAAAATTTATTAAAATTATTCTCCGGCCATATCCGAAGCAGCACTTTCTACCGTCAACTGCTGTATATCACGGTCAAAGAGATAGAGACCGCCCTTATCATCTCCAATCATATTGATCTTGTCCAGCACGGTTCTAGCTAAGGCCTCTTCTTCCAACTGCTCTGCAACATACCACTGCAAGAAGTTGTGCGTAGCATAATCTTTCTCTTCTAAAGTAATATGCACTAGTTCGTTAATGCTTTGCGAAACAAAAACCTCGTGGTCATAGAGCTGTTGTAACATATTTTGTAACGAGCCAAAATCGGTTTCTGGAGCTTTTAAGTCTGAAACAATGGCATGTCCACCACGTTCGTTTACATATTTGACCAATTTGAGCATGTGCATTCGTTCTTCATCGGAGTGCCCGTACATAAATCCGGCAACCCCTTCCAATCCTTTTACTTCGGCCCAAGAGGCCATAGATAAATATGTTTGTGACGATTCTGCTTCTATTCTGATTTGCTCATTGAGCACTTTTTCAAGTTTTTTGGATAGCATATTCTTGATTTTAGAATTGTAAAATTACAAAATGGGTTTGACACCAAATAAGGAAAGGTTAATGCATGTCTAAAACTGGACCGCCACACCCATGATTCCAGGACCAAAATTGAGATTTCAGCTCAATGAAGCTCATCATCCATGGTAAAAAGCCCAGCCGTTTCCTTGCCAATACCAATAGAGGGTTAGTAATAAATGGTTTCATTGTATTGATTTAAAAAGGAATAGGACGGTTTTCTCTTTTGGAACATTACTGTTTGTAGAAATTTATTTATGTAATGCCAATTGGATACGTTTTCGGGGGATATCTACATCCAGGACCTTTACAATGACTTGCTGGTGAAGACTAACATGTTCATTGACATCTTTCACGAATGAATTGGATAAGTTAGAGATGTGAATTAGACCACTTTCTTTAATCCCAATATCCACAAAACAACCAAAGTTGGTAATGTTATTGACAATTCCAGGCAATAATTGCCCCTGTTGTAAATCCGTAATTTGTTTAATGTTTTGGTTGAAGGTGAATACCTTGGCTTTTTCCCGACGATCTAATCCTGGTTTTTCCAATTCTTCCAGAATATCTTCCAAAGTTGGCATTCCAATCGTATCGGTGCAATAAACTTTTAGATCGATGTTTTCCAATATGGATTTGTTTCGAATAATATCTGACAAAACCACTCCCTTATCTTTGGCCATTTTTTTTACAATCGGATAGCTCTCTGGATGCACGGCAGAATCATCCAATGGATTTTCTCCTTCCTTGATGCGCAAAAACCCAGCCCCTTGTTCAAAAGCTTTGCCACCAAGACGTGGCACTTTTTTGATTTGTTGTCGGTCAGTGAAAGCTCCATTTTCATTTCGATAAGCAACAATATTCTCTGCTAATTTTGGACCAATACCGGATACATAACTGAGCAAGGGTATACTCGCTGTATTGATATTCACTCCAACAGCATTTACACAGCTTCCCACGACGCTATCCAAAGATGTTTTTAATTTGCTTTGATCCACATCATGTTGATATTGACCTACCCCAATAGATTTAGGGTCTATTTTCACCAACTCGGCCAAGGGATCTGCGAGACGACGACCAATGGAAATAGCACCCCTAACGGTTACGTCATAGTTGGGGAATTCATCCCTGGCAATTTTAGAAGCAGAATAAATGGAAGCACCTGCTTCACTGACCACAAAAACCTCGATAGGATTTTTAAAATGGATTCGTTTTACCAATTGTTCCGTTTCACGTGATGCGGTTCCGTTGCCAATAGCAATGGCTTCAATTTTATGAGCATCAACCAAAGAGCTTATTTTTTTGATAGCACCAGAGCTATCATTCTGCGGAGCATGCGGATAAATGGTTTCGTTGTGTTTTAAATCACCCTGAGCATCCAAACAAACCACTTTACATCCTGTTCTAAAACCAGGATCAATGGCTAGGATTCGTTTTTCGCCTAAAGGAGCTCCAAGTAATAATTGCTTTAAGTTTTTAGAGAAAACCTTAATGGCATCAGCATCGGCTTTCTCTTTGGCATTTTTTAAAAGTTCATTGGATAATGAGGGAAACAAAAGTCGCTTGTATGAATCAGCTATAGCCAATTCGATGTGTTCAGAACAAGAATTGTGGGATTTAATGATTCGTCTTTCAATATTTTCCAATGCTCTTTCATCATCGATTTCAATTTTTACCCGAATAAAACCCTCCTTTTCTGCTCTAAGAATGGCTAAAAGTCGATGAGAAGGACAACGGTTTAAAGGTTCGTTCCAATCAAAATAATCTCGGAACTTTTGGGCCTTTTCCTCATCCTTTTTTGTTTTGATGACTTTGGTATTGAGAATTGCGTGGCGCTCCAATTGATTTCGAAGTTGATTTCGAATGTCTGCGCGTTCGTTGATCCATTCTGCAATGATATGACGAGCACCTTCCAAAGCATCATCTTCATTTTCGATTTGATTGCTGAGGTATTTTGAGGCAATGAACTCTATTTCATCACTTCGTTGCGCCATAATGATCTTAGCCAATGGTTCAAGCCCGTTTTTGCGAGCGGTTTCAGCTTTTGTTTTTTTACTTTTTTTGAAAGGAAGATAAAGGTCCTCCAAACTGGTCAAATCCGTACAATTTTGAAATTTGGATTCAAGCTCCGGAGTAAGCAAACCTTGTTCACCAACCGCTTTTATAATGGCTGCCTTTCTTTTTTCTAATGCCTCAAATTCTGTTTTAAACTTTACAATAGAACCGATTTCAACTTCATCCAGATTCCCTGTGCGCTCTTTTCGGTAGCGTGCGATAAATGGAATAGTACAATCCTCATTTAATAAAGCAACCGTATTTTCAATGCTTTTTTCTGAAAGTTGGGTGTGTTTAAGGATGTAGGGGATGAGTTGCATGAAGTTATCTTTTGAAAAAGCTAGTTAATGCCTTCTCCGTTGCCGACCCCATTTTCGTCTGGATTGACAAACACCAATTTGCCTTCTTTGTTTTCCGTCATGAGGATCATGCCTTCACTTTCCACACCACGAAGTTTTCTCGGGGCTAAATTGACCAAAACAGTAACTTGCTTGCCTACGATGTCTTCAGGTTTAAAGCTTTCAGCAATCCCGGATACAATAGTTCGGGTTTCTAAGCCAGTGTCAACTTTTAAGACCAAAAGCTTGTTGGCTTTTGGCATTTTTTCAGCCTCAATAATAGTTCCCACACGCATGTCCAGTTTGGTAAAATCGTCAAAAGTGATAGTATCTTTTTGTTGTGCAATTTCTTTCTCCATCTGTTCATTTACTTTTTTGGTGGCTTCCAGTTTTGCCAATTGGGCTTCAATCTCTTTGTCTTCGACTTTGCGGAACAACAATTCACTTTTGTTGATTTGATGAGCTGAAGGTAGTAGTGTTTCTTTGGAGCTGAGCTCGTTCCATGATGTTTCTACTCTACCCGACTTGATGTTTAAAATGTTCTTGAGTTTCTCGGAAGTAAAAGGCAAAAACGGTTCACTAAGAACTGCTAAACCGGTTGCGATTTGAAGGGCTACGAACATTACGGTCTTTACCCGTTCCTCATCAGTTTTAATCAACTTCCAAGGTTCCTCATCTGCCAGATATTTATTCCCAAGTCGTGCTAAATTCATTAACTCTTGGCTAGCTTCCCTAAAGCGATAACGTTCCAAGGAATCATCTAGGATTTGTGGAAAGCCCTTTAGGGCTTCCAAAGTCTGTGTATCAATATCGGTAAAGTCAGAGGGTGTAGGAACAACACCGTCATAGTATTTATGAGTAAGAACAGCAACCCGGTTTACAAAGTTTCCAAAAATGGCGACTAACTCGTTGTTGTTTCGGGCCTGAAAATCTTTCCAAGTGAAATCGTTGTCCTTGGTTTCTGGAGCGTTGGCGGTTAATGCGTAGCGCAGCACATCTTGCATATCTGGGAACTCTTCCAAATATTCATGCAGCCAAACCGCCCAGTTTTTGGATGTGGACAATTTATTCCCTTCCAGATTTAAAAACTCGTTGGCGGGTACGTTTTCCGGTAGGACAAAATCTCCATGAGCTTTCAACATACTAGGAAAAATGATACAATGGAAAACAATGTTATCTTTTCCTATAAAATGAAGCAATTTGGTGTCTTTATCTTTCCAATAAGGCTCCCAATCCTTGCCTTCTTGTTCGGCCCATTCTTTAGTTGATGAAATGTATCCGATAGGGGCATCGAACCAGACATAGAGTACTTTTCCTTCGCCACCTTCTACTGGAACCGGAATTCCCCAGTCCAAATCGCGAGTCACAGCACGAGGTTTTAACCCATCATCAATCCAAGATTTGCATTGGCCATATACGTTGGGTTTCCAATCGTTTTTATGCCCCTTTATAATCCATTCTTTAAGGAAATCCTCATAGCGGTCCAAAGGTAAAAACCAGTGTTTGGTGCTTTTCAATGTGGGAACTCCTCCTGTAATGGTAGATTTCGGATTGATAAGGTCAGTAGCATTCAATGAAGACCCACAGTTTTCACATTGATCTCCATATGCTTCTTCATTTCCGCATCGGGGACAAGTACCGGTCACAAATCGGTCCGCCAAAAACTGTTTGGCCTCTTCATCATATAGTTGTTCCGTAACCTCTTCAATAAAATCCCCTTGGGCATGGAGCTTTTGGAAAAAATCGGAAGCTGTTTTGTGATGTATTTCTGCTGAGGTCCGGGAATAATTGTCGAAGGTAATCCCGAAATCAACAAATGATTTTTTGATGATGCTGTGGTATTTGTCAATAATCTCCTTTGGGGAAACACCTTCTTTTTTCGCCTTCATGGGGATTGCGACTCCGTGTTCATCACTGCCGCAAATAAAGGCTACATCATTGCCCTTCAACCGCAGATAGCGCGAATAAATATCTGCAGGGACATATACTCCTGCCAAATGACCAATATGGATGGGACCATTGGTGTATGGAAGTGCTGCCGTAATGGTATATCTTGAAGGATTGGCGTTCTTCGACATGCTGTACGTGAATTAAGCCCCAAAAATACTGAATTTCATTGGAGTGATTCCATCCTTTTTTCGGGCTTGATTGCAGCGGTTTTTAGATGGAAAAACGGAAGAATTTTAAAATAAAAGATGGAAACACAAGTTATTTTATAAGAATTAACCTACAATATGAATATTATGAGCACCGGAAATCCAAAAAAGTTTGAAAACCTTGAAAAATTGAAGAAGGTTTTAAAAGAAGAAGAAAACGAGGAGTTGTCCAAAGTATACAAAGACAAAAACCATGAAGTCAAGAAAGCTTTGAGATTTAAAACGGATCGGGATAAATCGAAACTTACTTAAAAAGGAAACCTCCGATTCGCGCATTCCATAATTGGGGTGGGGATATGCACTATCGGAGGATTCTGGAATTTATACTTTATCCTTACGGATTACATAATCATGACTGATTTACTCATTCTCTCTTCGCCAACCGAAATACGATAGATATACTTACCTGTGGAAAGTGTATCGCGCATTCTTTCGCGAATATTGATTTCAGCAGAGCCCTCCAACATCATTTCATTGAAAACAGTACCTACATTTTGTCCTAGAATGTTGAAAAGTTGAATATCAACATGCGCTGCCACTGGCATTTCCAAATAAATATGTGGCGTTCGCTCTGTAGGATAATAAGGTCTGTGAATAATTGTTGCCAATGCATCTGGATCTGGATCCATTCCATCTGGACTAGGAGGTGTATCCGGCAAGGTTGGTGGATCACTGTCCATGGCGATGTCATCAAACACCTCTCCACTACAGTTGAATCCTAAATCAATTGCTTGATACGGATAGCCCAATAAATGTTCTTCTACTTTTGCTCGAGGTACACAAAGCCATTCAGCTAAAACAGTACCATAAAGATTTCGGAAATCCATTGTGTATTCCAAGTTACCTCTGCTATTTGGACTGTCCAATGATGGATGGTCACCGATAAAGGCACTTCCATTCAATCCTGACCCAAAGAAAAGGGTTGGGGCAGCTTTACCATGATCGGTACCATTTGAACCATTTTCAAAGATTCTTCGTCCAAATTCTGAGAAAGTCATACTCAACACCTTGTCGTCTTGCTCGGTAAAGGCAACATCTTCATAAAAATTGTTGATGGCAACCGAAAGGTTGGTCATCAAACGCTCATGAGCAAGGGGCTGATTACCGTGAGTATCAAAACCTCCCATAGAGATCATATATACCTTGGTACCCAAGTTACCTTTGATCAATCTTGCCAATAAAGCCAATTGTCTTGCGAATCCGTTTTCCTGGTATTCTACTTGGTTTTGCCCTCTTTCATATGCTTCGTGAATTTTACCTGCATATTCATACGTAGTATTGGCAACTCCTCTTAAGAATCTAAGCTGATCGCCGTACATACAGTTATCAAATGGAGCATTCTCGATGTCATAAAAGAATCCGGTCTGTGCAATTTCTTCCAACTGGTCAATATTGTTGGTCACAAAAGCATAATTGGTTTCTTCACCTTGGAAAACCAGATTGGAAAGGTTTCCAATTTGAATCGCCGCTGGTGCCTCAGGTGGATTGATGAGGTAATCGGGATAACATTCTTCAAAATGTCTACCCATCCAACCGGTGTTCAAACCAGTGAAACCAGTTGTGGTGAGATCGGTATTGGCAAAAATGTCCGACCCTGTAAAATGGGATAGACTTTGCCCTTCGTAACCTACACCATGAACAGCTTTAAACTGCCCGTCGCCCCAAAGGGGTTCCAAGGAATTCATGTAGGTAGGTACGCCGAAATCATCGGTAAGTTTTAGGACCTTACTTTCTGGGATGTAAATGTTAGGTCTTGCGTTAGCATAAGTATCATATTGTTGTATTGGGATAACAGTACTTAATCCGTCGTTACCACCGGACAATCTGATCAATATCAAAATATTGTCCGTTTCGGCATCGGCAATTGCTGATGTCAATGGTGAAGGTGCAGAGGCAGAAACTAAACTGCTTCCCAAGAACATGGATCCAGAACCGGCTATACCCAATGCTTGGATAAAGGACCGTCTGCTCCATGCTTTATGTTCTAAATCGTGGCCATCGTGTTCAAGGCCTTTATGAGGTGATGTATCGTGGGTATGATGAGTATCGCACATGGTGAGGTTATTTTAGTTGAAATTCGGGTTCTCTTGACAAATGTCTCAGTAAAACATACACCTGAGTAGGTGTTTCCATACTAGCTGAAAGTATCCAAAGACTTAATCCACCGGTAATGTAATCTGGAGAATAGTAGTTTTCTGGAACATCATCAATTTTGAAAGCATCCATGGCGTTTTCAAAATCTTGGTCTGTTAGCAAACCTTTCGGTGTGAACTTGTTCACTAAAGCTCTTACAACGGTTTCAGGATTACTGGTATTTGCATCTGCTGCGCCTACTGCGTCCATCGCCAATGTTCTAAATTGTTCTGGATCGGCTTGAAAGAAACGCTCCAAGAAAACCTCAGAAGTCAACCAACGTCCAATAATAAAGTTGGTGTTGATCCACTGTCGGTCTCTTTGCCATCCGGCCACATCAAATGGGTCAAACATTGTTTGTCCAATTAATCTAGATGCATCGATAACGTTGATCACAGTATTATCGTCATAGGCAAACCCGGTTTCTTTGATCATTCCCATATAAAGGTCGAATGGACTCTTTATAATTACTCCAATCGCGTCTTCGTCGAAAAAGTGTTGACTTTTAAAAAGCTGACGCAATACCGGTGCTATTTCAAAATTATTGCCGGTAAAAGTGGCTGCCATTCCATTTATTATAGCTTGGGCGTTACCATCGGCATCATCAGAATCGGGATGTACAAAAAACTCGTATAATTTTTTACAGATAAACCAGGCAATTTCGTTGGGCCTTTCTGTAAATAGGATGTTATGAACGTCATCATAATTCCAGTTGCCCGTTTGGCCAAAAATGGTCTTGTTCTCTGTGTTAAAATCAGCAGGGTCAAAAGTAACCTGCGTACAGCCTACTTCTCCATTTTCAGTATATCCAGAAATCGCTTTAGCTGTTTCAATGATATCATCTTCTGTATAGTTGTTGCCTTCACCCAGGGTGAAAAGCTCATACAGCTCTCGGGCATAGTTTTCGTTTGGATTGTTACCGCGGTTTCTTACTCCATCTAAATAATATAGCATGGCACTGGTCAACCCAATCTCACTGACAAAGGTTCGAAAGTTGCCTAAGGCATTTCGCTGCAAACAGTTTATATAATAATATAAAAAGGAATTACAGTCGTAAACATCCAACTCCGTTACAAAATGGTTACTCCAGAAGAAACTCAACCTATCACGTAGATTGTTATCTAATAGTGAGTTGCCATAGGCTGTTGCAAACTCTTCCTGTTGAGCTCTTCTTAGCTGCCCTGCTAGGTCATCATCTTCGGGATAATTAGCATTGGTCCAATCAGCCCACGCAGGTGGAGGAATTGGAGGAAGCGCAAGCGCTTGGTCAACAAGAGTGTCAACGAGGGTATCAGCTGTTTGTCCAACAGCCGCGTTAATCGTCTGTACCGAGGCACTAAAACCTAGCCTCCGATACAAATGGGCAGCACGTAACTCATCCAACGGATTAGTATACAATGCCAAAGTTGAGGAATTACAATTAATAAAGTACTCCATAGCAATGACTGGCGTTAATTGGTCTATAGTTTTGGGGCAACTATATATGTTTAGTAACGTTGGGTGTGGTTCAATTGAACCGACAAATTACAATCTAAACGCTGTTTTCACCATGAACGACCAAATTTTTCGATGAACTGCACTAATTTTTTAATATTTTTCAAAATACATGGGAAAACACAATGAATTTGGGAAGCTTGGAGAGCAAAAAGCGATGGAATTTTTGCTAGAAAAGGGTTATGTCATTCTACAAACCAACTATCGATATCTAAAAGCTGAGGTGGATATCATTGCAGAAAAAGACGGTTTTTTGTGTGTTATAGAAGTAAAATGTAGAACGGGAAGTTTCTTAAAAGATATTTCCGAAACCATCAATCAAAAGAAGATTAATCTGATTGTTATGGCTGCCAACCAATATATTGTGGACAATAATTTGGATGTTGAAGTACGCTTCGACATCATTCTAATCCTTAAAAAAGGGACAACATTCGAAATTGAGCATACGAAAAATGCTTTTTATCATTTTTAACCATTTGTTTTATTTGTAACAATGTGTTATTTTTGCTTCTCCATTCCAAACCAATCTGATGAAAACAATTTCGGCCGTAGTTGAACATTATATTAAAAAGAAGCCCTTCTTACAAAGTGCGCTTGCTCAGGGCATCATAAATCTCACCTCCCTATCTCGGCAAATAAAGCCTGAAATCTCGGACGCCTTAGGGAAAGAAGTAAAAGATGGAGCTATTGTTATGGCACTTAAAAGACTTTCTGATGACCTCGAATTCAGAGCTACTCACAGAATAGTAAAGGTGCTTAAAAATATTGGTGAGATTACAGTTCGTTCTTCGTTGACCGATTATACCTTTTTAGCTTCTGACACCATTCTGGGGCAACAAGCCAAATTGTTGGAAGAAGTAAATCTAAATCAGGATGTGTTTTATACATCTTCGAGAGGTGTGAACGAAATCAACATTGTAATCAGCAGTGTGATGGACAGTGTGGTTGAAAAATACTTCAAACACGAACGTTGTACCCAAAAAGCGGAAAACCTATCCTCTATAACTGTAAAACTTCCGGCAGAGAATGTATCTGTTCCGGGAATCTATTATTTTATCTTTCAGCGATTGGCTTGGGAAGGTATTGTGCTCTACGAAGTAATATCTACCACAAACGAGTTTACCATTTTGGTGAATGAAGAACAGGTCGATGTAGCCTTTAAGACCATTAAAGATCTAAAGTCCCTTTGATAGATTTGGAATATTAAAAGGAACTTGTTTATGCTTTGACATTTTTCTTCCCAGAGAATAATGATTTTATTTTCATCTTAGTTTCATGATTAAGTAGCAATCACTAACTTGATTTCCTAAATCAAGTATTGCTTACATGAAATCAAGTATCTCCCTAATTGTCTTTTTAATAGGTATGTTGGGTTCGCAACCTTCGGTTGTGGGTCAAGAATTTTACTTTCCTGAGCGAAATGAAGTTTGGAAACAGGCAACTCCCAATCAGTTTCTATACAATCAGCAAAAGCTACAAGCTGCGATTGATTTTGCCAATGAAAATGAATATTCAGGTTCTCGCGATTTACGCCAAGCAATCTTAAATGGATTTCAACGGGAACCGTTTCATGAAATTCTGGGGCCAACCAAGAAACGCGGAGGACCTGCAGGGATGATTCTAAAAAATGGACACTTATTGGCCTCATGGGGAGACACCAAACGTGTGGATATGACCTTTAGCGTTACCAAGAGTTTTCTTTCAACCACTGCGGGTTTGGCGTTGGACGCAGGACTTATTTCCAATATTGATGATAAGGTGGAAAGCTATATTTGGGACGGCACTTTTAATGGAGTACACAATGGAAAAATAACCTGGGAGCATTTGCTTCAGCAGAATTCAGATTGGTCCGGGGAGCTTTGGGGATTGAAAGACTGGGCCGACCGACCTCCAAAAGAAGGTGGTTTGGACGATTGGAAATTTCGAAAGCTCAATGAACCTGGCACTGTTATGGAATATAACGATGTACGAGTCAATGTACTATCCTATTCGCTTACACATCTATGGCGCAAACCCCTGCCCATGGTTTTGAAAGAGCATTTCATGGACAAAATTGATGCATCGACTACCTGGCGTTGGCATGGCTATGATCATGCTTGGACCGAAATTGATGGTATACAAATGAAGTCGGTTACGGGCGGAGGACATTCCGGAGCGGGATTGTTTATCAGCACAGAAGACATGGCGCGATTTGGATTGGTGTTTTTGAATGATGGGAGATGGAAAAACGAACAAATCATTAGCAGGGATTGGATTGCAAAAGCCACAGAACCTTCAGCGCCCAACATCAATTATGGGTATATGTGGTGGTTGAATAAAAAAGGATCTAGGCATTGGGAAGGGGTCCCCGAACATCTTTTTTATGCAGCCGGCTTCGGCGGAAATTTTATAGTGGTGGACCAAAAAAGTGGACTCATGTTGGTGACACGTTGGTTGGAACCTCAGAAAATTGGAGAATTTGTAAAACTAGTTTACGACGCCTTTTAGCAAAACATCACAAAATCCGAATTTGATGGGATGTTGTTTATCGGATGGATTGTCATAAGTTCTGAAGATAGTTTCTCCTAACTCATACAACACGGGATGGTTAAAAATGGGTCCATCAAAACAGAAAGTATGGAACTCCCCATTTTCACCACAAGGGTCAACATCTTTTGGGAATTTACCAATGAGTTCGGAAGAAAGTTCTTTTCCCAAAAAAGAAGCATCCAATTTGGAATTGTTGATGCAGACAATGACCGCCTTAAATCCCAATGCAAAAAATTCGCGAAGCAATTCCTGAGTATCTCTTTTCCAGATAGGAAAGAGGGTTTGGATACCAACCGAGGACAACATTTTTTCCCTGTAGACCTTTAGGTCTTCTAAAAAAATATCACCAAAAGCGGTATGGGTATATCCTTCGGATTTTAATTGATCTATTTTGATTCCCATCAAAGCGCCGTATTCTTCCATGGAAGGACTCTCAGGAACCTCAAGAATGTCCAAAGGAATTCCAATAGCTTCGGCCTGGGCTTCCAAAACTGTTTTTCGAAGACCGTGCATCGATACTCGATCATAATGGGAATTAACGGTAGTCAGTAAACAATCAATCTGATATTGATTTTGCTGTTGAAGATGGTATAGTGCCAAAGCAGAATCTTTTCCGGAACTCCAATTGAAATAGGTTTTGGGTTTTTGCAACATGAATTTAAAGGTATTATATTTTAAATATCTTGTTTTTGTATGGATCTTTCATTTCTGGAAAATTAGAATTATATATGTGTTAAACCTTTACAAGAACTATATTACGCCAGTAACAATATAAAGTTTGTTTCGTCTGAAAACCATGATAAGAACTAGTACTTTCTATTTGTCCATACTTTTTGTTTTTTCCTCATCCTTCATTTTTGGTCAGAAGGCAGTATTTACCATAAAAGGGCAACTGTTGGATAGTGAATCCAAACAACCCATACCCTTTGCATCTATCTATCTTAAGGATAAACCTATTGGGACAACTACAAATACAGAGGGGTATTTTATATTTCATATTCCCGATAAACTAAAAACGACTGTTGTGGTAGTTTCTGCAATGGGTTATACAAGTATTGAAAGGAAATCAATTTCTTTTTCAAGGGATACTGAACTATCTCTAGCGCCACAAATCAATCAGTTGGATGAAGTGTTGGTCGGTGGGAGAGCAACTAAGGTGCTTAAGGCAAAGGAAATCGTTAAGAAAGCTTATAAGAATATCGCGGTAAATTATCCTATGGAACCCTATTTTTTAGAAGGTTTTGTGCGAGACCTACAAAAGGAGAATGAGACTTATGTTGAATATTTAGAGTGCGCCATAAAGTTTAAGTACCAAGGCGTACAGGTTAAAAAAGAACCAGAAGTAGAATTGCTTGGGGTTCGTACCAATAGCTTTTCACAGAGACATCCTTGGAATGAAAATTCAGAACGCAAAAACTCGATTATTGACTTGATTGAAGATGATTTCATTCGGTTTGATTATGGCCCAATTTTGGGCAAGAAGGGTTGGAAATATGAAATTGCAGGTATCGAATCATACGATAACCGATTGGTTTATAAGATTTCAGGCATGGATGAACCTTTTCAGAAGGCCGTACTTTATATTGATACTGAAACTTTTGCTTTTGTCCGAGTAGAGCTGACCAGAGAAGCAAAGAATGGCACTTCTTGGCAAAGACGTTTTACCAATGGAGCACAACAGATGTTCTATAATGTTATTTTCGAATATCAGGAATACAAGGGCAAATTCTATTTAAAATATCAAAAAGAAGAAGATATTTGGAGGATTTACGAAGGACAGGATTCTAATCTCTTATTGTTTACCAAATACCCAAAAAAGGAACTCTTTATTAACAACATAATAGTTGATAATGTAGATAATTACCGATTTTTAAGGAACATGGATATCAACTCTAGCATTGAAAACCAGACTAAAAATTTTGATGCTGAATTCTGGGCGACCTATAATGTTCCCAGACGTACCGCAGCACAGAGCCAGATTCTCAGGGAACTCAAAAAATAAGTATATCCATTGAAAATCAACTAGGTTTTACGCAAGAGTGAATAGATTCTTTTCTTTATGAATTTAGGGCCATCAAAACTGAAAGTATGGAGCTCCCCATTTTCGCCACAGGGGTCAACATCCTTTGGGAGTTTGGCAATAAGTTCTGGGGAAAGTTCTTTTCCCAGAAAGGAAGCATCTTACAGGAACTTCAAGAATAACCAAAGGAATTCCAACAGCTTCGGCCTGGGCTTCCAAAACTGTTTTTCGAAGACCGTGCATCGATACTCGATCATAATGGGAATTAACCGTAGTCAGTAAACAATCAATCTGATATTGATTTTGCTGTTGAATATGGTATAGTGCCAAAGCAGAATCTTTTCCGGAACTCCAATTGAAATAGGTTTTTGGTTTATTGGTCATGCTTAAGCATATGGTCCAAAACTAATTCCTTCCTTTGGATTTTACCCACAAATCAATACCAAACCCAATCAAAGCCAATCCAGCTAATCTAGGAAGCAGTTTTCCAATAGGAACCCAGGTATAGATCAAAGGCATTATGGCGGCAACAATCAGCAAAATTGCTGGCCATTTATTTAGAAGTTTTGCCTGGATAGTCTTTATCCCAAACAGAAGATATCCCAACACAAATCCAACACCACCAATCACCCCAACAACATGGGTCGCACCATTTTCTTGCACCTCTTGCCATCCAACACCTTGTATGATTCCTGAAATCCTGCCGATGTCCAAAAACAACCATGGCGTAAATACAGCACAGCTCATAACGATAAGAAAGAAAGCTAAAAGACCAAGAAACCCTATTTGTTTGTATTGAAAACCATACATGCCGGTAAAGGCAAATATGGCCAGCACGTAGCCAGCTAAAACCATAGAAGCGCCAATCAATGAATCCCGGCCAATATTAATGGTCCAACCGATAGCAAGCAGCAAACCAGAAAGTATACCACATACCGCTCCAAGTTGAAAAAGAACATTTTTACTCATACATATGGTTTAATCGGATAGGGATTAAGCTACAATGTAATGAATTTAAGTATTAACAAGGGAAGCATACTCTTAAGGGCATTGTAGATATTTATTCCAGGATAAATTCAGGAGTCAAAGGCTCCAAAGCCTTTAATATCTTTTCGACACTGTTAATCCCATCAAAAACCAACAATAGGCGCAGTCCATTGCGGGTTTGTTTTTCTTTTAATTGACAGGTTCTGGGGTTGGATTGCACATAGTTCAGTACCTGCGTAAAAGCGGCACTTTGATAAAAATCGGATTGTTGGTCGGCGATAAAATAGCCAAGAAACTTTCCTTTTTTTAGGATTACCCGCTCTAGTCCAATGCTGTTGGAAATCCATTTAATTCGAACCGAGTTCAACAGGTCTAACGCCTGGGATGGCAGTTCACCAAAACGGTCTACCAATTCTCTTTCATATTTCTGAAGGCCATCTTCGTCTTTTACCTCATTCAGTTGAGTGTATAAGTTTAGACGCTCAGTGATATTGTTGATGTATTCGTCAGGGTAGAGGAGTTCAAAGTCGGTGTCAAGTTGAGTGTCCTTGACATATACCTTTTCTTGCTTGCCCTCAACCTCTTCATACAATTCTTTAAACTCATTTTCTTTAAGCTCTTCTATTGCTTCTGCCAATATTTTTTGATACGTTTCAAATCCGATATCATTTATAAATCCGCTTTGTTCACCACCTAGCAAATCACCTGCACCTCGAATTTCCAAATCTTTCATGGCAATATTGAAACCGCTGCCGAGTTCGGTAAATTGTTCCAAAGCTTCGATGCGTTTTCGAGCATCTGGAGTCATCACTTCATAAGGTGGGGTAATAAAGAAGCAGAATGCTTTTTTGTTGCTTCGCCCAACCCGACCACGCATTTGGTGCAGGTCGCTCAAACCAAAATTATTCGCATTGTGTATAAAAATGGTGTTGGCGTTGGTTACATCCAAGCCACTTTCCACAATAGTGGTAGAGACAAGAACATCAAACTCCCCATTCATAAAGGCAAGCATTAAGTGCTCCAATTTTTTACCTTCCATCTGCCCATGACCGATGCCAATTTTGGCATCGGGAACCAAACGTTGGATCATTCCGGCGACCTCCTTAATATTCTCTATGCGGTTATGGATAAAAAACACCTGTCCACCACGTTGAATTTCATACGAAACAGCATCACGGATAATTTCCTCGTTAAATCGAATAACCCGGCTTTCAATAGGGTAACGATTAGGCGGAGGGGTATTGATTACCGATAGATCCCGAGCAGCCATCAAACTAAATTGAAGTGTTCTAGGAATAGGGGTGGCGGTGAGTGTGAGCACGTCCACATTTTCTTTGATGGATTTGAGTTTGTCCTTGACCGATACACCAAATTTTTGTTCCTCGTCCACAATCAACAATCCTAAATCCTTGAACTGCACATTTTTGTTCACCAGTTGATGCGTGCCGATGATAATATCAATTTTTCCTTCGGCAAGCCGCTCTAAGATTTCCCGTTTCTCTTTCGCCGTTCGAAACCTGTTGAGATAATCGACGGACACGGGAAGCTCACCCAATCGCTTTTTGAACGTATTGTTATGTTGAAACGCCAAAATGGTGGTAGGAACCAATATCGCAACTTGTTTTCCATTGTCCACCGCCTTAAAAGCAGCACGAATAGCCACTTCAGTCTTACCAAAACCAACATCCCCACAGATCAAACGATCCATAGGGCGTTCACTTTCCATATCTTTTTTTACATCTTGAGTCGATTTCTCCTGATCAGGAGTGTCCTCATAAATAAAAGAAGCTTCCAGTTCATGCTGCAAATAGCTGTCAGGGGCATATTGGAACCCTTTTTCCAAACGACGCTTTGCATATACTTTGATAAGGTCAAAGGCAATTTTCTTGACCCGGCTTTTGGTTTTTTGCTTTAGTTTTTTCCAAGCTGCAGAACCTAGCTTGTATATTTTTGGTGGCGCCCCATCTTTTCCGTTGAATTTGGAGATTTTGTGGAGCGAATGAATACTCACATATAAAATGTCCCTATCGCCATAAACCAGTTTAATGGCCTCCTGTTTTTTGCCTTCAACATCAATTTTTTGAAGTCCGCCAAACTTTCCGATACCATGATCAATGTGTGTCACATAATCCCCAATTTCCAATTTGTTGAGTTCCTTTAGGGTAATGGCTTGTTTTTTGGCATAGCCATTCTTTAATTGGAATTTATGATACCGCTCAAAGATTTGATGGTCGGTGTAACACACAAGTTTTAAATCATGGTCAATGAATCCTTGATACAAAGGAAAAACCACGGTTTTGTAATGTACCGTCTCTTCGACTTCCTCAAAAATGTCATTAAATCGCTTGGCTTGTTGCTCGGTAGAACAAAAAATATAATTGGTAAAACCTGAAGCATGGTTTTCGTTCAGGTTTTCAATGAGGAGGTCAAATTTTTTATTAAAAGCAGGTTGAGGTTTTGTATTGAATGTAACCTCGAGTGCAGTAGAGAGGTAATTGGAATTACCCACCTCGATCAGGTTAAAGTCTTCCAACTGCGATTTCAACAAAGTTGAGTTTACAAAGAGTTCCTCCGGTTTTGCATGTTTGAGTTCACCCTGAAGCTTGGCAAAACTTTCTTCAGCCTTTTCAAAAAACGAATCGATTCGGCCATAGACCAAATCCAGGTTTTTTGAAAAAATGATGGTTTTAGAAGAGATGTATTTTAAAAAACTCTCTCGAGATTCCTGTAGAAATTTATTCTCCACATTGGGAATGATGGAAATACGCTTGACTTTTTCAGTAGAGAGCTGGGTTTCCACATCAAAGGTTCGGATGCTGTCCACTTCATCCCCAAAAAATTCGATACGGTAAGGTTCATCATGCGAAAATGAGAACACATCAACAATACCCCCGCGAACTGAAAACTCACCAGGTTCCGTAACAAAATCGACCCGATTGAATTGATATTCGAAAAGCACCTCATTCAGGAAATCGAGTGAAAGAGTGTCTCCTAACTTAATTTTAAGGGTGTTCTTATCCAACTCCTTTCGAGTGACCACTTTCTCAAAAAGCGCGTCAGGATAGGTGACAATTACTGCTGGTTTTTTTCTAGAATTGATGCGGTTAAGAACTTCGGCCCTCAGCAGCACATTGGCATTATCGGTCTCTTCAATTTGGTAAGGTCTGCGATAACTTCCAGGATAGAAAAGCACTTCGTTTTCACTTATCAACTGCTCAAGATCATTCAGGTAATAGGCAGCTTCTTCCTTATCGTTCAATAAAACTAAAAATGGTAAATCGGTCGATTTGAACAAAGAGGAAATTATAAAAGAGAGGGAAGAACCGGTAAGACCTTTTGAACTGATTTTTTCAGATTCGGCAATAGCATCCCTCAGTTTCCCGAGTTGGGGAGACTGTTCAAAAAGTTGAAAAATCGATGCTTTGGTCAATCCAAAAACTTTGCGGCAAATATAGACCGAAGAACAGTAGCCGACAAGCTCAAATTTAAACTTTTACCACTTCATCCTCAACAATAACAAAAACCTCGTCGTTCTTTTTTGGTTTTAGGGTATAGGTGCCGGTAAACTCACCAAAAGCTGGAAAAATAAGCTGGTTTTTGGACTTGAAAAAACAGGAAAGTCGTAAGTTCTGTCTTCCGAAACCTTTGAGTTTGATAGCGGGGTGAATGTGTCCACAAAAATTGAACAAGCCTTCTCTTTCTTCGGGATGATGTGTCAAAAGGAATATATCCAATACTAACTCTTGAAAAATGGGGATTCCCAATTCCTCAAACTTATGTGGTGATATAATGTCATGATTGCCGGACACCAAAATAATCTCAGATGGTGTTTTGCCCACCCAGTTTTCAAAAAGCTCCCATTCTTTGTTTAAAGTTGAGTGGAATAAATCTCCCAAAAAACAGATTTGAAAAGGATTGAAATGTCCCACAATTTTGTCCAATAGAATGTAATTCTTATGGGTTGCTTTACGAGGGACGGCTGATCCAAATTTTCTAAAATGTGCAATTTTCCCAAGATGCACATCACTGATCAACAGCATGGATTTCTCTATCCAAAAGATTCCACCCAAAGGGTGGAGCACAAAATTTTGATTATGAATGGAAATGTTTTGGGTCATCTGGTAAGAATCTTGGTCATTCGTTTAATGCGGTCTGCCAATTTTTCGTTGGATAGTTTTTCTCGCAATCTATCCGTAACTATCGGGAATGAGAATGGGGTAGGGTTTTGGCATTTTTTCCAAACGACTTCCTGACCCATGATTCTCTCCAAAGCTAAGCGAAGACGACCTTCTTCAAGTTGATGTTCAAAGGTTTCGGTAAAGGCTTGTTGGTAGAGCAAATTATCGTCTTCAAAGTCTTTAAACACATCAAAAAGCAATTGTGAACTGCTTTGCAGGTGCTTCATTTTAACTCCTTTTTCTGGATAACCTGTAAACACCATCCCGCTGATAACCGCAATATCACGGAATTTGCGGCGAGCCATTTCGTTCGAATTCAAACTTTTTTGAAGATCATTCAACATATATTCAGAGGTGAAGAGGTCGTTGTCCAATACAGCTTGAATGTCAATTTCCTTGTCTGAAAGCAACTCAAATCCATAGTCATTAAAAGCCAAGGAACAGGTGATGGGTGATAGCAAACTAATACGATATGCAAGTAAACTGCTCATGCCTTCATGGATAGCCCGGCCTTCGAAGGGGTAAAAAATGTGATGATAACCGTCGTTGGTCTTAAAAGTTTCAATTAAAAATTGATTGGGTTGGGGAACAATACTCTCTTCACGTTGTTTGGCAAACAAGGGAGCCAAAGACTTAATCTCCGGTGATTGGGCTTTGGATTCGAGTTCGGCCGAGTACAATTCTTGACGTAAAAGTTCAGACATTTTTGCTGAAAAACTAAGACGACCCCCCATCCAGGAAGGAATTTTATTGCTTCGCTTTGATGAGTTTTTTACCTGAGCACTCATCCCTTTTATGCGGATAAATTCAAGATTCCGTCCCGCAAAAGTAAAAACATCTCCAGGGGATAATTTCGAAATAAAGGATTCCTCAATGGTACCGATGTACCCTCCTTTTTGATAGCGAACTGAGAGATTGGCGTCGCCAACAATGGTCCCAATCTGAAATCGATGCCTTCGGGCAATGGCCAGATTGTTCACCTTAAACCTTCCGTCTGATTCAACCTCCACCTTTTTGTATTCGTCATATGTCTTGAGACTTTGACTACCCATTACCAAAAAATTCAATAACCATTGCCAGGTTTCTTCAGTTAAGGTTTGATAGCAGAAAGTATTCTTGATCTCTTGGTAGATTTGGTCAGGATAAAATCCATCTGAAACCGCTAACGTGGTCAAGTATTGAATTAGCACATCATAACTGTTCAGATATGGAATCCTATCTTCAACAGCTGCATTCAACACTGCTTTTTGCATAGCCGAAGCCTCAATGAGTTCCATGGCGTGTGTGGGTAAAAAATAAATAACACTTTCTTTCCCAGGACGATGTCCGCTGCGTCCAGCTCGCTGTAAAAAGCGCGCTACCCCTTTTGGTCCTCCAATTTGCACTACGGTTTCCACGGGAGCAAAATCTACACCCAAATCCAGACTGGAAGTGCAGACCACGGCCGTTAGACTTTCATTTCTAATGGCCTGCTCTACCCAAAGACGTGTGTCCTTGTTAATGCTTCCATGGTGCATGGCAATCTCCCCTGCGTATTCGGGATGTTTTTCCAATATTTTTTGAAACCAGATTTCACACTGACCTCGTGTATTGGTAAATAACAAAGTGGTTTTGCTATTATTAATTATGGGAACAACGTCCTCCAACAAGCGAAGGCCCAAATGACCGCGCCACGGAAAGGTTTCCATTTGTTTGGGGTTGATGCTTTTTACTGTAATCTTTTTATTGAGATTGGCCCTGACCAAAGTTGAGTTTTCCAATGCTTTAGAAGTTGGCCCCAACAACACTTCTCGAGCTTGCCCTAAATTTCCAATGGTCGCGGAGATACCCCAAATGCGTAAGTCTTTGCAGATGGTTTTTAGCCTTGAAAGACCCAATTCCATTTGCACCCCTCTTTTAGAGCCCAAAAGTTCGTGCCATTCGTCTACTACGATTGCTGAGCAATTTTTAAATACTTTGTCATATCCTTTGGACGAGAGTAAAAGTTGAAGACTTTCCGGTGTAGTGATCAACAGATCGGGCATACTCTTTTTTTGCTTTGCTCTTTCTGCTGTTGAAGTATCTCCCGTTCTGATTCCGACAGTCATCTGAGTCTCTAAGTCAAGGGTAATACGTTCCGCAGATTGTTTAATTTCTTGGGAAAGTGCTCTCAATGGGGTTATCCAAATAGCTTTCAACCCTTTTTTGTGTTTTGACTTGTACTCCGGATTGTGTTTGATGTAGTTCAACACAATGGGAAACCAAAGCGCGTAGGTCTTTCCGCTGCCGGTTGGCGCATTGAGCAGCCCGTGTTTTCCATCTAAAAAGGCATTCCAGGTTTCTTTTTGAAATGGGAAGGGTTTCCAACCTTGTTGTTGAAACCAATTTTCGGCAATATGGAAAAGTTCGGATTGTTGCAGTGGAACAATTTTGAAAAGTTGATAGCGAAATGAAAATTACAAATTTCTTTTGGGGATAATTTTACAATCCTTTCTACTTTAAGAATTATATTTGCCGAACAAATTTTAGCACATGCCCATTTTAGATTTATACGAGCACGGAGAACAGCGTAAAAACCTGGCTCATTTTGCCACTTTGGCCACTTTGGCCGCTGCAGACGGTATTATAACTGAAGAAGAAAAGGCTATCCTTGACAAGTTTGCATTCAAACTGAACATAACCGATGCGGAATACAAAGAGGTAATGAAAGAGGAAAACAAATATCCGATTGAAACACCACATAGTGGTGAAAAAAGATTAAAGCGTTTGTTCGACTTTTTTAAAATGGCATTTGCAGACCGTAGCATCGATGATGACCAAGAAAAGCTTATTGAAAAATATGCCATTGGTTTGGGATACTCCCCCGAAAACGCGGCAGCAATCATCAAAAAATCGTTTGATATTTTCTGCGGAAAAATCGCTTTTGAAGATTACCAGTATCTACTTGAAAAGTAGACTTAGGACTTCATAAATTCCTCGGCCTTTTCCACCATTCTTTTACTACCACAGAAAAAAGGAACACGTTCGTGCAATTCCGTTGGTTGAATTTCCATGATACGCTGGTAACCATCACTAGCTTTACCATCGGCCTGTTCTGCTAAAAATGCCATAGGGTTGCATTCATAAAGCAGGCGTAGTTTTCCTTTTTGGGCCTTACTGCTTTTCGGGTACATGTAAATTCCACCTTTGATCATGTTTCTATGGAAGTCAGAAACTAAGGAACCGATATATCGCGAGGTGTATGGTCTATCACCTTCCTCCTTTTGGCAATATTTGATGTAATCTTTAACCCCTTGCGGGAAGTGGATATAATTTCCTTCATTTACCGAGTAGATTTTACCGGTTTCGGGGAACTGCATGTTTGGGTGTGAGAGGTAAAAAGTTCCGATGGCTGGGTTCAACGTAAAACCATTCACTCCATGCCCGGTCGTATAAACTAGCATGGTAGAGGTTCCGTAAATAATGTACCCAGCAGCTACTTGATTCTTTCCAGGTTGAAGAAAATCTTCAAGGGTCACAGGGGTGCCTACTGGAGTAACCCTATGGTAGATGGAAAAAATGGTCCCAACAGAAACGTTCACATCAATATTGGAAGACCCATCCAATGGGTCGATCAAGACAACGTATTTGTTCTGATGGTTTTTATCTTGACTATTGATACTTATAAAATCGTCTTCTTCTTCGGAGGCAATTCCGCAGACAATTTCTCTATTTTTTAACGTCTGTATAAATTTTTCATTGGCCAGAACATCCAGTTTTTGTTGATTTTCACCTTGTATATTGGTGTCCCCAGCGGCTCCCAAAATATCCACTAAACCGGCCTTGTTCACTTCGTGATTGACTACTTTAGCGGCCAGTCGTAAGGCATTGATCAATTTTGAAAGCTCCCCGGTCGAGTATTGAAATTCGGTCTGGTTTTCGATGATGAATTCACCAAGGGTTTTGTTCTTGCTAAACATGAATGCAGGCTGTTTTATTTGGCGACAAATATCGTGTATTTTGTGAAACTATAACGATTTCGTTACAGCATTATTTTAGATATTTATAACTTTGAGTTTTATTTGTAACAATATGAATTTTTCTATCAGAAACGCAGTTAAGGAGGATATGGGAGCAGTGTTGGCCCTTATCCAGGAATTGGCGGAGTTTGAAAAGGACCCTAATGCGGTTGAGGTAACCCAAGAGGATTTAATCAATGATGGTTTTGGAGAAAATAAACTCTTCCATTGCTTCGTTGCTGAAAACCAAGGGGATATCGTTGGTATCGCATTGGTCTATCCAAGATACTCGACCTGGAAAGGACCTGTACTTCACTTGGAGGATCTGATTGTTACTGAAAAAATGAGAGGTAGCGGATTAGGATCTGCACTTTTGGATGAGGTTGTCAAATACGGACATTCTCTTGGTGTAAGAAGAATTTCTTGGGAAGTTTTGGACTGGAACGAACCGGCCATTACATTTTACGAAAAGAAAGGGGCTAAGGTGTTGAGAGATTGGGACGTGGCGCAGCTCAATGAAAAAGGAATTAAAAATTATATTGAAAACATCAACTAACCGTTAGGGTTATAGAGAAAAGAAACTTATGAGAGTTTTTAAATTTGGAGGAGCATCAGTTAAGGATGCGGAAGCAGTTCGGAATGTGGTAAAAGTGTTGCAAGAGGTAGGACATGAAGATACTCTTGTTGTCATTTCTGCAATGGGAAAGACTACCAACGCCATGGAAAAAGTAGTAGAGGCATACTTTAAGGATAAAGCTTCGATTATTTCTGCACTTCAAGAAGTGGTGGAATACCATGAAAATATTCTTGCGGACCTGTTCGAGAACAAAAATCATCAGGTATACGGAAAAGTGAAGTTACTGTTTGAAGAGGTAAAAGGATTTCTTACTTGGAATAAATCTCCGAAGTATGCATTTGTGTACGATCAAGTGGTCGGATATGGTGAGTTGGTTTCTACAACAATAATCAGCGAGTATTTATCCCAAGTTGGAATTCCGAATACATGGCAAGATGTTCGAAACCTAATAAAGACAGATAATAATTATCGCGATGCTGCCGTGAATTGGGAACGGACCCAAAATGAAATTTCTTCTAAGGTTGATATGTCTAAACTTAATATCACTCAAGGTTTTTTAGGAAGTGATGACAACAATTTCACCACCACATTAGGCCGTGAAGGTTCGGATTATTCTGCCGCAATCTTAGCGTTTTGCTTAAATGCAGAATCGGCAACTATATGGAAGGATGTTCCTGGGGTATTGAACGCGGACCCAAGAAATTTTGAGGAGACCCAGTTGTTGAACAAAATTTCATATCGAGAAGCCATTGAACTTGCATTTTATGGTGCTTCAGTGATTCATCCTAAAACTCTGCAGCCGCTGCAACGCAAGGAAATACCTTTACATGTAAAGTCATTTGTTGATCCTAATGGAAAAGGAACAACTGTAGGTAAGGGCGAAGACATATCCCCAAAAATACCCTGTTTCATAGTTAAGAAAGATCAGGTTTTACTTAAACTATCGTCTCTGGATTTCTCATTCATTGTGGAAAACAATATCAGCGAGATTTTTAAACTGTTCCATGACCACAGCATGAAAGTTGACCTTATTCAAAACTCAGCTATTAGTTTTTCGGTCTGTTTGGACAACAAATTCAACGGGCTGCAACCTATGTTAAATGAGCTTAAGAAAAAGTTTAAAGTGGTTTGTCATGAAGAGGTGTCCTTGTATACCATACGTCACTTTGATGACAAGGCCGTTAAATCACTACAGAATGGCAGATCTGTACTAGTGGAACAGCGAGGTAGGGAAACGGTTCAGCTGGTTGTGAAATAACAATATTCGCATTCAATTATGGTTTAAAATCTCAAAGTTGGGATTTTTCTATCTTTACGCTTACCTAATTTATTTTTTATGGGGCTGGTTTCCGCCAAAGAGGTTGCAAAGGTTATTAATCTTGATAAATATGGGTTTCTTGGCACCTTTGTTGGATGGCTTTTAATGGTCGCGACCAAGATTACCTCAATCAATAGTTTTTACAATAAGAACAAGGACCTTCCGGGTATGGAATTTCTAGATGAGATTCTGGACCACTATGAAATTGATTTTGAAATTCCGGAAGAAGACTTAAAACGACTTCCAAAAACAGGGCCTTATATCACTATTAGTAACCATCCACTAGGTGGTATTGATGGGGTTTTATTGTTGAAATTGATGCTTCAGGAACGGGATGACTTTAAGATAATTGCCAATTTTTTACTGCATCGAATTGAACCCCTTAAGCCGTTTATTATGCCGGTGAATCCATTTGAAAACCATAAGGATGCCAAAAGCAGTATTATGGGATTCAAAACTGCGTTGTTGCATTTGCAGGAGGGACATCCCTTAGGAATATTCCCTGCGGGGGAAGTATCTACCTATCGTGACGGAAAGTTAGTGGTTGATAAACCTTGGGAAGAAGCCGCATTAAAACTGATAAGAAAAGCTGAAGTACCTGTGGTGCCTATTTACTTTCATGCGAGAAACAGCAGACTTTTTTATCGGCTGTCCAAGATGAATGATGTTTTCAGGACGGCCAAATTACCTTCGGAAGTCACATCGCAAAGCAGTAGACCGATTAAAGTTAGAATCGGTCAGCCTATATCCGTTAAAGCACAACAAGAAGAGCCCACTTTAGAGTCGTTTACAGAACTGCTTCGCAAAAAAACGTATTTGCTCGCCAATGTTTTTGAAAAGGAACGCTTGATCGATAAGGTACCCACGACTTTAAAAATTCCAAAACATCCCAAAAAGATCGCAACAGCAGTCAGTTCAGAAGTATTGCAGGGAGAGATTGATAAACTTCGTGAGAAGGATTGCAGAATGTTGCAAAGCAAAAACTACGAGGTTTTTCTAGCTCAGCAATCGGATATGCCCTTTATTTTGAATGAAATCGGCCGTCAACGGGAAATAACCTTCCGTGAGGTGGGAGAGGGGACCAACAACTCGATTGATCTGGATGAATTTGACTCTTATTATCATCACCTGTTTCTTTGGGACAATGATGGCAAGGCCATTGTTGGGGCATACCGAATGGGCTTAGGGTCAGAAATATTTAAGAAGTATGGGATTGATGGATTTTATCTTCAAGATTTGTTTCGTTTTGAACCCGAATTGTATGGAATGATGGAGCGGTCCATTGAAATGGGTAGGGCCTACATCATGAAAGAATATCAACAAAAACCGATGCCGCTTTTTTTGTTGTGGAAAGGAATCGTCCATACCACTTTGAGGCATCCAGAGCATAAATATTTAATTGGAGGAGTCAGTATAAGTAATCAATTTTCCAACTTTTCAAAATCCTTGATGATCGAGTTCATGAAATCCAACTATTGGGACCCATATGTTGCGCAATACATAAGACCGAAAAAGGAGTTCAAGGTTCAGTTGAAGGATGCGGACAAGGAATTTGTTTTTGACGAGACTCAGGCCGATTTAAATAAGTTTGACAAATTAATCAGTGAGATAGAAACTGGGAGTCTTCGTTTACCGGTACTAATTAAAAAATACATCAAACAAAATGCAAAAGTGGTTGCTTTTAATGTAGATCCTTTGTTTAATAATTCAGTGGACGGTTTAATGTACATTCGGATTGCCGATTTGCCGGAAAGTACAGTGAAACCAGTAATGGAGGAATTCCAAGCTGAACTTGAACGAAAAATGGCGGAAGGTAATACCCAATCCGCCATCGAATAGACTACATTATCTGAGTTGAGTCTAGTTCATTAATTCTTCTTTCACAAAATCTTGGCAAAACTCTTTTATTTCGTTCCTGGTCTTTAAAAAGGCTGCGTGCTTTTCTTCATCCGTTCCGGAAACTTTAGATGGGTCAAAAAAGTTATGATGTATGCGTTGTGCATTTTCAGCCGGAATAAAAGGGCAATTTTCCTTGGCGTGATCACATACTGTAATTATAAAATCCCAGGCGATACCTTCGTATTCATCAACATGATTAGAGGTGTGTTGAGTAATGTCGATTCCATCTTCTTTCATTATGGACACAGCACCTGGATTTAGTCCATGTGTCTCGATTCCTGCGCTATAAATACGGGCAAGTGAATCTTGAAGGTGGTTTAAATAGCCATGCGCCATTTGGCTGCGACAAGAATTTCCGGTGCAAAGCACCAATACGTTTTTCATTTTTGGGTTTTAAGTGTTTAATCTATTCCAATTTTAATACTTCGTTTTTCGAACAGCAGGTTATCTCTCCAAGCTCCGTCAAGTTTGCCAACGCGTTCGCGCTTGCCAATAAAACGGAAACCAACTTTTTTGTGCAATTGAATGCTACCCTCATTCTCTGGAAAAATTCCTGATTGTATAGTCCAAAATCCAGCTTTTTCACTTTCGGTGATCAATTGTTCTAAAAGCAGTTTTCCAACACCCTTTCCACGGTTGCTTTTTTCAATGTAAACACTGACTTCTCCCACTCCGCCATAAACACATCTGCTAGAAACGGGAGATAAGGCCGCCCAGCCGGTAATCTTCCCATTTTCTTCCGCAACTAACCGGCATTTTTCCAAATGAGCTTGGCTCCAGCTGTTATAATCAGGAACTGTTTTTTCAAATGTGGCGAAACCTGTGGCGATGCCCTGTTCATATATTCGAGCAACCTGATTCCAGTCCGCTATTTTCATTTCTCTGACCACCATCTTTTCATTTTAGCAACAACCGCTTTCTGGGGCACATCCCGCTGCAGCCTCAACCTTTTCTTGGTCAACTTTTTCAGTTACACCACAAGTTTCCTTTGCTTTACAGTCCGTTTTTTTCACAGAGAGCTTAAATTGTAAAGAATCGACGTCCAAGACGTAGTCATTTACAAAAAGTTGGGCAGTGTGAAAGCCATCATTGCTATATTCAAATTTGATTTCTGCATCTCTGGTCATGGGCTTTATTCGATCTACTTTATTCAATATGGCCAAAGCTTTGTAGACAGACATGTACTCGGTTTTGCCAATTTCCTTTGGGCTTTCCCATAGCTGTACTACCGTTTCTTTCCAGAAATCAGTCTGAGCACCACAATCAATGGAATCAATAATGGTGTTTTTTACTTCGGTAATATGGTAATTTGCCCCAACCAATTTACCGTCGGCATACTCAAATAACAGACTCTTGTCTTGGTGTTGTTTTAATAGGGATAAAAATTCTGATGTATTCATGATCAACAACAATTAAAATTAATATTGGAGAAGAATACTTGGAAAGACTGTTGTAGTTCTTCCCAACGTTCTTCATTTATACAATAACAAAGATTTTTGCCTTCAAAAGTTCCTTTTAGAAGGCCGATTTTTTTGATTTCATTTAAGTGTTGGGAGATTGTTGGTTGCGCAAGACCGATAACATCCACCAAATCGTTACAAATACATCCTTCTTGCTTGCTGATGTATTCCAAAATTGCAATTCGTGCCGGATGCGCCAAAACCTTAGCAACTTGGGCCAATTCGTTTTGTCTTACCGTGAACATATGTGTTTTAGTAACTCCCATATGAGTACAAATATAAACAAAATTTTAATATTGCAATATTACGATGATATAATTAAATAAAAAGCCGGAGGGAATTTCTCCGGCTAATTTTTTAGAACCAAGGTTTCTTGCCTACCTGGTATGTGTTATAAAACTCCTCATCGGATTTGGTAAGATAGATTATACCTTCTATCAGTCCGATAACGCCTGGAATCCATGCTAAAAATGCTCCAATGACAAAGCAAACTAGAATATAGGCTACAATTGAAAAACCTAAGAGAATAAATCCTTCTTTGTTATAACCGAGTATGAACTTGTGAACTCCGAGAGAGCCCAATAAGATGGCTAAAATTCCAGCAAGCATTTTTTTATTATCACCGCCGGCGCCTTTTATGCCTTCGGCAAATTCATTTGCTGTTTTTTTGGCCTCATCGGCAAAATCTCCAGCTGCCTCTTTGGCTTTGTCACCTAAGTCTTTTTCTTCTTCTGACATTACATTGTTTGTTGGTTAATACTGAATCTAAAATTAGCAAATAATTCAATACCTAAAGAAAAGCTTTATCAACAGGTTCCCAAAGTTCAATTTTGTTGCCCTCGGGGTCCAAAATCCAGCCGAATTTGCCATAGTCATATTCCTCGACCTTACCCACAATGGTTACACCTTCTTCCTTTAAAGCTGCCAAGAGCTCTTTCAAATTTTCTACGCGAAAGTTCATCATGAACTGTTTTTCACTGGGTTGGAAATAGGTGGTGTCATCTTTAAATGGACTCCATTGTGTCATACAATCGTTGCCATCCGGATCTTTCCACCAAAAACTCCATCCGTATTGATCCGTTGGTATTCCCAGTCGCTCCTTGTACCATGTTTTAATGGCATCTGGATCTTTTGTTTTGAAGAAGAAGCCTCCCAATCCTGTTACCCTGTTTTTCATATTTTATTTTTTACGATTTTTTACATTCTTTTCATAAAGTGCAATCCAAGCCTCTGGTGTCATCTTTTGACACAGCTCTGCGATAAGATCATATGGAATAGTATCCACTTTCTTAAAACGAACACAGCTCTTACCCATATCCAATTTGGTTTTCACATATTTTGGATATTCACCAACAAACCAATCCAATAACTTTTTATCCGCATAAATCCCTGAATGATATAAGGCCACAAAGTGCTTTTGAGAAGCAATATTGATGAACGGTAAAGGTAATTTTGTGTCGCAATGGTACCCATCGGGGTACAGCGAATGCGGTACCACATAACCAATCATTTTATAACTGATACATTCTTCGAATCCTGCCGGCAGATTTGATTTTATAGTTTGTCGCAATTTGGCAACCGCAGCTTTTCGGTCTTCCGGGAGTTTGCTTATGTATTCATCTGGTGTTTTGGCGTCAATTGTCATAATCAATTATTTGCGTTGTAAGATTAATGCTGAAATTAATGAAATAATAAATCCTATTACCAGCACCATCATGGACATAAAGGCAAATGCAATAAGTGGGTTTGAAAACATTTCTTTTTCAGCATTTATTTCTGTCAATCTTTTTTCAAACTCATCTGGGGGAAGGGTATTTCTTAAACCTTCAACAACTGTATCATAATATTCTGTCATAAATTCAGGATTTAATATTTGCGAATAAATAGTATCCAGAACACCAAAGGCAAAAGCAGTAATAAGACTGATCAATATTCCGATTTTCAAGGCATTTTTAAAACTAACCTTACCTTCATTCTCCTTATCCCTGAAATGCTTGATTCCAAAATAGACAAAGCCCAAGGAAATAATCATAGCAGCATATCCTAAAACTTCTTGAGTAGCAAATGATAAGTTATCGAGGAGGTATAGACTGATCAAGAATAGGGTCCAAATAGTAATTGCTCCATAGAGCCCGAATCGAAGTATGGTTTTTTTCATATTGATAGATTTACCTAGTTGTGATAAAAGTATAGTACCAGTATAGTTTGACGGTCATACTAAAGTACCAAATTCCGTTAATGGGGGAGAATTTGAAGATCTTTTGCCTTTTGAATGGCCTGAGTTCTTCGTTTAGCATCCAATTTTACCAAGAGGTTGGATACATGGGTTTTTATAGTGCTCTCTGAAATAAAAAGTTTGTCAGCAATCTCTTTGTTTGACATCCCTTTGGAGATATGTACCAATACCTCATATTCTCTATTGCTGATGCCCAGTTTGTTTATCTTCTCAGAATCAATTGTCGCTGACTTGGTAGAGTAGTGCCCTCCCGATTTTTTATTTATGTAGATTCCAATGACAAAAAAGATGACAGCTATGACAGCGATAACCAATTCTATGGCAATATCTCCTGAGAAATATGCATATCTACTTAGCTGGAAAAGGGCCAACAGTGCTACAATGAGCGCAGAAAAAACAAAAATGGTCTTCTTCACCCACTAAAATTAGCAAAATCTAGCTTGGATTTTGTCTACGATTGTCTGTGCCAATTTTTCTTTGCTCTCCACAGTCCAACCAGCAACATGGGGAGTCAAAAGTACATTTTTGGCCTTACGGAGATATTTAAAGGCCTTGGGTTTTTGTGTGAACATAGTTTCGAAGGATTTTTTCTCATACTCCAACACGTCTAATCCCGCACCAAGAATTTTTTCAGCTTTTAAAGCATTGACAAGGTCTTTAGTGACAACACACTTTCCACGAGCCGTATTCAATAACCAAAAAGGTTTATGGAATCCTTGAATAAATTCTGCATTGATCATTCCCAAAGTAGATTCTGTCTGAGGGACGTGCAAACTGACAACATCTGATTTTTGTTGAAACTCCATAATTCCCACTTGGCGGGCATTATCATCCCCAACACCACCAATAATATCATAGCAAATGACCTCAACGTCAAAACCTATTAGTTTTTTAGCAAAGGCTTTCCCCATATTACCATAACCGATAATGCCTACTGTTTTGCCATCCAATTCTACTCCCCGGTTACCCTCGCGGTCCCATTTGCCTTTTTTTACTTCGCGGTTGGCCTTACCCATTTTGTTCATGAGCGATAACAACATACCCAGCGTATGTTCGCCAACGGCATTTCTATTGCCTTCTGGGGCAGAAGCCAAGAAGATATCTTTTTGCTTTGCGTAAGAGGTATCAATATTTTCAAGTCCAGCTCCGACACGACCAATAAATTTTAAGTTGGTCGCCTTGTTCAAAAAATGTTGGTCCAAGGTAAATCTACTGCGGATAATCAATCCGTCATACAAATGGATTTTCTTTTCAATTACTTCTTTTGAGGAGGTATAATCTTCATCATTATCAAACCCTAATTGGGCAAGTTGTTCAAGAAGCAGTGGGTGGTTGGTGTCGAGGTGGAGAACTTTCATCGGCTAAATATACAATTCCTTAAATTTTTGGATATTCAGTTTGGGTCATTTCATGTTTTACATCCCCAGTATGGGCAGTACTTTGTTTTTCAAAAAGTAAAAGGTGCACCTCTTCTCCATCCTTTGTAGAAGGGCAATGCTCTACTCCTTTGGGGACCACGATGATTTCACCTTCCTTAACCACTTCAGTATGGTCTCGAAACTTCATATACAGGGTTCCTTTTAAAACCTGAAAAAGTTCATCTTCATTATCATGGGAATGCCAAACAAATTCTCCTTTGATTTTTGCCAAGATAACTTGCATATCATCTACGGTTGCAATTTGGTGTGGATGCCATTGTTTGGAAAAAAGCTGATGTTTTTCTTTTAGATTGATTGAATTCATATACACGAAAAATTAAATACCAAGTACCAACTTGGAAATCCAGAAGTAGATCAGAATTCCAAAAATATCATTGCTTGTTGTGATAAATGGCCCTGTAGCGATAGCAGGATCAATACCTCTTCTATTCAAGAATAAAGGAATAAAAGTGCCGATAATTCCGGCTACTATAATTACCACTACCAATGAGATGGATATGGCCAAAGCTGTTAAAAAATCACCTTTCCATATCCATGTAAAAATCAAGAGAAGTGCCGCTAAAATAAGGCCATTCAATAGTGCCAAAAGCATCTCTTTGACCAACCGGTTACTTATACTTCCTTTTAGGTCATCGTTGGCGAGCCCCTGCACAATAATTGCACTTGATTGCACTCCAACATTTCCGGCCATAGCAGCAATCAATGGGGTAAAATATAAGATTTCTTTATAATCTCGAATGATTTCCTCAAAGCTTCCCATAATAACGGCAGCTCCCAAACCACCCAAAAGGCCTAAAATTAGCCATGGCAGTCGTGCGCGGGTCAGTTCCCATATACTATCATCAGCTTCTACATCTTGTGAAATACCCGCAGCTAACTGATAATCCTTATCAGCCTCTTCTTTTATAACATCAACAATATCGTCAATGGTAATTCTACCCACAAGTCTGCCAATCTCATCTACCACGGGAATAGCCTCCAAATCATATTTGGACATGATTTTGGCAACTTCCTCCGCCTTTTCATTGACATCTACGGAATCTACCTTGGAGATATATACATCCTTGATGTGTGTTTTGGTAGAGGTAGTCAAAAGATCCTTCAAAGACAGTCTACCTTTTAGTTTTTCCTCACCGTCAACAACATAAATGGAGTGCACCCGGGTAACATTTTCTGCCTGTGCCCGCATTTCTTTCACACAGGTGAGTACATTCCAGTTTTCATTCACCTTAACCAACTCCTTTGCCATAAGTCCACCAGCGGAATCTTCATCATATCGTAAAAGATCTACAATGTCTTTCGCATGTTCTTTATCTTCAATCTCAGAAATGACCTCTTGGATGATTTCTTTTGGAAGCTCGCTTATAATATCTGCGGCATCATCGGTATCCAATTCTTCGAGCTCCTCAGCAATTTCTTTTACCGAAAGATTGTTCAGAACTGCCTCCCGAATATCTTCATCCATCTCTGCAAGAATGTCTGAAGTCTTTTCGCTATCCAGCAATTTAATCAGATAAGTGGCCTCTTCCACCTTCAGTTCGTCAGCTATTTCGGCAATATCTGCATAGTGGAACTCCTTCATCATAGCGCGTAGGTCACCGTTCTTTTTATCGGTGATCATCTGCTTGATGTCAACAATAAGCTCGTCTGTTAGTTTAAACGGGGTCATTGGCTATCTTCTGTGTTAGGGCAATAAAATCAGCTACGCTGAGCTGTTCTGGGCGCCGATCAAAGATAGTATCTTCTTTTAGATTTTGGGAAAGGTTAAACGTTTTAAGGCTATTGCGAATGGTCTTGCGTCGCTGATTAAAGGCCAGTTTAACCACTTTGAAGAACAAATGTTCATCACATGGCAATGTCAGATCATGTTTTCTTGTTAAGCACAGAACACCAGAATCTACTTTGGGTGGAGGGTCAAAAACTTGAGGGGGAACCGTAAACAAGTACTTGGCCTCATAGAACGCTTGTACAAGTACAGAAAGGATTCCATAGGCCTTGCTTCCTGGTTTTTCACAGATGCGTTGAGCAACTTCTTTTTGGAACATACCAGAAAATTCTGGAATCTGTCGCCGCATCTCCAGCATTTTGAAAACTATCTGGGTCGATATATTGTAAGGAAAGTTGCCGGTAATGGCAAATTGTTCATCTCCATAGAGTTGATACATATTGAACTTTAAAAAATCAGCTTCAATAACGTTGAATCGATTATTACGTTCCAGAATGGCTGGATGTTCTAATCGAAAACTATGGTTCAGGTAGACAATGGATTCTTCATCAAGGTCCATGGCGACCAAATCCAAATCTCTTTGCAAAAGATATTTAGTGAGTACTCCCATTCCAGGACCAACTTCAATTACATTGGAATAGCCATCAAGGGTTAGGGTATCTGCGATTTTTTGAGCGATGGATTCATCTTTGAGAAAGTGCTGCCCTAAATGCTTTTTTGCCTTTACAGCGCCATCAAAATTCCCGTTTTTGGCTTTTTGTGTCTTGTGATGGATAAACTTCTTTTTGTTTTTTTTGGACACGGGACTTTTTTTGCAAGTTAATTCGAATTTTCAACATAGACCCAAGCTGAAATGCCTGATTTCAAAGACATTTTTATTCGTTTGTAAGCCTTGGTTTCATAGACATCGGCCTGCATCAACTCATCCAGGGAGACTTTGTACGCAACACCTTCTACAGTGTCGTTTGGATTATCGGTATTTATTACAAGTGGATAGCGGTCGTACACTACGTTCTCTAAACGTTTAAAGCCTGGAAGTGAATCGGATTGACCTTCCAGAGTTCTATGGAAAATGTAATGCTGCACCTGTTCGTTTTTGAGTGTGCCATATGTAAAAAGATATTCCAAGACCTAAGGAATCTGTTGGCTAATGACCTCGAGTTCTGTTCGGAACGCCACAAATTTATTTGCGAATCGCTTCATGCCATCTCCGCGAAGGCGCTCGGCATCTTCCTTGTAATAAGACTCCAAGGTGGCGCGATCTTTTGTGGTATATTGAATGGAATAGGTAACTCCCCCCATCTCTTCTTCGACCAGTACTTTGGTCATTTTTGCATGTGAAAATTTTCCCGTGGCCAGCATATCGGGAACATGCTTGTCCTTCATCCATGACAACCACTCATCATGTGCGCTTTCATCTATGTTGATGGTAACATTGTATATCAGCATTCCTAATTCATTTAACGATTCAAAGAAACGAAGAATTAGTTGACCACATCGCCCCTGAGTCTTCGAAAATGCTTTCGGGCTTTTGGAAAATAATAACTGTCCTGATAATTATAAATGATCTTTTCGAAATGGTTCTTTGCCTTTTCCGGCTCATTCAATCGGGTCCTGTATAATTCACCCAAAGCAAAATGAGCATCGTCTGCAAGGATTCCATCTGCATAAAACTCCACTATTTTTTGGTAGTTGAACTCTGCGTCAGTGAAAGATTTTTGTCCTTCCAATAGTTGTGCTTGCCGCAACAAGGCTTCGTCTTCTATTTTCTCCCCTTTATGGTTTTGTAAAATATCTTCTAAAGCTTCAATAGCTGCTTTATTTTTGTTCTGATAGGCCAATAAATCTGCCCGAGCATATTTTTTTAAGGCGGTTTGGGTCGAATCTTCCAATGAATTGTCTGAAATCAAAAGACTTAATTGCATGGCATCATTGGCAATCAATTGAGAAGTGGAACCCCGAAGTACTTTTAATTGGGTCAATGCCCAGTCAAAATCCCCTTTATAAAAGCTTGTTTGGGCTACTTTAAAGCGTGCATCCTGCCCAAGAACATCATTTTTTAGACTTTTCTGAACCTGGGTGAAATAAATCAGCGCCTGATTGAATTTTTGGTCGAAAACCAAAATATCTCCTAAAGCTAATTTTACATAGGCCACTCCCATCCGACTTAAAGGAAGTCTTAAGCTCTCTTTGAGCATGGCAATTGCGGGGGTGGCATTCTCTTTTTTAAAGGTTAAGAAATTGGCATAGGCTATTTGCAGTTGTAAGGTTCGACTTTCGTAGCCATATTCCATTATCATTTTGTCAAACTTCTTTTCTACGGCATCTAATCTTTTGCTGTTCGCATCAACAAGTTCTATATCGATCAAGTGAAGTTCGGCATTTAATTTGGCCACTGGACTATTGCTGTTCTCCACAATATATTCGAAAATGGAAGTCGCAGATTGATAGTCTTTGTCTTCCAATGCAATTTGCCCGAGACTATTGAGTCTGTCCATTGAGCTTCCTTCAGAACGTTTGTATATGGCCTTTTCTTGACTAAAAGCGCTGTTGTATTGTTTTTGTTGGATGAACAACCAACTCAACAATTCATTCCATAGAATATCTGGATTTTTCTGGGCATTTTTCAGCAACACTTTTCGAAGCAATACATTGTTTGTGTTGGAAGGGTCTTCAGAAATAAAATCATCAATGTTTCGAAGAATATTGGAACGGGATGTTCTGCCTTCTGCAATGAGATTCAGATACGATTGATACATTTTTTCAATATCACCTTGCTCTCCATAAATCCTGGCTAGTTGAAAATCATAATTCAAATCGGGTTTGAGTGCCATTGCTCGGGTATAGGCTTGAATAGCCTGGTCTAACAAGGCATATTTTTGAAATCGGTAGCCAACACTATATCCAAAATTGGGATTTTCATCAATTTTTTGAAGTGCTTTATTGTAATATGTTATGGACTTTTCAGCCTGATTTTGAAGTGTGTAGTTATACCCAAGTTCTATAAAAAATGTTGGGAACGCATAGGTGTCTTCAATCTTTTTCAACAGGAAACTCTCGGCATCGGAATAGCGTTCCAATTGCTGATAACAAGCCACCAAACCTTCTGAATAGTCCGTTCGTCTTGGATTTTTCCTTACCAGTTTTTCATAGAAAACCACGGCTTTGTCGTAGTCACCATCATTAAAATACTGCTTTGCCAGAAAATCTTCCTGCGAATAGGAAAAAGTTAGAAGGGAGAAGTACGATATTAAAAGTAGGATGTACCGCAATACGATATTTTATATCAAATATAACGTAGAAATGTACCGAATTCTGTTAAGTGAATCCAAATAAATGAAGCTAACAGGACCTATTTGATAATGTCAAATCCACAATAGGGCACCAAAACCTCCGGTATTTTTACTCCATCAGGTGTCTGATAGTTTTCCAATATTCCGGCCAACACTCTAGGCAGCGCGAGTGCACTTCCATTTAATGTATGGGCCAATTGGCTTTTCCCGTTATCATCCTTAAAACGGAGCTTTAATCTGTTGGCTTGAAAAGTCTCAAAGTTGGACACTGAGCTGATTTCCAGCCATCTGTCCTGAGCTGTAGAAAACACTTCAAAATCATACGTCAGCGCAGAAGTAAAACCTAAATCACCTCCACAAAGACGAAGAATCCGGTAGGGTAATTTCAATTCTCGAAGGATGTTTTTAACATGCTCTACCATTTCGTTCAAAGCTTTGTAAGACTTGCTTGGGAGCTCCACACGTACAATCTCGACTTTATCAAATTGATGCAAACGATTTAAACCACGCACGTGGGCACCATAGCTTCCTGCCTCTCTTCTAAAGCAAGGTGTGTATCCGGTATATTTGATAGGAAAATCTGTTTGAGCAACAATATCTCCTCTATGCAAATTGGTTATTGGTACTTCAGCTGTTGGAATCAGGTATAGATCATCGGCCTGTACATGGTACATTTGACCTTCTTTATCGGGTAACTGCCCCGTGCCATAGCCTGAAGCTTCATTCACCATGTGTGGAGGTTGCACTTCAGTATACCCGGCTTCGGTATTTTTATCTAGAAAATAGGAGACTAAGGCTCGTTGAAGTCTGGCTCCTTTGCCTTTATAAATTGGAAAACCAGCACCGGTGACTTTTACGCCAAGCTCAAAATCGATAATATCGTATTTCTTTGCCAGTTCCCAATGGGGCAAGGCTCCTTCGGAAAGTGATGGAATTTCCCCTTCATTGAAAATTTCTTCATTGTCTTCATCTGTGCTGCCGGCTGGCACCGATTCATGTGGAATGTTGGGTAATTGGTATAGTTGTTCTTGCAATGCTTCAGCCGCTGCATTCAATTCATCACCCAGTTGTTTTGTAGCTTCTTTAAGTCCAGCTGTTTGAGCTTTTAGGGCATTGGCTTCCTGAGCTTTTCCCGATTTAAAAAGCATGCCTATTTCCTTAGAAAGTTTGTTGGACTCGGCCAAAGTACTATCCAACTCCGTTTGGATGGAACGTCTTTTCTCGTCTAAATCGAGAATAGCGGACAAAATAGGTTCGGCATCAATGTTTCGCTTTTTAAGCGCTGTAATGATACTTTCCTTGTTTTTCCTAATTGTCTGTAATTGAAGCATGGCCTTGTTTTGAGCCGCAAATTTAAGCCAATCTTAATAGTTGCCCAACTATTATTCTTTTTGGGAAGGTCTTATCCACTCGTTGTGGGAGAAATGTTTCCATGGAACACTGGCCAAATCTACTTTTGGGTCAATAAGTTCTTGATATTTACGATTGTTTACTCGCACTTGACCGTAAACAAAAACTTGAATGTCTTCGCCGTTTTTGGCGTATTCCTTTTTTAAATGTTGGGCGAACTGCCAAATAAAATCTGGGTACGTTGCTACTTTCCGACGCTGTTTTTTTGTGAGGTACTCATCCAAATCAACATATTTCCCCTTATTGGTCTGTTTGTTTACCACTTTGAAGCGAATATTTCCTGAACGACTCCTCAACATCATTCGCCAGCTGAGGCGATGTCCTTCTTCTGTCCAAAGCACGTCGTCTTTAAAAGTATGGTGTCTCAATGGCAAAAGAAGTTGTACAATAAAGTAAATACTAAGTGCAGAAACAATCCATTTTTTATTATCCGGATATTCCCGTGTATTTTCTATCTGTATCTCTTTGGGCCGCAGAAAGACATTTCGTATGGTTTGGGGAGGAAAGAAAAACACAATAAAGGCAAGAGATAAATAAGGGAAAATTCCTATCTGAAAAACAATACTGTTAAACAAATGAAAGAAGATGGAAAAGGCAAAGGCTAACTTTCTTGTGGGCTTCCAGAGCAAAGCAGGCACAATGAGTAAGTCGAAAAGAATTCCAAATACTCCCACTATTTTATGAACCCATTTATGCTGAAGGAATTCACCAATCAGATAATAATCACTTTTGGATTTCATCAAGATTTCGATGATACTGAAATCAAGCCAATCTTCATAAAGTTTAGCCACGGATGCATAGGTGTACACTATAAAAAGCTGTAAAATGATAGTCCATCTGACCCAATTGGGCATAGTATGTGATTGAAGGGAAGGCATTCTTTTGGCATCCAAGGAATAATTGCGTTCGGCGGGAAAAAATGCCATGATATAAGCAAGGAGCATCAACAAGTAATAATGGTTGTTGTATGAAGTTTTTTGCATTAAATAAACCGCCGTCCACATAATGGCAAATGCAAATGCACTATAGCGATATTTATAACCTATTGTAATTAGAAGACCTAAGGTGCCCATAATGGCAAAATAGATATACATTCCGCTGCCTGGCAAAGGTTGCAACCACTCAAAGCCAATAAAAGAGAAGGTAAATTTAGGCTCTATAAGAGTCTTTCTTACCCAACCTGTGGCAATGGCCCCATAACATTCCGCACTCACCAAAAGTCCATAAAATACCCTAAAGACTATAAGTTGTGCATTGTCAATTTTCTTAAAAAGAAATTGGTTCAGCATTTTATTTTGAAATTAACAAGAGCGACTGTTTTTTATCCTGTTTTAGTTGTTCTTGCAGTTCTTCTACGGAATCAAATTTGTGCTCATCACGAATGCGATGCAAAATGTTAACCTGTATTTTTTTATCGTATAAGTCCCCTTCAAACTCAAAAAAGTTGACTTCTATGCTTTTTTCGGTACCGGATACGGTTGGGTTGAATCCGATATTCATCATACCATGGTGTTCATTGCCATTTATAATACCCTTGACTACGTACACACCATTTTTTGGAATGAGTTTATAATCCTCAGCAATATGAAGATTGGCCGTAGGAAAACCAAATTGCTTACCAAGGCCTTTACCTTTTTTAATGGTGCCCGTTAGTATATAGGGATACGTAAGATATTCGTTTGCAGTGGCAATGTCACCTTCCAATAGGGCATTTCTAATCTTTGTGGAACTTACCGATACCTCGTCGATTTCCTGAGCTGGAATCTCCTCCACATCAAAACCAAGGGCGTTTCCAAAGGTATTCAGGTCTTGGATATTGGCGTTTCGGTTGCGGCCAAATCTATGGTCATAACCGATAATAATCTTCTTTGTATTTAAAGTATTAACCAAGATATCGCGAACAAATTCGGTAGCGGATAGTCGAGAAAAGTCTTTGGTGAATGGATGGATAATCAAATAATCCAGTCCCATTGCATCCAAAATCTGAACTTTTTCATCCAGAGTATTTAATAGTTTAATATCTGTGTCCTTCTGTAATACCATTCTAGGGTGCGGAAAAAATGTGAGGACCGTAGACTTTAATCCTTCATTTTTGGCATTATTTATGAGGCGTTCCAATATCTTGGTATGACCAAGGTGAACACCATCAAAAGTGCCAATGGTTATGGCCGTTTTAAACGAAATATCGGAAAACTGTGAAATGCCTTGAACTGTTACCACGTAATCAAGAAAATAAAAAAGGCTATTTTTGAATTTGACATATGCCCCATTCGTATGAAAGCTAAATTACATTTTGTTTCCTCAATAACCATATTTTTTGTCTGCTTTTGTACATATGCACAACAGGGATATTGGCAGTCGATTCCCAAAAAATCTAGTTTTAAGAGTGCTTCAATAAAGAATATGGATAAGGGTGGAGCAATTTTTTCCCTGAACGATGAATTTTTTGCCAAGGAGCTTAAAGCTTCCAACTTTAGTAAAGGGAATACACAAGTGGTTTATCTTCCTGTTGGTAAGGGTAAAGTAATTGCCTTTGAACTGCATGAAACTTCCGTACTTCATCCCGAACTCGCAAAGAAATATCCAAGCATAAAATCCTTTTCAGGTAAAAGCGTGGACGGAAAATATCGGGTAAAAATGAGCAGCTCGCACAAGGGCTTGCAAAGCATGATTGTCGATTCGAAGACTCGTGAAACTACATTTATGGAGCCCGTTTTGAACAAAAAAGGAGCTTATGTTGTATATGGTAAAGGAACTCAAAGTAAAATTGGATTTGAGTGTGGCACCGAGAAATTTCAACAAAATCTAGAAAAGAAACTTAACCAAAGTGCGGGGAAAACCATAGTTCCATTGGTTGGCGACCAATTACTTCGCAGATATCGGATTGCGGTTTCAACTACCGGGGAGTATGCTCAATTTCACGGGGGTACCGTGGTAGATGCACTGGCGGCAATAAATGCTACATTGACGAGAGTTAATGGGGTTTTTGAGACTGATTTGGGCGTGACCATGGAATTGGTGGCAAACAATGATCAGGTAATTTTTACGAATGCAGCCACCGACCCCTACAACGGCAATCTGAACGGTCAAGTTCAGAGTACCCTAACTTCTACAATCGGAGAGGCTAATTATGATGTTGGGCACCTTTTCAACAAAGTTGAAACAGCTGCACAGAATAATGGTAATGCCGGGTTTATAGGAGCAGTTTGCGTGGATAATAGAAAAGGAAGCGCGTTTTCTTCCGCCTCTATTCCGGAGGGTGATATATTTGATTTTGATTTTGTTTCGCATGAGCTAGGTCACCAATTTGGCGCAAACCATACGTGGTCTTTCGAATCTGAAGGGTCCGGTGTACAAGCAGAACCAGCTAGCGGAACTACAATTATGGGTTATGCAGGGATTGTGCCAGGAAACAATGTTGCTCCCAATGGGGATAGTTATTTTCACTATAATAGTATTGTACAGATTTCAGATTATTTACAGACCGTTTCTTGCGCTCAAACAACAGTCTTGACCAACTCCCCTCCGATGGTAACACCAATGGGAGACTATGTTATTCCACTGGGAACAGCTTTTATGCTCGAAGGCTCGGCTACAGACAGTGATGTTGGTGACATACTTACCTATGTATGGGAACAAATAGATGATGGAGTGGTCACGACAAATAATTTTGGTCCGGATAATCCCAGCGGAGCGAATTTTAGATCTTTGCCTCCTACTACTGACCCAACACGATATTTTCCTAGACTTTCAAGTGTTGTTCAGGGAAATTTGACACAGACTGCTCCGCAGACCAATGATGAATGGGAAACAGTTTCGAATATAGAGCGAAACATGAAGTTTGCCCTAACGGTTCGAGACAATGGTGACGGTGGAGGACAGGTAGTTTCTGATATTCTTGATGTTCAAGTGATTAAATCTGCAGGTCCTTTTTCTGTGACATCGCAAACCACAAATGAAGTTTATGCCGGTGGATCATCCCAGGAAATTACTTGGGACGTCGCTAACACCAATGTTTTGCCAATTGACACCAAAAATGTGGACATTCTATTATCTCTTGACGGAGGAAATACATTTCCCATAACCCTGGCCGATGACACCTTCAATGATGGAAGCGAGAATGTACTTATTCCAGGGAATGCTAGTACAACAGCTCGTATCATGATCAAGGCCAGTGATAATGTTTTCTTTGCGGTGAATTCCTCAAACTTTACCATACAAGAATCGGAAGTAGTGCTAAACTTTCAAGATCTAACACATCAGGTGTGTCAACCCAGCAATAGTGTAATACCATTTGTTTATGAGACATTTGGTGGATTTGGGGAAACCTCCACATTTTCAGTTTCAGGTTTGCCTCCGGGAGTTACGGATTCTTTCTCTCCGACTCAAGCAAGTGCAGATGATACTGCTGTAAATTTGACCATTTCAAATACCAATGCAGCAACGCCCGGAACATATGATATTATCGTTACGGCAACTTCTGCTTCCAACACTACAAATGTTCCTTTAACATTGGTTATCAACGATGGCAATTTTGCTGATATAGTTCTTTCATCACCCGCGGATACTGAAGCAAACACTTCCATACTTCCGTTGTTGGAATGGGAAGAAAATGAACTGTACTCCAATTATGATGTTGAGATAGCTACTGATGTTGGCTTTGCAAGTGTTGTGGAATCTGCCAGTGTTCCTTTTGGATTTTATCAGACGACCAGTTTAAATGAAGAGACCGAATACTTTTGGAGAGTAAGACCCAGTAATGCCTGTGGAACAGGTACATTTGGAACGCCATTTAGCTTTACAACAAATCAGGTTGATTGTAAAAATTTATCACGGGGTAATTTGCCGTTAGAGATATCAACCCTTGGAACACCAACGGTGGTTTCCACAGTACAAATATTTGAAGATTTACCAGTTTCAGATGTTAATGTAAGCATCGAATTGACCCACACTTTTCTGGAAGATTTAATAATTGACCTTATCTCGCCATCAGGAACGCGTGTTACCTTGGTTTCCAATGCCTGTGGCGATGCAAATAATATAAATGCCATTTTTGACGATTCTGGAACCACGTTAGTATGCTCTGGTAACCCGGCTATTTCGGGAACTGTTGCACCTTTGGGTTTTTTATCCTCGTTGAGCGGAGAAACTACTTTGGGAGAATGGACTTTGGAAATACGGGACACAGCGGCAAATGATGGTGGTTCACTGGTTGCTTTTTCATTGGAAGTTTGTGCAGAAGGAGCTTTCAGACCAGATGACGATGAAGATGGCGTTTTTGATGATGGTGATGACCTTTGTTTGGGAACCCCAAAAGGAGTGGAGGTAGATACTAGTGGATGTCCAGTGAATAGATTTGCGGCGGATAACTTTACCGTAGAAATTCAAAGTGAGTCATGCAGAACAAACAATGATGGTTCTGTTGGCATAACTGCTGCGGACACCTCCATTACTTATACTGCGGTTCTGAGTAATGGAAGCACAAATTTGAACTCAGACTTTACAGACGAACATATCTTTCAAAATGTAAATGCAGGTAACTATTCGTTATGTATTACGGGTACTAACGGCACCATAACCTATCAGGAAGTTTGTTTTAATGTTGTTATAGAAGAACCGGCATTACTTTCTACACTTGTCAGTGTAGATGAGAATATGTTGAGTTTGGTCATGGATGGAGGGTCGTTATACAATATTGAATTGAACGGTTTGGTTACGCAAACTACTTCAGCAGAAATTCAGTTGGAATTAAAAGAAGGGCTAAACATACTTAAAGTGTTTACCAATTTACCGTGTCAAGGTGCTTATGAAGACGCTTTCTTTATTTCTTCCAAACCTATTCTTTATCGAAATCCGGTAGGTGCCGATACTAGGGTGTTTCTTAATGGTTTTGTTGGAGATTTAGATATACATGTATTCGCTGCCAATGGGCAATTGGTCATGAAAACTGCAAGGAGGGTGGAAGGAAATGAACTTGAAATGGATTTTTCGGCATTGCAGACTGGAATTTACTATATGCGAATACAGGGATCTGAAATAAATGAGGAGTTTAAATTGATTAAAGAATGAAGCGGATTTTTCAAAGTTTGGGATTACTTATCGTACTATGGTCTTGTGGCAGCGATGACCCGCCACCAGCTCCAGGAGGAACCAATTTGGTTTTTCCAGATCAAAACTCTGAATGCACTACGGGTATAAGTGTGAATGAGACATTGAGTCAAGTCACCTTTCAGTGGCAGACTTCATCCAATACTGATAGCTATACCTTAAGTGTTGTAAATCTAGAGACCAATATTCCGCAAACCATTTCAACGGCAGCAACTTCTGCTAGCTTATCCATTGTTAAGGGAGCGCCATACTCGTGGTCGGTAACTTCTTTGAGCACAAGATCAGATCAGGTCGCAACTAGTGAAACCTGGTTGTTTTACAATGCAGGTTCGCAGACAACCTACGCCCCTTTTCCTGCACAATTGATAGGTCCGGTTTCCGGCTCAACAGTGCAAAGAAACATAGATAATGAAGTTACATTGGTTTGGCAAGGAGCTGATGTGGAAAATGATATTTCAGGGTTTGAAGTTTTCTTTGCAACTACAAATCCTCCAACAACATCCTTGGGAACCACAGCTTCCAATACCATGGAATTGAATGTAAGTGTGGAATCAGGAACAATATATTATTGGAAGGTTATTACAACGGATGCGGAGGGGAATAATTCAGACTCAGGAATTTTCGAGTTTAAGACATTCTAGCATCATGTGCCGTTGAATTGATTCATGGTGTTTTTTACACCTGAAAAGATAAAGGAGTGAATGAGGTCAACAGATTTTTGTAGACGTTGCGGAAGAGCTTTGTTTTCTTCATCATTCCATTGGCCTAGCACGTAATCCACTTGCCTACCCTTAGAAAATTCGGCTCCGACACCAAACCTAAATCGATTATATTTTACTGTTTGCAATGTGTTCTGGACGTCCTTTAGTCCATTATGACCCCCATCGCTGCCTTTGGTCTTCAGACGCAATGTCCCAAATGGAAGATTGATATCATCAGTGACTACTAATATGTTTTCCAAAGGGATTTTCTCTTTTTCCATCCAATATTTGACCGCTTTCCCACTGAGGTTCATATAGGTGGATGGTTTAAGACAAAGGACACTTCTACCTTTGTGCTTGAATGAGGCAATTGCCCCCAGTTTCTCATTTTTAAATGAAAAATCCTCTTTTTCCGAAAGGGAATCCAAAATTTTAAACCCGATATTATGCCTTGTTTCGAGGTACTCGGTCCCGATATTACCAAGTCCGATTATCAGGAATTTTTTCATACTATCCGTTTCTTGTAATATCCGTTGTGGTTTGCCAAAAAGTGCTTTGATAAAGTGAAACATGGGAAAGTTTCCATTTGTTCAAAAATACAAAAGCATCCCAAACTTCATGAAATCATAAAGTTGGGATGCTTGTTTAATTTATAGCACGAAACTATTCAGTCGCTTCAGCGGCTGGAGCTGCTGCATCAGCACCTTCTGCTCCCGCTTCAGTTCCTTCTGCTCCTTCTTCAGTTTCTTCTTCTTCTTCCTCGTCATCAACAGATGTTCTAGAGGCCTTAACCTGAACAACAGCCGTACTGTCTGGGTGAAGAATGGTATAATCATCATTCAAAAGTGTTTCCACCGGAATAGTTCCGCCGATTCTCAATTTTGAAATATCGATAGTGATAAAATCAGGCAATAAATCTGGTAAAGCCTTGATCGCAAGTTTTCTTTTTCTAAAAAGTAAACGACCACCGTTTCTTACACCTGGAGAATTTCCTTCCAAACGAATAGGAATATTCATGGTTACAGGCTTGTCGTTGAACAATTGATAAAAATCTATGTGAAGAATTTTATCGGTAACAGGATGAAATTGAATGTCCTGTAATACAGCTTTCAACTTTTGGCCATCTTCCAACTCAATCACAACAGTGTGTGCGTTAGGAGTGTACACCAAATGTCTGAATGATAGTTCATCAGCTGAAAAGTGCAATGGTTTATCCCCTCCGTACAGCACGCAAGGGACCTTTCCAGCATTACGTAAGGCTTTGGTAGATACCTTGCCCACGCTTTCTCTTTGGGATCCTTTGATAGTAATTGACTTCATTATATATATAAAATTGATTTACATTAAAAATTTTGATGAAATAGAAGTATTGTGGTGAACCCTGTGCATAACATCTGCAAATAGATCGGCACAACCCAATACCTTTATCTTTTTTCGATTATCTGAAATCGGAATTGAATCGGTAACGATAAGTTCCGTTAGTTGAGATTTTTCTATTCTTTCATAAGCGTTTCCAGATAACAACCCGTGCGTGGTAATCGCACGGACACTAGTGGCTCCGCGTTCAATCATAAGATCGGCAGCCTTGGTAAGTGTACCTGCGGTATCTACCATATCATCTACAAGAACTACATTTTTACCTTTTACTTCACCAATTAATTCCATATGGGAAATTACGTTGGCCTTGGCTCTTTGCTTATAGCAAATAACTACATCACTTTCCAAAGCTTTGGAATATGCATATGCTCTTTTCGACCCTCCCATATCCGGAGAAGCGATACAAAGGTTATCCAGGTTAAGGTCTTTTAAATAGGGTAAAAATAAGGTTGAGGCAAAAAGGTGATCAACGGGTTTCTCAAAAAATCCTTGAATCTGGTCTGCATGCAGATCCATGGTTATAATTCGAGTTGCACCAGCAGTTTCCAGCATTTTAGCAACCAATTTGGCAGCAATAGGAACTCGCGGTTTATCTTTTCTGTCTTGTCTGGCCCATCCAAAATAGGGCATTACAGCGGTAATGTGTCTTGCGGAAGCTCTCTTGGCGGCGTCCAACATCAACAACATTTCCATTAAGTTTTCTGAACTAGGGTTTGTTGAACCAATGATAAAAATACGCGTACCTCTAATTGATTCTTCAAATGAAGGTTGAAATTCACCATCACTATATCTCGAAAATATCACCTTCCCTAACTCAGCGCCATAAGAAGCTGCAATTTTTTCACCAAGCACCGTACTTTGGGTACAGGCGAAAATTTTAGGTTCTGGAACTCGGTACGACATTACAAACTCTTGTTAACTAGCTTATTAAAGTACTTTTCTTAAAAGAGGTGCAAATTTAAAAATTAATTCGGGTTGCTAAAGGATTAATCAAGGTATTTTTGGTGGTAAACAAAATATTTTTTTAGCTTTGCAGTCCTTTTTGAAAATGAATGCTCGAGTGGCGGAACTGGTAGACGCGCTGGATTCAAAATCCAGTTCTTTCGGGAGTGTGGGTTCGATTCCCACCTCGAGTACTTAAAGAAAAGCCAAGACCTAAGGTCTTGGCTTTTTATTTATAAAGTGACATTTCTGAAGTAATTGTCTAAAGACAAGACTTAACGCTATGATTTGGTAGGCTCATTCGCCTTGGATAATGAAACCAAGCCGCCCATCGCCCCTAAATTCATTGAGTCTAGTGCCGAACTTGGCACAATTACCATAGATCCTTTTTCTTTTAATCCTTCAAATAACATGTTCATACCTCTAAGATGTAGAGCAACGGGGTTTTCGCTGTACTGTTCACTCGCCTCCGAAAATTTATGCGCTATTTCGGTTTCCGCCGTTCCCAGAATAACCCTAGCTCTTCTTTCCCTTTCGGCTTGAGCTTCTTTACTCATGGCATCGGCAAGTGCTTGCGGAATAATGATGTCTTTAATCCCAACATTCTGGCATGTAATTCCCCATGGATTGGTATTATGATCTAGAACTTTTTGCAAATCCTCCGCGATTTTATCTCTGTCTTGAAGAATATCAGCCAACTCATGTTTTCCAATAATATCCCTGAGCCCTGTTTGCGCAATATAGAAAATGGCCTTCTCATATTCCTGTACTTCCAAAGCTGCTTTTTCAACATCCCAAACGGTCCAATATACCACGGCATCCACATTTACTGGAACCGTATCCCTGGTCAAAGTTTGTTCCGCTTTAAAATCCGTTACTCGAACACGTTGGTCAATATATTTGTCTATTTGATCAATTATGGGAATTAAAAAGAAAATACCCGGGCCTCTTAAACCCTGATATTTACCCATTCTTAAAACCACGGCTTTTTCCCATTGATCGGCAATATGAATTGACTTAGCAAAAACAAGAAAGAGCAACAAGAGCATACCTGCAACTTTCAAATCAATTATGTCAAGAAAATATAAACCGGCGCAAAGTGCTAACCCAAATATTATTAGAGCAGTGGAAATAGGATTTCCAATTTTTTTAATAGAAGTCTTCATCTTAATTCTGAGTTTTAAGTTGATTAATTATGTCATTTGTTGAAAATCCATAACTAAATGCGATAGTTGAAAATTCATTACATATCTCAATTAGTTTGTTTCTTTTCTCTTCTTCCGATATCTGAATTTTTGCTTGATTAATAAATGTTCCAGTACCTTGTTGCGTCTCAAGTATATTTTGAATTTCCAGTTCTTTGTATGCTTTGGCAACCGTATTTAGATTTACTTTCAATTCTACGGCCAGAGATCGAACGGTGGGCAATTGCTCTCCGGTTTTCAGGTTTCCGAAAGCAATGCCAAATTTTATCTGATCGATGATTTGTCGATAAAATGGTATTCCGGTCTTAGGATCTAATTTAAAAGTAATCATTGTTTTATTGTACTATACATATAGTACAAATGTACAATAAATTATTAACTTGCTATTTTATTCATTCATATTTATTGATTTCATCAAATCTGAGTAACAATTTTTTGTAAGGTTTTAGCAGTTTTTTTGGCTAAAGGGATATTATGAAGGACACCAATAATTTTATGGCTCGATGCGAAGAATTGGCAAAGAGCGCAGCTGCCAAAGGAAACAGTGCCGTTGGGAGTTTGCTTGTCGTGGATAATAAAATTGTGGCCGAGGCGGAGGAAGCTGTGGCTACCAAACAAGATGTAAGCTGCCATGCCGAAATGGAAGTTCTGAGGAAGGCTAGTAAAATAGTAGGCGAAAACATGTCAAATGCCACTCTATATAGCAACAAAGAACCTTGCGTTATGTGTAGCTATGCTATTCGATTCCATAAAATAAGTACAGTAGTTTTTAAAGAAAAATCAGAAACGTTGGGAGGAGCCAGTAGTGCCTATAATTTATTGATATCGGAGAATGTTCCAAATGATTGGTCCCCGCCTGTACACTGTATTCATCTAGAAGAAGAATAAAATGAACTATTCAAAATTAGCCTTTACAGAAACTATTAAAGAACTTCAGGAAGAGGAAGGTAGCAGAAATGCATATGCGCGAATGGAACGCATGGAATTACCAGATGGATTGTCGTATAGAGAAATGAGTTTTATTCAGGAACGAGATAGTTTTTATATGGCGTCATATGGTGAAAACGGATTTCCCTATATTCAGCACAGAGGAGGACCAAAAGGGTTTTTGAAGATGATTGACGTGAAAACGTTGGCATTCTTGGACTTTACCGGGAATAAGCAATACATATCTACAGGAAACATCAAAACGCATAAAAAGGTTTCTTTGATCCTTATGGACTATGCGAACAGAGCCCGATTAAAAATTTATGCCGAAGCGGAAACAGTATCCCTAGCTGAAAACAAAGAGCTTACCCAAAAATTAGGACTGGACTACGATTATAAGGCTGAGCGTATTATTCTATACCATATAAAGGCATTTGATTGGAATTGCCCCCAGCATATAACCCCGCGATTTACTGCTGAGGATATTTCCAAAATGAATAAAGAACGAGAAAATTATATTCAAAATCTTGAGGGGGAAGTAGCATCGCTTAAGCAAAAAATTCTTGATTTTGAATCAAATATCGGAAAGTAAAAACCTTGTTTTATTGAAATTAGGTAGCATTCGCAATTCCATGATTTAGACTGGATATTTATATCAATTTACTCATTTTTTTCTTACAGATGGCTTGATGCAACATTGCTCTCGATAGCTTTTTGAAACTGCAATATTTCACATCATTTTTTAGGTTAAGAATAAGAACGGATATTAACAATCTACATCTGACTTTTTTCAAAGTTAATCACTTAATAATCAACTGTTTTATAGCGTTCCTTGTCATCGAGTAGACAAGAATATTGTTGAATTCGCCCCATAATAGCCTTTTAAATCAAAAACCTTTCATCGATAATCCGATGTTTCACAACAAATGATCGATGAAATACAACATATTTTCCGTTTAACGGATCGTTGTAGATATGTTTGAATAATCCTACAAGGATAATAACCTCATTCCTTAACTATGATTGCACTAATAACCCGCTGGAAAAAGAGAAGCATCTTTTTGTCTTTTTTGTTTTTGTTTGCGGTGATTCAAATGGGTCACGCTCAGAATTGTTCTATCAATGCGGGAATACCACAAACGGTGTGTGAAAATGTTGGAACTTTCAATTTGTCCGGATCATCTGCCGGATTGGTTCAAAGTGGACCGACATGGTCGCAAGTAGGAGGACCATCAGTTATTATCGCCGACCCTTCTAACCTAACTACCGGAATTAACGGGCTTGTAGGGGGAAATACATATACTTTTAGGTTGACTGCCGTGTGTACTGATGGAACTACACAGTTTCAAGATGTAAATATTACGGTTCAACCTATCACGGTTGCAGATGCCGGTAGCGACGTTGCTTCATGTCCTGATAACTCTGGAACTGTTACTACCAGTGCAAATAGCCCACTTAATGGCGGGGAAACCGGACTATGGAGTATTGTTGGTAATAATGACGCCGGGGTAACCATAAACGCTCCAACTTCTCCTACCACAAGTTTAACTTTACCGGAAGGAAATGCAGGTGTAACCACTTTGCAATGGACAATCACAGGGCCTGACTATGCTCCTGGCCAATTTTGTGAATCAACTTCGACAATGACTGTTGCCAATTACGGCGGAGTTTCAGTAATAAATGCCGGAGCTGACCAAAATCTCGATAATTGTTACTCGGTTACACAATCCACTTCAATGACTGCCAGTTTTGGCGGAAACAATATTAATGGACAAGTAGGGACATGGAGTTTTGTAAGCGGACCAAATGTGCCAACAATCTTAGATGTAAATGACAATAATACCAATATTACAAATCTTATTGAAGGTTCTTATGTTTTTAGGTGGTCAGTAAGCGGACCCTGTGCAACTGGTGAGGATACAGTAACAATCAACGTAGATGAAGCCACTCAAGATATTTCAACCGCTTCAATTCAAGATGACAATATTCGGTTTTGTGATGCAAGTATAACTACAGCGACCTTATCTGGTTCCGTACCGCAGTTTACAGGAGAAACAGCCACTTGGACACAAACTTCAGGTCCTGGTGGAGCAAGTATTTTGAATCCAAACTCACCAACTACTCAAATTTCAGGATTGGATGGAAATAGTACCTATGAGTTCACTTATACCATAGAAAATTCTACGACACTTTGTACAGATACTGCAACAGCAACTATTCGATATTCTACCAATCCCGTTTCCATTACAGCTAACGGAGGGAGCGATATCATTGCAGCATGCGGAGTTACAAGTATTGATATCCCATTTACCACTACCGGAAATGGAAGTAATACCTATAGCATAATTAACGGACCTGCCGGGTCTACTTTAATAGACCCAGGAACTTTTAGCAATACCGGAAGCACACCCTTAAATATTGATTTTGATGTTGAAGGGACCTATACCGTACTGTTCCGAAGAGCACTAAGTGGTACCATACAAACAGGATGCGATGTTGCAATGGATGCTATTAATGTAACTGTTGCGCTAACTCCGACAGCTGCCAATGCAGGAACCGATCAGAACTTGGCCTGTAATGTCACTAGTACTGACATCACGGGGAATACCATAACTATCGGCAGTTCACTGTGGTCACAGATTAGTGGCCCCAATACGGCTACAATTGCCTCTCCATATGCAAGAACCACAAATGTTTCTAACCTAATACCTGGAACCTATGTGTTCCAATATGGAATTTCAGGAGGTAGCTCGTGTGCGCCTGCCATGGAGGATACGGTTGAAATTGTTGTTTCTTCTGATGCTCCGGTTGCCACCGATGCTGGCGTGGACCAAACAATTTGTTTTGGAGCACCAACGCAGCTAGATGCCAATGCACCTCCGTCAACAAATTTATTGGGAACTTGGACTGTTGACACTGCTCCAGTGGGAGCAACCATTGTTTTTGCAGATGAAAATAATCCAAAAACACTAGTCTCAGGATTGGATGACCCCAATGAAACTTATATTTTTCTTTGGACTATTGATAACCCTGGTGACCCCACCTGTCCAAATCCTGGAACAGATACAGTTACCATAACCACAAACGCAACGCAAGGTCCAACGCTTGCAGATGCAGGGCCTGACCAATGTTTGGGTACAGGAACTGGCTCAGGCACTTTAGCTGGAAATCAACCTGCCGGAGATGAAATAGGAACATGGACGGCATTGCCAGCAATTGGGATTGCGTTTGATGACGCCAATCAATTTGATACAGATGTAACTGTAACCATAGAACAGAGCTACATACTTACATGGACGATATCCAAAATTGCTCCCGGTTGTCAATCTACTTCTGATGAAGTGGAAATAACCGTTGGGCCGAATGCTGCGGCTAATGCGGGACCCGATCAAACTGCCTGTCAATCCGTTTTTACCATGGATGCAACAGGCTCTGTTGGAAGTAGCGGTAGTTGGGCACAAATTTCAGGACCAGGAGGATATACTTTTGACGATAATACGAGTCCAACGGCCCAGATTACTTTTAGTTTTTCTGGACAATATGTTTTTGAATGGACAGCAAACAATGGTTCTTGTTCTTCAGACACAGATCAGGTAACCTTAAATGTTGGAATTCCACCGACAACCGCTTCAATAACGACGCCCACTGAAACCATATGTTCTTCAACGTCTGTTGTATTGGATGGAAACGTATTTAACTCCAATATAGAAACAGGGTATTGGACTTTGCTTTCAGGAGCACCCAACACACCAACTTTTTCAGATGTAAATGACCCTAACGCTACGGTCACGGGGCTGGTTTCGGGATCATATACCTTTCGATGGACCATAGCAGGAGACCCTAATTGTCCGACAAGCTTTGCAGATAAGACCGTTGATGTTTTTGTGCCTGCAGATGCTGGTCCTGATTTAGAGCTTTGTCAAGTTCAAAACTTCTTATTGGAGGCCACTTTTGGGTCCACAGGAACTTGGGTTCAAACGTTTGGTCCTGGAGTTGGAGGCCTACCAGGTACTCCAGCCACGATAACACAGAATCCTTCTGATAGCAATGTTGCTGAAGTAAGCAATATTGAATTAGGAAGAGTATATAGATTTCAATTTACCACCAATTACCCTGGCGCCACTGGCTGCGGAAATACTTCGGATGAAGTACAGGTTGAGTCAAGCGGCTTGCCCACGGTACTTCCGGCTGCAGGCCCAGATCAGTTGTTATGCTTGGGAGATTTAGTGGTTGCCAACCAGACTACTTTAGCTGGAAATATGCCTCCAGATGATGTAGATGAAGCTACTTGGAGTTTCACCGAACAACCCGCAGGTAGCACAGCAGTAATTACCAGTATTAATGATCCAACATCCACGATAACAGGATTGACTGTACCTGGAACCTATATTTTAGAATGGAATTTCGAATCTGGATTTTGCTTTACAACTTCTGATGTTGTGAGAATTGAGGTGTACGACGTTCCGTCAACAGCAGATGCTGGTGCAGACCAAGCTAGTGCATGTCCGGTGGATGCACAACTTAATGCCGTACCACCAACTTCTGGAACAGGTACATGGACCTTTACTGTTGACCCTTCTGGAGGAGCCGCGGTAATTGACAATCCCAATTCACCTACTTCTACAATATCAAACATTACAGTACTCGGAACATATACCTTAACATGGACGGTAGCTCATAATGGAATCACCTTTGTTGATAGTCCTTCAGCTTGTGATCCAACTTCCGATACGGTTGACATTACCTTTCCGGCTGACGCGCCGTCTTCTGCAGATGCAGGTGCAGATCAAGAATTTTGTGCTGCTACCCAAACCAATATGGCTGCAGCAGCAATCGTTGTTGGGACTGGAACTTGGACCCAAACAGCAGGTCCAGGTATAGGAGGAACTCCTGGAACCCCTGCAAATATTGTCTCGCCAAACAGCGAAACAACACTTATTGATACATTGGAAGCTGGCACATACGAATTTACCTGGACCGTTGTAAATGGTGGATGCACATTTGTGGATACCATGGAGTTAGTTAATTATGCTGACCCTGGAAGTGCAGATGCTGGTCCGAACCAAAGCTTAGATCAATTTTCTCTGGTAACACTTGCTGCAGTTCCTGCAACTGCCGGAGTGGGAACTTGGTCTCAGATTTCTGGGCCAACAACCGCTGGATTCGATAATGTTAATGACCCCAATACCGATGTTTTTGGAGCGACAACAGGAATCTATGTTTTTGAATGGAGAATTTCTAATGGAATTTGTGCAGATGTTTTCGATACTGTTGAAATTTCATTTGTTGGAATTGATTTAGAGTTGACGAAATCGGTTTTACCTGTTTCTGCAAACCCCGGTGATACCGTTACATTCACTATAGATGTGTTTAACGACGATGCATCAACACCTACAGATGCGACAGGAGTATCAGTCCGGGATGTTATGCCTTCGGGATATTCCCTAGTGCCGGGAACGGTAAGCAACGGAGGTGTTTACAATGCGGGAGACTTATCCATCACATGGTCAAACCTGTCCATCTTAAATGGAAATACACAAAGTTTAACGTTCGATGCTACGGTAAACGCATCTGGGAATTACATTAATTCTGCTGAAATAACAGCGAATGATACCTTTGATATCGATTCCACAGTGAACAACGGATTAGTCGGCGAAGATGATCAGGATACCGCTGAAGTAACAGTTACGATTGCTGATCTAACCTTATCAAAAGATATTAGCGCTGGATCTAGTTTAACACCTAACATTGGTGACACGGTGATATTTGAACTTACAGTTTCAAATGCCGGACCTGTTACTGCAACCAATATAACGGTAGAAGATGTGGTACCTTCTGGATTTACAATAGGAACCATCAATAATGGTGGTACGGAATCCAGTGGGACGATTACATGGGATATTACCTCGCTTCCTGTAGGTTCTACAACGGTAACTTATGAAGTCACCGTGAATGCCCCTGCCGGAACACCCAATGAATATGTAAATACTGCTGAAATAACCGCATCCGATCAATTCGATCCTAATAGTTCACCCAATAATGATGATGGTGACCAAAGTGAGGATGATGAAGATTCAGTTACTATTACCGTAGCCGAAGAAGCTGATCTCAGCATTTCCAAAAATATAATTGTAGGTTCAACAACCCCTAATGTAGGTGATACACTTACTTTTGAGTTGGTCCTTTCAAATGCAGGGTCTAATGATGCAACCGGAGTATCCGTTGAAGATATTCTTCCGGTTGGGTTCACACTTACCGCGGTAAATAGTGGAGGGTCCTTAGGTGGAAATACAGCCAGTTGGTCTGGATTGTTTATTCCTTCCGGAGGAAATATTGCATTAACTTATCAAGCTACAGTAAATACACCTACCGGAGCAGCAGGAGAATACACGAATAGCGCACAGATTACAGCAAGTAATCAAATTGACCCTGACAGTGACCCAGCCGATGGACCGGGAACCGATGATTTAGGAGATGGGGTTGCTGATGATGATGAAGCAAGCTTAACCATTGTGCCTCAAGAAGCCGACCTTTCCCTGGATAAATCAGTGGATAATACCACTCCAGATGTAGGTGATACGGTAACTTTTACGGTTCAGGTAGATAATGCCGGACCTGATATTGCTTCAAATGTAAGTATTGAAGATGTGGTTCCATCTGGGTATACCATAGTTGGTGGAAGTGTTTCCAATGGTGGAGTCTTTAATTTAGGAGGTTCCGAAGTTATTTGGAATCTAGCTTCAGTACCATTGGCTGGAGTAACCTTAACGTATCAAGCCACGGTCAATGCACCCACTGGAGCACTAGGAGAATATGAAAACATTGCACAAATAACAGCTGTTGACCAATATGATCCAAACAGTACGCCCAATAATGATGATGGCGATCAAAGTGAAGACGATGAAGATAGCCAAACTGTAGTTCCGACATCTTCGGACTTGAGTTTGGTAAAAGACATTAGCACCGCGTCATCAGCTACTCCAAATGTAGGTGACACTGTGGTTTTCGAATTAACAGTAACCAATGCAGGTCCAAGTGCAGCAACGAATATTGTTCTCGAGGATATCGTTCCTTCAGGATACATACTAGGAACTGTTAACAACGGTGGAAGCGCTATTGCTGGAACGTTCATAACATGGAATATTGCCAATTTACCTGTTGGATCTACCACGGTATCTTATGACGTTACGGTAAGCGCACCCACGGGGTCAACAGATGAGTATTTAAATACTGCGGAGATTGCATCTGTGGATCAATTTGACCCTGATAGCACACCTGGAAATGATGATGGCGACCAAGATGAAGATGATGAGGATTTCTTTGTGGTTATTCCGCAGGTCGCTGATATCGAATTGGAAATTTTAGCCAGTAATACAACTCCTGATGTAGGTGATATAATCTCCTTTACCATCAATCTTAGTAATACGGGTGCAGATGCTGCCACTGGAGTTTCCATTGAAAATTTGGTACCGTCCGGATTCGGAACAATTACCGGAATCAACAATGGTGGAACGTTCAATTTTGGGTCGGGAATCGTTACCTGGACTGGTCTTACGGTTCCTGTGGGTACAAATACCACAGTACTTACTTTTAATGCAACGGTTGGAACTCCAACTGGAGCACTAGGCGAATTCATGCATATTGCTGAAGTAACATTTAGCAATCAATTTGATTCGGATAGCACACCAAACAACGATGATGGAGATCAAAGTGAAGATGATGAGGATGCAATAACGGCGGCGCCAGAACAGGCTGACCTTTCGTTAACCAAAATTGTGGTTGACAATGATTTAACACCAAATGTTGGTGATGAAATTAGTTTTGAAATAACGATTTCCAATGCAGGGCCAAATGATGCGACAAATGTTGTGGTAACAGATTTGCTTCCCACAGGATTTGACTATGTGCTGTACAGTGCCACAGCCGGAATCTATAATGATACGACTGGAGAATGGCAAGTTGGGACAGTGACTGGCGGTTCCTCTGAAACCTTGATTATTGATGTATTGGTTAATGCCGCGGGTAATTACGTCAATACCGCTCAGATTACCGCTTCGGATGCCTTTGATATCGATTCAACGCCAAGCAACGGAGTCTCTGCAGAAGATGATCAGGATGATGTTACAATAACACCCGCCGCTTTAGTTGATCTTTCTTTGACCAAAAGTGTGGATAATGCAAATCCAATCGTAAATACAAACGTGGTGTTTACACTGACGGTTTCCAATACGGGGCCAAGTGATGCCACTGCTATTCAAGTTACCGATCAATTACCATCTGGATTCACGTATGTTTCTGATGACGGTGGTGGAAATTATGACGATACAACAGGAATTTGGAATGTGGGCGCATTGATCAATGGAGGCAATACTAGTTTGAATATTACCGCTACGGTAAATCCAACCGGTAGTTACGTCAACATTGCAGAAATTACCGCTCAAGGCGAAACAGATAGCGATTCCACTCCAAACAATGCTGTTGCAGGTGAGGATGATCAAGATCAAGTAGTAATCAATGCAGCACCACTGGTTGATATTTCGGTTACTAAAACTGCCGATGACCTTACTCCAAATGTGGGTGATCCAATCGAGTTTACCATAACTGTACAAAACGACGGACCTAATGATGCGACCAATGTTGTGGTCACCGATGTATTGGCATCGGGCTACGGATTTGTAAGTGCAGTACCATCTACAGGGGTATATGAACCTTTAAACGGGTCATGGACCGTTGGGAATCTTGCAAACGCGGCTTCGGAAAATATTGTAATTACTGCTACGGTATTGGCCGATGGAGATTATACTAATATAGCTGAATTAACAGGATTGACTGAAACCGACATTGATTCTGAGCCTTCCAATAATGATGATACTGAAGATGATCAACAGACTATTGAACCCGTTCCTGTATTGGTTTCCGATTTAGTGCTTCGAAAGTCTGTGGATATTTTGAGTCCATTGGTTGGTGAAGAAGTCATTTTCAACATCAGTATTACGAATAACGGACCAAGTGATGTAACTGGAGTAGAAGTAGAAGATTTGCTTCCTTCAGGATATACCTATGTTTCCAATAACAGAACGGCTGGAGTTTATGACCCAGGAACCGGTATTTGGGAACTGAATGGTGTAATTCCAAATGGAACTACAGAAACCATGAATATTGTTGCCGTGGTAAATCCTACTGGAGATTATTTCAATGTGACCGAAGTATTCTCATCCAGTAATTTGGATCCAAATTCCACTCCGAATAATAATAACGTATTTGAAAATGACCAGGATAGTGCTGGTACCACACCTATTCCTTCTGCGGATTTGTCTTTGGATAAAACTGTGGATAATGAATTCCCGAATGTAGGTTCAAATGTGGTCTTCACAATTACTGTGACCAACGATGGTCCTAGTGATGCCACAAGCGTGGTTGTTTCAGATGCACTCCCATCCGGTTTTACGTATCTGGCAGATGATTCTGGAGGTACTTATAGTGATACAAGTGGATTATGGAACGTCGGTACAATTACCGGTGGAGGCAATGCTATTTTAAATATTACGGCCCAGGTTAATTCCTCAGGGGATTATACCAATGTGGCCGAAGTAATTACTTCTATTCAACCAGACCCAGATTCCACTCCTGGAAATAACATACTTTCTGAAGATGACCAAGATGAACAATCCGTTACCCCAAGATCTGTAACAGATATTTCAGTGTCAAAAACAGCCGACAACCTAAGTCCATCAGTAGGAGAGCAAATTGTATTTACCGTAACAGTTACAAACTCAGGCCCAAATGTGGCAGCAGGACTTGTTATTGAAGATATTCTGGCTACCGGATATAGTTTGGTTTCAGCCGTTGTTACCTCTGGAACCTATGATCAAATAACAGGTGTTTGGGGAATTCCGACGATGGCGAATGGCACTGTGGAGACGCTTACAATTACCGCTACGGTGCTTGCTTCAGGAAATTACAGCAATACAGCAGAGTTGATTCGATTAGATACGTTTGACCCTGATTCAACGCCAGATAATAGATTGAGTTCAGAGGATGATCAAGATACTGTAGTTCCTGTACCAAATGGATTGGCAGACCTCTCCTTGACAAAAACGGTGGACAATGCTACTCCAAATGTTGGTGATGTGGTCGAATTTACGGTTAGTGTGACAAATGATGGAGCCAGTGATGCCACAGGAGTAGTAATAACCGACCTATTACCATTAGGATATACGTATCAATCCCATGTGGTGACTGCTGGAACTTATGACGTAAGCACAGGTGCTTGGAGCATAAACGGAACAATATTCAACCAGAATACGGAAAGCTTGGTGGTATTGGCCACGGTCAATGCCCCTACTGGAACTACCGATGAATATTTGAATGTTGCCATAATCACAGCTAGTGATTTGGCCGATCCGGATAGCGATATAGGGCAAGGTATAGGAGTAGATGATTTTTCAGATGGACTTGCAGATGATGATGAAGCTACTGTAGTGGTCACACCTCAAACAACGGATATCGCCGTCACAAAAACTGTGGACAATGCCTCGCCGAATATTGGGGGTCAAGTAGTTTTTACGATTACATTGACGAATCAAGGTGCCGTCACCGCAACCAACGTTGGGATTGAAGAAATAATACCCTCAGGGTATAGATTGATAACTTCCCAAGCTTCGACCGGAGTTTATGATGAAATCTCTGGATTCTGGGAAGTAGCATCTTTAGATGCACTTGGAACGGCAAGCTTGCAACTTACAGTTGAAGTATTGGACACCAATGATTATCTGAATACAGCTAGCTTGGCTTTTGTAGACCAATTGGATTTAAACAGAAGCAACGATTCAGACCAGGCGAGTGTTGAACCATCCTGTTTGACAGTTTACAACGAGTTCTCTCCAAACGGAGACGGTGTCAACGACCTCTTTAAAATTGATTGTATTTCAAGATACCCTAACAATGTGCTTCAAGTATATAACCGATGGGGCAATATTGTATATGAACAGCGCTCCTACAATAATGATTGGGACGGAACCTCAAATGGTCGAGCCACAGTCCAAGTAGGAGATCAATTGCCAGTGGGCACCTATTATTATGTGCTTGACCTAGGAGATGGTTCTGCACCTCGAACAGATTGGTTGTACATAAATAGATAGGAAAATGGGCAAGGAAAAAGTGAAAAACACAAAACGAATGAAAAATCAACTACGGTATACTTGTCTAGTGGCTTTAGCGCTGCTGTCCTTTAAAGGAATGGCGCAACAAGACCCACAGTTTACCCAGTATATGTACAATACTTTGAATGTTAACCCAGCCTATGCAGGATCAAGGGGACATTTGACAGCTTTGTTGTTACACCGTTCACAATGGGTTGGCGTAAATGGCGCCCCTACCACCCAGGTTATCGCCGCTGACGGCCCTGTGGGGAATAATGTTGGACTTGGTTTGGTGCTTTCCCATGATGCCTTGGGACCAGCCTCCGAAGTATTTGTAGATGCAAACTTCTCCTATACCGTAAAATTGGATGAAAACGATAAAAAACTCTCCTTCGGACTTAAAGGTGGAGGAAGGATGTTCAATGTAGATTTTTCAAAGGGATTGACTGAAAATCCAGATGTAGCATTTCAGAATAATATTTCAAACAAGTTTTTTCCAACCATTGGTGCTGGGGTATACTATCACTCCGGGAAAAGTTATTTGGGACTTGCAGTGCCTAATTTCTTTGCTCAAGACCACTATGATGGTGAAGAACAGGAAATCGCAGCCGAACGTTTACATTACTATTTGATAGGTGGAAAAATAATCGACCTTACCCCAGACATAAAGTTTAAACCAGCCTTTTTTGTAAAATGGGTTCCAGGAGCACCCATGATTGCAGATGTATCTGCGAATGCCATGCTAAGAGAGACTTTTACATTTGGATTGGCTTACCGATGGGATGATTCCTTTTCGGCTTTATTAGGACTTCAAATATCACCAGACTTAAGCGTCGGATATTCCTATGACCTGACTACCTCAGACTTAAGAAGCTACACAAGCGGTACGCACGAAGTATTTTTGAGATATGAGTTCAAGACCGTTGAGAAGCGATTAAAATCCCCAAGATTCTACTAAGATGAAAGTATTTAAAATCAACATACTGATACCATTTTTGCTTGTGTTTTTTACAACAAATGCCCAGTTAAAATACCAGGATGCCGATATCAATTTTGACAATTTGATGTATGTCAGAGCTGCTAAACAGTATGAAAGTATTGTTAGAAAAGGAGATGATTCGCAAGAAGTATTGCAGCGTTTGGGCGATGCATATTTCTTCAACACTGACATGGTAAATGCTGTAAAATGGTATGAAGTACTTTTCTCAAAATACGAAAAGACCCTTTCTTCGGAGTATAGTTTTAGATATGTACATGCGCTAAAAGGTGTGGGTAACTATACCATGGCAAAAGCAATCATGAAAATATATTCCAAAAAACTTAAGGAGGGTGGGCTTTCTGTAGATCATCTTAAAGATAATGACGAAAAGCTGGATGAAATTCTGAGCAGACAACCGCAATTTTATATTACAAATTTAGCCATCAATACACCTGTGGCCGATTTTGGCACAATGTTTTACAAAGATAAAATTGTGTTCTCATCAAGTAGGGATTCCATGACATTTGAAACCCGGGTATATGAATGGAATCAACAGCCGTATTTAGACTTTTTTATGGCGGACACCATTGATTTGGGCTCTGATTTAGCTGATGTTACTCAATTTTCACCAATCTTAAATACCCGATATCATGAAGCAATAACGGCATTTATACCAGAGGGGAACATAATGTATTTCACAAGAAACAATTATTCCAATAGGGTTTTGGGAGGTGATGAAGAAGGTACAAATCACTTGAAAATATATAAGGCCGAACTCCGTGGAGGAGAGTGGACCGAAGCCGAGGAGGTTTCCTTTAATAGCGAACAATATTCGGTGGGACAACCGGCACTAAGTCCGGATGGTCGTAAATTGTATTTTGTTTCCGATATGCCCGGAAGTATTGGGAAGACGGATATTTTTGTGGTGGATGTTAACCGCGATGGAAGCTTTTCAGAACCACGTAACCTCGGGCCGACCGTAAACACGGCAGGAAGAGAAATGTTCCCGTACATCACCGAAGAAAAGATATATTTCGCATCAGATGGGCATTTAGGTTTAGGTGGATTGGATGTTTTTGAAACTGAACTTGGAAGAAATGGTTTCAGTGAGCCCAATAACCTGGGTAAACCATTGAATAGCAATAGAGACGACTTCGCTTACATTGTTAATGAGAAAACGGACCGAGGATATTTCTCTTCCAATAGAGAAGGAGGAAAAGGTGATGATGATATTTATTCCTTCCAACGTAAGGAGGAAGTCTGTAAGCAAACCGTAAAAGGGAGCGTGGTTAGAGCAGCTAATGCCCAACCTATAGTGAATGTAAATGTAGAGCTTATTGCAGATGATGGCAGCTCTTTGGGAAAAACACGAACAGACCCTTATGGTGCTTTTGAATTTGAAACTCCCCTGGCTTGCGAAACATCATATGCCATCAAGATTGATAAAGAAGGCTTTAAATCTGGAGGGGCAGGATTTAGTACCACAAAAACAAAAGATTTCATTAACGATGTGCCTTTGGAAATCACCAAAGAACTCAACAAACTTATTGTAAGGGAGAACGGTGTGCTCAAGATTAAGATAGACAATATTTATTTTGATTTGAACAAAGCGGACATTCGCCCTGATGCCGCACTAGAACTCAATAAAATTGTTGAGGTAATGAAGGAGTATCCTAAAATGGTCATTAAAATTGAAGCGCACACAGATGCAAGAGGAAGCGACAGATATAACGAAACACTATCCGATAAAAGAGCAAAAGCTACTGGAAGTTACATTGCCTCCCAAGGAATTGAGGCAGAGAGAATCGAGAGCGCAATTGGATATGGTGAAAAGCAATTGTTGAACCATTGCAGTAATGGTGTCAAATGTTCTAAAGAAGAACATGATGCAAACCGAAGATCAGAATTTATAATCGTTAAACTTCAATAACTAACCTACCTAAACAAACCCCAGAAGAACCTTCAATGCAAATTGAAGGTTTTTTTTCGCCAAAAATTAACCCAAATGCAACCCTTACTTTTTTTGTTTGTCTTTGGAATAGATGAATAAGGATTATTTTTAGCTGTCATTGAATAACCGTCCAGGATTTTTGGAAGCAAACGTACGTTTTACGCACCAAGCTTTGGTAGAACAGAGCAAAGAAGGCAACAGGAATGCCCAGTATCAGTTATATGGGCTGTATGTGGATGCTATGTTCAATGTTGCCATGCGATTGTTAACGGTTAGGGAAGATGCTGAGGATGTGCTTCAAGAGAGTTTTGTGGAGGCATTCAAAAAGCTGGACACCTTCAGGTTTGATAGCACTTTTGGAGCATGGTTAAAACGGATAGTAATCAATAGAAGTATAAATCATTTAAAAGCAAAACGACTTCTATTGTCTTCATTGGAAAATGAAGGAGAGCCCATAGAAGACGATGAGCCAAAAATTGATATCAAGTTTGAGGTTGAAAAAGTAAAAGTTGGTTTGGGGCAGCTTCCGGAAGGGTACAGACAAATAATCACCCTGTATTTGATTGAAGGATATGATCATGTGGAAATAGCAGAAATTATGGGAATTTCTACCTCCACCTCTAAATCACAATATCATAGGGCGAAGAAAAAATTGATTCAAATTGTAAATGAACTGTAATGGACAATTTTGAAAAACATATAAGAGAGAACAAACAGGCATTTGATGTCCATAAGGTGGACAAGAACAAGCTTTGGGAAAACATTGCCACTCAGCTCGATGAGAAACCTGAGAAAAAGGTAATTCCATTATGGAGGTCCAGCAAGTTACGTATTGCGGCTTCGATATTGATGCTAATAGGATTATCCTTCATTGGAGTTTTCATGATTACCGGGCCAACAGGGCAAAATACGGATAGTTATGCCAACGAGGAACTATTTGATATAGACCTGCATTATAAAAATTTAGTTTTTCAACAGGTGCAGTTGGTCAAGAATCACCCCGAATTAGCGGACAAGGATAAGAAAGAATTTTTATCCTTTATGGATGAATTGGACACTGAATACGAGCAGTTAAAACAAGAAATGCAGAACAATTTGGACAATGAGTTAATTCTGGAAGCCATTGTAAACAATTATAAAAAACGCATCGAACTGATTGAGAACCTACTCAAACAAATCAATGCTTCTAAAAATGAAATGGATTATGAAGGGTATATATTATAAAAGCACAGTACTCGCCATATTAAGTTGCTTTTTGGCAATAACGGTATCCGCCCAAAGCGAACGTTCCAAGCAATGGGATAAAAGCTATGATTTTTCCGCAAATGGAACGGTTCAGGTTGAGAACAAATATGGAAATGTCACAATAAATGGATGGGAGAGAGAAGAATTGAGAGTTTCCGTTTCAATAACCGTTACCCATCGAAAAGATGAGAACGCCAAAAAACTATTGGATAGAATTCAGCCAAAAGTTTCCAACGCCGGGGATTTCATTCGAATCTCATCCGAGATAGCAGAAAGAAGTTCCAGCATATTTAGTCGGTATTTCAATAAGGCAAATCCTTTTGATTTTGATAAATCCAACATTCAAATTGATTACGAAGTATACCTGCCCGTAAATGCGGAGCTTAACATTATCAACAAATTTGGCGATGTTATCATTGGAGCCTGGAAAGGGGATTTGGATGCCGATGTGCAGCATGGAGACCTCTGGATAAACGAGGAAATTTCAACAGCGAAAGTAGATATGCGTTTTGGAAAACTGAATTGTGGAAACTTAGGTTACGGGAATATTAAAATGAGCAATGGAGCTATTGATATAGACCGTGCACAGAAACTCAAAATAATAAGTAACGGAAGTGAAATAAAATTGGAAGAGGTTGATATATTAGAATTGTATTCCAATAAAGATGAGGTGTATTTGGAAAGTGTGGGAAGTCTAAGAGGAGATTTCAAATTTTCCAATGCCGATATCTCAAGTGTAGACTCCAAATTGTTCTTGACTCTTAGGATAGCGGAGATTGATATACATAAAATTTTGAAACCGAATGCAGAGTTGGACATTGTACAGGAATCTTCTGAGGTTAATTTGAATATTTCTGGTCTTTCCTTTGATTTTAGGGCCACCTTGGAACAAGGTTTGTTGCGCGTACCTAAAACTTTTACCAATGTAAAGACCAATATGACCAACGCCGGAAGAAAAATAAGAGATATCTCAGCTACCTATGGTTCTGGAGAGCAAGGCGATTTTTCTATCAATGGTATAAAAGGTGTGATTATACTATCAGATTAAGAATTGAATAAACAAAGCCAAAAAAAAAAATCAAAAAAAGATGGTGAACGTGCAACCTTTTGTTCGCTCTATTGTCTTTAACTCGACAACCTAATCAAAAAACGATGAAATATTACAAATCACTAGTATCAGCTTTGCTGCTTTTTACTTGTATTTCCAGTGCTCAAACCGAGGAGAGTGGAGACTACATCGAGTTCAACGACCGAAGAAATGTAGTGCACGGTGTATACCTTGGACTCGGTACTTATTTTGGTGAAATTGATGGAAAAAGCACATATCACGCGAATTTTAAAATTGCTTATGTGGCCAATAGACAAGTCGAAGTTGGTTTTGCAGCAGTAGGTTTTTACTCCCAACAAAACATTCCCCAGAGCACTTTTGATAATTTAGACTTCGCCGGAGCATATGGGGGTCTTCATGTAGAGCCTATTCTGTTTGGCAAGTCATTACTTAATCTATCCTTTCCCATAATGGTAGGTGCAGGAGCAGTGGTTTATGTAGAAGACAATAACAGGGATATCGATATTGATCCCGATCGAGACGAATGGGAAGAGGTGTTTGTAGTTGAACCCGGACTTAATCTGCTCTTCAACCTTTCAAGGTATGTGCAATTGGAAGCTGGTATGCGTTATAGGTTTTCCAGTAAAATTGATTTGGCTCCGAACAGGGTAAAAAATATCAATGGTTTTTCCGCTGGATTCGGTATTAAGGTTGGTATTTTCAATATGGGAAGAAACAGGTATAAAAAACATTTGGGCGATGAATAACAAATCAAAAAACGAACAGTCAATCAATCAAGGACTAGTTGCAAGACATGTATTCTCAAAAAACGGCTCTGTTTATGTAAGAAGTTCCCAAAACTTAAGAACAGATGAATGGTCCGCCATAAATTTCCATTGGATGCCCATGCTCAAACTGGAAAAAGAACTTCGCTAATAGGCTGAACAGAAAACCATGGAAAAAAGAAAGCATAGAGACATCCTTGTATTAGGTTTATTGCTGGTTGTAGGATTTATTGGGAGTGCCCAGGATTTAAAGCAAACCGTCAAAGGCAAGGTCACTGATATTGTTACAGGGAGCCCATTGATGGGGGCTACCATTGTTTTGATTGGTTCTGAACCACAAATAGGTGTCATTACGGATGCTCAGGGTTTTTTTGCCATGGAAGATGTGCCAGTAGGTAGACAATCTTTTGCGTGTAGCTATTTGGGATATGAAGATTCGCAGATTTCTGAAGTATTGGTAGGCTCAGCTAAAGAAGTCAATCTTACTATAAGGTTGACGGAATCCTTGAATCAATTGGGTGAAGTGGTTGTTCAGGCACGTAAGGATCAAATCAAACCTAATAATAAATTGGCTACTGTAAGCGCCAGATCTTTTGGAGTTGAAGAGACTAAACGTTTTCCAGCAAGTATTAGTGACCCAGGTAGAATGGCGCTTTCTTTTGCAGGTGTTACCAATTCCGATGACACCACCAACGAGATTGTGATTCGAGGAAATGCCCCAAATCAACTATTATGGAAAATCGAAGGTGTTGAAGTGCCAGAGCCGAATCATTTTTCTGAAGAGGGTTATTCTCCTGGAGCAATTAGTCTGTTGAGCACCAATATGTTGGGAAATTCAGATTTTTTTACAGGCGCCTTTCCTGCTGAATATGGAAATGCCACGTCTGGTGTATTCGACATCAAACTAAGAAATGGAAACGCCGAGAATACTGAATATGCGTTTCAATTTGGGGTTTTAGGTACAGATTTGGCTGTTGAAGGTCCGTTTTCCAAAAATTATAAAGGATCTTACTTAGTTAACTATAGATATTCTACCCTAACCATTTTAAATAATATTATCGAAGTATCCGAAGGTTCCGTACCCACATTTCAGGACCTCGCATTTAAGGTGAATTTGCCACTTGGAGAAAAAACAAATCTATCCGCATGGGGTATGGGGGGTATCAGCGAAGACAATGAAGACAATGCTGAACAAGATAATCCTAATGTATTCGAAGAGGAGATTTTTGAATCTAAGACCTACATGGGAGGAATTAACCTCAAGCATTTTTTCAACCCTAATACTTCATTGGATGGTGCGCTGTCATATTCAGGAAACCGCAGTGACTATATTTTTTCTTTGGATAGCAGGGTAAATACTGATTTTTTTAGAGAGCGGGATATTCTCCGCAATAATGCCATCCGGATTAGCACAAATCTTAATCAAAAATTTAATGCTAAGACCACACTCAAAACAGGATTCATATATAGTAGATTGTCTTATGATGTTTTAAGTGATGAGACCAGAAATACAGATACCGATGCACTGGTAAATGCTGAGGGCAATGGTACTTTTTTACAGTTATTTTCTCAGGCCAAGTACAGATTTAACGAGAAATTCTCGACGACTTTTGGGCTTCATGCCTCTTCTTTTTCAGTAAACGACGATTTTGTGTTGGAACCTCGAGGAGGAATAGAGTATAAAATTTCTCCAAAGCATACGTTGAGTGCAGGAATCGGATTGCACTCCAGAAGAATGCCATTGAACCAGTACTTTATTGAAGTGTCGGATACCCAGGGAAATACAACGACCCCAAACACGGATTTGGATTTGATGAGAGCAACCCACTATGTGCTGGGCTATGACTGGCGTATTATAAAAAATGGACATGTTAAAATTGAAGCCTATTATCAGGATTTGAACAAAGTTGCCATAGCGGCAGACCCAGCCTCCACAAATTCCTTTTTGAATGGTCGTTTTATTGACGAAGAACTCACAGACTCTGGTAAGGCACGTAACTATGGAGTGGAGCTTACTTTGGAAAAATTCTTTTCAAACCAATATTATTTTTTAGTGACGAGTTCCCTTTTTGATTCAAAATATAGGGCCGGTGATGGCAATTGGTACAACAGTCGTTACAACGCGAATTATACCTTCAACGTGGTAGGTGGAAAAGAATTCAAGATGGGTAAAAATGGCAACAATATTTTTGGAGTCAATGCCAAGTTGTTGTGGAATGGTGGCAAGAGGGATACTCCGGTGGATTTGGAGTTTTTTGACCAAACGGGCCAGGTAAGATTACTCCAAAATCAAAGGAATACTGTGGAATTAGATGATTATTGGAGGATTGACACCAGTTTTTCCTATCGTATAAATAGACCAAAAGTGTCCCATGTAATCTCGTTTGACATCCAAAATGTTACCAACAGGCTTAACGTAGATGAAGTTTCCTTTAATCCCGTGGCCAGAACAACAGAAATCGAATATCAACTAGAGCTTTTGCCCTTGTTGAACTACCGAATAGAATTTTAATCAAAAACAAACATCATGATAACGATCAAAAGAATTTTTATTGCCGTGGCAATAGGAGTTTTAGCCTCCTCTTGCTCTTATGAGACCATTAGGGTATCCGATGAGGTATCCACGCGAGAATACGATTTTGACAACATTACAGCATTGTCGGTTGCTACCGATTTTAAAGCGTATGTCACCTTTTCCGAAACCGAGGAGAGGGTAAGTATTAAAGCCAACGACAATTTGTTGGATAAAATAAGAATTTATCAAGAAGGAGAAAGACTAGTTGTTAAACTTAAAAACAACATTAATATCAAAGGTCAAGAAACATTGCAGCTGTATATTACCATGGTAGAGATAACAGACTTTGACGCCTCATCTGATGCTGCCATTTATTTGGATGATGCTTTAGATGCAGGAAAAGTAAAAATCGATTTGAGTTCCGATGCCTATTTTGAAGGTAACATTACAGCATCCGATTTTGAGTTGAGAGCATCCTCAGATAGCACAGCTGACCTATATGTAAATGCACCTACAACCTACATGAATCTTTCTTCCGGAGCTAAAGTGATGGGTGAAATTGACACTCAAAATGCGATTTTCAAATTAACTTCTGACAGCACCATGGATGTAGTTGGAAACAGTAACAATCTTAAGGCTACATTATCTTCGGACAGTAAGTTGAGTGACTATGGGTTGCATGTTGAGGATTTGGAGATTTCCTTGTCTTCCGACAGCGATGCCTACTTAACAGTTTCCAACACAATAGATGTCACTGCTAGTTCGGATGCTCGACTTTTTTACAAAGGAAATGCCGAAATTGTAAGGCAAGTACTGTCAAGTGATGGTAGGGTTATAAAAAAATGATTGTGGTATTCTTATTAACTTAGTTGGTATAATCAGAAAAATGGGACAAGAAGAAAAAATCATGACCCTTCATCCGCAAGGAAAAGCAGGTGTAAACATCTTAAAAAGACGCTATGATTTCATCAAAGACTTTATTGTAGCAACAGTTTCAGAAAAAGAACCCATTACTTTTGAAAGACTTGGCGATTTGGCTATAGAGGAACTTACCGATAAGTTTGATGGTAAGGTGCTATGGTATATTGTAACCGTAAAACTAGACCTGGAGGCACGTAATGTTATAGAACGAATTCCTAAAACAAGTCCTCATCAGTTAAGAATGAAGAAGTAAAATAGCAACGCACAAGATGCTTTTGCATAAACGGGGTATTCTGAATACTTTTATTTGAAAAAGATTATGTCCCAATCCCAAAGGTTGTCAAAAGCTTTTCAACTTTTTGATGCAGCCAACAAAGAAGACCCTAATTCAGAAGTTTATAACGGCGAAGAATTTCCTAAAGAATTGCTATACGCCATGCGTATGACGGAAACCTTGAAGGAGTTTGCACCTAAAGCTTCCGAAGGATTGCAGTTAGCAGCAAGGGCGCAACATATCTGTAGATGGCAAATCCCTAGGGGTAATTATGATATGGATCGCGTGGGTTATTTGAAATGGAGGCAGGATTTAAAGCTATTCCATGCGGAAAAAGCATCAGAATTGCTTGAACAAGCTGGTTATACAATAGAGATTATCAATCAGGTTGAGTTTCTTTTACTGAAGAAACAACTAAAGAAAAACGAAGAGACCCAGATCTTGGAAGATGTAATTTGTCTTGTGTTTTTGAAATATTATTTTGAATCTTTTGCCCACAAACATGAAGATCAAAAGGTGGTGGAGATACTTCAAAAAACATGGAGAAAAATGTCCCCGGATGGACATGAAACAGCGACCAAATTGCAAATGTCCAATAAAGCCATGAGCCTAATTAAAAAAGCTATTTCTGATGGAGCGGAATGAATTATACCCTATTTTTCTAAAAGCAACCAATTTGAATATCCTTATTGTTGGTGGAGGTAATGTTGGCCTCGAAAAGTTATCTTTTCTGTTGAAGTCAAGTCCAAATGCGAATGTCCAAATGGTGTCACCGGTTTTTTTAGAAGATACTTTGAAGTTGGCCAAGAAATACAATGTACAGCGAATAGAGAATGTATACCATGAAAAGTACTTGGAGGGCAAACATATGGTTATTGCATGCACGGATGACGTAAATGTAAACGAACAAGTTTATCATGATTGTAGGGCAAAGAACATTCTGGTGAACGTTGCTGATAATCCACCGTTTTGTGATTTTTACATGGGTGGTATTGTCACGAAGGGGAATGTGAAAATTGCCATTTCTACCAATGGAAAATCACCAACAGTTGCCAAGAGACTTCGCCAATTCTTTGAGGATGTTATTCCAGAAAACATTGATGATTTGGTGAAGAATCTTAACGAGTATCGAAAAACCATCAAAGGAGATTTCGATGAAAAGGTGGAAGCCTTAAATGAATTTACCAAAAGTTTGGTAGAGAAAAAGGAGGAAGACTAGGCCAACACTTTGTAATCTTTAAGCTGAAAACTTAAAGTCTTTTCATGGCTTCAATCAAATCATCTTTTTTCCTCGGGGAAAGACTAACGTGCATATCATTGCTCATTATAATATAACCCCCATCAGATTTGATATACTTTTTCACCTCTCTTAAATTGATTAAGTAACTGTTGTGCACTCTCATGAACAATTGATCAGCCAGAAGATTTTCATATTCTTTAAGGTGTTTGCTGACCAAAAGGGAATTTTTACTTTTTAACACGAAAGAAGTATATGACCCATCAGCTTTGCAAAGTACAATATCATCAATGGCAATAAACTCCATGCCCGCAGTGGTTGCTAGACAAATTTTTTCTTGCTTGCTGGATTCTCGAGACAAACTTTGTAAAAGGGTATCCAACTGTTGACGATAAACATTGGTGTCCATTTTGACACGTGCTTTTTCAATGGATTTTTGAAGTTCGTCCAGAGCTATGGGTTTTAACAAATAATCAAGAGAACTGAACTTTATCGCTTTAACGGCGTATTTTTCAAAGGCGGTTGTGAAAATAATCTCAAAGCTTGGTTCCTTGATTTGTTCTAAAATTTCAAAACCTACTCCAGATTGTAATTCGATATCCAAGAACACAATGTCGGGGCTATACACGGATAGTACTTTTACTGCTTCATCCACGCTGCTTGCCGTTGCAATAACCTGAACGTCTTTACAAAATTCTTCGAGTAAGGATTTTAGTATTTCTCTACTATGTTTTTCGTCTTCTACAATTACTACTTTTAATGTCATTGGGGTTGATTTTTAATGCCTTGATTGGTTTACATAAAGATATTTTATCTTTTAAATTCTTACAGTTTCTAATGTTGCGGTATTAAGAGAATGAAAACAAATACCTTTCGGCAGGGCTATTTTCAATATACTAATTTATAACCACATGATGGTTGAATTAATTTTCAAATTTAAAATCTGCTGATGTACAAAAAGCCCATCCCATTCTTTCCAAGAATTGCATTTGCGCAGCATAACCCCATACTTGCTAACAATTTAGAGAAATACTAGAAATGGGCTCATATGAATATCTTAGGTAAGTAATAATCATGATGGTTATGCTCGGTTCATTATATTTTATAGGGATTAAATCTACTATGATGGCTATCTAAAAAAACCGAAGAATTGACACATAGTTGATTTCAATTGATAAAACACGGATATCAAATGGTAGCGTTAAATCGCGGTGTATAATTTAGAAACTTTACGTGGCTGAATCACTGTATTGCTTTCCGTTTCAACTTTTGATTTCTTATTGCGAGAATGTCCTTTGAAATCAATTGTTGCGATATTGCTTAAGTGTTCTAAAACTTCCTCATAATTATTTATGTTGATCTTTGCCTTTTGCAAGGCCTTGTAAATAGCTGCTTTTTTGGACTCAACATTCGACTCTCCTTTCAAGTTGGTGGTTCTGACAACCACTATTTTGAGTTTATTAATATGCCATGAGGGGATATAAAAATTAGAGACACCATCCACTAAGGATTTAAAGGTGACATAGACTCTGCCAACATTTTTGTAGATATTAGCGGTATACCCCATAGCACCATTATTGAAAGGTAGCTTGAGACAGGAATCGGAAGATTCTAAATAAAATAGGATAGGATTATTTTGTAATACTTCCTCCGTGATTTGAGGAACGTCAAGTTTAAAAGCCCAACCTGGCATAAGATGACTGACTTCAAAGGAAATCAATTCAATAGTATCAGATTTCAACAGACTTTGTGGCTTATTAAGGTCTTCAATGGATCGTGAAGATTTGTGCAGAAGATACATCGGGTACCCCAAGATTAAAGTGGCACAAAACAGCGCCCAAATTATTGTAAGTACATGCATGTGTAGGTAGTTTTAGATTAATATTTGGGGGGAGCTACTCAATTCAATTATACCCTAAGTAACAATATGTATGTGAGACCTTTTCGAAGGAATCAACGGATGACGGGTTTTAATTGATAATGTGGGGGATTTCGTCGATTTGTACGTTTTTCCCGCTGAAATACACATTGTATAATAAAATGCAATAAACCGGGATAGAAGGCCAAAGAATGGCATTAAAAAAGAGTTGCTTCTAAAAGCAACTCTTTTTCAGCATAATATAGATTAACTAAATGGAGATGTGTTTTTAAATCCATTACCGCCAGAGGATTAGGGCGCAATCCCCTGGAGCAATGGAAACCTCAACTAAACTAAACACTTTAATGACCAACAGTCAATAAAAAGTGCATTGCTAAATAGATTTACGTTGAACACTTTATTTTAGGAGTTCCTAACTCTAAGGATTATCTCAACGCTAACTGGTACAAACATACCTTGTAAAACCGTATCTGAATTGGGTAATCTTATGGATAGCTATTCTGATCTTATGAATGCACAATTTCAACTAGCGGCTTATAAAAATGCTATGAGATCCGTAAGGGCATTCCTAAGTGGGCATTTTCTTGAAAAGGAGATTCTATAGTTGGTAATACAAAAGAGGATTCACGATCGATTTTGCGTGTTGTTAGTTACCTAAAGACTAAAAAAAGAAAAGAGATGGGAGAAGTAAAATTCGAAAGAATTTCTGAAATACACTTAATTCGTTATTAGCAATCAATTAGACAAGTTATTTTAATGCGTTTTTTTAATGGATTAATCGTAGTATAGAAATCGGACTTGCTCTTTTAAATTATGCTCTGCATCATTTTAGTTATCCTATTATTTTTATATAATTCTTGTAGCATGAAAGTATATACTTCAACAAATCTGTTGTTTTTTGCAAGATTGCCAAATAAGTTTTCTTGCTTAATAAAAGCTAAGGGGTCATTTTTGGTTTTTGCAGCCGCTTGGTGTAATTCGCTTTGCAAGACATCAATAATTTCCAGAGGTCGTCCATGTTGATCCGCTTCTTTATCGCTATAATAGCACCAAGCTGCTAAGACTAAGGTCGCGAATTTGATGCTTCCTCCTTTCGCTAGATTCTCATGTATGGTAGTGATTAAAAATTTAGGTAGTTTGGCCGAACTTTCAGAGCAAATACGGCTTACGCTGTCTTTGATATTAGGGTTAGCAAAACGTTCTAAGAGGCTGTCTTTGTAGTTCTCTAAATTAATGCCTTTAATATCTCCTAAAATAGGTGTTGCTTCCTTGTCTAAGAATGCACGTAGGTAATTTGCAAAGACTTCATCTTGCACACAAGCATTGATAGTAGTGTGCCCGTGAATGGCTCCCAAGATTCCCAAAACGGAATGTCCGGCATTTAGGAGTCGCAGTTTCATTTTCTCATACGGACCTACATCGGGTACAAATTGCACGCCTACTTTTTCAAAGGCAGGTCGACCATTTGAGAATTTATCTTCAATCACCCATTGTATAAAAGGTTCGCAGGTAACTGGCCAAGCATCGTGCACACCATAGTTTTGTAGGGTATCGATATCAGCTTTGGTCGTTACTGGTGTAATACGATCAACCATGCTATTAGGAAAGCAGACTTCTTGAGCAATCCATTTTGCCAAGTCTGCATCTTGCACTTTGGCAAAAGCAAGAAGCATCTTACGTGTCATATCTCCATTATGTTCGATATTATCACAAGACAAAATGGTGAAAGAAGGTAAGCCTGCATCTCGACGTCTTTTTAAGGCTGCGGTTAAAAAACCATATATGGTTATTGGGTCTTGCGGGTGATGCAGTTCATGTTGTATGTCAGGATTGTCAAAATTAAATTTTCCCGTGGTCGGGTTAAAATTATAGCCTCCCTCCGTAATAGTCAGCGATACTATTTTTGTATCAGCATTTGCCATATGAGAGATAACTCGTTCTTTGTTGGTGGTTCCCATTTCAAAATCAACTATTGAACCAATGACCTCGGGTTCGATTTTTCCATTTGGGTGTTTAACCATAAGTGTGTAGAGGTGGTCTTGCGTTTTTAAACTATCTCTTAACTTGGTATCCGATTCGCGCAAACCGATTCCGCATATTCCCCACTCTGAGGCTTCCCCCATTTGTCGTAGTTGATGCAAATAATACGCTTGATGTGCACGGTGGAATCCGCCAACACCGACATGCACAACACCAATTTTATTGTCCGTTCGATTATATGTCGGAACGGGCATCCGGCTTCCCAATTCCTCTAAATTTTGTTGTTGAAGTTGTATTGGTATTTTCATTGGGATGTTACCATTTTTGATTTTCCACGTTTGAGTGCCCAATAAGCTAGCACAAAATAAACGATGGTACTGATGAAAGCATAAGTATAAAAGAGTTCCCGATTTTCGATATAATTTGATTCTGTAGCGCTACCAAACATCACGTTACAGGCCAATACCAAAGTGGTTACCAAGGCAGAAATGGCTACGAATTTTAACATCTTAGAGAATAGAGAAACATCCTTGGAAATAACAGGCTCTTCTTTTGCTTTTCGCTCTTGAAAGAGTTCAATCGTTTCCATCCGAACTTTTTCTTCTTTTTCTTCTTCCGGATAGTCCTGCTTCGCCCCATATTTAGACGCAAGTAGGGTATATACCGCTATGGTAAAAAACCAAGTCGGGATAAATAGATAATAAAAGGAGATTACATCCAACGCATTCAGTCCAAAACCGAATACCAAGCCTAAGGCCCAGGAGGCAACAGCAGGCATGCTAAAGGTCAGTTTACGGTATGAAGACCAATAGCGTGTAAAACCAATTCTAGGGAAAATCTGATGTTCAGTAAACACAATTGCACCAACAGGAACTACTAGTAATCCTGCATAGGTCAATAGCGGTAGTATTTGTGAAAATACAAAAGGGAAACAGGCGATACCTACGGTGACTATACCAACTATAATAGTCGTTTTTTTACGAGAATGGTTGGAAAAAATAGCTTGTGCTGCTAAACCTGCTCTATACAGATTGGTAATTGCCGTCGTCCAACCGGCAACAATAACAATCACAAAACCTGACCACCCTAGAGCGTAATAAGCCACATCACCCGGGTCTAGTTCAATGATAGATTTTCCTAATATGACGGCGGCACCTGCACCCATGACTCCGGCAGCAATCCATGCAACATAATGACCGAACATCATACCTGTGCTAGTGGCATACCCGTAATTTTTCTTTTTAGCAAAACGCAGTAGGGCCATATCGATCAATCCGAAATGCGTAATAGTATTGGCAGCCCAGCCAAAGCCTATTACTTCGACTAGTCCTATTCCGGTGTCTCCATCACTGTTGATTCCTGTCCAGATACTTTGGTCGCCAATGGTCATAAAATCAGTCCAACCAGCGGGCAAAGTTTTATCTAATACGTCTAAAGACAAGGCAGGAAGTAGCACCATAGCACCGCTTGTAAACATCACAAAGAGCCAAGGAGCGCAAATACCGGAAAATTCAGAAACGGCGTTGAAACCATAGAGGGCAATAGAAACTACAACTATGCCTACAGCCAAAACAATTAATATAAACCAGGCATTGGTGGGGTACCAATTGAGTTGCGCAGGAACATTAAAAGCAAAGCGAACCGCTGTTGATGAGACCGTAATCATAGCGGCTGAGATCACAGAAAAGATAATGACATTAGCCCAATTATAAAGCTTTGTCATTGAGTCACCTGCAATCTTATTGAGATAGGTATAGAGGCTCAAGCGGGTATCAACGGCAATTGGAGAAGTGATGAACCTCCAGCTCAGCACTGCAAGAATATTACCGATCAAAAGACCGAGGATGATATCCATCGTCTTGGCGCCAAGGGCAACAAAGGTTGCTCCGATAACAAACTCGGTAGCCGCGACATGTTCGGCAGCGTAGAGACCTGCAAAATGAGTCCAATCGTGTAATTTGTGTTTGGCAACGGGTAATTGTTCTTCGTCTAGATTTTCAAATTGTTGGAAGTTTGAGCTTTCCTGCATGCTGGTTTAATGGTATAAAGGTTGGCTTATAGGTTAATATGATTAAATAAAGTGAAGTTCGGGAAATTTCACTTAGGATTCAAGGGCCAACATAATTCTTACGATAAGACCTTTTCCATTTTGGTTCTAATTTCTTCCAAACATAAGTTCCCCAAACTACCTTCGTGCGTATGGTCAATGTCCTTTTTTGGAGTAAAGGTGCCCGCTTCAATATCCTGTCCCATTTTTTTATAGGCATCCCGGAATGGCATTCCACTTTTAACAAGTTCATTTAAGGTGTCCACACTAAATAGATAGTCATATTTAGGATTATCCAATATTTTGGTATTGACCTGGATTTCTTTTAGACTGAAAACCATCATTTCCAGACATGCCTTAATGTCTTGAATGGCAGGGACGATCACTTCTTTCACTAACTGCAAGTCTCTATGGTAACCACTTGGCAGGTTATTGGTAATCAAAGTCAATTGGTTCGGTACGGATTGAATTTTGTTGCATTTGCCCCGTATCAATTCAAATACATCGGGATTTTTCTTGTGTGGCATAATGCTACTGCCCGTGGTCAATTCATCCGGAAATGAGATAAAGTCAAAATTTTGACTCATGTACAAACAGATATCCATTGCCAATTTGGATAGTGTAGATGCGATGCTTGAAATTCCCAAAGCGGTTGCTTTTTCAACTTTCCCCCTACCCATTTGGGCAGCTACCACATTGTATTTTAAAGTGTCGAACCCTAGTTCTTCGGTGGTCAAATTTCTGTCAATAGGAAATGAACTTCCATAACCTGCCGCGCTGCCCAACGGATTTTGGTCAGTAATTTTATGAGCGGCTTGTATAAAGTACAGGTCATCTATCAAACTTTCAGCATAAGCGGAAAACCAAAGCCCGAATGAAGATGGCATTGCAATTTGCAAATGCGTATAGCCTGGTAACAAAACCGATTTGTGTTCCTCGGCCAGATTTAGTAAAAGGTCAAAAAGAGATTTCACCTCGGATTTGATTTCAGAAAGTTCACTTTTCAGATAAAGTTGCATCGCAACCAAAACCTGATCATTTCGAGATCTAGCTGTATGGATTTTTTTGCCGGTATCCCCTAATTTTTGAATCAGTAAGAATTCAATTTTAGAGTGCATATCCTCAAAATCCTCTTCAATAGTGAAGACCCCATCTTCAATGCAACGGGAAATTTTATCGAGCTCATCGATTAGTTTTGCAGTTTCATCATTGGTTATCAGTCCTACCGCTCCCAACATCTTGGCATGTGCTTTAGACGCGATTACATCATATTTGGCCAATAACAAATCCAATTCCCTATCGTTACCGACGGTAAAGTGATCTATTTTTTTATCTGTACTAAAACCTTTGTCCCAGAGTTTCATTTTTTTGAATTATAATGGTTCATTAATCCCGATAGAATTTGCATTGCGTCCGCGGCATCCTGTTTGTCCACGAAAATATGATCATGATAATACGCCGCGACCACGTTACAACTTATTCCGTTGTTGGCCAAAGCGTTGGAAATGGCGGCCGTGAAACCGACAGCTTCTAAAGAAGAATGGATATTTAATGTGATGCAAGAAGCCACATAACCATACTCAAGTGCAAGACCATCTGCTTTTTCCTTTTTTAATATTAAGGTGGTTCCCTCTTTTTCCTTAAACATACCATGAACTTGTGAAAAGTCGATGGAATATGAATGATTCGCACTTACAAAAACATAATCACCTTCGTTAAGAACGGGTTGCATTTTGGATAATATGGTTGATAAATCAGTTTCTCCTGACATGATATTATTTTTAATGATTTGCCAAAAACCCTGAAAGGATCTTGATATAAAGGTCTATCCCCTCTTCAATTTCATTTACATATATAAATTCATTGGCTGAATGTGAACGAGTGCTGTCTCCTGGTCCTAGTTTGACTGATTGACAACTTAACGCCGCCTGATCAGATAGTGTTGGGGATCCATATGTTTTTCTGCCCAACACAATTCCACTTTTGACCAAATCGTGTTCTGGGTCGATGGCTGACGAGTTTAATCGAAGTGACCGCGGGGTCATTTTGCATGGCGCTTCTTTTTCTAAAATATCCGCAATTTCTTGATTGGAATAACAGTCGTTTACACGTACGTCCACCACTAAATCGACTTTTGCAGGAACAACGTTATGTTGATTTCCTGCTTTGATTTGGGTTACCGTCAATTTTACCTTGCCGAGAGCATCTGATTCTTTCTCGAAGACACAATTTTTAAACCAATTCAGCACCTCAATAGTGTTGTAAATGGAATTATTGTCATTCGGATGTGCTGCATGTGAAGGTGTTCCTTCAACAACCGCATCGAACACGACCAATCCTTTTTCAGCAATGGCCAAGTCCATTAAGGTAGGTTCACCCACAACAGCAACATCAATTTTGGGAAGAATAGGCAGCAAGCCTCTTAAACTCTTCTCACCAGCATTCTCTTCTTCTGCTGTAGCAGCCATGATGATATTATGACTTAAATTTTCTTCTTCATAAAAACGTACAAAAGTTGCTAGGAGCGAGACCAAACATCCACCGGCATCATTACTTCCGAGACCATATAGCTTTCCATCTTCCACATGAGGATGAAAAGGGTCTTTAGTATAAGCTTTATTTGGTTTTACCGTGTCATGATGAGAATTGAGGAGCAGCGTGGGCTTATCCTTATCAAAATGTTTGTTGAAGGCATAAATATTGTTGAACTGACGTTGTGTTTCTACTCCAAAGTCTGATAACCATTTTTCAATGGCATCGCCGGTTTTATCTTCCTCTTCTGAAAATGAAGGTATAGCAATGAGTTGCTGCAGCAACTCAATGGCTTTTTCCGTTAATTGTTCTTGATTCATTTTCATAGCGTTAATGTCGTAAAGTTTGATGTCTTTTGATAAAGCATATCACTATCGCCAATGCAAACCTGTTTTACATTGTTTTGAAGGGCATGGAAACAGTTGTGCATTTTTGGCAGCATTCCATCCGCAATGATTCCTTCTTCCAAAAGCGTTTTATACGATTCTGAGTTGATGTGCTGAATCACCGAATTTTCATCTTCCACATCGCAGAGAACTCCTTTTTTTTCAAAACAATAATATAATGTGGTCTCAAATTCTGATGATAAACCAATGGCCAATTCGGAAGCGATAGTGTCGGCATTGGTATTCAATAATTGTCCATCACCGTCATGTGTCAATGCACAAAAAACGGGGGTAAAGTCTGCTGATAATAATTTTGAGATATTTTCAGAATTTACACCATCAACATCGCCTACCCAACCAAAATCAACCTCTTTTACGGGTCTTTTGTGTGCCTTAATAGCATCGGCATCCGCCCCACTCATGCCAAGTGCATTGCATCCCATAGCTTGCAGTTGGGCTGTAATTTTCTTGCTGACCAACCCACCGTAGACCATTATGGCTACATCCAGACTTTGGGCGTCAGTAATCCTTCGACCATTGGTCATTTTTGTTTCAATGCCCAATTTATTTCCAATTTGCGTAGCTTTTTTACCACCTCCATGAACCAAAATTTTATAACCCTCCAACTTGGAAAACAATCCCAATAAATGGGCGAGACCCTTTGGGTCTTCTATGACGTTGCCTCCGATTTTTACTATAGATAGTTTAGGTTTCATGTTATGCATTTAGTATTCCACCATCAATGGTCATTGCTGTTCCGGTAATCCACGACGAATCATCTGAAATCAAAAATAGCGCCAGTTTCGCAACATCTTCAGGTGTACCCAGTCGTTGCAATAATGTAGCTTTTGCCGCATTTTCAACAGCTTCTTCAGGATTTGGAAATGCTTTTGCCGAATCCCAAATCAAAGGAGTGTCCACTGGTCCGGGGCATAAGGCATTAACTCTTATTTTTGGGGCATATTCCACTGCCATTTGTTTCATCAATGCTACACTTGCACCTTTTGAGGCGCAATACGCTGGGTGATTGGGAAAACTTTTAAAAGCGGCAATAGATGCGTTTATTAAGATGTTTCCTTGTGCGCTTTTTTGAAGATAAGGAATGGCATATTTTGAAATGTAAAAAATGGAGCTCAAATTGATATTCAAGGTTTCCTGCCAATCAGAGATTGAAAGATCAACAACATTGCCCAAACCCAAAATTCCTGCATTTAGGGATAGCGCATCTAGCTTCCCAAATTGCTCGACCGCAGTTTTGACCAATTTTTCGTTATAATCTGGCCGAGAGACATCGCCTGCAACAAAAATGGAACCTTCAAGTGCTTGAGCCAAAGCATCACCTCTTTCTTGATTGCGACCGGATAATATCAATTGGGCACCTTCAGCATGTAACAATTCTGCAATACCCTTTCCCATGCCGCTTGTAGCACCAGTAATAATACATACCTTGTCTTTTAACTTTGCCATTTTCCCTATTTAATAGATTTCAAAATTTTCTTGAGTACGATTTGTACTGAATAGGTTCTATTATTAGCCTGCTCAATGACCAAGGATTGATTACCATCCAACACCGCATCTTCCACCACAACATTTCTTCTTACCGGGAGACAATGCATAAACTTAGCTTTTCCAAGCTTTTTGGTGGTCATCATCCAGTTTGAATCTTGATGTAAAACCTTGCCGTAATCTGCGTAGCAGCTCCAGTTTTTCACATACACAAAATCGGCATTTTCCATTGCCTTTTCTTGATCATGTTCAATTTTACAGTCCTTAGTGATTTCAGAATTCAATTCATATCCTTCGGGATGGGTAATCACAAATTCTGCATCTTGCAGGTGCATCATTTTCACAAATGAGTTGGCCACTGCGTGGGGCAAAGCTTTCGGATGTGGTGCCCAAGACAAAACCACTTTAGGCTTACTTTTCGAATTGTTTTCAGCCAAGGTAATAGCATCTGCCAATGCCTGCAATGGATGCGCTGTGGAGCTTTCCATGTTCACAATTGGGATAGAAGTATATTTTGCAAAACCATTTAGAACCTGCTCTGCTTCATCCTTTGCCTTATCTTTCAATTGGGCAAACGCTCTAATCGCAACAACATCGCAAAACTGGGAAACCACCTGGGCCGCCTCTTTAATATGTTCAGAGGTGCCTTTATCCATAATAGTTCCATCACCATATTCCAAAGTCCAACCTTCGTTACCAAAATTCATGACCATCACATCCATCCCCAGATTCATTGCCGCTTTTTGAGTGCTTAAACGAGTCCTGAGCGAATTGTTAAAAAACAGAAGACAAATGGTTTTGTCTTCGCCAAGCGTTTTGAATTTTTTGGGTTCCGTTTTCAAAGCTCTGGCTTCGTTCACCCATTCGGAAAGATTATCAATATCGTTTATGGAGAGGTAATGTTTCATGATATAATTTTTGTGTAGCTGATGGAATCTCCCAAGGCAGATTGGATGAAGTTCTCATTCAACCCATTTACGATCCAAGTGTCAATTCCTGCATTTTGAGCTATTGTTGCAGCTTCAATTTTGGATTGCATTCCACCGGTTCCATGTGTCGATTTTTCGTTGCCAATTTCCATTGCCAAATTTTGAAGGTCGCTTACAGTTTGAATCGTTTGTGGTTCGTTATTACCTAGCGATTCTTTTGTGTAGATTCCATTGGTATTGGTTGCAATCAATAATAAATCGGCCTCCAACAAAGCTGCTGTTAGGGCAGCTAATTTATCGTTATCCCCGAATTTGATTTCATCTGTGGCAACAGTATCATTTTCATTGATTATAGGAATGAAATTATTGGCCACCAAAACATTGATGGTGTTTTTAATATTCTGTTTTGAGTCCACATTTTCAAAATCGGAATAAGAGAGCAGACACTGTGAGGTAAGCAAGCCAAGTTCCCTAAAGTTTTCTTGAAAAATTCGCATCAAATGGGGTTGCCCAATGGCTGCCAAAGCTTGCTTTACATTGATTTCTGGACCAGAATGCTCTAGTTTTACAAATTGTCTGGCGGCCGCAATGGCTCCTGAGCTAACAATGATGAACTCGTATTCATCTGAAAGCTGTGCTATTTGCCTTCCGATATCCTCAACCTTTCCTCTGGAAATGTGATTGGTCTCCTTTGTCAAGGTGTTTGAACCGATTTTAAGTAATATTCGTTTCTTTTTCATCTTATCTGGTTTGACCATTTCCGGTTACATACCACTTGTTGCTTACCAAATGTTGAAGGCCGATAGGACCTCTTTGGTGCAATTTATCTGTGCTTATGGCGAGTTCTCCTCCTAATCCAAACTGACCACCATCGGTAAATCGAGTGGAGGCGTTATGGTAAACTGCCGCCGAATCCACCGATTGCATAAAAGTTTCAGCTTTCTCATTATTTGCTGTAATAATGGCAGCTGAATGTCCGCCACTATACCTGTTTATTTTGGTAATGGCTTCGGTTAAATCCGTGACTTGTCCAAGCACGATTTTGTAATCCAAAAACTCCTCATACCAAATAGATTCATCATTAATCTCCTGCGTTTCTGATAGACTGGACAATGGCTTATCCGTTAAAATCTGAACCTCACTTTTTTGAAGTTTTTGAGTCAATTGGGTCAAAAACTCCTGTTTTCGTGGTAAATCTGCAGCAACAAGAACCTTATCTAAGGCATTGCATGCAGAAATTTTGGTTGTCTTTGCATTTAGAATAACATCCAATGCTATTTCAAGGTCAGCCTCCGAATCCACAAATAAAAAGTTGTTTCCTCGCCCACTGACAATTACGGGGCAGGTAGCATGTTGTTTCACAAAAGCAATCAATTTTTCCCCACCTCTAGGAACAATCAAATCAATTTTTTGGGAAGGATGCTCTAAAAAGTTTTGCGTTTGGGCACGGTCAAATTCCAAATAGGCAACCCAATCGGTTGAACAATCATGCTGTTCGAGTGCTTTGTGCCACAATTGCACCAAAATCAAATTACTATTGAGTGATTCTTTTCCTCCTTTTAAAAGGATTTTGTTTCCGGATTTAAATGCGATTCCGGCTGCTTCAATGGTCACATCCGGTCTAGATTCATATATGATTAGAATAGTGCCGAAAGGAGCGGTTTTGTTACTGATATGGATGCCATTTTCATGTGTAAATTGAAAACGTTCGACCCCCAATGGATCCTGCTGAGAAGCTAGTTGCTGAAGTGATAAAACCATTCCGCTAATTTTGGCGGCATCCACTTTTAATCGATCTCGCATCGCGATATCTTCACCCGAATAACCTTCCAAATCCTTTTTATTGGCTCCCAGAATTTTGGATTGTTCCAACTTCACCAATTCCGACATGGTAGTTAAAACAGCATTTCGTTTTTCTATAGATAATATCAAACTCATTGTAATTCTGCTTTTAATGCTTCAAAAAATAGGTCGATATGATGTCTTGTAATGTTCAATGCGGGTAGAATTCGAAGCACATGCTTGTCTTTTGCACCTCCAGTAAATAATTTTTGATTGAAAATCAGTTTTTTACGCAGTTCTGCAACTTCAAAATCGAATTCCAGGCCTAACATTAAACCTCTTCCTTTAATTTGTTTTACTTGTGGAATTTCCACCGCTTTTTCTTTGAAATAATTTCCAATTTCATCAGCATTGAAGATCAAATTTTCCTTTTCCAGAACCTCTAAAACAGCTAAGGTTGCAGCACAAGCCAAATGATTTCCACCAAAGGTGGTGCCTAAAAGGCCATAGGATGCTTTGAAAGATTCATGAATCAAAATACCGCCTACAGGAAAACCATTGCCCATACCTTTAGCCATTGAAATAATGTCCGGTTGAATGTTGTGATGTTGAAAAGCGAAGAATTTCCCACTCCGTCCAAATCCGCATTGAATTTCATCAGCAATAAATACTATGCCTTTTTCCTTGGACTTTTCAGAAACAAACTGAATAAACTCAGTTGTCGGTTCGTCCAGACCCCCTATACCTTGAATGGTTTCTAGGATTACAGCACAATACTCGTCAGATTGAAGGGCAGTTTCAAACGCTTCGAAATCATTCAATGGCAAAAAAGTAACCTCTTGTTGAAGGTTTATGGGAGCATTTATAGATGAGTTGTCCGTTGCAGCTACCGCAGCGGAAGTCCTTCCGTGAAAACCATTTTTAAACGCAATTACTTTGGATTTTCCGGTATGGAAAGATGCTAGTTTTAATGCATTTTCGTTGGCTTCGGCTCCCGAATTGCACATGAAAAGATTATAGTCCTCACATTTCGACAATTCCCCGAGCTTTTTGGCCAGTTGCTGCTGCAATGGATTTTGAATGGAATTGCTATAAAAACCAATTTTATCCAACTGCGTTGTAAGTCGCTTCACATAATGCGGATGGGAATGTCCGATGGAAATGACGGCGTGTCCCCCATAAAAATCCAGATAGGTTGTCCCCTTATCGTCAGTAACTTCAATACCTTTTGCTGATACTGGAGTTACATCATATAGCGGATATACATCAAATAGTTTCATTGTTTTATCGGTTGTTTCAATCGCCATCACGAGATTATCCTTTTCTGATTTTGCTAATTTTTTCAAATGATGTTACAATGCCTCGAATAAGGGAGGAGCTTAAACCTTGGTGTTCCATCTCATTCAATCCTTCAATGGTGCATCCTCTTGGAGTGGTTACCCGGTCTATCTCTTCTTCCGGGTGGTTACCAGACTCAATTAACAAGCTTGCAGCTCCGTTACAGGTATGCATGGCTAATTCTTGGGCCTCTTTGGCATCAAAGCCCAATTGAATGGCTCCTTGAGTCGTGGCGCGAATCAAACGCATCCAAAATGCAATACCACTGGCGCAAATGACAGTTGCGGCTTGCATTTGTTCCTCGGGAATTTCCAAGGTATGTCCCATTCTATTAAAGATGGCCTTTGCCAGGTCTATTCGTTTTTTACCTAGCTCATTGCTGCAAATACAAGTCATGGAATTCCCAACGGAAATGGCGGTATTGGGCATACTTCTAATGATATGCTTATCAGCCCCAATAATCTCCTCAATTTTCAAAATGCTAAAACCGGTGATGGTGCTTATAATTACATGATTTTCGGTAAGCAGGTCTTTCACTTCCGCTAGAATGGAACCAAAATGCCCAGGCTGAACAGCAAAAATCAACGTATCTGAATTTTGAATGGCTTCTTTGTTATCCGATGTGACGGTTACATTGCCGTACTTTTCGAAATCCTTGATTTCTGTGGTATTTCTTTTGGTGAGGTACATGGTAGTGGCTCCATTGCTATGTAAAACTCCTTTTGCAATGGACAATCCCAAATTTCCCGCACCTATGATGGCTATTTTCATAATTTCTTCTTTAAAATACTCCTGCTTTTAACTGTAACCCTTTGGTTTCTTCAATACCGAACATTAGGTTCATATTTTGAACGGCCTGGCCAGAGGCTCCTTTTAATAAATTGTCGATGGCCGATGTCACCAACAAAGTGTCTTCATGCTTATGCAAATGCACATGACATTGGTTGGTATTTACCACTTGTTTTAGATGGATGGGTTCGGGCGAAACATGTGTAAAGACGTCATCTTTGTAAAAATCTTTATACAATGCTTGGGCATCCTCGAGGTTCCCATCAAAATCAGTATAACTGGTTGCTAAAATCCCTCTTGTAAAATTTCCCCTATTGGGTAAGAAAAACAGTTTTCCAGTGCTGTTTCCAAAGGAATCCAAGCTTTCCCCAATTTCTCCCAAGTGTTGATGGGAGAAAGGTTTGTACCAGGAAACATTGTTATTTCTCCAACTGAAGTGGGAAGTCGATGAAAGTCCAACCCCTGCACCTGTACTCCCGGTTACGGCATTGACATGCACTTGATTTTGCAACAAACCTGCTTTTGCCAAGGGAAGCAATCCCAATTGAACGGTGGTGGCAAAACACCCTGGGTTTGCAATATTCTCAGCCTTTTCGATACTTTCTTTATGCAATTCTGGGAGACCATAAACAAATTCCTTTCCTTGAAAAGAGGCATCGGCTTTTAGCCTAAACTCATTGCTAAGATCCACAATCTTGGTAGCAGAACTAAAAGTGTTTTCCTTCAAAAACATGGATGAGTTACCGTGGCCCAAGCATAGAAACACCACATCAACATTTGGATTTACCTCGCCAGTAAATTCTAGATGGGTCACACCTAATAAATCGGGATGCGCCGAAGTTATCGGTTTTCCAGCTCTGGTAGTGCTAAAAACAAAATCGATTTCTACATCGGGATGGTTAAGGAGCAATCGAATAAGTTCGCCCCCTGTATAACCGGATCCACCTATGATACCTGCTTTAATCATGATGTTGGTTTACATGGTTTGCAATTTTTCCTGGGTTGGAAAGAATTTTGATAAACCCTTTGGCATCATCTGCAGTCCAACCTTTGTTCATTTCACCATAGCTTCCGAAAGAAGCATTCATTAAATCATGTGGCGAGGAAATACCGTCCAACTCAAATCGATAGGGGTGGAGGGTTACAAACACATCCCCGGAAACGTTCTTTTGCGTATCAGCCAAGAAAGCTTCAATATTTCGCATTACTTCATCCAAATAATTTCCTTCATGAAGTAGCATTCCATAAAAATTGGCCAGTTGCTCTTTTTGGTACTGCTGCCATTTGCTCAATGTGTGCTTTTCCAATAAATGGTGTGCTTTTATAATAATCAGAGGAGCAGCAGCTTCAAAACCAACTCTTCCTTTAATGCCAATTATGGTATCGCCTACATGAATGTCCCTGCCGATGGCATATTTAGAGGCTATTTCGGATAGCTTTTCAATGTTTTCAATTGGACTTGCATTTTCTCCGTCAACGGCGACCAACTCACCATTCTTAAAGGTCAACTTGAGTTGTTTGGAGCTTTGTTTTTCCAATTGACTTGGATAAGCTGTTTCAGGAAGGGATAAATGGGAAGTCAAAGTTTCATCTCCACCTACAGATGTACCCCATAATCCTCGATTGATGGAATATTTTGCTTTTTCCCAGGGATAATCGACTCCATTTTGCTTGAGATATTCAATTTCAGCCTCTCTGGACAATTTATTGTCCCTGATTGGAGTAATAATCCCTATTTCTGGAGCAATGGTTTGAAAAATCATATCAAATCGTACCTGGTCATTTCCGGCTCCCGTACTACCATGGGCAATGTATTTTGCTCCTATTTTTTTAGCATGATTTACAATTTCCACGGCCTGAACAATTCGTTCGGCACTTACAGAAAGAGGATAAGTGTTATTTCTAAGTACGTTTCCGAAGATGAGGTATTTGACCACTTTTTCATAGAAGTTGGAAACGGCATCAATAGAAGTATATGAGGTAGCTCCCAATTCCAGCGCTTTTTGCTCAATATCTTGGATTTCGGACGGTGTAAATCCACCAGTATTTACACTTACTGCATGCACTTCGAAGCCTTCTTCTTTTGATAGGGACTTTGCGCAATACGAAGTATCCAATCCACCACTATAGGCCAGTACTAATTTTTTCATTTCGTTTTCTTTTTTAGGAAAAGGGTTTCCTTAATGCTTTTTAATCGGGTAAAAGCTTTTCCGTTTATTTTTTTTGATTCTGGTTTTTTGCTATCGGGGTCGTACAACATTCCTGTGCACAAACACATGTTTCTTTCGGTTCGCGTCAAGATGTCAAAGTTTTTGCAGGTCTGACATCCTTTCCAAAACTCAGGGTCATCCGTTAGTTCAGAGAAGGTGACAGGCTTGTAACCAAGCTCATAATTCATCTTCATTACTGCCAAACCTGTTGTGATTCCAAATATTTTGGCATCCGGAAATTTCTCTCGGGATAATTCGAAAATGGATTTCTTTATTTTTTTGGCAAGTCCTTGATTTCTGTAATTAGGATGGACAATTAGACCAGAGTTGGCCACAAAATTCTTATTTCCCCAAACTTCAATATAACAGAAGCCTGCAAAGTTCTCCCCATCCAAGGCGATTACTGCATTGCCGTTTTGCAATCGTTTTCTGATATATTCTGGAGTACGCTGGGCAATACCAGTTCCTCGAACTTTTGCAGATTCGGTTATGGTGTCGCTGATTGCCTGAGCGTATTTAAAATGTGATTCGTTAGCAACTAAAATTTCCATTGCTATTGGATTAATGACTAAAAAATGAAATTGATTTTGTGGATTTTGCGGAAATGGACTCACCTATTTCCATAGTCTGATATGCACCCTTACGGGCGACGACGACGAGCGAATGGACGTACTGGAGCAGGGATGCTCAAAGCGGTTAATATGTATTCTTGTCCTTTCATTATGGGGTTAAAAGTACAAATTAATTCCAATGAACCTAGTTTGGCCCCTATTTTTTAAAGAAATCTAACTTTTTTCCTTCTTTAGTCGCTATTTCATAAATCAAAAAGCTGATAACCGTGATATACTCAATGGTCAACAACCAAAAATTCTCATCATAATCTGAATTGGAATAGGCCCAATAGCTTAGTACAACCAAGAAAGACCAGAGGATGGCATAACGATATTCGGTAAAAATGCCCAATACCAAAAGAAATATTACGTACCACGGATGTACCGTACTGGATAGGAAGTAATATAGGGTAAGGACCATAAGCATTGAGGTAATCAATGTGCCCAGATTTTGGTTCTTTCTTAGGAAAGCAATCAAAACGGTTGCTATTATCACGATTATGGCCATCCATTTGCCATAATCTTTGACCAAAATCCAAGCTTTGGCGTCAAAGAATTCTATCCCTATATGTTTTACCAGATTATAAATACCCGCATTAAATTCAAAATTGGAAAACCAAAGACCAACGGTCTCGGAATAATTGTCAATGAATGAAGGGGAGTAAAAAGGAAGTAAAAGAAGTACGCAAGAAACACCAACGGCTATGTAGAAAAAGATACTTTTCTTGAATCCGAAGTACTTGACAAATAAAGGCAAGAAAACTATTGGTACCAACTTAACCATAATGGACATTGCATAAATTGGTGCTGCCGCCATCCATTTTTTATCAGCAATCAAATAGATGGACCAAACAAAGAAAAATAGCATCACGCCTTCAAAATGGAGATTCCCGGTCAATTCAATGATGACCAATGGGTTCAGGAAATACCAAAAAGACATGTGATTGGACTTGTTCAGTTTTTGCAGCAGTTTTCTTCCGAAATATAGAATTCCCAAATCGGCCAAGATAATGGTCAACCGCATTACGATAACCGAGCCCAAAACACTTCCTCCCCCTAAAAATGTGGCAATGGTGAATATGATTTGATTGAGTGGGGGGTAGTTGCTAAAATGTCTTGCACTCAAACTTCCCATACCATCATATAATTCTTTGGCATTCAAAATCGCTAGATTGGATTGCGCAATCAAATCGTTCGGAACATTCAAATAGGGGTTGATGCCATTTTTTATCAACTCCCCATCCCAGATAAAGCGATAAAAATCTTGAGAAAGATTCGGCTCGGCCAGCAAAAACACTAATCGAAATAGAATACCTGATATCAACAGAAACTTAAAGTTCCATTTTTGGAATTGTATCAGTTTATAATGGAGGAAAAACAATGCGATGAAAAGACCCAATAATTTTGGAAAGTCTTCCCGGTTTAAATCGTAAGCAAAGCTTAGGTAAAACAATATACTGCCCAATGATAGGAGCAACGAGATTTTATGAAGTTTCCAAAATTTGATGATTTTTCCAAGCATTGCCAACCAGGATTTCTTAGGTCAGCAAAATGTATAAAATTATATTGGAATGTAGATCATACCCTGCCATGTATTACCGCAAAATCGTATTGCTTCCATGGCAGGATATACTTAAACCTATTTAGTGGCAATTAAAATTTCTGCCTCTCCGTTTGTAGGATCAATGGCTTTTTCACCATAGATTTCAATATCGGTAGTATAGGTCCTGTTCAAATTTGTGTTCCATATGTCCATCCAAGTGCTGATTACCGCATCTTTGGTAAGGTCGCCTTTGGCGATGAACTTAGTGTAGTTGGATTCGGGAATCATTTTGACGGTCATATCTTCGGGAATATTATCAAGTTTTGACACGTTACAGCCGATGACTATGGTGTAGGGTTTGGTATGGTCCCCTTCGTAATCCGTATAGATGGCATAAAGTGTCTGATCCACCTTGTTAGGGATTCGGTTAAGTGTATTTTCGGCAATAAATTTTTCCCACAGTTTAGGAATATCTTGATCTGCCTTTCCGGGATCATTAGATGTTCTTGCGGCTAATCCAACGATGTTTAATGCGTTTTTTTTTGTGCTTGTCATGATGATAAATTTTAAGATTTGCACAAAAATATTCCAGGCATATGACAAGGGTATGTCAAGGGTATTTTGAATAAATCAATTTACAGATACATCCATTGATTTAATCTGGATTTTTACTTAAAATTTCCCGAACTTCACTTATCGGTCGATATAGCTTATACGTTTGCAGTAGTTAATTAGTATTACACATAGACTTAAAAAAGGTAATTAAGGCGAAAGAGGAATTCAATTATGAAGATGTCAAAATCAAACTATTCGGTTATGTATTATTTACTATTTATGATATTTTTTTTGATTTCAACTTCCATTGAACTATCTGGACAGACTGTAACCAAGAAAACTACAGATCAGATTGCCCAAGAGATGGTATCCAAGATACAAACAGACATAGATTCCAATTTTGTGTATGATTATGAACATTCGAAGTTCGTTCCTCCAGATGGTAAAACATTGTTGATAATGGGGCAAACAGTTGAAAGAATTACCGAATATATGGAACACTTTCAGGATCAACCAATCCCAGGTGGTTGGTCCGCTTATTGGGGAATTCCTGAATTTAAGGGGGTTACAAGTATCCATAAAAATGAAAGCGGCGATTCTCAAAACCACCAAATGTTGATTGATAATTTTCCCAATACAGTTGTTCATAGTGCTATGTGGATGGTGGGAAAAGGGAACGTTGCGAAATATGCGGGCAATGGAGAATACGATCGTGTTATTAAGAAATATAGTGCGTGGGCTAAATCGGTAAATAGACCTATCTATTTGAGAATTGGTTACGAATTTGATGGTCCTCATAACGAACTTGAACCTGAGGAATTTGTTAAAGCATATAGACATATCGTTGATCTTATACGTAAAAAAGGAGTGAACAATATCGCATTCGTGTGGCATTCATATGCATCTAAACCCTTTAAAGACTATCCACTGTCTGCCTGGTATCCAGGGGATGATTATGTGGATTGGGTAGCTATTTCTGTCTTTGGACATGCTTACAATGGTACAGACTTTGGTCCTTATTCTGATGATGTGCTGAAATTTGCCAAACAACACAAGAAACCGGTAATGATTGCTGAATCGAACCCAATCAACGGTATCGACAACAAAAGTGTTGAAGTGTGGAGTCAATGGTTTGTCAACTTCTTTACATTCATCTACCAAAAAAATATCAAAGCCATTAGTTTTATAAATGAAGATTGGCCCAGAACAAGAATTCCTGGAATTTCAGCATGGAAAGACAGTCGTCTCTACAATAACGAACAGGTTTCTCGGGCCTGGTTTGAAGAGACAAATAAAAATCGCTATTTAAAGCAATCAACTGAACTTTTTAAGCAATTGGGGTATATCTCACTAGATAAATAATTCTTACGGGGTAGCCATCAAAAAAACACCCGATTATTTATCATCAGAATGGGAAGAACCTTGCTCATATTTGTCAAAAGACTTGTAATATTCTTCCAGAGTCATATTATGGGATTCAAATTGCTCGTAGGTATTGGTGATTTTTTGAATATGGTCAATCCGAAACATTCGAAAGGCCTCCCGAAGTCTACAATAGGCAATGAGCAACCATTTTTCTTCCGTGCTGTACAAAGCAAAGGGCTCTATGTTCCGATTCGTGAATTTTTGACCTAGAGATAGGTAATCAATATTCAAAACCTGAAAATTTGTCAAGGCCGATTGGAGCCTCATTAAATAATTGCTTGTTCTTTGATTTAAATAATTATCGGTAAAATAGATGCGTTCCGTAAGCAGACTCGCTTTATCTTTTTGGGAGCCTTTTAACAGCGCCTTTATTTTTAGAATTGCTTCGGAATAATGTTGCACCAAAGAGGCATCTTTGTTTTTTAGAATCAATTGTTCAGCGGTTATCAGTGCATTTGCTTCATCCTCGGTAAACATGACAGGTGGTAATTGGTAGCCCTCCATCATGGAGTATCCTTTCCCCTCTTCGGTAATGATAGGGACCCCAGATTTTTCCAATGTCCGAATATCTCTGTATATGGTTCTAACGCTGACATTATGTTTTTCCGCAAGTGTTGTCGCCGTAACAATCCTGGAAGATTGTAATTGGGTCAGAATAGCCGTAAGTCGCGAAAGTCTCGGTTTTTCTTCCATACCATTATCACTGCTTTCTATACAATTGAAAATAGCCCCAAGCGGCTATACCCCCTATAAAAGAGAATACGGCCAACATCCAAAATACATGCTGATGTCCTGCTGCTCCCGGAGAATTCTCTAATAGATAGCCCATTGCGGGTCCGGCAAAAATATCTGGCGTATACCCCACTAGCGAAATAAGGCCGACTGCAGTTCCAGTAAGCACTAATGGAATTTTTCCATCTTTCATCACAGCAAAATATAGGGAGCGTGCCGCATATACTCCCGCCGCCACAGTAAAGATTGAAATAAAAAACAAGACCGTTGCAGAATTTGAAACTATGCCAGAGGCAAACAACAATGCCCCGAAAAACGAGACCACAAAGCTGATGACTAGCCAAAAGGTAGTTTGTGAACGGTCAGCCAATACGCCGATGACCACCCCAATTACGGGGCGTACAAATAATAAAAAGGTGCCTACCGTGGCCGATTGTACTTGGTCATATCGCATTACATCTTGGGCGAACAACGAAAACACATCGGTGATTTTATATCCGACATAGGCGCATAGGATGATAATCATCAATAACCAAACAGAAGGTAAACGGGATACCTCTTGTATTTGTGATATGGTGATTTTTTCAAGAATGATTTCTTTTTCTGATCGTCGATCCATTTTCATGAAAAGCCAAACCAATAGTCCAACAAAAGAAACGATACCTGAAGAAACTAAAATAACTTGTTTAAAGGCCGCTCTTATTTCTACATCCGAGGCTACAGATACTTCAGAAGTTATAAAAAAGGAAAAAATGAACACACCCATTGCTCCAAAAAGAGCGCCTACCAGCCCACGTCCTCCGTCCAAGAAACCAAATGCTTTGCCTTGTGAACTATTGCCACCCCATACCCGAGTTGCCTTGATCATTGGTGCCCAGAACAAGAAAATAGTGGTAAAACCCCAATATCCATACAGTATTTTTAGGGTATTGTAACTGGGAAAAGTTGCATAAACCAAGCCCCCCAAAGCGGTCATCCATAGGGCTACAGCAATTAATTTTCGTGGCGGGAATTTATCGGCCAATGGACCTCCAACCAGGTAAGACAGTAAAGCTACGATGCCATAAACCGAGAAACATAAGCCCAATTGAACATTATCCAAAGCAAAAACCTCAAGTACGGTAGGTCGAAAGACTCTGGCAAGTACAAATGGAAGAATAAATACCGATTCTCCTGCTAAAATAAGGAGCAGGAGGAAATACCAAGGAGCCTTTTTTTGATTCATATAGTTTAGAAGACCGTATTTTAAATACTAGAACATAAATATAACTATATAAATACAGGTAATTTGATTATTAAATTGAAGAACGGTTTGTTATTACATATCAAATAAGCAAACGGAAGCATTGTTTACCAACAAGTAAGGAAAAGGATACTTTAAGGAGTAAATGGGTTTACGCCTTGGCCGTCAACGATTTAAAGAATACGAATCCAAAACCTAAGAACAACATCAAATGGAAGGGGAAAAGTCCAAAATCATTCAAAGGAATGGCACTGTACATGCCAAATAGGAAATAAATCATCAGGGCAAATTCAATCACCATATTTGGTGAAAGCTTTTTTGTCAGATATTTATTTCCTTTCCAGGAATCTTTAAGACTGTTTATGTTGAATTTTGGTGTTCGCACAAATTCACTGCGCTTGCCCATATGACCTTCCAATACAGCAATAGAGTTGTGTAGTGAAAATCCAAGAGCTACGGAGAAAAAGGTGAAAAACAGCTTTATATAGTCAACGAAGTTATCGAAACTACTGCCCTGGATACTTTTATAGGTAAACCAATAACAAATAAACAGGATAATAGTACTGATGATAAAGAAGCTGGTTACCTGAAAAACCCATCCTAAGTGACCATAAGTATTTTTAATATAGAGCATTGGAATACTCAAAAGAGCTACAATAAACACACATAGGAACATGGAGCTGTTCAACAGGTGCATTACCCCATGAAACTTGGTCTTAAATGGAATATTCTTAGCACTAATAACGCTCAATACCGTTTTTCTGAAGTTCTCTGCCCCGCCCTTATTCCAACGGAATTGCTGTGAGCGGGCTGCGCTGATTACAACAGGAAGCTCTGCAGGTGTCTCCACATCTTCCAAATACTTGAACTTCCAATTTTTCAATTGTGCTCTGTAACTCAAATCCAAATCTTCGGTAAGTGTATCTCCTTCCCAGTTACCGGCGTCAAGGATGCAATCTTTTCTCCAGATACCTGCCGTACCGTTAAAGTTGATAAAATGACCTTTTGAATTTCTACCAACTTGTTCCAATGTAAAGTGCGCATCCAAGGCAAAAGCCTGAATTTTAGTAAGTGTGGAATAATCTCTATTGATATGTCCCCATCTTGTTTGGACAACACCAATTTCTTCATCCTTAAAGTAAGGAACGGTCTTTTTTAACCAATCACTTTCTGGAAGGAAATCAGCATCAAAAATGGCAATAAAATCTCCCTTGGCAATCTCTAAACCTTCTTTTAAGGCTCCAGCCTTAAAGCCTTGGCGATTTTCCCTTCGGATATGTTTAATGTCTAAACCAGTATCTTGTAGTTCCTTTATTCTTGCTGCAGTATCAATTACAGTATCATCTGTGGAATCATCTAGAACCTGTATTTCCAGTTTACTTTTAGGGTATTCTATTTTGGCAATGTTTTCCAAAAGGCGCTCCATAACATACTCCTCGTTGTAGATAGGAAGTTGTATGGTGACAAAAGGTATTTCTTTGGGGTCTAACAGGTTAAACTTTGGGGCTTCTTCGTTTTGTCTTTTGTTGCCCAAATAATTCACCAAAAGGTTCAATTGTGCTAGGCTATAGAAGAAAATCAAAATTAAGGCCGTACTATAAATAGCGATAATGAAAATAGCGATAGTTAGTCCCATATTATTTTATACTGTATTTAAAAATCCAACCTAGAATTTTTATGCCAGCAAATATAGTACCTTTTACGGTACCAGACACTTTTGACACGCCAATTCTGCGTTTATAACGCACTGGTACTTCGGTATATGACATTTTTTTTCGCAGGATTTTCAGTTGCATTTCCACGGTCCAGCCGTAAGTCTTGTCCTGCATGTCCAATTCTTTGAGCTTTTCATATTTTATGGCCCTAAAAGGTCCTAAATCCGTAAAACTTGCTCTGAACAGCAATTTCATTAAAAAAGTGGCCAACCAATTCCCAAAAACCTGTTGAGGAGTCATGGAACCGGGTTCACGGAGTGACTTTTTCCGAGCGCCCACCACAAAATCTATGTCATTTTCCAAAATCGGAGCTACTACTTTATCCAACTCGTCTGGATAATCAGAGAAGTCTCCGTCAATAAATACGATAACGTCGGGCTGTTTGGATTGTTGTGCGATGTAATTCATGCCTTTTAAACATGCAAAGCCATATCCTCGTTGGTTTTCTGTAAGTACGGTAGCACCAGCTTTTTCAGCATTTTCTATGGTGTCGTCAGTAGATCCATTGTTTACAACTATAATTTCTGAGACGGATTTTGGAAGCCCCGACACAACCTTTCCAATGGATTCACCTTCATTTACTGCGGGAATGATGACCTTTATTTCTGCCATTTACTTTAAATCGGACAATTTGTTTTCTTGCTTAAAACTTCTGAAGTCATACCACTCCTTTATTTTTTTTCCATGGGCATATTTCTCTGCAGAAGTCAATTTTTCATCTTTGTATTTTAAGCAATATCCGTTTTTTACACCTTTTTGGAGTTGACATTTGTGGTTTATTTTTCCGTTTTCGTCATAGAACAGCCACCACATTGCCATTTTTCCACCTTTATAATGACCTTCCATTGCGGCCTTTCCATTGGTGTCGTAAAAATACCAATATCCTACTCGCGAGTCATGTTTGTAATGCCCCTTTTCTTTAATTTCCCCATTAGAGTGGTAAAATTTCCAGAAGTCTTCTTTGGATTCACCTTTAACCCAACCTTCGGACTTGAGCTTGCCGTTGTTGTGATACTCCCGAGTGTATTCTTTTTTAAGAAGAATTAAGGAACTGGTGAAAATTACTACTACCGATAAAAAACGAAGCATCCTATTTTTTGTTCACCAATTGCATTAAATCAACATCGTTGCCCAACAATACCTGATTGCTGTCAATTCTTCCTTCCAAAGGTCCATTCTCCAACTTTAAAACACCTCTTGGACAAACAGCGGTACAAATACCACATCCTACACAACTTGAGCGCACAATGTTTTCACCTTTTTGAGCGTAGGCACGTACATCAATACCCATTTCGCAATAGGTGGAGCAATTACCGCAGGAAATACATTGGCCTCCATTGGTGGTAATTCTAAACCTTGAGAACAAGCGTTGTTGAAAGCCCATTATGGCTGCCATCGGGCATCCAAAACGACACCACACTCGGTTTCCAAAAATGGGATAAAAACCTGTTCCGATCACACCGGAAAAGATACTTCCTATTAAAAAAGAATATGATTTACGAAGTGTTTCAGACTTGAATAAAAAGACATTGCCATCACCACTAAAAAAATGCATCCCTATAAGCGCCATGATGATTACAAAATAACCAACCGCACCATATTGAGCATCTTTTTGCAATTGCTCGCGTTTAAATATCATTACCCAGGCAAAAACCAAGGTCAACAATACCGCCACTCCAATTAAAAATGAGCTTTTGGTCAACCAGTATTTGCTGGTATCGGTGCCCAAATAGGAGTAAATAACCGCAGTGGTCATTAAAGTCACGAATACCACTACGCTATGAACAACCCAACGTTCAACATTCCAGGCTTTTACTGTTTTATCACTCAATTGTCTGAAAGAATCGCCAGCAGTTTCTGCCAAACCACCGCAACCACAAACCCAAGAGCAGTACCATCTTTTTCCATATTTATAGGTAAGGATAGGAGTAATCACAAAAACGGAAAGGATTCCAAAAATCAATAGGGCAAAGCCAATATCACCTGAACTTAAAAACGCTTTTATCCTATATCCTTCAAAATTATAGTAATTCAGAGGCCATACATTTTTTAGGTCGTAATAAGGAAGACTGCCACCATTCAGAATTTTATCGCCGTTTAAACGGGCCATCAATTCTGGAATAATAAATGCAAACGCGGTTTGAAAAAACATCACACTCATGGTACGAAGACGTTCGTAACGATTATGACGGTATTTCCACATGAATTTGATGCCGAAAGCAAAAATCGCCACAGTGTAGAGCGTTCCATATACAAACCATTGACTAGCTGGGTTTCCACTCAACGCCTTACTTAACGGGTCGAACAAGGCAATTACGCCCTTGTTTTCTCCTCCTTTGACCAACCCCAAGTATTCAGGATAGAAATAAAGAATGATGTAGAATCCGGTCAACGCTATTCCCGCTATCCATGCCCAAAATCCTTTGCTGGAAATGGACTTGAACCAAACTCCGTCGTTCTTGATTCCCGGAAGTTTTTGTGAATAGGCATCCCAAGAAAACCAAATGGTTCCCATGGTAATGGAAAGTAATGAAATGGTCAGCCATAAGCCTTTGTTTGGAAAACTGACATTGAAAGCTGCCAATAACACAATTGCCAACCCAAACATACCCAATAGGGTTGCCATCTTTTGGTTTCTACTCAATATTTTAGGAGGTTGCCCGGTAAGGGCCATGCTTTTATCGTAAGTGCTCATTTGTTAGTTAATTAAGCAGTTTGAAATATTCTTTTAAAACTCTTCTTTTTGGACTTTATGGATTTGCCCTGGTCTGAATTGTATTTGGATACAATTTCTGCTTCATATTTTTTGAAGAATTCTGGGTCAAAGTTTGCATCCGAAAGGTGTTCCATAACATAATCCATATCCCTTTCTTCAGTAAGCCATCGGTCAAAAACCTCATGGCGCATACGTATGCCGAAAGTGTTCATGCCCAAGAATTGATTAGTGTCCTTATGGAATGCGGCCGTAATACAGATTTTTTCATCAGCATGTCGCCAATGGAAATGTGCCTCGTGCTCTTTTCGAATTTTTTCTGAAAACACCCAACCGTAGGTTTGGTATTCTATATCCAAGAATTTTGCTGAGTTGAACCAATGTCCCGGTTTGTACTCAATGCGGTTGCCACAAATGGTCTGTGCAACAGTTTCTCCCATCATTCGACCCGTATACCAGACAGCTTCAATAGGACGTCTATTTCCGATGGCTTCATGCTGTTCGGCGCAATCTCCAATAGCATAAACATCTTTCACATTGGTTTCCAGAAATTTATTGACCTTAACCCCACGGCCCAATTCAATGCCTGAATCTTTAAGAAAGTCTACATTGGGAGAGACCCCAGCGGTTAATCCCACGACATCACAGGGGAGTTCCTCTCCGGTTTCTGTTATTATTATGGATTTTACTCTTCCATTTTCATCAGCCACAATCTCCTTTAAGTTGGTTCCTAGTCGTAAATCGATATGATGCTCTAGAATATGCTCATTAATCATAGCGGATTCACCATTGGGCAGAACCCCGTTCCAAAAACTTTCTTCCCGAACTAAAAAAGTAACCGGAATATCTCGACTACGAAGCATCTCGGCTAGTTCAATGCCAATTAATCCACCGCCAACAATAACAGCTCTTTTGCAGACTTCTTTATTTGGTGCATTCACTTCGAGTAAATCCAAATCTTGTTTTGAATACAGTCCTTGAACTCCATGAAGGTCTTGTCCGGGCCAACCGAACTTGTTGGGTTTTGAACCAGTGGCAATGATCAATTTGTCATATTGAATTGCCCTTGACCCATCGATTTGTAGTTGCTTGGTTCCTGTGTCAACTTGTGTGACATATCCACGAACCAATTCGATTCGATTCTTTTCCCAGAACCAATTTTCATATGGTTGAATGTGTTCAAATTTCATATGCCCCATGTACACATACATTAAGGCAGTTCTTGAAAAGAAATAATCTGTCTCTGCCGAGACAACAATGATTCTTTTATCTGATAGTTTTCGAATATGGCGAGCTGCAGAAATTCCAGCGATTCCATTTCCGATTATTACAATATTCTCCATGGGATTGAATTGGTTGTTGGCTAATGTGTCGTCCTTAAATATATGAACTTAACTCGACGCTTTAATTTAGAAAGAATTTAAATTCCTTGTGTTAGTGTAAGGAACTTGGCCATATTTCGTACAGCTAACCTGCTGATTTATAAAATCTTAAAATAATCATAAAAAGATTTAAAAGTTGTATGGACTTAGAAACATAGTCGACAGATGCATCAGTTTTAATCGACTAAAAGTTTAAACAATGACTATTAAAAAAACACTGACCACAATAGTACTGGCAATTTTTATGAGCCAGTCTTGGGCCCAAAATACTTCTGGGTTTTTTACCAAGGCTGACGCCTTTTTCGATACCTATGTGAAAAATGGAAGAGTGGCCTACAATAAAATAAAAGCCAATCCAGATGGATTAAATGAACTTGTTGATTTGGCTAAGACCATCAACATTTCAAAGAGTGACGCCAATACGTATCAAGCGTTTTGGATAAACGGGTATAATTTGTCTGTAATAAAAGGAATAGTGGAGCACTATCCGCTTAAATCACCTCTAGATGTTTCAGGTTTTTTTGATAAAACCAAATATAATATAGGAGGAAAGGAAATCACCCTTAACGATATCGAGAATAAACTGCTTCGGGCAAATTTTCCCGAAGAGGCAAGGTTTCATTTTGTTTTGGTATGTGCGGGTCTTGGGTGTCCTCCGATTATAGCAGATGCCTATTTGCCCGATACCTTGGACGCACAATTACAGCAACAGACAAAGTTGGCATTGAACGATCCAAATTTTGTCAGAATCAAAGGAAAAAGAGTAAATCTTTCCCAAATCTTTGAGTGGTATAAAGGGGATTTTACCCAAGGTGGAAAAAGCTTGGTGGACTACGTAAATCTTTACCGAAAAGAAAAATTGGATGCCAAGTTGAAGGTAGGGTACTACCCCTATGATTGGACCCTAAACGAAATCAAATAAAAAAGAAAAACAACAACTATCATGAAACAATTTAAAAGCCTCATCATTGTGGCAGCATTTTTTATGCCTTCTTTGGCTGTATTTGCCCAAGACGACCAGACAGGTGGAAGTAACATACAAAACCTGACTCCATCTAAACTTATTGGAAAGGGACAGTGGGATATTAAGTTATTTAACAATCTCTATACGCAAGATGACAGTACATTTGAATCCGATAAGGGAATTCGACAAAATTTCTTCACTTCGACCTTAGAGGTGTTTACTGGAGTATCCGATACCAAAAGGGTCAATGTGGGGCTAATCGCCGAATATAGGGCTAATGGCCGGGATTTTCTTCAGACTGATGGAAGCTTTGATAGAAGAAATACCTCTGGACTTACTTCGATTGCGCCTTCAATTAAGTTTGTGCCCTTCAGTAATGTAGGTAACTTTTCAATTTTGAGTTCTTTGTCCATCCCGTTGGTAAGCAACGAAAATGATGAGGATACTGGAGTGTTTTTGGACCAAAAAGGATTTACCTGGCAAAACCGCTTCTTTTATGACTATACTTTTCCAGGGAAAAAATGGCAGTTGTTCACGGAGCTAAATACGGAGCTAAATTTTGGAGATAAGGAAGAAAGTTTTGCAAATAATAGCTTAAACCTGGTTCCTGGAGTATTCTTGAGTTATTTTCCAAGCTCGAAATTTACGGTTTTAGCCCTGGCACAGCATAACCAACGTTTGGATTTGGGGAATGATTTCACACAGAATTTTACCGCACTTGGTGGTGGTGCAAAATATCAGGTTACAAAAGAATTAAATGTGGAGGTCCTTTACACGAATTTCGCTCGTGGTGAAAACACTGGGCTAGGACAAACATTTAACATAGGATTGAGAGCCGTGTTGTAGCAAAAAGCATATAAAACAGTATTTTAGGAGTCTTAATTTTTTATCTATGAAAAGATTAGGGCTCTTTTTTTTGTGCCTACTCCAGTTTTCGTGCAATAGCCAACAAACCGAAAAAATAAATGGAGTGAGTTTCGTGGGATCGCGAGAGAAGGTCGTGCAAAAGCACATAGATCCAGTTTTAAAAGTAAAGGCAAACTATGCTGCTGTTATGCCATTTGGGTTTGCACGGGACCTTAATTCTCCAAATATAATTTTCGACACTGAAAGACAATGGTATGGCGAAACAAAGAGCGGAGCCAAACAATACATTCAGTTGTTGCAAAAAAATGGGGTCAAAATAATGCTGAAACCTCAAATCTGGATTTGGAGAGGAGAATTCACAGGGGATATGACCATGAAATCAGAGCAGGATTGGAAGACGCTAGAAGAATCCTATAGCAAGTTTGCATTGACCTACGCAAGGCTAGCTCAAGAAACCAAAGCAGATATTTATTGTATCGGTACTGAACTTGAAGAATTTGTCAAGAATCGACCCCAATTTTGGATGAAACTAATTGATGAAATCAAGAAAATTTACACTGGAAAATTGACGTACGCTGCCAATTGGGATGAGTATACCAGATCTCCGTTTTGGGGTAAATTGGATTTTATTGGGGTTGACGGTTACTTCCCACTTTCAGAAAAACGACATCCTTCGATGGAAGATTTAAAATTGGGATGGCAACGTTGGAAGTCTACCCTAGAAGATTTATCTGAAAAGCACAGTAAACCCATTCTTTTTACGGAGTTTGGTTATCGGAGTATGGATTATACTGCAAAAAAACCATGGCTGGTAGATCAAAATGAAATGGATGTCAACCTTGACGGACAGGCAATGGCTACACAAGCAGTTTTTAATGAGTTGTGGAGTGAAAATTGGTTTGCAGGTGGATTCGTTTGGAAATGGTTTATCCATCATGATGTATCCGGAGGTTCAAAGGATAATAGATTCACACCACAAAACAAACCGGCAGAAATTGTAATTCGTGACTTTTATAACGACTACTGAATAAAGCGTAGTCATCGATGATCAACAAAAAAGGCTTTTCAAGCATTTTTCTATGTTTCTTATTCGTTGTATCCTGTAGTTCTGACAAGGAAGAACCAATTTCAAATACCACTTTGGCAATTGAATTGGACGGCAGGGATTCGGTTCTTGGAAATGTAATTGCCTGTGCTGCTAGTAATGAAGACCCCAGTGTTGTCAGCATTTTTTTATATCCCCGAGAAAATGTTTCCAATATCGGCTTTTATGAGACAGGTTCCGTTGAGGTCGATGAGAATGACTTTTCACAATATACCAAAGGAGATTCTGAGTTAATTGATGTTTTCAATGGGTATTTACTCAAATATGAAGTGTCTTCGGTTGATGAAAAATGGGTGATTGTAAGTTTTGAAGAGGATGGAAAAATTCACCTCTCCAATCCAATCCGGTTAAAACAAAATAATAAACCTACAGAGTACTTACCTCAAAAGGTGACCATTGAAAACATGGGAAATATGCCGATTTTTTCGTGGCAAGATGGTGTTTTTGATGACTCTGTAATTTATTTCCAGGTCATATCGGATGAGAATGGTGAATTGCTTTCGGGAACATATACCATTGAACAAATGTTCCAATATTATAAATTGGAAAATGTGGTGTTAAATATTACACTAGAAACTCCACCTTTACTCGAATCGGGTCAACCATATAATTTTTCATTGTTAGCGGTAAGCGAGGACAATTGGGTGAATTTGTTTGTTGAAACTGAATTTATGCTGAATTAGACGATGTCAGATTCCATACGAAATAACTGAAATACAATGGTTTCTTCTATATTTAAAGAAAAAAATTGAAAGCTGCTTTAAGATATTGGGTATCCATGCTGCTATTGTTATTGGCGATAGATGGATATGCCCAAAACAAAGTCGCAGATGTAAAAATCCAAGGAAATAAGAGGACCAAAACAGCCTTCATTAAAAAGATTGCTAGGCTCAAACCTGGTATGGAATTGGATTCGGCACTAATCGCTGAGGACATCTATAGACTAAAGCGCTTACCTTCAGTTTCACATGCATACTATCAAGTATTTCCAGCCAATGTGGAGGGGAGCTATAATGTGTTTTATGGGATAGAGGAAAATTTTACACTAATTCCGTTTGCTAGTGTATACACTTCAAACAATGATGAATTCGCTTTTCGAATAGGCCTACAGGAATTTAATGTTTTGGGCAACAACATTACCTTGGGTGGATTCTATCAAAAAGACATTTTCGATTCTTATGGAGCCCACATTCGTGCACCTTTTTTGTTCAGCAATAAATGGGGATTGGCTTTAAGCTATCAAGACTTAACGACACAGGAACCTGTTTTCTTGGAAAATGGAACGGCAGATTATCGGTACAATAATGAATCCTATGAAATACTTGGACTATATGAACTCAACTTCCGTAACCGTTTTGAGTTTGGCCTGAATTTTTTTACCGAGGACTATACCTACCTTTTTGGAAGCACGGACCCCAGTGTTCCTCAAGCTTTGAATGTAAATAAATACTTGTATAAACTCATCTATAATTATGATGCCATTGAGTACTATTATCAGTACTTATCAGGGTTTCGGAGTAATTTAAACTTTCAATATGTGCATAGTTCAAGTGGGCAGCTCCCTGATTTTGTGATAGGATTTAATGATTTTAGTTACTTCACAAGAATTGGGCAAAAAGGAAATTGGGCCACTAGGTTGCGGTTGGGGCTTGCCAGCAATATGGATACACCCTTTGCCCCCTTTGCGGTTGACAATAACCTGAACATTCGTGGAGTAGGAAATACCATTGACAGGGGTACAGGGGCCATTGTGCTGAATACTGAGTATAGGCATACCCTAATTGATAAGGATTGGTTTGTATTGCAAAGCAATGTATTTGTTGATGGAGGAACATGGCGAAACCCTGGAGGAGATTTCAGTGATTTTGGTGATAGTCAAAACCTTAGAATATACCCTGGAATCGGAATCAGGTTCATGCATAAAAGAATCTTCAACGCTATTTTTAGAATAGATTATGGGCACGGCATCACCCAAGATGCGACCAAGGGAATCGTTTTCGGAATTGGTCAATATTTTTAAAATTTATGCATTTCATCGATGATTTGTGCATTTCATCGATTCTTCGCATATTTGCATAGCACCCCAGCATCAAAACATAACTATGAAATTACTACCTGCACTTTTGGTGTGTATATGTATCTCTTTCCCTTTATTTGGACAAACAGAATATTATGATGTGGTCGCGGAACCTGGAGACGGTATCTATTCTATTTTAAGAAAACAGGGTTTGGATCCGGTAACCTATTATGAGGCGTTTTTAAATGCAAATCTGGAAAACATTAAAGATGGTAGCCAGTTGCATCAGGGACGCACATATAAAATTCCACTTGTAGATGATTCTTTTAAAAAGACCGGAGTAAAAGTGCAACTAACAGATGAAAAGGAAACTCCCATTTTCGATTCTGAATTGGCCAACATGTCCCTTAAGAGTAGAACCTTGGGTAACGCCATATACTATTTGATTCTTGAAGATCCAGCGAGCCGGAATAAGTTTATTTCTGACATCACCAACAACCTAGCCGCCTCGCTTATGGTGCATGGGGCCAAAGTTTATGTTTTTGGAAGCGAAGAGGAGAATTTAACAGGAGATAACCAAAAACCAGAAGCCAAGGAAAAAATGGGTCAGTATATTGAAGCCATTAACAAACGTTACTTGCAAAATTCTGGGAAATATCAAAGACTTCTGGTTATTCGGGCAAACGGTTTAATCAAGAATGGAAACATGGACGTGGCAGTCTATCATCATAATAAAAGCGAAAATAGTCAGAGGTTTGCCGAAAACATTCAAAAGGTCTTTAAAAAGAACGGTGTATCAAGTCGCTCTTATAAGGAAGCTGAGCATATTTTCGAAGATAGGAACAGTTTGTATTTGGCCACAAATACGCTTCCAGTTGTGAGCTTGTTAGCTATTAATGGCGATTCCAAAGCCAATCGACCTAATGGTGTATCCATTCGATCAGATAAAAACACCTTTACTAGTCTAATTACCAACGGAATTTTGAACGACTACGCGGATTTGGAAATTGAGGACTAGTACTACCCGTTTAAAATATGCTTAGAATAGTACCTGAAAAGCTCTTTTGGGCCGGCTCCAAAGTAGTTTTTTAGATGAATCATCCCAAAATGAAATTGAATTCGTACCCAGCCTTTTTCACGGTATTTTCTAGCTGAGGTTACTACGGCCTCAGATAGAACTTTGAATTTTGTATGCTGGTATAATCGAGTTATAAACTCAGTATCTTCGTAAATAAGATAATCTTCATTAAAACCTTGGGTCTTATCAAATAATTCTCGTCTAATAAATAAGGATTGATCTCCACCTCTACACAAGGTGTGGTTTATTCGGGATAAATAGGCAAAGAATCTTAAAATTGGATTTTTGGTATCGAATTGCATTCGAAAACAACCTGATTCGTGACCTTCCCTAATAGCGTCGACAATTATGGTGTCAAAGTTTTTTGGCGTCAAAGTGTCCGCATGCAAAAAGTAAAGAATCTCACCCTTTACATGTTTTGCTCCAAAGTTCATCTGTCGAGCCCTTCCTTTTTTTGATTGAATCACGACAGCGCCAAAGTCGGCCGCGACTCGCATGGTTTTATCACTACTTCCACCATCTACACAGATGATTTCCTTTATTATATTTGGATTACTTGTTTCTTTAAGATGTTTAAGCACGTTTCCAATATATCCCTCTTCGTTTAGAACCGGGATTACTATACTTATAGAAAGATTGTTACTCTGTCTCATTCAAGCTCCAATCATAATCTAAATACACAACTTTGGCGTTCTTGTCAACAGGATTCTCCAAATATTGGTTAATATACTCCAACAAAGTTGCGTCCTCTGTAAAATCACCTTTATACCACTTAAAAATTCTGGAGAGTTGGGCAGAACCATTTTCAAACTTATTTCGGGATTTATCATTTACAAAATCCACAGCAGTTTTTGATAGCAGCCTTTCCATGCTTTGAGGGGTAAATGGAATATTCAACAATTTTGGGCAAGAATAAGAAGCGCAGTTGATCGCAAAATGAATCCTGGGCTCGTTCATTTGACGCAGCACTTCGTGTTCAATATCGTTCAAAGAGGTTATTCCGTCTCCTACCTTTATCCATTTTTTCTTCCATCGATTTGGAATGTCCTTGATACTTTTTACTGGGTAGTGATCTACAATCAACTTTACTGTTGCTGCATTATAAAGGTTGATATAATAGGCCAGTTTTTCGTTCTTGCTCCAAACACTTTTAGGTGGATTTTGGGCCATATGGCTTAAATAAACCTCCAATTCATTTATGTCACCCTTAAAACCAATGTAGTTGACATTGCCTTTGTCATCTACATGTTTTTTTAGTAGACGTTCCCAAATTTTGTCATTTAACGGGGTATCTTCCACTATGACCTTTTTTTGTGTGGCCTCAGGTTTGGCCTCTGGCGGAGCAGTTTCAAACGCTGTATCTGATTCTGGCTCGGGAAGGCTATCATTTGCGATGCTAGCCATTTCCTCTTCTACGGGAATCGATATCGGAGTATTGCTTTCAGGCTTGATTTGTGGTTGTTTTTCAACTTTGCCATTGCAAGTAAGAAGAAAAAGCCCAAATACTACATTGAGCAGTAAGTTCATAGGTTACTTTTTAAGATTCAAGTATAATCAATAGAACAGTCTTAAAAACTGCCCTAACCTTTCAGCTTGTCTTAAAAAAACCTAACAGCAACCACCGCCATTATAATGCCAAGTGCTTTCACTAATGTGAATTTGGTCAGAAGCCGACCCTAGCGCAGCTGCGGTTTTATCGCATACCGCTAAAGGCTGATTTTGCACCAATACATGCCCCAGACCATCATCGAAGTACTCTTCGTCACCATAATAAATAGCTGTTTTTCCAGTAAACATACAAGGGCCATCTGCTGGCATAGGATCCTTAATGGCTGCTATTTCAATGGACTCAATGTGGATGAGTTCATCTGTAGGGTAATGGTTGGGAGAAAGTACTCTATACGATTTTCGAGCCCTGATTTCGATAGTTCCAAAACCAGCATCAGTGAGGACTTTTACATAATCTTTGATTGGAATACTTCCGCTCAAACATAATGCACGAAGTCTATCATCGTTTCTAAGTTCATCATTCATGGGTTGCTCGCAGGTTGGATCACTCATAACCAATCGTCCATGCGGCTTTAGAACACGATACATTTCAGCAACAGCTTTTTTGAGATCATCCATTTTAAAGATGTTGAAAAGACAATTTTGTGCAGCAACATCTATACTTTCATCGGCCACAGGAAGATTTAAGGCATCACCTTTGACCAAGTCTACGAATTCACTTTTAAACCAATCATTTTCTTCTTCAGCGACTTCAAAGTTCTTTCGCGAAGCTTCCAGCATTTCGTCTACAGAATCGACTCCGGTTATTCCTCCTTTTTGTCTTGAGAAATATGCAAACTGGAGTAGTTCCATTCCACCGCCAACACCGACATAAAGTACTTTGGGGTTGTTGATCAAATCCTGGGCAGAAACAGTGCTTCCGCAACCATAATTCATGTCTTGCATGATTTTGGGAATGGAAAGTCCAGGAAATTGCCAAACTGGATTGGTGGTGCAGCAAAGCCCAACATCTGGGGTTAGGGCTGCTTCTTTATAGAGGTCTTGCGTTGCTTCTAAATAACTCATATCGTCTTTATTAATTCTTTGAACAATTGGATCATTTTTGGTTCGGTGTTACCCGCTATTTCAATAATTTCCTGAATATTAACCGGTTGCAAATTATCAGGATCGCATTCATCTGTTAAAACAGACAGTGCTATAATAGGTAGTCGTAAATGATTGGCAACAATTACTTCGGGAACGGTACTCATTCCGACGGCATCTGCACCTAAAATTTTCAACATTCGATATTCCGCTTTGGTTTCTAGTTGAGGCCCTACAACAGAAGCATATACTCCCTTTTTTAGTGAGATACCTTCTTCTTTGGCAATCTTCTCAATCTTATTGCGCATATCCAGATCATACGGTTCCGCCATGTCAACAAAGCGATCTCCGAATTCGGCCACATTTTTGAATGCCAATGGAGAACCTCCTTGTAAATTGATGTGATCTTCGATAAGCATAATATCACCTTTCTTAAAATTGAGGTTAATGGCCCCAGCAGCATTGGACACAAACAACTTTTGAATACCCAATTGATGCATCACCCGAATGGGGTAGGTGATATCTAGAAAATCATATCCTTCATACAAATGAAACCTGCCTTGCATGACCACAACCTTTTTACCAGCTATGGTGCCAAAAATGAGCTTTCCCGTATGGAATTCCACCGTGGCAAGTGGAAAGTAGGGAATATGATTGTAGTGCGCTTCAATCGGATTTTCTATCTCATTCACCAGTTGCCCCAGGCCGGTGCCCAAAACAATTCCAATTTCTGGAGCATCGAAACCTTTGTTTTTTAAATAAGCAACAGATTCTTCAAGTTGTTTCTTGGTCATTCTTTTATATGTTTTAAATAGGGTTGAAAAGCTTCAATATCCTTGATGTCCTCATAATGGTCTACATCATTTTTGGCGGGAAGCATAAACACCTTTTTATCTTCTATGTCTTTAATTGTATCTGAAAGCACGGTTTCCGTGCCCCAAGATTTATTTTGAAATACACTATGGGTCAAGGCTTTCATTCCCAATAGGTAATAACCACCATCTTCTGCAGGTCCTATAACAAATTCGTTGGCTTCAAGCTTTGAAAAAGCCTCTTCTAAATCGGATTGTGAAAGATCGTACATATCACTTCCAATAATAATGATTTTTTCAAAACCAGAATTAAATCCATTTTCGAATGCGTTCTGCATGCGTTGCCCCAGGTCATCACCTTGTTGCAATTTTTTATCAAAGCGTAGATTGTCCCAAATATCGTTTTCCCATACACATTCGGAATAATAAACGTGTTTTTCCCCACCAAGATTTTTGGTTATCGTTACCGTATGATTAAGCAAGAATTTGTAAATTTCCAATGCTGCATGGTCACCAATTGTAGCGGCAAGTCTGGTTTTACACTTTCCAAGTTCAGGATTTCGGGTAAAAATGAGAAGTAGATTTTTCTTTATCTTCAAAAGCTAAATATTGTAGTAGGTCATTATCCGGGATTAGTCAAAACTTCAAATCAATACTTACCAAAAAAGTGAGGTAAAATCAAAATTTTGGCGCTCGAAGCAATTGACAAAGTGAATTCAAAAATAACATTTTACCATATTGCGATATATATATGCTATCTTAAAGTTTAAATTTCTTATTCAGCATGAATAAAATAACGGCTACTTTCTGTATCATTGTACTATTAAGTTCTTGTAGGAAAAAGACTAATGAAGAACTTGTTCCCCCACCACAAGAAATGAAGAATTACGTTGAAGAATATCGCCCACAGTTTCATTTTTCGCCCGAGGAGAAATGGATGAACGACCCTAATGGTCTTGTTTATCATGATGGGGTGTATCATTTATTTTATCAATACTATCCTGAAGATATTGTCTGGGGTCCCATGCACTGGGGTCATGCAACAAGCAAGGATATGTTACACTGGGAACACAAACCAATTGCACTCTACCCGGATGAACATGGGCTCATTTTTTCTGGTAGTGCAGTGGTCGACCACAATAATACTTCTGGATTTGCTTCAAATGGTGAAACTCCGCTAGTTGCCGTGTTTACCTATCATCTTATGGCAGGTGAAACGGCAGGAAGAAATGATTACCAGACTCAGGGCATTGCGTATAGTCTTGATAATGGAGAAACTTGGACCAAGTATAAAGGCAACCCGGTTATCGGGAACAAAGGCATAAAGGATTTTAGAGACCCAAAGGTATTTTGGCATAAGGAAACAGAACGCTGGATTATGGCCTTGGTAGCCGGAGATCATGCTAAATTCTATTCCTCCAAAGACCTGAAAGAATGGAACCATCTGAGCGATTTTGGAAAGAACCAAGGGGCACATGGTGGAGTTTGGGAATGTCCGGACCTATTTCCTTTAAAAGTGGAAGGGTCAGATGAGGAGAAATGGGTACTTATCATTAGCATCAATCCAGGAGCGCCCAATGGTGGCAGTGGAACCCAATATTTTGTTGGTGAATTTGATGGTAAAAGATTCAAATCTGATCAGAACGACCATAAATGGTTGGATTTAGGAACGGATAATTACGCTGGAGTAACATATAACAATGTACCTGAGGACGATCGTATTTTTATTGGTTGGATGAGCAATTGGGATTATGCCCGAGATACTCCTACAAAAAAGTGGCGGAGTGCTATGACCTTACCACGTAAACTTTCGTTGAGAAAAGTTGGAGAAGACTACATGCTTGTGAATTACCCGCTAAAGCAGGTTGAATCGTTAGCAGAAACGGTTTTGGCAAAAGATATGACCATTTCAGGAACTGGTGCTGAGCAGATAAAGATTGAAAACCTGAACCAAACACAATTGCAATTCCAGTCAACCTCAAAGGACTTTAAACTTACTTGGAAAAATGCACAAGATGAAAGGTTAGAACTGACCATGGATTCTAAAAACAAACATGTTTTGTTGAATAGGATGAAGTCGGGGCAGGTGAACTTTCAGTCGGAATTTGGAAACAAATTACATCATATGCCCGTCGACAATCTTGGAGATGGACCCTTCAATGTAAGAATCTTAATAGATTGGTCTTCCATTGAAGTTTTCATAGATGATGGACTCTACGTGATGACTTCTCAAATTTTTCCAACAGAACCATACAACGACCTGATTATTGAGAATATGGATAATACATCCAACATCGAAGATATTCGCCTGCAACTGATGGAATCTGTTTGGTAGGACATTTTTTTTCAAAATACCTCACTTTCTATCTCACTCTTTTTAGGCGATTAAAATTGTAATTTAAACGGTCATTTTCAGACTAATAGGATTCAAACAATTAATAACTATTAAGAACATCAAAATGAGAATAGGAATAAATGGAATGGGCCGAATTGGTCGGGCTGCGTTGAAGGTAATCAACGAAACACCAGGACTGGAAGTGGTAGCAGTCAATGATATTATTTCCATTGAAAATACAGCTTACTTATTAAAGTACGATACCGTTTATGGAGTATACGATAAAAAAGTGTCGCATGAACCAGACAGCCTGATTGTTGACGACAATAAAATCTACTATTCTTCTATAAGAACACCTGAAGAGTTGCCTTGGAAAGAACATAGCGTAGATTTAGTTATTGAAAGTACGGGTGTTTTTACAAGCGGAGAAGATGCTGAAAGACATTTGAAAGCAGGAGCGAAAACAGTTATAATTTCGGCTCCGACCAAAAGCGTGGATACCCCTACAGTAGTGCACGGTGTTAACGGCGAAGCCGGAAACACAAATGTTTTTTCTTGTGCAAGCTGTACTACCAATAATATCAGTCCGGTTGTAGAAGTTTTAGGACGAAGAATTGGAATTAAAAAGGCCATTATGACCACGGTACATGCATACACGGCTTCCCAAGGAATTGTGGATGCACCTTCACAGAAAAATTTTAGAATGGGAAGAGCAGGAGCACAAAACTTGATTCCTACTACTACTGGAGCCGCGATTGCTACCACCAAAGCACTTCCTGAATATGCCGGGAAATTTGATGGTGTCGCGATACGGGTGCCTGTTCCAGTAGGGTCTATTTCTGACCTTACTTTTGTTACGGAAAGACCAGTATCCGCAGAAGAGGTCAATCAAATACTTATTGAAGAGGCCAAGACTGCGCGCTATGCCGACGTTTTGGATACCACGGATGAACCTATTGTGTCATCGGATATCATTCAAAGCCCATATGCTTCCACTGTGGATTTGGCAATGACAAGGGTAGTGGACGGTGATTTGCTGAAGGTAATGACATGGTATGACAACGAATGGGGTTTTACGAATCAAATGGTACGTCAGATTCTGGAAATCAAAGGATAAGATCACAAAGAAAAAAAGGCTGCACATATGTGCAGCCTTTTTTATGAGACACAGGGCAAAGTAGGGTTTAAGCCCTTAATTGTGGTTCTAAAAAAAATAATGGTACAGGCTGTTAAAGAGCGAAGCTAAAGAGCATGCTATTACAGAATACCAGAAGAAGTAGCCCAATTTTTCATCAACAGTGTTCATTTCAAAAGTATTTATTCTTGGTTGAGATTTTATTTATATCCCAAAATTATTGAAATGAAGCCCTCAAAAATCTGCAATTATATTTCTGGTATGGAAAACGATGTAATTGGGTCCAATTATGCTGTAGATTGCATTTGGAGAAATTTTCCAAAAAGCACAATACAAATAGCTTAAATGGCACTATGACTGCTTATACAGATAGTTTCATTTAAGAATGAAATAAAAGCAAAAAATGGACAATTATACCAACGGGGTTCCTTTTAGACGCTTTTCAATCTTACGCTTTTTCTCAGTAAGACTTTTCATGACATCCATCAAATTGGAGTCTTTGGTCTCTTTATAAATCTCGTTTATGGAAAGTATCAAGCTTTTGGCTTCGCGTGAAGCGGCCACTCTATCGCTTGTTGACATATGACTTAAAGTTCTACCTTCAAACTCTTTTGCCTTTTCTAATAACTCCTCGGTCATTTTTATTTAAAATTAATCTAGATCGGCTAAATATAAGCCTTAGTTTCATATTTTCTACCTATACTGGTATTCGATTTTCATATTTATGAAATAATTAAGAATCCTGCAAGAGGTTAACAGAATTATTTGTAAAAATAAAAGAAACGTATTTTATACTTTTAGAAAATTGAACCAAAACTTTCGCATGTACAGGAGCGCAATCCGTTTTTTTTTAGCATCGTTAATTCTTGTAGCATGCAATGCCAAAACCTCTTCTGTGAATAAAAAATTGATTGTTAGGGAAATTGAGTTTGATGGCGATATAAATCCCAAAAACGTTTCCCAATTACTGGATGAACATGCTGAAACCCATTTAGTGGAAGTTTTAAATTGGAAAGACTATCAGTATAAGCCAAAGGTTGGGTTTAAAATTGCCCATAGCAACAACCAGATTTGGTTAAAATATGAGGTAGAAGAAGCAAATATTTTGGCTGAAAAAACAGAATCCAATAGCTATGTTTTTAAAGACAGTTGCGTTGAGTTCTTCTTTGACCCAATAGCAGATGGAAATTATTATAATTTTGAAATCAACTGCATCGGCACCACCCTTCTGGCTCATGGTCCTGAAAGAAAATCCCGGAAATTTATTTCTCCTGAGCTGATCGAAGAAACTCTTAAAACAGAATCATCTTTGGGAACTCAACCTTTCAAGGAAAAAACTGGCGGACATACTTGGGAAATTACAATAATTCTACCTGCCGAGATTTTGACCCATAACCCCGGAATTGAGTTAAAGGGGCTCAAAGCTCGCGGAAATTTTTACAAATGTGGGGACGCCACTTCCGAAAGGCATTACTTAAGCTGGAACCCTATAGATTCAGAAAAACCAGATTTTCATCGCCCAGAGTATTTTGGCGAGCTGATATTTGAATAATTCAATCTGGTAATAGTCTCTTAAAATAGATTCTCGGTTAACTTCTTCATATTAAATTGAAGGCAATGATGGGTAGAATAGTGTTGAACAGATATAGCTCATGGTCTTTGGTCTAAATCTTTTGTTTAAAGGTGGTTAAAACAATAGCTTATTGCATATTTCCAGATTGATGGCGATGCGGTGGCAAAACCATGGAGGACCAACCAAAAAATTATATGAACAAAGTAGTAACACCCATACTTTTTGTCTTTCATGTAAAAAGACTGCTATACTGTATTCTAGTAATTATCCTACTTGTTAGTTGCTCCAAAAAAGAAGGCCCTTTAAATGGGGGACTTTTTCTTCCAGATGGATTTGAAGCTATGGTTGTGGTGGACAGTACCGAGGGAAAAGTCAGACATATGGCAGTATCCGAAAACGGGTACTTGTATGCCAAACTTAGGAACTCCAGCGATATGGGGTCCATAACCGTTTTGCAGGATACTAATAATGATGGGGCAGCAGATAATATAGAACGATTTGGTTCTTACAGAACCAGTCAGCGATGGAGCTATGCCACGGCAATGAGAATCTATAACGGATACTTGTACTTCAGTTCAGAATTGGTGGTGTATCGATACAAGCTAAAACCAGGTACTTTGGTTCCGGAAGGAGAGATGGAAATTGTATTTACCGATGACCATCCCCACGGCAAGCATGAACACATAGGAAAACCACTGGCATTTGATGATGAAGGGCATATGTATATACCTTTTGGAGCTCCCTCAAATGCTTGTCAGAGTCCAAAAAGAACACCTGGTGCACCTGGTTTGGATCCTTGTCCCCAACTCGAACAGCATGGAGGTATTTGGCGATTTGATGCCAATAAATTGGGACAGACTCAAAAAGATGGATACAAGTATGCCTCGGGCATACGAAGTGTTGTGGCGATGAATTGGAATCCAACCGATAAAAACCTTTACGTTGTGATGCATGGTCGTGACGATTTATTACGATTGTTTCCAGACAGATATGACCCTTGGCAGAGTGCTTTGCTGCCTTCGGAAGAGTTCATTAAGGTAACTGAAGGGTCAGACTTTGGATGGCCGTATTGCTATTACGATCAAATCAAGGAGAAAAAAGTACTTGCACCTGAATATGGCGGAGACGGAGAAACTGTAGGGAGATGTGATCAATACGATGATCCTATCGTGGGCTTTCCTGGACATTGGGCACCAAACGATTTGGTATTTTATGAAGGAGATGCTTTTCCAGAACATTATAAAAACGGAGCTTTCATAGCATTCCATGGTTCTACAAACAGGGCGCCATATCCGCAATCTGGTTATTTCGTTGGTTTTGTTCCCTTTAAAGATGGCAAACCTTCGGGTGATTGGGAGGTATTTGTAGATGGTTTCGCAGGAGTAGATCCTTTGGAAAGTGTTAATGATGCAATGTATCGCCCGATGGGAATTGCATTTGGACCTAAAGGAGATATGTATATTTCAGATTCCGTGAAGGGTAAAATTTGGAAGGTTGTATATACCGGTGATAGGTCGACGTTTGGAGAAGAGCAATTGGCCCAAATGAAAAAAAGAAAAGAATTATCCCATATTCGAACACCAGATAGGATAAAAGATAATTTGATGCAGGATGATATTGACGGAGGAGCTAAAACCTACTATACTTACTGTAGTGCATGTCACCAAAAAAATGGAGGAGGGGCCACGGGAAGATTTCCACCCGTCGCAAATACAGATTGGGTAACAGGAGATAAAGAAAGACTTATCAAAATTATTTTGGAAGGAATGGAAGGCAGCATCCAAGTGCATGGCGAAACCTATAACGGAGTTATGCCTCAACATAGTTTTCTTTCTGACAAGGAAATTGCAGACGTTTTGACCTACATACGCTCAAACTTCGGAAACGAAGCGAGTGCTATTGAGCCGGAAGAGGTTGAGGAAATTCGAAACGGCTCATAAATTGTACTTTAGTGAATATAACAAACTGAATAGGCAAAAAAAGCAACCAACAATCTGATTTACTTTGAATCATTGTTTGATAAAACCAACACCTAAAAATGAAAATATATACCAAGAACATCATCGCAATAATCCTTACAGCATTTGTTTGTGGTCAGGTTATTGCCCAGAAGTATGATCTACTCATAAATGATGGACATGTCATTGATGTCAAAAATGGAATCGATCAAGTTATGGATGTAGCTATTCATGACGGGAAAATTGCAAAAGTTGAAGCAAGGATTTCAGAACAAAATGCAAAACAGACACTAAATGCCAAAGGGTTTTATGTAGTTCCAGGCTTATTGGATATCCATAGCCATAACTTTCATGGTACAGAACCTGATGCGTATTTAAGTAATAGCGATACTGCCTTGCCCCCGGACGGATTTTCTTTCCGAAGTGGAGTAACTACCATCGTTGACGTTGGCGGTGCAGGATGGAAAAATTTCAAGCAGTTTAAAAAGCAGACCATTGACCGCTCTAAGACTCGAGTGTTATCCTTTCTCAATATTATTGGGTCTGGAATGAAAGGTGGGGTCATAGAGCAAAATATCGCAGATATGGACCCAAAAATGACTGCACTCGTGGCAAAACAATACCCGGGAGTAGTGGTTGGAGTAAAACTGGCACATTACAATGGGTTTGATTGGACACCCACGGACCGTGTCGTTGAGGCGGGGAGATTGGCCAACATTCCCGTTATGATTGATTTCGGAGGAAGCGATCCAGAGTTGTCAATAGAAACCTTGTTTATGGAAAAGCTCCGTCCCGGAGACATATTTACACATGCTTACGCCAATGTCAAGGGAAGGATACCCATTGTAGGCCAGAATGGAAAAGTAAGAGACTATGCTTTTGCTGCACAAAAAAGAGGTATCATCTTCGATGTGGGACATGGCGGTGGAAGCTTTATGTTTGAACAGGCAATCCCTGCAATGAAACAAGGATTTAAACCCAATTCCATAAGCACAGATTTGCACACAGGAAGTATGAATGGAGGAATGAAAAGTCAAATCAATGTAATGTCCAAATTCCTGAATATGAATATGCCTTTAAAAGAGGTGATTGCTGCTTCCACCTGGCAACCAGCGCAGATAATTCAGCGTCAAGACTTGGGGCATTTGTCGGAAGGGGCAGTGGCCGATGTGGCCATTTTGAATCTCAGAAAAGGCAATTTTGGCTTTGTTGACACAAGAGGAAAAAAACTATTGGGTGACCAAAAACTAGAATGTGAATTGACTATTCGTGACGGAAATATAGTATGGGACCTGAACGGGATGGCCAGCACAATCTGGAACGAATAAATACTTAAATGAATACCAACCAAATGAAAAAACAATACCAAATTTTATTAATTGCCTCCCTCATTTTCCTGCTTGCATCCATTGTAATGCTTGTTTTGGGAAAAGGAGCCCAAGCAGGACCTTTTATTGTTACCTTTTTCCTATCGCTTGCTTTGGGTATACGAGGTCATGTAAAATTCAAAGGTTTTTCTTTTACAGTACTCGTGTTTGCGGCGGTAGCAGCTTCAATGTACTACCCTTCCTTTTTTACGAATGTGGGTGACTTTCAGCTTAAATCATTGATAGTTCCACTTTTGCAGATAATCATGTTCGGAATGGGAACAGCAATGAGTATAAAAGATTTTGTTGGTGTTGTAAAAATGCCAAAAGGCGTGCTTGTTGGATTGATTTGTCAGTTTACCATTATGCCGGTTTTGGGATTTGCAATTGCAAGTTTGTTCAGGTTCCCTCCAGAGATAGCAGCCGGTGTAGTCTTAATCGGATCATCTCCGAGCGGACTGGCATCAAATGTAATGGCTTACTTGGCTAAGGCAAATCTGGCTTTATCGGTGACCCTTACAGCAATTTCTACAGTACTGGCACCTCTAATGACCCCTTTGTTAATGGAAACCTTTGCCGGTCAGTTTGTGCCCATAGATTTCTTGGGAATGATGATCAGTATTTCCAAAATTGTAATTCTTCCAATCATCGCAGGATTACTATTTAACTACTTCTTTCATGGGAAGGCCAAATGGCTGGATAGAGCTATGCCCGTTTTTTCGATGGCGGCCATTGCAATGACTGTTGCGATAGTTACAGCTGCCGGAAGAGATAGCTTGCTTACAATTGGCCTTTTCTTATTTCTTGCGGCCATCTTTCACAATATTTCGGGGTATTTCTTGGGTTACTGGTCGTGTCGAGCTCTAAAAATGAAAGAACAAGACTGTCGTACAATTGCCCTCGAAGTAGGAATGCAAAATGGTGGACTGGCCTCTGGTATAGCCTTGGAAATGGGTAAAATAGGAACTATTGGATTAGCTTCCGCTGTATTTGGACCATGGATGAATATTTCCGGGTCTTCTTTAGCAACATGGTGGCGAGATAAAGATCCAAATAAAAAAACCAATGAATCTAAAGAAACATAAGAAGCGGATGAATCAGACCAACTTTTCAATACGGAATTTAAGATATCAACTGACGCTTGCCATAGTAGTGGCTTTACTGTCTTTTGGCAGCATGACAGCTCAAACTCTGACCAAGGAACAAATGGAATTCCTAACGCCCCAATGGACAGGAGAGAGATTTGAAGACGGAAGGCCAAAAGTAGCCGATGACGTTCTACAACGAATGAAAAAAGTAACCATCGAAGAAGCATGGGGAGTATTGCGTAATGAAGGCTATCACAACCAGTTTGAAAGTGGTTGGCAACCGTTACATGATGATGTGCCTATTGTGGGTCGAGCCCTAACCGTACAATACATGCCCAACAGACCAGATGTAGCTGACCAAATCAAGAAAAAGGGAAAAGCCGATGGCCGAATAGGGAATACCAATTCCTGGCCCATTGACATGTTGGTCGAGGGAGATGTGTATGTAGCCGATGCTTTTGGAAAAATTGTAAACGGAACTTTGATTGGAGATAACCTTGGGAATTCAATCTATGCCAAATCAAAGAACGGAGTAGTATTCAATGCGTCCAGTAGGGACATGGAAGGATTGTCTGAAATTGAAGGATTCAATGCCTTTGTTAGAGGGTGGGACCCATCTTTTCTAACTGAGGTTATGCTGCTCAGTATCAATGCGCCAATCCGTATGGGAGCGGCCACCGTGCTTCCTGGAGATATCGTTTTGGCAAAGAAAGAGGGGGTAATGTTTATTCCTTCGCACTTGGCAGAAAAGGTGGTAGTGACTTCCGAGGTAGTTAGTCTTCGTGATTTGTTCGGAATCTCTAGATTGAAAGAAGGAAAATATACTCCAGGACAAATCGATAACAAATGGACCGAGGAGATTGAAAAAGACTTTTCCCAATGGTTAAGAAGTCATATCGATGAACTTCCCGTTCCAAAGGAACAAGTTCGAGAACTGTTGAAAAAACGTATGTGGTAATCACTTCGTGGAGAATGTCAAAATAATAATAACCAACGCACTATAAAAATGAAAAAAACAGATAGAAGATCGGCATTTAAAAAAATGGGAATGGGCCTGGCAGCCATACTAGGTGTGGGAACTGCAAAAGCAATGACCAAAGATGAAAAACCTAAAAAAGAGGTTGTTGGCGAAATTGTACAGGACAAAAAGGTTCCATTGTTCTCAGGAGCGGTTAAACATGGCAATACACTGTATGTAGCGGGAAAAGGAGCTCATTTCGAGGGAGATATTAAATCCCATACCGATCATGTACTTAAGGAAATTGAAAAGGAACTAGTGAAGAATGGTTCTTCCATGGATAAGGTGTTAAAGGTAAATGTGTACCTGCACGATTTGGAAGACTACCATGGAATGAACTCTGTATATCGCGGACGTTTTGGTGAAAACCCACCAGTACGAACCACCGTAGCAGTTTATGGAGGGGTCCCAGGGAACTCATTGGTGGAAATGGATTGTATTGCGTCACTAGATTAAATCACAGGAAAATGAAAAAATCAGAAAATAAGCTTACCAGAAGAAAACTTTTGAAGACGATTTCCAGCCTTCCTGTAGTAGGGGGATTAGTTGGGGCAGGTCTTCTTACACCGCAAATGATGCAAGGGGCAGTAGAAACTACGGCATCTCGAAACTTTTTTAAAGAATTGGGAATACGGACGTTCATTAATGCTGCTGGTACATACACATCCATGACAGGCTCCCTAATGTCCGATAATGTGCTGTCGGCCATTACATTTGGAGCCACTGAGTATGTAGATTTAGATGAACTCCAAGATAAAGTTGGAGAACGACTTGCTGAATTGTTGGAATGTGAGTATGCAACAGTAACTTCAGGTGCTTTCGGAGCGATGTCTATTGGGATGGCTGGAATCTTAGCCGGAATGGACGAAAAAATTGTTGCCCAGTTGCCGGATACCACGGGTTTAAAAAATGAGGTTATCCTTCAGGAATCCCATAATATTGGATATTCCAAGGCTTTGACCAATGTTGGAGCCAAATTAGTATGGGTGAAAACCGCAGAGGAACTTGAAAAAGCTATCAGCAAGAAAACGGCGATGCTATGGTTTCTGAATGCTAATACCGAAGAAGGAGAAATAAAAAGGGAAGAGTTTGTTGCCTTGGGCAAAAAACATGGAATACCAACCTTTATTGATTGTGCCGCTGATGTACCACCGGTTGAAAACCTTTTTAAGTTTACTAAAATGGGATTTGATTTGGTTGCTTTTTCTGGTGGAAAAGGAATACGAGGCCCACAAAGTGCTGGACTTCTATTGGGTAAACGCAAATATATTGAGGCAGCCCGACTGCATACACCACCAAGAGGGACTACTATTGGTAGAGGTATGAAGGTGAACAAAGAAGAAGTGTTGGGAATGTTGGCCGCAATAGAAACCTATTTACAAAGAGATCATGATGCAGAATGGAAACTTTGGGAAAGTCAGATCAAATTGATTAGTGATAGTGCCTTGTCGGTTAATGGAGTAAAGACCGAAATTCATGTGCCGCCGCATGCCAATCATGTTCCATCCTTACGAATCCAATGGGATGAAAAGATGGTTAAAATCACAGCGGAAGAAGCTCGAAAAAAATTGAAGGATGGTCACCCGTCCATTGCTACGGTAGGAAATAAAGATACCATAGGCATTACAACATGGATGATGGTTCCTGGTCAAGAAAGAATCGTAGCACAAAGAGTTAAGGAAGTTCTGGAAAACGCTTAATTTTATACGAATCCAATAAAATAGATGACCATGAAAGCCATTCTTAAAGGAGCACTTCTTTTATTGTTGACAGTGTCCTGTGTAATATCCAATGAGAAAAAAGAAGAAATCCCTCAAACTGATGAAGTTGTTGAAGCAAAAACTTCCGATTATGACCCCGAGGGCAAACTAAAGGAGCTCGGTATTGAATTAAGTACACCATCTGCGCCGGTAGCGAATTATGTAAATGCGGTTCGTACCGGAAACCTGATTTTTTTAGCAGGAAAAGGGCCAAAGCAATCCAACGGAGAGTATATCACGGGAAAAGTGGGAGAAGATTTGTCCATTGAGGAAGGATACTATGCTGCTAGGGTAACAGGAATAAATCAACTTTCTGTGTTAAAAGCCGAACTGGGCGATTTAAGCAAAGTAAAACGAATTGTAAAAGTGCTTGGAATGGTCAATGCCACCCCAGACTTTACGGATCACCCAAAGGTTGTAAACGGATATTCGGATTTAATGGTGCAGGTTTTTGGCGACAAAGGAAAGCATGCAAGAGCAGCCGTGGGAATGGGTTCACTTCCGACCAACATTGCCGTTGAAATTGAAATGATTGTTGAGGTGGAATAGAATTTCCAAAACCCGATAAAAACAAGAAAACCACAATATCCTTTTATCAGATAATTGTGGTTTTTTCTTGTGGTACCTCCAGGAATCGAACCAGGGACACACGGATTTTCAGTCCGTTGCTCTACCAACTGAGCTAAGGTACCATGCTATAAAGCGGGTGCAAATATAATTTCAAAATTAGGATATACAAACAAAAACTTGAAAAAAGGCAAGGGTTTTTTTTCAATTCTCCATCTTTGTATTATGAACTTGGTCATCGACATAGGAAACACTTTGATAAAGTATGCCGTTTTTGAAAATGGAACCATCGTATTTGATCAGGGTTCTGAATCCAGTATGTTTTTGTCCAAAGTAAAGGAACTCTTTGAAGCCTACCCGAAGATTGATCATGCTCTGATTTCATCAGTTGGTCCCCTGGAGCGAAAAGAAAAAGATATTGTTTCATTGTTCTGCAAAGTGCATGTACTGTCCAATACTTCTAAAATACCATTCAAAAATAGCTATGCTACTCCCAATACTTTAGGGATGGATAGAGTGGCATTGGCAACAGCAGCATTTTATAAAAATCAAAGAAGAAATACCTTGATTATCGATGCCGGTACATGCATTACGTATGATATGGTCAATGATGCTGGCGAATATGTTGGAGGAGCTATTTCGCCTGGAGTTCGTATGCGCTACAGCGCCATGCACAACCAAACTGCAAAGTTACCCTTATTACAACCCGAAGAGATTTTGGATTTCATTGGGAATTCTACCCAAACCAGCATGCATAGTGGTGTTATTAACGGAGTTTCACAAGAATTGGATGGTATAATAAGTCAGTATAGAACCCGCTTCAAAGATTTAACAGTTATTTTAACAGGCGGAGACTCCCATTTTTTTGCTAAACGACTAAAAAATACCATATTTGCGAATTCTAAATTTCTCTTGGAGGGGCTTAATTACTTGCTGGAATACAACAAACGCTAGATGGTAAAGAAATTTTTGATTGCTTTTTTTTGCGTAGCTGCACATGGCATTTTTGCGCAAAACGGTACCATATCACCTTATTCATATTTTGGAATAGGAGACCTTAGAAATGGGGGTTCGGTAGAAAACCAGATGATGGGGGGCGTTAGCATGTATGGCGATAGTATCCACTTAAACCTTACCAATCCCGCAGCCTACGCAAAGCTCAGATTGACCACCTATACCGGGGGTATTTCGCGCACAGAATTCAGGTTAGAGGATTTTACGGAAACTCAAAGATCTTCCATCACTAATTTGGACTATTTGGCGATTGGATTCCCAATAGCAAAAAATGCTGGAATTGGTTTTGGCCTGATGCCATTCTCCTCCGTAGGGTACAATCTGACTGATACAAGAGAAAGTGAAACTGAACCAACAGTGACCAATGTTTTTACCGGCGAAGGCGGCCTAAACCGTGCTTTTCTGTCCCTTGGTTTTGAGCCTATTAAAAACCTAAGCTTGGGAGCCACGGTTAATTTTAATTTTGGGACACTTGAGTACCGAAGATTGCAGAGTGTCGAAGGTGTGCAATTGGGGACACTTGATAATAGGGAATCCCGCATAAACGGATACGATTTCAATTATGCTCTTAATTATACCCCAACTATTAAGGACAAATACACGCTATATACATCGGTTTTGATTAACACTCAGGTCAATCTGACTTCGGAGAACTCTGAAAGATTAGGTTCCTTTTCGTTGGTGACTGGTGAGGATGTAGAAGTTATCGATGTGAATTTGGATGAAAATAATCTTAGAAATACGGAGCTGAAGATTCCAACCCGTACAACTATCGGACTTGGTTTTGGAGAAAACAAAAAATGGTTTTTGGGCGGGGAGTATAGTATGCAAAAATTCAGTGAATTCAGTAACGACTTTTTGGGGTTGAGCAATGTTACTTATAACGACGCAAGTACCTTTGCTTTCGGAGGGTATTATATACCGGATTACCGTTCCCTTTCAAGCTATTTTAAAAGGATTACCTACAGGGCTGGAGTACGCTATGATGTGAGTGGATTGCAGGTCAATAATAAGGAGATAAATGATTTTGGCATAACTTTTGGATTTGGGTTACCGTTGAGCAACAATTTTTCCAATGTCAACGTAGGTTTCGAACTAGGAAGACGAGGAACAACAGATGCCAACCTGATAGAAGAAAATTACTTTAAGGTCAACATCGGTTTATCTTTAAACGATAGATGGTTCGTCAAGAGAAAAATAAATTAAGAACAGGTCTCTTTTTTTGAATTATCCATAAATAACCACCAATATATGTTGCATTAAGATGATTTTTTCATGAAAATTTGTACATTAACCGCTTTAAAATTAGTAAGATGAAGACGAAACACTACTTAACGATGATAGCGATTCTTATGTCGATGGGATTAAGTATGGCTCAAGCTCAGAATCCTGAGTGCATGACCAATCTTTCCATTTACGCAGAACATGCAAAAGTTAAAAATTACGATGCTGCTTATGAGCCTTGGAAAATGGTCTACGAAAGTTGCCCAGATATCAACAAGGCAAATTTCACCTATGGTGAGCGCATTTTAAAACATAAGATTAAAAATTCTTCCGGTGCAGATAAGGACGGGTATATCCAAGAACTTTTAGCAATGTATGACAACAGCGGGAAGTATTTTCCAACAAAATTCTCTCAAGCTGACAGAGCAATAGATAAAGTGCTTTTGATGTATGATAACAAAATGGCATCAAACGATCAGGTCTATGATATGCTAGGAAAAGCCTTTACTGAGGATAAGAAAAACTTCAAAAACCCTAAGGCGCTATACCTATACTTCTCTAGCTTGGTTGATTTGCACGATGGTGGTAAAAAAGACCTTCAGGAAGTTTTCGATACTTATGATGATGTTACTGAAAAGGTAGAGGAAGAAAACAAAAAATTGACCAATGTAGTAACCAGATTACTTCCAAAGGATTCTTTGGGTACTTTGACTACAAAGGAGAAAAGACAACTTAAGGCAGCTACGGTAAACTCAAAGTCTTACGGTAAAATTGCTGGTAGTATCGATTCAAAATTGGGGGCACTTGCAGATTGCGGTAACCTTATTCCTTTATATGAGAAGAGTTTCGAAGGTAAAAAGAACGATGTAAACTGGGTGAAAAGAGCTGTTGGTAGAATGTTCTCCAAAGAATGTACAGATGACCCAATGTTTAGAAAACTGTTCGAAGCACAGTTGGCATTAGATCCATCAGCCGACGCTTATATGTACGGAGGTGTATTAAAGCAAAAATCTGGTGATAACAAAGGTGCTATTGCTGACTTTAATAAGGCAGTTGAATTGGAAACTGATAACTTCAGAAAATCCAACATCCTTTATAAAATTGCAACAACGGTTAGAAGAAGTAGCAAATCCCAAGCTAGAAGCTATGCGCTTAAGGCTATCGACGCTAATCCGGCAAACGGAAAAGCGTATTTGTTGATTGCTAACCTCTATGCAGGTAGCGCCAACGCTTGTGGAACTACACCTTTTGAAAAGAGGGCTATCTATTGGAAAGCCGCTGAAATGGCAAGAAAAGCAGGTCGCGTAGATCCATCGTTAAGTGGACGCGCAAACAGATCCGCTGCAAGTTATACCGAAAGGGCTCCTAATAAGGAAATGATATTCAGCTCTGGCATGGCCGGAAAGCGTGTTACCTTCAGTTGTTGGGTAGGAGGCAGCGTAAAAGTGCCTAGTTTGTAGTGTGAAACAGACATCCAAAAATAATTTAAAGAGTCTTGCCACGGTTTTTGCCGTGGCAATCCTTTTTATGTCCTGTAAGGACAACTATCAGCGTGTAGGTGAAGAGGCGGTAAAGCCCATTTTTCCGCAAGGGGTAGCACAAAACTTTATATTAACCTATACCGAAACGCCTAAAGAGTTGGGCTCCGAAGATGCTGATAGTTCAAAAGTTATTGCAATTCTTAGAAGCCCTATAACCGAGGATTTCGATAATCAGAGTTTTAGATATCGAACCTTCCCAGAGGGTTTAAAAGTTGACTTTTTTGACGATAAAAATCAAAAGAGTGTTATTACGGCCGATTATGGAATTGTCTATTCGCAGACTAATTTGATTGATCTGCAGGGCAATGTGGTAATCGAAACCCATGATGGGAAAAAATTGGAAACACCACAATTATTTTTTGATAGAAAGAATAGTTGGATCTTTACAGAAGAGGAGTTTACCTATACCAATCCCGAAGATGGAACCGTAATGGATGGCGAAGGCATGGATTTTAACCGGGATTTTAGTTTTTTCAAGGCTCACAAAACCTATGGTCTAATGACCATAAAAGAAAGCGAATGATATGATAAAAATTTTAAGATATACTGAATACCTGTATTTGGTGGTAGCCGCCCTTTCTATATACAAAGTAATCGAGCTTTGGAGTGTGGAACCCAAAGAAACCTATATTTTCATATTTTTTGCCGTGGTTTCCACTGCGATGTTTCTTTTTAGGAGGAAATATCGAAAGCGATTCGAACAACGAAAAAAAGATAACCAATAAACCAATTTTTGAGTTCTGCAGTAATCATAATAATCCTTTCACTGCTATTCTCAGCTTTTTTTTCGGGAATGGAGATTGCGTTTGTATCCGCCAATCGCATTCACATCGAGATTGAGAAAAAGCAAGAAGGCTTTTTCGCTAAAATACTCACTTGGCTCACCGAAAAACCCTCAAAGTTTATAGCTACCATGCTTATTGGTAACAATATTGCCCTTGTGGTCTATGGATTCTTTATGGGTGATATGCTAATGCATTGGTTTAAAGAACTACTTCCGACCAACTCAGAGTTTTTAAATGCGTTGCTAACCGATTTCAGCCTGCTTTCCCAGACGGTGATATCCACCGTAATCATATTGGTAACAGCAGAGTTTTTACCCAAAGTACTATTCCAGATATATTCCAATACCTTGCTTAAGGTATTTGCCATTCCAGCCTATTTTTTTTACATCCTATTTTCTGCAATTTCGTGGTTTGTAATCAAGGTTTCGGACTTTATTCTTCGAGTTTTTTTCAAAACAGAAGGTGATCAGGCACAGTTGGCCTTCACAAAGTTGGAATTGGGAGATTACATTACCGAACAAATGGAAACGGTTGAAGAAGAAGATGAAATAGATTCTGAAATACAGATTTTCCAAAATGCCCTGGAATTTTCAACCGTAAAGGCCCGGGAGGTCATGGTGCCCAGAACCGAAATTACAGCAGTTGAAATAGATGAGACCCCCAAGAACTTGACGAAATTGTTCTCGGAAACGGGGTACTCGAAAATATTGGTCTTTAAAGAAAGTATTGATGAGATCATTGGATATGTACACTCGTACGAGTTGTTCAAAAAGCCAAAGACCATTAAAAGCATATTACTTCCCGTTGAATTTGTTCCAGAGACCATGCTTATTCAAGATATTTTGAACGTATTGACCAAAAAGCGAAAGAGTATGGCGGTGGTTTTGGACGAATATGGAGGAACTTCAGGAATCATGACCGTTGAAGATATTGTGGAAGAGCTTTTTGGCGAAATTGAAGATGAGCATGACTCCACCGACCTTCATGAAGAGCAGTTGAGCGAGAACGTCTACAAATTTTCCGCACGCCTAGAAGTAGATTACATCAATGAAAACTACAAGCTGGAACTTCCGGAAAGTGAAGAATACGAAACCTTGGGTGGATTGATCATGAGTGAAACCGGCGAAATTCCCGAACTCGATTCAGAAATTAAGACAGAAGATTTTACATTCCGCATTCTTGAAGTGTCCAATACCAAAATCGACCTGGTAAGCGTGCACGTTCATGTTGAAGATTAACAGTTTCTGGTCTTTAAAGAACTTTCCTATTTGAAAAGAAAATGGTATTTTCGCCCACTGAAAATATAGAAAACAAGCAGTAAAATGGCAATATTAGAGAATATTAGAAAACGAACTACCGTGCTGATTTTAATCATTGGTATGGCACTGTTTGCATTTGTAATATCCGGAGTCTTCACCAGCAACGACCTTGGCGGTGCAAAAGTGGGCTCATCTGTGGTTGAAATAAATGGGGAAAGTATTTCCATTGATGACTTTAGAAGAGAAGTAGAAAACGCTTCAAGAAGGTTTGGTCCTAGCATTCCCTCCTCACAATTGGTGAATACCGTTTATGATCAAGAACTAAGAAAAACCATTCTGGAACAACAGTTCGAAGATTTGGGAATTGATGTGGAAAGCGATCAAATTGTAGAATACGTTAAAACATCTGGTTACGCCCAGATTCCAGATTTTCAAGACGAGAATGGTTTCTTCAACGAAGAAGTTTTCCGAAGTGCCATAGCTGATTGGAAAGCCAATGACCCTTTGCGATATGATGCTTGGTTACAAGACGAGCAACGTATTATTCAATTGGCAAAAGAGCGTATGTACTTTAACTTGATCAAAGGTGGTGTTGGAGCTACCCTTACGGAAGGGAAGTTCGATTACAATATTGCCAATGAAAAGGTTGATATCCAATATGTACGTGTGCCATACTCTTCAATTGCTGATAGCACCATTCAAGTATCTAAAGATGACATCCAGGCCTATATAAGTCAACACCAAGATGACTTTAAACAAGAAAAGGCACGTGATATTCGATTTGTATACTTTGAGGAGAAAGCTTCTGGTGATGATGAGAGTAAAGTAAGAGAAGACGTTGTTAATTTAATTGAGGATAAGGTAACGAATGCTGCTGATACCACATATACGGAAAAACAGTTCAGAAACTCTCAGGACATGACCGCTTTCTTGGATAGAAATTCTGATAGCAAGTTCGATACCATCTATAAGTCTAAAAACCAATTGCCAGCTGTAGTTGCTGATACATTGATGACATTAGGAGTTGGTGAAGTTTACGGACCTTACCGTGATGGTAACTTCTTTAAGGTTTCCAAAATGATGGATATCAAACCAGAAGGCTCCGTTAAGTCAAGTCATATTCTTTTTGCCTTTGAAGGTGCAGAAAGGGCAGCTCCAACCATTACCAGAACCAAAGAAGAGGCTGAGGAAGAAGCAAAAAAGATGTTGGTTGAAGCCAAAAAAGCAGACGCTAATTTTGCGGAATTGGCAAGGGAAAATTCAGATGACCCAACTGCGGTTCAGCGTTCGGGGGATATCGGGTATTTTCAAGAATCAAACCTTGGATTGGCAGAAGCCTACCGAAATTTCCTGTTTTCAAACGATTTGAACGAAATAGGAATGGTAGAAACTCCTTTTGGTTTCCATGTCATCAAAATAGACGATAAACAAGATATTGTTCAAGTAGCAACATTATCAAGAGAGATAGAGCCTTCAGAGGAGACTATCAACACCTTGTTTACCGACGCTACTAAATTTGAGATGGCGTCAATTGATGCTGAACCAGAAAATTTTGGTGATATCGCCAGAGAGAGTAATTATACCGTTAGGCCTGTGAACAGAATCAAGGAAATGGATGAGAACCTTCCAGGATTATCCGCGCAAAGAGGAGTTGTACAATGGACGTTCAACGATGACACCAAGGTGGGCGACATCAAGAGATTCAATATCAATAATGGTTATGCTGTAGTGCAGCTCACAAAAAAGTATAAAGAGGGATTGATGTCTACTGAAGACGCCTCTGCGAGCGCATTGCCAAAAATCAGAAAAGAGCGCAAAGCACAGCAGATTATCAGCGCCAATCAAGGAAAAGCTTTGGATGCAGTTGCAGCCGATAATAATGTAAGTCTTTCCAATGCATCTGCGTTGACATTGAAATCCCCAACCATTCCAGGAGCTGGTCGCGAACCATTGGTGGTCGGAACGGCATTTGCATTAGCTCAAGATGCTACAAGTAGCCTTATTGAAGGAGAAACGGGTGTGTTTATTGTCAAGGTGACGAAAAAGGAAGAGGCCCCGAATGTAGATAACTTCAGCACTTATGCAAATACCTTAAAAACTAACGCAGCTAACCAGGTAAATAATGCTGTTTACAATGCGTTGAAGGAAGGTGCAGAAATTGAAGATAAACGTGCTACTTTCTATTAAGAAGGAAAATAGAACACAGAATAAAAGAAGCCATCCTTAAGGATGGCTTCTTTGTTTTTATAAATTGAAGAATTGCACTATGGTGTCAAAACGCAAATCTGAAAATTCCCATTACGATAGGCAGTAATTAATAGCTTGTTTTCGGTTGGATGCCAATTAGGAAGTGTTTCTCCATTTTCGTTAAAGGTGATACGCCGCTTGTTGCTTCCATCAGCATGCATAATATAAATTTCCGGTCGTGTTCCCTCCATTGAAGTTACATAAGCAATTTGATTATTATCAGCTGACCATGAAGGACAAAAATTATGCTTGGGCCATTCGGTTAATCTTTTAAAAAGACCGGTTTTGATGTGAAATCGATAAATCTCATCATCCTCATTGTTGGTGTCTTTTCTTGAAAAAAACAGAATTTCCCTTCCTTTTTTTGACCATTTAGGGTAGAAATTCCGATGCTTGTTTTGAACAAGTTCTTTAATCAGCTTGCCTTTTTTATCCAATAGCACAATCGTACTCTGTTGTTCAGAATCTTGAATGCTAACAGCAATGTTTTTGCCATTAGGAGAAAATGCTGCAAAAATGGGTTCGCCAGAAAAACTCTGGGCTTTCAGAATTTGCTCCTTTCCAGAAGTTATTTTGACGGTGTACAATTGATTTACCCCACTACGGTTTGACTCGAACAGCACCTTTTTACCATTTGGATGCCAGGTAGGCCGTCTATCATCGGCATGGTTGTTGGTCAATCTTTGGATTTTCTGGCCCACGCTATCCATTAGATATATCTCCCAATTGCCATCCCTGTTCGATTCAAAAACAATCAGTTTTCCATCCGGAGAATATGAAGCATACCGATCATCAGTTGAACTATCTGTAAGGCATGTTTCTTTCCATTGTTCTTTCTGACCGATCAGCAAGCAAGGTCCAAAAATGAGAGTAAGGAAGATTTTTCTTAGCATTTTATCCCGTATTGGATAAAAAGATACGCAATAAAAAGAAGTGTTTTTTTACCTATCAAGTACCATTTCAGCAAAGGGGATTATAGTGTTGTATCCTTTGGTCCTAAAATAATTCATGTCGTCTTTACTTCCGGTAACCAATATAAAATCACCTCCCCATCCACCTAGGCTTTTTACAGCGCCAGCGTAGTCTGAAAAATGGGTAGTCTTTATTGTGGGTAAATCCAGCACCTCGGATATTGTTTGCTCATGCTCTCGTAATAACGACTCGAACTCAATTAAGGTTGATGCCTCGGCCATTTTTTTAGTGATAGAGGAAACTTTGGATATCAGCTTCTTTTTATCAAAATTTTGCTTCCGATATGAAGCAATAGCTTCTTTACTGCTCTTCTTTTGATTTAAATACACAAAAAAGAGGGAATCCTTAAACGAAGGATCAAAGGGTATTTTCTCCACATTCGGAGTTTTATCAATCAATTGATAAAGAATGGGCGAATCGTGTTGTGCACATGCTATATCGTAACCGCTTCCACCAAAAGCATTCCATAGTAACTGGTAAGCATCAATCTGAGCCCATTGCGCAATATTGTTAATCAAGGTGGATGAAGTCCCCAGCCCCCAATTACGAGGAAAGCTGAGCTTGGTTTCAATCTTTAGTCCGGAAGAAGCGTCTAAAAAATTTGAATTTTGGACTTTGGCTTCCGCAAGAAGTTGTTTCAAAGTTGCTGAGACAGATTTGTCGGAAGTTGAGTGTTCTTTTAGGTTCTCAAATCCATATGTGGCTTCAAACCAAGTCGCCCCTTTTTCATCAATACTTTTCCATTCCAGCATACCTGATGAAGTATCTTTTTTCTCAAGTGATTGTCCGAACTTGGTAGGAATTGCAAGACCAATGGCTCCATCTAAAATAACGTACTCTCCAGAGAGCAATAATTTACCATTGCTGTAAAAGGTCTTTCCCATTATTTAGATTGAATATTCTCTAAAGCCTCTTTCACGGAAGCATTGGTAACCGCGTGAGTTTTAAAATACTGGACCAGTTCTTGTTTTTCATCTTCTGTCGCTCCCATTTGATTGAGCAGATTCAACAGGTGCATTTTCATATGTCCTTTCTGTATTCCCGTGGTGACCAAAGATCTAACAGCTGCAAAGTTTTGTGCCAATCCAGCTACGGCCACAATTTGCATCAATTCTTCAGCCGAGGGCTCTTGAAGAATTTCCAAGGCTAATTTTACCAGAGGATGAAGTGAGGTTAGTCCGCCAACCGTTCCTAACGAAAGTGGAATCTCGATCCAAAATTTAAAAACGCCTTCTTGTACCGTAGCATGTGTTAAGCTGGAGTAACTGCCATCCTTGGAGGCATAGGCATGGACACCGGCTTCGATGGCCCTAAAATCATTCCCTGTGGCTAAGATAACAGCATCAATGCCGTTCATAATACCTTTGTTATGTGTCACCGCTCGGTAAGGTTCGGCTTTGGCAATATCCACCGCACGAACAATTTTTTGGGCAAACTCGTCAGCAGAAATACCGTCTTCTGCCAAAGTATCGACAGCGCAACTTACTTCTGCACGCACTACACAGTTGGGCACATAGTTGGAAAGAATGCTCATTACCACTTCAATATCTTGCTCTTCAGAAGTAAAAGCATCATGGGTACTAGCTTTTTCTTTTAGGGTACTCGCAAATTGCTCCAAGCATGAATTAATGAAGTTGGCACCCATGGCATCTTTGGTCTCGAACGTACAATGGAGCTGATAATAACCATCAACTTTTTCGGTCATTTGCCGTAACAGGATATCCTTAATGCCTCCACCTCTTTTTTCCATACTCTGGGTGATAGAGGCAGTACTTTTGAAAAGCTCAGGTTTTATTTCATTAAAGAAGGTTTGGAGTTTGTTCGCATCCCCATTAAAAATAAAATGAACCTGCCCTACTTTTTCAGTCCCAAGGACTTCCGTTTTAAAGCCGCCACGACTCAACCAAAATTTAGCAGCCTTGCTCGCTGCTGCCACCACTGAGCTCTCTTCAATGACCATCGGAATGGCATAAAGCCTGTTATTAATTAGAAAATTCGGGGCCAGAGCAAAAGGTAGATAGTAATTGGAAATCGTATTTTCTATAAACTCATCATGGATTTTTTGAACCTTTTCATCTGGATTCCAATAGAGTTGCAGCAATCGTTTAGTTTGCTCGGGATCCTTTGTGTAATTAGAGGCTATCCAATCAATTTTTTCAGCTTTGGAAAGTCTGGAAAACCCTTCAACAGGAGTGTTCATGTAGCTTGGTTAAAGATTTCAAATATAAGTATAATGCGGATTTTGTGTAAAAATGAGCAAGACTAAGTATAACTTGAAGGTCAAAGTAGCTGTCGGACAGGTATAAACTCCATAATTTTTGTTGCAACAGCAACTATAAAGTTTCTATTTCGAATAAATATTAGTAAACTTGATAGTTTTTAATCAATTTTCAATTTCAATGAGAAAACAGGCACTACTGTTCCTATTCACTTTCGGATTTTTAATCGTATCAACAGCACAAAAGAAAAAAATAACCCTCGAAGATATTTGGGGCGGTACATTTAGAACTGAGTTTATGGATGTACTCCGATCCATGAAAAATGGAAAGCAGTATACTGTTCTCAACTTTAATAGCTCTCCTCGTTCCACTAGTTTGGATAAATACAACTATGAGACATTGGAGAAAGTAGAGACTGTTGTGTCTTCTTCTGATGATGTGCCTTTGTTCAGCTCATATACCTTTAGCGATGATGAATCCAAAATACTATTGGCAACCGAAGTGGAGCCAATTTTTAGACATTCAAGACTAGGTATTTATTATGTATACAATGTCACCAACAAAAAAGTAACCAAGGTTTCCGATGATAAGATTAGGGAACCTTTGTTGTCTCCGGACGGTTCTAAGGTGGCCTTTGTGCGGGAAAACAATATTTACATTTTTGATGTTGAATCAGGCAATACCAAACAAATTACCACGGATGGTAGCCAAGGAACCATTATTAATGGCGTGACGGACTGGGTATATGAAGAAGAGTTTGCCTTTGTGCGCGCTTTTGAATGGAACAGCAACGGAACCAAAATAGCTTTTCTTCGGTTTGATGAGACCAATGTGCCTCTTTATGCAATGGATGTTTACGGACAGAACCTATATCCGTTTCAGTACGAGTTCAAATACCCCAAAGCTGGTGAAGAAAATGCGATAGTTTCTTTGCATATGTATGATGTGGCCACTGGAAGTACATCTGATGTAAATCTGGGCGATGCCTACTACATTCCACGTATAAAATGGATGAATAGTCACGATCATTTGAGTGTTCAAACCTTAAATCGCCATCAAAATCACCTGAAACTTCACGATGTAAATGCCTCTGATAATTCCGTTTCAATATTGATGGAAGAAAAAGATGATGCCTATGTCGACGTAACGGACTATTTGACTTTTCTCGCGGATGACAGCTTTATATGGGTCAGCGAGATGGACGGATACAATCACATCTACCGGTATGGAAGAGATGGAAAACTAAATAATCAGGTCACTCAGGGAGCATGGGAAGTAACCGAGTATTATGGTTATGACGCAAAAACTAAAAAGATTTTTTATCAGTCCACAGAAAACGGATCAATAAATCGTGATGTCTACAGCATTGGGGCCAATGGTAAGAAAAAGAAACGATTGACTTCGGAAGTAGGTACAAACGGGGCGAATTTTAGTGCTGATTACACCTATTTTATCAATACGTACTCTAGTGCTACTACGCCATACCAGTTCACGTTGCATAAAGCATCGGATGGGCAGAAAATTAAGGACATAAAGGACAATTCCGTTTTGGATAACAAATTGGAAGATTATGAATTGAGTCCAAAAGAATTCTCGACCATTTCAATCAATGGTAACGATTTGAACATGTATATGATCAAACCGGCAGATTTTGACGAGAATAAAGAATATCCTCTTTTAATGTTTCAATATAGTGGTCCAGGATCTCAACAAGTGGCCAACAGATGGTTTGGGTCCAATGATTATTGGCATGAGATGCTGGTATCGCAAGGGTATATTATTGCCTGCGTGGATGGACGCGGAACAGGATTAAAAGGAAGAGATTTTAAAAAGGTTACCTATTTAAATTTGGTGAAATACGAAACAGAAGACCAGATTGCAGCTGCGAAGAAGTTAAGCGAACTTCCTTATATCGATGAAGACAGAACAGGAATTTGGGGCTGGAGTTATGGCGGTCATATGAGTACAAATTGTCTCCTAAAGGGTAATGATACTTTTGAAATGGCCATTGCCGTTGCACCGGTTACCTCATGGCGATTTTATGACACCATTTATACAGAACGTTTTATGCGAACCCCACAGGAGAATCCAGCTGGGTATGATGATGAATCACCATTCAATTATCCCGAAATGCTTAAGGGAAAATATTTATTGGTGCATGGCTCTGGGGATGATAATGTGCATGTGCAGAACTCTATGCGAATGATTGAAGCTTTGGTGCAGGCCAACAAAACGTTTGACTGGGCGATATACCCAGATAGAAACCATGGTATTTATGGAGGAAACACTAGACTCCATCTATTCACCAAAATGACGGATTTCGTCAAGAAAAATTTGTAATCAAACTTATCAATATATGTCAGATACAGTAAAACCAGCCAGTGAGAAACAGCTTTTTGGGCATCCGCAAGGTCTATTCTACTTATTTTTTGCTGAACTATGGGAGCGATTTAGCTTCTATGGAATGCGGGCCCTACTTACCCTTTACATGGTCAATGTCATTTTTGAGGCATTGTCGACTAGGGATTATGCTGCAGCGGCTGTATATGCTTCCTATGGATCATTAGTATATGCTTCCACGGTTATTGGAGGTAAAATCTCAGATTCTATTTTAGGGATGCGTGCTTCCATATTCTTAGGAGGTGTTTTAATGGCCTTAGGACATTTTGTTTTAGCCATAGAAAATAACATGGCTTTCTTTTTGGCCTTAGCCTTGATCATTGTGGGAAATGGATTTTTTAAACCAAATATTTCAACGTTTGTTGGAACCTTGTACAAAGATGGCGATACCCGAAAGGACTCTGGATTCACCATCTTTTATATGGGGATCAATATAGGTGGAGCTATAGCTCCATTGCTGTGTGGATGGCTTGGTGCAACCTACGGTTGGCACTACGGTTTTGGTCTGGCGGGCATCGGAATGTTGGCCGGACTTTTATTCTTTTGGAGTGGTATCAAAAAGAACGTTTTTGGAGATGGAGGAAAACCGCCAAGCATGGAAGTCTACGAGAGAAAGGTGTTAGGTCTTCCACAGAAACATTTAATTCCGATACTAGCATTTTTAGCTGCTCCTTTGATAGCATTCTTGTTATATTCCTATAAGTCATTAGGAGAAGAAGGGACGGCTCTTGGGGACACCAATATTGTCAATCTGTTGTTCTATCTCATAGGAATTGCGGTTGTAGTGTATATGGCAACCATCATGATCAAATCCTCTAAGGATGAACGGAAGAAGTTATTTATGGCCGTTCTGATTACGTTCTTTATGACGATTTTTTGGGGATTCCATGAGTTACATGGTAGTGTAATTACACTTTTTGCTGCACGTAATGTGAACCTTTCATTGATTAATGCAAGTCAGACGAATGCGCTGAATTCCATATTCATCGTTATACTTTCCATTCCGATTTCTGTGATGTGGACGAAATTAGCACGAAATAAACTAAACCCGAGAACACCATACAAGTTTGGAATGGGACTCGTGTTGGCCGGTTTGGCATTTTACGTAGTATCACTTAGTGGAGGTAGTGCAGATGAAAATGGAATGGTTCCTTTTTCATATCTACTGGCGTTGTATTTCTTGATTTCTGTAGGGGAGCTGTTTATGTCTCCGGTTGGACTTTCCAAAATAACAGATTTATCACCAAAACGCATTGTGGCATTTATGATGGGTGTGTGGTTTTTGTCTTCTGCCTATGCTTTTCAGATTGTAGGGTTCATTTCCAAACAGTTGGCCATCGAAAGCACTGATGCAAATGTTGGTGGTTTTGACACCTTGAATGTTTATCTGGATGGCTTTAGTCTTATCGCCAAATATTCCTTGGTAGCAGGGGTGGTGGTACTGGTTTTTGGACCGCTGATGAAAAAATTGATGGGCAACGTCCATTGATCATTCCTAATCAAAAACATAAAATCCCTTTTCACTTGTGCTGTGGAAAGGGATTTCTTTATTATTACATGTTTGTTTCCATTTAAGGATATAAGATTTATAATTGCTGCCGTCAGCCAAAATCACTTTAGGCTGTATGGAGTCGATTAATCGTTCCAAATTGATTTTTGGGGATTGGATCAATAGTAGAAAATCAATGTGTTTTGTAGGGGGGTAGATGCCTAAACTATCCATTATATACAACTTTTTCCTATTGAGGAAGAAACTTTGGTTTAGGGGATTGTTTGAAACGTATGATATGCGCTCCGAAATAGTAAAGTCCTTTACCGCACGAGTATTTCGAATGCTATCGGTTGTATAAAGAAGCAAAGTATCCCCATTTTGATACAGGAGTGAAGTATTTCTATGTTGATGCGTCAGAATCACAGATTCCTTCTGTCTTAACTGAGCTTGTCTATATATGGCCCATGTTTGAAGGACTATAATGGATGTCAAAAACACTAAAGTGTTTTTAAGTATTGGTTTCGAAAGAAACACAACTATGGAAATAATAAGAAAATAGCCCGATACCAATTCAATGGAATCAAATGGAATATCTCGAATCACAAAACTTTCTTGTTTGGCCACCCATGAGATAACAGCGTTCATCAATTTGATACAATTGTCAAAAGCTGCTATCAAAAAATCCGGAAGAATGCTTACCATTGAAAGCACGATGACCAAAACACCCATGCCAAGAATAATCCCCAAAAAGGGTATTATTAAAAGATTCGAAATAAAAAACAGGGCAGGAAACTGATGAAAATAATACAAACTGATTGGTAAAACACCTAATTGGGCAGCAATGCTAACTGAAAGAAGCTGCCATGTTTTACGAACGATAAAGTTATCTGGGAACCAGAATCGCTGGAGTTTGGGATAAATCCAAACAATGGCCAAAACGGCGGCGTAACTCATTTGAAAACCTACCTGAAAAAGAAAGAGCGGCTTCAACAATAGGATAAAGAACATGGAAAGAGCCACGATATTGAACGAGTTCGTAGGCCTATTCAGATACATGGCGTATGCTACAAATGTGAACATGGTCACGGCTCGGACTATGGATGGAGAGAGACCGGCAAGAACGGCATAACCCCAAAGCAATAAGATTATAAGAATCAGTTTTAAAGTCTTTCCTTTTGGCAACTTTTCCAAAGGAGTGAGCAGAAATTGGAAAAACAATAACAAAATACCGACATGAAGCCCAGAAACGGCCAGGATATGGATAGCTCCGGCATCTCGGTAACTATTGTAAGTGTTCTCTGAAATGTCATCGCGTTGCCCTAATAATAATGCCTGGATTACACTGAGCTCATCCTTGCCAAAGTTTTTACCCTTTAATTTTAGAATAATATGCTCTCTTAGATTTGAAGCGATACCGAAAATTGTTTTAGCAGGTTGTTTCGCGATTAGGAGCTGTTCGGATTGCGCTTGAATCTGATGATAAATTCCTTGCTTCTTCAAAAAATCTTTATAATCGAATTGATAAGGATTAAGTGGAGGTTTGATTACCTGAGCATTGGCGAATACAAAAAGTTCATCGTCCACTTTCAATTTTATTGAGGTGGAATCATTAGGAATGCTCAACACCAATTTTCCATTGGATTTTCTCTTTTCTAGAGAAAGGACGTGAACAATGTATCGTTGGCTATAAGCACTTGGCTTAAGTACCTCTCTTATCTTGATTTCCCAAGTTTTACGACCCTTAAAATCAGCTTGGGAATAATGGTGCTCCAAATTTTTGGATTGTGATAGGGTAATAACAAAGACACCCAAAAGAATAGTCTGGGTAATAGCGATAAACTCGAAAAAAGCGAACCCTTTCCGAGTCTGTTTTTTGTTTGTCCAATATAAAATGGGGAGTAACCCCAGCATTAAATAAAAGGGAATACGTGGCTTGATTTCAAGATAAAATCCTAAAATAATACCCACAACCAAGCATAAGGTTAACCTTATGGAAACAAAATCAAAAAATCGCACTATGCTATAAGATTCGCGTTGCTTTTATAAAAGCATGGTTCCAATATCCCTCCCGAAGGGAAGAAACTATGACACCCCTTGAGGTTGTGGAGTGTATAAATTTTATGTCTGTTCCTTTTACATCTACCACCAATCCCACATGGTTAATCCGTTTACCGCGTTTACTGGTCTTGAAAAAAAGGAGATCTCCTTTTTGTACTTGAGTGAGTTTTATGCGCTTACCCTCTTCGGCCATTTGATAGGAAACTCTGGGGAAAAGAATCTCATTTTCTTTTAAAGCGACAAAAACAAGCCCAGAACAATCCATTCCTTTTGAGGTGGTACCACCAAATTTGTATCGAGTCCCGCTAAAGGTCAATGCAGTGGATATGATGGCTTTAGCTGTTGCATTTTTCTTTTCTTCTTTTTTGGATATTTTAGGAGGAGCAACTTCTTCTGCAGAACCGTCTACAGAGACAACTATGGGCTTGGGCTTACTCTTGCTATAGGTTCTTTTTTTTGATGAACCACATCCGATAAGAAATAAAAGCGAAAGAAAACAGAGGGTGTTTTTTAACATTCAAGAATAATTTTTCTACTCTTGGTGTATAAATTAAGCATTTTCGATGATTAATTTGGCTGCCAATTGACTTGCGCCATTTCCGCCTAATTTTTCCTTCAAAGTTTTATAGTCAGCCAATATGCGACCACGTACTTCTCCTTCTACGATTTTTGAAAGTTCTAGTTTCAGATTTTTTGTGGTTAACTCATTCTGAATCAATTCTTTTACCACTTCTTTATCCATTATCAAATTGACCAACGAGATGTAGTCCAAAGTGATAATCCGTTTTGCAATCTGGTAGGATATCCAATTACCTTTATAGCAAACTACTTGAGGGATTTCAAAAAGTGCCGTTTCCAATGTAGCAGTCCCACTTGTGACCAAAGCGGCATGCGAGTGTTTCAACAATGAGTAAGTTTGATTGGATACATAGCCCACTTCGTGGGTTGCTAAAAAAGGGCGATAAAAATCATCGGATAAGCTAGGAGCACCTGCTATTACAAATTGGTAGTCGCTAAAGTCTTTACTTATCGACAACATGACCGTCAGCATTTTTTGAACCTCTTGCTTTCTGCTTCCTGGTAAAAGGGCTATTATCGGTTTTTGTGGATGGAGGTCGTTTTCTTTTCGAAAAGTAACTTCATCAACAATCTGGGTGTTTTCTATAGCATCGATAAGTGGATGGCCGACAAAATGTACAGGATAATTGTGCTTCTTTTCGTAGAACTCCTTTTCAAAAGGAAGAATAACGTACATATTGTCGATATCCCGTTTTATTTTTTCAATCCTACCCTCTCTAGAGGCCCAAATTTGTGGAGAGATATAGTAGTTGGTTTTAAAACTGTGCTTTTTGGCCCATTTGGCAATCCGAAGATTAAAACCTGAAAAATCAATAAAAATGATGAGGTCGGGGTCAAACTTTTGAATGTCTTCTTTGCAAAATGAAATATTCTTGAATATGGTAGGAATGTTTTTTAGGACTTCCAAAAAGCCCATAAAGGCCATTTCTTTGTAATGTTTGGCCAAATCACCGCCTGCATTACGCATTAAATCGCCGCCCCAACACCTAATCTGGGCTTCGGGGTCTTTTTGCTTTAAAGCCTTGATGAGGTTAGACCCATGCAGGTCTCCTGAAGCTTCACCGGCGATGATATAATATTTCATTTAAACGCTATTCAGATACTAAACTAAGTCAATGGCTCAATCTTATGCAAAAACTTTATAGTAAAGAATCACCATTGCGGTCAAAAGGGTAGCAATCATGACTCCTCTAGCTCGATAATCCCTTTTTATCCTCAAAAAACCAAAAAAAGCTACCAAGTTTAAAATAGCACCTAATGCCAATAAACTGCCAATATGGCCCTGTTTAACGGCGGCACTAAAGGTTTCAGAAATGGATAAATCGGAAAAAAGTAAAATATATACTAGGGTACCTACAGTATTTGCTATGATTCCAACAGCAAAACCTATCAAAATCTCTTTTTTATTGTTCATTTAGGTTCCAATTGTTAATATGTGAAATGGCATGGTGCGCGGTAAGATCAAACTGCGTTGGAACAACGGAAACGTAGCCCTGTGCCAATGCCCACTCATCGGTGTCTTCACCCTTATCCAGAAGTTCAAATTCACCTGAAAGCCAATAATAATCCTTTCCTGTGGGACTTGTGCGCTTATCAAATTGCTCTTTCCAGTTGGCTCGTGCCTGTCTACAGACCTTAATGCCTTTTGGTTCTTTATCTGTTTTTGGAATGTTTACATTGAGCACGGTGCCTTTAGGAATTCCCTGAGTCAGCGCTTCTTCAACAATTTTCTTTACCGATGCTTTGGCATGGTCAAAGTCCGCATCCCAGGAATAATCACAAAGCGAAAATCCTATTGCTGGAACACCCTCGATACCGGCTTCAATGGCAGCACTCATAGTACCGGAATAAATCACATTTATGGATGCATTGGAGCCATGATTGATTCCACTTACGCAGATATCCGGTTTTCTATCCAAAATTTCTTGTAAGCCAAGCTTAACACAATCGGCAGGTGTTCCACTGCAACTATATTCACTAGGAGCACCTTCCTCATGGTCTATAACCACCTTTTTGGAATATAGTGTGCTGTCAATGGTTATCGCATGTCCCATACCCGATTGAGGACTATCGGGAGCAACCACTAATACTTCTCCAATTTCCTTCATTACTTGGATGAGTGCCCTAAGTCCAGGAGCTGTAATTCCATCATCATTGGTGACTAGGATGAGTGGTTTTTTCATTTTGAATAATTAATGACGTAAAAATACGTTTTTCATAAGGATATGATGCCTTTGCCGTTTAACAAAAAATTAAATACGGCGCACGAATATGGCACGGTTTTTTCAGTATCTTAGGGAATTCATATGAACAGAAACGGAGCTGGATTTAATGAAGAACCGGTCATTTACGACTAAAAATTAGGTCCCAATAAATACATATTATGAAAAAGAATTTCACCTTGGCACTTTTGGTAATTCTTGTTGCAGTAGCCTCCTGCAGTTTTACAAATAAATCTTTCGAAAACGATGATAAGGACAAATTGCTTTTAGATTTGATCACTTATGTCTTGGAAAGGGGTCATTATGAACCTAAAGATTTGAACGATAATTTTTCTTCCAATGTTTTTGATGATTTCATCGATATTTTGGACCCAACAAAAAGATACTTTTTGGCGAGTGACATCAGAGAGTTCGAAAAGTATCGATTTATGATCGATGACGAAATCAGAAACACGGATATCACTTTTTTCAATATTGTTTATCAGAGATTGAAGAAACGAATGGGAGATGCAAAGGAAATCTACAAAGAAGTATTATCACAACCATTTGATTATACACTTCAAGAGGAAATCAACATTGATTATAAAGACCAAGAATTTGCAGCTAACAAAAAGCAGCTGAAGGAAAGATGGAGAAAACAACTTAAATACAACACTTTAGGTGTTTTTGATGGCAAGGTTGAAAATCGAATTATAGAAATCAATGGAACCCCAGAAGATGATGAAGTTGCAGAGGTAATGACCTTTCAGTCTATTTCCAATAAAATTGATAGGAATTTGACCGAGAAAGAAGCTCGGGAGAATACTTTGAATACTTTGGATGAATTCTTTGATTTTATAGATGACCTTGAGCGTAAAGATTGGTTTGTGCAGTATATCAATACCATAGTGGATGAATTTGACCCACACACCTTTTATTTTGCTCCGGACGATAAAGAGAAATTTGATATTGGAATGTCTGGTAAGTTTGAGGGAATTGGAGCCAGGTTGCAGAAAAAACCGGAAGGTGCCAGAATCATGGAGATTATTTCCGGAGGCCCAATTTGGAGGGATCAAAGTCTTGAAGTAGGGGATGAAATTCTAAAAGTAGGCCAGGAAGGGGAAGAACCTATCGATATAGTGGGTATGCGACTTGATGACGCCATCAAATTGATAAAAGGCCCAAAAGGGACAATCGTTGATCTTACCGTTCGAAAAGTTGATGGTACAATCGAGATTGTTTCCATTACCCGTGATGTGGTATTGCTCGAGGAAGCCTATGCCAAATCAGCAACGGTAGAAAGAGAAGACCATAAATATGGTTTGATCAATTTACCCAAATTCTATGTTGACTTTGAGGACTATACAGAACGTAATGCCGCTACAGATGTTGCCAAAGAGGTTGAACGTCTAAAGCAAGCAGGTGTTGAGGGAATTGTCCTTGATCTTCGCGATAATGGAGGAGGTTCTCTAAAAACCGTGGTTGAGATGGCCGGGTTGTTCATAAAAGATGGACCTGTTGTTCAAGTGCGATCTTCTGGCCAAAGAAAAGAAGTGCACGAAGATAAAGACGAAAGAATTCAATGGGATGGACCTTTGGTAATCTTAGTCAACGAATTATCAGCTTCGGCTTCTGAGATTTTAGCTGCAGCTATGCAAGATTATAAAAGAGCCGTTGTTATTGGAAGTAAGCAGACCTTTGGAAAGGGAACCGTACAGAATGTGATTCCTTTGGATAACATTGTCCGAAGCAATGAGCATGGAGATTTGGGCGCTATCAAACTTACTACCCAAAAATTCTACAGAATCAATGGCGGGTCAACGCAATTGGAAGGAGTAAAGAGTGATATTGTTGTTCCGGACAGATACAGCTATATCGATTTGGGTGAAAGAGACCAAGAGAACCCACTAGGTTGGGATAAAATAACTCCGGCGGATTATAAAATATGGGATGGATACATAGATTTTGAGACCACGGTGGCCAATAGTAAAGCAAGAATGGCAGGGAATAAGTACATAGGACTTATTGAAGAAAATGCTAAGTGGTTGAAAGAACAGCAAGATGAAACAGTGGTTTCCTTAAATTATGATGACTATAAAGTACGTGAAAGTCAAGCGAAAAAAAGGTCTGAGCAATTTAAAAGCCTTAGGGAATATGACTCTAAATTGACATTCGAATCGTTGAAGTATGAAACCGAATTGTTTACCCAAGATCCAGTTTTAAGAGAAAAAAGAGATCGTTGGCATAAAAATTTGGCGAAAGACCTTTATGTTGAAGAAGCAATAAACGTGCTACGTGACCTGCAATTGAACAATATCAAAAACAGCGAAAGAAAACTTGCCAGTGTTAAAGGATAAGTACAAAAAAGAATAAAAAAAGGTCGGCTTTACAAGCCGGCCTTTTTTATTTTAAATAGTTAGTTAGTTTTGCGGAAACCTGAAAATGAAGAACAAAACCATCTATACAATTCTCCTATTAGTATGTGTTGTCGGTTTTTGGATATTTGAGAACTTTTATACGCCTGATACCTATTCCAAACCAGAAGTAGATGCGGTGACCACATCTTTCAATGAGGATTTTTTGCCAAGCTCTTCTACAAATGATATAGTCAAGCATCAGCACTTTATGCTGTCATATAGTGAGCCACATGAGCAAGCTGAATGGGTAGCGTACAAATTAAGCAAGTCGCATTTGACCTATGACGATAGGAAAAGACCGTATTTTATAGAAGATCCTAAGATACGCACCAAATCTGCCGATTGGAGAAATTACAAAGGATCAGGTTATGACAGAGGACATTTATGTCCAGCGGGGGATCGACGTTTTTCAGAACAGGCTTACAATGAAACTTTTTATACCAGTAACATAGTTCCACAGGATAAACATTTTAATGCTGGTATCTGGAATAGATTAGAACAAAAGGTGCGGTATTGGTGCAAAAAGTATGGCGATTTGTCAATTATTACCGGAGGGGTATTAGCAAATGGATTGGAAGAAATCGGGGAGGAAGATGTAGATGTTCCCAACGCATTTTACAAAATTGTGTATCGAAAGGATGGGAATTCAGTTAAGGTGCTTTGTTTTTTAATTCCACATAAGGAGAGTTCAGCTCCGCTCAAGAGTTTTTTGGTGCCCATAGACGAATTGGAAGAAATGACCTCTATCAACTTTTTTGAGAAGCAGTCCATGGATTGGCAGAAAAAAGTTGAAGAAAAAGTTGACGCTTCAAACTGGACTTTCTAAATCCCGTCTTTAAGTCGGTTTGAATCCAACTTCAGAAAAATAAAAAGAAGCATTGTAAAGAAAATCAACCCGGAGCCTCCGTAACTGAAAAAAGGCAAGGGAATCCCAATGGTCGGTAATAGTCCGATTACCATTCCAATATTGACAAAGTAGTGAATGAACAAAATGGAAATAACCCCATAACCATACATTCTACTAAAATCGTTTTTCTGCCGCTCTGCTATAAAAATCAACCTAAGGAATAAGATGGAGAACAGCAAAATAACTGCTGTTGTTCCGGCAAACCCCCATTCTTCTCCGACAGAACTGAAAATATAATCGGTATGTTGCTCCGGAACAAAATCTCCCTTGGTTCGTGTACCCTCCAAAAAACCTTTTCCAAAAAAACCGCCAGATTCAATGGCTTTTTCAGATTGATACGTGTTATAACCAATGGTTTTTCTGATTTCTTCAAGTTTTCCTTCGTCCTTTTCCAAACTCAACCAAAGGGCGAAACGATCTCGGTGACGCTGCTCAAAGACATTTTCAAAAACAAACCCTACGGATAATGAAAACAGAATGGAAACAATAAGAACCAGAGCAAATGGTAGAATAGGAATCTTTGTAGTGGCTCTTTTAAAGGTAAAAATCAAAACCGTCAAGATTCCAAGTCCAATTCCTACCCAAACTGTTCCGAACATTAAGGTTGTCGCAAAGAGTACAACTGCAATTACCAATATCCCTAAATAGTATAAGGGGAAGCCTTCTCTGAACAACACAAAAAACAGGGAAAAGTAAATCAATGAACTTCCTGGATCTGGTTGCGGCAGAATCAATAAGGCCGGTAAGAGTATTATGATCAGTGCATAAAGTTGATGCTTGCGGGTTTTAATATCTGTTTGTATATCACTCAGATATTTGGCCAGTGCTAGGGCGGTTGCAACTTTGGCCAGCTCTGAAGGCTGTAAATTGAAAAAGCCCAAATCGTACCAAGAAGTTGCACCGGCTATCGTCTTTCCGAAAACAAACAACCCAAGCAATAACAACATGGCTATGATATAGAAGATGGAAGCAAAACGCTCAAAAAAATTGGTTTCTATAAAAAGAACAAAGATGATCCCTGCGAATGCCAGTCCAATGAAAAAAAGTTGTTTCCCGTAGAGTGTAGAGAAATCAAAAATTGAGGTACTGGCCTCTGTCATGGTGGTGGAGTAAATATTGACCCATCCAATAAAAACCAAAAAGGCATATATAAAAACGGTTAACCAGTCAATCCGCCCAAAAATACCCCTACCAGACATACTCGTTTATCTTGAAAGGTTCGCCGCTGTAGGGTTTGGCATATTCATGTTCCAAGGTCTTTTCAAGCATTCGTTTTTCCAAATCTTTTCTTGTGATATCCCCTTTTATATATTTTTCAATCAACAATGAGGCTATATGGCCCGCATAGCGGGAGCCGTAATAACCATTTTCAATATAGACGGCTATAGCAATTTTGGGATTATCAACAGGTGCAAAAGCCACAAAAACAGAGTGGTCGGTTAATTGCATGCGTTCTCCATTCACTCGAGTAAAGTTTTCTACTGTCCCGGTTTTTCCTGCTATTTCAATTCCTGGAATCTGCACCCATCGAGCCGTTCCATATTTATAAACATTAGCCATGCCTTCTATAACCGGCTCAAAAAATTCACGGTCGATGGTTGTATAATGAGGTTCGGTATATCTTGGGTCAATAGCGCCCATATTTCCTACCGTTTTGAGAACATGTGGGGTGTAATAGTATCCCCTGTTACCAATTGCAGCTGCCATATTAGCTAGCTGTAATGGAGTGGCAGCAACTTCTCCTTGTCCAATGGAATTTGAAATAATGGTTGAAGAAGCCCAACTTCCATCGCCATACCATTTATCGTAAAAAGCTTTTCCGGGAATTCTTCCTGGTCTTCCAGTGGGGATGTCCGTACCTAAATAACCTCCGAGACCAAAACTTTTCATATGTTTTTCCCACATATCCATACCCTCATCGGTTGTGGGGTATTTTTCAAATATCTTTCTAAAGGTTCCAGCAAAATAAGCGTTACAAGATTGATAGATTCCTGAATTCATATTGCGGACTCCACCTCCGCAGTGGCAACCTTTCTTCTGATTACCCACATAAAAACCATTGTAACACCTAAACTTTGTTTTTTGGTCAATTACTCCTTCTTGCAGCGCAACTAAAGCATTCAAAGTTTTAAAAGGGGATCCAGGTGAGGGCTCAGCTGATATTGAACGATCAAACAGAGGTTGGGCGATGGTGTCATAATGCAACTTGGTATAGTTTCTGGACCTCTCGCGACCTACCAAAAGTGCAGGGTTATAGGTTGGACCTGATATCATGGCCAGTATCTCCCCAGACTTAGGTTCAATGGCAACAATGCCACCTCTTTTTCCATGCATCAATCGTTCCCCATATTCTTGCAGGGTTTTATCCAAAGTAATATGGATTTCTTTTCCCTGTTCGGGAAGAGTATCCAATTTTCCTCCTTTGTAAGGACCAATATCCCTATTAAATCTATCTTTTTGAATATGTTTTACGCCTTTTCGACCTCTCAGGAGTTCTTCATATTGTTCTTCAACTCCTTTTCTGCCTTTGAGTTCTCCAGCAACATAATATAGATTGTTTTTCAGCTCCCATTCATTTACTTCACTAATGAAACCCAAGACATTTGCTGCGCTATTTGTGGTATAATAACGTAAAGACCTTTTTTGGATATAGAAGCCTTCAAAATGCCTCATTTTTTCTTGAAGTCGGGCATAATCTTCTTTCGATAATTGCGGCACCAAAACAGAGGGAAGTCTAGGGGAATAAACCCTAGCCTTTTTCATTTTTTTGATGAATTGGTCTTTATCAATTTTTAAAAGATTACAGAATTCAAGGGTATCTAAAGGTTTTACCTCACGAGGAATGACCATGACGTCATAGGCAGGTTGGTTTCCAACCATTAACTCCCCATTTCGGTCATAGATATAACCGCGCTCCGGATAGTCATAAATCTTTTTAATTGCTGGATCTTCCAGCACTTGATCTGGAGAAAATCGAAAAAGCTGCAAATATGAAAGCCTCCCTATAAAAGTGAATCCAATGATAACAACAATGGAAGAAAGTAGCAGTTTTTTCATGGACAATTATATTTTGTTCGTTTGGGTCATATATATTTCAACGAAACAACAGCCTATTTATTCGCTTTTAGGACTAAAAAGTGAACTAAAAAGCGTACACAATATCAAAGTTACTATACCTGTGGTTAATACCTTTTTTAAAATTAATAGGATATGTGATAAACTCAAAACTTCCAACGAAAAGAAAACTATTTGATGAACCAATATCAAAAGTGCTAAAAAGGTGATTCGTTGAACTTTGGTCGTGTTCTTGAAACTAAAATTTTGGAACTCGTAATTTACCCCAAAGCAAAACCGCATAATTACAGGTCTTACGTAAGCAACGGTTAGGGCCGCAACAGAGTGGATTGCAAGGGTATCTGAAAAGATGTCTATGATAAATCCTAGAAAAAAAGAGGTTATCATAAATACTGCGCGGTTACTTTTTAGAGGATACCAATAGAAGAAAATTACATACACCAAAGGGTTGATGAACCCCATAAAATTTAGGGTGTTGAAAATCAATACTTGGGTAAGCACAAGCAAGGCAAAACGAAGTGTATTTAAGAAAATCGTGTTATTCATCCTCAGTGAGTGCTTCCAGTTCTTTAATTTCCTCTCTGCTTTTGTCGTTGATTAGATATACATTTTTGATGTTGGCCATATCGTTGAACAGCGCCACATCAATATTGTAAAAACTCTTGGAGGTATTAAGGTCATATTTTTTAATTACTCCGATAGGTATGTTTCCTGGGAAGATACTTGACATTCCTCCTGTTACAATGGTATCTCCTACCACCAAAGGCACCAATCGGGGTATGTCTATCAATTGCGCAACAGAATAGTCCTCCGCATTCCATTCCAGAGAGCCAAAATACTCGGAGTTTTTAATTTTTGCGTTTATGCTTGACTTTGTATTCAAAACGCTTTGGACGGTGGCAAAATTTGAAGAAACATTTTCCACAATACCCAAAATACCTTCTGTGGTGATTACACCCATATCTTGGGTCACCCCTTGATTTCTGCCCTTGTCAATAGTGAGATAGTTTCTTGGAGAAGCAAAACTGTTTTTAATCAGATTTGCACTGATTACCGCATAATTGATGCTTGTTGTATCAGCTTGTTGGGTAATTTCTTGTTCTGGATTGAAAAGCAACTTTCGCAAACGCTCGTTTTCTTGAACTAAACGCTCGTTTTCTTCCCTAAGACCAAAATAAGAAGAAATATTGGCTGATATTCCATAGATATTCCCGGTTAACCACTTAGAGGAATTGAAAAATTTGGACTGGTGATAGGAGTGGGAGCGAATGGTCAAACTCAAAGAAATGACCAATAGAAAGCCATAGAGAAAAGCATTTCTATAACTTAAAATAAAATTGATGATGCGCTGCATGCAATCGTATCATTAGGAAAGTCCGCAAACTTTCAAATGGCCCCAAAACGGTTTCGGTAACCGAATTATTTTATCAATATACTTTTGTATCGCTCCAAATTCTTAAGCGCAATACCCGTACCACGAACAACTGCCCTTAATGGATCTTCTGCGATATAAACTGGTAAATCTGTTTTTTGGGAAAGTCTTCTGTCAAGCCCCCTTAACATTGACCCTCCCCCAGCAAGATAAATTCCTGTGTTGTAAATATCTGCTGCAAGCTCTGGTGGAGTTTGGGAAAGCGTTTCCATTACAGCATCTTCAACCCTTAAAATACTCTTGTCGAGTGCTTTTGCAATCTCGCGATAAGAAACCTGAACTTGTTTCGGTTTCCCGGTCAAAAGATCCCTACCTTGGATTGATTTATCGTCCGGTGGAGACTTCAAGTCCTCAGTGGCTGAACCAATCTCTATTTTTATCGCTTCTGCCGTGCTCTCTCCAACATATAGGTTGTGCTGGGTACGCATGTAATAAATAATATCGTTGGTAAATACATCACCTGCAATTTTCACCGATTTATCACATACAATTCCTCCTAGGGCAATCACCGCAATTTCTGTTGTTCCACCCCCTATATCAACAATCATGTTTCCTTTGGGCTGCATAATATCCAAACCGATACCAATTGCAGCGGCCATAGGTTCATGAATCAAATAAACTTCTTTACCATTAACACGTTCTGCGGATTCACGTACCGCACGCATTTCAACTTCAGTAATCCCAGAGGGAATACAGATGACCATTCGTAATGCTGGTGGAAACCATTTTTTCTTTAATGCCGGAATATTTTTGATGAACATATTGATCATCTTTTCCGAAGCATCAAAATCGGCAATTACACCATCCTTCAAAGGCCGGATGGTCTTAATATTTTCGTGGGTTTTTCCCTGCATCATGTTGGCTTCCCTTCCTACTGCAATAATTTTCCCGGATATTCTATCTCGGGCCACAATGGATGGACTGTCAACTACAACTTTATCTAAATGAATGATCAGGGTGTTTGCAGTACCAAGGTCAATGGCAATCTCCTCGGTCATGAAATCAAAAAATCCCATAAAAAGCGTTGGTTTTTCGGATTAACGGTAAATTTTATCGGCTAATGTACTAAAATTAATGTTTAAAATGTCGAGTCCCGGTCATTACCATTGCCAATCCATTTTTGTTGCAATAATCAATGCTCAATTGATCCTTTATGGAACCTCCGGGTTGAATCACACTTTTTATTCCTGCTTTATCCGCAATCTCAACACAATCGGGGAATGGGAAGAAAGCATCACTGGCCATAACAGCGCCTTCCAACTCAAAATTGAAGGATTTTGCCTTATGAATTGCTTGGTTCAATGCATCAACTCTTGAGGTTTGACCTGTTCCGCTAGCGCAAAGTTGTTTGTTCTTGGCAAGTACGATAGTATTACTTTTTGTATGCTTACAAAGTTTAGAGGCAAATATTAAATCTTCGATTTCCTCTGAAGATGGTTTTTTATCGGTGACGGATTGCAACTCTTCAGCGGTATCCGTTTTAAAATCCTTGTCTTGGACCAAAACACCATTCAAGCATGTTCTGACCAAAGTTTCCGGAAGCGCAACTTCATTTTGGATAAGGATGATACGGTTCTTTTTGCCTTTTAGAATTTCCAAAGCCTCATCGGAATAAGATGGAGCAATGACCACTTCGCAGAACAGTTTGTGTATTTCCCCCGCTGTAGGGGCATCGATTTCAACGTTGGAAATCAAAATTCCACCAAAAGCAGAAACTGGGTCTCCGGCCAAGGCATCCACATAAGCTTGGTGTATGGTTTTACGCTGGGCCAAGCCACAAGCATTGTTGTGCTTTAGAATGGCAAAAGTGGGGTCGTCATTCTTAAACTCGCCCATAAGATTTACAGCGGCATCAACATCTAAAAGGTTGTTGTATGAAAGCTCCTTACCGTGTAATTTGGTGAACATGGCTTCAAAATCACCATAGAAATATCCTTTTTGATGTGGATTTTCACCATAGCGAAGCACTTTTCCATTTTGCTCACTGATTTTAAGCGCAGTTTCTTCACCATTTGCATTGAAATAATTGAAAATGGCCGAATCGTAATGCGAGGAAATATTAAAAGCTTTAGAGGCAAAACGCTTGCGATCTTCGATTGTGGTTGAGCCGTTTCCTTCGGAAATCACAGTAAGAAAGTCTTCGTAATCTTCCATTGATGAAACGCAAAGCACATCTTTGAAGTTTTTGGCTGCAGCTCGTATCAAAGAGATTCCACCAATATCTATTTTTTCAATAATATCTTGTTCAGAGGCTCCACTTGCCACAGTTTTTTCAAAAGGATATAGATCCACAATAACGATGTCCAACTGCGGAATTTCAAATTCTTCCATTTGGGCAACATCGCTATCATTGTCCTGACGGTTAAGAATTCCACCAAAAACCTTTGGGTGAAGTGTTTTTACCCGCCCTCCTAATATTGAAGGATAACTGGTAACTTCTTCAACGGGAACAACATTGATGCCTAAATCACGAATAAATTTCTCCGTGCCCCCGGTTGAGTATAGGGTTACACCAAGTTCATCCAATTTCTTTACAATAGGTTCCAATCCGTCTTTGTGGAAAACGGAAATAAGTGCTGCGACTGCTTTTTTGGTGGTGCTCATTTTGTGTCTTAAAAATCAATTTATTAAGCACACAAAAGTAATTTTTTTGAACCTAAAAAATGAGTCGGGTTATCAACAATATGGCACTAGTTTTAAAGAATTTGTGATACTTCTTGGTTTACAAATTCCAAAAAACGTTCGTCCTCTTCTGTAAATGGGTCCGGGGTGTTGGAATCAATATCAATTTGACCGATGTTCTCACCATTTTTGAATAAGGGAACTACGATTTCGGACTTCACGGTAATGCTGCAGGCAATATAGTTATCCTGTGCGGCAACATCTGGTACCACAAAGTTTTCATTGCTTACGGCGACCTGTCCGCAGATACCTTTCCCAAAGGGGATAATAGTGTGGTCGGTGGGCTCACCAACATAAGGCCCCAATTTTAGCTCTTCTTTATCCCCATTTTTAAAATAAAAACCAACCCAATCATAATACTCCACAGAATCGCTAAGCAGTTTGCAAAGCTCGGTTAGACGATTTTCCACACTTTCCACGTTATTAGATAGTATGGTGGTTACCTTTGGTTTTAGAGATGTGAGCATTGAATTTTTTTTGCAAATGTATTTGAAAAGGACTTTTTAGTCTATGTGAAAAAGGAAAAATTACAATATTTATAGCCTAAAGTTTCGTTAAGGAATCATCTTGAAATTAAGACAAATACAAATAAATTGTAATTTTGTAGCGTGAAAGAGATTTTTCGCAATAGCGGTTCTATCTTCTTGGCACTTATGGTGTTACTGTCTACGGTTTCGTGGACGGTGGATAAACATTTGTGCATGGGAAGAGTAATGGACGTTTCGTTCTTTGCCCATGCTGATGACTGTGGCATGGAAGAGGCAATGAAGGCAATGGGGACGGATGCTGGTGAAAACCACTGCTGTGATGATGAATCTTTCACGTTGAAAGGGCAAGATGATTTAAAGCTTTCCTGGTACGATTTGGATTTAGAGCACCAAACCTTTTTGGTGGTCTTTACCCATTCTTATCTTGATTTGTTTGTGCCCGTTGAGGAACTACCTGTTCCCCACGAAAAATATCCTCCTCCCATTTTGGTCAAGGACATACAAGTGCTGGACCAAGTCTTCTTGATTTGATGTATTGAATTTTGATGATTTACCCGTTTCACGTGATTCGGGAACAGATTGTTATTTCAAAAATTATTCAATACATACAATGAAACATATTTTAATACTACTTTTTTGGCTTCCCATGCTACTGACCGCTCAAGATAAAATTGAAGGTATGGTTATGGAGGCCAATGCAGAAAACAAGCATATTGGACTAGCTGGAGCCAATGTGTACTGGTTAAATTCCCAAATAGGGACGATTACCAAAGAAAATGGAACCTTTAGCATCCCGTATTCCAAGGATTACAACAAGCTTGTGATAAGTTTTGTGGGGTTCAAGACAGATACATTGACCATCAATGAACCAAAGATGGTGCATCACTGGTTGGTGCCTTCCAATCAATTGGACGAAGTTGTGGTAGAAAAAGAACGCGATGCCGTACAAAAGACCTTTTTCTCTACCCAAAATGTGGTTACCGTAAATAGCGCAGAACTTTTGAAGGCCGCATGCTGTAACCTGTCGGAGAGCTTTGAAACCAACCCCGCGATTGACGTCAATTTTAATGATGCACTTACAGGGACCAAACAAATTCAGATGCTGGGACTTACCAGTCCTTATTTGTTGATTACCCAAGAGAACATCCCAATGGTTCGTGGAGCTTCGCAAACTTATGGTTTGACCTTTACACCTGGAACATGGGTGGAAAGCATTCAAATTACCAAAGGAGCTGGAAGCGTGGTAAATGGCTATGAAAGTATTTCAGGGCAGATCAACACGGAATTGCAGAAACCATTGACTGATACTCCAGTCTTTGTGAACGGATATGCAAACCTGAATGGCAGGCTGGAACTGAATACACATTTCAATACAAAATTATCGGATAAATGGAGTACAGGACTGTACTTGCATGGTAATCGAAGGGATATTGAGGTAGATAATAATGATGATGGCTTTTTGGACAATCCTTTGGCTAATCAGATTAACATTATGAGTCGTTGGCAATATCAAAATGCAGAGAAAGGATGGGTGAGCTTTTTTAATCTCCGCTATTTGAATGATGAAAAGCAGATTGGGCAAACGGATTTTAACCCGGATACAGACAGATTCACCACAAACGCTTGGGGTAGTGAAATTGACACACAACGGTTTGATGGCTCAGTAAAATTAGGGTATGTTTTTCCGGAACTACCCTATCAAAGTTTTGGTTTTCAGACGTCATACAGCAGCCATAAACAAGATTCGTATTATGGTTTCAATATTTATAATATTGATCATGAGAGCATTTATACCAATCTAATTTTCAACTCAATCATTGGAAATACCAAAAGCAAGTTCAAAACGGGATTGACATTCGCTTATGATGGATACGATGAATTGGTAAACAGTCAAGAGTTTAATCGAACTGACACATCCGCAGGAGCGTTTTTTGAATACAGCTATTCCAATTTGGAAAAGTTGAGTTTTACCGCAGGCCTTCGGCTGGATACGCACAATCGATTGGGGACATTTTTTACGCCAAGATTTCATATCCGTTACACACCTTGGGAAAAAGGAAGTTTACGAGGGTCTTTTGGTATTGGAAGAAGAGCTGCCAATATTTTTGCTGAAAATCAAAGATTGTTTGCTTCATCCAGAACAATTCAACTTAATGGGAATGGGGGCGATATTTACGGTTTTGACCCAGAAAAAGCCTTGAATTATGGTATCAGCTTTATTCAGGGATTTTCATTATTTGAAAGACCTGGAAATTTTTCTGTTGATTTCTACCGGACCGATTTCGACAATCAAATTGTGGTAGATTGGGAAAATCCGGATGAGGTGATTTTCTCCAATTTGGATGGAAAAAGTTATGCGAACAGTTTGCAGGTTGAATTGAATCACGAAGTACTGCCCAATGTAGAATTGCGGACGGCTTATAAATTCTATGATGTAAAAACCGACTATCAAACCGGGCTTTTGCAGAAACCGCTACAAGCCAGACATCGTTATTTTGCGAATATTGGTTATAACACAACACCAACTGAAAATGGGTCGCAATGGCGCTTCGATTATACCTTACATGCTCTTGGAGAACAGCGATTGCCCAACACTTCTTCAAATCCTGTTAATTTTCAATTAGGAGATTTTGCGGAAGGATATAGTTTAATGAATGCTCAGGTAACTAAAGTCTTTTCAAAGAAGTTTGAGGTCTATGTAGGAGGTGAGAATTTGACTAATTTTAGACAAGATAATCCAGTTTTAGGCTCTGATGATCCTTTTGGAACAAATTTTGACACAACCATAGTATATGCCCCAATTTTTGGACGGATGGTGTATGCAGGTTTTAGATTTAAATCCTAATAAATTAAAATAAAACAAAGATGAAAAATAGCGTTTTAATAGCAATTTGCTTACTGGTTTCAACCATTGGTTTTGCGCAGGAAAAGAACAAAAAAATGGCATTTGAGGTAGACGGCAAATGTGAAATGTGCAAAATGCGAATCGAGAAAGCCGCTTTGGGCGTTCCTGGGGTCAAATATGCGCTATGGGATATTCCTTCACACCAATTGTCGTTAGTGGTTGATGAAAGAAAGACCGATCCCATGAAAATAAAGACTGCCTTAGTTGCCGCTGGACATGATACCAAGGAGTTAAAAGCTACCCAAGAAGCTTATGACAACATTCATCCCTGTTGCAAATACCGCGAGGATGATACTGATGACAGCCAGCAGCATCACAATCAGCACTAGATGAAGCATTCGTATACTATTACAGGAATGACATGCGGAGGATGTGTAGCATCCGTTAAGGAAAAGCTTTCTGGACTTGAAGGTGTCTCTGATGTTAGCGTGGATTTAGAAACTTCTTCCGCTAATATTACGATGGAGCGACACATTTCTTTAGAAGATTTTAGTGCAGTGTTGCCTGAAAAGTATGGAATTTTTAAAACCCAAACGGAAAGGATTTCCACCGTTGGAGAAATGATGGGCGAAAAATCGAAATGGGCGCAATTGCGCCCATTGTTTTTGATTTTTATATATCTTTTTGGAGCTTCAATACTGTTGAATTACCAAAATTGGGACCTTGGTGAAGCCATGCTCGATTTTATGGGGTTGTTCTATATCGTTTTTAGCTTTTTTAAATTTTTGGACTTAAAAGGCTTTCCCGAGAGTTTTAAAATGTATGACCCATTGGCCAAGGTGTTGCCAGCATACGGCTGGATATATCCCTTCTTGGAATTAGGTTTGGGTCTCTTGTTTTTGATGCGCATTCAGGTCACCGCCGCTTTAGTTATTACCATTGTTATTTTAGGAATTACCACAGTTGGAGTGACCAAATCTTTATTGGATAAGCGAAGTATTCGTTGCGCCTGTTTAGGGACAGCTTTAAATCTGCCAATGACAGAGGCAACATTCATTGAAAATGCTATAATGCTGGTGATGGCATTTGGAATGCTTTTGATGTAGTTTTGAAAATTCAGATTTCCCTATTTCAATTGAATCGTAAAAGCACTTGTCTTTAAAAGCTGTGACTTTAGGTTTTCAGGTAGCTTTATAGTTAGCCCTTTTGCAGATAACGATGATTTTAATCGGGTGTTTAACCCTAATATTTTTGCTTTAGGGGACTTTTTACCCTCATATTCTGTAAAAACTATCTCATTTGGGAGTTCGGTTTGATTTTCTTCCACCAAATAAATAAGGTTGATGGTTTCTTCATCAACATTTGAAGTAACACAAACATTGTCAAACTTGAATGGTGCCATAGCCCGGGTATTGTAAATGGCCTTGTCGTTTACACTCATCCAATCTCCTATTTCCCTGAGCAATTGATAGGCCCCATCATCCCATTCGCCCTCTGGACTTGGAGCTATATTCAAAAGAAGATTACCGCCCTTTGCCACTATGTCAACAAGGGTATGCACAGCTTCACGACCTGACATATATTTTGCATTAAATGTATAGGACCATCCTCCACCAGCAATGATACATGATTCCCATGGATAGGGCAGTGGTTTTTCAGGAACTCTGTTCTCGGGTGTTAGATAATTTTGGTTTTTGCCGTGAACTGCACGATCTACAACAATCAACCCGGGTTGTTTTACTCGGGCCTTTTCCACCAATTTATCCATTTTAATGTCTTGGTTGATTATTCGATGTTTTAGATACCCATTTTCATTATTCTTCAATTGTTGGTCGTACCAACTTGTTATTTGCGATTTGGGTGTTTTGGCCACCCAGCCACCGTCTAACCACAGAATATCTACTTTGCCATAATCGGAAAGTAATTCCAGAATTTGGTTATGAGTGAAATCGACAAATTCCTGCCATTTTTCGGGATTGGATTCGGGTTCATAGTTTACGTTTCTATCACGAGGAGGATAATAGGGGTCCCAATAAGATGGTTCGTGCCAATCCGGTTTTGAAAAGTATGCTCCCGCCCAGAAGTCTTCCGTTCTGAAAGAATCAAAAATCTCCTTAGTAATGTTTGCTTTGGGGTGTGAGGAAAAAGGAGTCTGTGGGTCGGTGATTTTGTAATCAGTATATTTTGAATCGAACATTGAAAACCCATCATGGTGCTTCGTGGTAAAAACCACATATTTCATGCCTGCATATTTTGCAGCCTTGGCCCATTTGTCTGGATTAAATTTAATCGGATTAAACGTTTTTCTAAGGCTCTCATATTCTTTTTTGTAGGTAGTATAATTATTCGGATTTGAACCCTTTTTGCGTTCGCACCAGCCATATTCTTCTGGGCAAATGGACCAGGATTCTACAATACCCCATTGACTGTAGGCTCCCCAATGCATTAATAACCCAAACTTAAGATTTTGCCAATCTTCCAGTTTTTTCAGTACCAAAGGATCTGTTTCAGGTACATAACGTTCATCTTCATAAACTGCTTGACCAAATCCTTGTTTTGATGCAAAAGTGAAGCATATACAAAGAAGTATAATAAAAGACAGGCGTTGTTGCATTTTCTTGGTTTTAATCAATAATAATCTCATCGGCAAAAACCCAAGAGGGTAAACCGGCGGCATGATGCCAATAGGGAGTTTCCGTATTTTGAGCCACAACTTTGATGTAGTTAACCTCCGTAGGCTCGAATTTTAAATCAAAGTAATGAATGTCGTTGACCTTGCTTTTCTTGGTCAAAGGAGCGGGGTTTTTTAGATTTCCCAACATAGTAAAGTTAACGTTGTCTGATGAACCATAATAAGTAACTGATGAAGGGAAGAAGACTACATGATTGGTCACTTGTAAAAAGGCCATTGAAATACTGCTGATATGTTGCTTTTCTCCTAAATCGACAACAACTTCCATATTATTTCCTTCATACCCCAACCAGTTGGCATAAAAACTACTGCCTCCGAGAGCACTGTCAGTCAAGACCATAGGGTCTTCATCGGCATACTTTTTTGGTTTCGTCAAACTGGCAACTTTCTTACCTTTTGCCTTGTTGGGTTTCTGTGCAATTTTCAAGGCCGACATATAATTTGAAGCATACTCATTTATGGTAAAGCCCATTTCGTTCATCAAAGTGATGTTGTTTTTACGAGCGGTATTAATGAAGTTATCCAACAAAGAGGCCACCATAGGATTAATGGTCTGTTTGTAATCTTCACTTGTAATCATCAAACTATAGTTGTCGGTAAGATTCTTTCTGCACGCCTCCAAAACCGCATAATCTACCCCCATTCGAGCCATTTTAACTCTTTGAACTACTTCAGGCTTGTCCGTTACAGCTTTTTCTGCTTGATCAAATAAAGCGGAATACTCTTCCAATAAACTTGGACTTAAATAGGATGAAAAGGCTTCGGAAGGGTCTCCATATAAGAAAAGGAAAAACTCTGGGTCTTCCTTGATTTTGGAATGTATTAAATCTACATATTGTTTTACGAACGGACCTGCTTCATGATAATATCCATTAGTGAACTCTGTAAGAAGGGAATCAAAATCCAAACTAGGGTTCCAAAGCAACTTGGCCGTCATGTAGGACCGAAGTTCAAAAAGCTCGCTTGGATTGTTACTGTGCTGTTCAAAAACCCATTTGGCATTATTATTTCTGAACAAATGGATGTTAGGCTGTAATGTTTTAATGTTCGGGAATGGAGATAAAAAGTTGGTGAACTGAGTGGTGTAATCCCAAATTCGGATATTATCGGTAAGTTTTCCCCACCCAGTGAGATCGTCCGCAAAATCTGTGCACTTTTCGGCTATAGGAGCACTTCTATCACATTCGATGGAACAAAGCGTTATAAGAACATTGTCTACTGGTCTTACTTTTGGCGGTTTTCGGGTATACTGATATGCTAATGTTGATATGGTTTTGTCTGGAAATGCTTTGGCCACGTCGTTCACAAAATGAATCATAGTGCCCGCCGGACTTCCTTCTTTAGTATCTATTTTAGAACAATTATCACATTGGCAATGTTGCTGATTGTCATCCTGACTTACCGAGATAACTGTTGCGTTAGGATGTCTATCGAAATGAGCTGCAACAGAATCTTTCACGATTTCCAATACTTTGTCATTGGTCAGGCACAATTGCGTAGGCAACCTTTTACCATCACGAAGTGCATAATATTCCGGATTGGTTCGGTAGAAGATTTCTTCTGGCATAAACCTGTGAAATGTGTGGACTCTTGCCGTAGGCGCGTAGTATGGGAATGCCTCGTAAGTTACTTTTAACTGATCTGCAAATTCATGGTTCTCATAAAAAAGTCGTGAATGGACCGTTCGAGTATTAATTTCTGGGATATAACTGTAATTGATGTCGTCGATTGCCACAGTTTCCAGGATGGGAATGGACTCTACTTTTGGGGAATACCATTTACATCCTAAATGACTTTCAAGAAATTCATATACCGCATTTTGCGTAGCTAAATCTGAACCTCCGAAAATAAACAGGTCATTGTTTACGGTCTTGATTCTTACCTCTTCAGGGTGAAGCTTTTCTTCTTCCGTATTGCCAATATAGATTTTCCCTTTTTTTATATTTTGATTGTCTTTAGTGACAATAGCCAGTTCGGTACCGCTCACTTTTTTGAGATATTCCTGAAGAATCTGAGCGGACTTGTTGTCTTGCACACTTGCATCCGTTGGAACAACAATTTGATAATTCGATTTTCCACTTTTGGCAAGGGTTAACCCGTTATCTGAACAGGAAACCATGCAAAGTCCAAAAAGGAGTAAGATCAATGCGCGTTGCTTTTTCATTATGATATGGTCGTTGGTTGCTTTGCTACTTTTTGATTGATGCATCGTAAATAGACTTTAAGAGGCTGTTCTTTTCTTTGGTATCATTCCCCAATTGCCAGAACATGATTCCGCCAAGTTCTTTTTTCAAAGCGAATTCTGTTTTCAAGCGTACCGAAGTAGAATCGTCATAACTGATAAAAATACTGTCCTGAGCATTGTATAGGTAGGGCGCTTTAGCAATTGGATCCCAATACCTTTTGTAGTTTTTGTCGGGTTCAAATTCTGCACGAATTTGATTATAGGTACTCCATCCAATATGAGCGCCTGAGTTCATTTGATAAAGTCCGTTATTTTCTGGCGGGACACCCTTCCATGCTCTTCCGTAAAAGGCAGCACCTATTATTATCTGCTCCCTTTTTACTCCTTTCTCCATGCAAAAGGCCACAATTTTTTCAGCGGATTGAGGTTGATAGGCTCCGCGATCTTGTTCAGAGGCTTTTCTTCGCTCATCCACATACTCCCATGCGGGGGTGTCAACGACATCTTTTTCCTGGATTAAACCCAAGGCAGTGTGATGCCCTGTGAATGGTGCTGTGGAACCAATTTGATCGTAGGTCATTACATTCATATAGTCAGCATACTTCATGACTTCTCCTATCTCTATATTCTTGTAATAACGTTTCCATCCGGCTGATGCAAAAGTTAAAGTTTGCTTCCTGTCCAAAGCATCTAAGGCTTCGCGCAGTTCTTTCATCAATAGGGTGAAATTTTGCTTGTCTTCTGGTCGTGCACCAGTATCTGCTGCTGGAATGGCAGGATATTCCCAATCGATATCAATTCCATCCAAGTCGTGTTTTTTATTGAATTCAATAACGCTTTCTACAAACTTTTTACGGTTTTCAGATGTATGGGACATATCTGAAAATCCATCTGCTCCCCACCCTCCGCAGGCAATCATGACTTTTAAATGGGGATGATTTTTCCTTTGGGCTACTAGCTGTTGTAGTTTTTCACCGTTTTTTTCGTTGTTGAATTTCATTTCGCCATCTATGACCTTGGTGAATGAAAAAATAATATGGGTCAATTGATCTAATGGCAATAACTCTGGATTGTAATTCTTTTCGGGAACGTAATAGGCCATTACGGCAAATGGAGGTTGTTTCTGTTTTTCCGATATATTGGTGAACGAAGTGAACAAAAACAGGACAAAAATCGAGATATAAAACTTTGTGTACTTCATGGGAAGAAATTATTGAATCTAAAAATTAATCAATAAAAATGGCTCATTGGAAACTATTAGACAGAGGACATTTGAGGAAGTACAAACAACTTATTTGGGCAGCACAAGTATATTAAAATGAGGCAATAAAAAAGGCCCATGGTATACCATGGGCCTTTTTTATACTATATTTTAGGAATTACATCATTCCTGGCATTCCACCGCCGCCCATTGGAGGCATTGCTGGAGCATCTTCTTTAATGTCTGTCAAAGCACACTCAGTAGTCAAGATCATACCAGAAACAGAAGCGGCATTTTCCAAAGCAACTCGCGTTACTTTTTTCGGGTCAATGATACCTGCTTTCATCATTTCAACGTATTTATCTGATTTAGCATCGTAACCAAAGTCTGCTTTACCGTCTAAAATTTTAGCGACTACCACAGAACCTTCACCACCAGCATTTTCAACAATTGTGCGCAATGGTGATTCAATGGCTCTGGCAACAATTTGTAATCCTGTTGCCTCGTCTTCGTTTACCGTATCTACTTTAGCAAGCACTGACTTGGCTCTAACCAAGGCAACTCCACCTCCTGCAACGATACCTTCTTCAACAGCTGCTCTTGTAGCATGAAGGGCATCATCTACACGATCTTTTTTCTCCTTCATTTCTACTTCGGAAGCGGCACCAACATAAAGTACGGCTACCCCACCAGCCAATTTGGCCAAACGCTCTTGCAGTTTTTCCTTGTCGTAGTCAGAAGTTGTGGTTTCTATTTGTGATTTGATTTGGTTAACACGTGCCTTGATGTTCTTGGCAGCGCCTGCCCCATTTACAATTGTAGTATTGTCTTTATCTATAGTAACTCTTTCTGTTGTTCCCAACATATCGATAGTTGCCGTTTCTAAAGAGAATCCTCTTTCCTCAGAAATTACCGTACCGTTGGTTAATATTGCGATATCTTCCAACATGGCCTTTCTTCTGTCACCAAAACCTGGAGCTTTTACAGCGGCAATTTTCAATGAACCTCTCAATTTGTTCACTACTAAAGTAGCTAAAGCTTCGCCGTCAACATCTTCTGCAATGATCAATAATGGTTTTCCTGATTGAGCAACCGGTTCCAAGACAGGAAGCAAATCCTTCATTGAGGAGATTTTCTTGTCGAACAATAAGATGTAAGGGTTGTCAAGGTCAGCGATCATTTTTTCTGAGTCGGTAACGAAATAGGGAGATAGATACCCTCTATCAAACTGCATTCCTTCAACAACATCTACATAAGTATCGGTTCCTTTCGCTTCTTCAACGGTAATCACACCTTCTTTGCCTACTTTTTCAAAAGCTTGGGAAATCAAGTCTCCTATTGTTCCGTCATTGTTAGCAGAAATGGCTGCAATCTGCTTGATTTTCTCAGAGGAATCTCCAACTTTTTTAGATTGTTTTGACAAGTTCTCAACGATAGCCTCAACAGCTTTGTCAATACCTCTTTTAAGGTCCATTGGGTTTGCGCCAGCTGCAACATTTTTAAGCCCTTCTTTTACGATGGCTTGAGCAAGTACTGTTGCCGTAGTAGTTCCGTCACCTGCAAGGTCATTGGTTTTTGAAGCTACTTCTTTTACCATTTGAGCGCCCATATTCTCAAGGGCATCTTCCAATTCGATTTCTTTTGCCACGGTAACACCATCTTTGGTTACTTGTGGAGCTCCGAAAGATTTACTAATGATTACGTTTCTACCTTTAGGTCCTAAAGTGACCTTTACAGCATTGGCCAAGGCATCCACACCTTTTTTAAGGCCATCACGTGCTTCTATATCGAACTTAATATCTTTTGCCATTTTTCTTAGTTGATTTTTTAATTAAACAATTGCTAAAATGTCACTTTCACGCATGATTAAATAATCAGAACCGTCCAGCTTTAGTTCGGTACCTGCATATTTACCATAAAGCACAGTGTCACCAACCTTAACAGTCATGGATTCATCTTTGGTTCCTGGGCCAACAGCTACTACTTTTCCTTTTTGTGGTTTTTCTTTTGCAGTATCTGGAATAATGATACCAGAGGCTGTTTTGGTCTCAGCTTCAACAGGCTCTATAAGAACTCTGTCTGCCAATGGTTTAATGTTAACTTTAGCCATATTATTAATCTTTAGGTATTTGTTTTAAAAATTCTCGAAACTTTGGACAGAAATTATGCCAATACTTGAAAACTGACAGGATTTTAAAACAAAAATGCCAGCTTGTCATTCAAGCTGGCATTATATATTTATTCTGTCATTAATTTTTTAATTAATGGTGTCAGTAGGATCTGCTGTTGGAACTTCTTCCGGAACAGTTTCTGGAACCGTAGTCTCAATATCGTCTCCTTGCAAAAGTTTAGAATCTGCTTGGCTATAACTTCCCTTAAGGGAAATATTGGAAGCTAGTATCAAAACAATCAATAAAGCAGCAAGGGTCCATGTACTTTTATCTAAAAAATCTCCAGTCTTTTTTACTCCTCCTACAACTTGGTTTCCGCTACCGCCAAATGAAGAAGACAATCCGCCTCCTTTTGGATTTTGTACCATGATTACCAAAACCAACAAAAGGCATACTATGATAATCAATATCAAAAAAATCGTAAACGTGCTCATTTTTCTATCTTAATCTTTTTCTTTCTGCAGCTTCTTCACTGCTCGAATTTGGTCTGCAAAGAAACCACTTTTTTCCGGATATTTCAAACTCAATATTTTGAAGGCCTGAATAGCTTTTTTATACTTTTTCTGCTCCAGATAAACCTTGGCCAAAGTTTCCGTCATCAACTCGTTTTTGTCCATTTTTAAGGACTCTTTAATATCGACTTTTGACTTGGAATCTTCATTGGGCACAATCTTGGGCCTGTTTTCAATAAACTTGTCCAACAAGTCGAACTTCTGCTTTTTCTTCAGCTCTTTTTTTGAAGTGATATCTTCATCCTCATCCGGATTGTTAGAAGTAAGCTGCAACCATTCAGTAAACGAATGTTTTTCCTTTTTGGTAAACGGAATAGGTTTTCCAATTTCCAAGTCGACTTCTGAGGAAGTTGGTTCTTCTAATTCTTCTGGTGCAGAATCTTCGGTGGGTGATTGTTTTGATTCAAAAAGCTCAGGATGTAATATTTGCTCAGCGTCCTGGACATTTTGTGGTAGTGCTTCTTCGGATTCGCCCAAAAGGGTTTCCGTGTCCGGATTGGGCGTAATTTCTTCCGAAACCGCTTTTTTATCTTGAAGTGTTGGAACCCTTCCGGCAATAGTATCTGCGATATTATTTTGAACAAATTCTTGGGAAGTGATAAAGTCGAAAAGTACATCCCGATCCGAAGTATGGGCGGCGGTTATTTTTAAAGCATTGTTGTATTTGTAACTATCCAGATTTTTCAATCCTTTTAAGTGCAGCGCACGTGCTGCCTGAAAATATGGATATTCTTCAATGATGTCCTCCAACTCCCTTGTTTGTTTAGGAGAGAGGATAGTGTTTGATTTTTGAAGAATCTGTATAAAATCGGATACGTTCATACTTACCAATTGCCTAAAGAGGCATTAAAAATATCTTGTGTCAATCGCTCAAATATCACTTCATGCGCTTGTGCCTGTATGGATGTCAAAGACGCGGCGGCATCAAAATCAAAGAAAAATGAGAACCTGCGTTCAAAGTCTGCTTCTTCCTTGGTTTTATTGAAAAACCGCACATTGACGCTCATGGTCAATCGGTTTTGTGCTGTTCTCTGATCTGCTGTCGCGGTCATTGGAGTAACTCGATACTCAACAATTTCACCTTCATAAAGCAAATCACCATTACTTCCGGTAAGGGATAAACTGGTCAAATTGTTGATTAAATCTTGAAGCGCTAAGGTGAAATCCCGGTCTAATCCAGGTACTATGGTAGAACTTGGATTTTGGTCGGCATAATTTTGAAAGAAATTAACCTGAAAGCTTTCTGCGGTTCCAATATCCGCCCCAGAAAAATTGTAGATGCCACAATTATAGAACGCAAAAACTATGCTTAACAATAAGATTTTAATGCTATGGTGTTTCATGGATTTTAAAGGTCGTATTGTTTTATTTTTCGATACAATGTGCGTTCTGAAATCCCTAGTTCGGAAGCTGCGGCTTTTCTCTTTCCGCGATTTCGTTCCAACGACTTTTTAATCAGTTCAATTTCCTTTTCCTGTAAAGATAGAGTTTCTTCTTCTTCGATTTCTTCCGCAAAATGATAACGATCCTCTTGTGGTTGCACAACGGTGGTTGCAGGTTCGGCCACAGGTTCTGGAAGATGAAGAATCTCAGCTACATTATTTTCTTGTGGTACAACTTCTTCTTTCTTGTCACCATAGATTTTTTGGATCAAATTTTGATTCTCTTCTTGCACCTTTTCGGAATCATTGTTCTTTAGTAACTCCAACGTGAGTTTTTTCAAATCATGTAAGTCTCCCTTCATGTCAAAAAGGACCTTATATAGAATTTCCCTTTCGTTGCTGAAATCACTCTCTTTTTTGTTTTGTTCTACTACCGCAGGTAAATTTGTGTTGCTGGCATTTGGCAGGTAGCCATTAAGGGTAGCTGCTGTTACATTTCTGGATTCTTCCAAAACCGATATTTGCTCTGCTATATTCCTTAGCTGTCTAATGTTTCCTGGCCAGCGGTATTTTTGAAGTAGTTGCACGGCTTGTTCGGCCAAACGAATTGTGGGCATTTTATATTTCTGTCCAAAATCCGAAGCAAATTTGCGGAATAACAAATGAATATCTTCTTGGCGTTCCCGCAAAGGTGGAATATTGATTTCCACAGTGCTTAAACGATAGTACAAGTCTTCACGAAATTTTTCTTTTTTGATGGCTTCAAACATATTAATATTTGTTGCCGCTACGATTCTAACATCTGTTTTTTGTACTTGTGACGAACCTACTTTTAAGAACTCACCATTTTCCAAAACCCTTAGCAATCGTACTTGGGTGGTTAGCGGAAGTTCACCGACTTCATCTAGAAAAATGGTTCCCCCGTCTGCTACTTCAAAATACCCGCTTCGTGTTTGGGTCGCACCGGTAAAGGCACCTTTTTCATGTCCAAAAAGCTCACTGTCGATGGTGCCTTCTGGAATTGCTCCACAGTTCACTGCAATGTATTTTGCGTGCTTACGGTGTGAAAGGGAGTGTATGATTTTTGGAATTGCTTCTTTACCGACACCACTTTCACCGGTAACCAAAACCGAAATGTCAGTTGGTGCAACTTGTATCGCTTTTTCCAATGCACGATTCAATTTGACATCGTTTCCGATAAGCTCAAATCGCTGTTTTATGGATTGAACACCTTCCATATTAGTTGTTCTTTGAATATTCAATAGCCTCTCCGATCAAAGTGGCGGAAGTACAATCATTTATTTTCACATTGACGAAATCACCGACTTTATAACTTTCCTTTGGAAAAACAACGACGGTGTTCTGGGAATTTCTTCCCATCCAATGTGCATCAGATTTTTTTGAGGATCCCTCAATCAATACTTCCTCGATTTTACCCACATGTTGTTGAGTTCTATAAAAACTGTGTTGCTGCTGCAACTCTATAATTTCTTTAAGTCTCCTTTTTTTGGTTTCTTCGGGAATGTCATCATCCATTTTCCGTTCTGCCAAGGTCCCTGGTCGTTCGGAGTAGGCGAACATAAACCCAAAATCATATTTTACATATTCCATGAGACTTAAGGTGTCTCGATGGTCTTCTTCAGTCTCAGTAGCGAAACCGGTAATCATATCCTGGCTTATGGCGCAATCTGGATTTATTTTTCGAATATTGTCGATTAGCTCGAAATACTCTTCTCGGGTGTGCAGACGATTCATCGCTTTTAGAATTCGATTACTTCCACTTTGCACAGGGAGATGGATGTAATTGCAAATATTCTCATGTTTCGCCATGGCCTCGATGACATCCAAGGTCATATCCTGAGGGTTAGAGGTGGAAAAACGAATACGCATTTTGGGTTGCGCCTCTGCAACAAGTTCTAGGAGGTTTGAAAAATTAACCGAGGTGGCTTTTTGCATGGCTGTGGCCTTTTCAAAATCTTTCTTCAAACCACCACCATACCAAAGGTAACTATCTACATTTTGTCCTAATAGGGTAATTTCTTTAAACCCTTTCTCCCAAAGTTCATTGACTTCTTCCAAAATGGATTGAGGATTACGACTGCGTTCTCGACCGCGGGTAAAAGGCACCACGCAAAACGTGCACATATTGTCGCAACCTCGAGTGATGGAAACAAAAGCAGTTACTCCGTTCGAGTTTAAGCGAACTGGGGCAACATCCCCATAAGTTTCATCCTTGGATAGTAAGACGTTTACGGCATTTCTTCCTTCGTCAATTTCTTTGATAAGGTTGGGAAGATCTTTGTAGGCATCTGGCCCAACGACCATGTCCACAATTTTTTCTTCTTCAAGAAACTTACTTTTGAGTCGTTCGGCCATGCACCCGAGCACACCCACTTTCATTCCTGGGTTGGTTTTTTTTACTGCATTGAATTTCTCCAAGCGTTTACGAACTGTAGTCTCGGCCTTTTCACGAATCGAGCATGTATTCACCAATACCAAATCAGCTTCCTCAAGTAGCTGAGTGGTATTAAATCCTTCTTTTGCCAAGATTGAGGCAACAATTTCACTGTCAGAAAAATTCATTTGACAACCATAACTTTCTATATACAACTTACGGTTGTTGTCATCTTTTTTTTCCAGTGTCAAGGTCGTTCCCTGTTGGCTCTCATCAATGATTTTTTCTGTTCCTTGGTTCGTCGTCATTTCGTTTAAATGGTCTGCAAAGATAGTGCTTAATCCACTTTAGTGACAATTTGGCAGTTAAATTTTGCACAAATAATTACGCAACTTTGTTTAACCATTTCTATCTAAAGGGTGTTATTTATCCAAAAAACTTAAACAACTATGAAAAAGAAAATTCTGTTTATTTTATGCCTGGCCACTTTGGCCTTTGTCTCTTGCGACAAAAACGATGACAATGATGGTTATGCTGAATACTTAGTAGCAAAGCCTTTAGTAATCAGCAAAGCTGATTTTGCAAATAGTGTAGATATTATTGCTCCGCGACCTATAGATGAGTCAGGTAAAGTCTATACCTATGAGGATTATATTTTTGTGAACGACAAATACAAGGGAATACATGTAATTAACAATAGCAACCCTTTGCAGCCTCGTAAGATTGGGTTCATCAGAATTCCTGGAAACGTGGATATATCAGTAAAGGATGATTTTCTCTACGCCGATAGCTTAATGGATTTAATTGTGTTGGATATATCCAACATTACAGATATCAAACAAGTAAATAGGTTGGAAAATGTATTGCATAACAATATATTCTGGCCTTTTGAAGCGGATATTATCGAAGATGTTGGGTATGATTATGAGACTGAAATCATAGTAGGGTGGGAAACCACGACAGAGAGAAGGTTGATTTCTGAGGTTGAAGAAAGTAGAAATGTTGATATCCTGTTTGATGGCGCCTTGGCTAATACGGCCGAGAGTGGCACCACCGGACAAGGAGGTTCTTTGGCCCGATTTAAAATTGTAGATGATTATTTATATGCTGTCGATAGTCATAATATCAACATTTTTAATATTTCTGATCTGGACAACCCGCAAGATTTAGAAGATGTTTATGCTGGGTTCGATATTGAAACAATATTCAATAGAGGAAACCATTTGTTTCTGGGCAGCATGCGAGGAATGTATATATATGATATCACCTCACCAGATAAACCAACGTTCGTTTCAGAATTTCAACACGGTACTGCCTGTGACCCAGTGGTTGTAGATGGAGATTATGCATATGTTACCTTGAGAGGAGGTAATTTTTGCGGAGCAACAGAAAGTGGTCTTTTTATAGTGGATATTTCTGATATTCAAAACCCTGAATTGGCTAAAATGTATCCTATGGATGAACCATATGGCTTAGGAATAAAGGATGAAAAACTGTTTATCTGTGATGGTGAGTCAGGGCTTAAGGTTTATGATAAAACCGATATTGAAGATTTGAAAACGTTAAATCACTTTAAAAATATTGTTACGTTTGATGTCATTCCATTAGAAAGCCATTTGATTATGGTTGGGGATGAGGTGTTGTACCAATATGAGTATTTAAATGATGAGATTAAGTTGATAAGCCAGATAGGACTCAATTAATATGTTCAGCACTATATATAGATGGACTCTTAAGTTGGTATTGGTTGTGGTTATTTTGAATTCATGCTCAGATGATGATAAGATTTCTGCTTGCCAACTAGAACCTGACCCTGGCCCATGTGAGGCTTTAATTCCCAGATATTATTTTGACAAAGAGGATCAGGAATGCAAGGAATTTTTCTGGGGAGGTTGCAATGGCGTTGTCCCTTTTGAAACCATGGAAGCTTGCCAAACATGCGAGAGTAACTAACTCCCGAACGGTTGTCTTTTAAACAAAGATTTGTACAATAACACGATAAAATATCCCGTTTTTAGCGGGATATTTTTTTACATACGATTTTGAGAAAAATCCAAAATCGAAAAATTCATATACTTTTGTTACCTCAAAAACCATTGCATGCCTAAGAATTTAGTTATTGTTGAGTCACCTGCAAAAGCAAAAACCATTGAACGTTTTTTGGGAAAGGACTTTCAGGTCGAATCCAGTTTTGGACATATCGCAGATTTGCCTTCCAAAGAACTTGGGGTTGATGTAGAAAATGATTTTACTCCTAAATATATAGTTGACAAGGAAAAGAAAGCCTTGGTCAAAAAACTTAAAGATTTAGCTAAAAAAGCAGAAATCATTTGGTTGGCCAGTGATGAGGACCGAGAGGGAGAAGCAATTTCTTGGCATTTGGCCGAAGCACTAAATTTGGATCAGAGCAAGACCAAAAGGATTGTTTTTAACTCCATAACCAAATCCGCAATTCAAAAAGCAATTGAGAATCCTCGGGAAATCAATTACAATTTGGTAAATGCACAACAGGCAAGAAGGGTTTTGGATCGTTTGGTAGGTTATGAACTATCACCAGTGCTTTGGAAAAAAATTAAACCAGGGTTGTCTGCTGGACGTGTGCAGTCCGTTGCTGTTCGTCTGATTGTTGAACGTGAAAGAGAGATTGAGGCTTTTAGTCCTGAAGCATCTTTCCGGATTCGTGCAGAGTTCAAAACAAACAATGGAAATGTTTTTTCGGCCAAGCTGAACAAAACCTTCGCTACCAAAGAGGACGCCGAAACATTCTTAAAACAAAATATTGGCGCCAATTTTTCGGTCGCTAATTTGGATAAAAAACCTGCTAAAAAATCTCCGGCACCACCATTTACAACATCAACCTTACAGCAAGAAGCGTCACGAAAATTGTATTTCTCGGTAAGCAGAACCATGCAGGTTGCTCAAAGATTGTATGAAGCTGGTCTGATTACTTATATGAGAACTGATAGTGTAAATCTATCTAATGAGGCATTGAATGCTGCCAAGGATGCCATTGTAAAAAATTACGGAGAGGCTTATAGTAAGGTTAGAAACTATACAGGAAAATCTAAGGGAGCACAAGAAGCTCACGAGGCCGTGCGTCCAACCGATATGAATTTGTCTTCTCCTTCATTGGAGCGTGATCAAGCAAAATTGTATGAGCTTATTTGGAAACGGACCTTGGCTTCGCAGATGAGCGATGCCCAATTGGAAAGAACCAATGTCAAGGTGAAAGCCAGTACTCATGGTGAACTGTTTGCAGCCACAGGAGAAGTGGTAAAATTCGATGGGTTTCTTAAAGTATACTTAGAAGGAATAGACGAAGAGGACCTCGCGGAAGAGCAAGAAGGCATGTTGCCAGCGTTGAGTGTTGGAGAATCATTGCAGAACAATTTTATAACAGCGACCGAACGTTTTTCAAGACCACCATATCGCTATACGGAAGCATCTTTGGTTAAGAAATTGGAAGAGTTGGGAATTGGAAGACCATCAACTTATGCTCCGACCATATCCACAATTCAAAACAGAGGATATGTTGAAAAAGGAACCGTTGAAGGAACCGAACGCAACTATGCACAGTTGATTTTGGAATCTGGAGATCTTACGGAAAAGAAACTTTCAGAAATGATAGGGTCTGATAAAGGCAAGTTGGTTCCCACCGATATTGGAATGATTGTAAATGATTTCTTGGTGAGCAACTTCAAAACGATTTTGGACTACAATTTCACCGCAAAAGTAGAAGAGAACTTTGATGAGATCGCTACTGGTGACGAGGATTGGAAAAAAATGATGAAGGAATTCTACAAAGACTTCCACCCAAATGTGCAGGATGTAGAGGAAAATGCGGATCGTGCAAGCGGTGAGCGTGTGCTCGGAACAGATCCAAAATCAGGTAGACAAGTAGCTGCAAGATTAGGCCGTTTTGGGCCAATGGTTCAAATTGGAACAGTCGATGAAGAAGAAAAACCATTGTTTGCCAGTCTGCTGCCAGAGCAGTCCATTACCACAATCAGCTTTGAAGAGGCAATGGAACTTTTTGAGTTGCCAAGAAAATTGGGAACTTATGAAGGTGAAGATGTAGAAGCCAATGTGGGTCGTTTTGGACCTTATGTAAGATTTGGCAAAAAGTTCATTTCCCTGGCCAAAGGAGAGAGTGCCTTTGATGTAGATATGGATCGAGCCATTGAATTGATTAAGGCCAAACAAATTGCGGATGCACCCATTGCACATTACGAGGATTTGGAAGTCACCAAGGGAGTAGGTCGATTTGGTCCATTTATTAAATGGAATGGGATGTTTATCAACGTAAATAAAAAATACGATTTTGATAATTTGACCAAGGACGATATTGTTGAATTGATCGAGGCAAAGAAAGTTAAGGAAGCTGAGAAGTTGGTTCAGGAATGGCCAGAAGAAAAAATCCGTATCGAAAAAGCACGCTGGGGCAGACACAGTATTATAAAGGGAAGAATTAAGGTAGAACTTTCCAAAGATGTTGATGCTGCCAAGGTATCATTAGAGGAAGCAAAAGCGCTATTGGAAAAAAAGACACCTAAAAAGAAAACAAAAGCAAAGGCTAAAGCAAAAAAGTAAGATGGCGTTCGATTTTTTGGTTCCTGTCAAGAAAAAAGTCCTGGCATTTTCAGAATTATTGCCTCCTCAGGCCCTTGGTAAAAACATTCATAAGCATACCGAGAAAAAAGGCTTGCCGGTCTTCGCCAATGCCACCGTTGCCATTTTCGGGGTTTTGGAATCCAGAAATGCCTACGAAAAAAAACCTGAGAAGCTTGATTTGGATGGAATACGTATCCAACTGTATCGATTAATGGCAGGGAATTGGAATTCCACCATCTTGGATATAGGAGATGTAGAAGAAGGAGATACAGTGGAAGACACCTATTTTGTGGTGAAGGAAATTGTTGCTGGACTTCTCGAAGAAAATATTATACCTATTATAATAGGTGCAACCCAAGATATTACTTTTCCAGCCTATAGAGCTTTTGATAAGATCAGGGATATGGTCAATCTTGTATCCATCGATAGTCGTTTCGATTTTGGTGAGGACGATGAGTTGATTTCCTCTCACTCCTACATGAGTAAGATTATCACGGATAAGCCCAATAATCTTTTCAACTTTTCCAATATTGGGTATCAAAGTTATTTTAATGCCCAGGAAGAAATGGATTTGATGGAGCGTCTTTTCTTTGACGCTTATAGATTGGGAGAGGTAGCCGCAAACTTGGAACTTGCCGAACCTGTACTACGAAATTCTCACATTGTTAGTTTGGACCTTAGGGCAGTAAGAGCAGGTGAGATGGGAATGCATCCCAATTTTTCCCCGAATGGATTTACGGGAAGAGAAATCTGCACCATAGCCAGATATGCAGGTATTAGTGACAAAGTTTCCCTATTCGGAATTTATGAAGGGGAAAATTCACCACAAGCATTTCAAATGATTGCCCAGATTATTTGGTATTTTATTGAGGGAATAAGTTTTAGGGTAAAGGAATTCCCAAGTTCCAAAAGTGAAGATTTTACCAAGTTCACCGTGCCTACTGATACCGAAGAGCTCATATTCTACAAGAGCCATGTTACCGAGCGTTGGTGGGTAGAAGTACCATCAATTTTGCCTGAACATACTAAAACCAATTCGGTGGCGTTATTACCTTGCACCGAAGGGGACTATTTGGATGCTTGCAACCAGAACATTCCAGAAAGGTGGTTCAAGGCCTACAGAAAGGGCTTTAACTAAACAAATTAAATTTTAAGCATTAATTGTTTTTACACAATAAATTGTTCAAAAATCAGTTTTGATGAGTAATGAATTTGTGTTGTACAGTTTGTAATCTTAAATCGAAAATTTAACCTAAAGTATGAGAAAGCTATTCTTTTCATCAATAGCATTTGTTTTTTTACTCGCAAGTTGCGGTTCAAATTCAAAGTCAAAAGGTGAACTGGTTGGGGCCAAAGGGAAAAAATGGTATCCAGAAAAGCCTTATGGAATGGAATTAATTCCACGAGGTTCCTATGTCATGGGTAAAGCTGAAGAGGATCAGGCGAAAGTTTTGAACGCCCCTACAAGAACGGTTACCGTTCGTTCATTTTATATGGATGATACAGAAATCACAAATAGTGAGTACCGTCAATTTGTAGAGTGGGTAAAAGATTCTATCACAAGAACCAAATTGGCTATTTTGGCCGATGAGTTAGGTTTTGGACCAGAAGACGAAGGTATCGGAGAATATGCATTTCAAGATGCAGATACTACGAAAATGTCAGTATATGACAAGTACATGCTCGATAACTATGCAGGTCTTGGTGAAACGGGATATGAAGGAAGAGCATTAAATACAGATGTTGATTTGGTATGGGACACCTCTGAATATCCAGATGAGTACTATGCTGAAATCATGGATTCAATATATCTTCCTGAAGAAGAAAGTTATAATGGATTAAGGACTTTAGATGTTACCCAATTGAAATACAAGTATAATTGGATGGATATCGAAGCCGCTGCAAGAGCTAAAACAGGACGTAGAAAAGACTTTATCCGACAAGAAGTTGCTGAGATTTACCCAGACACTACGGTTTGGATCAAAGATTTTGAGTACTCCTATAATGAGCCTATGCACAACGATTACTTTTGGCATGATGCCTACAGTGAATACCCTGTTGTTGGTGTAAACTGGATGCAGGCCAAGGCATTTTGTAACTGGAGAACCAAGTTTAAAAATGACGATCAAAAAAGTCGTGGAAGGCAATTCGTCAACCAGTTTAGACTGCCTACAGAAGCCGAATGGGAATATGCTGCCAGAGGTGGTATCGATGGAGGAACATACCCTTGGGGTGGACCTTATGTAATTAGTGATACCGGTTGTTTTATGGCCAACTTTAAACCACAACGTGGGGATTATGCAGCAGATGCAGCCCTATATACTGTGGAGGCAAAGTCCTATGAGCCTAACGAATACAACCTTTATAATATGGCTGGTAACGTAGCAGAATGGACAAGCTCAAGCTTTGATCAGGGCGCTTACGAATATCTGTCGACCATGAACCCAAATATAGGTTCTGGTCAGAACCAAAGAAAAGTAATCCGAGGAGGATCTTGGAAAGATGTCGCTTACTTCTTGCAAGTAAGCACCAGAGATTATGAATACCAAGATTCTGCCCGAAGCTATATTGGATTCCGAACCGTTCAAGATTATATGGGCGAAGAGGATTCTACAAAAGGACAAGGACTTCCTAACTAATTATTATCATTGTAAAAGAAAAGAGAGCATTATATAAATATTAACCAAGTAGTAACCAAATACTTATTTATATAACTTAATTAAAACTAGAATTATGGCACAGTCAAAATCAACAAAAAAGCTGTTTAACATGGCCTACGGGCTTGGAGCATCAGTAGTAATTATTGGTGCATTATTTAAGATTCTTCACTGGGAATTCGGACCACTGAACGGTGGAATCTTACTTGCTATTGGACTTATTACTGAAGCACTAATTTTTGCAATCAGTGCATTTGAACCAGTAGACGACGAATTAGATTGGTCTTTGGTGTATCCTGAATTGAATAATGGTCAGTCCAAAGGAAACAAAAATGACGCTAAGCAAGCCAAAGAAGCTGAGGGTCTTCTTTCCAGAAAATTGGACGATCTTTTAAAAGAAGCGAATATCGATTCTGAACTTTTCACAAGTTTAGGAGATAGCATCAAGAATTTTGAAGGTGCTGCTAAAGGTATTGCCCCAACTACGGATGCTATCCAACACACTAAGAAATATTCTGAAGAGCTGTCACATGCTGCTGCTCAGATGGAATCTTTGAACAGCCTGTATAAAGTACAATTGGAAAGCGCTAGTCGTCAAGCTTCTATCAACGAAGAAGTTGTACAGAACGCAGGTGCTCTTAAGGAGCAAATGGAATCATTGGCAACTAACCTTTCTTCCTTGAATGGAGTATACGGTGGTATGTTGTCTGCTATGGCCAAAAACTAATTAGAGACCCCAGATCAAATTAATTATTAATTCTAATTAGAGAAAAACATGGCATCAGGAAAAGAAACCCCACGTCAGAAGATGATCAACCTTATGTACTTGATCTTCATCGCGATGTTGGCCTTAAATATGAGTAAAGAAGTTCTTGCGGCGTTCGGTATTATGAACGAAAAGCTTGAGACTTCCAACATCAAGACTACAGAAAGTAACGATAACTTTTTGGCTAGTCTTGAGACCAAAGCTTCTGAAGACGAAAAGAAGTATGGTGAATTATATCAAAATGCACAGAAGATAAAAAGCTTATCTCAAGAGTATTATGATTACTTGGAAACCCTTAAAAAAGGTATGACCGAAAAACTTGAGGATCCTAAGGATTACGCAAGAATGGACAACTCTGATTATTTAGATCAGACTCTTTTTCAAGGTGATAATTTATCTCCAAAAGGTAAAGAATTCATGAAAAGAATCAATGATTATAAGACTCAAGTTGCTGCTATTGCACCTGCAGCCCTAAAAGAAGCTGTTAATACACGCTTTCAAACAGGAGATGCAAATGGTAAAGTAGAAAAAAGAGATGGCACCAAGCAAGATTGGATCAACTATCACTATGAAGGTTATCCTTTAGTAGCTTCTTTGGCTAAATTAACAGCGCTTCAAGCGGATGTTAAAGCAACAGAAGAAGATGCTTTAAAATCGATGTTGGAAGGTGAACTTACTAATCAAGTTTCATTGACAAACTTTGCTACGTCATTGCTTGCATCTAAGTCTGCTTTTTATAATGGAGACAAGTACGATGGTAAAATTATCATCAGTAAAACAGATAAAACATCTACACCAGTAAAAGCTGAATTGACTTTAGACGGCAGAAAACTGACTGAAGGTAAAGACTATAAGTTAGAAGCTGGTGGTGTTCAAATGTTGATTGGTGCCGGTAACCCTGGTGACCATGAGATTGTTGGTACAATGTTCTTTATGCAAGACGGAGAAGAAATTCCTGTAGAAGTTAAAAATTCTTTTGCTACAATTTCAAAGCCTAATGCCGCTGTAATTGCTGCTGATAAGATGAATGTGGTATACCGCGGAGTTGCTAACCCAATGACTATTTCCATTCCTGGTATTCCTGATAACAAAGTTAGTGCTTCTGCACCTGGTTTATCCAGAAGAGCAGGTAGCAAGTATGTTATGAACCCAGGTAAAGGTAGAGAAGTTACAATCAGTGCTTCTGGTGTATTGCCTGATGGTCAAAGAATCAGCACACCTGCAACCTTCCGTATCAAGGATATTCCTAGACCAGGAGGTACCGTACGTGGTGAAGCGGGTAGCGTTAAAATGCCACGAAGAAACCTTGAGATTTCTACTGTAGGTGCAATGTTGGAAGACTTTGATTTTGATTTGAACCTTGCCGTTAGCGGATTTAAGTTCAAAGTGCCAGGTCAACCTACCATCACTGTAAACGGTAATAAATTGGATGGAAGAGCCAAATCTGCTCTAAAAAGAGCTAAAAGAGGCGAAGCTGTTCAGATATTCGATATCAAGGCCTACATTACAAACAACAGAAGCTACAAGCTGAAGAAGATTTCTCCTGTTGTTGTAGAGCTTACAAACTAATAAAAGTATAGAAGTTAGTAAATCATGAATTGGAAAAATGCATTTTTAATTGGAGCTTTAAGCTTATTGCCAGTATCAATGATGGCGCAGGCGAACATTTTGAACGCCAAGTTGCCGGATGATATCGGAAAAAAGACCGAAGCTCAAATAGAACAAGACAATGACGCCCCCCTAAAATATGGTTATGTGGATGACAGGGATATCCTTTGGTCCAAAACTATTTGGGAAGTGATTGACTTGGATGAGCGTGTTAATTTTCCATTATACTACCCAACCGATACCATTGGTATTGGAGGGGATAGAAGGTCACTTTACCATGTTTTGATGAAAAACATTAAAAACGGAAACTTGACCGAGGTATATACGGATTCATACTTCACTGAAAAGCGAAAGTTTGATGATTTAACCGCCACATTAAGTAAGGTCGATACCACAGATCTTGGATATGAGCAATTGAATGCTGGAGAGCAGATTTCTGCGGAATTTATAAACCAAAGAGATTTGAATGCAGCTGATATTGAAGAATATCGTACCAAAGGAATCTGGTATTTTGATAAGCGTCAGGGAGAATTAAAATATAGGCTGTTGGGTATAGCACCAGTAGCTCCTGACGTAAACTTTATCGATGACGAATCTGTAGATCCGGGAGAGAATAAAGTAGAATTGTTTTGGGTCTGGTATCCAGCTGCAAGACAAATTCTGCACGATGCAAAGGTGTATAACCAACGCAACTCGGCCCGCCCAATCTCCTTCGATATGCTATTAAACGCACGTCGTTTCAATGGAGTGATCTACAAGGAAGACAATGTTCACGGAGACCGTGAAATTGACGACTACGTTTTTGATAATGCCTTGTTCCAACTATTGGAAGCCAAACGAATTAAAGAGGTTATCCGAGATAGGGAACAAGATATGTGGGCTTACTAAGCCATAGATTAAGATTTCCAATTCAAATCATACAGACGCCGCTCAATTGAGCGGCGTTCTTTATTTTATCATTTTGTCTGAAATGTCATGCTGAGCTTGTCGAAGCATAGTTCTAAAGAATTGCCATTATAGCTCAGAATGTCGGTGAACCAACAAAACTCAAAACACAGGCAACCACTAGTATTCTATTTACGTCTTTATAGAAAACAACTGGACCAATACAAAAAATAGTATTCGCAATCATACCTGTGATTCCCATACGTTTAAATTATGCTCAATCGTCCAAAGAACTATCAAGACGTATAAGTTCTGTAACAAGCTGAGGATATAGTCGTATTCAATTAAAAACTAAAGAAGATTATTAATGAAAAAATTACTAACTATTCTCCTGGTTACAATTTTACTCTCTTGTCAGGACAATAAAGAACAAACGAATCTTACAGAGGGCGTATACATATCTAATGTTACCATAATCTCAACAGAAGATGGCACTTACAGCCCTTATATAGGTCATTTAGTGATTGAAAAAGATAAAATCATTTATGTGGGTAAGGATGAGCCAAGCATAAGCGGAACATTTGAACAGATCGATGGAACTAGAAAATTCATAATTCCAGGGTTAATCGATAGTCATGTTCATATGACAGATGTACAAGGAATGCGTCAAGACCATATAGAAAAATACCCTGATCTAGTTAAAGAATTTAATAACCAAATACCTAGAAGTTATTTATACTATGGCTTTACCACTATCATTAATCTTGGGGGTATATCAGATGAACGAATCAATTCTTTTAATATCCAACCATTAAAACCCGATTTATATCATATTGGATATTCTGGAGCTACGATTGCAAATGGTTACCCAATGATTTATACACCTGAAGAATTTCGATTTGAAATTGAGCCAAATTTCATATACGTGGAAAGTCAAGCGGAGCATATTCCAGATAAGTATAACCCAGCCGACCATACACCCAAAGCAGTGGTTAATCGTATTAAAAATTCCGGGGCGATTGCTGTAAAATCTTATTATGAGTCAGGTTTTGGACGCATGTCCAATTTACCATTACCAACAAAAAGTATTATGACTGAATTACTTAACGAGTCACATGCAAATGGGCTTGTCCTAACGGTTCATGCCAATTCACTTGAAGGACATTCTTTTATGGTTGACGTGGGGGTAGATATTTTAGCGCACGGATTATGGAAATGGGAAAAGTATAAGGATGTACCAGCGGACTCTCTTCCATTAGAAATAAAAGAAACGTTGGATTTACAAATTCAAAAACAAATAGGCTATACCCCCACATTAACCGTCATTGAAGGAGAGGAAGCTTTGGTTGATAATAAATTCCTTAATCAGTCTGCCTTAAAAAAAGTGGTTCCTAAAAATTTACTTGAATGGTATAACACTGAAGAAGGACAATGGTTCGCCAAAGAACTTTTTAGTGAATCTAATGTAGAAGAGGTACATACACGCTATGGCAATGCACAAGCTCATGCCATGCTAGTTTTAAAATACCTTTCTGACAATAATGGTCTAATTCTATTTGGTACAGATACTCCATCTGGCCCAATTTATAGCAATCAACCTGGTCATAATGGAAATTGGGAGCTTAGATTGATGAAAGAAGCGGGAGTCCCCTTAAATAAAATACTTGCGTCCGCTACATTTAATAATGCCAAAGCTTTTCATTTAGATTCTTCTCTTGGTTCATTGGCTACCGGAAAAAAGGCTAATATAATTCTGATGAATAAAAACCCTTTAATGGATATCGATGCATATGATGCCATAGAGAAAGTTGTCATTGGCGGTAAAGTCATAAAAAGGGAGGCTTTAGAAGCCAAATAATAACTGACCTCAACATTGACTAAATACAATGGTGTCGTTATAGCCTATTTCCACAGATTCTTGCAGGTTTTCAGTTTGATCTGTACATAAGTTAATCGCTAAACCACACAACTGCTTATAGTCAAAACGATAGGTACGACCCTTTCGTCTTAATACCGTGGATCATCCATTACCCTCCCTCCAACACCCGTCAGATATCCCTACTTTTGTGGTATGATAGATTATCTGGTGGTTGGCCTTGGTCTTGCTGGTATTTCGTTTTGCGAAACCCTTGAAAAGGATGGAAAGTCCTTCAAAGTTATTTCTGATGATTCCCAACAGTCTTCATTGGTTGCAGGTGGACTTTACAATCCTGTAATCTTAAAAAGGTTTACCATGGCTTGGAAAGCCAAGGAACAAATGGAGATGGCGATACCGTTTTATCAACATTTGGAAAAGAAGCTTAAGGTAAAACTTGATTATAAAATTGCAGTGCTGCGGAAGTTCGCTTCTATCGAAGAGCAAAATCTCTGGTTTGAAGCTACCGACCGACCCGGATTAGATTATTTTTTATCCACAAATATTCTTAAAAATCACAATCCGAATATCGATGCCCCTTTTGGATTTGGCGAAGTGAAATATACGGGTCGCATAGATACCAAAGCGCTACTGAGGAACTATGCTGAATATTTGGAGCAAAACGGACTTTTTCAGAAAGAAACCTTCGATTTTTCTTGTTTAGAGATATTTAAGGACCATTTAAATTATAAATCAATAAAAGCCAAGCAAATTGTTTTTTGTGAAGGCTATGGGCTTAAAAACAACCCATTTTTTAGTTATCTGCCCTTGAATGGAACAAAAGGGGAACTTTTGACCATAAAAGCTTCAGAATACAATGAGACGAATGTAATTAAGTCTGGTGTTTTCAGCATCCCACTTGGGAAAGATCTCTACCGCATCGGAGCAACCTATAAATGGAAAGATAAAACCAATGAACCCACTACGGATAGCAAAAGGGAATTGCTGGAAAAACTAAAGACCTTTCTTACCTGTGATTTCGAAGTTGTAGATCATGTAGCAGGAATCAGACCCACCGTTGTGGATAGGAGGCCCTTAGTTGGTCGCCACCCTGACCATAGAAATATGTATGTGCTTAATGGTTTTGGGTCTAGAGGAGTACTGATAGGTCCGTACGCCGCAAAACAGTTATTCAACAATATTGAAAATAGAACTGAATTAGATCCAGAAATCAACATTCATAGATTCACCAAAAAATACTACTCCAATTGACCATTGACCTCTGGTTCATATTTGAAGAAGAAATTAATCCAGATGTTTCGAGATAAGCGGACGATGATGGGCAAAAAAACAACAAGGGTCAACACAATGGCAATAAAAGTGTTCACCAAGGAAGCCTTCATAACTAAAAAAGCAATTACAAAAGCGGCCGTCGCAAAAGCAATTCCCACCCCATAGCTTACATACATAGAGCCGTAGAAGAATGAGGGCTCAATCTTGTATTTCGTATCACAGTTGGCACATCGCTCATGCATTTTAAATAATTGTGATAAGGCATACGGATTCTTATTGACATACATGCTCTCTTGATGGCATTTAGGACAACTTCCTGTTAAAATACTGTAGAGTTTGTTTCCTTTTTTTAACATTTGCAAGGCTTTTGACAAAGGTAAGATATGTGGTTGTTTTTGCAGTCGACCAACAATACCAAAAGTCGATTTTAAGATAATGAATTTTTATACCAAGTATGCTTAATATCCATAACCTTTCAGTCGCATTTGGAGGCGAATATCTTTTTGAGGAAATTGCCTTTCGGTTGAATGGAGGTGACCGGGTGGGCTTGATTGGAAAAAACGGTGCAGGCAAATCAACCTTATTAAAATTACTTTCCAAAGAGATGGCCCCAGATTCCGGGACTATTGCTACCGAAAAAGATATCAAAATTGGGTTTTTAAAGCAGGATATTGATTTTGAACAGGGGAGAACCGTTCTTGAAGAGTCCTATCAGGCATTCCATGAAATCAAATCCCTAGAGCTGAAGTTGGAGGAAATCAACCAGCAACTTGCAGAAAGAACGGACTACGAAAGTGAAGGGTACAATCAGTTGATGATAGATCTGACCGATGTTACGCATCGCTATGAAATATTGGGAGGGTACAATTATCAAGGCGATACCGAGAAAGTTCTATTAGGACTGGGCTTTAAACGAAACGATTTCGATAAGCTAACCGATACTTTTTCTGGCGGATGGCGTATGCGTATTGAATTGGCAAAACTCCTTTTGCAAAACAACGATGTATTACTTCTGGATGAGCCAACAAACCATTTGGATATTGAATCGATTATCTGGTTGGAACAATTCTTAAAAAATTATTCCGGGGCGGTAGTTATTGTATCACACGATAAAATGTTTCTTGACAATGTGACCAACCGGACGATTGAAATTTCCTTGGGACGCATTTACGACTACAATAAACCCTATTCCAAGTTCCTTGTCCTCAGAAAAGAAATCAAAGAACAGCAGTTGAATGCCCAAAAAAACCAGGAAAAGCAAATACAGCAGACGGAAAAACTAATCGAGAAATTCAGGGCAAAGGCCACCAAGGCTTCCATGGCGCAATCGCTCATCAAAAAATTGGATAAAATCGAGCGTATTGAAGTGGATGAAGAAGACAATAGCGTGATGAATGTCCGATTCCCTATCTCCATTAATCCCGGGAAAGTGATTGCAGAGCTTGAAAATCTTTCCAAAAGTTATGGTGATAATCATGTACTTACAGGCATTGATCTTTTAGTAGAGCGAGGAAGTAAAACAGCCTTTGTGGGCCAAAATGGACAAGGAAAAACAACACTTGCCAAGATTATGGTAGGTGAATTGGACCATACAGGAAAACTTAAGACCGGGCATAATGTGCAAATTGGATATTTTGCTCAAAATCAGGCAGAGTATCTAGAAGGGAACAAAACTGTCTTGGATACCATGATTGATGCTGCAAATGAGAAGAATCGAAGTAAAGTAAGGGATATTCTCGGTTCCTTTTTATTTCGAGGCGATGAGGTAGATAAATATGTAAAAGTGCTTTCTGGAGGGGAACGTAATCGTTTGGCATTGGCCAAAATGCTATTGCAACCCTTTAATGTTTTGGTGATGGATGAACCTACGAACCACCTGGACATAAAATCCAAAAATGTTCTGAAACAGGCCTTACAAAAATTTGAAGGCACACTTGTATTGGTTTCTCACGATCGTGATTTTCTGCAAGGGCTTACAGACAGGGTATATGAATTCAAGGATGGAAACATCAAAGAATACTTGGGAGATATCGACTTTTATTTGGAACAGCGCAAAGCAGAAGATTTCAGAAAAATTGAGAAAGGAGATAAAAAAAATCAGGTCAAGGTAGATACTTCACCAAAACAGAATGATTATCAGGCTCAAAAAAGGGTCAAATCCCTTAAAAACAAATTAAGCGGTGTTGAAAAGAAAATTTCGCAGCTCGAAAAGGAGATTGCGGATATTGACCATCAAATGCTCATGGATTACGATAAAACCATTGCCAAACCTGGTTTTTTTGATGATTATCAGGGTAAAAAAGACCAATTGGAGATTTTAATGGAGGATTGGGAAAAGCTGTCTCAAGAGCTTGAATCATTGTCTTAGCTTCAAAAAACCACCCCTTACCACATAATTTGGAAGGTTTACAACATAATTTCCTTGTTACACCTATTTAATTTGTAGCAACTTATGTTCTATCGTTAATTTGTAAGTAAATTCTTATGAATTGAATATATCGACCTCTATGGGAATGACTAAGATCTATATCCTATTGCTTCTGTTTCCGGCCTTCATACTGGCAAATTTTGAAGTTTCTCAAAAGGAAAAAACCGTGCTTATCGACCTATTTAATAGTACAAATGGGTCCGAGTGGAGTATACCATGGGATTTAGATGCGTCAGTAAGCACCTGGAAAGGTGTAACATTGGAAGATGGACATGTCGTAGGAATCAATCTCTTTAGGAATAATTTAGGAGGCACACTTCCAGAAAGTATTGGAAGACTTCGATATCTGACCCATTTGAATTTGGCGTTTAACAGCATAACGGGTGTTTTACCAAAGGACATTGTCAAATTAAAAAGTTTGAAGGTACTGAGGTTGGAAATGAACCGAATCAAAGGTTCCTTGCCGCTTGGAGTTGGACAACTTCAGGAACTTGAAGTGTTTTCAATGTTCAACAACTTTTTAAATGGATCCATTCCTCCAACTTTTGGAGAACTTAAAAACCTAAGAGAACTCAACCTGTCTAGCAATAATCTTAAAGGAATAATTCCAAATTCCATTGGCAACCTTACCAAATTGGAGGCTTTGGGACTTTTTGAAAATAACCTTGAAGGTTCAATTCCCCAGGAAATGGGACAATTGGGGAGGTTAAAGGAGCTAGTATTGGCCAATAACCAGTTGGGAGGGGAGATTCCGGCTGAGTTTAGTCAATTGGCAAGCCTTAAAATACTGCAAATTCAAAATAATCGGTTTGATTCCTATACGGGACTCAGACAAATGGATACAAACCAATTTTTGGTATTCGATACCGATGAAAAAACCTTGAACCCAAGGTTTAATGATATACAGCTTCAACGCACCCGCATGGCGGATACGAAATTTGAAGATGACGATAATGAGTAGTTAGTTATACTTTAGTTTGTTTGGTTTGGGGATACAGGCGTGTATCCCCTTTTTTGTACCCATTAATCAAGGTTAAACTTGACAATTTATGAAATATTTAACCTAATAGACCTACAACAGCTAATAGCTTTGCAAAGCTAATTTTCACCAACACATGCGCAAGTTGATTATTTCCGTCGTTGTGGGCGGACTCCTAATTTTCGGATCTATATATTTTGCAGGACTCATTGCAGGAAGTAAGAAAAGCAGAAGACCACCGGCTCAAAAGGTGGTAAAAACAGTCTTTGTCGATACCGTTAAAAATGGCATCGTTCCTATTGTAATTCCAGCGAATGGTAACCTTAAAGCAAAAAGAAGGGTTGAACTATTTTCTGAAGTTCAAGGTGTTTTTAGGTCGGGAAGTAAATTATTTCGAACAGGTCAGGAATATGGCACTGGACAGACTTTGATTCGAATCGACGCCAATGAATATTATGCAAGCGTTCAATCAGCCAAAAGTAATCTGTACAATTTATTGACCTCGATAATGCCAGATTTAAGGTTGGATTATCAAGAAGTATATCCCAAATGGCAGTCTTACCTCAATAGTTTTGACCTGAATAAAACAACCCCGCAACTACCAGCGATGGATACTGAAAAGGAAAAATTCTTCATATCGGGAAGGGGAATTATAGGTAGTTATTATAATGTAAAAAATTTAGAACAAAGACTTTCAAAATATACCATAACAGCACCATTCAAGGGAGTTCTGACGGATGCACTTGTAACCGAAGGAACTTTGATACGAGTTGGGCAGAAATTGGGTGAATACATAAATATTGGAGTTTACGAATTGGAAGTTTCTGTTAGTAAAACATTTGGCGATTTTCTAAAAGTTGGAAAACAGGTTGAACTCACCAATCTGGACAAAAGCCAAAAATATACAGGCAAAGTAACCCGCGTAAATGGAAGAGTGGACCAAAATTCACAAACTATAACCGTTTTTATTGAAGTTAGCAATGGTGACTTAAAAGAAGGACAATACTTAGAAGCTAACCTAGAGGCCAGGGAAGAAACTAACGCAATAGAGGTTGATCGTTCGCTTTTACTCGAGAACAATCAAATCTTTGTAGTGAGAGACTCTGTTCTTGACCTTATAGATGTCAAACCAGTGTACTTTACGGACAAAAAAGTGGTTTTAAAAGATGTACAGGATAGCGAAGTTATCGTCACCAGAGTAATGACAGGAGCCTATGAAGGAATGCTGGTCAAGGTTTTTGATGGCACGAAATCCAAAAAAGCCAAGTCGTGAGAAAGCTCATTTCCTATTTTATAAAATACCATGTTGCGGTAAACGTAATCATTATAGCATTTTTCATTTTTGGACTGGTTGGGGCGTTTTCTTTAAAATCCTCCTTTTTCCCATTGGTAGAGTCTAGAAATGTGTTGATCAATATTACGTATCCAGGTGCATCTCCCCAGGAAGTTGAAGAGGGAATCATTCTTAAAATTGAAGATAATCTTAAAGGTTTACAAGGTGTAGAGCGTGTTACTTCCACTTCAAGAGAAAACAGCGGCTCAATCAATGTTGAAATTGAGAAGGGAAGAGATATTGATTTTATGTTGCTGGAGGTCAAAAATGCGGTGGACAGGGTACCTACTTTCCCCACAGGCATGGAACCTTTGGTAGTGTCAAAATTAGAACCAGTTAGACCGACCATTAGTTTTGCTGTAAGTGGCGAAAATATTCCTTTGGCCACCTTGAAACAGATTGGTCGTCAAATTGAAAATGACCTTAGGGCCATTGACGGTATATCACAGATCGATATTTCGGGCTACCCGGATGAGGAAATAGAAATTGCAGTGGATGAGAACCGTCTTTTAGCCTATAACATTTCATTTAATGAGGTTGCCCAAGCTGTTTCTAATGTCAATATTCTGGTAACCGGAGGAAATATTAAAACGGATTCGGAAGAATACCTGATTCGCGCCAACAATCGTTCCTACTACGGCGATGAATTGTCTAATGTTATTGTTAGAGCTGATGCCAGTGGAAAAACAATTCGTCTCAAAGATGTCGCAACGATTCGCGATCGATTTTCCGAAACACCGAACGCCTCTTATTACAATGGTGGTTTGTCGGTCAATGTTACTGTAACAAGCACAAATACAGAAGACCTTATTGGTTCCGCGGAAAAGGTAAAAGAATACATAACGGAATTCAATCAAAAATACACCAATGTCCATTTGGATGTGGTCCGTGATCTTTCGAAAACACTTACCCAACGTACCGATCTACTTACTGAAAATGCCATAATCGGAATGATTTTGGTACTTGTTTTCCTTTCATTATTTCTAAATACACGACTGGCATTTTGGGTGGCTTTTGGGTTACCTGTTGCCTTTTTGGGGATGTTCATTTTTGCCCCTATGATGGGCGTAACAATCAATGTATTGTCCCTGTTTGGGATGATTATTGTAATAGGAATTTTGGTCGATGATGGTATTGTTATCGCGGAAAACATCTATCAACATTACGAAAAAGGAAAAACCCCGGTAAGAGCTGCTATAGATGGAACTATGGAGGTGATTCCGCCCATTCTTTCGGCAATTATTACAACTATACTGGCCTTTTCTATCTTTTTGTTTTTGGATGGTCGAATCGGAGATTTTTTCGGAGAAGTATCTGTAATTGTAATGCTGACACTTTTGGTATCATTGGTAGAAGCTTTAATTATTCTTCCCGCGCATCTAGCGCATTCCAAAGCGTTAAAACCTCAAAAAGAAGGGCCGAAATCGAGTATTGGACAGGCATTTGCAAAACTTAGGGTCATCAATAAAATGGGAGACCAAGCCATGGCTTGGATGCGAGATACCATTTACAGTCCGGTCCTACAATTTGCCTTAGATTATAAGCTATTGACATTTGCCATATTTTTTATGGCCTTGGTCTTGACTTTTGGGTCGATTGGTGGAGGAATTATAAGAACTTCCTTTTTCCCTAGAATTGCCAGTGATCGTATTGCAGTGGAATTACAAATGCCGAATGGTACCAATGAAAGGGTTACCGACTCCATCATAAGTTTGATACAGGAAAAAGCCAAAATTGTAAATCAAGAGCTTACCGATGAATACCTGAAAGGAACGGACAAAGTATTGTTTGAAAACATGCTTAAAAATGTAGGCCCTGGTTCCTCGGCAGCTACCTTGGTAATTAACTTATTGCCTGGGGAAGAACGTCCTGACGCAATCAGGGCAGACCTAGTAACCGGAAGATTGCGTGAACTAGTTGGCCCGGTAATTGGGGTTGAAAGCTTGATTTATGGGTCTGGAGGAAATTTTGGAGGTGATCCAGTCTCTGTCTCCCTCTTGGGGAACAATATTACCGAATTGAAAGCGGCTAAAGCCGAACTCAAGACTGCTTTGCTAAATAATGCATTGTTAAAGGATGTTGCGGACAACGACCCAGCCGGAATCAAAGAGATTCGATTGGAGCTCAAGGAGAATGCCTATTTATTAGGCCTTGACCTTAGATCTGTGATGAATCAGGTAAGAGCTGGTTTTTTTGGTACACAAGCGCAACGCTTTCAGAGAGGGCAGGATGAGATTAGGGTGTGGGTGCGATATGACCGTGAAAATAGGTCTTCAATTGCCGATTTGGATGAAATGCGGATTCTTGCTCCAAATGGCGAACGTATTCCATTAAAGGAAATCGCTAACTATACTATTGAACGTGGTGATGTTGCCATCAATCACTTGGACAGTCAACGTGAGATTCAGGTTTCATCAGATTTAAAAGATCCAAGCACCACAAGTGGAACTGACGCAATGGCTTGGATCAGAAATGAGGTTATGCCCGATATTCAGTCTAAATACCCATCAATAACCCCATCATTTGAAGGCCAAAACAGGGAAGCGAATAAACTTTTAGATTCATTGACTTTTGTAGGGCTTTCGGTGCTGTTCTTAATCTATATTACAATTGCATTTACCTTCCGCAGCTTTAGTCAACCTTTGCTGCTGATATTATTAGTGCCTTTTAGTCTTACAGCTGTGGCTTGGGGGCATTGGTTTCATGGTTTTCCCATTAACATCTTATCCATGTTGGGGATTATAGCTTTGATCGGGATTATGGTGAATGACGGTTTGGTGCTTATAGGTAAGTTCAATATCAACTTGAGAAATGGACTTGACTTCAATGAAGCGCTATACGAAGCAGGACGCTCACGCTTTAGGGCCATATTTTTAACTTCAATTACGACAATAGCTGGTTTGGCCCCTTTGCTTTTAGAAAAGAGCAGACAGGCTCAATTTTTGAAACCCATGGCAATTTCCATAGCCTACGGAATCGGTTTTGCCACTGTTCTTACACTGTTGATGTTGCCTTTGTTTCTTTCCTTCGGCAACAACATAAAAGTATTGGCAAAAAAGGCATGGACAGGAGAAAAAACTACTCGCGAAGAAGTTGAGCGGGCCATCAAAGAACAAAACGAAGAATTACATATGCAGGAAGAAGGCGCACTCCAACTCAATGGAAGTGCTGGCCATGGTGAAATTAAAGACGAATCTTCAAAAGTGTTAGAAGAAACAACAGAATGAGAAGTATATTTTATTCCCTATCCCTTTGTTTGTTGCTATATCCGATGACAACCTTTTCCCAGGATAAAATGTTATCCAAAGAGGAGGCAATAGCTTTGGCATTGGAATACAATTTGGGTATTCAGGTAGCCAAAAACACCCAAAAAATAGATGAGAACAACGCCAGTATCTTAAATTCAGGATATTTGCCTACGGTTACAGCAAATGCAGGCGGAAGTATTGACAAGCAAAATACTGAAGGACAATTGGCCAGCGGAGATACTCGAACTGCCGATGGGGCCGAAACAAGGCGTTATAATGCCTCAGTAAATGTCAACTACACGCTTTTTGATGGGTTGAATCGCTATTACAGTTACAAAAGCTTTCAAGAACGTTCACAACAATCGGAGTTGGAGGTAAGGCAGACTATAGAAAACACAATTTTGCAATTGTTCACGGTATATTATGAAGCTGCTCGACTTACGGAAAACACCAAAAACTTGGAGCAGGCATTGAATATTTCCAAGGATCGATTAAAAAGAGCGAATTATCAATTCGAATATGGACAAAACACGGGTCTGGATGTATTGAATGCGGAGGTGGATATCAATACAGATAGTATTAATCTGCTTAACTCAAGACAACAGTTACGGAATACGATGAGGGATTTGAACCTTGTGTTGAACCAGGATCTTTCTGCGCGATTTGTCGCAGATACGACGGTAAATTTTGTTCCGGGATTGGAAATGGAAAACATGCACAATGAGGCAAAGACCAACAATATCAGACTGCAATTGGTAGAAAAGGACATGAACATTTTAAACTACAATGTAAAGGCGGCAAAGAGTGTTTTTCTTCCAACAATTGGATTGACAGGAACTTATGGTTGGAATGAATCCAGTAATAACAGTCCATTAGCATTTTTGATTCAGAACACATCCACAGGATTGACCGGTTCGGTGAACTTGTCATGGAGTCTTTTTGACGGTGGACGAGGAATTACAGGAATTAAAAACGTAAAAATTGGATACGAAAACCAAGAGTTGTTAAAGAAGCAAATAGAATTGGAAGTTGAACGGGATATTAGAAATGCATGGGACAGCTATACTAATGCTTTATACGTTTTGGAAGTACAGGAAAAGAACCTACAAACCAATCAGGACAACTTTAATCGAACGGATGAAAGGTATAAGTTGGGTCAAGCAACTTCTATAGAATTTAGACAGGCGCAATTGAATTTACTCAATGCCGAATTAGCAAAAAACCAAGCAAAGTATAGCGCTAAACTTACCGAATTGCAAATGTTACAAGTAAGTGGGCAGTTGTTGAACGTGGAGTTTTGATCTCATGTTTGAGCACTTTTTTCAATGCCCGTATTGTTGGGAGGAAATTTCTTTTCTTTTAGATAGTTCGGTCAATACACAAACTTATGTTGAGGATTGCGAAGTGTGCTGCAATCCAATAGAGGTAACTCCTATTTTTGAAAATAACGAATTGCTAAACTTTGAAGTAAGGGAATTGGGGCAATAAAAAGAAATGGGTTAATACAGAGGTATTTTATTCCACAGGTTCACCTCGTAACCTCTTGAATTGATTATAAGCTTTTTCTACTTGTTCTTTAGAAGCTTTTTCAAATTCTTTCTCGGTGACATTATAGAGGTCTTGCAAACTGTCTAATTTTTGATGCATAGTAGCAATTTGATTGCTATATGCTTTATCATTGATTGCATTATACAATTCTTTGGGGTCTTCGAGAAGGTCGTAAAACTCCCATTGATCAATGTCATCGTAAAAATGGATAAGCTTATATCGTTTGGTTCTGACTCCGTATTGCTTTTTTACCATATGAAAGGCAGGGTAGTCGTAATAGTGATAATAAATAGCATCATTGAAATCTTTTTTAGGGTCATCAAATAGAGCCCGAAAAGATACTCCTTGCATTTCTGTTGTATAGGTTTTGCCTCCTGCCACATCCAGAAAGGTTGGGGCAAAGTCTAAATTTTGAACCATTGCGTTTGTCGATGACTTGGGGGCAATAACTTTGGGCCACTGCATTAATAAAGGCATTCGTAACGATTCTTCGTACATAAAACGTTTATCGAACCAACCCTTTTCACCCAGATAAAACCCTTGATCTGAGGTGTAAACCACCAAAGTATTCTGATGCAAACCCTTTTCTTCCAAATAATCTAATATTTTTCCAACACCTTCATCGACCGCTTTCACTGTGGCAAGGTAATCATGTAAATAACGCTGGGCCTTCCAAAGAGCCAGTTCTTGGCCGGCAAGGTTCGCCTTATGAAAAGCATCGTTTTTTGAGCTGTACGCCTCGTCCCAATCTTTTCTTTGCGCTGAGGTCATTCGATTAAAATCTGCTGTCCAAGGATTGTGGGCCAATTCGGTTGAGCCCAAGCTTTTTGTCATTTTTAGGTCATGACCTTCATACATATCCCTATAAATCGTTTGCTGTTGTTCGATAGCAGCTTGTTGGTTTGAATGCTTGGCAAAATAGGTTTCGGGGATTGGAAAAGTAATTGAATCATACAGTGTTGTATGACGTATGGCGGGCATCCAATTTCGATGTGGAGCCTTATGGTGAACCATCAAGAAAAAGGGAGATTCGGCATCCCTTTGGTTTAGCCAATCAAGACTTTTCGAAGTCACAATATCGGTTGTATATCCCTTAATGATTGTAGTGTCATTTCCTTTAATAAATTCGGGATTATAGTAGTTTCCTTGATCATTTAAGATATCCCAATAGTTAAAACCTGTTGGTTGCCCATGCAAATGCCATTTCCCAATGATTGCAGTATCATATCCCAACTTTTGGAGAAATTTTGGAAGAGTAGCTTGGGTATTATCAAATCGTTCACCATTCATTCTGAACCCGTTCATATGGCTATGCTTACCTGTAAGGATTACCGCCCTACTCGGTCCGCATATGGCATTGGTGCAAAAACTATTTTGAAAAATGATTCCATTCTCAGCCAAACGATCAATATTTGGAGTTGGAGCCAACTTCGAGATCTCGTGTCCATATGCACTTATGGCTTGAACGGCATGATCATCGGCCATAATAAAGATAATGTTGGGCCTAGTATTTTTTAACTGACCCTGTCTGTCTGCTTCTTTACAAGAGCAGAGCATAATGGAAAACAACAATATTAAAAAGACCCGATTCATTAGTGTGTCAGATTAATCATCAATGTCATTTGAGTTTAAAAACTTGCTTTAGCTTTGCCTGTGAGTTGCCGCCAACAAAAACTTCAAAATAACCTGGTTCAGCAATGAACTCTAAGTTGCTATTATAGAATTTCAAATCCTCTGATTTTAATTCTAAAGTCACGGTTTTTTGCTCCCCTTTTTTAAGAAATACTTTTTTAAAGCCTTTCAATTGTCTTTTGGGGGGAGTTATGGATCTGACTACATCTTTTAAGTATAATTGAACCACTTCTTCCCCGTCGTATGCTCCAATGTTTTTGACAACAACCTGAATTTTCAAGGATTCTCCCTCGGAAATTTCTTTTTTCTCAAGGTTTAGATTGGAATATTGAAACTGGGTATAGCTTAACCCATATCCAAAAGGTAAAAGTGGAGTATTTGGGATGTCTAAATAGTTCGATGTAAACTTTTTAAACGTATCCGGAGCCGGTCTTCCTGTATTTTTTGAGCTATGATAAATGGGAATTTGCCCGATATTTCTTGGCCATGTAGCTGTCAACTTTCCAGAAGGATTGTAGTGCCCATAAAGCACATCCGCAACCGCATTCCCCGCTTCGACACCCGGATGCCATACTTGTAATATGGCAATTGGCATGTCCAATTCTTCCGAAATTGTCAAAGGTCTTCCACTCATTAAGACAACAGCAACGGGTTTACCTGTTTTAACAAGTGTCCTGAGTAATTTCTTTTGGCTTTCGGGAATGGAAATATCGGTTCGACTTGAAGCTTCACCACTCATTTCTGTAGCTTCGCCCATAACGACAACTATTACATCCGATTTTTCAACGGCCACCATAGCTTCTTTTAATAGGTTGCCGGGTGACTTTTCGTCAATCTGTATTCTAGAACCAAAAACGTTCACTTTTTTGGCAAATTCTGGGTCATCAGAAATATTGGCCCCTTTAGCATAATTGATATCAACATTTGGAACAACATTTTTAAACCCCTCTAAGATGGTGACCGCCAAATTGGGGTCTCCAGTTGGTGCCCAAGTTCCGAGCATGTTATTCCTGCTATTTGCCAACGGACCTATCAAGGCAATACGGGCATCTTTTTTAAGAGGCAGAAGGTCATCATGATTTTTAAGCAACACAAATGACCTTGTTGCTAATATTCTCGCCAATTGTCTGTTGGTTTTGCTAAGGATTTCGTTTTTTGACCTTTCCTCATCCAAATAGCGATACGGGTCGTCAAAAAGTCCAGCCTTGTGTTTCGCTTCCAACACTCTTCTACACGCAGTGGTGATCTCAGCTTCGGTAAGCTTACCTTCTTGGACAGATTTTTTAAGCGTGGTTAAAAAACCTTCTCCAACCATATCCATATCGAGACCAGCTTTGAGAGCCAATTTGGAAACTTCTTGTAAATCTCCAAGTCCATGAGCGGTCATTTCGTTGACCGAGGTGTAATCCGAAACAACAAGTCCCTTGAAACCCCATTGTTCACGAAGTAAGGAAGTCAGTAACCATTTGTTACCTGTTGCTGGAATCCCATCAATATCATTGAAAGAGGTCATTACAGTTGCAACTCCCGCGTCTACAGCTGCCTTGTACGGTGATAGGTATTGGTTGAACATCTTAATCTTGCTCATATCAACAGAATGATAGTCTCTGCCGGCTTCTGCGGCCCCATAAAGCGCCATGTGTTTTACACAGGCCAACATGGTATGGGAAGCTGTTAAATCATCTCCTTGATATCCTTTTACCATGGCCTTGGCAATAGCCGACCCAAGAAAAGGATCTTCCCCGGCTCCTTCTGCAATTCGTCCCCATCTAGGATCACGGGCAATATCCACCATAGGTGAAAAATTCCACATAATACCGTCAGCAGTTGCTTCTGATGCGGCCATTTTTGCTGCCTCTTCTATTAAGTCCATATCCCAACTACAGGAAAGCCCCAGAGGTATGGGATAGGTGGTCTTGTATCCGTGTATTACATCGGCACCAATCAATAACGGTATTTTGAGTCGGCTATGGTTTACTGCCATTTCTTGAGCTGCCCTCACTTTATTTGGACCCGAAACTCCAAATAATCCACCTACTTGACCTGCCTTTATCTTAGCTTCAACATTTTTACTGACCACTGCACCTGTAGCCACACCACCACCTGGAGTAAGAAGGTTCAATTGCCCTATCTTTTCATCCAGGGTCATCTTTTCCAGTAATTCTTCAACTTTCGTAATTGATTCAGCAGATTGACTATGGCCATAAGTACAAATCAGTATGAAGATGAATATGGAGAAATTGAAGTGGAATTTTGTTTTCATTGTAGATAGGAGATCATTTTGACAAATCGACTTGCCTTATTTACATCGTATATTGAAACCCTAGGATATCTAGTCCATTTTGAACGTCTTCATTTTGCATGAAAAGCTCCCATAAGAGTCCGGTTCTATAGTTTTCAATCATTATGATTTGTGGTCCCTGATCTATGGCCAGATAGGCCTCTGCAACCCAAAAATCGTGTTCAGGACTAAAGGCATCGTAGAACCCTGCCGGGCCTAATAATTTGTCTTTGTTTCTGTAGAAATAGTGCAGAGCCTGAATGGATTCATCGGGTGTATAGGGGATTGATGAAATGGCTGCAGTGGGTGAGATGACACCAGTATCATTTGCTGGATGATGAGCGTTGTACCCAATACCCCCGTCGTTATTCCGTGAATAACTAGCGGTTAAACCCCAACAATCGGGACCGTAGTCTTCAAAGTTTTTTGGATTTTCGACACAATATTGATAATTGATTTTACTATGGTTAAGGTTTACACTCCAGTAGTTGGTATAATCATCTCTAAGTCCCTTGGGGTTTAAACCGAGGTAGGAATAATGGGCCCAAAATAATGGCCCACCAAACTGCTGTGATCCTGGATGCTTGACCAAAAGGGGAAAACCGTATTGTGTATTGGAAGAAACAATTTCACCGCTGGAAGCCCATCCATTGGCGTAGATTTCTTTCGAAATACCATGGTTAGGAGAAGCAGCTGCCAAAATGTAGGTAATCAAGACTTCATTGTACCCTTTGAGTTCAAGATTGATATCGAACCCAAAGTTTGGACTCCAATGCCAATACAGTTCATTCTTGCTTTGTGTATACCAATTCCACTCTACACCTTTCCATAAAGTATCTGCTTGAGCTGCTACAGCCTTTTCGGTATCATTCCCATTTTTTAGGTATTCTTGAACACATATTAGCCCTTGGACCAAAAAGGCAGTTTCCACTAAATCTCCACCATTATCCATGGAACTGAAGGGAATAACTGCCCCATTACTTCCATTGATCCAATGAGGCCATGCTCCGTGGAATCTATCAGCGTTTTCTAAAAAATCCAACAATTTTGAAAGTCGTTCTACCCCTTGTTCACGGGTAATAAACCCCCGTTCCATTCCGACTAAAATGGCCATTAGTCCAAAACCAGTTCCACCCGAGGTTACTATATGGGCATCCCTTCCTGGATCATCAGGGTGATATCTTTCTCTGGCCCCGCCAGAGTTGGTTTCAGCAAAATCCCAGAAATATTTGAAGGTTTCTTGTTGAACCAATTCCAATAATTCTGTGTCGCCAATTACTGGTTCGGGTTGCGCAATAGGGTCATCGTCTGGTAAGGCGGATGGGATATAGGTATAATCATCTCCTCCGCAAGAAAGGAATACAAAGGCAACAAGAATAAAAAGGAAGGGGAACTTACCCATTAGGTTGACTGTTTGCATATTGAAACTCTAGTTTGTCTAGGCCTTTTTGAACATCTTCATTGGCCATAAAGAGTTTCCAGAGTAAACCACTTCTATAGTTTTCAATCATAACAGGTATAGGGCCCTGGTCAATAGCCAAGTATCTAGGCAGGTACCAATTCTTTTCCATACTAAATGCATCATAAGGACCATATTTGCCGATTAAACTGTCATGTTTGGTATATAAAGCTGCAAGAAACTGCATGCTTTCCTTTGGTGTATATGGCATGGAAGAAAGTGCGGCCGTTGGCGAGATTACACCAATATCTTTGTCCGGTCTATGGCTTGCATATCCTTTAGGAGAATAACTTGAGGTCAAACCCCAGTAATTCTCATCGTACCCTTTAAACTTATTTGGATTCGCAACACTATGCTTGTAATGGATTAGGGCATGATTCACATTCAGTTTCCAATAATCCGCATAGGTATCAGTAAGACCATTTGGATCTAACCCTAGGTAGGAATAGTGTGCCCAGAATAATGGACCCACCGGGGAATTGTCGTGTTCATAATGGTTCACTTCAGTTTCAAGTCCGTAGTAGATGGTTCCGTTGGAAATGCCTCCGTTCTTTGCCCAACCTTTATCGTATACTTCTCGCTTTATGGGATGGGTAGGCGAACTTGCTGCCAGAATATACATGATCAATGCTTCATTATAGCCGCCAACAGGAAAGTTCATGTCCCACTTGTAATCAGGACTCCAATGCCAATACAGCACATCTTCACCTCCCTTGGTGTACCAGGTCCATTCTACACCTTCCCAGAGCTTCTGAATTTTTTTACACAGAATTTGTTCCCTTTCAGTTCCATTTTTGAAATATTCTTGAACTGTTAAAAGTCCTTGTATCAAAAAAGCGGTTTCTACCAAATCTCCACCGTTGTCCTTGGAACTAAATGGAGCGGTCTTTCCACTAGGCATTAGCCAATGAGGCCAGGCACCATGGAAGCGATCAGCTTTTTCAAGAAAATTGATTGCTTTTTCAAAACGAGCCAAAGCTTGGTCCCTAGTTATAAAATTCCGTTCAACACCAACAAGAATGGCCATTAAACCAAAACCAGAACCTCCAATAGTGATAATGTCCTGATCGTGGTTTGGATAAATATTATCCAAATGAATCCTTTCCCTGGCGAGACCGGAGATAGGTTCGGCCCCTTCCCAAAAATAATTGAAGGTTTGACGTTGTACCATATCCAGCAGCGCCGGATCGGTATAGGTGTTGACCGGGACATTTTTTGCCTCGGTCTGCTCTTTAGAAGTTCTTTGGCCATTACACCCCGCTACTATGGATGCAACGACCAAAGAGACTGAAATTAAAACTAACCTCATTGAAAATTAACTAACTCAATATGTTTACTGTTCGTTTTTATTGATCAAAATTCATTACGGATTGTACCTCAGATTGGGACAAAGCTTTATCGAAAAGTCTTAGTTCATCGATATAACTTGGGTCCGAAAGGTGGTTCCATTGGTTAAATCGTGGCGCACCTGAGCCAATGGAGAGTATATCGCATCCCGTCCAATCCACTCCAGTAAAATCACCTTGTGCCACAACTTCCCCATCAATATATACCACACATTCAGCATTGGATATGGTAAAGGCCAGGTGAACCCACTCAGCAGTATCGGAAGGTATGGAAGCTGTTGCACCTCCATCAAACCATGAATCTCCATCTCCTCGACCTACATTCAATTTAAAAATTTGTCCATCTCCACCCGCTTCTCTGAAGAAACGGAAACCATTAGTCCTTAAGTTTTGAATATCTGGAAATTCAGCTCTTTCCGTATCTGGAGGACCCATAACCAAAATTCCAGCTCTGTCCGGATCGGCATTGATCTTATACCACATTGTGGCACTAAATTCTTCACTTGTCAATCCATTCGTTGGAAACGTAAGGTAAGAATCTGAAGCTCCGGCATAAGCATCACTGCCGGCAACACTCTCACCAGCAAAGGAGGGAGTGCCTATTACGGTTGCTTCAATATCCTTGAACATTTCGACGTTGTCCCCATCAAAAGGCATGTAGAAAGTCTCACCATCAAAATTCCCAACAAAACCGCCGGCTTCTACTGTCATTATATTTTGAATTTCACCCTGGGAGAGTTCCCTATTGAACATCCGAAGTTCATCCATACTGCTCAAATCTGCCAGATGACTCCATTGTGTAAATCGAGGGGTTCCGGACATGATTGAAAGCAAATCACAGTCAGACCAGTCCACTCCGTCAAAATCACCTTGGCTTACAATCTCACCGTTAATGTATACCGTGGCCCTGCTTTGTGATATGGTAAAGGCCATATGTGTCCATCCAGCATCCGCGGGTATATCCGCAGCTTCACCGCCATCAAACCATGAATCACCGGCACCACTTCCTACATTAAGTTTGAATCGCTGTTCTCCACCTGCATTTTCTCTAAAGAAGCGGAATCCGCTTGTTCTTAAATTTTGTGTATCTGGGAAACCTGCCTGTTCTGTATCAGGCGGCCCAATAACCAGGACACCTGCTCTATCCGGATCAGCGTTTACTTTGTACCAGAACACTGCACTAAACTCATCTGAAAGCATACCCTCAGTGGAAAATTCTAAATGAGAATCCGCTGCGCCGGCATAGGCATCTAGCCCTACAAATCCTTCTCCGGTAAATCCGGGTGTACCCACCTGAACTGCAGGTCTTAAACCAACTAAATCAAAATAGTCTCCATCAAAAGGCATGTACAGTACCTCACCCGCATAAAGGGGAACATAAGCGGGTTCTTTGATGAAATTGACCGTGGTCGAACTTGTTTTACCATCAATATCGGTGGCATTTACCGTAAATTCATGGTTGCCGTCCCTAAGGTTATCATATGTGATATCGTCTACTAAAACACGACGATAATCCTTGAAACTGCTTAGACTTCCGATGTTTTTCCCATCTATAAGGGCATCTATTTTGGTAACTTCTATGTCATCTGTGACTTCAAAATCAACAGTTATTGAAGTGACTGCTTCCAATACTTTTATTGTGGTGCCTTCCAGTGGGTAGTTAATGGTCACTTGAGGTGCCGAAGCGTCGGCTCCAGGGTCCACAAATGTAATGGCATCGATTCCTTGGTCACAGGCCATAAACCATGTCAACACAAGGGCTGCAATACAGGTTTTAAATAAATTTTTCATGATTTTAATCTTTTAGGTTTATGGTCATTTAGTTTTCCAGAATGGGAAATTGATCTACTTGATTTTGCGGGTAAGGCAAAAATGCTTTGTCTTGTGAAAAGGTTCTGCCATCGTAGCTTAATTCATCTGTCCTGCCTAATCGAATCATATCGTAATAGCGTTTGCCCCATTCCATTGCGAGTTCGGCAAACTTTTCATCAAGTACTTGGTCCAAGGTAACTCCTGTCAGTGGAGACATATTAGATCTTGCACGAACCAAATTCACAGCTTGATCTGCCGAAATACCACTTCCGGAAGCACCTTGTGTCAATGCTTCTGCATACATCAATAGGATTTCAGCATAGCGAATGATATTGAAGTTTTTGTTGCTTCCGTAGCCGGTCCTTCCCGGTACCAGCTGATTAGAAGGTAAATAATGCTTACCGCTGGCAAAAAGTGCGCGGGCATAATCGTTAATGATATCACCGTCACGGGTAGTGTTGCTAACAAAAGGTGGCAAGGTGGCATAGTTAGGGTCCGCTTGCAATTCAGCTATCCCTCTATCGGTAAATAGGACACTGGTTTCCAATCGAACAGTTTCGCCTCTATCAAGCATAAATTTGATGAATTTCATACTGGGTTCGTAGAAGCCCCATCCACTTGAGGCGCCATCTACGGCTGGAGTCCAACCTTGAGGTCCGTAGGGAGCATATAAATGAGATTCGTTATCACCTTCACCTTGACCAAAATCGGAATATTGCATATCCAGAATACTTTCATTACTCAATTTTCCGGGAGTTTTGAAGAGCTCGTAGAAATCTGAATAGAGACTGAATTTGTTGGAGTTGATAATTTGTCCACATGCATCTGCCATAACTTGATAATTTTCCAACTCTTGATTGGCCAATGCTTTTATGGCCAATGCTGTATATCTTGTAACCCCACCTGGCAAATCTTGTCTTTCATTTGGTCTCATATCAGGAAGAAATGGTAATGCTTCATCCATTTGATCTGATATGTGCTGCATTACTTCATCTTGGGTTGGAACGGTTTCAACATCAAAAAGTTCAGAAGTTTCCGATGAGGACGGGATGAATATATCGCCCCATACCTGAGAAATGTGCAATAACATGATGGCTCGTAAAACCTTTGCTTCAGCAATATATTGATCACCCAAGGCTTTTCCATTGTCGTCTGCCAATTCTTGGTAACGCACAATTTGCTCCATCCCTGTATGCGCTGTAATAATATCGGCATATACATTTTGCCACAGGGAGTTGTACATCCAATAATCCTTGTTGTAATTGAAGAGATCCGTCTCGGCAAAGTCTTGCTGATCTCCAAGTCCACCAGCGTTAACATCATCTCCTCGAACAGATATCAAAAGAGGTTGTTCCCAACCTCTTGATTGAAAGGCTTCGTATATTCCAATTATGGACAATACCATATCGTCTGTATTGGTAAAATCTGTACCTCCAGCAAAGTTGTTGTTCAGCTGAGGTTCATCCAACTTGTCCGAACATCCTACTACGATGCATAGTAGTAGTCCTGTTAAGGCAATAGTTTTAATTTTCTCGATTAGCTTCATTTTCTTTTTTTTAAATTTTTACATTAACTCCGATGGTATACACTGCAGGTACCGGATATGTTTCATTGTCCACGCCGTTGGCTACTTCAGGGTTGAATCCATTGTAATTAAACAAGGTGAGTGGTTTTTCTGCAGTGGCATAAATCCGTACTTGGGGAATTCCTTGACGCGCACCATCTTTGTTAATGGTATATCCCAAGGTTAAATTTTGAATTCTAAAGAAGTCACCATCCTCAATAAAGAAATCGTTGAGTCGTTGGTTCCATCCCTTTCTAATACCTGCTGAAGATGGGTAGCTATTGGTAGTTCCTTCTCCATGCCATCTGTTTACTGCGAAATCCCTATCCCAATTGGTATCATTGGTAAAAATTACTTCGCCTCTTTTTCGATTTAGAATTGAATTACCTCCTTGTCCAATGGCACTAGCTGCAAAATCCCAGTTTTTGTAATTAAATCCGATGTTGAATCCAAAAGAATAGGAGGGGAGGAAGGATCCCAATACAGTGCGGTCATCATCCGTGATATCCCCATCACCATTAATATCCCTGTAAATAAAATCTCCTGGCTCCAGATTGTTGGCAACAGCTACGGGGTCTGCTTGAATCTGTGCGTCATTCTGGTATACCCCTACGATTTCTCTTCCGAAAAAGGCAAATATTGATTCTCCTACAATGGAGCGTTGACGAAACTCAGCAGATCCGGCATCCAAAAATTCGGCACCGCCCAAATCTAAAACCTCATTGTTCAAAGTGGTAAAATTGCCTCCAATGGAATAACTAAAGTCATCGGAAACTCTTTTGTCCCAATTTAATGCGATTTCCAAACCACTATTTCTAATCTCACCCACATTTTGGCGAGTCGCGCCTGGAATTAATGGCCTCAATACCGGTATAACAGCATCTTTTGTATCCCTGATGTAGTAATCAGCTTCAATGGATAGGTTGTTATTGAACATTCTAGCGGAGAGTCCAGCATTTATTTCTTCGGTCACTTCCCATTTTAAAGCAGTAAAATCACTGCTTGTGTTTAACCCGCTGAACAAGATGTCACCCAGTGCGGTTGTAACTACTTCTGAAGTAATTGAACCTTCACTGGAAGGGATTCTGTCATTTCCGAGTTCACCCCAGCTTCCTCTTAGTTTCAGAAAATTCAGCACTTCATTCTCTGGAAAAAAGGCTTCTTCAGAAACCACCCATCCTGCACCTACAGTTGGAAAATAACCCCATTTTTCTTGATATTTGTTGGTTCCGTCTGCTCTGAATGTGCCGTATAATAGATATCGGTTGTCAAAATTGTAGGATACCCTTCCAAAATAAGAGAAGCCAAATTCACGTGCTCCACCATCAAATGTAGAGTCTTCTACAATGGTTTGGGCCAAGTTAATAAAGTAGGCTTCTTCACCCGTCAATGGAAAGTTAAGGCCTCTTGCCTGAATCAAGTCCAAAGCTTCATCCCTAAAGGAAGTTCCTGCTAAAACCGTCAAATTATGTTTGCCAAAGGTATCGGTAAATGTTAGGGTGTTGTCCCATATCTGATTGGATGTGGTAACACTTCTTTTAAGTAAATCGGCATCTACTCTTTGGAAGTTATCACCTATAAAATAGGGTAACCTCACCTCTCTTCGGTTAATACTCTCGAAATTATGATTGTAAGCCGTTCTAAATTTGAGTTTTTCTGGAACAAGATCTATCTCGGCATAGAAATTGGCTACAATATTTCTGATTTTAGCTCGGTTTTCACTAAAGTCCATTATCGGAAATGGGTTTTGGCCTCCCCTGTAACCTAAGTCCTGCGCGTTGGCATACGGTGTTGGAAAAACATTTGGATTTTCCGCCAAAGAGGAATCGAAAACAGGCAAAATGGGCACTGCAAAATAGGCCCTTCGCCAAGCAGAGTTTTCAGGGTCAAACCGTGTGGAATTACTCAATACTACACTTGTACCAACTTTAAGCCAATCGGTGGCTTTGAAATCCAATTTGGTACGAAGGTTGAAGCGCTCGTATTCGTTTTTCATTTTAAGAAGTCCACCTTGCTCAAAATAATTGACGCCTATGGCATAGGTGGCCGTATCGCTGCCTCCTGTGATTCCAATACTGTGGTTTTGGATTAGGGCCAATCGCATAACCTCATCATACCAATCTGTATTTACATTGGGTATGTTGGGGTTGATTCTGCTACGGCCGTATCGCTGCATTGCATTTAAAATAAACTCAGCGTCCGGAGCAGACCCTGATTCAAGTGCCAGGTTGGTAAATTGCTCTGCATTGGCCATTTTAAGCACATTCTGTGGCACTTGATAACCTGAATATCCGTCATAAGTAATCTGGGGTTTCTGATTGAATTTACCAGACTTGGTCTCTATTAAAACTACTCCGTTTGCCGCTCTAACCCCATAAATAGCTGCTGCTGAAGCATCCTTTAGAATTGAAATTGATTCAATATCCGTAGGATTCAAAAATGCAATATCATTGAAAAAAGCACCATCAACTACAAACAAAGGACCTGATGCTCCTGTATCATAAGATCCTATTCCCCGTACTCGTACTGTAGGTGATTGACCGGGACTACCGTTGTTTACTATTTGTAGTCCGGCTACCCTACCTTGTAACGCCTGCATAGGTTGTCCTACGGGGGCTAGTTCCAGAACTTCCGAATCAACGGTCGAGATGGCAGATGTTAGGTCTTTCACCTTTAATTCGCCATACCCTACCACGACCACTTCATCTAGATATTGAGTGTCCTCCTGCAGGCTAACGCTTATGATGTTCTGTCCATTAACCGGGATTTCCTGAGGAGCATATCCGATGTAGCTAAATACCAAAATTCCTGCTGTGTCTACTTCGCTAAAGGTGTAGTTCCCATCAAAATCGGTCTGCACTCCTAATGATGTACCCTTCAATATTATGGAAGCACCTGGAAGTGGTGTCCCCTGTCCATCACTAACTGTTCCTGAAACCGTAATATTGCTCTGCCCGAAAACAATGATTTGGGCCGAAAAAAGCAATATCCCCAATAATACGTTTCTAATTTTCATAATTATTTAAAAGTTGAGTTGTGTTTTTGCTAAATTAATAATGACATTAGGTTGGGGATGCCAAATTGGGTACATAAAAAATACATCAGCGTACATGATGCCTGTGAAGTCTGTTTTTATAGGCTTTGCAGTAGTATAATTAATCAAAAGAGAAAGTTTTTTTTGCGTTTGATGTAGTAATGATGTAATTGGGGCTAGGGTCAAACTGTAAGAAAACTTCCTTGATTAATGGTTTCTAAAAGGTTATTAGAAAGTTAGATAAGCTTTTTGAACTGTCGATTTCCAATTTTTTGCGTAATCTGTACCGATGTATTTCAACACCGCGGATTGAAATGGCCATTAACGGAGCTATTTCTTTTGTGGAAAGATTCATTTTTAAATACGCGGATAACTTTAAATCTTTGGGGGTGAGGCTAGGATATGCTGTTAATAATCTTTCAAAGAAGTCCTCATGCAATTCTTTAAAATTGACCTCAAACCGTTTCCAATCATCGGTATCCTGAATTGAATTATCCAGTTTCTTGATGAAAGATCGATAGCGTTGTGAATTGGAAAATTTTTCCTTGTTAACGACCAACATATTCTTAAGCTCCAGAATCATCTCATTCTTCTTCGCAATATTTAATGTGGTACTGGCAAGTTCGTTTTGTTTAAGCTTGATTTCACGAGCTAGTTTTTCCTTTTCTAAGGCTGCTAGCTTCTCTTTTTGCTCTTTTTTCATCTGATTTTCCAGCTCCTTTTGCTTTCTTTTCAATTTTCTTCGATTATAATATCGAACTACAAAAATTGTTAAAGCTCCTAGGAACAGATAGAAGGCGATACTAGCTTTTGACAGGTACCAAGGTGGAGCTATTTCAAAGTTGAAACTTACTGGTGTTGAACTTGCATTGTCCTGACCAAATGTACTTACCCTAAATTGATATTTGCCATGCGGAAGATTCTGGAACAGGATATTTCCATGCTCTATGGATTCCGAATAATTTTTAGGTCCGGTCAAGGTATACTGATATCGCGGTTGCATGAGCTCCGGAGCGGATACGCTAAAGGATATCACCTGCGAATTCTTATATGGTATTTCTATATTGTTTTGGAGTCCAGAGTACGACCTTATTTCATCTTTGACCAAGTTTAAATGGGGAGAAGGTAAACTCCGTCCTTTCAACCATTTTCCAAAGGCTTTTCGGTTGACCATTGCAAAACCATCACTCAAGGTTATGAAGGAGATGCTATCATTTAGTTTGATGATATTTTGAGAATCAGGAGCTAGACGTTCATCAAGAGAAAAATCAGAAATGGTCAGACTATCTTGCTTGAGATTGGTATGAATGATTTCCTTTGGTCCATTTCTATTTACAAACCAGAAATAGTTCTGGTCATAATACAGCAACTCTTTATCATTGAACTTTTGAAATTCATCAAAGACTACAATTTGGTCTAATATTGGATCATATTTGTACCATGCATTTTCACCCCGGAAAACGATTTGGTTTTTAATGTTATATAGTTTGATGTTGTATTCACTTGGTCCCTGATCTGTGAGATATTCTTGGGAACTGATTACGTTTTCAAATGTGTCATCCATCTTGAACCTATAATATCCCTTGTAGGGATGTGCGGCCCAAAGAATGTTCTTTGTTTCAAAACACAAATGCTTGATTGGTTGGGAAACTCCGTTTACACGGGATACTTTCCAATCGCCCTCTTTCGTTTTCTCGTATTTTACCAAACCATTGTAGGTTCCTTGAATATAAGTGGCGTTTAGTTCGGGGACTTTGGCGAAACTATATCCTCCTGAAAAGGCGGAAATTTCTTTAAAAGTATTTGCGCTGACTTGAAAGCTCCCAGTGTTATGCCCACAAATCAAGTTTCCCTCAATTACCTCAAGATCCCAAACATGACCTTGAGAACCTTCAACAAATTGAATTTGACCATCTTCAAAGTAGAACATACCTGTATTGCTGCCTAGATACAGTTTATTCTCATATAATGCCATGTCATACACCATTCCCAGGGTTCCGGAGTAGTCGGTGAAATAGGTGATAGGGCTGTTTAACTTAACACGTCCCAGACCATTGTCAAGACCCAGCCATAACTGATCTTGAAAATTTTGCATTGACAGCACCGTATTGTTCTGTAGACCTGCTTCCCGATTTAAAACTCTTGACGTTTTGGTCTTGGTATTATATAGATAGACGCCATTTTTTATAGTACCGAAGGCAATCTGATTTTCTGACAGTTTTAGAATTTTGTTTAATTGGTGCTGTTTAAGGTTATTGTTGAGGCTGGGTTTCCATGGTTCAACCTTGTGCTCATTCCATAAATAACACCCATTTAGCTTTGTTCCAATTAGAAGACCTTCTTCCAATGAAATCATATCCGTTATGGTTTTACCGTAAAATAGGTCTTGATTCTGTAGAGAAACCAAGGTGTCGTTTTCAAGCTCGAAAAGTCCTTCAGTACCACCTGCTACAATAAAGTTATCCTCATAAATTAGAATATCGGATATAATTTGCGGAGGATCAATGACGGTTATATGTTCACCATCATATATGTAAATGTCAGCAAAGGATCGGAAATATACTTTTTCGTTGTATGAAAGTATTTCCCAGAATTCCTCACTGGTAAACTGATGGTCTTTAATTAAATGGGTAAGTGAATTATAGTGGAGAACGCCCATTTCATCTTTTTCCCAGAAACCAAATTCCTCATAAGACCCTGTGTAAATTCTATCGTTCACCACCTCAACCGATCTAATAATGGTATTGTTGGGCAGCTTGTTCAATGTCCATTTTTCTCCATTGAAATACAGGAGACCTTGATTGTTTGCGGCAAAAAGTTCACCCCTCGAATTTACTGAAAGGTCCCAGTTTTTGCTTGCTGCTTTGTATTCCGACAATCTGTAATTATATACGGGAGGTAGCAGGTTTTGACCAACACATGTTGCAGAAACGGCTAAAAAAATGAGATATAGTAGGAAATTCCGCATTTTACAAATTACAACACTTGATCACTTCGAATTGAACCACAGAATGTGGTAGCATATGTTAGCAAGTTAAGAAGTCTTGCGTAAACATTTTGAAATCTATGCTTGTCTTGATAAAAGTAAATGTTTTTTAAGATAAAAGAACTACCGATTTTTGAAATTTGGTGTGAGCCCTAGTGAAATTCAACTTAAAACTGATATGCTGCCAATTTGCACAAAATTCCAAAAGTTTAGACTTGACGCCAGAAGCTGATATAAAGGAAATAATGGCATGGGGTCAAACACCGATACTATTCTAGCAAAAGAGCTATCAAAATTTCCGAACCATTTTATTGGAAGTACTGAAAAGAAAGTTATTGCCAGATAAGGGGTTTAACGAAGGGGCATTTAGTACATCAACTTGCGTATTTTATTGAAGGTTCTATTTCAACTTTTATTTAGAGTAATGATAGACTTTGTCATATTTGACAACTTCAAATGATTATAAGTTTTACTCAAACCCAACTAAGGATATATTCTGTACAATAAGGATAGAATATTTTATTTAAAAACCTCTTGTTGCTGGAGACTATAAATTGACTTTATCCCAAGCCGAGTTTGAGTAGTACTTATAATTTATTAAATAGGTGGTGTATAACTGAATTAGGAATACTAAATCTGGATACTTTCTAAATTGTACCCGTTGTTAAATTTTACATTCTTGGAAAACTGCTCAGTCCAAGATTCCTTTAATACATTTCCATCCCAATCTGCAGGTGCGTATTTACGATAGGTTGGTATATAGATACCATCTACTTTCTCATATTTGACTTTTACTATATTGGGTTCAGTAAGACCAAATCCGGTTGCATTATATAGAAACTGATCTACCCTATACGTCTTTGGATTGATGTACAAAATATACCTATCCTTGCTTGATTCACCTATGTTATCCCCGAAACTCATTTCAACAACCTTATAGGTTGTCCCATCTACATTTCTAGAGGACAACATTTTATGATTAACACCTGGGTCAGACAATTTGAACATCATGGTAAACCAATAATAGTTGGTTTTTCTAAAGATATGACCAAGAAAGGCCGGTTGTTCCCCTGTAATAGGTTTTCCATCCATTTTGGAAACAGAATTGTTGCCATCAAAGAACTGTGTGTATTTTGTGCCTGGCATTTGAGGGAGGACATAAACCTGTCTCTTTGTATACTCGGCATAAGAGACTTCTCCCTTAAAAATGTACCGCTCTTTAGAAACATCGGCTAGATTATTATCCTTAACTTTAAATATATAGTCAAGAGCTATTCCTTTTTTACTGAAAAAGTGCCGTTATTTCCGCTCGAGGCACTCCATTTCCCTTTTAATTCCGTTTTGGAATAGGGTGCGGTTAATGTGACTGAAGTACCATCACAGTTATCGTTTCCTTTCGCTACAAAAGAGGATTCTTTCACCTCCCATTTCGCGTTCAATGGGCAATATGGGGAATTGGCTCCTTCTCCAGACATGGTTCCATTACTTTTTAGGTCAATGATGATCTCAGCCTCACCAAGACCGCCGTCTATAGTGCCTACCCAAGTACCAACAAGAGCTGGGTCGATTTCCCCGCTCACAGGTTCTTCTTTGGTGCCATCATCCGAGGATGAACACGCAATACACATAATTGCTATCAAAAGAAAGCGGATTTTTGACAGGGAGTTCATTTTCCATTCCATAGTGATCAAAGTTTTATGTTCCCGTAGGAGTTGCGTTAAATTAACGGTAAATATTTGATTAACAGGATATTATTGTATTGATGACCTCAGAAAGCGTATAACTGGTTGCTGCAGAAAAGATTCGGCTGTAAATCTTCAACTCTTAAAACTTTCAAGAATTGTTGCATTAACCCAATAAATATGTTGATTGCCGGTGAAGAAAGAATATTTTCCGTCTTTACTAACAAACCAACAAAACTCATGGACTCTACTATTAATCAGTGGTTCCATATTTTTTACCGTAGTCCATGAGCCTTCACTATTTTTAAAACTAATATACAGGTATCCACTGCCTAGGCCATTCGGCTTTGTAGCATAAAATAATATAGCATTCGTCCGGATCACTAAAAATGTCCGCTTCATAATTATACGTATTTATGGCATTGCCCAATATAGTCCTCCATTCGAAAAATATGGCAAGCCATATCGAACACCAAAAGCTTCATTTTTGCGGCTTGTGAAAACCAAATACTAGAGTGAATGGTTCAAACAAAGGATTGCATCTTTGGTATTAAATGAATAATTTCTCGCACAAATGATTCCTTAAATGATATCACTTAGAATACTTGGCGAACATTATTTTGTAGAATATTATGACCCTGTATTAGTGATATTATGCATGACACTTTTACTGGTTTCGGTTTTAACCTTCGCGAAATTGTTCTTCTCATTATTTCCAAATACAAAGCTATCCAATGCAAAAGATGACATCAGAGAATCTATATGTGAGGCACCTGATATTTTAATGCAAAAGAAGGGAGATAATATTTATTTGGATTATTCAATAAAAACAACAAATCCGTACCCAAAATATAAATGGGTTAAAACGATTGCAATTATTCTTGCAGTGATACTGACCTTCACTTTTTTCGGCAATCTTCTAAATCCCTTCTAGTTAACAAAGTTCAAAAAAAAACGATTAGTGAAATACCAAAAAACCATATTGAATCAACTGGCATTAATTCTACTAATTGTGGGCATATTGTTTTTTATCGGCCTATACCTTTTAACAGGTTCTGGTCCTTGGGATGTTTTTGTTTATATATCCGTACTGCTTATAATCTTGGGAATGTTTGCATTAGATTTAGTTATACAGTTTGTAAGAGATTTAATAAATAACTAATTGGCGATTTAAATTAAAAACGACGGTTTAAGTGGACTTCTTTCAGATAGTTATTGGTAGATATATTTTCAATTATATTGGAGGAACGATACGTTGGATTTATGGATCGATATGGAGGACAATATTCAATAAACCAAAATTCACCTATCAAGAATATATAAACGGACCAAAGAAATCAAAAGACCATTTTGATGAATATGGACATCAGTTTAACAATAGGGTTATTGCGATTGGATTTTTAGGGCTAATCGTAATTTTAGTAATGAGATGAAAAGTGTATCTCGATCAATTTATAAGTTCAAATAAACGATGCCTGAAAGACAATATCGAGTTTACGTTATAGAGTTATCCAAAAAGGTGTTTACGGAGAGCATAAAATTCCGATCTGCAAACCCACAGTTCAATGGAGTACTACAGTGCCTTTATGTAGGTATGACAAGCAAGACTCCAAGAGAACGATTTGAACAGCATAAGTCTGGCCACAGAAATAAAAAAGGGCATAAACTTTCGTCAAATATCGTTCAAAAGTACGGCATGTACCTAAGGCCCAGCCTATACAACCATATAGATCCCATGTCAACAAGATTAGAGGCCATTAAAATGGAAGAAAAGCTAGCTATGGAATTAAGAAGACAACGATATGCGGTTTGGTTCAATTGATACTAAAGAAGGTTAGACCAATCTTAAAAAAATAAAAAATATAAATAAACGATGCGCACCCAGCTGAGAATAGATGAGGAATTTATTTCAATTTGTCAACAGATTTTGAAGGAAGACCTTGACTTAGAATCGTGGGCATTAATTGAAAGTTCTGATCAGTTTCAAACCGACAATTACTGTGGTGGGTTTGATAGTGTAGAAAATGAATTTACCTTTAGTTACTATGACAAAAACGGAACAGAATTTTGGTTTCAACTTCCACTAAGTGATGTCAATAAGGTTATAACGGGAAGTATTACTGAGATAGAAATTCGAGAAGCAGAATACTAAAATTCAAAAAAACAATAAGTGAAATACCAAAAAACCATATTGAATCGACTGGCATTAATACTTCTAATTGTTAGCATATTGTTTTTTATTGGCCTTTACCTTTTTACCGGCTCTGGTCCTTGGGATTTCTTTGTTTATATATCAGTACTACTTGTAATCTCAGGAATATTCGTATTAGATTTAGTTATACAGTTTGTAAGAGATTTAATCAAGAACTAACTGGTTGTTCAAAGTTCAGAAAAACGATAATTCTTAAGAATGAAATTTGAAGAGGAAAAAGAAAAGCTACTTCTTAAATTGGACTCAGCCATTGAAAACCATCCAAATAATGAAGTGTTAGAATCTTTAAGAGGAATTTTAAGTTCATACTATTCCGCCTCTCAATTAAATGGAGTTTTAGGCAGGATTGTTGTTGACAGCTTAGATTACAATATTGAAATTGGAGAAGATTTAATCAAATTTGAAGAATGGTTTTCAAACTAACTAATAGTTCAAATAAAGGATGAGAATACAAAGCACATTTCTAGTTTTGGTCAGGGTCCTTCTTTTTTTATCATATACAGTTAGTCAAGAATCAATCTATATTTTAGATGACAATATATATGGAGATATTGGCGGTGTTTTTGGCACTAGTCGTTCAATTTCCATTTAGCTTATCAAGTCTTTTTTTTGCATAATCATAGCCAGGATTCATCTTTAATAATGTCTCAAGGCAAAAAATAGCCTTCTTCTTATCGTTGTTTTTGATATAAATATCTGCCATTGCATCATACGGCACTGGGATTGTAGGGTGTATCTCCGCATAAAACCCAAATACATCCAGTGCCTCATCATTTCGACTATTCTCCATAAGGTAGTAACCATAGTTCATTAATGTCCTTTGAGGAACTTTGATAGGTATATTATATTTATTTTTCAAATTGGCATAATATGTTTTCAAATACTCCAGCCCTTTGATCTTGACAATTTCATCTTCTAAAACAAGATCTTGAAATATAAAACGAAGTCCATCCAATGTTGCAATAAGAGGGGTAGTGGAATGGTTTTCTTTTCGATAGTATTCAAATTTCCAACTAAGATCGGACGGGGCTTCTTTTTTGAATAATTCATTGAGATGAAATACTGCATCTCCTTCGGGGTTGGGTTCATTTCCCACTGAAAAAAAGAACGATGTCGGTAAGGTATTCTTATTACGGAAAAATCTTCTCAATTTATTTCCAGAATAGAAGTTGTCGTAAACGACGGTAGGTGTTATTGCAACATACGCGTTAAAAAGGTCAGGTTCTGTGTATAGGGTGTGTGTAGCAAATAGACCCCCAAATGAGTGTCCTATAAGAACTTTAAAATCATGGGTGCGATAGTTTTCGTCAACATATGGTATAAGTTCCTCCTTAAGAAAACGCAAAAAATTATCCGCTCCTCCACCAGACGTGGTTTCTCCATAGGCGGTGGGAGTTAGGTCTCTATCGCGATATGTACTTGGAATCCCAATAACCAACAATCTTGGAAAACCACTTTGATACAAAAGTTCGGCAATTCCAGAAGTAAAACCGGTATTCATGTTCCCATCTAGAACATATACTACAAAATACCTTTCGTTTCTTTCTTCATACAACGTAGGTTTGGAAATGAGTATGGGCCTTTTCTCCTTAAGGACTTGGGAACTGAAAGATATTTCCTCAATAGTTCGCCGTTCAAATAATTGTCCAACGGAAGGTGTTGACAAAACCAGAAACAGACAAGGAACCAAGAATCGTATCAACATTTTTTTCATCTTTGTTTACTTTTAATTCCACAATACTAGAAACCAAAGAGTTAGATTGGGGGTAGTTTTTCTGAATTCTTTCTGAATTAATGAGATGCCCTAAATGTTGGTTCTGAAATATATCTGGATTACGCATGGAAGGACAAAATATAAAGTATCTGATTACTGGTTGGACCATAGACCCAGAGGCTCTTGAAATAGCCAAAGGGAAGAAAAGGATCAGAACACAGAACAAAATAGTTCAAGTACTGGTAGTTCTTATTGAGGCCAATGGTAATGTAGTCACAAAGGAGGAACTTTATAATAAAGTATGGAAAGGTATTGTGGTAACCGAAAATTCCTTGAACAAAGCCATTTCAGAACTGCGTAAAATATTTGGAGATTCACGCAGCGAACCAAAATTTATCGAGACGATTCCCAAAAAAGGGTATCGATTGTTAGTAGAGGTGAAAAAGGTTGCGATTTCTAAAGATGACATACCGGTATATGTAAGGAAAAGAAAGCCAATTCTGCTGTTTTTTATGGTGTCAATTCTTGTATTTTTGGCTATAGGTCAATATAAAAATCTTGAAATTAACCAACAGCAGGTATTATCGCCCGATGGAGAAAAAATAGCCTATTTTAAGAAAGGAAATGGACATTCCCAGTTGTTGGTAAAAAATGTAGTGAATGGGAAGGTTGACACTCTTACGCAATTGACCAAACCAGAATCCTTTGCCCTTAATTGGTCTCCAAAAAATGATAAGATTGTGTATAATGCCACCTTGCCACAAGACCCCTACTACTCAATCAATATTATGAACCTGGAGGATCGTGACGTATTGTATATAAAATTTGCCAAAAAAGAAGAGAACCATGCGTTTCAATCAGTCCCTGAAGATCTTGACAAGGAGTTGCTCTTTTTAGATCACAGAGAGTTAGTTATGGGAGAGAATAAGATTCACCATATTTACTTAGCAAACAACGATACCATCAAAGTTCTTTTTAAGAAAGCGCTGATAAATGATTTTAATTGGTAAATACATATGTGGTATTTCAAGTCGAGACTAGCGATGAAATTGATAAATCAAAGTTGAAATAAAGGATGATAATGAAATTTCTTGTTTGTATAGTACTTGTTTTAGGGCAAACAACTTTTGGCCAAAAATCAAATGTTGTTTACGGTGATGACTTCAGCTTTGAATTGATAAAGGCAAAAAAAGAACCAAAAATAACAACTAATTCCACGAACTACAGTGTATATGCTAACAGCAACCAAAAAAAAGTAAGGCTGGTTTTCAAAGTAAATTCGAACTCCCGGAAAAGAGTACGGCTTGACCCAAATAAATTTTATTTGCTTGATGAAAAACGTAGAGAAAGGCTTAGACCTATGGATGTAAGGCTTTTGAATTTATCTGAGTACCAAGGATTTCCCCGTCTTCTCCATGAGCCCTTAATAGATAAAGATTACCAAATTTACCTACTTAAATACAAACCAGAAATAAGAGATACCTTCAAGGATTATAGCATATCAGGATACAAGGATTGTGAAGCAAAAATTTCCATTGCTCCAAATTCCACTATATTCAAAAAGCAAAAACCGAAAACTATCACATATTACTATGGATACAAAAAATTAAGCTCTAGAAGATTAGGTTTGTCTTTTAATGTTGGAAAAGATTTTAAAAAAGGAAAAGTCTACTTTGGTGAACAGTTGTTATCCGAAATCCATATTGAATGAATTTTTAAATATGACCATTTCCATTAGAATCATTCTAAGTTAAAATAAATGATGTTCGGAATCTTTAAAAAAAGGACATATCAGATAGATTTCTCAGAAGACAACAAAGAACAATTTACAATCTTGTTGACAGAGATTCACGAGATTCTTCGTGACTCAGCTTATTCGGCCCAGGCGAATTGGATGATGCAAATTCTATCAACCGTTTACAAAGAAGATCAGGAAGGGTTTAAAAGTAAAGTGATTTCTGCCGAACTTCTTGGTGGCGCAGGTTCTGTGGTGGATATTTATCTGAATGATGAAAAAAGCCGAAACAGACTGGGATATCTTATGAATGCATTTTTAAGACTTGTTATAAAATCCGGTTTAAATCATAGGACGGTTAAATCTAGGATTTATTAACCATTAAGTTCAATAAAACAATGCATACACAGATTTAGATGGATATTAGAAAAATTCTAAAAAGCTGAAATACAAGATGGAAATTGGTTTAACGGCAAGTAAAATTACGCATGTGATTGCAGAAACTTTGACCGTTGAGGAAGTCGAAGCTATTCTGAAACAAAAATCTCCAACACGGCACTTAAGGTAATATGTTGCAATTAGTTGAAATGGGTCTGTCAATTTTTGAAAGTACTAATCTTCCGAATGACATTGTTTATAAAACTGTCTTTAATTAGAAAAGGCTCCCAATTTATTGGAAGCCTTTTCTTTTCTAGTAGCGGGAACAGGACTCGAACCTGTGACCTTCGGGTTATGAGCCCGACGAGCTACCTACTGCTCTATCCCGCGATGTGGACGGCAAATATACAACCGTTTTTGGCTTATTTCCAAATTAGAGTCGTTTTGATTTGAAAAATAAAGTGAATTGATATCCTTTGGCTAAATTTTAATCGAAATAACTACCTTCGAAACCATGGAACTCATCAATGATTTTTTGGTCAACGCCAATTCATGGGCAAACTGGCCTATGTTCGTCCTATTAATAGGCGGAGGTTTATTTCTAATTTTCTATTCCAAACTATTGCCCTATCGTTTTTTTGGTCATGCTATCGCCATTACAAGGGGCAAATATGATGATAAGAATGCCAAAGGGGATGTCAGTTCCTTGCAGGCTTTGTCCGCAGCGGTTGCGGCAACCGTGGGCTTGGGAAATATATCGGGCGTAGCCATAGCCATCCACGATGGTGGACCCGGAGTGGTCTTTTGGATTTGGATGACAGCCTTGATAGGGATGTGTATCAAGTTCTACTCTTGTAGCTTGTCCATTATGTTTAGAGGTGAAGATTCCGAAGGAAAACTGCAAGGCGGCCCCATGTATTATATTACCAAGGGATTGGGAGAGAAGTACAAGCCTTTAGCAATCTTCTTTTGTATTTCTGGTATTTTTGGATTTTTGGGCGTTTTTACGGCGAATCAGTTTACCGAAACCTTTATGAGCGTTGTTCAACCTGAAGAGAGTCTTGTTGCGCTCGGTGGGACCGAAGCTGACCCATTATTCAATTGGAAACTGATTGTTGGCATTGTTCTGGCCATAGTTTCATCATTTGTGATTTTTGGAGGATTATCAAAAATCGCTAAGGTAGCGACTGCCATAGTTCCATTTATGGTCATGGTATACTTGGTAGCGGTTATTGTGGTGATGGTAATGAATGCTTCTCAAGTGATTCCAGCGTTAAAAATGATTGTTTCAGAAGCATGGGATTTCAAGACCGTTGTTACAGGCGGATTTTGGGGATTGGTCATTATTGGGGTGAAGAGAGCCATGTTTTCTAACGAAGCTGGTTTGGGTAGTGCACCCATGTATCACGGTCAGTCCAAGACCGATGAACCTATTCGGGAGGGATTGGTGGCCATGCTCGGACCATTTATAGATACCATTTTGGTCTGTACCTTTACTGCCGTTGTCATTATTCTTAGCGGTGCTTATTTAGAGGATTCTAGCGGAATTGTAATGACACTTCAAGCTTTTAGAACCACCTTATTCGGTTATGGCGATGATCTGTTGATGATCATTGTTACCGCTTTTGCATTGTCCACCTTATTTACCTATTCCTATTACGGAGTAAAATGCCTTTCCTTTCTGACCAATGCCAAAATAGGTCGATTTTATAACCATTACTTTGTGATTCTAATTGTATTTGCTGCAGTTGCTTCGCTAGAATTGGTTAAAAACCTCATAGATTTGTCCTATGCATTAATGGTAATCCCAAATATGATTGCTGTAATATTGCTGGCGCCTAAGGTGAATGCCGCGGCCAAGACGTACTTTTCAAAAATGAAGAATGCAAAAACATAAGGCAGGTTTTGTCAATATTATTGGTAATCCCAATGTAGGGAAGTCGACTTTAATGAATGCCTTTGTGGGGGAGAAATTGTCGATTATTACCTCAAAAGCACAGACAACAAGACACCGAATTCTTGGAATTGTAAATGGAGATGATTTTCAGGTTATTCTTTCCGATACCCCGGGAATTATCAAACCGGCCTATGAAATGCAGAATGCCATGATGGATTTTGTAAAATCAGCCTTTGAAGATGCCGATGTGCTGCTCTATATGGTTGAGATAGGTGAAAAAGCTTTAAAAGATGAGGCTTTCTTCAAAAAAATTCAGAGTAGTAAAATCCCGGTATTGTTACTCATCAATAAAATAGATACTTCCGAACAGCAAGTGTTGGAAGAACAAATACAACATTGGCAAAATTTACTGCCAGAAGCAGAAATCCATCCGATTTCAGCATTGGAAAACTTTAATGTAAAGGAAGTTTTTGATAGAATTCTGCAATTACTTCCAGGAGCACCACCATACTATCCCAAGGACCAATTAACCGATAAACCAGAGCGTTTTTTTGTCAATGAAACCATTCGGGAGAAAATATTGATGCACTATAAAAAGGAAATTCCATATGCTGTTGAGGTGGAGACTGAGGAATTTTTTGAGGATGAAAAGATCATTAGGATTCGTTCAGTAATCATGGTGGAACGTGATACACAAAAGGGCATAATTATAGGGCATAAGGGTAGTGCGCTGAAAAGAGTAGGGGTTGAATCCAGAAAGGACTTGGAAAAATTCTTCGATAAGCAAGTTCATATAGAACTCTATGTTAAGGTGAATAAAAATTGGCGTAGCAATTCTAGACAACTCAAACGTTTTGGATACAATAATTAATACGGAATTTGAACCTTTTATCAAATGGGCTTGAAATCCGCAATTAGTTCTTTCAGATAGCCTTTAAGTTGATGCATTTGTGGTTCACCTTTCGATTTTCCCATGCGTCCAAAAGCATACAAAACAAACCATATCAAAATTAAAAATCCCATTCCGGTAACCCATAAGGTAACGTCCTTTCCTAAGGAGTAGTTTGAATATGCAAATACGCCAAGAATCAGAAAAAGTGTCCCAACTCCAAAATGCAGGAACATAAAAAATGTCCAAAGCGAAGGATTTGGACCAAATACGCCATGAATCTTGCTTATTCCCTTTTCAAATGAAGTAAGTTCCAAATGCAATTGTGGGGTCCAAAATGTTGTGGCCTTCTTCTTAAACCGGATGTAGATGTGCTCATCCAAGCGTTTTACCATAAAAGGATCTCTCGAAGAAGCATCAAAAACCCGTTTTAATTGTTCCACCTCGGCTTCAAAAGACAACTCAAATCGTGGTCTTAAAACAATTTCATTGGTAAAATCACTCATAAGTAGTTGACATTGATTAAAAAAGGTATAATTTTTTCTTCATAAATAGTGGTACTTTTGCCAAAATTTGATGCAGATGGGCGCTATTGTAGCCATTGTGGGAAGGCCTAATGTAGGGAAATCCACTTTTTTTAATCGATTAATACAGCGTCGCGAGGCTATTGTTGATGCCGTAAGCGGGGTTACCCGTGACCGCCATTATGGTAAAAGCGATTGGAATGGAAAGGAGTTTTCGTTGATTGATACGGGTGGATATGTTCTTGGAAGTGATGACATCTTTGAACAGGAAATTGACAAACAGGTAGAACTCGCTATCGATGAGGCTGATGCCATTATTTTTATGGTAGATGTGGAATCTGGTGTCACAGGGATGGATGAAGACGTATCTCGATTACTTCGAAAGGTGGACAAACCCGTTTTTTTGGCCGTCAACAAGGTCGACAATGCCCAAAGAGAAACTGATGCAGTCGAGTTTTATGCCTTGGGACTTGGTGAATATTATACCCTATCCAGCATTAACGGCAGTGGAACAGGAGAATTATTGGATGCTTTGGTAGAAGTACTTCCGGAAGTTGAAGAAGAAGAGAGCGAATTACCGCGTTTTGCCGTAGTCGGAAGACCCAATGCCGGAAAATCATCTTTTATAAATGCTCTGATAGGCGAAGACCGTTACATTGTTACGGATATCGCAGGGACCACTCGGGATAGTATAGATACCAAATACAACAGGTTCGGGTTTGAGTTCAATTTGGTGGATACCGCCGGGATCCGTAGGAAAGCCAAGGTTAGAGAAGACCTGGAATTTTATTCCGTAATGCGATCCGTAAGAGCAATTGAGCACTGCGACGTCTGTATATTATTGGTGGATGCCACACGTGGGTTTGATGGACAAGTACAGAACATCTTTTGGTTGGCCCAACGCAATAACAAAGGAGTGGTAATTTTGGTGAACAAATGGGATTTGGTTGAAAAAGAAACCAATTCCGTTAAAGAATACACCCAAAAAATTAAAAAGGCCATAGAGCCTTTTGATGATGTGCCGATTCTTTTCATTTCTGTGTTGACAAAACAGCGCATTTTTAAAGCGATTGAAACTGCTGTAGATGTGTATAAAAATCGTTCAAAAAAGATTGTTACCCGAAAGTTGAACGATATCATGTTGCCCATAATTGAGAAGACATCACCACCTGCATACAAGGGGAAATTTGTAAAAATAAAGTTCTGTACCCAACTGCCAACACCTTATCCGCAATTTGCATTTTTCTGCAATTTGCCGCAATATGTGCGGGAACCCTACAAGCGTTTTTTGGAAAACCAGCTCAGGGAAAACTTTGATTTTAGCGGGGTACCTATTACCATTTTTATGCGGAAGAAGTAGATTTTAGTTTTCAGCCGCCATTTGAACATTCAAATTTTGTTGAATTCGGTTCCCTTCGTCGTCAACAGCTGTTAGTTTGTAATTTCCTAGTTGAGTTTCAATAATCAATTCATGAAAGTTAGAGGTCGAACCGATATACGTTTCGTCCAAGTACCAGTGTACTGTGCTTTCAGATTGTTGGTGCGCCAATTTACATATGATTTCCTTGGAAATTTTGCCTAAATCCCGGGGAAGCAGAATTTCTTCATTGTTTTTTGGATATATGAATTCCATCAACTGCTTTTCCTCGGCATAGCAGCCTTCTAAAAAGGAGGGCAAACTTTTATAATTTGGATGCGAATTGACATAATAATACTCAACTACCGTCGGCAAACTGAACCAGTTTTTCTGCACCATGTTTTCCAGGGCATAGCAGTCTGAATTTACTCGATACTTCTCATTTTTATCCAAAAATATTTGATGGTGATAGGGACATGTTTGACTTCTGGTTCCTTTTATGGGTAGTAGTTCTTTTTGGGTGGTATCACAAAAGATGGAAGCTCTGAAACCGGTTTCCGTACAAATTTCCAGTTCTGCCAAGTCGTCAAAGGGTTCCTGAAACCATCCACTTTGTGGTAATGCATCCAAAACATCAAAAAGAAGGGGAGCGGCAGCAGTAATTCCTGTTAGTCCTGGCCTTCCTTCGCCATCGGCATTTCCAACCCAGACTCCGATGGCATATTTTGGGGTTACCCCAACCGCCCAAGCATCTTTAAACCCAAAACTGGTACCTGTTTTCCATGCAATAGCCTGTGATGAATCAAAAAACTGCCAATTTTCGTTTCCTTCAGGACGATTTACCTCTTGTAAAGATTTAAAAGTATGGTACAACGAACCGGCATTTAAAACGGTAGGCTCGAATTGTTCGGTGCCAAAATTAGCTTTAGACTGCTGAAAATAGGTTGGTTCAACAAATTCATTGGTGCGATATGTGCTTGAATTGGATAAAAAATAATTCAGTGTGGAAGCTGCAGAAGCATAGGTTTTGGTAACATCCCATAATGAACTTTCCGCACCACCTAAAACAAGGGGAAGACCATAATGACTGGCGGGCCTGTCCAATGATTTTAAATTCATTTTATGGAGTTTATTATAGAATTTTTGAAGTCCAAATTGTCTTAACAACCGGACCGCGGGCACATTTAAGGAACGTGAAAGTGCTCTACTGGCAGGTACAGCTCCAGCATGTTTTTTGTTGAAATTCTTCGGATTGTAACCATTGATCACAGTTGGGATATCCTTGACCAAACTATTTGGCAACAGTTGTCCTTCATGCAGAAGTGAGGCAAATAAAAACGGTTTTAAGGTGCTTCCTGTACTTCTCTTTCGGGTGATGATATCCACATAATTTCCATGGTCTCTAGAGGTGGGCGAATTTCCAACATAGCTGAGCACTTTTCTTGTCTTCACATCCAATACCAGAATGGACAGATTATAGATTTCGTTGCTTTTCAGTTGGTTGTAATGGCGTTCCGCCAAAAGATTCGCTTGATTTTGCAAATGCCTATCAATGGATGTTTGAATGCGTTTGCCAGGATGCTCTTTTTTAATACGCTCTGTAAGATGGGGAGCAAGATTGGGCAAGGGACGTGGTTTTTGTGGCAACGGTTCCAAAATGGCCAACTCATACGTGGTTTGGTCAATATGATTAGTATCCCGTAGCTTTTTAAGCAAACGATTACGTTTTTGAAGCAAAGCCTGTTCATTCCGGCCGGGAAAAATTAAGGACGGAGCATTAGGTAAAACTGCTAAGGTGGCAGATTGTCCCCAGCTCAATTCATGTGATGGAATACCAAAATAACGCCATGAAGCTGTTTCCAACCCAACCACATTTCCACCATAAGGCGTATGCGTGGCATATAGTTTTAGAATATCTTCCTTAGAGTGCCGAAATTCTAATCGAGTGGCCAAAAAGAGCTCAATACACTTCTCAAAGTAGGTTCGGGATTTGTTTTTTCTACTCAACCGAATTACCTGCTGGGTTATGGTGCTCCCACCGCGCCGAGTTTGCTTCGTAAGGTTGTGCTTTATGGCATTGAAAATGGAAATCGGATTGAATCCAGGATGTTTATAAAAATATTCATCCTCAAACAATAGAACGCTCTGCTTAAAACGTTTAGGTATGGAATCCATTTGCGGGAAACGCCACTGTCCATCGTCAGCAATCCGGGCACCTATCAAAACTCCATCATAACTGGTGACCACAGTTGAAGTTGGCTCTTCAAACAAGATCTTGGGCAAACAAAAGAGCCAGATGAAAAAGAAAATTGCTAAAACAGATAGTTTGAACTTATGTTTTAGTGCAATTCTTTTTATTGCCAATTTCCATTTCATCTATGAGATCATTGCACGATTGAAATCCATTTTCCCTTGTTTCTGGCTTGGTAGTTGTCATCATACATGGCTTCAACCTGTGACCCGGGTAGGTAATATTCTCCTAGGAAAGAGGCGTTGAGCTTTACAATGAATGTTTTGGTCTTCTTTCCGGCCAAATCAAAATAAAAATGAGTTCGGTCATCACGCACATCAATGTACTCTGCTTTGCTTGAATTGGTGTCACTAGTTCCAGCGTAGGAGGTGTTCACAATCTCCCACCCACTTGGAACAATCTGCGTTAAGGCCAAATTATCGATGTAATCATTGGAGCTATTAAAAACAGTCAATTTTGCCTGTAATTCGGTTCCTTGACGCAATTGGGAAACATCGATTCGGTTTCCAACGGCATCAAGGTAATCAACAGAAAGTCTTAGATTTTGTTCTTGGGCCAATTCTTGTCCGACAGGGAGCTTACCACTTTGCACCAGTGTTGCATAAATGGTATTGTTTTGATTGTTTTTGACCTGGATATCTTCCCTTGCCGCCGAAATAACAAGATTCCGTTGTGCGATTGCCCTATCGGTTTTTACAACAATCTCTTTTCCATTATTGGTAAAAGTTAAATCTAAAGATTTACCACCACTTTTCTTTACCATTTTGGCCATTGCCAAGAGGGCATACGAAGTTTCTTGGGTGCTATACCATCTTTGTGAAGAAAGATTTTTAGCTAGGGAAACCGCTAAATCCCTTTGTTGGGAGTCGCCTAAAATGACCATAGTCTCTAAAGCCATAGCCCTGTTTCTGAACACAGAACCATAGGTTCGATAATTATAAGAGTTTGGTCTAAAATCAATATTGGCAATTTGGGCAAGTTCTTTTGCCACTTCTTTTTTACCAACCAAGGCGTAGGCAGCTGCCAGTCGCCATTTGGCTTCATTGCTCAGATTTTTTGTTTCCCGAAGACGATTCATTGCCGCTAATTCTGGTTTTTGGGCCAGCGCCAGTGTATACAAACGGTATGCTTGGGCTATATCGTCATTATATCGAGTTTGTTGATTGCTCCATTGTCGGGCAGTGCTCTTTTGATAGCGTAGCCAATTGCTTAAAAAAGTTAGTGGCAGTTGATATCCTTTTTGTTTGGCTTCCAACATAAAATGGCCTGCGTAGGAGGTGCCCCAATCATCGGCACTGCTATAGCCAGCCCAGTAGCTTAGACCTCCACTTGACGTTTGGAAATCGTTTAGCCTTTTGATAGCGGCCTTAATGTTTTTCTCGGCTTCTTTTTTCTTGTCGAAGGTAATATCGAGTACATCATCCAAAAATAATTGTGGAAACGCAGCTGAGGTAGTTTGCTCCACACAGCCGTGGGGATATCGTATGAGATATTGCAAACGCTTGGAAAAATCCATGGGAGGGAGGGTGGAAAATTCAATCGTGGCTTCATTGGTGCCTGATGTTCCAAAAGGTTCAAGTACTATGGATTCAGATTGATTTGCATCCAAAGTGTACAAATTGCTTTTGGTGGTGACTGGATTTGGGTTTTCGACATCAATTTCAATTTCGTTGCTGGCATTTTCCCCTGCTCCAGATGCGGTCACTTTTATAGTTTGAAACGACTTGCTCGGGTTCACTTTGAAATCAAAATTCACAATTTGTTCACCCACCGAGTTAAAGGTGATATTTTTAGAGGTCGCACCAATTGGTTCCAACGCCGTCCCTGCATCAACGGAAACTTTGACATTTTTCATCTTTTTTTCCATGGCAAATACAGTGACTGGAATGGTAACTTTTTCACCTGGTGACAGTTTTCTTGGTAAGGAAGTCAAGACCATCAAAGGTTTCCTGACTGGAGTGGCCTTTTCGGCATTGCCATAAGCACTATTTTGATTTCCAGCAATCAACATAGTACGCACGGCACCAACATAGTTGGGCATACTTATGTTATGGGATGCTTTTTCGCCTGCCTTTAAATTAAACGGGCCTAAATAGCTTACCACCGGTTTGAAGCGTTGCGCTTTCCTGTTTTTGGCACCTTCGCCAATACCGCCACCTCCAATTTCGTAGATGTTATCGACACTAACAGAATAGGCTCCCATCACATCATCAAAAATGTCAAACGTCTTAACTCCCAAAGCTTGTCTTGCATAAAATGAGCCATGGATATCGGGTGTTTTAAATCGGGTAAGGTCCAACAATCCTTCATCCACAACGGCCAGAGAATAGGTCATGGGTTTATTGTTGGCCTCCGATACACTAACTTTAAATGAAGCTTCCGGTTGCAACACATCAGGCATTTGAAGCTCAGGATTGAGATGCGTTGCAGGATTTTCGACCAATAACGGTACCACGCCATACAATCGAATTGGCAGGTCGTTGGCAACCTGTCCGTGAGGCTGAAGCAAGGAAATATTGATGTAAGCATTGGGAGCCATATCGGCTGTAATGGGAATTGTCGCTTTCGTTTCTTTTGCTGAAGTTTCAATCCATTGTTGGGATACAACTTCTGACCCATTTTCAATACTTAACAAGGCCCTGCCACCTCTATCCGAAGGAAAAGTTACCACTGCTTCTTCACCCAAGGAATACTTTTCCTTGTTTGCAGAGAAAACTAAGATTTTTGAGCTCTCTGAATCACCTGAAGCGGGTCTTCTCCACCAATTTCGATAAAAATATGCAGTGCGGCCGGTGGCATGACCTGAAGCTTCATCAATTACACGAATCAGGAAGCGTCCACCATCATCATCTGGAATGCTTACTTTAAAACTTCCTTTTCCGTTGTTCGTTGTCGTGACCGATAATTCTTTAAAGGGTCTATGTACAGTGGCATTTTCATAGCGGGAAAGATTGTCACGACCCCGGTTCCACCACCAACGCCATTCAATTTTAAAGATTTGAACTTTTAATTTTCGATTTCCGACAGATTTTCCGTCAGCGTTCACACTCACCAGGTCAAACTCGGTGTTTTCATCGGTTAGGAAAGAACCATATCTGCGTGCTTTAGGAGAACGAAGCCCCACAAAGTGGCTAAAAGGGGCCAATTTTTTTGAAAACACATCAATAGAGAAGTCACCGCCTCCTTCAAATACCTTTGTGGTAAACGTAGCTTGAAGCATTCCAGGGGCATTTCCATTTATGTTGATTTTTTCATTGATGTTGAGAACCCCATTGTCGTCCAATTTGGACTGGATAAATTGATTTTCCAATGTATTGAAAGTGCGTACTGGATCTTGAAAAGAGTAATCGTTAAACTTCGGAAAGGCTGAAGGTGCATTTTTAATGTTAGCGTTGATGTCAATCTTTAGATTGCGAGCCGGGGCTCCATGAAGCCATTGCACTTTGGCTTGACCAATATTGTTTTTGTTGGCTTTTAGAATTTCATCTTCGAAAGAAAAATCAACTTTAAGTCTGTTGGGCTTTATAGTGGCAATCTTTAAACTTTTGTTGTATTCGGAGCCACCAACGATTATTTTGGCATTCCAGGTGCCTGTTGGAGCTTCAGGCTTTGTAGGTATTGGGAAATAATAAAAATCCCCTTCTTTTTTGGCATAAAGTCCACCTTCAATATGTGTTGAACCTTCTTTGAGCACATTTCTTTGGACAAGTTTGCCACGGGCATCGCTTACCTCCAAGGTAACTGGATGATTAGCAGGAATAGGATTGTTTTTATCATTCAATACAAAGGTTAAATGCACGGTGTCTCCAGGACGGTGTACCCCTCTTTCGGTGTATAGGAACCCTTGAAGCCCATTTTGCAAAGTTTCCCCAGAGACATCAAACTTGCTCAGTGAAAGTGCATTGCCATCTGCCAATTTTGCATAAGCGAAATTGTTGTCCTTTTCTGCGATGGCAAAGGCCAAACTTTTATCGCTATCAAAAATTGCGAATCCAGAAGCATCGGTAGTGATTTCACCCAAGGGTTGCTGCTGATAGTTATACAGTTTTATCGTTGCATTTGCCTCTGGTTTTGTGGTAAGCAAATTGGTAACCGCAAAATGATACGAGCGATTGTTCCCTTTTTTTACAATCAAACCCAAATCACTTCCCAAAAGGTTTGTGGTAACCAATCGAGTATCATTGTAATAGGCATTATGACATGGGTTGTCCCTTTCTTCCCAGTTCCAGTCGTAATTTCTCCAATTGTAGATTTCATTGTCCCAATAACGCTCTTCCAAGGTTTCATCGTTTGAGGATGATTCGACAACTTCAGAAATACCTTCAGTATCTTCTGTACTTCCACAATCATAAGTAGTATGTTCTTTTTTGAAGCTAAACTCAACCCGATATAGGGAGCCTGGATGTACCTTAATCAATTTGGAAAGGTCTAACGCATGAGCTTTCCAATAACTTGTATTTTCATCTCCATTTTCTGTGAGCGGAATTACTTTGTGGGCAACTCTTCTGCCTACTGTTCTGAGGTCAGAATTGTATTGCTGGGTCAGGTTATTATTTTGAAGAAACTGTAGCATATTGTTCTCAAAAACTTGGATAACCCTTACTTCAACCGCCGAAAGATTGACTGTTTCAAAGTATATAGGAGTGGAATCGGCATTTGGAAGAATAGTCCCTTTGGAAATGAGCCGCACAGCAGGTTTTAATTGCTCGAAGGACACCAATTCTGAAAATTGATTTTTTAAGGTGAAACCATATTCACTTTTAATGCCTTCAAAAACGTTCACCCGTACTTCTCCAAGAATACGGTTGGAGGGATAAATTTTCAATAGATTTCCATCAATTTCATAACGAAGGTTTTGTGCATTTTCAATGGTTACAAGACCGTTGAGGTTTTGGTTTTGTTTTAAGGGTTCCGAAAAATTCAAGGTTAGGGCCGCATTGGGAGCAGATGTGGTTTTGGCATCCACTACAACGAACTTATTTAGTCCCGGAATTGTATAGGTTTCTTCACCTTCATTGTCAACACCCATGTTTTTCCCCGTCCAACTGATGTTGAGTTGGCTATCCTCTGTTTTACGCGAGATACTATCGATTTTAAAGCTGAAATATTGGGCATTCTCCTCGTTTCCATCCCATTTTACCGTAATCTCTTGATCCCCCTGTTTAACCGAAAGCACATCCTTGATTTTTGAAGCATCCAATACATCAGATGCGTTTAGGGTTCCGGAGAGATATTGCCAATTTTTGCTATACGATTGTAGATTACCCAAAGTGATCTTGAAATTAGGGGCTATTGTCTTAAAACTGAAAGTATACGTTTTAAAGTCACGGTCAACATCTTCAAAAAGCTTGTTCAGTGCTAAGGTTGTAACATATTCGGTATCTGGTTGTAGGTATTCTGAAGGTTGAAAAACAAGTTCCCTTCCGTTTTCGATAGACAAGTTCCCTTCAATCTTGGGAGAAATTTTCAGGTATTCTTCGGGAAGTTCTTGGGTTAGCTCAAACTGATTCAGTTGTTGGGCAAGAATTATGGTTATGGGTGCAGAGATACTTTGATTACCATGTGTATGGTAGCTGATATAATCTTTGAACTTGAAAAGATTATCGGTTTCTGATATAGGTGCTTTCTTTTTACAAGAAACTAAAAGGATAAAGAGAGAAAAAAAGAAAATTCGAAGAAAACGCGACATGCCAAATAGGAATTAATTATACTGCGACTTTACCACAGACAAGATAGCTCAAAAATGGATGTTGGGGCACACCGAGTTTATGAATAACTCGATAAGATATACGGATGGTTCTGGTATGCAGGACTTAACCTTATGAAATATTTATGATTTATGACAAAGCGAGTGCCTCACAAAATTGATAAATTGATAGCATCAATAACTTAAAACTAATACAGCCATGATTCGCAACCTTCTTTTATTGTTCTTTTCAGTAAGTATTTTTTACACAGCAAATGCCCAAGAATCCGATTATCAACTTGTGGAAAAAACCTTAAATTATTACATGGACGGTGGTACCAATAATGACTTTAATACCTTAAAAAAGGCTTTTCACGAAACTGCCACAATGAAATACATTACCAAAGAAGGCTATAAGGAAGTAAATGCATTGGAGTTTTTTTCGGGCATGGATGCCTCAAAACCAAAATCAAATAGAAAAACTAGAATTGCTGATATTACCATATCTGGTCATGCAGCTAATGCCCGCTTGGAGTTGGAGTATAAGGACTTTACTTTTGTAGATTTTATGAATCTGCTAAAAGTTGATGGTGAATGGAAAATTGTGAGCAAGATTTTTTATAAACGGATGGAGTAGTCATTACTCCGGAACAAAAACCGTAACTCTAACAGGCAAGATGCCGTTATTTGTGAACTCTCCTGCGATTCCGGACAGTGAGGCATCGTCAACACCAGTATATGGCCCGCAACAAAAACTACCCGCTCCATCAAAAGTGGTTAGGTCAAAAGTGAAAGTTGCCGCGTCTCCCAGACTTATTTGGTAGGATTGCTCGCCGATAGGTACATCTTGTAAGCTAATTATTAAAATGTCTTGGTTTTCAAAGTCCTTTTGCAATTCAAAATCAACTGTATTGGCATTTGCGTCCGAAATATCTATTTGGTCCGGGGGGTAAACCCCATTTGTGATAAGGTTTGCGCCGGTAGTATTATCTATAAATTCGAAGTATACAAAATCATCAACAGCTGCACAGTCAACAAGGGAACAGTCTTCAATAGTATCATCTTGTGAGCAGATAACTGCATTGAAAAGCATGGAGTAAAGAATCAACTTTTTTAAGAACATAGCTGGAGTTTTTTATTAGAGATGATGAGATGGGGTTAAAGTTGCGTCACCATCCGCCAGAGGCACCACCGCCTCCAAAACCGCCTCCGCCGAAGCCGCCTCCAAAACCGCCGGAGCCAAAACCTCCTCCTCCAGAAGAACGGGAACTACGCCCCATGTTGCTTAGAATGATCATGTCCCAAATATCCATGCCCGAGTTTCGGCCTCCACGACCACCTCGATTGTTGCGATTGTTTTTTCGACCTCTGGAAAGGATAATCAAAATCACAATAAAAATGATGAAGGGCAAGAGTGATTTTAAAGGAAAACCTGAATTGTTTCCAAAAGTTCGGTCCTCAGTAAATTCTCCGGTAAGCACTTTGAAAATAGCATCGGTGCCTTTGTCCAAGCCCCCGTAGTAATCGCCTTTTTTGAATTCTGGAATAATGACCGATTCAATAATACGTTTTGACATGAAATCGGTCAAAGAGCCCTCAACACCGTATCCTGTATTAATGGCAATTCTTCTATCATCTCTAGCCAAAAGAACAAGCACTCCATTGTCTTTTTTGGCTTGACCAATCCCCCATTGTTGTCCCCACTGTGCACCAAGGTAGTTGATGTTCTCCCCCTCTGTCGATGCAATAATCGCTATTACGATTTGAGTAGAAGTACTATCGGAATAACGAATGAGCTTTTGTTCCAAAGCTTTGCTTTGGGAAGCAGGCAATAGATTCACATAATCATAAACACGAGTCTGCTTTTGCGGTTTTTCAGGTATGGTGAACTGTCCCCAAGTGAGAGATACACATAAAAAAGCGACAAAAAGACTAACCTTTGGATATGGCATCGCTCAGTTCATTGGTATCGGTATGGTCCCATGGAAAATGTGCATTAAGCTCCTTTCCCGCCATCAGTACACCTTCAACAATTCCTTGTTTAAAGTCACCTTTTTTAAAGTTTGAGGCAATTACATCTTTGGTACTGTCCCAAAAACCTTTAGGAACGGCCCGGTCGATTCCGGTATCGCCGTAAATAACAAATTTTTTATCATTGACCGCAACATATAGCAACACCCCATTTTCATCTTTGGTATTGTCCATTTTTAATAAGTGAAATACCTGTTGTGCCCTACTGAAGTGGTCCATTTTTGCTGTTGCCTCAATATGCACCCGAATCTCTCCGGATGTATTTTTCTCAGCCTCAAGAATGGCATTGACAATCTCCTGCTCCTCGTCAGCAGTTAAAAACTCCTCTACATGTGACATATCTAATTAGAATCGAAATTTACATCTGTTGCATTTTCAGAACCCGGATCAGCTTTATAGCGTGCCATTTCATCAAAACCAAACCAACTTGCAAGCAATTTTCCTGGGAATTTAGTAGTATGAACATCGTAGATATTTACCTTTTCATTGTATCTGTTCCTTGCAACATTAATTCTATTCTCGGTCCCTTCCAATTGGGATTGTAGTTCCAAAAAGTTTTGGTTAGCCTTTAGTTCCGGGTAGCGTTCCACGGTAACCAATAGTCTGGAAAGTGCAGAAGATAATCCAGTTTGGGCTTGCTGGAATTCGGCTAACTGTTGAGGTGTTATATTGTTGGCATCAATGGTTGTGGAAGTGGCTTTAGCCCTTGCTTCAATAACATCCTTTAAAGTACCTCTTTCGAAATCTGCAGCACCTTGAACCGTTTTGACTAAATTTCCTATCAAATCATTCCTTCGTTGATATGAGCTTTCAACGTTGGACCAAGCTGTCTTCGCATCAGCTTCATATTGCACTGCGGTATTATTGAACCCAACTGCCCATTGATAAATTATAAATGCAATAACTGCTATAACGATTAATGGGATTAGCCATTTTTTCATTTTATATGGTTTTAGTGTTTATAATTATAATTGATCTTTAATCTTCAAAAGTTCGGCCTTCACTTTTTGCAGTTTTTGAATGACCTCAAAATTGGAAAGTACCTTTTGCTTTTCTTCCTTTAAATGGATTTTGGCACCTTCCAAGGTGAAACCACGCTCTTTTACCAAGTGATAAATGAGTTGTAGGTTGTGGATATCCTTTGGGGTGAACTTTCGGTTGCCCTTGGCGTTTTTTTTGGGTTGAAGCACATCAAATTCCTTTTCCCAAAAACGAATCAAAGAGGTATTCACGCCAAAGGCCTTGGCTACTTCGCCAATGCCATAATATCGTTTTTCAGGAAGGTCTACATGCATTAATCCAAGGATTGATTCTCTTGATTGGCGAATTTGAGCATATTTTCAAACTCTTCCGCCGTCAAACTTCCATAGTAGAAGTTAATGGGGTTGATACGTTCTTCATCTTTGAACACCTCATAGTGTAAATGTGGAGCCTCTGACCGCCCTGTGTTACCTACAAAACCTATCAAATCCCCGCGTTTTACCTTTTGCCCTTTGGTTACGTTGTATTTACTTAAGTGGGCATACAAGGACATATAACCATAACCGTGATCTATTCGTATGTGTTTACCATATCCTGAAGAACGGTTGTCTGCTCGTTTTACAGTTCCGTCACCAGTGGCATAAATCGGCACGCCTCTTGGAGCTGTAAAATCCATGCCCCAATGCATTTTTCTAGCTTTGGTAAAAGGGTCTGACCGCCATCCATAACCAGAAGCCATTCGCGTTAAATCTTCATTTCGAACGGGTTGAATGGCTGGAATGGATGCTAATAATTTTTCTTTTTCTTCGGCCAATTTGGCAATCTCATCCAAGGATTTGGATTGAATTACCATTTGTTTTTGAATGATATCCAATCGCTGTGTCGCGTTGGTAATAATTTCCGAATTGTTGAATCCTTCTAAAGATTTATATCGATTTACTCCTCCAAAACCAGCTTTTCTTTGCTCTTCAGGGATAGGGTTTGCCTCAAAATATAATCGGTAAATATTGTTGTCACGATCCTCAATGTTTGCCAAAACCTGCTCCATTTGCTCCATTTTTTTGGTCAATATCTCAAACTGGAGCTCATAATTACGTACTTCTCGATCTAAGGAAAGTTCTTTTGGAGTATTCAGCAAATTAGTATTGAGAAGCACAATCAGGCCTAAAAGTCCAAATAGCGCAGCACCCACAATAAAAAAGAAAAGATTCCGATATTTTTTGGACTTTTTGGGCTCTATCTTCCGATAGGAAAGCGTATCTGGATCGTAATAGTACTTAACTTTAGACATGAATGGATTTTATCCTATTTTTGCGCATTCTTTTTTAAGAAAACAAACAAATATAAAAATTGTTTTTCTTAAAGTGTTAAATTTAATAAAACCCTAGCAAATTCAATGACATCCCAAGAAGTCAGAACACAGTTTTTAAATTTTTTCAAGGGAAAGCAGCATAAAATTGTTCCATCCGCTCCCATGGTGATGAAAGATGATCCTACTTTGATGTTCACTAACGCGGGAATGAATCAGTTCAAGGAATTTTTCCTGGGAAATTCAGTGCCAACTTCCAAAAGGGTATCTGATACGCAAAAATGTCTTCGAGTAAGTGGAAAACACAATGATTTGGATGAGGTTGGAAAGGATACCTACCATCACACCATGTTCGAGATGTTGGGGAATTGGAGTTTTGGGGATTATTTTAAAAAAGAAGCCATTCAATGGGCTTGGGAATTGTTGACCGAGGTTTACAAAATAGATAAGGATAGTCTTTACGTTTCTGTTTTTGAAGGGAGCGATGATGCTGACAATCTGGAGATGGATAAAGAGGCTTTCGAACTTTGGAAAGCTATAGTACCGGAGGATAGAATCATCATGGGGAACAAAAAGGACAATTTTTGGGAGATGGGCGATCAAGGTCCTTGTGGCCCTTGTTCAGAAATCCATGTAGATATTCGCTCGGCATCAGAAAAAGCTGAGGTTTCAGGTGCTTCATTGGTGAACCAAGACCATCCGCTGGTAGTTGAGATATGGAATTTGGTCTTCATGCAATACAACCGAAAGGCAAATGGGAAATTGGAGAGCCTTCCGGAGAAGCATGTAGATACCGGGATGGGGTTTGAGAGGCTATGCATGGTGTTGCAAGGAGTAAAATCCAATTATGATACAGATGTTTTTGCCCCTCTTATTCGAGAAATAGAGACTATTACTGGTCATAAGTACGGAAAGGATGAGCAAACGGATATTGCAATTCGCGTGGTGGCTGATCATATACGGGCAGTTGCTTTTTCCATTGCCGATGGACAATTACCAAGTAACAACGGAGCGGGTTATGTTATCCGAAGGATATTAAGAAGGGCCATTCGATACGGATTCACCTTTTTGGGAACCAACAAGCCATTTATTTATCGGTTGGTAAAAGTGTTGGGTGAAACCATGGGTAAGGCTTTTCCGGAGCTTCGGGAGCAATACCAATTGATAGAAAATGTGGTTAAGGAAGAAGAAAGTTCTTTTTTGAGTACGTTGGAACAGGGATTAGTGCTTTTAGATTCAGTGATTAAATCTTCCAAAGGTAAAACCATCGATGGTGAAAAAGCCTTTGAACTATATGACACTTTCGGTTTTCCGATTGACCTAACATCACTCATACTGGAAGAGAAAGGGTATGAACTGGACGTTGAAGGTTTTGAAAAAGCGCTAAAAGTGCAAAAGGATCGATCTCGTGCTGCTTCGGAGGTTTCTAAGGATGATTGGACAGTACTTCTGGAGGATTCAGAACAAGAATTTATAGGGTACGACAGTCTGGAGGCAGATGTGAAGTTGGTCAAATATCGAAAGGTAAGTAGTAAAAAAGAAGGAGACCAATATCAAATGGTCTTCAATTTAACTCCATTCTATCCCGAAGGAGGAGGGCAAGTAGGAGATAAAGGCTATTTGGAAGTTCCCAATGGTGATGTGGTCTATATTTTGGACACCAAAAGAGAGAATAATGAAATAGTTCATTTTTCAAACAATCTCCCAAAGAATAATGCAGTCACTTTTAAAGCTGTTGTAGATAAAAAACAACGACAACGGACAGAGAGCAACCATACGGCCACTCACTTGTTGCATCAAGCACTGAGAGAGGTCTTGGGGCCTCATGTAGAGCAAAAAGGATCTGCAGTACATTCTAAATACCTTAGGTTTGATTTCTCACATTTTTCGAAATTGAGCACCAAAGAGCTTAGAGATGTTGAGAACTTTGTCAATGCACGAATAGAAGGCCAACTTCCCTTTGAAGAAGGCAGAAATGTTCCGATTAAGGAAGCAATGGAGCAAGGCGCCATGGCATTGTTTGGGGAAAAGTATGGAGATACTGTGCGAACTGTGCGATTTGGACAATCCATAGAATTATGTGGGGGAACCCATGTAAAGAACACTGCTGACATTTGGCACTTTAAAATTGTTTCCGAAGGCGCTGTTGCTGCAGGAATTCGAAGAATTGAGGCCATTACCTCAGATGCTGTCAAGGAATTTTATTTCAAGAACAATCGCATGTTGTTCGAAATCAAAGACCTTCTTAATAAAGCTCAAGACCCTGTAAAGGCGGTAGAAAGTCTGCAAGAAGAAAACACTTCTTTAAAAAAGCAGATTGAACAGTTGCTAAAAGATAAGGCCAAAGGACTCAAAAATGATTTAATTGCTGAATTGGAAGAAGTGAATGGAATCCAATTTTTGGCTAAAAAAGTGGATTTGGATGCCGCTGGAATCAAAGACTTGGCTTTTGAGATAGGAGGGCAAGTTTCAGACTTGTTCCTGTTGCTGGGAGCTGAAAAAGATGGAAAAGCACTTTTATCTTGTTACATTTCCAAGGAAATGGCGTCCAACAAGGGATTAAACGCCGGCAATATTGTTCGTGAGTTGGGTAAGTACATTCAAGGTGGTGGCGGAGGACAGCCTTTCTTTGCGACTGCTGGGGGTAAAAACCCTGCTGGAATAACCGAAGCATTAAAAAATGCGCGGAAGTTGGTTGCCGCTGCAAACTAATTTATGCGATTCTTCAAGCTAAAAAAATTTAATTGGAAGTATGTCATTGGTGAGATTCTACTATTGTTTGTGGGAATCAATCTTGCTATCTGGTTCAATGATTGGAACGCATCAAAATCCATTCAGAAGGATAAGGAGGTAGCGTTGACAAAAATTAAGGTCGAAATAGAGGCCAACCTAGAACAGTTGACGGAAAATCACACCGAAAACCAAAGAATTCCCAAATTTTTCAATGAACTGAATAGCCTAAAAAATGACAAAGATGAGCTACGGCTCACCGCGCTTGAGTGGAATAACTTCGTGGGCAAATATCCAGAATTTGTAGAGACCATAGATTCAGTTTCTACCGGAAATGGTAAATTTAAGTACGAAGCGGATACCAGCATATTTTTGGAAATAACAGATTTGAGCAATATTGCATGGGAAATTTCGAAATCAACAGGGATTTTTCATGAGTTTGGATACGATTGCCTCTACCAACTGCAGGGCATATATCATACTCAGAACTTGGTTAAAAATGAGCTTCAGAAAGCAACCGAAGCTTTGGGGAATAAATCCATTGATGATTTGATTCGGGTTTTGGACTTTATGGACCAACTGGAAACCCAATTGGAAACTCAATACAGAGATATGATACAAAGTATTGACGACTGTAAGTAACTTGCGACATGAAACTTCAGACAACAATTCCGATTAGCAAGGGAAAACATCCCATTGATTATGACTCTAGAGTATTGTTGTTGGGCTCCTGTTTTGTGGAGAATATTGGAGAAAAACTGGGGTATTATAAGTTTCAAGTCGAACAAAACCCTTTTGGAATTCTTTTCAATCCAATGGCTATTGAAAATTTGGTTCAAAGAGCGCTGGCCAGCGAATCATATCATAAAGACGAAGTTTTTCAACATGAAGGAATCTGGAATTGTTTTGATGCACATTCTGATCTTAGTGCTATTTCCGAACAGAAGCTGCTTGACAATCTGAACCATGGACTCAAAAAAACGACAAACGAACTAAGGAGTGCTACCCATATCATAATCACTTTGGGTACTGCTTGGATTTATCGGCATAATTCAACACAAAAACCGGTTGCGAACTGCCATAAAGTACCCCAAAAAGAATTTTCCAAAGAACTTTTATCTGTAGATGCCGTTAAGTCAAGTTTGAAACTTATGACAGCATCAATTGCCGCGGTGAATCCAAAAGCAAATATCATTTTTACAATTTCTCCTGTACGACATTTGAAGGATGGGTTTACGGAGAATCAAAGAAGCAAAGCGCATCTCATTTCTGCTGTTCATGAGACCATTTCAGAGAATCAAACTAGCACCGCGTATTTTCCAAGTTATGAAATTATGATGGATGAGCTTCGGGACTATCGTTTTTACGGGAAGGATATGGTACATCCCAACGAGCTGGCTGTAGACTATATTTGGGAAAGGTTCAAATCAATTTGGATCTCACCAGAAAGTTATGCTGTGATGGATGAGGTAGAGGTTGTCCAAAAAGGGTTGCAACACAGGCCTTTTAATCCTAATACTGAAGCACATCAGAAATTCACAAAATCACTTCAAACAAAAATTGAGTGTCTTCAAGGAAAATATCCTTTTATAAGATTCAAGCAATAGGTGAAGACCTAAAAGTATAGTTAAGTCCATCCGTCAATTGTAAGGATATATTGGTCAAGTCAGGATGCCCATCCGTCAAATCAACCATAAAATAGTAAGCGAGACGGCCTAGTTTCATCGCTCAAACCTCATGCGATACTTATGGCAAAAATTACCCAAAATTCACGGTTATGCCCTGAAACCAAGGAGATAAATTTTGCCAATGTACTAATGTATTTTTCAGAATCCCTGCTCGGCGTTGATAGTGAAGAGAAGATTTTATGGGATTTGGCAAAAAACTGTATTTCTAGATTAGGTTTTGTTGATTGTGTTGTATACCAATTGGATGAAGACAGGGGAGTTATGGTGCAAAAAGCCGCATATGGCCCAAAAAACCCTAAAGCCTTTGAAATTTATGAACCGATCGAATTACCTCTTGGCTTTGGTATTGTAGGTCATGTAGCCCAATCCGGAAACGCTGAACTTTTACATGACACTTCAAAGGACGAACGGTATAAGATGGATGGTGAGTTTAGGTATTCTGAAGTTTGTGTGCCCATAATTATTGATGGTAAAGTGATTGGTATTATTGATTGCGAGCATCAAGAAAAAAATTTCTTTACAAAACATCATCTGTGCATGTTACTTGCCATATCGTCTATTTGTGCCATAAAAATCAAAGCTGTCCGGGGCCATAAAGCATTGGTAGAGAAGCAAGAAAAGCTCTTTAATTTAAGGGAGGAAATGATGGAATTGCGATTGAAGGCCATTAATTCCCAATTGAATCCTCATTTTGTTTTCAATGCGCTCAATGCAATCCAGCATTTTATTACTTCTGAAAATAAAAAAGCGGCATTGGATTACCTGTCCGGTTTTAGTAAACTTATTCGGTTCTATTTAAAGCATATAGACCGTGATAAAGTTAAAGTGTCGGAAGAAATAACTATGCTAAAATGGTATCTGAAACTCCAAAAACTTCGATATGTGGAGCAGCTGGAATATCAGGTAGATCTTGAAAATGAAAAAGAATGGGCTGACGCATTGGTACCCCCCTTTATTATTCAAACCCTGTTTGAGAATATTATCGAATATGGAGCTTACAATCAATATAAGAACCAAAAATTTGGTATAAGCTTTACGGGTGGTGACAAGCACGTTGTTTTCTCCCTTGTTTACACCTACGAAACCATAAATGGAACTACCTATACCCCCGAGTATCGAGATTATATTCTGAATTGGCAAGACCAAATCGAATTATTGAATTCGGTTAAAGAATATAATATTGAAAAGAAGGTCATATTGCTCACTAAGAAGAACAGGAAAGGAAGAAAAATAATTTTAAAACTCCCAAATCTAAATGAATAATGGCAAGGTCCATAATAAGCCTGCTTGTACTGTCTATTTTGGCAGTGTTTTGTTGTAGGGAGGTAGCTGCACAAACCTCCCTGAGCAGTAAAGGTGTCGATTTGAAATTTACGGTGCTTAAAACATCCAACCAAAATCTTACTCTAGAGAGTGTTATAAATAATAAGGATGGTTTTAAGAAACCGCATGAGTATTTGGAAAGGACACATCCAAATGCATTTTATTGGATAAAAATAGATTTAATTCCAGAACTTGAAAATCTAAAGAAAGAATCCACTTGGATTTTAACACCTGAACATTTTGACTACGGGATACTTTATCAGATTGAAAAAGGATCTGTTCATGAAACAAAATTCGGCTGGTTCGAAAACTCTCCCAATGAAGGTTCTATTTTGTACAGTCAAGGAATTCCATTTAAGAGTAGCGGGCTAATTGAAAATAAATACATCTATCTGAAAGTAAGAAGTGTGGTAGACCTAGAAAAGATAGGAGAATGGAAAATAAGTTATCGATCACAGTTCAAGGATGACTTGGCCAAAAATTTTTACAATGAAACAGATTTAAAACTTATCATTCCCTCCTTGCTTTTTGCCGGAATGTGTATCATAATGTTTTTAATGATGTTAATGTTCTTTGTGTACACCAAGCGGCTGGAGTTTTTGTTTTATTGTGTATACGTGTTGTGTCTGTTTATTTATTTAGGCCCTTATGTTTCCAAATTATATGTGGTGCTTTTTTCCAGCTTTGACTTGACAAGCTATATCCTCTTTCAACAAATGCAAATGTTGATTAATTTAAGCTATGTCCTATTTGTGATGTATTACCTAAATACTAAAAAATTATATCCCAGATTACATGCCGTAATAAAAAAAGTAGCTTGGATGTTACTTGTCGTCATAATTTTGGATGTGCTGTTTTTGTCAAGCAAGTATTTTTTGGGGCATATTTATCTATTACATTTTCAACGCCTGTTTATGTCAGTGTTTGGTTTGAGCGCAATGGTATATCTCTTGGTAAAAAGAAAGGATCATTTGGCTTGTTTTATAGTCGCGGGATCATTTTGTTATATGATTGGGGCTTTAGGACTTTTGTTTTCAGGAAATGGCTATTTCATGATTGCAGGATCCAGTTTGGATATATTAATTTTTGCAACAGGGCTTACCTACAAAATACAAACGGAATTCACAGAACGTCTTCAGTTTCAGTCTGAAGCCCATATAAACAAGACCAAAGCATTACGAGCTCAGATAAACCCACATTTTATCTTCAACTCATTAAATTCCATACAAAATCTCATAACAAAAAATGATAAAAAATCAGCACTTCGATACCTGTCCAGATTTAGCAGCCTTACCCGCAATGTTTTAGAGAGTTCTATTGAGACAACGATATTGTTGAAGGACGAGATTAAAATGCTCAATGCCTATTTGGAGTTAGAGTCACTTCGTTTTGAAAATGCATTTGATTACAGCATAATGGTTGATGAATCCATTGAAACGGAAATAACGGAGTTTCCATCCATGATTGTGCAACCTTTTGTTGAAAATGCCATACTTCATGGACTGTTGCCCAAACAAGGGAATGAAAAAGTTCTTACCCTATCCTTTAAGGATAATGGAGACTTTGTACTTTGTGAAATAGAGGACAATGGTATAGGAAGAGAAGCTGCGCAAAAAAAGAGCGTTCCTCAAGATAGAAAATCAAGAGGAATGGAAATAACCTTGCAGCGCTTTAAGACCTTGATGGGAGATGGATATGAAGATATGATTCAAATAGTCGATAAAAAAGATGGTTGCCAAAATGCAGTGGGGACTAAAATCAGCATAAAAATTCCAATCTGAAAAAAGTAAAAAGGTCTATTTGGAATCTCGTATATTTCCAAAGTTAAATTTTCAGCCATGAAAAAAGTGCTTGCTGGTGCGATAATTGCCTTGGCCTCCGTGTTGATCTATAGATCATGTGCAGAACATCAAGAAGAAAAGTCTTTGCTCAAAGAAAGTTCATTGTTGATCCAACAGGAATTAAAAAATGTTTCCAAGCTTATTGTGACTGAGGGCCATTTTGTGGAAGTTTACAATTACGCAGATTCAAAGGAATTGTTTGGGTCGATTTTAACCGCAGACAAAAAAGCTCTGGTTGTTGTGAATGCTGAAGCAACCATTGCATATGATTTGAGCAAGATCGATTATGAATTGGATCAGGCCGAAAAAGTGATTAGAATCTCCTCGATTCCAGAACCAGAGATAAAGATCAATCCCGATTTTGAATATTACGATGTATCTGCAGATTACTTTAATCCCTTTAATGCAGAAGATTATAATGCTATCAAAGAAAATGTATCCGCATCGCTTCGGAAGAAGGTGGAGGCATCTTCTTTAAAATCCAATGCAGAGAATAGATTATTAAGTGAACTTTCACGAATTTATGTATTATCGAATTCCATGGGCTGGAGACTTCAATTTAATGGACAGCAGGTTTCGGAGGTTTCAAACTTTTTGGACTAATACTGGATGTGACATAATTCTTTTTTTTCAGTCTTACAAAAAACCAAAAACGAATGATCAGGTCTTGTTTTTTAATTTTTATAGTTGTCCTTGGAGCAGTTTCTTGTTCCCAAAGACAATCCAACCATATTCAATATCAAATTACATCTATAGAAGAGGATACCATTGCTCAACTTCAAGTGACAATGTCATTTTTGCCATCCAAAGATGGAGTAACCGTGCTAGAATACCCGGATAATGCATGGGGCCAAGAAAATCTCCATAATGCGATTAAAAGCATGGAAATCAAGGATATTCAGGGGGAAATTGAAGCAAACAAGGACAGCGGTTGGATTACTTTGAAACATCCAAAGAATTTAAAGGAATTGAAGTTTCAGTATGTGTTGCAACAAGATTTTTCAGGTCCGATAACTTCGAGAAAAACATACAGGCCAATAATTCAACCAGAGTATTTTCACACTTTTTCACACAATCTGTTTATGGTGCCCCAAACAGCTGGTGATACATTGGATGTCGACCTAACATGGGATGGGTTAAGCAAGGATGAGGTAGTACATAATAGTTTTGGGAGTAACAAAAAAGAGCAGCAAGTATCGGCCATAACCAAGATAAAATTTCTTGAATCTGTTTTCGTTGGTGGGGATTTTACAATTGATGAAATAACCATAAACGGGAATAGTGTTTTTTTAGCCACTCGAGGGGATTGGGTTCCTTTTTCTGTTGATGAGATTAAAAGGTTGCTCAAAGAAACAATGGAAAATCAACGTAATTTTTGGGAGGACCATTCACAAGAATATTTTACGGTTACCATGCAGCCTATTTTTCAATCCATTGGCAGTAGTTACCAAGGAACTGGATTGACCAATTCGTTTGCTACCTCATTCTCAAACAACGAGTTTATGGAAATTGGACAAATGGTTCATTTATTCAATCATGAACTAATGCACAATTGGATTGGCGGGGTGATAAAAAATAAAAATGAAGAGGAGCAGTATTGGTTCAGCGAAGGGTTTACCGAATATTATACCTATAAAAATGCGGCTAGAAACCAAATCAATGGTTTGGATGGAAGTTATTTTATCAAATCCATAAACGACCTTGTTAAAAACCTGTATTCACTTTCAATAAAGGAAGCTCCAAATTCTGAGATGAACTACGAGAATTTTTGGTCCAACCCTGAATTTCAAAAATTGCCTTACTACAGAGGTGCATTGGTAGCTTTTTATCTGGATTATTCCATAATGAAAGAGTCCAAAGGTGAACGTAGTTTGGATAATTTGATGAAGGATATATTGGAAGCAGCCAAGGGAGAAGAGCAAAAACTCGACCACGCTTTTTTCTTGGAGATGCTAAAAAACTATCTTCCTGAGGATTCTGAGGAGATTTTCGAAACCTATATAGAAAATGGTGCGTTGTTGCCTTTGGCGGAGTTTTACGAAGCCATGGGGTTTAAGTATACTTCAGAAATCAATGTTTTTGATCTCGGATTTCAATTTACGGAGGACCGAAGAGGGATTCTTTCGGTAGCGCCAGGAAGCGAGGCTGATAAAGCCGGACTTCGACCAGGGGATAAGATAATTTCCCAGAGCATATGGTTTGGTAATACCGAATACCCGGTGGAAATAGGAGTTGATAGAAATGGAAAACAGTTGAATTTCTCGTTTAAGCCAGTTAGGGCTGAAAATGCAGCCAACTTGGTCAATTCTAAGGAAAATATTGAGAAGCTTAAGCTTTAACCTCAGGTGTTTCAATTAGCGCTATACCATCATCAATCAGGTGCCCAACCTTTGGATTGTTTTGCTTCACGACCTCTAAATGTGCCATGATTTCTTTTTGAAAGCCTATATCATTACTTTTTTTGGCCAGTTCATAAAGTTCAACGGATAGCAACCAATCTTCAGGATGGTTTTCTTGAAGTTCCTTAAAAACTTTATTTCGAGAAGTGGTAGTATTTGTACCTTCTCTAAAGTCGCGAATTTGTTTGTAATACAGTTCCAATTGCTCGTTTGCTGTATTTTTCTCCGGTTCTGTAGTTGCCTTGCTAAGCTCATGGGAAATGAGGTCAAAGCTGTTCAAGTCGGCCGGACCGTTAAAAGCTGATACGACTTCTTGCCCCACTGCCATATGGTAGAGTCCCCATTCGGGCAAAAACAAAATGGTTCCGTCGTGGGTCACTTTGCAATCTTTGAAAGTGATCAATACAATTTTCCCTTGTAAATTTCGAGTTCCAGTGATAATTGTGCCTTCAACAATCACACCGCCTTCAAATTCCAGTGAAATTTGTTCGCCCTCATAAATTTTATAGGCCATAAGATCTCGAGGTCCCATATCCTCTATGGCCAAGTTGATGCCTTTTAGTTTTCCAACCGGAGACCCAAACCCTTCTGGGTGATGTGAAGTGCTGTGTCCAACCAATTCTTTTTCCCGATAGGCCAAAGCCGTTGGCCCAACAGTTCTAATATAAATGGGCTTGCCTTCATGTTCGATAATCGAATTGAATTGTCCAGATATTTGCAATCCTGTGCTAAGTTCTATGCTTCCCAAAGCCCTGGAATCGACTAATTTTTGCAATCCGGAGAGCCCTCCTTTGCGCAATGCCATAGTATTTGCAAAATCTTCCAATACTTGACTCAAATGAGCAAAGTTCGGAGTGACAAAAAGCTGGGGTTGAGGTTTTGTAATGTCAAAAGCTTTTTGAGCAGTTTCTATAGTGTATGGTAACTTGGTAACATCATCCTGCATGCACCATTTACTCTCCCCAATTGAGGAAAGGAGACCGGCTCCGTAAATTTTTGGATTTTCAACTGAGCCAATTAGACCATATTCCACCGTCCACCAATGTAAGTTTCTGATAAGGGCCATTTCGCTGGGTTCCCCCATATTTTCCTGTAAGTGCTCAATGTGCTTTTCAGCCTCATCAATTTCTTTTTGAGGAGTTCCTTTAGCCTCTTTTATAATGGAAAGATGTCGCACTGCTTCATAAAGCTCGTAGTCTTTGGCACTGGAAATCGCTTTGCTCCCTATTTCACCAAAGCGCCTGAGGTATTCTGCATATTCGGGACTCGCAATGATAGGAGCGTGACCAGCTCCTTCGTGAATGATATCAGGGGCAGGTGTATATTCGATATTTTCCAATTGCCGTATATCTGAAGCGATGACCAGAACATTATAAGCTTGAAATTCCATAAAGGCAGAAGGCGGGATAAAACCATCAACAGCCACCGCCGCCCATCCGATTTCCTTCAAAATACGGTTCATCCCATACATATTGGGAATATGGTCTATCGAAATCCCTGTTTGTTCTAAACCTTCGACATAAGACTTATGGGCAACCTTGCTTAAATAGTCTACATTTTTACGCATGACATAACGCCAAACCGCTTGATCAATAGCCGAGTAGTCCTCATAATTCTGAGGTTTGATAAATTGCTTTAGATGTGCAGGCAATTTATCCAGAATCGGATTGCTTTGGTATGCCTTTTCTGTCATTGGAATTAGGGGTGAGTAATATTAAACCGTCAAGTTCAAGTATACTTTCTTCCTGTGAAGGTACATCTTTTAGAAAAAATATAGCAATAAAATTATCATTATAGGAAAAATCACTTTTAAGTAGGATAGTTATGGTAAATTTCTCTAAATTCACAAGAGTTTAAATAGGAAAACAGGAAAAAGTATGCAGGCACAATTGGATAACATCGACAGGGAGATTTTAAAAATCTTGGAAAAAGATGCCAAAACCGTTGCAAAAAACATTGCGGAACAACTCGGCCTGACCAAAACCCCGGTGTATGAGCGAATCAAAAGATTGGAGAATGAAGGCTTTATAAAAAACTACGCTGCCATCATCAATAAGGAAAAAGTGGAGAGCAGTATTACTGTTTTCAGTTTTGTTTCTTTAGAAGCCCAAAAAGGACATTTGATGGATGATTTTTTGAATCAAGTAAACCAATTTTCTGAAGTTACAGAATGCTTTGTTGTAGGTGGAGAGTTTGATTTCCTTATGAAGGTCATCGTGAAAAACCTGGATGCCTATTATGAGTTTGCGAAGACAAAAATTGCTCCTTTGCCAAATATAGGAGCGGTCAAAAGTGCGTTTGTTTTAAATGAAGTGAAGAATGAAAATACCTTTCCACTGTTGTAGGGCACAAAAAAAGAACGAAGAACCCACTTCACTTTTCCAACTTCGATGAACACCTTCAATTCAGCTACTTTGGATTCTTCGCTCTGTTTAAAATACTATTTAGTTAGCAGCTACTGCAGTAGAGGTTGGAGGATATTCCTTAAGAATATGCGATACAAACTCACGGATGCGCTCCTCCTTCTTTTCTATATTCTTGGTGTTGTTTAAGGTTCCTACACCACGGCCTTGCCATACCAATTCCTTCTTTTTGGCGTCAATTACATCAATATATAAAGAACCTTCGGTACGAGTGCTTACATTGGGCCCGGCATTCCAGCCCCATCCCCATCCTGGTCCCCATGCCCAAGGATTGTAGAAGCCTCCCCAACCCCAGCCTCCGCCAAAGTTATTGTTGTAAACATCAACACGCTCACGTTCTTTGGTGAAAATGCTGACCAGAACATCAGGTTGTTGTGATTTGACAAAACCTCTAGAGCTCATTTCATTTTCTATGGCTCTAAGAATACGCTTTTTATCTAAATCAGAAATTTGCGCCTTATCTATACCGGTCTTATAAAAGGCATAAGATTTATACGTTTGAAAATCAGTTTTTTTATCGTAATCGGAAACTACCCTGACAGAGCTGCAGGAAGCCAAAAAAACAACTGCAAGAGCAGCTAGGGAAAACAGTTTTAAATTTTTCATAGTAATCTTTTTTGAGTTCATTGAAATCACTAAAAGAAGTCACAAATATTATGCCGAAGATGGCCTAAAGCCTTGAGTTTGTTTTTTTATCATATCCATAGGGACAATGGCGGCACCCACTCTCGCAACAATACCCTCTTTTAAGATGATATTGCGCTGTAAATACCTTATAACCTTCCTCCGAAAGGTAAAAATCACCTTCCTCTAAGGGAATATATTCCTTCATACAAATCGAAACCAGCATAAAATTACGGTATTCCGATGAAAAGCACCCAAAACCCAAATGTTAAGTAGTTCACCGAGATTGTTAATGTTATTATCGGATCATTCGAATTTTCTGCTACCTTGGAGGTTATCTTTGTAGGAAACCTATTATAGATAAAGCATGATATTGGTTTTTAAACATTTCTTCTATAAAAACTATGTTGGCCTTTCCTTATGGCCATTTATCTTTCTAAAAGAGGATACCCTTAAAAATGATGAAGTGCTCATTAACCATGAACGCATCCATCTAAAACAACAACGCGAATTGTTGATTATTCCATTTTATATCCTGTATATGGGAGAATGGTTATTACGGACCCTCATGTATTTGGATAGTTACAGAGCCTATCAAAACATTAGTTTTGAACGCGAAGCTTATGCCAATGAGGATGATAAAGAGTATCTTGCGCGTAGAAAGTCCTTCGGGTTTTTGGACTATTTGACGCGTTAATCAAACCACTTGCTTGTTTCTAATCAGAAAATAGATTTACCTATTCTCGAAGAAAAAGGGGTGACCCTTTACCTCAAAAGAGAAGATACTATTCACCCGCACATTTCCGGGAACAAATACCGAAAACTTAAATACAACTTACTAGAAGCACAAAAGTTGGGTCATAATAGTTTGCTCACCTTTGGGGGTGCCTTTTCAAATCATATTGCGGCAACAGCTTATGCTGGAAAAGAAAAAGGTTTTAAAACCATTGGTGTGATTCGCGGGGAAGAATTAAAGGACAATTGGCATAATAATCCAACCCTGAACTTCGCGCATGAACATGGAATGGAGTTCCATTTTGTATCCCGAAGTGATTATCGAAGGAAAAACGACAAGATATTTTTAGAAGGACTGCAAAATGTGGTTGGGGAATGCTACATAGTTCCTGAAGGAGGAACCAATGCGTTGGCAGTAAAAGGTTGCATGGAAATCTTGACGGAAACAGATACAAATTTTGATTTTATCTGTAGCGCTGTGGGAACTGGAGGGACTATTCTAGGGCTAATCAATTCGGCAAAACCACATCAAACTATTTGGGGATTTCCTGCCCTTAAAGGAGATTTCTTAACGGAGGATATCCGTAAATTTGCTCTAAATGATAATTGGGAACTTGTTTCCAAATACCATTTTGGAGGTTATGCCAAGGTCGACGCAAATTTGATTAATTTCATCAACACCTTTAAAAAAGAAACCGAGATTCCTTTAGATCCAATTTATACTGGAAAAATGCTTTTTGGTATTTTTGACTTGATAAAGAAAGATGCCTTTAAAAAAGGAACCCAAATTTTAGCCATCCATACCGGGGGGTTGCAAGGTATAAAAGGTATGAACCTTGCATTGAAGAAAAGAAATTTACCGTTGTTGGACGTATGATCAGGAGATTAGGATATATTTTGTTGCTCGTTGCACTTGTTTCGAGTTGTAAATCCAAAAAAAGGACGGTGGTTAGTCAACCAAAACCTGTCGTAGAAGTAAAAAAAGAACGCAACCCCAATGCAGGAATTCCCGAAGATGGACCCAAAGATTCTGAATTGTATCCACTTCCTGTAAACCCAGGGCGTTTCGTGAAGTTCCCTATTGCTAATACCCAAGAATACATAGAAACCTTTGCTGAAATGGCCAAGTATGAGATGCGTGCCTTTGGCATTCCTGCCAGCATTACGTTGGCGCAGGGTATTTTAGAAAGTGGCTCGGGTAAAGGAGAACTCACCAGAAAAACCAACAATCATTTTGGGATAAAATGTCACACAGGATGGGATGGAGAGTTCGATTTTCATGATGATGATGCTAAGGGAGAATGTTTCCGAAAGTATAATCACCCTATGTATTCGTTCAGAGATCACAGTATTTTCCTGTCGTCGCGATCACGTTATAAGTTTCTGTTTAATTATCGAAGGAATGATTATAAAAAATGGGCCTACGGTTTGCGTCAAGCCGGTTATGCTACGGACCGTAAATATCCCCAAAAACTAATCGCTCTGATTGAAAGGTACAATCTGGACCAATATGATGAAGAAGTGGTCCGTGGTGGATTGGAAACCGTTCGAGCACCCAAAAAATACGAAGTGTTTACCCATGTAGTGGCACAAGGAGAAACCTTATATGCCATTTCCCGGAAATATGCCATTTCGGTGGATGAAATCAAACAAATCAATAACCTAAACAATAACACCATTTCCATTGGGCAAGTGCTCAATATCCGGAAAGAAAAGTCCAAATAAGCAGTCATATCGAGTGCAATCGAGATATGGCGGTAATCATCCTGAGCTTGTTGATGTATGATTTGTTACATAGGTAAATTCAATGCAGGGAAAAGGAAACAAAATAAATTAAATTGGGAAAATTTGATAATCTGTATTTTGGAATCCTGTTAATTATTCTGGGAGTTCTTTATTTTTTTGGAACTTAAAGAAGAGTTATCCTTCTGGTAAAAATGTCTTTACAAAATCAGATTATGTGATTTCCTGGGGCTTGGTTTTTTGTTTTGTTTTATTGGGCATAGTATTAATAATAAGGAATGTTTAAAGTTCACTAAAACAATCGCTAGTTTTGCGTTCCATTTATCATTACGCACTGGATTCTGAATTCAAAAATATAGAATTGTAGATTCGTGTTTGTAGGAATTACAAGTAGAACAAATGATTTACCAAAGAAGCAGCGCCTTGTTCGCCGAGGCTAAAAAGTATATTCCCGGAGGGGTAAATTCCCCAGTGCGGGCGTTCAAAGCCGTAGGAGGAGACCCCATTTTTGTCAAAGAAGCCAAAGGAGCTTATTTGTATGATGAGGACGGCAACCAACTCATCGATTATATCGCCTCGTGGGGGCCATTGATTTTAGGTCATGCTCATGAACCGGTAATTAATGCGGTAGTGGAGAAGGCCAAAAAAGGTACTTCTTTTGGAATGCCTACAGAAATTGAAACCGAACTGGCCAAATTGGCTGTTTCCATGGTGCCGAATATTGATAAGATTCGTTTTGTAAATAGTGGTACCGAAGCCTGTATGAGTGCAGTACGATTAGCCCGTGGATATACTGGAAAAGATAAGATCATCAAGTTTGCTGGATGCTACCACGGTCATTCGGATTCATTTTTGATTCAAGCCGGGAGTGGCGCTGTAACCTTTGGAAGTCCCAATAGTCCTGGAGTTACCCAAGGAACCGCAAAAGACACCCTACTAGCGAATTACAACGACCTGGAAAGTGTAAAAGCTTTGGTGGAAGCCAATAAAGGTGAGATTGCTGCCTTGATTCTGGAACCTGTTGCTGGAAATATGGGGTGTATTATCCCAACGGATGAATTTATTCAAGGTTTACGGGATGTTTGCACCCAGGAAAACATTCTTTTGTTATTTGACGAGGTGATGACCGGATTCCGTTTAGGTATAGGTGGGGCACAAGAAGTTTTGGGCATAGATGCCGATATCGTCATGTTTGGAAAAGTAATTGGAGGGGGACTTCCCGTAGGGGCCTTTGCTGCAAGAGCTGAAATCATGGCGCATTTAGCACCCGAAGGACCGGTATACCAAGCGGGGACCTTGAGTGGAAATCCTTTGGCCATGGGTGCTGGGCTTGCCATGCTCACCGAATTAAACAACAAACCTGAAGTGTTTACCAGTTTGGCCCAAAAAACAGAATACTTACATAGAGGTATTGCCGAAGTATTGACCGAGAAAGGAGTGACACATCAAATCAATCGTTATGGTAGCATGATTTCAGTGCATTTTTGTGAAGAACCTGTGGTAGACTTTGCTTCTTCAGCCAAAGGGAATAATGATACCTTTAAAAAATACTTCCACGGAATGTTGGAGCAGGGGGTTTATTTACCGCCATCAGCATTTGAAAGCTATTTTTTGAATGATGCACTAAGCTATACTGATTTGGATAAGACCATCGAGGCCGTTAAAACAATTTTCTAATCGGTAGCTAAGTAGATTTATTTTCTCCCAAACCCAACAACCCAAAAAGAGGACCAATGGCTAATATCATAAACATATATTGGTGCGAAATGTAGGTTTCAAGAGCTCCAATTACCTGAAGACTTACAATGGTAATGGCAAAACCTATACAGTTCACAATGGTCAATGCTGTACCTTTTATTTCTACGGGTGCATTTTGTGCCACCAGGGTAGAGAACAATGGTGAATCCATTATCACTACCATCCCCCAAAACAAAAGGAATAAAATAAAAACGGGTAGGGAAGCATAAAGAAGTGCCAAAGGAGAAATCAAACAACAGATTCCTGACAAGAATATGGCCGTAGTTGCCGTTGTTTTGACACCTTTGCGAAGTGATATGTATCCGCCAATCACGCATGCCAATCCGCCTATGGCTATAATCCAAAACGACCAAAACGAAACCCGAAATAGGTTAATTCCGTGTAATTCCATATAAATAGCTATCAGAACAGGTACAAAGGCCCAAAAGGTATAGAGTTCCCACATATGTCCAAAGTATCCGAAGGCGGCGGCCCTAAAATCCTTCTTTTTAAAAATGGAAAAACAAGCGGTCAGGTTTAAGTTCTGACTCGGTTTTCGAAAAGGACCATCAGGAACTAAAGTAACCATAAGCAATCCGCCTAGAGTTGCAAGGGAAGAAGTGGCATAAATCACATATTGCCAGGGAAAAACGGCCGAGACCCATTTTAAAAAATGAGGTAACGCAGTACCTATTACCAAGGCGCCTACTAAATATCCCAAAGACTTTCCTAAACCTTTATCAAAATAATCAGCAGCTATTTTCATCCCTACGGGATAGATACCAGCCAAAAAGAATCCAGTAAAAAAACGGGAAAGTAATATATGTGTGGTCCCAGAGCCATCCCAAACTAGGACCAAATTGCTCAAGGCCCCCAAAATGGCACACCATAAAAATACTTTGGAAGGTGAAAAACGATCAGTTAATGTAAGCATGGCAAAGAGCAAAGTGCCTATGATAAACCCAAATTGAACTGCTGCTGTGATATTGCCCAAACTTGTACCTACTTCAAGCGTTGCGATAAGGCTTGTAAGTACCCCATTTCCTGCAAACCAAAGTGATGTGCACAAAAACTGCGCAATTACAATGGTGGATAGAATATGTTTGGGAGGTTTCACCTTTTAAATTAAAATCCGAAAAATAGTTATTTCAGGAAGAGGGGGAAACTATACCTCGAAAATAAACTTAAAATAGGTTCCTTTAATCCTTAATTACAGCTCGCAAAAAAGCTTCCACTGCTGGAGAACGACCTAGAGGTTCCAAAAAGCAGGTATAAATATTTACTAGCACAGCCAAATAAGTGGCTGGGTGTTTTAGTTTTTTATATTTCCAAGCGGCCAAAATGACCATTCCAATAATCAGGGCTTGTGTAAAATAGACTGGGGTCATGATATTGATGACAGGCCATTCTTCAAGGTGGATTAAAACATAAACGTTTTGAATTCCTCGTCCCAAAGCGGGCATCATAATCAAAAACACCGTAGTAATTAACCACCAGGCGTGGTCCTCTAGGCTTTTTCGTTTTACAATGCTCATGATGACTGCATAACCAAAGGCCAAGATCATAACAATTTCTACGGCTGCAACACCAATAAAGAACCATGGCTCAAAAGGCCCAAAATTATCTCTAAATTGAGCAGAATCGTTGGCATTGGTAATGTCTCTGAATAGCATACTAAAAGCTGTGATACAGACACCACCAGCCAAAAACATGCCGATGATACCATTGGTTCTGTGTTTTTCCAATTGACCGTGGGTAGAATAATATGGTTGTATAATCAAGTAGAGATACCAAATGGTGCCTGTCCAATAATGCACGTGTACAGCCCAGCCATTTTGGGTAAAATCCCCCCAATAGTCCCTGAAAATACCGAATTGCATAAAGATCATGGGAATGATCATCCATTTGTACAGACTTTTGTAATGATTCATTGCGCTATTTTTTGCGGTTAGAAAATTGCGTGGCTAATCCTTGCATGAAGGAAATGCACCTAACACTTTATAAAAAAATAGGGGGAGTTTGTTGATTACAAGATAGTTAAAATTATTATGAGCCTTTTGTTTGGCAGAAGTAATTTAAAAATAATTGTTAAAATTTTACCGAACGTTTGGTAAAATTGAAATTCTTTTTACATTTGCCCCATGAGAATGGCAAAAGTATCAGATCAGGAAATTTTAAACGGATTGATGTCCGTGTTTCGTTCCAAGGGATATGATGGGGCCAGCTTAAATGAGTTGGCGGAAGCAACAGGGCTTAAAAAAGCCAGTTTGTATCATCGCTTTCCTGGAGGGAAAAAGGAAATGACCACTGCCGTGCTCGACTTTATGGAATCCTGGATCGATGAAAAGGTCTATAAAGTATTATCGGATGACCAAGTTGCTCCAGCCAAACGTTTGGAGGAGGCTTTGACCAATATCAATATTGTCTATAACGAAGGGCGGGAGGTATGTTTGTATCGTTCACTTTCCATGGACACAGGAATGACACTTTTTGGTGAAAAGATTGAGAAGGGAATTAACCAATGGTTGGATTCATTCAATGCTTTGGGTCAAGCTGTTGGACATAGCGAAACGGTTGGTTTGGATATGGCAAAGCAAAGTTTTGTGGAGGTGCAGGGAAGTTTGGTCCTTTCCAAAGCAATGGGCAGTATAGAACCGTTTCAGCAAGCCATGCACCACATTAGAAAACGATATATAGTATAAAAAAATTTGAACATTAAAATTACCGAACGTTCGGTAAAAAATATAACAACAATTAAATTTTAAAACAATGAAAACTAGAAAAACAATTGTAACACTATTTACTTTGGCGTTGGTATTCGCCTCGAACCTTAACGGACAAAATAAAAGAAAGTCCGAAGCACAACAAGATTATCCAACTACCTACCACACCGCAAAGATTTCGGGATTGGATATTTTTTATCGGGAGGCAGGTCCTAAAGATGCCCCCACGCTACTTTTATTGCATGGCTACCCCACTTCATCACATATGTTCCGAAACTTAATGAAGGATTTATCCCAAGACTATCATTTGATTGCACCGGATTATCCTGGTTACGGTCGTAGCTCACAACCGCCAATGGCCGAGTTTGAATATTCGTTCGACAATTTTGCAGACATTATTGATGATCTTTTGGTACAACTTAAGGTGGATCGCTATAGCCTCTACTTGATGGATTATGGTGCACCGGTAGGGTATAGAATCTTTGAAAAACACCCGGAAAGGGTAGAGGCATTTATTGTTCAGAATGGGAATGCGTATAAGGAAGGTTTGACAGACTTTTGGAACCCACTACGTAAACTTTGGGCCAATAATTCCCAAGCTAATAAGGAGCCTTTACAGGCTTTCCATCAAATTGAAGGGTTAAAGTGGCAATATCTACATGGAGTACAAGATAGCACCAAAGTAAGTCCAGATAACTGGAATCACGATTTGCAACACTTGACCAGACCTGAGAATAATGAGATTCAGTTGGCCATGTTCTATGATTACCGCACTAATGTGGATAAGTATCCTGGATGGCAAAAGTTGTTTCGCGAACATCAGATACCAACTTTGATTGTCTGGGGAAAGAACGATTACATTTTCCCTCCTTCTGGAGCGCATCCATATAAGAAGGATTTAAATAATGTGGAATTTCATTTGTTGAATACAGGTCATTTCGCATTGGAAGAAAAGGGAGATGAAATAGCAAACTATATCGACAATTTCCTGAAGAAGAACAAAATTCAATAATTAGGTTCGCTGCCCGTAGCATTGTTTTTTCATGATGCTGCGGGTAGTGTTTTTAACTTTTTCACGACTCAATCCAAATCACAAACAATCATAAACATCATGGAAAAAGACGAAATAAAATTGCCGGTACCTCCCTTTACTTTAGAGACGGCCAGACAGAAAATTCAAATGGCTGAAGATGCCTGGAACAGCCAAGACCCTGTTAAAGTATCCAAGGCGTATACCGTGGATAGTGAGTGGCGAAATCGCTCACAATTTGTTAATGGAAGGAACGAAATCCAGTCATTTTTGGAAGACAAATGGCAAAATGAGTTGAATTACAAATTGAAAAAGGAATATTGGGCCCATGGAGATGACCGCATTGCCGTACGATTTGAGTATGAATACCAAACTGCAAACGGCGACTGGTTTCGTGCCTATGGTAATGAGAACTGGGAATTTGATGCCAAAGGCTTGATGAAAAAACGGTATGCTAGTATCAACGATGTTACCATTGCAGAAGGAGAGCGAAAGCTGAAATGAAGAATGGGAATAGAAGACGGGGCCTTGGCCCCGTCTTTAACAAAAACAAACTAAAACTAACTAACTCAACCAGGTCAAATCGGTTTGATCCAAAGCAAGTGTTTCCATTTTTTATGTTCTTTCAGCACCAAAATTATATTGATGGCAAAAAGCCCCCCGGTTTGTAATAGCTCTCCCATTTCATCAGCTTCAAGAAATACATGAAACAAAAAGATATGCAGAGTTATGGGCAGCAGGAATACTGCTCCAACAAAGCTAGTTCCTTGCAAAAGTATGAGCAACCCAAAGAGCAGTTCTGCTATTCCTAAAACCTGCCAAAAGTATCCTGTCTGTTTCGCACCGCTGATATACAAAATCTTCCGAAGAGTACTTTCCTTTTCAGGTGACTTGAATTTTTCTGTCTTTTCCACTACTTCAACGGGTGAAGGAATGGGTTTTTGGAATTTTTGGATTCCACCATAGACCATCATGCCACCCAAAATGAGTCTAAGGACAATAAATAAAATATTTGCTTTCATCTTATTGGGTCAAAGTGGTTTCACCTGCATTCGGGTTGTACACATAATTGAAGGTATAGAAGCGCGAAGCATCAGTATTCGGATCCGGGTTGGCCGGTGCATCTTCATAATAACTCAAAAACTCAACCTTGGCATATTTTCCATCATGTGTACGGATTACGAACACTTTCCCAGGAATTGCAGATACTATGTTGGTCATAAAATTATAGTTATACCATCCATTGTCGCTTCCTGAGGGAATGGCAAATGCACCATCAGCATCTTGAGTAAAAGTGAGCCCGTCGGCATCTGTGATACTGCCGAAAGTTCCGGACTGAACGGAAGCTCCTCCATTTCCACTTCGACTTGGCTCTTCGGCAGTTCCCGTCACTACGCCTCCATTTACAGCCACGGTTGTTCCTCTAAAAGCAAGGTCCCATTCAGTTTCGCTTGTGGTTACTTGCCCAGTAGCAAAATTGAATTTGGTAAAAACTCCTCCCACGGGCTGACCTTGGCCTCCAGTTTGGGGTGCGGCAATGTTGGACGCTGTTTTGCTTTCGACAGGAACGAGATTTGGACCATCATCATCACTGCAGCTTGCAAAAGCGATCAATACGAACAAAAGGCTAAAAAGTTTAAAATTGGTTTTCATGAGTATGTATATATTAAAATTGAATATTAAGTTTTGTGAATAGTTGAATTCCAGGATTGATGAGCAATTGACTATCCTGGGCAGCCAATGGATTACTTCCCTTGAAGTTCAAAAGATTATTGGCGCCCAGTTGCAATTGATAATGTTTTAAAAATGTTTTCCCAATGGCAAGGTTTACAAGCGCATAACCATCCACAAAGGAGTTGTCGAAATCATCCAATAACCCATTACCATTGCGGTCGGTAAGGCCGAACCTACCTCGATAAGTGATTCTTAGATTGGCGTTGGCTTTCCATCTTGGGATTTCATAAAAGGTTTTAAAATTCAAGGTGTGTCTTGAACGATTTTCCAATCCGAAGTAGTCTGATTTTTCAAGCTGAATGGTCGCTAAAGTTTCAGGATCTCGAGCAAAGACTTCCCCATTGGAAATGTCATCCAATTTGTCTTTGTCATACGCAAACAGTAGTTGGTATCCCACAGAAAAACTAAGTAGGTTAGATGGGCTGTACTTCATATCGATTTCCAAACCTTGCGTATAAACACTTTCCCTATTGATATAGCCAAATACATTTTGACCATTGGTCTTGGCGGCTAGGATTCTTGTATCAATTAGATTTTTAAAGTCGTTTCTAAAAAAATTGAGGTCAGCGGTTAGCTTTCCTTTTTTATATGTAAACCCAAGATTGTAACCAATGGAGCTTTCGGCGTCCAATTGTTCTCCCAATTCCGAATCGTTTACCTGAAGGGTTGCTATTTCTCCGTTGTTTTGGAGTCGTTCTATTCCCGCAGCTTCAACTTCCTTTCCAAAAACGGAATATCCGCCCCCCGCTGCATTGGTAAAGTCAAGATAGAGCTGTCTAAAGTCAGGGGCTTTGAAACCGCTTCCGACGGAAGCTTTAATAGCTAGGTTTTCGGAGAGTTGATAACGAGCGGAAATTTTAGGACTCAATTGTGAGTTATACTCGCTATGGTTATCAAAACGTGCACCTGCAATTATATTGAACTTTTCCAATGGTTTAAAATCAAATTGGGCAAACACATATTGTGAATCAAAGGATACCGTTTCGGCAAAAAGAGAGCGATCTAAACTTTCAAAATTATATCCTCCACCTAAGGAAATGATATTTCCTTCTTTAATTATATGGTTATACCGAATTTCGGGCCTAAAGAGTTTCTGGTCGAAGTCGTTTTCGATGAGTAATTCGTTATCTATTGGATCAACAGCACGTTCATTTGTGACATAGTTGGTATAATAGAATTCATATTGTAGGTTGGTTTTTTTTGAAGCATCATGGTTGATTCTTAGTTGTAAGTTGGTGTCTTTTTCTTCACTAGTACTTGGCGAAACATCGAATTCCTGAAAGAAATGTCTTCCTGATGCATAAACATCCAAAGTTTCTGAAAAGTCATAAAACACACGTCCGTTGAAAGTGTAATTGAAAAAAGGATTCACTGTGTTACCTTCTTGATTTGGGGACAGGTCGTACCCATCGGTGCTTAACCGATCAGCAAAAAATGAATAGCCAAGCTTGTTCAGTCTTTGGTTTAAACTGAAGTTGGTATTTTGATTATTAAAGGAGGCAACACGATGGGAGACTTGTCCCGCTACTTTTTCTGAAACTGGCTTTTCGGTGATGATGTTGATAACACCTCCCAAGGCCTCTGAGCCAAAAAGACTGGAAGAAGGTCCTTTAACCACTTCAATTTGTTTGATATTGCCAATGGCAAAACGGCTAAGGTCCAAGTTTCCTGAGCTGCGCCCTACCACAGGAACACCATCGATAAGTACAAGGATGTAATCGGAAGCAATGCCCTGGATTTGTACCCCCTCACCACCACCAATAGTCGCATCCGGAGTCATTATAATTCCGGTCTGCTCGTTCAGTATTTCGTTCAAACGCGTAACTCCGGTCTGTTCCAATTGCTTTTTGGGAATCAAGGTCACGGGTAGAGGTAGGGAGGATAACTGTCTGATAGTGCGCGTTGCGGTAACCACAACTTCGTCAAGGTTTTCAACTAAAATGGAATCTTTTTGAATGCTAGGTCTTTCTTGGGCTTTAACACCAATGGTAATTACGAGGAAAAAAATAAATGGAATATTATTTTTATTTAGACTCATTCTATTTTAGATTTGCAGCAAATATATATTTATTTTAATTCAATCTAAATAAGAATAACATTAAATTTTTAATTCCTAAAAGCAACACTGAAATGAAACACACACTTTTCACCGTATTGAGCCTAGCATTGGTCTTTAGCGTTAATGCACAGAGCAAGAAGAAGCAAGATCAAAATGCCATTAAGAGCATGTGCGGCTGTTATGAGGTAGGCTTCAACTTTGCCGAAACCTTCGAATATTCCAACGACGAAAACTATGAGCCTTCCAAAGTAAAACATGACAAGGCATTGGAATGGGTACAGTTGGTATCTGAAGATAAGGACAAGATTGCCATGCAGCACCTTCTAATTGTTGGTAAACCGGATTCGCCAAGGGTAATCAAACACTGGAGGCAGGATTGGTTATTTGAGAATACGAATATGTATACGTATAATGCGGATAATGTTTGGACTTACGCTGCGCTTCCAAAAGAGGATGTAAAAGGCCAATGGACTCAAAAAGTATATCAGGTCGATGATAGTCCACGATATGAAGGGTCTGCTACGTGGATGCATGAGAATGGCTCAAGTTATTGGGAAAATGCCACTGACGCTCCCCTACCGAGAAGAGAATATACCAAAAGAAGTGATTACAATGTAACACTAAGAAACAATAGACATGTGGTTAACAATGAAGGATGGGTTCATGATCAGGACAATAAAAAGATTATTAGAAAAGAAGGCGCTGCTGATGTGATTTTAGCGGAAGAAAAGGGATACAATACCTATAAAAAAGTGGATGACAGCCGATGTGTGGCTGCTCAAAACTGGTGGAAAGAACATGGGGCAACTTGGGCCAAGGTTCGAACGAAATGGGATAATGTCTTTGCGCAAAAACAAGATTTAAAACTGAACACTAAAGTTGAAGGAAAACCACTTTATGCGCACCTTTTTTCAGAAGATTTTGAAGGTTCTGAGGAAAATATTGCTAAGACTATCGATGCTTTTATTTTGAAGTAATGTAGCGGTTGGTTAGTTTGGTTGAAGGCCATCCTTAGGGGTGGCTTTTTTATGTTTGATGATTTTATGGAATGGGGGTTGAGAATTGCCCCAAAATTGGGTAATTTTAAGATGCACACGGAAAATGTATGACTCGGGATATTTTGGATATTAACGATTTCACCATTTTGGTCGAAGTAGCGGATTCGGATAAGGTTATTACGGATTCATGCTATTTTGATGAACCGGTAATCGCCGTTGCCCTATATGGGTCGGGCGATGTGCACTTGTCCATGAAATATGGTGCCAAACAAAATGATTATGAGCATACCAAGGGCCTTGCCTTATCCTTTTATGCGGATGAGAAAGTGGAATGCGTCCATACAGTTTCTGCAAACAAACCATTACAGTGTATTGTAATCGCCACATCACCTAAGAATTTACAAAAGTTGCCCAACAACGAAGGAGAACTTTTCTCAGAATTATTGGAAAAACTGGTACAGCCTTCTGATCATTATGTGGAAGGTCCTCGATTTTTCATGACTCCTGAAATGGAAAATATTGTTGATGGAATCTTTAAAAACACCTATGAAGGTAAAGCAAAAATGATGTTCTTTCGCAGTCAGATTACGGCTTTGCTATCCCATTTTTTCTGGCAGTTATCTACTTTGGAGGAGGGCGGTATCAAAAACAGTGAGCGGGAAAAACTGTATGAAGCCAAAGAAATTCTTTTGAGCAATTTGGATACTCCCCCCTCACTAACTGAACTTTCAAGACGGATTGGATTAAACACCTTCAAACTCAAAAAAGACTTTAAGGAACTTTTTGGTGTTCCGGTCTTCAAATACCTTCAGAATGAACGAATGACCAAGGCACATGAACTTATCCGTAGTCAAGAAGCCACTGTTCAAGAAGCGGCTTGGCATGTGGGTTATGATAGTTTGAGTTCTTTTTCCAATGCCTTTGCCAAGAAATTCGGATTCAGACCAAGCGAAATCAGAAGATAGGCGATTTACCTAGTTTTGAGTGGCGGAAAAAATAGCCACTGCTTCTTTTTTCCCCTTAAGGGGAACACTTCCCATGGCTTTGAATTTATAGTTTGGTGAATCTAATTGCTGCCTTAATTTTTCAGAAAGTAAGAGATCACTTTTTAATGCATTACACTGCCCTTGAATTCGAGCTGCCGTATTGATGGTATCCCCATGGTAAGCAATTTCTTTTTTGTATTTACCAACCTCTGTAACCGTCACAATCCCTGCATGTACACCAGCTTTAAAAAAAGGAAGACAATCGTACCGTTTTTCATAATATGCTCTTTTTCGCTCTAATCGCTGTTTAAAATTATAGAAAGTCTTGAGTAAGTTTTGGCTTTGAATGCCCTCTTCCAGTGGCCAGGTTAACACGGCCTCATCACCAACGTACTGATATATTTCTGCATCGTTGGAGATAGCAATACCTAGATCGTTAAAACAGTCCTGAACCAATTTACTGTAAGTTACATGCCCCAATCTTTCCGCCAACGCTGTACTGTCTTGAAGATCTAAAAACATAAAAATCCTCGACTCTTCCCGAGGAGTGTAAAATCTTCCCAAAAGTAATTTCATCAAATTCCCTTCGCCTAACATAAGGTTGACTTGCCTTAAAACGGCCAAAAACAAATCTACCGAGAGCATATAAAAATATATGGCTCCACTGCCGCGATCAAATGCAAAGTCGAGTATCCCCAATGATGTGCCAAATAACAATTGATAGACACTATAGGCGGTAAAAACCATTAATACTAGAAAAAGGATGGTATACAGAAACCGTATAAGCAACAGTCTTTGTATGGACATGAATTTATAGATACGCTCTTCGACCAAGATCTGGGCCGTGCCTGATATTAGACCCAATATGGGACCAAGGATAACGGAAATCACCAAGTTATCAGGAAAATTGAATTGAAGTTCTCCCAACTCCTGTGTTCCCACACCTCTTACAATACTTAGAAAAATACAGGCCAAGGTCCAACCTAAAATATAAAATCGGAGTATGCGCCACCTACGTTTGTTTTTTAATGCTACAGCCATAGGTTCAAAGTTATCCTTTTCGAACAAATCTTACTTCTTTTCGAACAACTTCTCCGCAATAGGCTTTTCTAGTTTTGCCTTGTAATTAAAAACGAACAGTCATGAAAACATTTAGAGCAATCGGAATTGGAATATTGATTTGGATATTCGGTGTAAGTGCATATAGTCTATCCTTTTACCTCCCACTAATGGATGATAGGGAACAACAGGCCAATGCTATCTTATTCGCGGTTGTCATACCCTTGGTTTGGACAGGGTCTTGGTTGTATTATAGGAAAGGAGATTGCAACACCCATGGATGGAAACTTGCCCAAACACTGTTTCTTGCAAGTGCCACTCTTGACGCCTTGATCACCGTGCCCTTTCTGATTATACCCAACGGAGGGAGTTACTATACATTTTTTACAGACTTGGGCTTTTGGTTGATTGCCATGGAATTTATGCTTGTTGCAATGTTCTACTGGTATGTGAAGGTCCGATTGAAACTAAATGGAACACACAAATAATCTCAGCTATCAATAATGGAAATCACAATGAGCAATCTTACACTTTTCGCGGTTACACTATGCTTTGGCTTGGTTGCAGGACTTTGCTTTACATGGGGAAACGCAGTTACCCCTGGTATTGGACAATTGGATGATCTAAGTTATCTACAGGCGTTTCAAAAAATGAATCGGAGTATCGAAAACCCTTTGTTCTTTGCCGTTTTTATTGGGTCCTTTTTTATAGGTGTGGTGGCAATATTTACCAACAAAGGGATTTCTACAACGCATTTTTGGTTAATCGTAACCGCTGTGGGCATCTACTTCTTGGGAATTATACTAACAACCATTATGGGCAATGTACCACTAAACCAAGTTTTGGATAAGACCGATTTATTGCAAAGCAGCGGAGCCGAATTAAAGATGCTTCGGGAGAGGTTTGAAAACCCATGGAATCGATTTCATACGATTAGAATGGTCGCTTCTACGGTCGCATTTGCATTAATGATTATTGCAGGAATTAATAAATAAAAATAAATATCAAAAACACAAACAATTATGAAACAGAACATTTTAGTAATCGGAGGAACTGGAAAAACAGGACGCAGGATCGTTCAAAGATTAGAAAGCCAAGGCCATAGCGTACGCGTTGGTTCAAGAAGTGCAAGTCCAGCTTTTGACTGGGATGATATGGCAACTTGGGAAACCGCCTTGACGGGAATGGAGAAAGTGTATATTACTTTTCAACCTGATTTAGCGGTGCCCGGAGCTTTGGAGGCAATTGAAGGATTGGTCAAGGAAGCAAAACGCCAAGACGTGCAAAAGGTTGTATTGCTTTCGGGAAAAGGAGAGCGAGAGGCAGAGCTATGTGAACAAGTTGTTATCAACAGTGGATTGGATTTTACGATTGTAAGAGCAAGTTGGTTCAATCAAAATTTTAGTGAAAGTTTCTTTCTGGAACCGATTCAAGCTGGTTTTGTGGCCTTGCCCCAGGCGGATGCAAAAGTACCTTATGTTGATGTGAATGATATCGCTGATGTGGCAGTCGAAGCTTTGTTGAATGACGAGCACAAAGGAAATATTTACGAATTGACAGGTTCACGATTTTTAACTTTTAAGGAAGTAATCTCTGAAATTGCTGAAGCAACAAACAGAAAGATTGCCTTTACGCCTATTGGATTATCAGCTTATACCCAAATGTTGAAGGAACATGGCGTGCCTGGAGATTACGTGTGGTTGATCAACTACCTTTTCACAGAGGTTTTGGGTAATGAAGCGAACCAAGTTATCACCAAGGATATTGAAAAAGTATTGGGAAGAAAAGCCATCGACTTTTCTGACTATATAAAGGAAACTGCTGCAACCGGTATTTGGAACCAGCCCGTTGAAGCTTAATATAAGTTCCAATAATTGGGAGAGCAGACCTTTTAGGTCTGCTTTTTTATTGAACTATTTCTGACAAATGATTGTATAACATTCCGGCCAAAATAGCCAGGCCGAAACTTAAAAGCGTGCCGATTAAGACATATTCAGTAAGCTTTCGGTTTTTTCCTTTGTTAAGATCACCAAATCGAAACACAGATTTGGCCGTGATCAATAGCCCAATGGCTGCCCATTGATTCAAAAGAATAAATCCAAAAACGAACAAGCGTTCCAACATTCCAATATATTTACCTGCATTTTTTAGGGAACCTCCTTCTGTTGTATCATCTTTGATCACTTCGGCAAAATAGGGAGCTAACAACATTCGCATAATAATCCCTGAAACATAGGTTACAAAGGCTAAGAAGGTCAGAAATAACAGACTTTTTTCTCCAAAGAGTGTGGGGAAATCAATTTCAAACGGGGTAACCCAATAAACGATTATAAATAGTACTCCTACATGCAATAGTTGATCTAGTGCAAAGAGCCATCTGTAATTTTTTTCATTGGTGAAGGCAAGCTTTCCTAGATCAATTAGGTAATGGGAAACAATGATTATGGCAATAATACCCAACTGTTGAAATTGCAATAGAAGAAGTAGAGCCAGCAGATGCACACCAATGTGCCAATAGAGGTATTTGGATTTCCACCTTTTCTCCAATTTATCTTCCACCCAATGCGCTGGTTGAAATACAAAATCACCTAGAAAATGGGCTAAGATCAATTTTAGGGCAAATAATATCATAGTGTTTTGAGTTGGGTTGTATAAAATTGGATCATTTTTTTGACTTCATCAAATCCTGCGCGTATCAACGCTTCGCTAATGCTACTTTGTGATTTTTCCAATAATGCAGCTAGCTCTTTTTGATTGGCTTCGGGGTGTTCCAGTGCGGTCTTCACAATCCTTGAGGTGGCAGGCAACCAATTGTCCATTGATAAAGAGGCAAGTTGAATCATAAGGTTGATTTGGGTATTGAATATTTCGGAATCGGATTTTATGGCCAAAGTCTGTTTTTTCAAGTTTTCAAAGCACTCCCCAGAAAATACAAAAGCTGAACCATTGGATTCGGTTATTTTCTCTGAGCTATAATCTTTTTCACCTAGACCAATGCCCATACGTACATCGATGCCTTTTTTTTGTTTTAGATAAGCTTTTATATGGATGGCCACTTCCAGAGCTTTTTCTGGAGATATTTCTATTTGAAAACTATCTCCTCGGTAGATTTCCCACTGTTGAGGTTCTTTTCCGTAGGCGTTAAGCACCTTCTTCAGATTGGGCAACCAGGCCTCCGGGCTATCCTTTCGAGAATTGATGATATCACCAGTAATTATTGCTGTTGTTACAAACATGAAACAAATATCGGTAAAATAGCCGATAATAGCAAATATCGGTAAAATAGACGATAATAAATAAAATCGGTTAAATGACCGATAATTGAAAATGTAAGTCCTTCTACCAATAGATAGAAGGACGTACTTTATTAATTTGGCACTTTTTGATTATAATCCGGAACCAACTTACCATCAACCCAACTTAATTGTCGAGTTTCTACGAAAGTCTTGGTCCAAAGAGAAGACTCATCAAGGTTTTCACCCTGTTCTTTTTTGAAGAAAATTTTCCCAGGAATACCTCCATGGTCATCCGGGAATATAAAACGTTCTAATCTATAGAATGCTCCAGCATCAGAAAGTTCAGAAAGTTCAGCAACCTTGGTAAGCCCATTAGAGTGGGCAAAAAGATAGATGCCACCAGCCTCAACGGCACATGACTCAGCGATATAGTCCACGTATAAAATCCCATCAAGATTGGGAATGCCCCTATTGCCAATGGTATGGAGGGTGACATTGGTATGGGACAATGGAATCTTTTGTTCGACATATTTCCCGCCGACAACATTTCTAATGTTTAGAAAATCGCGATTGCCTTCCTTGGAGAAAGTGAAAAAATAGTCCATTGCGTTCAGGTTTTTCTTTTCGATGGATAATAATCCACCAAGTATATAACCCGTTACATCATCGTACTTTACTTTGTAAAAAGGAGAATCGTAACCATTATAAGGCCAAGAAAATTCAGTCTTCTCGATAATTTGGACCCATTCCCCAATTTTTAGGAATTCCAATACCTCGGATTCCATTTTTGGGGCACTACGAAGTTTTACATTATTACCAAAAACATAGACCTGTTCGCCAGGTTCAAAAACACTCCCATCCCAATTTGTAAGATCTTCATCTTGGGCTGGGCAAAAGAATATAGTTAATAGAGTGGTTAGGGCCGAAATCACATAGTTTACTTTCATTTTAAATCAATTTAAGGATTAAGACAGCCCTTATGGGTGTTATAATATATACGCCTTAAAATGTTAAAATGGTTTAGAGGAGATTCAGAAAGTTTACTTAAAAAAAGAAGCCGCGTCCATGGCCGGCGCGGCTTCTAAAATCAACAAAAAACACTATCCTCTTCTTCCCTTCTCCTGCATTTTCTTTTTGCCGTTCATTCCTTTTCGCAATTTCAATTTTTTCCAGGTTTGGTATTGTTCTTTGCTCAATACTTCCTTCATTTTTTGCTGATGTGCGATTTGTCGGTCCAATCGTGCATTTTCAAATGCAAATCGCTCATCAGAAGTGGGTTTTTGCCATTCACCACTTTCCTTTTTTGCTTGGATTTCAGCGAATTTCGCTTTGCGATACTCGGCCTTTTCCAAATTTATGTCCATCACCTTGGACTGTTGCGCCTTAGTGAGATCAAGAACCAAGGTCATTTTTTTTGTTTCCAAGGTCGCTAACTGCTCAATGGTCATGTCCATCTTTTGACCTTTTCTTCCTTTAGTGTGTTTTTGGGCCACAACCCCAATTGTGGTCAATAAGACCATTAATGTTACTAACTGCTTCATATGTTTAATTTTTAATGATTTGGTTTTAGGACAATACTTGTGCCCTATGGTTTAATAACCATATCATTATTTATGAAGCATTTAACACGGGAATTTTTGAACGCTACTCCGAATCCTCGACGAGGTTTTCTTGGGTGTCCTCAAGCTCATCACTATCCTCAAAATCAGTTTCAACTAAGGAAGTGGAACTTACTTGGTCTTGAAACCTCTCCTCTTGTTGTTGAATGTTATTATATATATAGGCGGCGATGGCAAAGCATAAGAAATAAAGAAAGCTTTTGATCTTGTAGGTCATGATTTTAGGATTTGGGATTACTAAAATAGGGAAAGCAAGTGCACCTAACCATCATATGTTGTGAAATGGCCTTTTTTGGATGTGAACTGGTCAAAATGTATGGTATAATCGACAAAATGCACAGTTTAACCTAAAAAAGGCCAAATCTTAAATCAAACTACCTGGATTCAAGAATTATTTTGGATCCAAAATCAAATCGATGCGCTCCAAAGCATCTTGAAGGTGGTATCTACTCATGGTATCGGAGATTCGACCAAGTCCGCTTCGGATATCACGTTTCAAATTGTTGAGTTCAGCCCTTGCCACAGAACGAATATCCGACTGACTGGTATTTACAATAGTCGATTTCCGGTATCCTCCAAAATCCGATAATTTACCCTGATTTTTGGCTGTCATAATATATTCCAACCGATCTATATGAGCTTTTTGAAGATTCCTTCGGTATGTATCAATAGAATTACCACTGCGAGTTTCGGACCAAATGCCTCTTCTTAAATCCCGCATCATTTCTAATAGTCCATATGCATCTTGGCCATTAATGGTTTCATTCTCAATGATTCGCGCCATTTTTCCAAGATGAAGAATATTGTTCAGATAACGTACTTGCATAGCACGAATACGCTCTACAGATCCAGAATACTCGATCTTGTTAAAAATTTCTTGGTCAATCAACCATTCAGGAGTTTCGAATAATTCATTCTGCATAAAAGCCATACAGTTTTTTTGGTGTTCTTTATCAACATGGGTATAAACAGCACCTTCTTGGTCTGCAGTTTTATAATATTCGTAAACACCTCCTATATTATTGGAAACATGGCCCATATACCTTCGGAATTGGGAAACTACCTGTCCATACAGAGTTCCAAGATCGTCATAGTCCTTACCATCTTCAGTCGTCCATTTGGCAAGGTTGGGAACAATACGCTTTAGATTGGCAATACCATATAAACTTGCTTTTATGGCATCATCGCCAAGGTCTTCTGTTTGTGAACTTGGGTCATGGATATCACCAACTTGTTGGTGTCCGAATCTATATCTAGGGTCATTTTCATGTGCCCTTATCCAACCATTGAGAGTTGATTTTTCATCTTCAGCGGTAGTATTTAGAATAGGCTTATATCCCCATCGGATAGCGTACTTGTCATAGATGCCAATATTGGGCATAAGAGCCACACCTTTATCTTCAGGCTGGGCCACATAGTTAAATCTTGCATAATCCATAATGGATGGAGCTGTGCCATATTTTTGTGTAAAAGCGGCAGAACGTAAGGAGTCTACCGGGTATGCCACACTACTTCCCATGTTATGAGGAAGTCCAAGGGTGTGTCCGACTTCATGAGCCGATACAAAACGAATCAACCTACCCATAATTTCATCTTTAAAGGCCACACTTTGTGCTTCTGGATTAATGGCCGCTGTCTGCACAAAGAACCAATTGCGAAGCAAGGTCATTACATTATGGTACCAATTGATATCAGATTCCAAGATTTCACCACTTCTGGGATCACTTACATGGGGCCCGTTGGCATTAGGAATCGGGGAGGCGAGGTATCTAACCACGGAGTACCTCACGTCTTCTGGAGACCATTCAGGGTCTTCTTCTTTACTAGGTGGGTCTTTGGCTAGAATAGCATTTTTGAATCCTGCTGCTTCAAAAGCAACTTGCCAGTCTTCTATACCTTGTTTAATATATGGAGCCCATGTTTTTGGAGTAGCACGGTCTATATAATATATAATGGGCTTTTTAGGCTCGACCAATTCTCCGGCTTTGTATTTTTCAATATCCTCATCTTTTACTTCTAGCCTCCAGCGATCCAGATATCTCACTGTCTTACTTTCTTGCGCGTCCAATCCGTAGTCAACTTGGCCTCGGGCAAACCAACCTACTCGTTCATCAAAATAACGGCGCTTCATAGGTTCTTTGGGCAGTAGAATCATTGAATTATTGATTTCTATCGAGATAGAACCTAAACTTTGATTACTTGGAGGAGCACCTGCGGCATAGGTTTTCACATGCCTTGCTTCAATGTTCAATGGATAACTTTTAATGGATTCAATATAGCTGCGATCACCATCCAGTCGGCTTACCTTATAGCTTTTCCTTCTACCCTCAGGCATTCCCAAAGGTTTTACATCCTTACTGAATAAGGGGTCTACTTCAATTACTGTGGCAGGATTCAAGGAATCTTTTTTATTGAATGCTTTTATGTCAAAAGCAAAAAGTACTGGTTCAAAATTGGAATTTACAACTGCTTCATGCACAGGAAGAGAGTCTGCAGCTACGTTACCATAAGAAACAACTCTTAGCAATACTTTTTTAGGCTTTTTTTCCCAGCGAAGTACTTGGGTGTTGATTTTTCCCCCACCGAAACCAATTCCCGTGGCGGTTTTGGAAATACGACTTACCATCAACATCTCCCTATTAAATAGGGAATCCGGTATCTCATAAAAATGTTTGTCTTCTACTTGGTGAACTTTGAAAAGTCCTTCATCAGTTTTTGCGTCTTTTGTGATTACTTTTTCATAAGGTTTGATATCACCTTTTTTTGACTTGTCTTCTGCTTTTTGTTCGGTCTTCTTCTTTTTCTTCTTAAAAAGTTGTGCGTCCGAAGTTTGGAATGCACCTATAAGAAAAACAGCCAAGAAAATCTTGGTAAGAACATTTTTGATCATTTGATATCGGTTTGATGTAACGAATAGCTACCAAAGAACCTAAAAAACATAAAAACAGACTGTTAAATAAATATTAACTCTCAATTTTTTTCTGGAAGATATCAACCAATGGGAGCATCTAATTTTACTGGTGCTTCCCGTTGAAAGACCACCTATAGTTGAGCTCAGCGGAAATTTGTTTTTCCTTAAAAAAACTAAAAATCTGTAACAATTTAGAATTTGGATAGTCTTATAAGCATACATCATCAATCAAAAAATTCAATCAAAATGAACAAGTTATTAATCATGTACAGTTGCGTACTTTTAGGTAGTACCGCTGTAGCAAACGACCAACAAAGTACGAAGGTCCCTGTTGTAGAAACCAAGACGGAATCCTTAAGTACGTTTGAAAACAATTTCACAGTATTGCAAATCAATGCTGAGATAAAAGATGCGACTTCAAAGTTATACGCTATGTATACCAGTGGGTCCTTCGAACTGAATTTAAGTGAAATAGAATTCGTAGAAGAAGAATCGGTGGATGACTTAGGTTTTGATACCTCTGATTACCTTCCCGAGGGTTTTAATCCTTACGAAACTTATTTTGATTTGAATTCCATTATATATATCGAAGACGAAACTGATTTGAACCCGCTTGTTAACACCTCGGAACATTTACCCGAGGGGTTTGATGCCTACACCGACATTGTCGATGTCCATTCAGTTAACTATATAGAGGAAGAAAATAATGATTTAGGTTTTAATACCGAAGATTATTTACCAGAAGGATTCTCACCTTTCGAAGCGTATATTGATTTGAATTCAATCCCGTATATAGAGGAAGATTTTGAGCTTAATTTAGGGCTTGATAGTGAGTATTTACTTCCAGAAGGTTTTGACCCTTATGAAGGTTCAGTTGAAGTAGCTTCCATTAATTATATGGAGGATGAAAATATAGATTTAGGGTTTGATGCTTCAGTGCATCTCCCAGAAGGTTTTGACCCACATGCAAGGGCAAACAGGTAGGATGTTTTAGTTTTCATTTTACAAATTTTTGAGTTAGTTAGTTAGAAAAGCCCTCCAACCGAGGGCTTTTTGTTGCTTTAATGTCAATTTGTTGGTGCTAGATTGTTTTTGGAATCGATTAACAAAAAAATAACACAAAAATCGACCAAGTGTAAATGGCAATAAATCGGTTTTAATACTAACAATCCTACAAAGATTGCTTTCTAAAATCGCCGGGTTTTCAATAATTCAAACTTAGAATTATCAACATTGCTTTTCACCTAATTTGTGGGCTACGTTAACAAAAAACTAATTGTAATAAACTTCACATAATGTGGTTTTACCTTTGTATAACAATTAAAAACGAAGCGGTTATGAATTATAGAAATTTTCAACTTGGTATGCTTGCGGGAGTAGCTTTTGTTGCTGCAGCAAGTGCAATGAAGCCAGAGGTTTCTAAGGAGGAGTTCGATATAAACAAAGTGGTATTTATCGAAGAAAAACAGGATTTGGAGTTAGGTTTTGATACGGCACCGTATCTACCAGAAAATTTTGACCCCTACAGTGGCTCATTTTCATTAAAGGCAATCAACTATATGGACGAATGTGATCATATAGAACTCGGATTTAACACTTCAGGATATCTGCCTGAGGGTTTTGATCCGTATATACAATAGAGTTAGTTTCATACTTTTTTGAGTTAGTTAGTTTGTTGAGCCCCTCCAATTTGGAGGGGCTCATGTTTTAAAAAAGTAAGGGAATAACAAAGTTGAAAACCAAGATCAACAGACCTACGGCAATAAGGTTTAATATAATCCCAACTCTTGCCATTTGCGCAATCTTGACATAGCCACTTGCAAATACAATTGCATTGGGAGGCGTTGCCATGGGTAACATAAAAGCGCAACTACTTGCAATTGTTACCGGAATCAATAGATGAAGTAAGGGAATGTTGAGTCCAATGGCAATACCTGCTACGACTGGTGCGAGTACGGCGACCAAGGCAACATTGCTCATCAATTCGGTCATAAAGAGCATTAAAAGAATGAGTAAGGAGGCTGTTAATAGTATGCTGATTTCACTATTCGCTATAGCTGCAGCAACCATATCCACAATTCCACTGGTAGACATCCCCTTGGCTAGTGCAAGTCCACCACCAAATAGAATCAAGATACCCCATGCGAGTTTCGAAGTATCTTCCCATTTTATAATAAAATCCCTTTTCTTTAAGTTGTATGGAATTGCAAATAGAGAAATCGCTGCGAAAATACTGATCATGGTATCCGTAAGTCCAAGCTGAGGGAAAATCGCATTGATTAAGGTTCTGAAAATCCACAAGAAAACTGTGACTCCAAAAATTGTAAGCACCAATTTTTCTTTTCCTGAAGTACGTCCCAATTTCTTTAATTCGGTTTCGATTACCTCTTTGGAAGCATTAAACTTCAAATCCCTGTTGGGGAACATCCACTTCACCAATACCAGGTAACAAATTGCCACCATAATAATAGAGAAAGGAAGTCCGAGGGTCATCCATTTCAAAAATGAAATCTCAATATTATATTCGTTTTCCAATAGTCCTATCAATACAGAATTGGGAGGAGTTCCGATAACAGTGGCTATACCTCCGGCATTTGCAGAGAAGGCTATGCCGAGCATAACGCTCAATGCAAAATTCTTATCGTTTTTGGTAAACCCATCTTCATCATTAATCAACAAATTAATTACTGAAAGTGCTATGGGAAGCATCACAACCGTACTTGCGGTATTGCTGATCCACATGCTCAATGAAGCAGTGGCTATCATAAAACCTAAAATAACCTTATTGGGTGTTGTCCCTGTTAGACGAATAATGTTCAGCGCGATACGTTTGTGCAGGTTGACTTTTTCCAACGCCAAAGCCATTACAAATCCACCAAAGAAAAGAAAGACAATTGGACTACCATAATTTGCTCCCACTTCTGCAATAGGCAATATTTTGAGAATAGGCAGCAACAATAGAGGTAACAATGCCGTCACCGAAATGGAAACTGCTTCTGTAATCCACCAAATCAACATCCATACAGCAACTGCGATAACGGCGTCGCCTTTTTCAGAGACCAATTCGAAAGGAAGTATTAATAATAATAAAAATGCTAGAGGGCCTAGAAAAAGACCAATGTGTTTGCTATTCATGGACCTAAAGATATGCAAACATTCTATTTCAGATTACGGAAAATATTGGGTGACATATTTACGTGTCTTTTAAAGTATTTTACAAAATAAGAGGGGTCTTCAAAACCCAATTGAAATGCGACTTCCCCAATTTGCAAACTAGTAAATCGCAACAAGCGTTTGGCTTGCAAAACCACTCTCTCCGCAATAATCTGGGCCGGGGATGTCTGCGATATGGTCCTCGTTATTGTGGTGAGTGTTTTTGTAGAAATATGCATGGCACCCGCATACTCCTTTACCGAAAGATTGTTTTTGTAATTCTCCTCGATAAGCTCTTTAAATTGATAAAATTGAAGCTCGTAGGCATTGCTAAGCCCCATTTCCCCTTCGTTTTTATGCTGATGGACGCGCTCCAAATTAATGAGAAGGCATTTTAGCAAAAACTGAATTGCATTTTCAAAACCAAATCGATTTCGGTTTGAGAGTTCCTCAAGAATTAGGGACATATAATTTTTGGCGGTCTCAATGGTTTTATGTTCCAAAGCATAACATGGATTTTCTTGGGTTTTGAAGATGTTATATTTCAGAAAAATATCTACATCTGTATGCATAAAAAAGCTTTCGTTGAAATGTATAAGCCAACCTTCTATATCAAGATTTTCATCAAAACAATGAATTTGATCCTTGGTGATAAAAAGGATAGTGTCTTTGTTAATGTCATAGGTTTTGAAATCCACGGAATGTGTTCCTCCTCTGGTAAAAAACCATATGATTTGATAATAACTATGAGAATGAGGAACTGCCGCTTTATCCCCACTTTTTATTCGATACTCCCGCAGGTCATAAACTTCAAATTGAAGTTTTCCAGGATTTAACTTATGAAGGTGATATTGGGCAATTTTGGACAAATTTGAATGCAGAGTTTATCAGGTTACCAACCACTAAATATACATATTATCCTTCCATCAATTTTTTGGCAGCATTGAATCCACTGTAAACGGCACCATCAAGATATCCGCCATGGATAGGGGAGGTTTCTGTTCCGGAAAAAAGAAGTTTTCCATCCAAATACCACTCATTATACAGCACGTGTCCATATTGAGGGCTCATATAGACAGATTTCAGATTTTCACAGGATGTAAGTCGGTCCTCGGACCAATCTTTTTCAAAATAGTTTGTATAGTCTTGTATCTCTTTCCCCAGATATTTTTCCAAATAGGTTAAGATTTTTTCTTTTCTTAATTCTGGAGAAGTGTCTCTTAGCCCCTCATTAACAAAGCCCATCAAACCAAAAGTGTTTCCGTGATAATCACAATGGTCATAAAGTTCAATAACAGGGCCTACTTGGCCAATAATGGTCCCTGAAAAATCTTTTTTTCTCCAAAAAGGCGTGTCAAAAAGAATACCCACTTTCATGGCGTTGCTCATCCAGGTATGGGTGAATTTCATGGTTTGAAGCAAGCTTTCAGGTAATTCTGGATTGAAATCCAATGTGGATGCGAGCTTTGGAGGAATCGTTATGATAGCTTTTTCCGCTGAGTATATCCTATTAGCGGATTTGAAGTTAAGTAGGTTTTGGTTTTCATTGATGGCAGCAATAGTAGTGTTCAGGTGTATTTTTTCGGAGAGTGTTTCAACAAGTTTCTCAATTAAGGCAATAGAACCATCGACGATGCGATATGCCGATGGTCCATTATGTTGGCTCTCAAAATAATGTGCTGGCGCCATGGTATTATATACCAAAACACTTTTTCCTTCGGAATACTGTTCAAATTTATCTACCGGCAAATCATCGAGAAGTTCAGAAAGATAGGTATGATGGTCTTGAAACCATGTGGCCCCTAAATCAACACCTTCAATGGTGTTTATTCTACCTCCAATTCTATTTCTGGCTTCTGTTATGATAAAATCTTCTTCGCCGGCCTTCAATAGCGCATGGGCTGTAGTTAAACCAGATAAACCTGCTCCAACAATGATGTATTTTGAATGGACTGTTTCCAAAACAATTTAATTCCTTCCAGACATTACACCACCATCGGTATCCCATATAGCTCCGGTTACCCAAGAAGATTTGTCGGACAACAAGAAAGAAATGGTGTTGGCAACATCTTCAGCTCTTCCATTTCTTCCAATTGGATGGAAACCATGGAAATTTTGAAGCGCATCGTTCGCTTCTTGCTTGCCACCGAAAACACTTTCATATACAGGTGTTTCAACAACAGCTGGAGAAACCGCATTTACCCGTATTTTATGATCTGCTAACTCCATAGCCAAATGTTGCGTCAAACTATGCAGTCCTGCTTTTTGCATGGAATATGCGGAAGAAGGGGTCGCTTTTACCGATTGCTTCGCCCACATTGAGCCTACATTTACGATAGCACCGCCATTCGTTTCAGCCATTTTTTTAGCTGCGGCTTGGGTGATAAAAAAGAATCCTCGGTTTAAATCAAGGTAGGAATCATAATCTTCGATGGTATGTTCCAAGAATGCTTTTGGGCCAAAAATGCCGGATGCATTTACCAAATAGTCAAGGTTGTCCAAACCGTTTATATTGGAAATAAGATTGTTTACCTGTTCTTTATTGGTAATATCTACTTTATGAGTGAACAGATTGTCACCGACTTCGCTTTTAAAGGCCTCCAATTTTGAGTCGTTGGTACCTACTATATGTACTTCTGCACCTTCGTTGAGAAGACTTTGTGCCGTTGCCTTACCAATTCCACTGCTGCCTCCTATAATTAATGCTCTTTTCATCTTGAATGTTTTTTAAAGTTTATGGGAGCAAAATTATGGGCATGTAAACTCGCATTTATGTCATAAAGAGAGAACAAATGGTAATTTTGGGAAAATGGACCTGCATTGATTAAAAAACCCTCCATAAAGGAGGGTTTTATCAATAAACAAAACTCAAATAATTAAGCAGTATAAAAACTACAAACTCAAACGTAATCTTGCGAACAGGTAACGTCCACTATATCCAAATTGTGAAGTTCTTCTAGAGTACACAAATTGATCTCCTGAAGTACCACCAGCTCTATTTTCATCTGGATAAACATCCAAAAGGTTATTTGCGCCAACGGTTAAGGACAGATTTTCTGAAAATGATTTAGTAATGGTAAGATCTGTCACCAATTTTCCGCCATAAAGGGCATCATCGCTTACGGTGGTTCCGTCAACTCTAGCATCTCCATTAAAATCGTCTGGATCGGTAACTTCGCCGAAATAAACATTTCTTAATAGGAAATCCCATGAATCAATAGAAACCATATTGGTAAGGTTCAATTTTGCCCTTGGTTGTGCCAAGGTCAAAAAGGCTTCCTCTTGTCCGTCAAAAAACGAACCGCTCAGTCCGGCATTTTCGATAAGTGTTGGCACAAAAATATCTTCAACTTCGGTTTTGTTGAAACTTGCTGCCAAGTCATTTTTCAATGTTGCTTCTCCCAAAGCAGCTTTATGGGAAATCACAACATCTAAACCGGTAGACTTAGTGTCAATTGCGTTCACGAAAAAACGCGCACTTGTGGCTCCGGCAGCATCGAAGATTCCGGTGAGCTCTGGGTCACCACCATTTCCAAAGCTACCACTGTATACAATGCGATCATCGATATTGATCAAGTATCCATCGATAGTAACGGTAAATTGACCAAAAGTTCCGGTCAATCCTGCACTAAAGCTATTGGAGGTTTCTTCTCTTAACTTATCAATCCCAATGAGCGAAGCGGCTCTACTATCATTGGTAAATGTGCCTTGTTCAAAAGGAACGTTGTCCACAAAAACAGTACTTGTTCTGCTGAAGAATTGCTGGTGCAATGAAGGTGCTCTAAAACCTGAACTGCTAGCTGCTCTTAGTGCTAAATTCTCAGTAAGTTTTAATCGCGTAGCGAGTTTGTAATTGAAGGTGCTCCCAAAGTCGGAATAATTCTCATATCTACCAGCAAGACTCACCAGCCAATTTTCGGTAAAATCGGCTTCAAAATCAGCATAAAGCGAGATGTTATTTCGAAACTTCTCCGTGGCATTCCCGGGATCATATCCTCTAAAAACTTGGGCACCCCCACCTAATGGCGAACCTGTAAAGTTGTTTCGCACCAATTGGTCATCCGGAGTAATACTGTTTACAGGGTTTCCGTTGATATCATAGCTTGTGTATGAGGCTTCTTCACCTGCAATAATCTCATATTTCTCTACTTTATACTCTGCACCAAAGGCCACATTAAACCCTTCAAAGATGTCTTCATGGAATCTGCTGAAATCCAAATTAGTGGTGTTTTGGGTAAAACCTAATCCACCAGCATCAAAAGAACGTGGGGTGGCAACACCAAGAGTTCCATTACTGGAATTACCGACAGTAATATCAAAAGTGTTTCTTCCATATGTATTGGAGAAATCAACATCCCATTCGTTGATTTTTCCTCGAATTCCGACAGCTAAAGATTGATCTAAGATGTCGGTTCCAATATTGGGTAAAAATCCATTAGGAAATGCTGGAGTATTGGCGCGACCGTCACCTTGAGCGGGTCTTCTATAGAATCCGGATGCCAGACCTTGGCGATAGCTAATACCACCAAAACCATAAACCTCTGTGTCTTCCGAAACAGGAATGGACATATTGGCAAAGAATTTACCTTCTCTAAGTCTTGAAGTACCAACTTTGAATCTAAAGTCCCTGCGCGTTAGTCCGCGAGCCGCCAATTCATCTTCATCGGCATCAAAACCTAATAAATCGCGAAACGTGCCAATATCGGTATCATCATTCAAGTTTAATCCTGAAATCTGATCTTTGATGGATTGATCCAAATAACTAATACCTTGTGAAGCATTTGCATAATCCTGTAGCGTCATATCCGCAACTGTACCGCCGCCGGCAGCAAAAATTCGTTCTGCTCCGTGAAAACCTTGAAAGATATCCCCGGCGTAATCTTTGTTTCTCAATGCGGGTTCTCTTGTGGAAAGCGACCCTGTAAAATTGATATAACCTCGGTCACCAATTGGTAGTCCAAAATTGGCATCCAACTGGAATTTTTCTCCATCGCTACCACCTTCAAACTGATTACTGTTTTCACTAAAATTAGCTCCTGAAGTCAATGAAAGGTCTAATTTTCCAGTAGCTTTTTTCAATACAATATTGATGACACCGGCTATAGCATCTGAACCGTATTGTGCAGCAGCTCCGTCTCTAAGTACCTCGATACGCTGAATAGCCGCCGCGGGGATGGCATTCATATCCGTGCCTACACTACCTGCTCCTACAGTCCCATTAACATTGATCAATGCTGTATTGTGTCTTCTTTTCCCATTGATCAAAACTAAAACTTGGTCGGGACCTAAACCACGGAGCGAGGCCGGATCAATATGATCTGTACCATCCGAAACTGTTTGTGATTGGGAGGTGAAAGAAGGTGCCACGTAGTTCAGTATTTGATTAACACTGACTTGGGGACCTTGATTAGCAATGGCTGCAACATCAATTACATCAACTGGAACCGTCGTTTCTGTAGCTGTTCTATTAGGGTTTCTAGACCCGACGACCACAACATCTTCCAATTGGGCAGCGTCTTCCTCAAGGACAATAGCAATGCTGGTTTGTCCATTTAAGGCGACTTCTGTTGTTTTAAACCCTAAATAGGAAACTACTAGGGTAACATTTGTATCATCAAGCTCCAAGGTAAAGTTTCCATCAAAGTCAGCCTGTGTGCCATTCGTAGTCCCCTTGACCAAAATGTTGGTTCCAGGTAAAGGGTTGCCGTCAGGGTCTTTTACCGTACCTCTGACTTCCTGTTGTGCCTGTCCATTGGCATTCACTTTATCTTGAGATTGTTTTTTAAGGATGATCTGAGTTCCATTGATTGAATATTCCAAACTTTCTTTGATAGAAAGTCTATCCAAAACAGCGAGTATTTTTTCATCAGAAGCCGATAATGATGTTTTTTTGGTATCATCGATTTCCTTTACGTTGTAGAAGAATTTATAACCCGACTGTTTTTTTATCTCGTTGAGAACTTCTTTTAAGGGAACATTTTCAAAGTTAAATTGAACCCTTTTCTGCGAGTAGATATCACTGGCAGAGAGCTGGCAGATAATAAAGAAAGTAAGTAAAAAACTAATCTTCATCTTAAGCGGCATTTTGGTACTGGCCACCAAAAAAAATGGTGACTTGAAAACCATGCTTTTTTTCATAATTTTGAATGTTTGATTGTTAATAATCCATGTTAGCGATCTAGTATTGGGGAAGGTGGTGCAACACCTTCCCTTTTTTATTCTGAAATTGTTACCACGTTATTCTCTATTGCAAACGTAAATGATGTACTCGCGGCAATAGTGGTCAAAATAGTTTTGATATCTTCATTTTCGAATTCTCCTTTGAATATTTCATTCCTTAGACTTTCAACCTGGTTTATGATGGAAACGTTGTGTGATCTTTCCAGTTTGGTCAAAATCTCTTCAAAGGTCAGGTTGTCGATAATTAATCTGTTTTCAATCCAGCTAGTATAAACTCGAGGGTCAACTTTCTTTTTGGTCATAGCACCATTTTCTTTGACAAAAGCGGCCTGATAACTAGGGGTCAATAATATGTTCTCACTTGGATTGGAATTTTCATAGACACTTACTGAACCTTCGACTAGGGTTGTTGCAATTTTGCGATCGGACTTATAAGCTGATACATTAAATTGTGTTCCCAACACCTTGACATCCAAATTTTCAGCATTTACTATAAAAGGTCTTTTTTCGTCTCTGGTTACATCAAAAAATGCTTCCCCTTCTAGGTAAACCATACGATTTTGGGCGGCGGCGCTCAGGTTTTGGGGGAACCTTAACCGTGTGCCGGCATTTAACCAAACTTTTGTTCCGTCGGAGAGCTTTAGATTAAAAGTTTGTCCATAAGGCACGTAGACCTCATTGAATATCAGATTTTCTCCTTGTTCGTTAGCAACAAGACTAAAATCCAAACCTTGATCCTGTTTTTTTGCGATGGTATTGCCATCCTTGTCAAAGAGTTCTGTGGCCCCGTCTGCGGTAATGTGTTGTTTTGTGCCATCAGCCAAGGAAATAATCACGGTTTTTTGTTGATTTTCACTTGTCTCCTCATTTTGGACAATGGTATTGGTCGAATCTGTTTTGATAAAGGATTGATAGGCCATAAACCCAAGAGAAAGTACTCCAACAAAAATAGCGGCATATTTCAGTAAGCTTTTTGGAAACTGTTTTTTGGATTGTCTTTTCTCTACATTTTCCATAAACCGTTTGAAGGCTTCGTTTTCATCAAAATGATGGTATAGACTGTTTTTAGAACGCTTTCTAATTTCCTCTTTAAAAAAATCAAGGTTTTTCTTCTTTTTCAACACCCATTTTTTCAGCATTTTTCGTTCACTGGACGAAATTGTTCTGGCTAAAAACTTCTCAATTAACACTTCTTTATTTTGCATTTTCCTACAAGGTTGTGTTATAAAGATGCAGGATGTTCAAAAAACCCCTATTTATTTTATTTTTTTACTTTTATCCCGCATGGAGGAACAAGAACTTATTGAAAAACTAAAGCAAGGACAGATTCATGCTTATGAATTTTTGTTCAATCATCATTACGATTGGTTGTGCAACTATATTTTTCAATTGAGTGGAGATCGAGATTTATCCAAGGACCTTGTTCAAGATGTTATGATAAAACTGTGGGAGAAAAGAAAACAGATCAATATCAAGGGTTCCTTAAAGGGGTATTTGTTCAAGGCATGTCACAATCAATTTTTACAACAACTTCGTAAGCAAAAAAAGCAACCTGACCTGTTGGACAAAATTCGATGGGATACCATTTATGAGAGTTATTTTGAGCAGAAGGAGGATGATACTTATTTAAAATCGACCATGGCCAAGTTGGAGGAGCTAATAGATAAGCTACCGCCTAAGTGTAAGGAGATTTTTATCATGAATAAATTGGAGCGCAGAAAGTACCGCGAAATCGCTGAGGATATGGGCATTTCAATAAAAACAGTCGAAAATCAGATGTCAAAGGCACTTCGAATCATTCGCGAGAATGCATCTGTTCTTATGTTTTGAAATGTAATTATCTAAAACATTGAAAACTGCTCAGTGATGACTTTCCAATCATCTTCAAATTTATATGGTGTCAAATAATCTACATATTTTTTCTATCCTCTTCAAGGATGGTAAGCTTGACTACTGCTATCTGACCGTCAATATCTATAAAATTGAATGCCCAAGAAGATATGTCCCTATATGGATGAATTTCCCTGGTTTTTCTATATCCTAAATCCATTGATGTCTTGTGCGATAAAGAATTAATTCAGTTTTAGGAAACTGATGGTGTTTTGATAATAGATTTTGTCCAAGACTTCTTCTGAAAGCTCCAAACCCTGGGTTTTCTGTCCCCGAATTAATAGTGAATCAGAACTGCTCAAGTATCTCCACAATTTATTGTAGTTGTCATTTAGATTTGTTTTTTCCAGTTCTATTTCATCTGGGGTCATTGCGTTCTCTGGAATTGAATTACCGTAGTCTGACCCGAACAATATTCTGTCCTGATATTTTTCAAAAAATGCTTTCACTTTTTTTGAGTCTTGACTTGCAAGGTCTCCAAAGCGAGCCGCAGGCTCAACATACATATTAGGGAATTTATCAAGCCGTTCAGCAACCATATCAATGTTATGTGACATACTGCCCATATGGGCACATAAAATCCTCAGGTCAGGGTTGGTTTCAATCCATTTATCCCTCGCTGTTATAATAGTTTCATAAGAAGGGATTTCCGGGATTTTATAGGCATGGTATTGTGGATTGTTTTTATAATATCCGTAGTGTGGGTTATTGGGGTCCAAAGGTCTCCATGCCTGCTCCGGTTCACCGATATGGGCCATTACCGGAATATTTTTTTGCTTGAGAAAATCCCATACTGGCTGTAACCGTGTATCATCAATCTGAATGAAGTGTCCAGATGTATCTTTGGTCACCATCCCAAAGTTTTTCCAAACCTTGACCATTCTTGCACCAGAATCGATTTCTTTTTTCAATTGTTGGATTGCTTGTTCCGCAAAATCAGGAGAATCGATACCTACACCAATTAACGAAGAGCAGAGAAAAAACAGATCAGGATGTTTTTGGGCGTGAGCTAAATAGGAATTCCAACTTCGAGTTATTCCTGTTGAATCTTCAATGGAAACATCCACTAAAACAGATTGCATATTCCATTTTTGATGCAATGCAGGGAGGTATTCCCTAGAAAACTTATAGTGCGAATGCACATCAATTTTTTTAATCGATCGCTCATCGCTCAATACAGCAGAAGTTTCGTCCTGAGCTGTATTTTCAGACTTGGTTTTACAGGATGAGGCGGTTAATATAAAAATCAAAAGCCAAACACCAATTTTCATGACAAAATGATTTATTTGCCTTTAAATTAGTGAATTAAGGTGTTTAACTGCTCTTTTTATGAAAAAAGAAGGACTATTCCTTTATTCTGGAAATTAAACCGCTTTCCGTTTTTTTAACTTCAAACAAACCCAATTTTGCCAAATTCTTGGTGCTTTTATCCCATTTTTTTCCACTAAGGCCTGCTTTCTCCTTAAGTGTTGCCAAAGGCATTTCACCAACTGGTTTTAGGATATCTATTATAATTTTTTCCTCTTCGGTAAGTTCCACGGCTTTTTTCTCTGGTCGCATTTGCGGGAAGAATAAAACCTCTTGTATGGAGGAATTGTTCGTCATCAACATTACCAAGCGGTCGATTCCAATTCCGATTCCGGATGTTGGAGGCATTCCATATTCCAAGGCACGAAGAAAATCTTGGTCAATGAACATTGCTTCGTCATCTCCTTTTTCGGATAACTTCAATTGTTCTTCAAAGCGTTCGCGTTGATCGATAGGGTCATTTAACTCGGAATAAGCGTTTGCCAATTCCTTTCCGTTGACCATCAACTCAAAACGTTCGGTCAATGCCGGATTATCTCTATGCTCCTTGGTCAATGGACTCATCTCTTTCGGATAATCCGTAATAAAGGTGGGCTGAATATAATTATGCTCGCATTTTTCTCCAAAAATCTCATCAATCAGTTTACCTACGCCCATGGTTTCGTCTACCTCTAAACCTAGTTTTTGAGCCACTTCGCGTAATTGGGTTTCATCCATTCCCTCCACCTCATAACCTGTGTGTAGTTTGATGGCCTCTAAAATGGGAACCCGAGGATAAGGTGCTTTGAAATCTATTTCGTTTTCACCAACGGTAACTTTGGTGCTTCCGTTGGAATCGATGGCAATTTTTTCAAGCAATTGCTCCGTGGTGTCCATCATCCAATGGTAATCCTTGTAGGAAACATAAAGCTCCATGACGGTAAACTCAGGATTGTGGGTACGGTCCATTCCTTCATTCCTGAAATCTTTGGAAAACTCGTACACCCCATCAAATCCACCAACGATCAATCGCTTTAGATACAACTCATTGGCAATTCTTAGATACAATGGAATATTGAGCGCATTGTGGTGCGTTAAAAAAGGACGTGCCGCAGCTCCACCTGGGATGGGTTGTAGAATGGGAGTTTCTACTTCCAAATATCCTTTTTCGTTATAAAATTCCCGAATACTATTGGTGATTTTGGTCCTCTTGATAAAGGTTTCTTTCACGGATGGATTTACTACCAAATCAACATAGCGTTGGCGATAGCGAAGTTCCGGATCGTTGAACTCGTCATATACTTTTCCATCGGCATCAACCTTGGGCAGAGGTAGTGGGCGAAGCGCCTTGCTCAAAAGACTAAAGTTTTTGACCATAACCGTCTTTTCACCTACTTGAGTGGTAAACAATTCGCCTTCAACCCCAATGATATCTCCGATATCCAACAACTTTTTATAAACATCGTTGTAGAGCGTTTTGTCTTCACCAGGGCAAATTTCGTCACGGTTAAAATAGACCTGAATACGACCCTCACTATCTTGAAGCTCTGCAAAAGAAGCTTTTCCTTGAATTCTTCTCGACATCAATCTACCTGAAATCACTACTTTTTTGCTTTCCTCAAAATCGTTTTTAATGCTTTTTGAAGTAGCATCAACTGGATAAAGCGCTGCAGGATATGGGTTGATTCCCAGTTCCCTAAGCTTTGATAATTTTTCCCTTCGAACGATTTCTTGTTCCGATAGTTGCATAGTCGATAAAAAATTAAAGCGCAAAATTACACTTTTGCGCTTTAATTCCTTACTTGGCCTTGCTTAATGTCGCATAATTGGGAGTATATGGTTTTCCAGTCACGATTTGCGCCATATCTTCTTCCAATGATTCCAATGGACTTTCAACAATTCTGTTGACTTCTTTTCCTGATGAAAAGAATACCATTGTGGGGACTTTGATGATGTTCAATCCTTTTTCTTCACCGGTAGGACTTTTTTTGTAATGTTCTTTTCTTCGGTCCAAAGCGACAATTTCCAATTGTTCCATAGGGAAGTTTGCATCATTCAAAATTTTAAGCATTCGTGGCACTTCTCGTTTACTATCGCCACACCAGGTACCCAGGAAAAGTTTAATATCATGTTTTTTGAGTTGTTTTTTGAACGTTTTCAACATCGATTTGTCCACTACATAGTTGTTGTAGTTTGTATTGAACCAGTTTGCATAGGGTTGCGACTGTAGGCCTTCCAAATTGATTTTACCAACCATAAATGTTTTGCCATTTTCCTGTTCGATTTCTTTATTGAAATCTTGGGCGAACATTGTGCCTCCAACGAATAGAAGCATTACTAAAATTGATTTCATGTTTTTCAGTTTAAAATTTGGAACCGAAAATTGCCTAAAATCTTAGCTTTAATCTGTTTTTGGAGGTTGGAAATAGGGACTAGACCCCTGGTGGAATTTTACTCGATAATCGAGATTTAAGTACTTTGAGGTTTTTTTCGATGTTTCTAAGAATGTTCTCTTACGAATGTCCTAGGGTTTACTCTAAGGAATTTTATTTTTTGAACAACGTAACGATTTCCTGTCTGGAGGAAACATCCAATTTTTTGTACAAATTATTGATGTGTGTTTTGATAGTGCTATGGCTTACAAAAAGTTCGGAGGCGATTTCTTTGTTGCTTTTATCCATTAAAATATGGCGCACTATTTTTTGCTCTTGAGGAGTGAGTTTTTGCAATAAATCGTTGGTTGTATTCCGTGCATTTGATTTTCTGGCTACAAGAAAATACAGATTTAGTCCAAGAGATAGTGCCAATAAAAGTAGGATAATAGACCTCCAGTCCCAATGCCCAGCATTTTGAAAATTGGCCAATTGCCTATCGGCAGCAATTTCGGCTTCAAACTCTTTTGTGAAATTGGCACTTGGGTAACTGGTCTTTAACCTATCCAACAAGGTGTCATAGTAGTTATTGGTGGAAACATCATTAAGATAGTGTGCATAGGTCTCATTTCGTTTATCGGATAGAAAATCATAAATAAGCAATTCTGCCAAAGGTTCATCCGAATCTTCACCAAATTTTTGGAATGAGGTAAACCATTTTTCCGAGTTCAATTTTCTGTTCGCCTCACTGCGATAATCTGCAAAATCAAAGACCATTTCTTCTTTTAAGCCTTCAATTTCGAGAGGAAGCGAAGATTTTGGATTAGTGGACGTAATAGTGCAGAGTGCTTGATCTTCAAAAGAAGTAGGAAACTCCAAAATATCCTTATTGCTGGCAATGAAAAGTACACTTTTACTATTGTTACAAGTCCCTAAAAAATGATTTGCATCTCCACCGTCAGCACAACCATCCAAATGAATACGGTACAATCGGTTATCTAATGAAAGGTTGTCACCTTTGAATTGGAAGAGACCTAAAGAATCAACCGTAGTCTTACTGATGATCTGTTCAAGGTATGTACGCGAGGTTTTTCGATAATCTTCGATTAGCGAAAGATAAATAGCATTCCCTTGATGCTCTTCAGAAACTAGGCCAGAAAAGCTGTATTGCCCAAATATTGGCATACTGCCCAAAAGGATGATGAACACAATGATAGACCTCATGAATATTCTGAATCTGAGTTAAAAATAAAGGTTTTGTGTAACAATTTATCATAATGAAGGACTAATAGAGTACATCAATCAAAATCAAATCAATGAGTATCTGGAGAGTTTTATTGGCCATTTTTTTTCCACCCCTGTCAGTCATAGGAAAAGGTTGTGGTTCTTTTGTGATTGTGTTACTTTTAACACTTTGTGGATGGGTGCCAGGAGTAATCGGAGCGCTTGTCATTTTAAATAACACGAATTAACACAACCAAAATGAAAAAAATCCAAATCTTATTATGGGTAGCCGCAGTTGCCCTGACCACTTCGTGCAACTTTACTGAAGAAATTACTTTACAAGAAGATGGTTCTGGAAGGCTTTCTATCAATTTTGATGGGTCTGAACTCATGGAAATGGCAGGTGAAGAAATGAAGAAAAGCAATGAAAAACCGGTTGATTCACTGATTTCCTTTAAAGATTTATTGGAAGAAAAAAAGGATAGTATAGCCCAGCTTTCACCCGAAGAACAGGCCAAACTGAAAAAGCTTGAACCTTTCAACATGCATATGATCATGAATCCTGACGAGAAGGTGATGAAGTTTGATTTATTTAGTGAATTCAAGAATGTAAATGAGGTGAATGACGCTTTCAATGCATTTCAAGGAGCGAACGTGCTTGGCTCCAATAAAGAAGGAGCTGCTCCTCCACCTATGGAAAGTTCTGCATCAGAGGTTAGCTACTCATTTAACAACAATAGTTTTACTAGAAAGGCCAAGATTTTGGACCAAGAATTGTTCCAACAGCAAATAGACAGCCTGCAAGGCGCCGAGATGTTCCTTTCAGGGTCTACCTATACCCTTAAATATCATTTCCCGAAAAAGGTAAAATCTACCACTGCAGAAGAAGCAACTTTTAGTGCTGATGGCAAGACCTTAATTTATGAAGTCAAGTTTATGGATTTGATGAAAGACCCTTCGCTTTTGGATTTAGAAGTGGAGTTGGAGGATTAGTTTTACCATAAACCTCTTCGTATCTTTGCCGGATGAATAAGAAGGTCCAGCTACAAGATTTGGGTTTTAAAGATTATAAGGAAACTTGGGATTATCAGGAAGACTTGTTCAAAGAGATTGTTGATGTGAAAATCAAGAATAGAAGAGAGGAAGCCAATCTTGAAACCCCCAATCATTTTCTTTTCGTAGAACATCCACATGTGTATACCTTAGGGAAGAGTGGGGATATGTCCAATTTGTTGGTGGATGAAAAAAAACTACAAGAAAAAGGTGCTACTTTTTATAAAATCAATAGGGGAGGAGATATAACGTATCACGGACCTGGACAGATAGTGGGCTATCCTATTCTGGATTTGGACAACTTTTTTACTGATATTCATAAATACCTTCGCTTATTAGAAGAAATGGTGATTCTGACCCTTGCCGAATATGGACTAAAAGGCGTTCGTTCTGATGGCGAAACTGGAGTTTGGCTGGATGTTGGAACACCCTTTGCACGTAAAATTTGTGCTATGGGCGTTCGTGCTAGCCGATGGGTGACCATGCATGGATTCGCCTTGAATGTGAATGCCGATCTCGGCTATTTTGATTTAATGATTCCCTGTGGGATTCGCGGAAAATCTGTCACATCCTTAAATGTGGAACTTGGGCAGAAAGAAGTTAACACGGAAGAGGTTAAGGAGAACTTGTTGAAACATTTTCAAACTCTTTTTAATGCCGAATTGACTTTTCAAAACAATATGGTATAACTTTCCATTTAATCTGTCAATTTGCAGAAGTAATTTGTCAATTTTTCCTTGAATCATATTCTTAATTTCCCGAACTTCACTTATCGGTCGATATAGCTCATTAAAACGAGCGATATCTTAACCGATAAGTGCACCCCTTCAAACACTCCAAAAGATGTAATATGCTTTTTGATGAGGAACTTTTAAAAGAAAAACCGAAGCATAAGCTCCGGTTTCCTTTTTTTGATTGATTTCTATTATTGTTCGTATGCTGTAAGCAAACTCATGCTGCGTAGTTTGCCTTTTTTGTTATAATCTTCTGTTTTTACCATACCTATGTTTTCTGCAAGCCACTGTTTGGTCTTACCTGTTGTCTTTATTCCCATTTTCATATCTGTGTCATAGCTGATGACAAAGCATTCGAAAGTGCCGGCAGGAGTAGTAATACTTTCTTTGCTTTCAACTTTTCGGTTATACATTCTCATGAACGATTTCATAGCGATTGGTGTGCCGGTTATGGTCATTTCCATCTCAGCATCGGGTAATGTCTGTCCTACGGATAAATCATTGGGAATATAGATGTTGTTTCCCGTGATGTCCATTTCCATATTGTCAAACCTTTCTGTCATCATCCCATTCATTAAGGATTTAAAGTCGATGGAAACCCCGTCTTCTTCGCATTTCATCCCATAGGTTGAATTTCCAAAAGGAGTATCATTTTTATCAAACATTTCCATAGTGTAAAGGACACTGTCACCGTCATCAACTTTAACGGAATACACTACTTTCCCCTCTTTTTTCATTTTGTTGCCATATAAGGTGTGTTCAAATTTAGCCCCATCGGAAACTGGATAATACTTACTGCAGTCCGTTTGACCCCAAATGCTTCCTGTTCCAACGAAAAGAACAATGGCTAAAAGAAAAATCAATTTTTTCATATCTATTGTCTTATAAATTCAACCCTTCTATTTTGTGCCTTCCCAGCGGGACTGTTATTATCAGACACAGGCTCGCTTTCACCTTTACCATCTACTGACAATCTGTTGCCATCAATACTGTAAACGCTAACTAAGGCGTTCTTAACAGCTGCAGCTCTATCTTTGGAGAGTTGCATATTGGAAGCATCAGCTCCATCGGCATCAGTATGACCGATTATTTTAAGGTTGATGGAACGTTCTTGCAATAAGACTTGTGAAATTTGACGGATTACACCCATAGATTGAGGCTGTAAATTGTCAGAACCTGAATCGAATAAGATGGCATTGGTGGATATTTTTCCTTCGGAAATCAATTTTCTTCTTAAATCCACACCTCCTTCTGCTACTTTTAGATTACTGATAAAAACTTTTTCAGCGCCATCTTTAAAACCGTTAGCCAGAAATTTTACTGTGTGTATAACCGCACCGGGTGCTACCAACCTGGGGACATCAATATATTTTACTTCATTTACCCATAATCTAAAACGCAGTTTATTCACTGCAATGGAAATATGAGGTTGGTCCAGTACCTCGTCCCTAAGATCAGCCTTGACGGTACTCCGTATTTCCCGTCTACTGTTGATGTTGTTTTGTATGGTTACTCCAATTGCCGCATACTGGCAAAACGGAATTTCGGCATAAGCGTTATTGGCTCCTGGTTTGAATTTATCATCATCACTCAGAGTAATTGCAACCTTGGCATTGGAGGATGTTTGTCTGCTCAAGCCTACGGCGGCCAAATCAAATTCAATGGTGTATTCCTCCGGAAGTTGTGGAACATCTGGAATGTAATAAATATTGAAGCCGGATTTTAATTCCAGCCATTTTTGAGGAGAATCTCCTAAAGTAACCAGTTCCCCTCCGGCATTGGTATTCCATTTTGAGGGAAAGTCTCCGACAAAGTCAAAACCAAAATCATCATAAAATAACTGTTTATCTCCAGGAACGTAATCAAATTTGCTGTATACCTGAATGGTTTTAGGGCCAGAAACATTTGAGTTTCCTGAATTGGTATTTGGGGACTGCCCTGAATCGTTACCTGGATTAGGTTGATTTCCAGTGTTTTCTGATGTTTTGGGAGACTGCTTTTTTCCAGAACCGGGTTCGAGAATACTATCGAGTGCTTGATCCGTTTTTTTTGATGTCTCCGTTTCAACGCGTCGTTCTACGGTACGTTCTGCGGCTTTTTCGGCTTTTTTAGCCAACTTTTTAAAGAATTGTGCATTGGTATTGGTGCTAAATGCAAAAGCGACAAGGGAACAAAGAAAAATTTTGCCCAAAAAGGAGGTTTTCATTTTCAAAAGTGTTTAGTGAGTGTAATTAGCTGTAAATTAAAAATTTACAGTATATCCTGGAAGAAATGATGTGTGTTTTGCCTAATGGAGTGTATAGGTTGCAACAAGGGCCAATTAATTCATTTTATACACTATTATGGAGTTATCCTGATCTTTGGCAACAAGTTCCAATTTTTTATCATTGTCCATGTCCACCATATCTATTAGAGAATTACCAAAAACAGGGAAATTGGAAATAGACTTTGCTTGACTATCGAACAGATAAATCTTCTGACTCTGAATATCAGTCACGCTTACATATATTTTATCATAGATGTAAAAAATCTTGGGCTTGGTGTAAACTCCAAGGTCCAATTCAACTTTTTTACCTTTAATACTAAGGATATTGTCATCCATAAATACTAAGGTCTTGCTAGTGGTATACATACCATGGTGGCTACTAAGGTTAAAATTAGTTGCGCTAAGTTTTCCTTTGGTATCAATTTGGTGAAGCACTCCTTTTTTGTTGGTCATGGAGAATTTGTTCTTGTAAAGGAATACTCCATTTCCAGAGAAATCGATCTTTTCTTCCACCTTTAATCGTTCATGACCGGTTCGATGCAAGATTTTCAAACTTTTATTCTCCAATTGAAATACCAAATAGTCCCGTTTGGAAACTCGAAAATGTTTAGGAGAAGTAATAATTGGACTTTGGGCCTCGGTAAATCTAAAACCACCCACAGTTTGCATTTGGTTGTTGTACATAAACACCTTGCGACCCTGTGTAATTACAAACCGATAGTCCTTATTGCCCTCATAATCAAAAACTGCTAAAGGATTCAGGTTTCCTCCTTCAAAGGTTTTTTTGAATGGCGGCACATCTTCTCCGTTGCGATCAATGATCATAAATTCATTGCTTGTACAAAAGGCCAGTTGCAAACGTCCATTCTTATAGATGTCTACTTGTTGAATAGGCCCCTGAATTCTTCCATTCAACTGTTTACTCCATAAAACCTTACCCTCCGTGGAGATTAGGTATAGAATGTTATTCTGATCCTGAACCACAATTTCATGCTTGTTCGTTCTATGGTTCTTCACAAATTGAGGGTCGATCGTCAGATCTGTATTCAGCTCTAATGTGAACAATGGGGTAACAGAATTTACTTCAACAGATTTTCCAACTTTGGACACCAAAAAATTGGTATGGACAAAATTTTGATCGGACACTAATTGTGCAGCAAAGACATGCTCAGAAAATTTGACTTTTTTTAATGTACTGTGAAATTGAGGGTCAAAATATTCTTCTGAGAAAAAATTAATCCCCGAATCATTGGCAATGAAAAGCATACTAGATTCATTTGCCAGCTGGGACATTGCAGTTGTGTAAACTGGAGAATTTCCAAAAGAAGAGGTGTTTCGATGATTGCTAATAATGGTTTGCAAAGCCTCTCTGCTTTCGGCAAAAACAAAAGTGTTCTCCAGAATTGCACAGAAATTAGATGAAAAATCTTGGATCAATGGACTAAAGCCATTTACTGCAAAAGCACTGTTTTTTAAGCGCATTATTTCACTTCCTTGGTACTCTGTGGAGGATGCTTTATCCGAATTCAAAGCTTCGGTGAGGCTTTCGGCTCCAAAAGAGCTTAGAAGAACAACTTTTTGATTATTGGAGTGGATGACCCCAATTTCTTCTATGGTATTGAATAGGGAGTCTATCGGTTTGACCCTATCCAAATAGGTGTTTTGATTTTTGGCAAAAGCTTGGTAATCATCAAAAGTAAAAGAGCTTATAGCCTGAGTGTTCAATGGTGCAAATTGAGGGGTTTTATGGGGCAAAGGATTTGTCCCTTTAAAAAGGTTGATAAAATTTTTGGTAGAGTCTGAGGCAACGGCAACTCCCGAAAACCCAATGTTGTCGGAGTTGGCCGAAAAATCGACAGAAATCCAATCCGCAAAAGAAGGAATTCGATTATCCTCACCCTTTAATTGATCCGCAAATAATGATGAGGGCTCATCCAAATTCAAAAAAAGCGTAGCAGACTTTACTTCACTGGATGTTGTGTACAATCGATCTAGAGTTGGATTAACGGGGTTGTTTTTTTCCGTTCGCACCATGTTTTCCATCAGCATTAATGAACTGCTTATAATGACCTTGCCGTCGAGTTGCATGCTAAACACTTCCTGTTGTTCCAGGGTATATTTAGTGATTTTTTTGTTTTGATAGGTAAGGGTCTCTACGGTTTTGTTATTTATATCATCCAAATTGAAAAAATTGGTGGATGGTCCCAGAATCAACACAAAATCGTAATTGTTCTTTCCAATGGCGTAAAGAGCAAACAGACATTTGGATTCCGTTTTCACATAATCCAAAACCCTTGTTTTTGTATCTATTTCCTTGTAAAGTGAAAAATCTTTTGAAGCTTCAAAAAAGGAACTGTTTTTAATCTCACTCTTAAAATTTGTTAGATTGTTGATTTTAATGAGCAAGGCAGCGTTTGGAGGAAAATAACCCAATAATGAATCGGCGGTTTTTACTTCGGTTTTGCAGTTGATCAGAAAAAAGGAAAGTAAGACAAGGAATACCTTGGATTTCATTGTTGAAGTTTCGAACAAATTTAAGGTTTTAGATATCCAGTGTCAACTGTTCGGGTAATTGCCTGAAACTTTTTCTGTGGTATTTGGTCAATCCGTGCTTTCTAATGGCCTCACGATGCTCTTTGGTGGGATAACCTTTATTCTTAATCCAATTATACATTGGGAACTCTTCATGAATTTTGGCCATATAAGCATCCCGATGTGTTTTGGCCAGCACCGAAGCTGCTGCAATACTCATATACTTACCGTCCCCTTTGATGATGCATTCATGTGAAATGGACTGGAAAGGTTTAAAACGATTGCCATCGACCAAAATAAAACTAGGAGGTCCTTTTAATTTTTCTAGGGCTCTATGCATTGCCAAAATAGATGCATTCAGGATATTGATTTTATCAATTTCCTCCTCAAAAACATGGCATACGGCAAAGCTTAGCGCTTCCTCTTCTAAAATTGGGCGTAATTGCTCCCTTTTTAGTTCTGATAATTGCTTGGAATCATTTAATATGGAATTGCTAAACCCCTCAGGTAATATAATTGCTCCTGCTGTCACCGGTCCTGCCAAGCAACCCCTTCCGGCTTCGTCGGTTCCAGCTTCGTTGGTATGTTTAAAAAAGTGTTCAAGCATTGATTTACAATGGAGAAAAAACCAGCAAAAATGGGCTAATGTTAAAGTTGTCCAATATTATTGATTTTTGCGGTATAAACTTTCACATTTCTTTAGAAACAAAACATATACCTTTGCCTGACCAATAATACGGAATGAGATTTTTAGTATTTGCCCTTCTCCTTTTGGTGAGTTCAACTTTATCTGCCCAACAAGACTCGTTACCCCCTGTAAAGGAAGTGGATTCGATAAGTAAAGTCGAAACCGAAGAAATAAGGGATTCTATAAAGACGAAAAAACCGAGTTTTCGAATTCCCGAGAAAGTTGAAAAGGAAAAGGATAGCGTCTTTATAACGGACTACAAAATCATCTCCTACTACAGAGACACTACATCTGTGGATACCACTCTGACCATTAAAAAGGAATACAAATACAATTATATAAGAGAGGATGACTTTGAGTTGATGCCTTTTTCAAATATTGGTCAACCTTATAATGTTTTGGGTAGAACCTTTTCAAAAAATACACAATACCCTCAAATAGGGGCAGTAGCTAAGCATTATAATTATTTTGAGATAGAGGATATCAATTATTACAATGTTCCTACCCCAATGACAGAACTGATGTTTAAGACCACTTTGGAGCAAGGACAATTGTTGGATGCACTTTTAGCATTTAATTTTAACAGGAGATTTAATGTGTCTGTAGCCTTCAAAGGTTTTAGGTCATTAGGTAAATACCGATTTAATCAATCGCAATCTGGAAACTTTAGAACCTCATTTAACTATAGTAATAAAAAGGGTAATTATAGCCTAAGGGGACATATTGCAGCCCAGGATATTGAAGCTGAAGAAAACGGTGGATTGTTAAATCGTGATCAGTTTGAAGATACCACAACGGACGATTTCACTGATAGAGCGAGAGTTGATGTGCGATACACCGACGCCAATAATAGAATTTTAGGAAAAAGATACTATTTGGACCAAGAATTAAAGCTTTTCCGTGCGAAAGATTCCACTACAACCCAACCAACTGCTTTGGCAATTGGACATGAGTTCAATTATGAAACAAAATTTTATGATTTTACACAAACATCACAGAACAGCGCCTTTGGGGATGACCCTTTTGTTGCGCCCATTGAAGATAGGGCGCGGCTTAAAACTATGTTCAATCAGGGGTCGATAAGGTTTTCGAACAAGACATTGGGCGAAGTGAAAGGGTGGGCCAGTCTCTATAACTATAACTACTTTTTTAATAGTATCCTGATAACAGATTCCGGCACGATTCAAAATCAATTCAAAGGAGAAGAAATTGCGGTCGGTGGAAGCTATACCAAGAACTTTGGTAGACTTCTGTTGAAGGGGAATGTCAATTATAATGTTTCTGGAGAATTAGGAGGAAGCAATTTTAATGCATTAGCAGAATATAGAATCAATGATAATTATACAATAACGGGTGGTGTTCACGCCTCATCACGGATGCCGAACTTTAATTATCTGTTATATCAGAGCGATTACCAAAACTATAACTGGCAAAATACAGATTCGTTCGATAAGCAGGAAACCCAAAGCATCCGTTTTGGATTTAACTCAAGAAAATGGGGCCATCTTCAAGCTGAATACAGTGCATTGGATAACTACACCTATTTTGAATCCATTGCCACAGAAGAACAAATTGACAATGCACAAGAAACAGCGTTTGTAAAACCTTTTCAACAATCAGAGACAATTAATCACTTGAGGGTTAAATATTCCAATCAACTTGAATGGAGGAGATGGACGCTGACCAATACGGTACTCTATCAGGAGGTCGCACAAGATAATCAGGTATTGAATCTGCCGCAACTCATTACTAGGAACTCGCTATATTTTTCAAAAGATGTTTTCAAAAAGGCCATGTTCTTGCAGACTGGGGTCACCTTTAAATACTTCACCTCATATAATATGAATGCGTACAATCCGTTACTGGGCGAATTCTATATTCAAAATAGGGAAGAATTTGGCGCATATCCATTATTGGATGTTTTTATAAATGCCAAAGTGAGGCAAACAAGGATTTATTTGAAGGCAGAACATCTGAATTCCATCTTTTCAGAACCCAATTACTATTCAGCACCAAACTATCCGTATCGCGATTTTGTAATTCGTTTTGGATTGGTCTGGAATTTCTTTTCTTAAAATTTTACAAAGCTTAAATAATTTGTTGTTGAAAAACAGTGCTTTACGAAGGAAGATGATTTTTTGAAAAAAAATAGTTCAAAACTATTTGCGGAGAAAAAATAACCTGCCTATATTTGCACCCGCTTAGCTGATAAGGCTGGGTGATTTCTGAGGGGTTTTGGTCATGGGATATGGGCCATTTTTTTTCTCTTGGATATATTGAAGAAGTTCATTTGACATATTGTATAGACAGCGTAAAAGAGAACAAAGAACCATTTTGATGTCAAGGACTGGGATTTGTCGTTTAGTGGGATATCGAATAGATATTTAACGATAGACAATGAAGAGTTTGATCCTGGCTCAGGATGAACGCTAGCGGCAGGCCTAACACATGCA
>NZ_CANMPQ010000003.1 GCF_947499695.1 uncultured Allomuricauda sp.
GCGGTATTGACCGTGAAGTCTATGTTGGCCGCAGCGTTCCCGCCGCCATCAACGCTAACCGTGAACTGGAAGTTCGTGGTCCCGGCATCGCCCTCCGCCAGGGTAACGTCCGAGATGCTTATGAAATCTTGTCCGAATCCAAAACTAAAAGTAAAAAAGGTAAATGCTATAAACAGTAGCTTACTACATACATAGCTAGAAAACTGTCTTGCTGAGGCTTTTTTCATGAAGGGTAACATTACCTATTCAAATAAGTTTGAGTATCGTTCTTTATTCCATTTAGGTTGGTGATTTGGGAAGAATCAATATTACTAAAAATTAAAGGAATGCCAACAACTTAACAGATTAAATCTAAGTTTCTTGGGTGAACGGTTATCGCCGTCGGAAAAATCTTTATTTTAGAGTATTGCAGATGAAGTTTCTGAGGTCGAATCAATCTTTCTTACGAGTCCCTGAAGTACTTTTCCCGGCCCAACCTCAACAAAGGATTTTGCTCCATCATTGACCATCTGTTGCACACTTTGTGTCCACTTTACGGGAGCAGTCAATTGGAGTATAAGATTGTTCTTAATCTCACCTGAATCAGTTACTGCTGTGGTGGTTACATTTTGATATATTGGACAACTTGGTTCATTGAAATTAGTGGCCTCAATTGCAGCAGCCAATTCTTCTCTAGCCGGCTCCATCAAAGGTGAATGGAAAGCTCCTCCAACAGGGAGTAATAGCGCCCTTCTAGCACCAGCTTCTTTGAGTTTTTCGCAAGCGAGATTAACCGCTTCTACATCTCCAGAAATGACCAACTGACCTGGGCAGTTGTAATTGGCAGGAACTACTATTCCATCGGTCTCAGCACAAATCTTTTCGACAACAGCGTCTTCCAATCCCAATACTGCTGCCATAGTACTTGATTGCATTTCGCAAGCTTTTTGCATTGCCATTGCTCTTTGAGCAACTAGTTTTAATCCGTCTGCAAAATTAAGGGTTCCATTCGCAACCAATGCCGAAAGCTCTCCCAGGGAATGTCCTGCCACCATATCTGGCTTAAAATTCTCCCCCAAAACCTTACTCAAAATCACCGAATGCAAAAAAATTGCCGGTTGGGTAACCTTTGTCTGTTTCAGGTCTTCTGCCGTTCCTTCAAACATAATATCAGTGATGGAAAACCCAAGAATATCATTTGCCTCTTCAAATAATTCTTGTGCTAATGGTTGGTTTTCATATAAATCAAGACCCATTCCTACAAATTGGGCCCCTTGTCCTGGGAAAATATAAGCGTTCATCGGTTTAGTTTTTAGTGGTGCAAAAATAAGGATTATTTGGAGGTCAGAGGTCAGTGACAGAAGTTGTTACAGACATTTTTCTTATTCTTCTTTAAACCAGGATGCATACTTAACATACGCATTGGCTATCCTGTCTATTTCACCAGCGCTTAATTCTGGACTTACTTCTTTTATTTTTTTTGCCGGCATTCCAGCATATATGCTTCCTGCTTCTACATGCGTGCCTTGGGTTACAACTGCTCCGGCTGCAATAATTGAATTACTCTCTACTACGCAATCGTCCATCAGAATAGCACCCATTCCGACAAGGACATTGTCTTTTACGGTACAACCATGCACTATAGCATTATGACCTATTGAAACATTATTCCCAATTGTTGTAGGTGATTTTTTATAGGTACAATGAATAACAGCACCATCTTGCACATTGACCTTATTTCCCATTTTTATATAATGGACGTCTCCCCGTAAAACTGCATTGAACCATATGCTGCAATGGTCTCCCATGGTCACTTCCCCTACAATAGTCGCATTTTCCGCAATAAAGCAATCTTCACCTATACTAGGTGATTTCCCTCTTACTGGTTGAATAATCATGTTTTTTTAATTATTGAAAATAGGATAGCAAGGTAGCTTTTTTTGAGGCAGAAACCGATAGTTCTTTTCCATTGGACAACACTACACTTCCGCCTTTTCCTCTTTTGTATTTGGTTACCTTTCCCACATGTACCAAATACGATTTGTGTATTCTGGCAAATGCATATTCGGAAAGAGCGTTTTCAAAATACTTCAGAGTTTTGCTCACCACAATCTTTTTGTGTTCTAAATAGATTTCCGTGTAATTATCGTCCGCTTTGCAAAAGAAAATATCATCAACGTCCAATACCTGAAAACCATCTTGTTGTGGCAAGGTAATCTTCCCTTCTGTCTTGGAGGTTTTGGCCACTAAAACCTGTCCTTCCAAAGCACTCTCTTTTTCCTTTATTTCTTTTACATATTCCACCGCTTTTACCAATTCATCAATATTTATGGGTTTCATAAGGTAATAGGCTGCATGGTTATTCAAGGCATCTATGGCATATTGGTTATAGGCTGTGACAAATACAGTTTCAAATGTGCGATCCGGAATTTTATCCAATAGGTCAAACGCGTTTCCGAACGGCATTTCCACATCTAAAAACACCAGATCAGGCTTGTGCTCCTGAATCAAATTTTGTCCTTCCTCTATATTGGCGGCCTCCCCCAACAACTTGATACCTGCACAGTATTTGGATAGATAATTCCTAAGAATCTCCCTACTATTTGCCTCGTCCTCTACTATGATTGTTTTTAACTCCATCAATCTTTTTTAAGTTTTAGCGATACTTTAGTTCCTGTTTCATCATCATAAAGATCTGTAATGGACACATCAACCTTGTTCTTGTACATATCGTTCAAGATTTGGATTCGCTTTTTAATGTTACCCATTCCTTTGGATTTCTGTTTCTTTTGATTTGAAGTCTTCAATGCGGCCGACTTTTTCCTTCCAATACCGTTATCCATGATATTAATTTCAAGCATATCATTGTCCAGCTGTTCTGCAGTTATTTTAAGAAACCCCTTTTCCTCTCGATATCGTAATCCATGCCAAATCGCATTTTCGATATAGGGTTGAAGGAGCATTGGTGGAATTTCGAAGGCCTCAATATCAATTTTCTCATCAATATCAATTTCAAAATCGAATTTATCTGCAAAACGGGAATGCTCAAGCTTGACATACAGTTCCAATAGTTCCAATTCCCTTGAAAGCGGAATAAAATCTTCTTCCGAATTTTCAAGAACACTGCGCATGAGCACCGAAAATTCACTTAAAAAACGATTTGCACTTCGTTCATCACTTTTTGCAATGTAAGTATTGACCGAATTCAGGGCATTAAAGATAAAATGAGGGTTCATTTGCGTGCGCAGTGACTTTAATGCCAATAGATTATTGGCCAGCTTTTGTTGCCTGTTGCTTCGATAATATAAAAACGTGGTCAAGGTCAGTAGGATAATTCCAATAGCCAATGAATAAATGATCCATTCCTGTTTCTTGGTCGCGGCCCTAGAAAGTTGTTGCTCAGCAAGTGCCAAGCTATACTTACTCTGCGATAGTTGACGTTCTTGTTCTAAACTGGAGATGCGATTCTGTTTGGTGGCAATCTCACGATTGAACCTTGCTGCTCGAGAGATTTCCTGTTCTTTCCGCACATAAAGACTATCAACAACCGCCACATAGTTTTGATATGACTCCAGAGCTTTGGAAAAATCCCCTTTATATCGATAGACTTCTGATAGTTTTCTTGTAGCATCCTTTTGCACCACCAAATCGTCTTCGCTGTCCGCCTCAACAATGCTGCGCTCCAAATATGGAATGGCTTCATCAAGCTTGTCTTGGGCGATATAAGCATTGGCAATTTTGTAGTTGATACGTTGTGATGTTATAGAGTCCGGATTTAAAAGACCAGCACTAGGTTTCGGAACAGCTTGCTGGGGCAGTTGTTTTAATTCGGTTAAGCTCTTTTTCCGTAATCGTATTTCATCATCATATCTATTTTTGTCACTATAGAAATCTGCAACCTTTTCATTCTCCTCAATCAGTCTTTCCGGGGCCACTTGTTTTGAAAGACTCAATGAATTCGTATAGAATCCTTCGGCCTCAATAATTCGGTTTTCACCTGCATAGGCATCGGCTATCTTTGAATTTAAATCGATGACCTTTGGTGATATCTGATTCTTTTGAGCCACTTCTAGACCTTCTTGATAAAAATCCAATGCCTTTTCCAGTTTTGATGATGCCTTATTGATGTCTCCCAAAGCTTCATAAAGTTCGATACGCTGATATGGAATCATATTTTTTGATTCCAACAAGGGCAAAAGTGTATTCTCGGCATTCTGAAATTCTCCGTTCCGCAAATAGGCCTTCCCAAGTAGTAAACTTGTTTTTGAAGATAGTCTGTTGGACAAGGCATCTTTAAAATTGGTAATGGCAAGGTCATATTGTTGGTGAAACAAGTATATATCTCCCAAAGCGGTCAATGCTGTGGATAGCTCCCTTTTATTGCCTCTTTTCCCTAACTGTGAAATTGATTTAGCGATGAAATCAATACTTTTTTCGAGATCTGTTTTTTTATAGAAATTAGCCGAATCCAGAAACCGTTCATGATTCGTGGTACTCCGTGCTGCTTCTTTTTTCTTCTTTTGGTCAACACTATAAGGGTCATAACCCTCAACGCGAACGTCAATATCCTCATCTGAAGTTATGCGATGTCTGACGGTTTCAAACTCCGGGCTTTCTACGATAAGAATATCATTAATAGATGCCCTTATTTTAAATTCGCCCAAAGCGTTGGTGCGTGCATACCTTCCCGAACTTGTGGACACATCAACGTCTGAAATAGGCTCAAAGTTCTCCATTCCTTTGACCGTTCCCTTGATTTCCATTACAGCATTGTCACCGTTTACCTGTGAAAATCCAGTAAATACGGCCATCAAAAAAAGGAGTATAAAGTGCTTTACTTTAGTCATATATACGTTCAAAACTTAAGTAAACTTAGTATATCTGAAGCGTACTAAAAAATGGTCCTTAGGCAAAAATGGGCTTTAGGCATGTGCATTTTACCCCTTTACAAACCAAGAAGGTCAGCTTACTCATTACAACAGTCCATTCCCTCATTTTTAGTTTTTATTGAAAAAAGGTAGAGATACATTTAGCCCATCTTTTAAAAATATTGAATCATGAAAAATGTAAAATATGTATTGGGTTTGGCCATGGCCACATTGACCCTTGGAAACATCTACGGATGCAACATAAATCAAAAACAACATCAAAACACGGCATTGGTTACCAAATCAATCGTTGAAAAACCATCAAAACAGTATGTGAAAATTGCATTACTGTTGGATACCAGCAACAGTATGGATGGGCTTATCAACCAGGCTAAAGCACAGCTTTGGGATATAGTAAATGAGTTTACCCATGCTAAATGTGAAAACGCAACAAGACCTTTATTACAGATTGCCCTTTATGAATATGGTAATGACAACCTGAGCGCAAATGAGGGTTACATTAGACAAGTAATTGGTTTTAGTAATGACCTTGATGAAATTTCAGAAAAATTGTTTTCCCTGACCACAAATGGCGGTGAAGAATATTGTGGACAAGTCATTCAAACTTCATTAAAGCAATTGGAATGGGGTAAAAATGCAGATGATCTTAAAATGATATTCATTGCAGGCAACGAACCATTTACTCAAGGGAAACTGAACTATCAAGATGCTGCATACAATGCCAAAGAAAATGATGTAATCGTTAACACCATTTTTTGCGGAAATTACAATCAGGGTATTTCAACAAAGTGGAAAAATGGTGCACTAATGACCGGTGGAGAGTACATGGCCATTGACCATAATAGACAAGTGGTGCATATTGACACCCCATATGACGACATCATCATCAAATTGAATGGTCAACTAAACAATACTTATATTTCTTATGGTTCTATAGGAAGAGAAAAGAAAGCAGCACAAGCTATGCAAGATAGTAATGCCGCTGAATTGGAAGAAGCGGTCGCCGTTAAAAGAGCTGTTAGTAAAAGTTCCAGGCTTTACAAAAACTCAAAATGGGATTTGGTGGATGCCATTGAAGATGATGAAGCGGTTGTTTCTGAGCTAAAACAGGACGATTTACCTTCAGAATTAAAGGGAAAATCAGAAAAGGAAATAAAAGAATATATAATCGCTAAAAAGAGCGAGCGGGTAAAAATTCAAAAACAAATTCAGGAGCTCAACAAAAAGCGTGAGGCCTATATCGCCAAAAATCAAAAGGAAGAAGCTGGAGAGCTTGAGAACGCAATGCTTTCAGCCATAAAGGCCCAGGCCTCAAAGAAAAATTATAAGTGGGATAACTAGTTCCGTAAATTACAGGTGAAAAAATGGTCTATCCCTATTGGATAGGCCTTTTTTAATTATTAGCAGCGGGACAATAACAATCGTAACGTTTGCCCTGATCATTCTGACCAAAATCATAGCCCAATGTAATCTGATGGAATCCACCATTGTCAAAACGGATATCCCCAGATTGATACGAATAATTATAAGAGAATAAAAAGTTATTTACGTTAACACCAACAATAGGCGTAAAAAGTTGCAGGCGTTGTTCTCCAAAACCACCATTGGTCTGAAATTGCGCTCCATCAAAACTTCTGCGGTATGATAATCCACCCCAAACGGTTCCAAAGCTTACATCTCTATATACTTTAGCATTAAAATCGATTGTTTTTTCCTTGGTAAAATCTGTCAATTGAAAAAGAACAGAAGGCTCAATTCTCGTTTTTCTTCCAAAAACATATCCTGCAGAAAGCAAATACCTTCTTAAATTATCAAATTCTGCGGCTGTATATAAGTCACGCCCGGTTCCCAAAATATTCAAAACAGCTGCATGGGCATAAAACTCCATAAAATTATAAGAAGCACCCAAATCAACATTAAAATAACTTGCTGTATTCTTGACACCAGTAACGACTGGGTCAGGGACAACCGATCTAAACTCTGTTTCATCCAAACTACTCAAAATAACCCCAGCACTTAATCCGAACGATAATTGGTTCAATGTCCTAAAATCACCCGCAAGTTGTAAATGGTGCGCATAGGTCGCTTTAAATCCCGTTTGGGAATGATATCCGTTGGAATCATTGAATAAAATTGCACCAACACCGCTTCGCTGACCTACCCTGGAATTGACATTTAATGTCTGAAGACTCGGAGCTTCATCCACGCTAAACCATTGTTTACGTGCCGTAAGCCTAATTTTGGTTCCTTCGGCAATTCCTGCCATCGAAGGATACACCAAATAATAGTTATCCGATAAATAGTCAAAATAAATAGGAATACCCTCCTGAGCCTTAGAAGTAAGCCCAAATAACAGGGTTATGATTAATGAGGTTAAATAGCGTCTCATGCAACGATTTTGGGCTATAGTTGTGGTTTAAAGGTAATCAAACATTTAGATAACGGTCGAAGTAGTACATTATTATATATTTTGACCCTCTTATTTACTTTGGTACTTTTGCAACAAATAGTTGCCATGAAAGAATTTAATATCACGGTGGTTGCCACCAACAACGCAAAAATCTTAAAATTTGAGGCCAATCATTTCCTTGTAAAGGGAAACTACGAGTATAAAAACATTGACGAAGCAAAGGATTCACCACTAGCGCAACAGTTGTTTTACCTACCTTTTATCAAAACTGTATATATCTCCGGAAATTTTATCGCTCTGGAACGATTTGACATTGTAGAATGGGAAGATGTAAAAGATGAAGTAGCACAGCAATTGGTGGAGTATTTAAATGCCGGAGAGCCCATTGTGAATGAGGAAGAAACGAAAAAGAAACAACCCATAACCGTTTATGCAGAAGTTACTCCGAACCCTGCGGTAATGAAGTTTGTATCCAATAAAAAAATAGTCCCTTCAACCTACGAGTTTAAGAACATTGATGAGGCCAAAGATTCCCAATTGGCACAAGAACTCTTCCATTTTCCTTTTGTAAAAGAAGTCTTCTTGGATGAAAACTATGTTTCTGTCTCCAAATTTGATGTTGCTGAATGGGAGGAAGTAACCATGGAAGTTCGGGAGTTCATAAGAGACTTTTTGGCTGATGGCAAAGAGGTCGTATCTCAAATTGCTATTGAAAAAGCCAAAGAAACTGCTGAGCAACAGGTAAGTCAAGTTCAATATGACGACACCTCCCAGCAAATTGTGGACATTTTGGAGGAGTATGTAAAACCTGCCGTTGCTAGCGACGGTGGAAATATTCTATTCCAATCCTATGAAAAGGAAAGCAAGACTGTAAATGTCGTTTTGCAAGGAGCATGTAGTGGGTGTCCTTCTTCCTCTTTTACATTAAAAAATGGGATTGAGACCATGCTCAAGAATATGATGGGCGACAAAGTAAATGAGGTGGTTGCCATTAACGGTTAATTTCCCCAGGGTATACTGCAGGTTATGCCTAATTTTTCCTAAATTGGATAAATTTAAAATCATTAACTATTATGGCAGTATTAAAAGTAATCGAGGTATTGGCCAACTCAGATGAGAGTTGGGAACAAGCCGCAAAAAATGCATTGGACCAAGCGTCCAGATCAGTTAAAAACATCCGCTCGGTTTATATCAATGAACAAAGCGCATCTGTTAAGGATGGTAAAATTGATGACTACAGAGTAAACGTAAAGATTACCTTTGAGGTAAAATAATCAAAGGGCATTATAAGGCGCCCATTTAGGGCGCTTTTTTTGTGTCCAAAATATTGTTATGATCAAAAGAATTGCACTTTTATCGGTTCTGTTTTCCTTGACACAGGGATGCACCCAAAAAACAACCAAAGTGGACCATAAATACACCAATGCCCTAATCAACGAGACAAGTCCTTACCTGCTTCAACATGCTCATAATCCAGTGAACTGGGAGGCATGGAGTCCTGAGGTGCTAGAACGTGCCAAGAAAGAAGACAAACCACTTTTGATAAGTATTGGATATGCCGCATGTCATTGGTGCCATGTCATGGAAAAGGAATGTTTTGAAGATGAAGAAGTGGCCAAAATGATGAATGAAAATTTCATCAACATTAAAATTGATAGGGAAGAAAGACCGGATGTTGACCAAATATATATGGATGCCATTCAAATGATGTCCGGAAACGGTGGTTGGCCCTTAAACATTGTTGCCCTGCCCGATGGAAGGCCATTTTGGGGTGCAACATATGTACCAAAAGACAATTGGGTCAAATCTCTAGATCAACTCATTAATCTATACAAAAAAGATAAGCAAAGAATTGTACAGGTTGCTACCGACCTTGCAAATGGAATAAATGCCATCAACCTAGTAGAAAACAAGGCTGATGCAGATACTTATTCTCTAGATCAGTTGGACAACGCAGTTTCAAACTGGTCCAGACATTTTGACAATTACCTAGGAGGATATAAAAGGGCACCGAAATTCATGATGCCCAATAATTGGGATTTTCTGTTACATTACGCAACTGCCAATAACAAGCCTGAATTGATGGAGCAGGTCGATGTTACATTAACCCGAATGGCCTACGGGGGCATCTACGATCATGTGGGAGGTGGTTTTTCGCGATATGCGGTTGATACCAAATGGCATGTACCACATTTTGAAAAAATGCTGTATGACAACGGGCAATTGACCAGTCTTTATGCCAAAGCCTACGCTGCAACCGGAAACGAACTCTATAAGAACATAGTCCAAGAAACTATTGATTTTGTAAAAGAGGAGTTATCAGATGAAAATGGTGGTTTCTATTCTTCTTTAGATGCGGATAGCCTTGATGACCACGGTGAATTGGAAGAAGGTGCATATTATGTTTGGTCCAAGGAAGAGCTGACCCAATTAATTGGTTCTGATTATGAAATCTTTAAAGATTATTTCAACATCAACTCCTATGGACTTTGGGAAAAGGGTAATTATGTGTTGATTCGTGATAAAGATGATACCGAAATTGCCGAAAAGCATGGTATCTCTGTACCTGGTCTTGGGCAAAAGATGAAGAAGGCGCTAAACATTTTAAAACAAGAAAGAGCGAAACGGGACAAGCCTAGATTGGATGATAAAATTCTTACCTCATGGAACGGCTTGATGTTGAAAGGCCTTGTTGATGCCTACCGTTATTTAGGAAATGAAGAATACCTTGAATTAGCCCTAAAAAATGCAGCATTCATTGAAAAGGAAATGATAAAAGACAATTTTTCCCTGTTCCGAAACCATAAAAAGGGTGAAAGTAACATCAATGCCTTTTTAGATGATTACGCCGCAGTAATTGAGGCTTATATCGCTTTATATGAGGTTACTTTTGACCAAAAATGGTTAGAGCATGGCAAAAAATTGCTGGATTATACCAAACTTCACTTTTTTGACAGTACATCTGGTATGTTTTTCTATACTTCTGATGAGGATGAATCCTTAATTCGAAGATCTGTCGAAACAAGTGATAATGTAATTTCCGCTTCCAATTCAATCATGGCCAAAAACCTGCTCAAATATCACAAATTGTTTTCTGAGGAAGGTTACGGAGAAACCGCTGAACAAATGGTTAAAAATGTACAGACAGATTTTGATGAGAGTGCCCAAGGTTTTGCCAATTGGTTGCATTTGGTACTCTATGAAAATCAGAATTTCTATGAAATTGCTGTCGTTGGTGAGAATTACAAGGATTTGGGAAAACAAATAGCAAGTAGTTATATCCCCAATAGCATCTTGGTCGGTTCTCCAAAAGAAGGTACTATCGAACTATTGAAAAGTAGGTACAATGAAGGCCAAACCTTGGTTTATGTGTGTATTGAAGGGACGTGCAAACTACCTGTTACCTCGGCAGAAAAAGCACTAGGTCAATTGCGGAATTAAACAAAGTTTAATATCTATACATTGTAAAAAATTGTAACATCATTTTTCTTTGTTTTTTATTTGAATACTATGGAAGAGTTTTGGAATCTTGAACAACAGTTGGAAGGAGCATTAAAGTTAGTCTTGGCATATCTTCCAAAACTGTTTTGGGCCATCATAATCTTTGTTGTCGGTTTGTGGATCATACGACTAATCAATAAGCTAGTCCATAAATTCTTCGAACGGAAGGATTATGATGAAACATTGGAAAGTTTTTTACAAAGCTTTATCAGTATAGCCCTTAAAGTACTTTTAATTGTTGCGGTAGTTACCGAACTTGGAGTACAGTCTTCATCGCTAATTGCCATGGTCGGTGCGGCAGGTTTGGCAATTGGTTTGGCACTGCAAGGATCTTTGGCCAATTTTGCGGGTGGTGTTCTAATTCTCCTTTTTAAACCCTTCAAAGTTGGTGATTGGATTTCTGCACAAGGTGTCGATGGCACGGTAAAACAGATTACCATCTTTAGCACCAAGCTCAATACTTTTGGAAACCAAGTCGCCATTATTCCAAACGGACAGCTTTCCAACGGAAGTATTGTCAATTATAACATGGAAAATACGCGAAGAGATAAGTTCGATGTTGGCATTGGATATGGTTCAAATATTAAGGCCGCAAAAGAAATTTTGCTCCAGGTTTGTGCAGATAGTACTGATATATTAAATGAACCTGCACCTGAAGTTTATGTTGGAGAATTGGGTGATAGTTCCGTAAACCTTACTTTACGCTTTTGGGCTAAAAACGATGTGTTTTGGCCAGCCCACTTTTACGTCATCGAAGAAACCAAATCCCGTTTTGATGAGGCCGGAATTGAAATTCCATTCCCACAACGTGTGGTTCACGGAGCTTCGGAGTAAGTTGCTAATTCTTCTTTTTAGTCTGCATTACAAAATCCTTTAGATAATAAGGCTCAAAATAAGCGACGTCTTCTAAGGTGTTCTCTTGGAATTTCTTAAATGAAATTGAGGCCATTTCCTTAGCAGAAGGGACTATGGATGTATCAAATTGAAAATTCCCTTGCTTAAGAATCTCTTTGCATTTTTCTGCCCCACTGCCGACAATGTACACTTTCTGAAAAGAGGCGTAGTCGCCAAAAGAATCTTCGGTAATAATCTCAGCCTTGGTCTCCCTTACTTCCTTAAAATCAGCGTCAAAAACCGAGGAATACACTTCCATGCGTCGTGCATCAAGCACTGGAATAACAACTTCATCCTCCTTCAGCAAAACCTGAGATGCCATACTTTGCAAGGTTGGCACCGAAATCAATGGTAAATCAAGTGAAAAACATAATCCCTTGGCGGCAGACACTCCAATTCGGAGACCCGTATAAGATCCTGGACCTTTACTTACAGCTATTGCATCCAAGTCGGAAAAAGAGAAGGAGGCCTCATCTAAAGCCTCCTTTATAAATACATGCAATTGTTCTGAATGGGAGTAGTTTGTTGCATTGTTTTCTTTTAAACAAACAATGTCATTACCTTCCGAAATGCTTACGGAACAATTTGTAGTTGCTGTTTCTAAGTTTAGTATTCTGGCCATAGCGGCCACAAAGATACTAGTTTAGTGAAATCGGAATACCAAAATAGAACTCCAATATCTTCAATCTAAAAATATAATCGTACTTGGTTCGGATTACATCGGCCTCAGCGTTATCCAATCTTGATTGGGCCTGGCTAAAATCGAATGCATTCATCAATCCAACATCAAAGCGCTCTCTGGCATAATCATAAGCCAATCTTCGTGCATCCAACGTCTTTTCGGCAGCTTCGTATGCTTTAAAGAAAGAAGTTACATCTACATAAGCTTGATTGATATTGGTCTCCAATTCAAGTTTTTGTTGCTCCAGTTGAACTTTAGAGATATCCACATTAATTTTTGCTCGTTTTACATTGTTTCTAGCACTCCAACCATTAAAAATGGGAACATTTAGTTGTGCTCCATAGGAGATACCATCAAAAATGTACAATTGGTCAAAAAAGTTTCCAAAAATCGCATTCTGATCTGAATATCTTGTGTTATAGTTGAAAAAACCAGTAAGCGTAGGATATTTGGCACCTTTTGCTATTTCCAAATCCTTCTCAGAAAGCTCAACATTGCTTTCAGAAAACTTAATATCATTTCTAAAAGTCAACGCCTTATCGAAAATGACTTTGGGTGAGTTGTTGAGAATATCAGAAATAGGTATTTCAAAAGACTCTTCGGCGATATCAAAATTTTCGTAATCCGTTATTTGCAACAGTTGGGCAAGGCTTATTTTAGAAATCAGCACCAAGCTCTCTCCATTTACAACTTGTTGTTCTTGATTGGCAGCTGTAGCTTCGATTTCCAATAAATCCCCCCGAGGAGAAACACCGGATTCCACAAGTTCCTTCGTTCTTTTTAAATCTTGCTCAGTAACGGCAAGCTGCGCCCTGAATGTCTTTAATGTTTCTTTATTGGATAAGACTTGAAGATATGAATTGGCCACATTTAATCTAATATCATCTTTAATGTCATCAACCCGATATTGATTTGCAATCCCGTTCAATCTTGCCCTTTGGATTCTTTTAAAGTTTCGAAGTCCATCAAATAAAACTACATTGGATGAAAGGTTCGCGCTGACATTCAAAATCGTATTCGTAGTTGGTTCATTGGTTGCCGGGTTAAAGGATAAACCTGTATTCGATGATATGGTCGATGAACCATTCAAATTAGGAATAAGTGCCCCGATTGCATCTGACTCATCTATCTTGGCATTTTCCAAGTCCAGCTCAAACTGCTCAATGGTCAAGTTATTTTCTACGGCGTATTCTACACATTCTTGTAGTGTCCATTTCCGCATCTGTGCGTTTGAAATTGTAACGGCGCACAACAGTACCAGTAGTGTTATTAATCTACTTTTCATTCGTTTTTTGATTTAATTCTTTATTAAGCTAATTGATTAGGAATCTTCGTCATCATCACTCTTCTGCTCCAATTTATTCCAAACCTTGATTTTGGCATCTTCTTCTATTCCTGAAATAACCTCAACATCAATTCCATCGCTAACACCCAATTCCAATTCCTTTTTCTCAAACTCGTTCTCGGCTATTTCCACTTCTACATAGGGCTGCTCGGAATCTTTATCAAATTGCAACAATGCTTCCTTGATGGCAAGTACGTCCTTCTTCTCTTCCAAAACAATTGAGGCATTAGCGCTATAACCAGCGCGCACATAGGTACTATCGTTCATTTCCAAATCGCCTTCTATCTTAAACTGAACAGCACCTTCTTCTTCTACTCCCTTTGGAGCAATGAATTTAAGTTTTGCTTCAAATTTGTTCTTTTCCAGAGCCCCCAAACTAATCTCCAAAGGCATGCCTTCATGTAGTTTTCCAACCTCAGCTTCGTCCACTTCCCCTTCAAAAATCATTTTGGTCATATCAGCAATGGTAGCAATCGTTGTACCATCGTTGAAGTTATTACTTTGAATTACTTGATCTCCTTCTTCTACCGGAATCTCAAGAATTGTCCCTGAAACAGTAGCCCTAATATTAGTGTTAGCGCTTGCTGAACCTCCTGCGGAACCTCTTCTGATAATTTGGTAATCCGCTCTTGAGTTCTTCAATTCTTGTTGAGCCTGATCAAAGGTCAACTGCTGATTGTTGAAATCTTGGCTTGAGATTACTCCCTTGTCAAACAAAGCCTTGTTTCGGTCATACTCCACTTTGGCATTGTTTAAGGCCAATTCCGCATTTCTAACCCTTCCAGCCGCCTGGTTCAACGACTGCTCGTTTGGAACTACCTTAATTACGGCAATCAAATCCCCAGCTTTGACTTCGACTCCTTCCTCCAAGTAAATCTTGTCAATGATTCCAGAAATTTGTGGTTTAATATTGATTTCATCTTCTGGAATAACCTTTCCGGTTACGATTACCTTGTTGGTGATATCTTTGCGTTCCACCGTTTCGGTTTTATACAGTTGTTTAGGGGTACTATTCTGTTTTAGAAAATAGACAATGGCAGCCAAAATACCTATTACGGCCAACCCTATCAATCCATATTTTACATATTTGTTCATTGTTATTCTAATTTATTCTGATTGATTATTCTTCTCTTAATGCTTCTATTGGTCTTACTCGAATGGCCTTGTTTGCAGGCAATAATCCTATCAATACACTAAAGGTTACCATGAGTAAAAATGAAATTCCAAACTGAGGTATATTGACCATCGGGTTAACAAACGGAAAATCTTCTCCACTACCCCAAAGGGAATTCAGTCCAGCTAAAATGCCTACGGAAATGGCAAAACCAATAAGTCCTGCAAATGCTGTTAAAACAATAGCTTCTACAACTATCTGACGTTTTACCACAACCGGTGTGGCCCCAAGGGCCCGCCGGACACCAATCTCTTTAGTTCTTTCCTTTACTGTAATTAACAAAATGTTGCTGATGGCAATAATACCGGCCAAAAGGGTGAATATGCCAATAAAGAATGAGAACCCTTTTAACACGTTTGTAAAGGCGCTGATATTGTTGAAAATTTCCGACATGTCAAAACTTCCAATAGCCCTTTCATCATCGGGATGAATATCGTACTTAGCCTTAAGGATTCTTTTTATTTGGTTTTCAACAACGGCAACCTTTGTATTCGGTTCTACGGCTATCGCCATCCAACCCATACGTTCTCCGCTATTAAATGCTTTCTGGAAGGTGGTAAATGGTATAAAGACCGCGTTTTCACCATCGATATTAATGTTATTATTAGGTTTGTATATGCCTACTACGGAAAAGAACACTCCATTAATTCGGATATCTTCCCCTATCGCATTTTCTCCTTTTTCAAAAAGTAATTTATAGGTTTCCTCTCCTATGACACAAACCTTTTTTGAGTCTTTGATGTCATTGTTATTGAGGAATCTTCCTTCCACCAATTTCTTCTTGGTAATATTGTCGATTTCTGGAAAATCACCATATACTGCAGATCCACTAGTCTGGCCTTTTCGATACACGGTGGTCACGTTGCGATGGTTCCCCAATTCAATTCGTGGTGCCAAAACCTCAATTTCGGGGATTTGTTCTTTTAAAATTCGAGCGTCATCAATCTTATATCGGATTCTACGCCCTCTTTCAAAACCTTTATATGGTTCCGAAGTACTCTGTCCCCAGACAAAAAGGCTATTTGAAGCGGTTCCGGCGAAAATTTTATCAAATCCGTTGCTCATTCCGTTGGCAGAACCTAAAAGAAGGACCAATATGAGCATGGCAAATATAACTCCCAGCATGGTCAAAAATGTCCGGAACATGTTTTTTCCAAGTGTATGAAAAATTTCTGACCATAAATCTCTATCAAATAACCACATACTACTTATCTCTTAATGCAACAATGGGTTTTACGTTTGCAGCTTTTATTGCTGGTATTAAACCGGCCATCACACCCGCTACGATCAATACAATAGTGGCGGTGACCACGGTAGAACCACTGACATTAGGGTTGCTAAAAGCTGGTGTTTCTATAGTAGGACCTATTGCAGCCAAAATCATCCAGGCAAACAATAGTCCAATAAACCCAGATAGGGTAGTGATAAAAATAGATTCTAGAAGTACCAGGTTTACAATTTGTTTGGGTCTCGCACCCAACGCTTTTCTAACACCGATTTCTTTGGTGCGTTCTTTAATGGTAAAAACCATGATGTTTCCAATACCTACGATTCCTGCTATTAAAATCAAGAATCCAACTCCAATTCCGATGGCCCTCAAAACTGCTGAGAAACTACTGATATCATCAAAAGCCTCGGCATAGTTCCAAACAAACAATCCAGATTGGTCTTTGGGAGATACCTTATGCCTTCGTTTCAATAAATCTTCTAAACGTCCGGAAAATTCCAGTGCCTTTGCCAAATCATAGGTTGGATTATATGTAAGAGCTATTGCGCTTATATCGTTTGTATTTCCGTAAATTCTTTGATATGTACTAATTGGCGCGTATATTCTTCGTTCTGCATTGTCATCACCTTCGTCAATGAATATGCCGATAATACGAAAGGGGAGCCCATTGAATTCGGCAAAATTACCGACTGGATCCTCATCTTTAAATAAATCTTCAGCTACTTTATTTCCAATTACGGCAACTTTGGCCTTATTGGTGAGGTCCGCTTCATTGAAAAATCTTCCATCTGTAATGATAAGCTTTTCAATAATCTGGAATTCAGGATGCACTGCTTGTATCGGATATGATCCTGTTTCACTTTTATACCTTGCAGTTGTATTAGAAAAATATCTGGCGCTGATATACTCGACATCATCGGCGAAACTCTGTTTGATATATTCTACGTCGTCACTTTTAAATTGAATGCGTCTTCCGGCTTCAAAACCGGCATACGCCTTTGCTGTAGTACCCGGACGAACAAAAATAGAGTTAGTGGCGTCGTCATTAAATTGACCAACAAATCCATTTTGCATACCATTGACTGAAGCCAAAAGCATCACCAAAATAAATATAGCCCAACCAACGGAAAAGCCTGTTAAGAAAGTACGAAGCTTGTTCTTTTTAAGGGTGTTGAATATTTCTTGCCAAATATCTCTATCAAACATATTGTTCGGCCCTAACTTGTTTTACCTTTTTGTCTTCTACAATTACTCCATCTTTTAAATGGACAATTCGTTTGCACATATGGGCAATATCTTCCTCGTGGGTAACAACCAAAATGGTGTTTCCTTCGTCGTTGATTTTTTGGATAAGATCCATGACCTCATACGAAGTGGTACTATCCAAAGCTCCTGTTGGCTCATCGGCCAAAAGAACTTTAGGCTCTGCTGCCATAGCCCGAGCAATTGCCACACGTTGTTTTTGTCCTCCGGACAACTCACTTGGTAGATGGGTAGCCCATTCCCTTAATCCTACTCTCTCCAAATATTTAAGTGCTTTTTCTTGTCGTTCTTTTCTTGGCACGCCTTGGTAATATAGCGGTAAGGCTACATTCTCCATTGCACTCTTATAATTGATCAGGTTGAAGGATTGGAAAACAAAGCCCAAGAATTTGTTTCTGTATTGCGCAGCTTTTGTTTCGCTCAAATCTTTGATCGGGACACCATCTAAGATGTATTCACCACTATCAGCTCCATCGAGCATTCCTAAAATATTCAGTAAAGTAGATTTTCCAGAACCTGAAGACCCCATAATGGCCACTAGCTCACCGGCTTCTGCATTAAAATTGATTCCTTTTAATACATGAAGTGAATTACTGCCCATTTTATAGGACTTATTAAGGTCTTTGATTTCTATCATGGTTGAGAATATTAGCTATCTGGTAGTTTAACTACTGTAATATGACTTACAAGTCGTTAAAATGTTACAAGATTATTTGATTTTTTTTATTAAATGACTAGTCTGTGTTTTCGTCTTCCTCTATGGCATTCCAAACCTTGACCTTGTCTTCGAGCACAAGTCCTGATTTTACCTCCACAAAAATACCATCACTTACCCCTAACTCTATATCCCTGCGCTCAAATTGTTGTTCCGAGGTCTCTACTTCAACAAATGGTTTTTTGGTATCATCGTCAAACTGAACCAAGGCCTCTTTTAAAGCCAAAACGCTATCTGCTCTCGCTAAGATAATGGAAGCATTGGCACTAAGACCTGCTCTAATAAAAACAGAGTCTTGCTTTTTAAGTGTTCCCTTAATCTCAAACTGGATGGCTCCGTTCTCTTCCTTGCCTTTTGGTGCGATGTAATCCAGCACGGCATCAAAAACTTTGTTTTCAATTGCACCAACTGTTATTTCCAAGGGTAGTTCTTCTTTTATTCTCCCTACATCTGATTCATCCACTTTTCCTTCAAAAATCATCTTTTCCACATCGGCAACCGCGGCAATTGTGGTTCCTTCGTTAAAATTGTTGCTCTCTATCACTTGATTTCCTACCTCTACCGGCACTTCCAAAACCATTCCACTAACAGTTGATTTAATCAATGTATTAGCCGAATTGCTAAATCCCGAAGTAGTTCCCGTTCTTACAATATCGTAGCGTTTGTTCGCTGCTCTGTGCGATTGCCTTGCCTGATCATAGGCCACCTGGGCACGCTCTAAATCCGCCTTGGAAATTACACCTTTATCAAAAAGTGATGCTTGTCTTTCATAATTTCGCTTTTGATCATCCAAATCAATCTTGGCTTCGTCAATCGCATTCTTGGCGTCATTCAGCGCATTTAAATTGGGGACTACTTTTATCTTGGCCAACAAGTCGCCCGATTTTACGTAATCACCACCTTCAACATAAATCTCCTCAATTACTCCTGAGATGTTAGGCTTGATCAATACTTCTTCGAGGGGAAGAATACTACCGGTGGCTACCGCTTTTTTAACAATATTCTTTTTTGAAAGTTCTTCTATTTCGTAAACTACTGGGTTTTCAGAATTTTTTTGATAGAGATAATACATAGATCCCCCAAAAACAATTATGATGAGCAATAGAATGATAATGGTTACTGACTTTTTCATTGTAATTAATATGGTTTATTTTGATTGATGATTCTTTTATTCTGTTCGTAAAGCTTCAATTGGACGCACACGAATGGCACTGTTCGCTGGTATGAAACCAGCCAATAATCCTGATATCATTAATATCATCATGGCTCCACTCACAACACCTACGCTTACATTCGGATTGATAAACATATCTACTGGGCCGACACTGTCCAACAGCGAATTAATGCCATAAATGACCAACGACCCGAAAATAATTCCAACCATACCTGATATTATCGTCAGGAAAATAGATTCCATAAGAATCTGTTTTTTAATGGACCATGGCTGCTCGCCCAATGCCCTACGAATTCCAATTTCTTTGGTGCGCTCTTTGACCACAATTAACATTATATTGCTCACACCAATAATACCGGACAACAATACCATGATACCTACGATATAAGCGATGGCTTTTAGCCCTGCAAAAAGACTTTCTACCCGATTAAACTGTTCGTAAAGGTCAAAATATCCTATTGCTCTATTGTCCTCTGGGTGTACTTTATGCCTTTCCCGTACTACTTCAATAATATTTTCTTTTAATGCGGATATGGAGTTTCCGTCATGTGCAGTAATTGCCATCCAGCCTACGTCTTCTCCTCGATTGAATGCTTGAGAGAAAGCCGTAAACGGAACAAATATTTCTTTTTGAGCTTCTTCTCCATTACCATCATTGTTGTTCTTCTTGTATGTACCAATCACTAGAAAATTTACTCCTTGTATTTTGATATAAGTACCCAAATACTCTTCATCTTTTTCATAAAGATCCTTGACTACTCCCCTTCCGATTATAGCAACTTTACGTTTTTCGTTGATGTCATTGTAATTCAGAAACCGACCTGACGTTATCGTCATGGGGTCCTGGTTTATTATTTCCGGATAATCTCCATAAACACTATACGCGCCCGTTCTAATGCCTCTTACTACATTATTTCCTCCTCCGGTTCCTCCAGTATGATTTCTGGGAGAAACAAAACGAAGGTTGGGCACATTATCCCAAATGGCCTGAACATCGCTCACTTTAAATTCAAAGCTTCTATCCTTAGGCAAACCTTCATATGGCTTTGTGGTCCTTCGTGTCCACATGAACATTGTGTTGGTAGCTATATCACCAAAATCCGCTCGAATCCCATTCTCAAAGCCCTTTCCAGCTGCCAACAACACAATCAGAATGAAGATTCCCCAACATACACCAAAAGCGGTAAGTATCGTGCGGCCCACATTGCTTGTGAGCACTTCCAATATTTCTCTCCATCTATCCTTATTGAACATCTTAATGTACGCTTTTGGTTAGTAATTATTCTTCCCTTAATGATTCTATTACCTGGACTTTCGCCGCTCTTAGCGCTGGTATAAGTCCTGCAAGTGCCCCGGCAAATACAAGAACCAAAACCGTAGAAAAGGCCACATTAAAATTTACTGATGGATTTTTTACATAATCTATCTGCACATGCGGGCCCAATATTTCTAAAAGGGTCATACTAAAAATTAAACCGGAAAATCCAGAAATGGCCGTAACAAAAATAGCTTCATGTAAAATCATCCCCACAATGGACCACGGCTTGGCACCAAGGGCTTTGCGAATACCTATTTCACGTGTACGTTCTTTCACAACAATGAGCATAATATTGCTCACTCCCACTACTCCCGCAATTATGGTACATCCACCCACAAACCAAAAAAACAGTTTCATGTTGTTCGTAATACCATAGTATCGCTTTGCTTCCTCCATGGCACTCCATACATCAATGGCGGCCTCGTCATCGGGCGCAACGGTATGGGATTGTTGTAAATAGGACCTTAGATCGGCTTTGAACTTCACCGCTTGTGCCACGGCTTGATCAAAGTTTTCCACTTCAGGAAGTGTATAGGATAAATTGTTCACTCTATCTCCCCCATTAAAAACGCGCTGCGCTGTTGTGATAGGAATATAGATACGCTCCTCTTCACGATCCTGCATTTCTCCAAAAACTCCCACTATTTTAAAAGGTATCCCAGAAATATCTATGAATTCCCCAACAGGAGAATCAACTTCGGTAAAGACGTCTTTTTTTATTTTATTACCAATTACGGCTACTTTGCCGGTGGAGTTTTCGTCTTGGAAATTTATAAAGCGTCCTTCCCTCATTTTAGGACCTTCAATGAACTGAAAATCCGCACCAACCCCTTGAACACTGTACACAAGGGATTCTTTGCCGTAATTCACGGTAATATTTCGAACAAATATTCGTGGAGATTTGTATTCGACCGTTTCTTTGAACATGGAAGCCGTGTTCTCAAAGTTGTCGTTATTAAAACGGATACGTCTTCCCGGATTAAGGCCTTTAAATTCTTTTGAAGTTACTCCTGGCCATGCCCACACACTGGTTGTGGCATCTTGCTTGAATTCATGCTCAATACCGTTTCTCATTCCCTGGCCAAAACCTAAGAGAATTACAAGAATGAAAATACCGGAAGCTACCGAAAGTCCGGTTAAAAATGTGCGTAGCTTGTTCTTCCTTATGGTGTCAAAGATTTCTTGCCACCTTTCAATGTCGAACATAGTGGTTGGTGTTTGATGATTGATGAAATACGTTACCGTACCCCAATATGACAAAAATTACGCCAGAATGTTACACTTTAAAGGTAAAAAAAGTGTTAAAACTTTAAAAATATGTCAGTTACGAAGCTTTTTATACACAAAATAGAAGAGGCCACCGACCAAAATATAAGGAATTGCCATTAGGTAAACGATTCCATTATTAATTCCTTCAGCTGTTTCACCTCCGACCTCACTTTCTACAACTGCACGACACATGGCACATTGTGCCTCGGCAATTTCGGGCAGTAATGCAAAAACCAATAGGAGTATGAATAATCTAGTCTTCACTGTTCAAGTCAATATTGATAATAAGGTGAAATCATAAGGTACACAATGACACCCGTGACGGCTACATACAACCAAATAGGAAAAGTATATTTTGCCCACTTTCTATGGGCTACGTAATCCTCCAAATATCCTTTGGAATAGGTAATTAAAACCAAGGGAATTACCGCAATAGAAAGCAAAATATGAGTAAGTAAAATAAAGAAATAAACATACCTTAGGGTACCTTCTCCTCCATAAGGTGTGCTTTGCGAAGTCATATGATATGCAACATACATAACCAAAAACAATGCAGAAAGTATAATACAAGTTGTCATTAATTTTTGATGTATACTTCTTTTACCGTTTTTAATAGCTATCACAGCTGCTATAAGTAAAATAGCTGTAAGCCCATTTATTGATGCATAGATCGGAGGTAAAAATGTTAACGGTTTGGCATCAGGTATCTTGTACATAAAAAGTAGCGCCACAAGCAAGGGAACAGCTATAGAAACGGCAGTTATCCACTTTTTGAATTGCTTTTCATTGGCTGAAATGGCTTCCTTCATTCTTCTAAAAGTAATTTTTTAATATCCTCTTTTAACATTGTTATCTGCTGTGCCTCGCCCTCGGCATTAACTCCTTGTTTTTCTGTAATGGTACCTCGGTAATATATCAAAGGATTACCGTATTCATCATTTCTGGAACGAATGTAACCTTGTTTATCTACCAAAGCGAACATTCCTGAGTGCTCAAATCCACCAGGAGCATCTTCAACTTCATTAGCAACAATATAGAATCCTTCTTGTGCCAGTTTATAAATAGTATCTCGGTCCCCGGTTAAAAGATGCCAATCCTCATCATGAATTCCATACTTCTGTGTATATTTTTTTAAAATGGATGGAGTGTCGTAACGCGGATTTATAGTGAATGAAGCAACCCCAAAATCCTCATAATCTTTAAAGGTATCTTGAAGCTCCACCAAGTTTTTGGTCATTATTGGACAAATGGTGGGGCAGGTGGTAAAAAAAAACTCGACCACATATACTTTGCCCAAATAGTCCTTGTTGGAAACCAGTACGCTATCTTGATTCAAAAATGAAAAGGCGGGTACTTTCCTTTTTTGTCCATTCCCAACAATAAAACCTAAATGTTTTTGCGCAGCCTGAACACTCATTCTGTCATTTTCCACAATATCGCCTTCCTTGAGTTTTTTGGTCATTTCGTAGACAGCAAAGACTCCAAATACCAGGATAACGGCAGATATCCATACGTAGTTATATTTCTTTTTCTTATTTGCTCCTGTCGGCATTATTTTTCTTTAGGGCAAGACGATATTCAGCTAAAATAATCTTAACATCATCTTCCATTTTATTGTTTAATTCGGCAACTGAAGTTGTATTAAATCCGTATTTGACCCCTTCATCTTCGTCATCATTTCTGCCTCTAAGGCTCAAATCTTTATCGATGATAAAAACATACGGACTCCCCATATCTTCCTCTAATTGAATTCCCGTCTTCAAGCTATCAAAAAAGGAGGCAATTTCCGTGTGGGTTCCAAAAGCGAAATGCCATTTGGTAACATCAGAAAACTCTCCAAGTTCCTTTTTTAAAGCAGCGGTCTCATCTTCCGTTCCCTCAGATGCGATCATAACCAACTGCAAATCTTTAAACTTCCCAAATCGCTTGTAGATTTTTTGATTTAGGTTGAAGGCATTGCCTTTTCTCTTTTCGATATCATTACCCAAAAACCCAAGTATGGTAATCTTGTCCCTTAGTGTAACATTGCCGTTGAAATCCGATAATTCTTGAAGATTTGAGGTAAGAATGGGTAATTTTCCAAAGTTGTTCACCCCCGATGCAAAGAATAAATAAGCCACCAAAGGAAGTATAAATAGAACAACTAAAACAAAAGTCTTTTTCATTGGAATTTGGATTGTACAAAAATAAAAAAGACGGTTATAAAACCGCCTTTTTCATTTGTTAATACTTTTCTAGAAATTCCAGGATAAAAATCCATCCTTGAATATATTGTAAATGTAATCTGCTTCAAATAACAGAATGAACACTAGATAACATATAAGGAAGATTGGTGTCCAGACAATAGCTCTTCGCAACGAGCTTCTCTCATCACGCAAGTGCATAAAGTCCCAAGCAATGTAGTATGCTTTTACCAAAGTCAGAATGATGAATATCCAGTTAAGGAGTTTCATTCCTATAAAATAGTTTTGGGTTAAAACCTCAGGTTTAAAAATCCCTAAAACAACCTCTACCGCCGTAACGATGGAAAGAAAAATCAATACTCCCCAAATCTTTTGGATGTTGTTCTTAAACTTTACTAGTCCTCTAAAAATTTCTAGTTTATGTTCGTGTGCCATTATACTGTAATTGATTGGATCCCTACTCTTGCAGGAATAACATAAAATTTATACCAAATAAAAGAATGTAAATACAAAAACCCATACTAAATCTACAAAGTGCCAGTACAGTCCAACTTTTTCTACCATTTCATAATGTCCGCGACGCTCATATGTGCCTAGGATGATGTTGAAGAAAATGATAATATTTATAAGTACTCCTGAGAATACGTGGAATCCGTGGAATCCTGTAATGAAAAAGAAAAAGTCAGCAAACAGTCGACTTCCATATTCATTGTGAATAAGGTTTGCGCCTTCGACCACCTGAGTGGCATCTTTTAATTTTGCCAAAGATTCTTGACGAGACAGTAGTGTTTTCTCTCCTTCTTCATTGATAGTCTCGGTACGAATAAGAATATTTGGTGTTGCCTTGAATCCCGCCACTACCTCATTTAAAGAAAATGATGTTTTAAAGCCTTCATCCATAAACCATACACCCTCACTCTTTTCATGCTTGATTCTATCTTCTGGTAAAGCTTTTGAAAAATCCGCCAATGCAGCTCTTTCTCCGGTTTCGGCATCTACGAACTGAAGTATTCTTCCACCTTTGGTCTCTACAGCTCCATAATCACCTTTTATAAAGGTTGCCCACTCCCAAGCCTGGGAACCAACAAATATGGCACCCCCAATAATTGTAGCGAACATGTACCAAATAACCTTATTCTTTTTCATCTTATGTCCAGCATCTACAGCAAGTACCATAGTCACAGATGACATAATCAAAATAAAGGTCATGAAGGCAACATAGATCATCGGGTAGTTTCCATGGAAAAAAGGAACGTGGGTAAATACCTCATCGGCAATGGGCCAAGTTTCAATGAACTTGAACCTTGAAAAGCCGTAGGAAACCAAGAAACCAGAAAAGGTCAAGGCATCCGAAACAATAAAAAACCACATCATCATTTTTCCGTAGCTAGCGTTCAGTGGTTGATTTCCACCTCCCCAAACGCTTTCTTCTGTACCGGTAGTCACGGTTGTACTCATATTAAAAAGGTCGTTTTAATAAAACTTTCACAAAAATACATCTTTTGACGTATTCGAAAAGATAAAGTTGAATGAAAACTGAATGGATTCAAATTTATTTTACGAAATACATAAATAGTATTAGATACACCCAGAGAAAATCCAAAAAATGCCAGAATGTGGCTCCAAGTTCTAATCCCAACATATTTCCGGGCATATATTTTCCCCTCAACTGCTGCACCAATACAACCAAAAGTGAAATAATACCCGCCACCAAATGCACAATATGTATGGCGGCAATCAAAAACACATAGGACATTTTAATGTTACTGGTTGGTCCAGTAAAATAATATCCGTTATCCAACATTTGGGAGAACCCCATAAACTGGAGGATTATGAATGTGATTCCCAAGACCAGGGTTATCACCAATAGCAATGTTCCTTTGGATTGGTCATTTCTGCCTACTGCCAATTTAGCCAAATAGTAGGTAATGCTACTCAAAACTATAATGGCCGTGCTGATAAAAAAAGCTTGCGGCAATTCTAAGTCGCTTATCCAATCTTCACGTTTACTGCTCACAATATAGGCACTGGTCCAACCGGCAAAGCCCATAATCAAACTTCCAATACCGAACCACAGCATCATTTTTTTGGCTCGGCGTTTCTTTACTTCTATATCTACTTCGGTTAAATCCATAGTCTAGCTGACAAACTTGTCTATTACGTATACAATTTGAATAAGAGAAATGTAGGTAACACTGGCCAACATTAGCCTTCGTGCTGATGCATTATCTCGATTTTCATATAATTTAAATGCAAATATCAGCATTACCAACCCCGAAAGCAACACTATTACCGCTGCGGGAATGGATAAATGTAATCTTCCTGTAAAACCAAATGCCGGCATGATTGAAATCACAATCATCCAGATGGTATATAAAATTATCTGAAGTGCAGTTCCAGCGTCTTTTTTGCCCGTAGGTAACATTTTAAATCCGCCGCGTTTGTAATCGTCATCCAACATCCATCCTAAAGCCCAAAAATGTGGAAATTGCCAAAAAAATTGAATCATGAACAAGGTTCCAGGCTCAATACCAAACTCATTGGTTGCTGCCACCCAACCCAGCATAAATGGAATAGCTCCGGGAAAGGCACCAACAAAGACCGAAAGTGGTGTCTTAGTCTTTAAAGGGGTATAGACACTGGTATACAAAAAAATAGAAATAGCCCCAAACAGTGCCGTTTTGGGATTAAGCATATAAAGCGCAATCACCCCTATCAAGGTCAAGGAAACAGCAATAAACATTGCCCTTTGAGCCGTCATTCTTCCAGAAGGAATAGGGCGGTTCTTAGTACGGTTCATTAACGCATCCAAATCCTTTTCAATAACCTGGTTGTAGGCATTGGAGGCCCCAACCATACAATAGCCACCAAAGGCAAGCAATAAAACTGACATTAAATCAATCTGTGAAGCACCTAAAAAATAGCCGGCAATGGATGAAAAAACCACACTGACAGCCAGTCTGGCTTTAGTGATTTCCTTAAAATCGGCAAAAGTCAAAGACAATGAAATATTTTTTACGGAACTTACGGTGGGTTTCATCCACAAATTCAATTGGCTGGCAAAGATAACCTCGCTCTATCTCATTTCCAACCTATTGTCTGTCTTTATGTTATTTTTGAAAAAGCTATACGTCTTATTACTTAAAATCAAACCTAAAACCATAGCCATGCGTGCATTAACATTCTCCCTGATATTTCTTTTCACATTTTCAATATACAGTCAAGAGGTCACCATTTCGATTGATACCTTAAACCAAAACACCTTTATGTTAACTGGTAGAGGAGGAAATATTGGAGTTTACGTTGGAAATAATCATGTTTTTATGATAGATGACCAGTTTGCTCCATTGAGTGATAAAATCAAAACTGCCATCTCCACATTGACCAGTAAGCCCATTACATATTTGGTGAACACCCATATGCACGGTGACCATACTGGCGGGAATATCAATTTCAATACTGAAAACACCACACTGGTTGCACATGATAATGTTCGTAAAAAACTTGAGACCAAAGGCCTGAAAAATGTTTCGGAAAAGAAAATGAGTCAAGAGGATTATGAAAAAAGTCTACCAGAAATCACATTTTCGGAGGGTATGACATTTTATGATGACAATGAAACCATCATGGCTCTCCATGTTCACAATGCGCATACCGATGGGGATACCATGATTTATTTTGTGAACGAGAATATCTTGCACATGGGTGACACCTATTTTTCTGGACGCTACCCGTATATTGACCTAAACAATGGTGGTAGTATAGAAGGTTATATCGCAGCCCATAAAAAAGCACTAATGGTCATCGACGAAAACACCAAGATTATACCTGGTCATGGAAGGCCTTCGAATAAAAAAGAATTGAAGAATTATGTGATGATGTTGTCGGAAATACAGGCCATTGTTCAAAAGGAAATCGATGCAGGAAAAACTTTGGATCAAGTTAAAAGTAATACCTCACTTTTGTCCCAATACGACGCCACGCATGGCAATGGTTATATAGACCCTGAAAAAATGAGGGTGACCCTTTATAAGAGTTTGAAAAAGTAATAATACGTCTCAAGCATTCTATTCGCTAATTATAGTGTAGAGTGATGGATTAGCTTTAAGTCCTTCCGTAGGAAGAACTTCCAGTTCTTTTGCCATTTTCCGACTTGCTTCAGTAAATGCTTTTGGACTTTCCCAGACCGCTACATTGATAAGCTCAAATTTGGCATCATCCTTTATCGATTTATGTAATTTAGTAGAAATGTAACCAGGTTGTTTTTTAAGAAAATCTCTGCAAGCTTCCCAATATGCTACCGATTCTTCCAATTTTCCACTAGGCACTTCAAATGGGTTTATTAGTATAATGTATTCTGAATTTTTGACATCCATGGACGATTTGTTTTTAGGTTTTCCCTCGCTAATACAAGAGGATAAATTGATTAACAAGAATGCTATGAAAAATGATCGCAAAATATTTATTGTTGTATACATAATTTAAGTTTTAAGACATTCTTTTTAAAGTGTTTTCTTTGGTCAAGATGTAATGTTTTACAACTCCCAAAACATGAAGTACTAACAATATCATCATAATGTTAGCTAATAATCCATGGGCTTTAAGTGGCGCAATATTCTCTCTTTGCAAAATCAATTCGGATGTACCAGATTTTAGAGCATCCATATAACCGCCAACGGACATAGCAACTAGTCCAGCTATTGATATCGCAACCAACAGAAAATAAAACGTATTGTGAATCCAAATGGTTAATCTATCATTGAATTTTGAACCAGTTTTCAAGTCTTCAGGGCGTTCTGATTTAAAGAATAAATAGCTTCTAACAAGTGTCAATACCAAAACGATGATTCCTAATATTGCATGAATCTTTACAAAACCCATTTTATCCGAAGCTGAAAGACTTTCCATGTATTTTCCTAGAGGAAACAAGCTTATAATTAGTATTGTAGTCAACCAATGTACTGCGATGGTTCCCCTACTGTACTTCTTTGTAAAATCATTGTTGATCTTTACAACCTCCATGTGATTTAATATAATTTGCCTTAGCAATATTTGTTATGACAAATATATAGAAAAAATTTATTTAGTTAAGTTTTCTAAGATTTTTTTAGAAGTATCATTAAATTCCACAACTTCCTTATCACTTAACCCTTTTGTTGCTTTCTGCAGAATCTTAACAGCCAGAGGCTCTACCAAATCACGTATCGCCGTTCCTTCTTTTGTTATGGAAATTTTCCAAGTTCTTCTGTCATTGGAATCTGCTTGTCTAACTGCCAACCCTTTACTTTCAAGCTTATCAACTATTCTTGTAATGTTAGCATTGTCTTTAAATGTCAATTTCGCAACCTCTTTCTGAGTTAAACCGGAATTCTCATTTAATCTGTTCAAAATTGCCCATTGCTCAGGGGTAACATCAATGTCGTTGTTTTTTATAGCGGTATTTAATTCTCTTTTTAGTAAAAGAGCCGTCATGTTAATTAAATATCCCGCAGATTGATCTAAAAATGAATCCATGTTATTTGTTACGTAATTAGTTAACATGACAAATATAAAGTCAATCATTATAAGTATACTACAAAATTTTAGCAAGGTTGCTTGGTTGCTCTTTTTGCATAACCATTCACCTACTCTCGCACTTATGCACGCTTTTACCTTAACATAAAACGCTAAAAGGGAAATACATAACAGCATTCGGGAAAAATCTGCAATCTAAAAGGCTAGTCCTCCGATTACTTTTGTTTAAACAAATTATTAATCTTAAATATTCTATTATGGAAACTACAATACAAGAACAAGAATTATTGACAAAAGCAAACCAAGTAACCGATCTATTGGCGGAAGGAAAATTTATTGAAGCAATGGAAAGCTACCTAGCTGATGATGTACAACTTTTTGAAGGAAACAATCCTCCAAAGGTGGGTAAGGAATTTTGTCTTGTTGAGGAACAAAAACTACTGGACACGGTAACTGCCTTTCATGGCTACAATGTAATCAGTGGTCCAGCGGTAAAAGGAGATACTACTTTTTATGAAGCCGTAATGGAATTTGATACCAGCGATGGTACAAAACATCGATTTGAGCAGGTTGTGCGCACACAATGGAAAGATGGTAAAATCATAAATGAGCGCTACTATCACGCTTAATCCGATAGGTACCCATATAACAAAAAAAGCCCTAGTTTTTCAACTAGGGCTTTTCCTATTCCTGCCGCAACAGGAACATGAAATATTTTACTGAAGCTTAAAAGTAATTGGAATACTAAAAGGAACTTTTACCGCTCTACCTCTTTGTTTACCAGGTGTCATTTTTGGTAACTTCTGAATAATACGAAGTGCTTCTTTTTCCAAGTTTTTGTCCGGTCCACGCATTCTAATATTTCCGATACTTCCATCTTTCTGGATTACAAAGATTACGTTTACCCTTCCTTGAACTCCCATTTCTTGGGCAATTTCTGGGTAACGGAAGTTTTTACGGATATGCTTCTGCATCATCTCCTGGAAACATGCTTTCTTATTACTTGATCTTTCACAACCAGGAAAAACCGGTACATCTTCAATTACTGCAAATGGAACTGAAATATCTTCATCAACTTCTTCCACTTCTACGTCCTCAACCTCCATAACTTCTTCTTCCTGACTAGTTTCGGTAGATTCGATAACTGTTTCTTCAACTTCTTCCTCATCTTCAACAACTTCAATTATCTCAGGGGCAGCTGGCGGTGGTGGTGGTGGTGGTGTCTTGATTTGCTCCGTCATTGGCACCTCTTCGTCCAACTGATCCTCAACATTCATCGAGATATCATAATCATTGCTCTTATCATATTTCTTCCACTCCATGGCTCCATAAACCAACCCCAAAACAGCTGCTAACCCTATCACAAAATAGAGCGAACTGTTTTTTCCTACATCTGCTTTTGGATTCTTTTTTAGTTCCATCGTTTTGATTTTAGTATTTGCTAATTTAATATTTAATTGGTTAAATAAACAATTAAAATTTCCATTTTAACGGCCTTTCTTTAGAAAAATACCATTTAATTAAGCTAACTCCTACAATTGCCCCGAAAGTATTGGCCAGAACGTCACCAAATTCTGCCATTCGATCGCTGGTTAAAGTGTACTGTAAAACTTCCATAAACATACCATAGAAAACTGCAATAAAACCCATTAAAACCATTGCTGTTCCCAGTCTCATACTTCCCTGTGTGCGTTCCCTTAAGAATAAACAACCCAAAATGGCAAAAACCATATAAAACGTAAAATGGGTAACCTTATCGGCATAAGGAATTCTCAATTTGCCGGCATCAAAATCCAGTCCTGAAAAAGAAAATAAGCTGAGCATTGTAATAAACAATATCCAGCTTATAAATAAAATGGTGTAAATATTAGTTTTAAGCACCAATCAATGCCTTATAATCTTCGTCACTCATCAACCCATCGACCTCAGAGGGGTCACTCATTTTAATCTTGATCATCCATCCTTCTCCGTAAGGGTCTGAATTTACCTTTTCAGGTTCATCTTCAAGCGCCTCATTAAATTCAATTATTTCTCCACTCAAAGGCAAAAACAAATCAGAAACCGTTTTTACGGCTTCAACGGTACCAAATACCTCTTCTTTATCTAAAGTCTCATCCAAAGTTTCCACCTCAACATAAACAATATCACCCAATTCGCCTTGGGCAAAATCGGTAATCCCAACTGTGGCAACATCGCCATCAATCTTTACCCACTCGTGATCTTTGGTATATTTTAATTCTGCTGGTAAATTCATAGTTCCATTTTGTTTAAGTACGCTGACAAATGTAACAGATATAGCATAGCTTTTCAAGTAAATTATTCAACAAAATTATGGTCTTTAAAAAGAGGGTAATCCTAACTCAGGGGATTAATTCCCAAAGTTATATCGGAAGGTAAAGCCTGTATTGATAGTAGTCTGCGGAAAGGCTGTGGATACCGCAAATTGTGAAAAGGAGTGGTCGTAAAAGAACAGGGCATTCAAATTTTTGCTCAATGCATAATCCGCCGTAAACTTAATCGACATTAATTTCTGACCCGAAGTGATCTGGTTGTTGTCAATATCCAAATTTCGAATTATGGTAAGGTTATCCCGTAGGGATAAATCAGCCTTTAAGTTCAAATCTCCTTTGAATCTGGTTTTTTCACCGCCAATATTGGCTACAAATTTCACATCCTTGAATCTATATCCAAGTCCCAAAGTATAATCCTTACCATTGATTTCAGTCAATAAATTATTGTCAAAACTTAATGACAACGTTCTGCTTGTCCTTACTTCTGCCAAAAAGCTAAAGGAATTTTTCATCTCAAAATCCATTCGCATCAATGGATTAAACTCATCCGTCAATATCACATTATTGATGATATTTTCCGGTAGAAAATCTCCTGTTTCTGGGTCTGTTGTAGAGTTTTGACGTTCTAAATTGGTTTGAAATGAATTGATGCTATAAGCCGCTCGATATCCATGACTCACGGAGAAACGTTTGAATTTCTTTTTGAACCATCTGTTCTTCATCAAGCCAGTATACTTTATATTCCAGTTTGGGATTGGAATTTCGCGGAAAGCGTCCAGGTTTACTCGATCTACATCTTGACCCGTATATGCGGCAAAAAATGCAGGTAGTAACACCTCTTGTTGCGTTTTGCCATATCGTTCTGGAAATCCATCAGCATCCAAAGTTCCAGGATTCTGTCCTCGATCAGAAACCAATCTGTTCGCTATGGTTATCCTGTTTTCTTTGAATTGCTCGAAAGTTTTAGAATCGAATTCATCACTCTTGTTGAAAATAGTTCCGATCATGACCGTGGAAATACTGAAATTCCCCAATTCATTAATAAGTCCGTTATTACCATTTATCCATTCTTCTGGACTATAATTTTCTTGTAGACTGCTAGAAAATTGTCTGTCCGCAGTAAAATCTATGGTTAGATCTTGTGTCGGTTGTGCTGTTGCGGTAATATTTAATTGCCTATTGATATTGCGCAAATATTGTGAATTGAATTCTGGAAAGGTGGTCAGCCATCCATTTCGAGCAGCTAGGAATCGAACATCAGACTGACTTCCAAAAACAAATCCGACTGTAGGACGGGTAGTCCCTATAAACCCAATAGATTGCGTATACCCCGGAAGCACCGTACCTCTATTCTCACTATAGTTTACATTAATACGCTTTACCATGGTCAAAATATCGACCAAGGTATTGAACGTCTTGCTTGTTTTTTTAGGTGGTTTTTGGTCCTCTGCACCTGATGCTGGGTTCCCGGCTTTATCCCTTCGAATAGCAGCCTGGCCCGCAGTAACCTTACCTGTTCTCTTTTTCAACCCTAGAAAGTCATAGAATCGCTGCATGGTCAAATTACCCGTAAGGTTATGCGTACTGGCATTCTGAACAGTGTTGATATCTTCGAGAGCAACCTCTCTTAATGCATCTCCACCTCTTTGCCAATCAAAGTTACTAGTGTAGGTATATTGTGCATTGATGAAATTCAAAAACGGAATTTTGTCGAAAGGCAGTTCATAATTCAATTGCATTTGCTGTGAATGACGGTTGGGCTCGCCCACATCGAAAAATCCATCCCATAAATCCAATTCTTGATTGATTCCGGAATCGGAATCTCCATCGAGATTAAAATAGTTTCGGACAATGTTATTGTTGGATCCTGTCAGATTCAATCGAAGTGATTTGGTAAGATTGTAGTTGAGTGCATATTGCCAATTGAACAGGTAGTTTCGTTGTTGCAATAAAGGCAAAGCCAATGCATCAACCCCTGGCTCTAAAACATCTCTAAAACGTTGCTGATTGAATGATCTATTGATATTCGCGTTTACCGATAAACTGGTCGGCAACACATTAAAGTTAAGTTCTTTAAGCCATTGCCAATATTTTCCCATCAAAAGGGAATCATTTTTAACAAATGGGGCAACTGTTGCAGGCTTAAAATTGTGATTGTAAACAAATCCGGTATTCACATTCTGATCCCGTAGGTCTGCCACTTCAAAATCCCTGTGGTTGGTTTCATTGTAGGAGTAATTAAAAGTGAAATTTTCCACATCAAAGAAGTTCTCTTTAGCCTCTTCACCTCTGTTCTTTCTAACTCCAATAAGGTTTATGCTTGTCCTTTTGGTATAATCTTCTGCTTGCTTACGAATAGTTTCCGCATCCTCCGGTGTAGTTGCGGCAGCAATACGATCATCCAGTTTAAGGTCATCATAAACAGGATCAAATTCTGGAGTAATCAAGGTTTCAGAAATTCCATAGTTGAATGGAATTTGTATTCCCCATTTTTTTGGCAGCAATTGACCTACATTGACATTGGTCACAACGTCATATGCAATTGCATCCTCACGCGAACGTTCGTTGGGCATTTGATCAATGGATCCGAAACCGGAAGTACTTCTGCTTCCAGTGGCCGTTACATTGGCAAAATCTGCCATATTTGCATCTAAAGCAGCTATTGCAGCCCATCCTCCGTTGTTGTCCAAACCAGCCAAACGCAATTCGTTGAACCAAACTTCTCCACGAGCCGGAAGGTCGTCAATATTCTTAATACCTACCATCATTCCTCTTAGACTTCCCAATGAAGGATTTCCTCGAATTCCGATACGTAGTCTCCCCAAGGTCCTTGGGTCAAACTCATTAACGGGAACGGCTTCACCATCCACAATTTCATAATAATTGATTTGGTCAAGACTTTGTTCTGCGATACCTCTTGACTTCACTTTGTTCAAATCATTTAAATCAATATCGATTTGATTGACATCCGGCCAAATCTCATCCGCAGAGGTTACATTGAAAGAAGTAAACTGCAACGGAAGTTCTATTTGATAGAAGTTTTCCGAGAAATCGGTACCTATTCGAAGGAATCCGACCAAAGGAGTATCGTCATCAGAATAATCTCCATTTAATATTTTTTCGGCATGCATGAACATTTTAATTCGCTCATACTGCCTTACATCCATATTCACATTTTTGAACACACCACGGGAATCCTGAGACTCAAGATTCTCAACCACAAAAGATAATGACTGCTCATTCTGACGAATAATGGTATTGTTATTATTCAATTGTTCCCTGATTACCCCTGGAGGCAAAACGTAGGGTATGGGTTGTCTACCAAAATTCTCTTCAATATTGACGGTATTTACATCGGTTACGGTTCCATCGTCAGAAGGATCGTTATCCACATCGGGTTGTAATGAGTTGGTATAGGTTCTCCAATCGCCACGCACCAAATCCAAGGTTGCAAAACGAAGTGCCACATCATTAGAGAAACCTGTGAGGTACATTCGCATAAAACTCACAGAGCGGAAGTCAGTAATACCACCAACAGCATCAGAGAAATCACTCAATGGAATTTTATATTGAATCCATCTTCGGTTCAGCTGGGTACCATTCGGAAGTGTCGGTGTTAAACCTTCTCGAATATCTGTCACATACTGATCATCAATGGTCGTGTTTGGTCTGATTTGAATTCGGTATTCAAAGTAGCTGTTTACCGTATTCATCGTTAAATCCCTATCAATATCCTCTACATCAGGTAAAGTGGTAGATCCCCGATTGGTATTGGTAACCGCTACCGGTGAATTCCCGTCCGGGTTGTTGAAGTCAAGATAACGCTCCAAGATGCTTCCCTCACGGTTTAGATAGTATTGATAGTTGTCCAATGCCGGATCTTCGGCAGGACCATTATATATAGCGGCTTCTTCAGTATCATCCAATCCATCGAAGCCAATATCCTGTTGGCTACGGTTGGTTTCATCAGCATCAAAAGCATACACCAGAGATTGTGTGGAAGGCACTTCTCCCCATATGGTTTCTCTTGGTATTTCATTGTTGGTACTGGCCGGAAGTCCATTTTCATACTGCTTACGTCCATCTTTTAATACATCCTCAGAGATATTTCCAAGGTTCAATACCAGTTCACCAACATTGCCATCGGTGGTTTCACCATCAATATAAGGGTCTAGCACCCAAAATTGAACAAATTCCACATTGGATTGCTCAAAGTTTGTACTGCTCAACGGACGCATAATCCCAGCCCATTTGTCTTGAGGCGTTTCCCCGGCGAAGTCAGGGTTGGCATTGTATGGTCCTTTTTGATTTGGGTAGTATACTAAATCCAAGGTCCCTTGAACCTGGGTTTGTCCTTGGGCAATATCGGTCTCCGTAAATATTTCGTTGATAAACACCCTACGGGTAGAGTTCAGGGAAACATCATTATCGGACAATCCGGTAGGTCTTTGGTTGGTGTAAAAAATCGGGTCGATTGTATACCACGCCATTTTTGCACGTTCAAAACCCACATCAATATCGGTTCTATCCTCTAAAAACTCAACCGGTGGACTTGCTAATGTCCATCCCAAGGAAGAGCGAATATCAATTAATGCTTGGGCACCTTCAAAATCATCTATATAAGTGGTGGTTTCTCCTTGAAAGTCTGCATTCTTCGGAGAATTGGGCTTTAAAACGGCAACTTCACCTCGAATAGAAAGGTTGGAAGGAACATCTGTATCAATGTTAGGCAGTTTATTGGCCAAACGGGTCAAAAACGGAATTTCGGTACTAAAGTTTCCATTTAATCCGAAAATGGTATTATTCACCGGTTCAACTCCAAAGTTTGATTTTTGGGTCAACGGTCGTTCGTTCAAATTCAATAGTGTTCCTCCTAAAACAAAGTTTTCATTGAATTTATGTTCTACGTTAATTCCGGTAAATCTTCTTGTTTGCTGTCCGAAAACCGCATTGTTTTCAACAGAGATATTTATTGGCGTATTTGATGCCTGTAAACTCGGATCCAAAATCTGAACGGTTCCTGCTTGGTAGTTCACCGTATAGTCAATTCCTTCTTGCAGTTGTCTCCCACCTGCTGTAACTCGCACAGATCCCCTTGGAACATTGAAAGCTCCTATTGGAATACCATTATTTCCTTCAGATTTGTATCGCCCCTTTATTTGAAAACGATTTTTCTCCGCGTCTTGCAAAGAAGCAGCCTTAGTCTTGGCATACATGTTTCGGAACACATAGCGTTGTTGGTTTACATTGTAGCCTGCATCATTTTCCACATCATAGGTTCCACCTCCCAGTTCTTCGAAAAGAAACTCACCAAATGGTTCCACTTTGGTAAAAATTATTCGTCCAGATTGCGTATCTACAGTTATCCCTGGCACGTAATCAAAGAAACCGTCACCTCCAGGTTGCACATCGTTATATACATTCAAACGGTCTAGGTTGAAAACATCCAAAAGGATTCGTTCTTCAAGACCTACTGGCCATCCTGCGTTGGGGTCAACGGGTGTAATATAGTTTCGAGGGGTAGGGTCTGAATATAAAATATTCAGTTTAAAATCTTCTTGACTCAATTGAAATGCCCCAGTAGAATAGATGTTTTTCATCATCAAATCCCAAATAGGATCTTCTACATTGGTAATGTTACTCTTTAACAATTTCAGAATCAAAGTATTGTTCTCGATAATCGGATTTACGCCTCCCGAAACGGTTGTAGCATCAATTCCCCCGTTTGCAAATTCACCCACTTGAAATACCTGTCCATCAATGGTGTACTGAAATGCCACACCCAATACCTCATCATTACTCAAACGCTGGTTTAATGAGATATAACCTAACTGGGCATCGAACTGATAATCCCTTCCAATCTCAAGTTTTCGGGCATTTTCCAAAATGGCATAATCGAATCCCTGATTAACTTGATATCCGGGAACATTAAATCCTTGTTCTACGGTAGCAATATCCCGTATTGATTGGGTAAGGGCTCCCGTACCAACCTGATTTGGGTCAAAGTCGTTAGCTTCGTTTTGAGGATATCCTGCTGCAATAGCTGCTGGGTTAAAAAATCCAGCAGGAGCTCCGCCATTGATTCCGATTCGGGTTCTGCTTTCAACGGTTTCACCCAAATCTTGAATAGCAACAACGTTTCTGACATTCAAGGTTTGTTGATTTCGGTTGGTCACCCAAACTTCAAGTCTTGTTATCTGGACCTGACTTCTAATAAAGGGATAGTTTTGCAATGCTTGGTCATAGTTATCCCTAAAGTATTGTGCTAAGAAAAAGTGCTTGTCCTCATCATAGTCCAAGGCTGTCAATGAAAACTCATTTAATGTTCCCCCACCTTGGGCAACAACCGTATTGTTTTGGGATCTTTGTTCTGAAAACACTGCAGTAACCGTAGTTCTTCCAAATTGCAATTGCGTTTTTACACCAAAAAGACTTTGCGCACCTGAAATCAATGAACTGTTGAGAGGCATGTTCACATTACCGATTTCTATTTTGCGCAATATATCATCTTCATCAGGGGTATAGTCCAATTTCACCAAATTCTGAAAATCGAACGTGGCTTCGGTGTCGTAGTTGGCTGTTACCTGCAAACGCTCTCCCACTTTCCCCAGTAAACTCAAACTGATTCGTTGGTCAAAATCAAGTGAACGATTGACACGGTTTCGGGGTGATAGTGCTGGATTGTCATTTTTTTGCCATAAAAAACCTAAATCCATGGCAACAGAACCTTGCGGAATGACTTCAATGCTATTCCCGCCAAAAACAGATTCAAAGAAACTGTTGTTCACATAAAAGTTTGGCAGTAAATTTTTTCGTGCTTCTTCCGAACCTTGCTTCTTGCCCACAAAAGCATCAATCTTTTGTTTGAAATAAGATTTCATCTGCTCTTTTCGAACAAGGTCGTAATACTGTGCTGGGGTAAGTATTGTTGGATAGGTAATATTAAAATCTCCAACGCTTTCTGTGTAAATATAGCGATTCAGCTGAGGGTCGTAAGTGTACTTTGCTATAATACTATTGGGGTTCTCCAAAACCAATCGCCCAAGTGCAACACCTGTTTTCACAGAATCTTGTTCTTGAACATCAGTCTCCTGCCCTATGCCGGTGATAGTGGTCAAGAAACATATAACAAAGAAAAAGTGCCTAAATCCTATTGATCTAAGCATTGGTTTTGCCCCTCTTTTCAAACTAGTTACAAATTTTTCAGCGCCAATTTAATAATGTCCTCCACGCTTAATGTAGGATCTTCGGATAACACCTTGTCCACAACCTTTTCAGATTGTCTTCGGACAAAACCAAGAACCTCTAAAGCAGATAACGCTTCTTCTTTGCTTGTATTGTTTGATTGTAGGGAAACTTCACCCATATCGTAGACTTTCAAAATCTTGTCTTTTAAATCAAGGATTACCCGTTGTGCCGTCTTGGCTCCTATCCCCTTGACTGACTGTATAATAGGCACATCTCCATTAGCAATTGCATCTCGAACTTGAACTGGAGATAAAGATGACAACATTGTACGAGCGGTACTTGCACCCACGCCAGAAACCGAAATCAATAATCGGAAAATCTCGCGTTCGGTTTTTTCAACAAATCCAAACAGCGTATGCGAGTCTTCTTTAACCTGCAAATGGGTGAACAATTGAATATTCTCTTGGTCCTTTACCTGTGAAAATGTGTGTAATGAAATATTTAAGAAATATCCAACGCCATTACATTCCACAATAACATATGTTGGGTTTTTTTCGACTAATTTTCCTTTGAGATGGGTAATCATTTTGGGCTATCTATTCTGTTTCCATTTTTGCTTTCTTTCTCTTTTCCCGCTCCTGGGCATCAATGACTGCTACGGCGGCCATATTCACCATCTCATCCACACTTGCTCCCAGTTGAAGTATATGAGCAGACCTTCTCAGCCCCACCATAACTGGGCCAATGGACTCTGCTTTATGCAAACCTTTGAGTAATTTATAGGTAATATTGGCTGATTCCAAATTCGGAAATATCAAGGTATTCACTTTTTTCCCGGCTAGTTTGGAAAATGGGAAATTGTTGTGACATAACTCTTGGTCCAAAGCGAAGTCGGTTTGAATTTCGCCATCCACTACCAATTCTGGATTGGTTTTGTGTAAAATTTCAACTGCCTGTCTTACTTTTTGCGCATTGGGGTGGTTTGAAGAACCATAGTTCGCGTAAGAAAGCATGGCCATCACCGGATTAAAACCAAAAGTACTAGCCACACTTGCGGTCATCTGGGCAATTTCAGCCAAATCTTCGGCATTGGGGTCAACATTGATTGAAGTATCTGCCAAAAACAGTGGACCTCTATCCGTAATCATAATATTTACCGTAGAAGCATTTTTTACTCCCTTGGATCTTCCCAATACTTCAAAAACAGGTTTTAATACTTTTGGATAAGACCTTGAATATCCTGAAATCATCCCATCAGCATCTCCTTCTAAAAGCATCATGGCTCCAAAATAATTTCGCTTGCCCATATTGATTCGGGCGCTGTATTGGGTTTCTCCTTTACGCTTACGAGACTCCCAAAGTCTCATGGCATATCTTGTTCGAATCTCTTTTGATTCGTCGGATCTAGGATCAATAATAGTTACATCGGCGTCAAAATCCAGTTCTTTCATCAATTCTTCAATGACCTCTCGATTACCCAATAAAATAGGAATTGCAATACCTTCATCGTAAACAATTTGCGCTGCTTTCATTACATCCAATAGCTCCGCTTCCGCGAATACAATTCGTTTTGGATTAAGTCTCGCACGATTGTGCATCAGGCGCATTACTTTATTATCGTTCCCAGATCTTTGGTAAAGCTCTTCTTCATATTTCTTCCAATCTTTAATAGGTGCCTTCGCCACTCCACTTTCCATTGCAGCTTTAGCAACTGCCGGAGGAATCTTGGTAATCAAACGCGGATCAAATGGCTTTGGAATTATATAATCCTTTCCAAATGCAAGTCGCGTTGTGTCATAGGCAATATTCACCTGTTCTGGAACAGGCTCTCTGGTGAGGTCAGCAAGTGCCATTACTGCCGCCATTTTCATTTCCTCGTTTATCTTGGTTGCCCGAACATCTAAAGCTCCCCTAAAAATAAATGGGAATCCCAAAACATTATTCACCTGATTAGGGTGATCAGAACGGCCAGTAGCCATAATTATGTCATCCCTAGTTTTACAGGCCAAGCTGTATTCAATTTCCGGATCCGGATTGGCCATGGCAAAAACTATAGGGTCTTTGGCCATGGATTTTAGCATTTCCGGGTTAAGGATATTTGCAATAGAAAGGCCGATAAAGACGTCCGAATCTTTCATAGCCTCTTCCAGCGTATCTATTTTTCTATCACTAGCAAATTCCTTTTTCTCTGGCGTAAGATTCTCCCTGTCACTTCTTATTACACCTTTACTATCCAACATCACTATGTTTTCTGCCTTTGCGCCAAAAGCTTTGTATAGTCTTGTGCAAGAAACGGCTGCCGCACCTGCCCCGCTTACCACAATTTTGACCTCATCCATTTTCTTATTGGCCAATTCAACAGCATTTAACAAGGCTGCTGCTGAAATTATAGCGGTTCCGTGTTGATCATCATGCATAACAGGAATGTCCAACTCTTCCTTCAATCGGCGTTCAATTTCGAAAGCTTCTGGTGCCTTAATATCTTCCAGGTTGATCCCTCCGAAGGTTGGAGAAATAATCTTGACCGTTTCGATGAATTTGTCAACGTCGGTAGTATCCAATTCAATATCAATTCCATCGATATCCGCAAAAATCTTGAACAACAAGCTCTTTCCTTCCATCACCGGTTTGGAAGCTTCTGGTCCAATATTTCCTAATCCCAAAACGGCAGTTCCATTAGAAATAATTGCTACAATATTTCCTTTGGCGGTGTATTTGTATACATCTTCAGGATTTTTTTCAATCTCTAAGCAAGGTTCAGCAACACCGGGCGAATATGCCAATGCCAAATCGCGTTGCGTTGCATATGGCTTGGTGGGAACGACCTTGATTTTTCCTGGCTGGGGTTTGGCATGATAGAGTAATGCTTCCCTTCTTTGGTTTTCTTTGCTCATACCTAAATTTTAGAACAGCTTGTTTATTTTACAAGCTTCAAAGGTATTTAAAAATAAAGGCACCAAAACATTTTGGTGCCATTTATTAAACTTAAACTACTTCAAACAATTCTCTTATTAACTATTCTCTTTTTTCACATTTAAGCGCAGTGCTAAAATTGATGCTATTGCAAAACAGGTTCCAGCAAACAACATCGCATTTACCGAGTTTCCACCCAGCAAATTTTTAAAAATAGGACCGAAGGACAATGTTTGTATTCCCATGGGAATAACAATCATCATATTTAAAATACCCATATAAACTCCCCTTCTCTCCTGCGGGACAATCTTGGAAACCATACTGTACGGAATTCCCATCATAGCCGCCCATCCTATTCCAAACAAAACCATCGGGAACAAAACATAAACGGGGTCGGCAATATGAGGAATTGCAAATAAGGCCAATGCAGTTCCAAATAGACTTATGGCATATACCTTTTTACCTCCAAATTTCATGGTCAATGGCACTAATATTAACGCTACCACAGCAGTCACCACATTATATGTAGTACTCATTTTGGCTGCTTGGGCTGCAGCCTCAGAGGTATCGAATCCCATAGAAGCTCTAAACAAAGGTGTTATGAACTGCCAATAAACAAACAAGGCATACCATTGGAATAGATAGACCGCAGAAAGCTTCCACATAAACTTTGGCATATCTTTAACGGCATGCGATATTTCAATAAACGGCATTTTAAAACGCTCTATGAACGGTAAGGATTTATGTCGATTGATTTCTTCTAATTCTTCATCGCTTGGAGGAATTTCCGGAGTTTTCAACACCGACCATAATATTGTTGCTATGGATAGAAATGACCCTATGAAAAAAGAATAGTATAGCCATTTAGGAATAGTCCCCTCCACTTCTTGACCACCACCGAACCAATCTTGAAATAAAAATATGGATGCATTGGCCAAAAGAATCCCGGCGCCAACAAACAAACTCTGCATTTGATATCCTATACTTAACTGGCTATCGGGTAATTTATCTCCAACAAACGCACGGTAAGGTTCCATAGCCATATTATTACCTACGTCCAAAATCCAAAGTAGACCAACAGCAAACCAAAGGGCGGGGCTCAATGGAAAAGCGAACAAACACAAACTACCCATAATTGCCCCAATCAGGAAAAAGGGTTTTCGACGCCCCCACTTGGGAGACCATGTTTTATCGGAAACAGCTCCTATTATGGGTTGAACAATGAGACCCGTTACGGGTCCTGCAATATTCAAAATAGGCAATAACTCTTCCTCTGCACCTAAAAAAAGGAAAATAGGGTTAATGGCACTTTGTTGAAGTCCGAAACTATATTGGATTCCTAGGAATCCCACATTCATGTTGAATATTTGCCAAAAATTCAGTTTCGGTTTGGTTAGCTTCATAATTCAGGTGGCGCTTTTCAGGTTAAAAAATAACGTGCCAAGTCTACTGAGCATCTGATGAAGATACAGTTTTCTTTAGTGTTTCAATAAAATCAGAGTGATAAAGTGGCGATATCCTCAACGAAAACGATTGAGATTTCACAAAATCTCATTTCAAGAAATTAATATTGCGCTCAAGTCCGGAGAATTTGGTTCGTTTAACAGCAGATTTTTTAAAGATTTTCCTAAAAACATCTTCTGTAATTTCCTCCCAGTCTTTTTTTGACATTGAAAGTAATTCAGGGTTGGGATTAAACAAGGGCTCGTTATGGGATTTGGAAAATCGATTCCATGGACATACATCTTGACAAACATCACATCCGAACATCCAATCATCAAATTTTCCTTGGAAATCTGTTGGTATTTCATTTTTCAGCTCGATGGTGAAATATGAGATGCATTTACTACCATCCACTACATAAGGTTCTACAATGGCCTCCGTGGGGCATGCATCTATGCAAGCTGTGCAGGTACCGCAATGGTCGGTCACAGGAGAATCATATTCCAATTCCAAATCAATAATCAGTTCTGCTATAAAGTAAAACGACCCTACTTGTTGGGTTAGCAAGTTGCTGTGTTTACCAATCCAGCCCAATCCACTGCGAGCTGCCCATGCTTTATCTAAAACAGGAGCGGAATCCACGAAGGCTCTACCATCAACCTCACCTATTTCCTCTTGAATGAAATTTAGGAGGTGCTTGAGTTTATCCATTATCACAAAGTGATAGTCGGTTCCATAGGCATATTTGGAAATCTTATAGGCATCCGGGTTTTGTATTTCGGAAGGATAGTAGTTCAATAAGAGCGAAACAACCGATTTAGAACCTTCCACCAATTTTGTGGGATCCAATCGTTTGTCAAAATGATTCTCCATATACTGCATTTCACCATGCATATTTTGGTTGAGCCATTTTTCCAATCGGGGTGCTTCTTCTTCCAAAAATTCAGCTTTGGAAACACCGCAAGACAAAAAACCGAGGCGCTTGGCTTCGGTTTTTATAAGAGCTGTATGTTTTTGTTTAGAAATCAGTTTACAGTAAACTATAAAACTAAATTACAATTATTTAAGCAAGAATTTGTCCATTTTAATCTTTCGCCGTTTTAGGGCCAATCTCATTTTCCACCTCGCTAATTGAATTTGCCGGAAATCCGCCTTTTTCAGCATGCTCAAGAATTAGTTCTTCATTTTTTGCTTTATACAAACAATAAACTTTTTGATTTGCAACATAGCTATGAAGCCATTCAATTTCAGTGCCCATTTCCGATAGGACCTGATTTGATTTTTGAGATATCCCTCTGAGTTGTTCTTGAGTTAATTCTCCCGCATTGGGAATTTCACGTTCGATTATAAAAGTCTTCATGGTTTCTTGTTTATTCTTGTTTGAATTTATCTGGGCATAACTGATTAACGCCATCAATAAGGTTGCTAAAATGATAGTTGTCCTGAGGATTTTCATATTACATTGTTTTAAAGTTTTTACATTTCAAAACTAAAAAGTCTCCTTAGTGGAGACCGTAACAAAACGTTCTAATACTATAAAAAATAGCGCTACTTATTCAGGATTTTTAAGGTATGACATAGGACTCAACCCAAACCGTTGCTGAAAACATTTGGTGAAATATGAAGGGCTGCCAAATCCACAATCGAAAGTAGTTTGGGTGATATTTCGATCAGTGGTAAGCAATTCCAAAGATTTTTGGAGGCGATACTCTCTAATTAACTCATTCGGAGACATCTCGGCCAACGAGGTACATTTTCGATATAACTTTGATTTGCTCATAGATAATTCTTGACAAAAATCGGATACTCCTAAATCAGGATTCATCCAGTTTTGTGATAGAAAATCCATTAATAGTTGAATAAAATTTTCATCCTTGGGGTCCACCCATTTAAATAGGTTTTTATCATCCAAACTTTTTTGGCCGTCGTCCTTGTAAATCTCTTTTATTATCGATGCCATAACAATTTGGTTTTGATTGGCAAATGCACCCAAATATTTTGCCATCTTAATGGTATCTCCAAATAACTCTTTGCTCTTTTCTACCGGCATGCCCGCATTGACGCCCATTCTTAAGTTTATTAATTCCCCAGCAACATGCATTCTCTTTTGGACCGCAGCTGCGCACCCCAATGCTTGACTTACTGAGACGAATGAAATAACAAAATTATGGCCCTTTAGCTCTACTTCTCTACCTTCATGATTAGCCAATTCATTTCTCATAATTTCATAATACAAGGTCATTAGGCGATTGGCCTTATCTTTCCCTAAATCATGCTGCAGCAAACGGACATTTGAGGTTTCGGCCATCAGAATAATTCGGAATGCAGGGTCATTGAAAACTTTTAAGTTTTCAGATAGTGTCGAAGTATCTTTTGGATCGGCAATTCGGCCTAAAAAGGCTTCTACAATATTGCTGTTGACCTGCAAAATTTCATGAGGCATCAATCCATGAGCCTTATTGTGCATTTTCCTTACCGCCTCTTCATTAGGAGCATCTATAAGGCAAAATGCACTACCTCTTTCCTCGTCGACCCAGTAAGTCATGCAACGACATCCATATTCATCTTGAATCTTCAAGTCTTCACGATGAGCTTCGGCCGCATGTTTTGCTTCGATTCCGGGCACAATATGTCTGTCCATGAAAATTGGCATAATTCATATTTAACAGCTAACCATCGGTTAGAAATACCACGGATGGTTCAAACAATTACTTCTAGAAGTAAAGAAATACCTCTTTATGCTTTTAAAATAGCAAAAATGGTTCAACTTCATGTAGAAATCGTTCATTACCAGCATTGGGAAAATCTCTAATTTGCAAGTTTTAGAAAATTGTCCGCAGCATAATTACCGATTTTGGCTCCAAGTTTATACCCTTCTTCAGAATCATAACGAAAATGAATTCCCAAATAAACCCTTGACATGGAAGCTTCCATCCCAGCTTCTGAAAAGCTATTGAAAGAACGTGTAGACGGATTCATTTTCATTTTTCCTGAAAAAAATCCAGCACTATCAACTTCTTTTTGAACCATGGTAAAAGCATAATCATCACCTTTTCCCAATGTATTTGCCAAAACCGTCATTGCCGATGTACTTGCTGTACCATGTGCCGATGGGTACGATGGAAAAGGGTATGTATGTTTATGCAAATTGTTCCACTCTAAATCTGGTTCCGTATCCGGATTCTCGTCATTTGCAGCCCATCGAATTGCTGTATAAGGTCGCCAATGGTTATAATGAAATTTATTATCGAATACATTGATATAGCCGTCATAAATAGCCATATTCATAAGTGCAAAGGTTCTAGAAGCATCCCATAGATTCATATTCTCTTTTATGATTAGAGCCCGTAACAATCTATTGTGCGATCTTTCGCTAAACTCTTTCCACCACATGGCCAAATGGGTTTGGTCGACTGTTCTTGATTTACTGCCAGAACTTCCCATTTTCTTAACCTCATTAAACGCTTTAGTATATTCATTGCTAGTAATCTTTGGCGGAGGTGGCACTATAAAATGATTGGGATTGGGCAGCATAAAGGGCTGTGCTGCTGCCCACCCAGCACCAAAAACAAAACCTTCAGGTGTACCACTATGTTCGTTGAACTCAGCATAAACACCTGGCCCCATAGGATGCCATGTATAATCGGCTTCTGAGTCGAAACCATCTTTGGAACGTTGTTTCAATATTGCATTTGCTACAGCACTACCAAGGCTTTTTGCAATGGTTTTCTCATCGTCGCTAATATCAATTATCCATCTATTCAGTAGTATTTCCAACTCCCCCTTCTTATCAGGATATTGATCCACGCTCACAAAATAGGCAGCGTAAGCAACTGCCGCAATTGGATCAGTATTGACATATTCACCTTTATAAACGTATCGTTCGTATTTATGGTCAATGGTATTGAGTACATCATGCATAGCAAGATGAACCATAGTGATTGTTCTCAAACCTTTTAATGTAAGTAGGTTATCCTCAGCTACGGCAATTGCGATAATCTTTTTATTCCATTCAGATGCAACCGTTGCCTTAGATGAATTAATATTGGCTTTTTTCGGTGAACAGCTCAGAACAGTTACAAAAAACAAAGTTATGGTGACGAGTACATAAGTGTAGTTTTTCATGTTTTCCCTTTTTAGTTTTTACTTCAGCAAGCTAACAGAGAATTAAAAAAAAGTATTTGCTCTAAAATTCAAAAAGTATGCTAAAAAACTCAGCCGCGTTTATGTAATTGCTTTCCCATTAACTGTTTCTTGAATCTCAATGGTGAACTTTGATATTGCGCTTTAAAAGATTTTATAAAATGGGAAGTGTTTTCAAAGCCAATATCCAAAGCCACTTCATTTACATTCAAATCCGTAGTCTCTAGCAAAAATCGCCCATATTCCAATCTTTTATGTTTTAGCCACTTCCCTGGAGTGGTTTTATAAAGCTTTAGAAAATCCCTATTGAAAGTAGCAAGACTTCTGCCGCTTAACTTGGCAAATTCTTTAAGTTTTAAATTGAAAAGATAATGTTCGTCCATAATTGGCTTCAATGCTTTTTTACGACTGGAACTAATTTCTTTAAAATAATCTGTGGCCTTGGGGTTATTTCCCCCTGTGGCCACATTAACAATAAGTTCTTTGAATTTTATTTTGAGTAAACTTTTTGAAGGAGACTTGGGTAATCTGAAATAATGAAGTAGTGTCTCAAAATAATCATTAAGTGTTTCATCCAAATTCAATGGTATAACACAATCAGTATTTTGAATGTTTGAAGCGGTAAATTCTAAGTCGCAATCATTTTTAATTACGGAAGCAATAAATTCATCCGGAACAAAAATTAATAGGGCACAAAAGTCACCATTCAAGATTTTATAAACCCGATGTGGACCCTTTTTAAGAAAAGCAGCATCGCCTGCCTTGAGCGTATATTCCTCCGTAGGTGTTTTCCATCTCCCCCCTCCCACATAGATGTAACAGAAATAATTCTTTTTTGCATAATAATCTACCGGAGACCCTACCAATGGGCAATCATAGTTGGTAAACAACAAATCATCCACACTTAGTTGTTTAAAAAGAAAATTATGTTCTACAAATTCATAAAAGTGAACCATGTCTTTTCGCTTCATACTGCAGAAGTTTTGGTATGTTAAATAGCGGGAGAGTTGAAATCAAGATACAAAAAAGAAGATAGTTTCCTTAAAAAGGGTCTTTTATCAAGTTTGATTGGGGTCAAAATCCCATTAAGACTTACGCATTTCAAAATTTAGCCGAATCTGCTCCGGCTTTAAAGTAATCAATGGATTGATCTCAACCTCTGTCATACCTGTAGAAACTTGAAATCTTTTTACGATTTCCACAACTGTAATAATCATCTCATATGTGGCCATCGCATTTCCAATGCACATTCGTGGCCCAGCTCCAAAAGGATAGTAAAAATCACCATGGGTCTTGGGAGGCATTTCCAAAAAACGATCAGCCTTGAATTCCAACGGATTCTTCCAAAACTCCTTATTCCTGTGCAGTTCAAAAATAGATAACAGCACCATAGTACCTTTATTAAAGTGTGCACCATTGATCTCCACAGGCTCTGAGGCCACTCGATCTATAAAATAGGCGGGAGGATACAATCGCATTGCTTCTTTAATGCAAGAAGAAGTTAAACGTAATTTATTAAAATCTTCCAAATCATATACTTCATTGTTAAGTTCTTGGGCCTCAAAAAACAACTTCTCTTGTAATTGGGGGTTTTTGGCCAAAAAATACAACGTAAATGAAAGTGCGGTAGCAGTAGTTTCGAAGCCAGCTGTAAACAAGATCATCAATTCATCCAACAACTGCTTTCTCGGCATATGTGTTCCATCCTCGTAAGTAGCATGAAGCAGCATATCCAAAAGATCATCTCCCTGTGATGCTTCCTGCAATCTAGTTTCTACCAGTTGATCAAGTATTTGTCTGGCCCGATCGCTTTTTTTCAAATGTTTATTGATTTCACCGGTTAGGTTATACCACCATTTAAAATAGGGTTTACGCATTTCCTTAACAAGCATATTCTGATTGACCTCAGTAATATGCTTCAGTTCCATCATGGGCTCCCTGATATCATTCGTACTGAACAAGGTCTTTGCCACAACTTGAAAGGCCAAATCACCCATACGTGGAAGCATATCAATTGCAGAACCAGTTGGAATAAGGTCTAATTCTTTTGAAATGGCCATTTGCATGATTTCAAAAAGCCCTTTGAGTTTTTTCTGATGAAAAGCCGGTTGTATAAGTCTTCGATGGGTTCTCCAATGATCGCCATTAGAGGTTAAAAGACCATGACCTATATATTTAGCAAGATCTTCGGTTTGCAGTTTAGACTTTTCAAAACTGCGATGTTTTGTTTGCAGTACCTGCTTGACCATCACTGGGTCTCTTGAAAAGACAACATTTCCTTCTGCTGGAATTGAAATACGAAAAGTATCTCCTAGCTTTTCAAAGTTCTCATGATGGAAGGGCAAAGGGTTTTTCTGTATTCTTTTCCGGTTGGCAATGACCTTAAGAGTAGAAATATGAGGCAATTTATCCATTAAAAAAGTCCTTCCTGAGTGCCGCTCTTTAACTTCCCTAAATGTTTATAGGCCAATTCGGTAACTTCGCGGCCTCTTGGGGTACGCATAATGAATCCTTGCTGTATTAAAAAAGGCTCGTACACTTCCTCTATCGTCTCGGCACTTTCGGAAACTGCCGTGGCCAGCGTTGTAATACCTACCGGACCACCCTTGAATTTATCAATAATGGTACTTAATATTTTATTATCCATTTCGTCTAAGCCATGGGCGTCGACATTTAGCGCCTTCAGTCCAAATTTGGAAATATCCAAGTCTATATTTCCATCACCTTTAATCTGCGCGAAGTCCCTTACCCTCCGTAATAAGGCATTGCAGATTCTTGGAGTCCCTCTGCTGCGCCCGGCTATCTCAATAGCGGCATTCGTGGTAATGGGTACTTTTAAAATTTCCGCACTTCTTTCCACAATGGTTGAAAGTAGTTCTGTGTTATAATATTGCAATCTGCTTTGAATGCCAAATCTTGCACGCATCGGAGCCGTTAGTAAACCGGAACGTGTTGTAGCTCCTATCAAGGTGAAGGGGTTTAAATTGATTTGAACGGTCCGAGCATTCGGACCCGTTTCAATCATGATATCAATTTTGTAATCTTCCATGGCTGAATACAGGTATTCTTCCACAATCGGACTAAGGCGATGAATCTCGTCAATAAACAGGACATCCCGTTCTTCCAAATTGGTCAAAAGTCCGGCTAAATCTCCTGGCTTATCCAGAACAGGACCAGAGGTGATTTTGATACCAACACCCAACTCATTGGCTAGAATATGTGCCAAGGTGGTTTTTCCTAACCCTGGGGGGCCATGAAACAAGGTATGGTCAAGTGCTTCATCTCTAAGGTTGGCGGCTTGTACAAAAATCTTAAGGTTTTCCAATACCTGTTCCTGTCCCGTAAAGTCATCGAAAGTAATCGGTCGTAACGCCCTTTCAATGTCCAGTTCTTCTGATGAAAAATTCTCGGATGTTGGGTCCAGGTTTTCGTTCATATCCTAACAAATATAGTTGAAACCTGATGCACTTGAAACCAATTTGATTAAAATAACCCAAGGTTTGATTTCCAAACTAAGCCTTAAAAATCTATGACTTAAATTAGATACTTGAAAATATAATTCCTCAATATAAAATATCATGGTAACACCCAGTTATTCTAATGGCATAATACAGTACATCCCATTTTTCTATGTAATCTGGTCGGACGATTTGCTTTCTGCTTCTGAAATTTCCGTGGTTAAAAAAACCATTGAGGATGATTCTACATTAGATGTGGGTGAAAAAAAGCAGCTACTGAAATGGCTCAATAGGGAACAACCACCATCGGACAATGAATTTAAACAATGGAAACAGACCATCAACAATTCCAAAATCAAACTAATTGAAAGTGATACATATCCACTAGCTTCATTAAGTCAGCGATTGGGCGACTTTCATTGTTCGCAATGCGATTTTAACGAGCATTTGAAACATATTGAAATTAACTTAGGGATACAGCCCAATCATTACAATCATTTATTTGATGTTGAAGTTGTGCATGAAAAGACTTCAAATCAATACAATGCCCGAAGTCTGGATACACTGCTCAAGGGACCTCATGTATCTGAGGTCGATGCGTTTCGTTCTTTTCTTGATCAAGATGTTTTTAAATGGACCGTCCTCCGAGATAAAAACGACTTTCGAAATCACGTTTTAAAACAGGTTTCCCTTTTGGGTGAAATGGGATATGGCGCCATGGCATATCCGGAAGCATTTGGTGGCACTGGTAACATGCCTGCCTATGCTGCCATATTTGAACATTTGATGTATGTGGATGGAAGTCTGGCCGTGAAATTTGGGGTTCAATTTGGTCTTTTCGGTGGAAGTATCCAAAAACTGGGCACTAAAAAACATCATGACAGGTATCTAACTAATGCTGGAAAGGCTACCCTACTGGGATGTTTTGCCATGACCGAAACGGGTCACGGTTCTAACGTGAGAGGTATTAAAACAACAGCAACCTATGACAAGAAAACCGATTCTATTGTAATACACACTCCAGGTGAAAATGACAATAAAGAATATATTGGTAACGCATTGCATTCAAAGATAGCCTCCGTTTTCGCTCAACTTATTGTAGATGGAAAAAATCAAGGGGTACACGCTATTCTGGTTCCTCTTAGGGATAAGGATCGTAACCTATTTAAAGGAATCACTGTTGAAGACAACGGTTACAAACTTGGATTGAATGGCGTTGACAACGGGAAAATCTGGTTTGACCAAGTACGTGTTCCAAGAGAGAATCTATTGGATAAGTATGGGGAAATCAAAGATGATGGCTCCTATTATTCCACAATCAAAAATCCGAACAAAAGATTCTTTACCATGCTGGGCACCCTAGTAGGAGGACGTATTTGTGTGGCCAAAGGTGCATTGGGCGGAGCTAAAATGGCATTGACCATTGCCGTGAAACATGCATTGAACCGAAGGCAATTTAATGATACCGTGAAAATCCAGGAAGATTTAATCATGGATTATCCAACACACCAGCTTCGTTTGACACCGGCAATTGCAAGTGCCTATGTATATCATTTCACCCTAGAGGAAATGATGAAAAGGTATAGCGACGATACCCAACCAGATAAAAGAAAGGTGGAAACACAGGTCGCTGGCTTAAAGTCTGTTATCACTTGGTTTGCCAATACCACGATTCAAGAATGTCGGGAAGCTTGTGGGGGAAAAGGGTATTTGTTAGAAAATCGGATTGCCGACCTCAAAGGTGATGTTGATATATTCACCACTTTTGAAGGGGACAACAACGTTCTGCTACAACTTGCCGCCAAGGGCATATTATCAGATTTTAAGTCAGAGTTCAATAGTGCAGGGTTCGCCTCAGTATTAAAATTATTGCGCTCGCAGTTGTCAGATAAACTTGCTGTTATCAATCCTATTTATTCCAATAAAGTAGATTCGGAACATTTATACAATCCAAAATTCCACAAACATGCATTTAATTATCGTACTCGCAGATTGACATACACCTTGGCCATGCGCATTCGGAATTATATCAAAAAGGGTGTTCCTTCCTATCAAGCTTTTCTAAAGGTTCAGACCCATTTGTTGGCATTGGGAAAAGCCTATAGTGTTGAATTGGCTTATCAGGTCTTTGAAGAGCATCACCGCACCATCACAGATGAAAAGTACAGAGACCTAATGGCTAAATTGGGAACTCTTTATGCACTGAACCAGTTGCATGAAGATTCAAGGTGGTATTTGGAACAAGGATATTTTGGTGGAACTAAGTCAAAAGCCATACGGCAGCGTGTAGAGCGTTTGTCCACGGAATTTCGCCCACATATTGAGGTATTGGTCGATGGTTTTGGAATACCCGAGCATTGTCTTTCGGCTCCCATTGCAACATAGGATTATTCTAATTTCTTGATCAACTGGGAGGTATCCATAAATTCCAGAATGGTTATCTGCGGATTTCCATAAAGATAGGTTTTGGTGTTTCCCTTTGCACGAAGTTCCAAATCCCTAAACGCGTAGACTCTAGCACTTGCTGTATTTTCCACATTGACATTGAATGAACCAGCTTCCATTTTCTCGCCCTTGAATCTAGAGTTACCTAAAAAATTTCCTTGGATTCTATCGGATGTGCCCTCAAAGGTCAACATTCCATTTTCATCCAATTCAACAAGACTTGTTTCATTAACCGCATAAATATAGGCCTCCGCCCTGTTGCTAATACTTACGTTGAGGGAATCAACGTCAACATTAAAATCCCCTTTGCTAATTCCTTCCATATTAATATCCATTACGGCGGCACTAGCTTTCAGGTTTAATCTCGTATTTTCAAAGGCATCTACAAATAATTCATCACTACTGATAACGTCATCAACGGTAATGCTCCCCCTTTTTAAGGTGATTGCTTTGAGCTCGGTGTAGTTAATGGTGATGTCGAATTGTTTTTTAGCAGTAACATTATAAAAAGAGCTAATGATAAGGGTACTGTCCTCCACCCGAAACTTTAAAATATCAATCAGATTATCATCAGCGACAATATCATAACCCGGACCAAAAGACTTTTTTAAAAGGATATCTAAGTCGTCATTAAGCTGAATGGCATTGAAAGCCGGAAGTTCATCATTGACTTGAGTCACAATACGGCTTCCCTTAATTTTTGGCTTGCGTTGGGCCATAGCTGTAATATGACACAACAATAACAGTAGTAAGGCTAAATGTTTCACAAGTGTTCGTTTTAAAGGGTTATTAAAGATATTACAATTAGAGCTAACAATTGCCGTACCAAACTCTTTAAACAAAAAAGCCCATCCGGATGGATGGGCGTGTATTTTAAATGGAAGTTACTAGTGATTCAGCTCTTCCTCGTTGTCTTGTAAAGGAACCGTTTGTGGCACAAAATCTTGACCTGGGAGTATATATTCCCCATTTTCATACGTTTTACTATAGTCATATGCCCAACGGTGTACATGTGGAATTGCACCTGGCCAGTTACCATGCATATGTTCTTGCGGGGCTGTCCATTCCAAAGTTGTTGCTTTCCATGGATTCAAAGGTCCTCTCTTTCCGTAGAAAATACTTCTAACAAAGTTGAAAGCGAACACTAATTGAACACCAGCTGTAATAATGGCAAATACTGTCATTAAAACCTGTACGTTCGTTAATTCATCAAACATTGGGAAAGCTGTATTCTCATAATATCTACGCGGAACTCCGGCCATACCCACAAAGTGCATAGGGAAGAAAATTCCATAGGAACCAATAGCTGTTACCCAAAAGTGGACATATCCCAAATTCTTGTTCATCATTCTACCTTGGAACATTTTAGGGAACCAATGATATACTCCTGCAAAAAGACCATATAAGGCTGATATACCCATCACCAGGTGGAAGTGAGCCACAACGAAATAGGTGTCATGCACATTGATATCCAAGGTACTATCACCAAGAATAATTCCCGTTAGACCTCCTGTTATGAAGGTGGAAACCATCCCTATTGAAAAGAGCATTCCTGGATTGAGCTGTAGATTTCCTTTCCATATAGTTGTTATCCAGTTAAAGGCTTTAACCGCTGAAGGAATAGCAATCAATAATGTTGTAAATGTAAATACGGATCCCAAGAATGGATTCATTCCGGAGATAAACATATGGTGACCCCATACAATTGTTGATAGGAACGCAATTGCCAAAATGGAAGCAATCATCGCACGATAACCAAAAATAGGTTTACGTGCATTTACGGCCATCACTTCGGATACAATACCCATCGCTGGAAGAATCACAATATATACCTCAGGGTGACCCAAGAACCAGAACAAGTGCTCAAACAATACGGGAGATCCTCCTTGATAATGTAATACTTCACCTTGAATGAAAATATCAGACAAAAAGAAAGAGGTTCCAAAACTTCTATCCATAATCAGCAACAACGCTGCAGAAAGTAGTACAGGGAAAGAAATCACACCGATTACGGCCGTTACAAAGAATGCCCAGATTGTCAACGGCAAACGTGTCATTGACATTCCTTTTGTTCTTAGATTCAATACGGTTACGATATAATTCAAAGATCCTAGAAGTGATGATGCGATGAATATCGCCATCGACACCAACCAAAGCGTCATACCCGCTCCAGAACCTGGTTGAGCAGAAGGTAATGCACTCAATGGTGGATAGATTGTCCATCCAGCTGCTGCTGGACCCGCTTCAACAAATAATGAAATAACCATGATTACGGCTGATACAAAGAACATCCAAAACGAAAGCATGTTCAAGAAACCAGAAGCCATATCACGAGCTCCAATTTGCAATGGAATCAATAAGTTACTAAAGGTACCACTCAATCCAGCGGTAAGTACAAAGAATACCATAATGGTTCCGTGCATGGTTATCAATGCCAAATACATGTCAGCATCCATAACCCCGTCAGGAGCCCATTTACCCAAAAACATCTCAAATACGGCAAAAGATTCTCCTGGCCATGCCAATTGCATTCTAAAGAACAAAGACATCGCAATTCCAATGAATCCCATAATCAAGACACCTGTAATAAGATATTGCTTGGCAATCATCTTATGGTCTTGACTAAAGATATACTTGGTTACAAAAGTTTCTTTATGATGATGTCCATGATCTTCGTGTCCGTGTTCGTGTCCAGTAGCTGACATAATCTCTTCTAAGTTTTATTAAGGTTCTTTTCCTTTCTTATTATTATTCTACGGGTGCAACAGTTTCTTTGAAAGTGGTCTGTTCTGCCATCCACTTATTGAACTCCTCTTCAGTCTCTACAATAATCTTCATCTGCATGTTGTAGTGTGACTTCCCGCAAATCTTGTTACATAGTAATACGTAATCAAATTCCCATGGATCGGAGTTAGGCTCGCCTGCCGCAGCACGTTTTGCTCTTATGGCATTTGTTCTTTTTACCTTATCGATCACATCGGGATCCAATCTGACTTCTTCTGTAGTTTTTGTAGGCGTAAATGAGAACTGGGTAATCATACCTGGAACACAGTTCATTTGCGCTCTAAAGTGAGGCATGTAAGCGGAATGCAATACATCTTGTGAACGCATCATGAAGTTGACCTTACGTCCAACAGGCAAGTGCAGTTCTTTTACAATCACATCATCTGAGGAATTCGGGTCTGATTCATCCAAACCAAGCACATTGGCACGATCAATATCAATTAAACGTACACTAGCATCTCCCAAAACGTTGTCTTCACCACCGTATCGAGCGCTCCAATTAAATTGCTGTGCATAGAGTTCAACGATAAGAGGATCATCTTCATCATTGATATCCATAATGTTGGTCCAGGTGTATAATCCCCAAAGAATCAATCCCGCCAAAACAATAACAGGAATAATTGTCCAGATGAATTCCAAACGGTCATTATCAGCAAAGAAAAGTGCTTTCTGTCCTTCTTTTCCACGATACTTGTATCCGAAGTAGTGCAACAATGCCTGTGTAATAAATTGCACAAAGAAGATAATGGCAAAGGACACCCACATTAGCTGATCATACTCTCCACCATGGGCCGATGATGCCTCCGGCAACAGCATCTTGGAATATTTTGCAAAACTGAATATGGTAATTCCGTAGATAAAAATCAGGAATGCGAACATTAGATAACCGTTGTAATTGTTATCCGAATCGTTGGCTACCTCTGAATAGTCTGATTTTAGCTGCGACAATTCAAAAATCTTGGTCATTTGCCAGATTGCGATTGCTACCAGAACTAAAACAGTCAATGTTAATAATGCAGTCATTGTATCTCTTTCTAAGACTTAATCGTATTAATAATGAAATTGTCTACTTTCTTCAATAAATGGGTTGCGTTTTGGCTGTAATGGTGCTTTGGTAAGTGTATTGAACACCCAGAACACGAACAATCCGCCAAAGAACAATATTCCTCCTATTTCAGGTACACCAAAATGCCATTGGTCACCAACGGTTGCCGGCATCACCATATTGAATACATCCAAATAGTGACCGAACAATACTACGATACCAGCCATTATCACAAACCAATTAATCCGTTTGTAATCACTGTTCATCAACACCAATATGGGAAAGATGAAGTTCATGGCCAACATGGTAAAGAAAGGCACTTTATAATCCTGGAACCTAGCTATGTAGTAGGTTACTTCTTCTGGAATATTTGCGTACCAAATCAACATAAACTGAGAAAACCATAAGTAGGTCCAGAATATACTGATAGCGAACATAAACTTGGCCAAATCATGAATGTGGCTGTCGTTTACATTTTCCAAATATCCTTTGGATTTAAGATAGATGGAGATAATAGCGATTACTGTAATTCCTGAAACGAACATACTGGCAAATACATACCATCCAAACAAGGTACTGAACCAGTGAGGGTCTAAACTCATGATCCAATCCCATGACATCATTGATTCGGTAATTAGATAGAACACCAAGAACCCGGCGGACCATCTAAAATTCTTTACGAAGTTGGAATTGTCATCAGATTCGTCTTGAGCCAGTGACAATCTTCTTGATATTTCTCTATATGCAATCCACCCACCCAAGAAAATAGCAGCTCGCACTAAAAAGAATGTTGGGTTAAGGTACCCAGCTTTTCCTTGAAGTAATTTATCATGGGCTACGGTATCAGCATCCATCCATACAAACATATGATTCATATGCAGTACAGAAAGCACCAAGATCACAAACACAATAATCCCACCAGGAACCAAATATGCGGTAATCCCTTCCATAACACGGAACAACATGGGCGACCATCCTGCTTGTGCAGCCCGTTGAATGGCATAAAAAGCCAAAACACCCAAAGCAATCATAAAGAAAAAGAAAGCTCCGACATACAATGCTGCCCAAGGCCTATTTTGTAATTGGTGCAACAAATGCTCATCATGTGAGGCATCGTGCTCTTCGCCATGTGCGTCATCTGCAACGTGTACAGCTTCTTCTGCATGTCCACTTCCATGTCCATCATCATGCGCAGCTGCCACCATTTCCTTGGCTTCTTCCACGGTGCTGGGAGCATTTAAAAATCCAGTTGCTAAACAAATCAATCCCAACGCCATCGCGATGAAAGATCCCATTTTTAGCTTGTTTGAAAATGTATACATAGTATGCTCTTATCCAATTATTTTGTTAGGTCTTCCTTTAACTTCATTACGTATTCGGATACTTGCCACATCTCTTCTTCATTGGCCAATTGTGCGGCATAGGATCCCATGGAGTTCAGTCCATAATATATGGTGTGGTATGTTGTTCCCACTGTAATGTTTCGTGCAACATCATCATAACTAGGAACCCCCAATATTTTTTCACGCTTTACCAAAGTACCCTGCCCTTTTCCTTTTGGTCCATGGCAGATAGCGCAGTAAATGTCATACAACTCTTTTCCTTTGGCCAAATTAGCTTCGCTTTGCAATGAATCCAATGGACTTGGTTCCAATCTTGCCAATTCTTTTCCTTCTGGAGTGTTTTCAAACTTGTATGGCATATATCCTCTAGGGATTGTATTTTCAGCAGGAAGCATAGCCTCAGTTCCCTGTGGAAACAATCCATTGTCAACGCCCTGATACGTTTCATAACCTACAGGCTCGTACATGTTTGGCATATATTGGTAGTTTGGATGATTCTTATCGGCACAAGCCGCAAAAGAAAGGACCAAAACCAAAACAACACTTATTTTACCTAAATGCTTCATATTTTTAAGACTCCTTTTCTGTAACATTTATTTCTACAGCTCCTGTTTCCCAAAGTAGTGCTGTCAATTCTTTTTCATTGTCTCCCAATCCAATTTCCATTAAAAAATGATCATCAGTGGTTCTTACATCGGGATTTTCGGCTTTCTTGAATGGCCACATCCTACTTCTGAGGTAAAATGTAATCACCATTAAGTGGGCTGCAAAGAATACGGTCATCTCAAACATGATTGGAACAAAAGCCGGCATATTTGCCAAATAGCTAAAACTTGGTTTACCTCCAATGTCCTGTGGCCAGTCTTCAATCATGATATAGTTCATCATAACAATAGCCACTGTCAATCCCAAACAACCGTACATAAAAGACGTAATCGCAATTCGGGTATCTTCCAAGCCCATTGCCTTGTCCAAACCGTGCACTGGAAAAGGTGTGTACACCTCTTCAATATGATGGTGCTCTGCCCTAACCTTTTTTACGGCATGCATCAACACATCATCATCATTATAAAGTGCCTGTATAACTTTTGATGCCATAATTACTTTTTATCGTTTAACGTTTTCGCTTGTCCAGCCCAATCATCTCGTTGCGCCCTTCCAGGGAACGAACCAGTGATTGAATCCAACAAATCATATTCTTTTTCCGTCATTTTACTTACCTGCGCGAAAGTAAAAATCCCTATTTGGTTCAAGGTCTGCTCCATTTGTGGACCAATTCCTTTTACTTTTTTCAAATCATCGGCAGTTTCTGTAGCCGCATCGAAGGTTCCGATGGAATCCAACAAGGAAGAAACTTTAGCAGTATCAGCTTCGGGACTTTCTTCTTTTGGAGCCGCCTTTTCAACAGTTGCACTTCCTTTGGAAGGAGTTTGATACAACGGCTTTCCTGCATCGCGTAGATTTTTGAATCGTTCCCCTGAAGATTTCAAAATAGATTTTACTTCTGCCTGAGCAATTACAGGGAATGTTCGTGAGTACAACAAGAATAGCACAAAGAAGAAACCAATGGTCCCGATGAATATTCCAATATCAACAAAGGTTGGAGAGAACATCGTCCATGAAGATGGAAGGTAATCTCTATGCAATGAGGTAACGATAATTACGAAACGCTCAAACCACATTCCAATGTTTACCACTATGGAAATGAAGAAAGAGAACATGATACTGGTACGTAATTTTTTAAACCACATAAACTGTGGTGAGAACACGTTACAGGTCATCATGGACCAGTAAGCCCACCAGTAAGGTCCTGTAGCCCTGTTCAAAAAGGCATATTGTTCGTATTCCACTCCTGAATACCATGCGATGAACAACTCAGTGATATAGGCACATCCAACAATAGAACCTGTAATCATGATTACAATGTTCATCAATTCAATATGCTGAACAGTGATATATGCTTCCAAACTACACACCTTTCTCATAATGATCAAAAGGGTGTTCACCATGGCAAATCCAGAGAAAATCGCTCCCGCAACGAAATACGGAGGGAAAATGGTGGTGTGCCATCCTGGAATTACCGAAGTGGCAAAGTCAAAGGATACAATGGTGTGTACAGAAAGTACCAGTGGTGTTGCCAAACCTGCCAAAACCAATGAAACTTCTTCAAAACGTTGCCAGTCTTTTGCTCTACCTGTCCATCCAAAGCTTAATAGACTGTAAATCTTCTTTTGGAAAGGCTTTACCGCTCTGTCACGAATCATTGCAAAATCAGGTAATAATCCCGTCCACCAGAAAACCAAGGAAACAGATAGATATGTTGAAATCGCAAATACATCCCAAAGTAGCGGTGAGTTAAAGTTTACCCACAATGAGCCAAATTGGTTAGGAATTGGAAGTACCCAATACGCCAACCATGGACGTCCCATGTGTATAATTGGGAAAAGACCTGCCTGAATTACCGAGAATATGGTCATCGCCTCTGCAGAACGATTAATCGCCATTCTCCATTTTTGACGGAACAACAATAATACCGCTGATATCAGGGTTCCTGCGTGACCAATACCTACCCACCAAACAAAGTTTGTAATATCCCAAGCCCAGTTAACAGTCTTGTTCAGACCCCAAACTCCGATACCGGTAGAAATGGTATAAATGATACATCCTATACCCCAAAGAAATGCTACCAAGGCAATGGTGAAAACAATCCACCAATGCTTATTGGCTTTTCCTTCCACAGGAGCGGCGATATCCACGGTAACATCGTGGTATCCTTTGTCTCCAAGTACTAAGGGCTTTCGAATAGGTGCTTCGTAATGCGACGCCATAATTTATCTTCTTGTTACTTCTTTATTTATTGATTAAGCCTCGTTGGTGTTCCTCACTTTAACATGGTAGAACACATTGGGTTTTGTGCCTACATGCTCCAATAAATGGTACATTCTATCATCTTCCTTCAACTCGGCAACCTTACTTTCTTTATCATTGATGTCTCCAAATACCATAGCTCCGCTGCTACAGGCTGCAGAACATGCTGTTTGGAACTCTCCATCCTTGATGACTCTACCTTCACGCTTAGCATCCAAAATAGTTTTCTGTGTCATTTGGATACACATTGAGCATTTTTCCATAACACCTCTAGATCGAACATTGACATCAGGATTAATAACCATTTTACCAAGGTCATTATTCATGTTGAAGTCAAACTCATCATTATCGGCATATAGGAACCAGTTGAATCGACGTACTTTATAAGGACAGTTATTGGCACAATATCTAGTACCTACACAACGATTGTAAGCCATTTGGTTTTGACCTTGTCTACCGTGTGATGTTGCAGCAACTGGACAAACCGTTTCGCAAGGTGCGTGGTTACAGTGCTGACACATTACAGGCTGAAATGCTACTTGAGGATTAACAGAAGGGTCTTCCATTTCTCCAAATCCTCCCAAAGAACCATTGTCGCCCCAAAGACCATCCATTGATTCTTTCTTCTCATCATCTTGCTCAAAAGTGTCTTCGGAAGAATAATATCTATCAATACGCAACCAGTGCATATCTCTTGATTTTCGAACCTCCTGTTTACCTACAACAGGAACATTGTTCTCAGCATGACATGCAATCACACAGGCACCGCATCCGGTACATGCATTTAGGTCGATTGACAAGTTAAAGTGATGTCCTATGGAACGATCAAATTCTTCCCAAAGGTCTGCATCTGGAGAAGTCACAGGAATCTCTTGATGATTCAATGTAACCTGAGGCATATGGTTCCACTCGTGATGGTCTTTGGTATTGAAAATCTCCAAGGTGGTTTCCTTGATGATATCTCCACGCCCCATCAACGTATTATGCAACTGCACACATGCAAATTCATGCTCTCCAGCCGTTTTTTCTATACTGACCGATTGCACATCGGAAAAGTTCTTATATAAGGTATAAGCATTTACTCCTGTCGCCAATTCCTCCTGCATACCAGCTTGTTTCCCATATCCAAAGGAAAGACCAACTGTTCCATTGGCTTGACCTGGTTGAATGATTACCGGGACATTTTCAAGCACAGTGCCATCAACAGTAAGCTTAACGTAGCTTCCATTTAATCCACCATTCGCAACATTATGATTTTTCAATCCTAATTTTTCAGCATCTGCTTTGGAAACAGTAACATAGTTATCCCATGACGCTCTTGAAATTGGATCAGGGAATTCTTGTAGCCATGGGTTGTTGGCCTGACGACCATCTCCCATCCCCACTTTGGAGTACAATACCAATTCAGTTCCTTGACTGGTGGCGCCGACCAAAGCTCTTATCGAAGATGCGATTGGAGCGATTTCCCACTGTTCTTCTTCAGCTTCAACTGGAGCAGCTACCGGCTCTTCTGCAACTTCTGCACTTGCCGAAGCCACAAAAACACCATCTTGCAACGCCTGATTCCAATCGGAACCTTGTAAAATAGCAGTGTCCCAATTTTCTTTAATGTATTCGTAATAGGTCTTATCACTACCCATCCAAGTCAATAAAGCAGACTGAAATTGTCTGGTATCGAACAACTCACGGATAGCAGGTTGCATAAGACTATATTGTCCTTTTTTCAATTGGGCATCTCCCCAAGATTCTAAATAGTGCGAAGCAGCTGCTACATATCCAACAGATTGGGCAGTTTCATCATTATTGAAAGCAAAACTTACAGAAACATCAACTTTCTCTAATCCAGCAACAAAGTCCTCAGCATTTGGTAATGAATATACCGGATTAACTCCGTCAATAATCAAAGCCCCTACTCTGCCAGAATTCATATCGGAAACCAATTTGTTCACCTTGGCAACATCACCTTGACGAACATATTTTGGGTTTTCCGTATCAAAAGCTTCACTTGAAAGCAACTTATTGATAGCCAGAACAACCGTTTGCGCGTTAACATCGTTTAGACCTGTAACCACAACAGCTTTACTTCCAGCTTTTCTGATTTCTGCAGCAATTTTATCAACGGCTTCGTCCACATCAGAAGTTCCTCCACCTACATTGGTTCCGTTTAGCTTACCATACAATTTGGCCAACGCAATTTTCTGCTGTGCAGCCGTCATCGGGTAACGCTTATCCGCATTAGCTCCAGACAGTGACATATTGGATTCCAAATGAATGTGCTTGGACATTTTTCCATTTTTTGGAACACGTCCTTTAGCGTATCCGCCATCATATCCTCCGCCTTGCCAATCTCCTAAGAAATCAGCTCCGAAGGACACAATTACATCCGCTTTCTCAAAATCGTAGTCCACTAATGCTCTTTCTCCATAGGCCGCATTGAAAGCATTCAAGGCAGCATCTTCAGAAATGGCATCGTACGTTACATGGTTTACATTGTCCCCAAATTCAGCTTTGAATTCGGCAATCAACTTTTCAGTAGATGGACTGGCGTAGGTTTGGGTCAATAAGGCAATCTGTCTGTTCGAACCTTTCAAGCTCCCCAGTTTTGCTCTTACTGTAGCATCCAACACCTTCCATTCGATAGGTTCTCCATTAGCCATCGGCCCTTGAACCCTTTTGCTATCATATAAAGTCAACACAGATGCTTGAACACGTGCATTTGCACTACCATTCACCTTGGCATCGGTATTATTTTCAATCTTGATAGGTCTTCCTTCTCGGGTTTTTACCAAAATACTGGCAAAATCAAATCCATCTGCTATGGTTGTCGCATAGTAGTTTGCAACTCCTGGCACAATAGTATCCGGTTGCACAACATATGGGATGGATTTGTGAACAGGACCTTCACAGGCAGCAACAGTTGCAGCCGCGGTACTGAATCCAACATATTTTAGAAAATCCCTTCTATTGGTTGTTGAAGCTGATAGGTTTTCTTTATCTCCTAAAAACTCATCAACCGGGATTTCTTCCGAAAATTCATTTTGTCTTAGCGTCTCAACAATGGAATCGTTCGGATTTAACTCCGCTTCGCTTTTCCAATATTTTTTGTTTGATGCCATACGATATATCTGAGATTATCTTCTTTTAATTCTTAATAGTGACACTTACCACATTCCAAACCACCCATCATTGCGGCAGTCAATTCTTCCACTTCATATTTCTTGGAAAGTTCTGCATGGATAGCTTCGTAGTATTCATTACCCTCCATTTTCACATTTGTTTCCCTGTGACAGTTAATACACCATCCCATGGTCAATGGTGCAAACTGCTCCATTATCTCCATTTCTTCTACTGGACCATGACATGTCTGACATTCGATTCCAGCAACGGAAACGTGCTGTGAGTGATTGAAATATGCAAAATCAGGCAAATTGTGTACTCTAACCCATTCTACTGGCTGTGTCTCACCTGTATATTGTTGATTCTCTTCATCCCATCCAACGGCTTTGTACAACTTCCTGATTTCGCCGGTATAGAATTCATTGGTATATCCATTTGCCAAATCTTCCGCACTAGGTCCCTCAGGATTTCCTTTGTACTCGTAAATTGATTTGTGACAATTCATACAAACGTTCAAAGATGGTATTCCTGAATGTTTAGAAACTCTAGCGGAAGAGTGACAATACTTACATTCAATTTTATTGTCTCCTGCGTGGATTTTATGTGAATAGTGAATTGGCTGTACCGGCGCATAACCTTGGTCAACACCAACCTGCATCATCCATCCGTAGGCAAAATATCCACTGGCCAACAACAAGAAAATAGCAGTAACCAAAACCAAAAACTGATTTTGAGCAAAAGCTTTCCATATTGGGATTCTCTTTTCAGCTTTTTCTTTTTCCAACACCACTCCATTGGCCTCGGCTATTCTTCGCAATGTCTTATTAACCAAAAGCAACATGATGACCAACAGGCCAAAAACCAATGCCAGTGCACCTAATATTAATTCGTTAGAGATACCTGGTTCAGATGGAGTCAACGGCGTTTCAGGACCTTCAGGACCCTTAACAGCTGTTTTAGGTGGAGCCGCAGTATATGCCAAAATATCATCGATATCTTGATTTGACAAAGTCGGGAATGCCGTCATCGCCGCTTGATTGTATTCAGCATAAATCTTGTTGGCGTAGGAGTCACCTGACTTAATCATCCCTGGACTATTCTTAATCCAAGTATAAAGCCATTCTTTATCCAGTCCTTCGTCTTCTAACAATCTCGCTTCTACATTTGCCAATGCAGGTCCCGTCATTTTTCTGTCCAAAGAGTGACAGGCTGCACAGTTCTGGTTAAAGAGCTGCTTTCCCTTGGCAGCATCACCACCAGAAGCTTCAGCTGCTTCTTCTTGCGCAAAAATTGAAACGGAAAAAAATAGGAGGGATAAACCTAAAACTTTAGAAAATAGATGGCGGTATAAAACCTTTTTCATATTAACGAAATTTCTGTCGAAATCTTTGGCACGGTTATTTCCATTGATACTGAGAACAATAGCTTTTCTCGGCCTAAAATTGGTCACAAAAGTACGACATAGTCACATTTTTTAAAATGTTAAGGTATTTATAATATATAATTTATAAACATTCTAAATAATATGCATTTCCTTGGTTTAAAACTGAATAAATTACATTTGTATAATCACAATTTGGAAAAGCGGTCGAAAATTATGAAAACCCTTGTATCTATAGCCCTTTTTGCTGGTTTTGCACTACACGTTTCTGCACAGGAAGGTAACATTACCATTGAACAAGATCCACGTATAGACGAGTTACTGAAATTGTATACTCAAGTCAATTCCAAGTCTGATTTTTATCAGATTCAAGTAGGTTTTGGGAGCTATCAGAAGGCTCAAAATTTAAAAACAAAAGTAGATATCGATTTTGCTGGTTGGTATTCTAAAATTGAATTTGAATCACCGACCTATCGTGTGCGTTTAGGGAAATTTAAGACAAAACTTGAAGCAGAACGTAAATACATGGAAGTGAGAAAAAAATATCCGGAGGCAATTCTTTTAAAACCAGAAGGAAAATAAATCCAATAAAAAAATCCCGCTTAGGCGGGATTTTTTATTCTTTGTTAATAAAGGTTACAGTTTTTTCTTGACCGCCACCTCTTGGAAGGCTTCAACAATATCACCTTCTTTTATATCATTATAGTTCTTAATCTGTAATCCACAGTCATATCCTTTGGATACTTCCTTAACATCATCCTTGAATCGTTTAAGAGACGTCAATTCTCCAGTGAATATGACAACTCCATCACGAATCAGACGAATCTGCGAATTCCTAAAGATCTTACCAGTTGTTACCATACAACCTGCAATGGTTCCGATTTTGGAAATCTTAAAGGTCTCCCTAATCTCGGCATTACCTGTAATCTCCTCTTTCATTTCAGGAGACAACATACCTTCCATCGCATCTTTAAGATCATTGATAGCGTCGTAGATAATGGAGTACATTCTGATATCGATTTCCTCCTTATCGGCCACTGCTCGAGCATTACCCATTGGTCTTACATTAAATCCGATAATAATCGCATCGGAGGCACTTGCCAACAATACGTCAGATTCTGTAATAGCTCCTACGCCTTTATGAATGATATTCACTTGAATCTCATCGGTAGACAATTTCTGGAAAGAATCCGTCAATGCTTCAACAGATCCATCAACATCACCTTTAAGAATAATGTTCAGTTCCTGGAAGTCACCAAGCGCAATCCTTCTTCCGATTTCATCGAGTGTAATATGACGCTGTGTCCTAACAGATTGTTCACGTTGTAGTTGCGAACGCTTGGTAGCAATTTGTTTTGCTTCACGCTCATCCTCCAACACATTGAATCGATCACCGGCCTGCGGAGCTCCATCCAATCCCAAAATAGAAATAGGAGTTGCTGGACCGGCCTTTTTGATGTTCTTTCCTCTTTCATCCTGCATGGCTTTTACTTTACCACTACAGGTTCCTGCCAAAACATAATCACCAATTTCCAAGGTTCCTGTTTGCACCAAAATTGTGGAAACATATCCTCGCCCTTTATCCAAGAACGCCTCAACCACGGTTCCCGTTGCTAATCGGTCAGGGTTTGCTTTCAACTCCAATAATTCAGCTTCAAGCAACACCTTTTCCAAAAGTTCTTTTACACCATCTCCTGTCTTCGCAGATATATCATGTGATTGGATTTTACCACCCCAATCTTCCACCAATAAATTCATCCCGGCAAGACCTTCTTTAATCTTATCTGGATTTGCTGTTGGTCTATCAATCTTATTGATCGCAAAAATAATAGGAACATTGGCCGCTTGGGCATGGCTAATTGCTTCCTTGGTTTGCGGCATGATATCATCATCAGCAGCGATTACAATAATTGCAATATCGGTAACTTGTGCACCCCTTGCCCGCATAGCGGTAAACGCCTCGTGACCTGGAGTATCCAAGAATGTTATTTTTTGTCCATCTTCCAGGGTAACTCCATATGCGCCAATGTGCTGGGTAATACCACCACTTTCTCCGGCAATCACATTTTCTTCCCTAACATAATCTAAAAGGGATGTTTTACCATGGTCAACGTGACCCATTACAGTAACAATAGGTGCTCTTGGTTTCAAGTCTTCCGGAGCATCAACTTCTTCCTCAATGGATTCTTCAATTTCTGCGGTTACAAACTCCACTTCATATCCAAATTCCTCAGCGACAATAGAAAGTGTTTCTGCATCCAATCTTTGGTTCAGGGTCACCATGATTCCTAGTGACATACATGCAGAAATAATTTGCGTAGTGGTCACATCCATCATGGTTGCCACCTCGTTCACGGTCACAAATTCTGTAACCTTTAAGATTTTACTCTCTAATTCTTGTTGTTCAAGATCTTTCTCAGTCTGCTGACGATGCTGATCTCTTTTCTCTCTTCGGTACTTGGCACCTTTTCCTTTACTGGATTTACCTTGAAGTTTTTCAAGGGTCTCCCTTACCTGTTTTTGTACTTCTTCTTCGGTAGGCTCTACCTTGGGAACAGCTCGCTGGTTTCCTTTTCTAACTGGACCATTATTTCTGGGTCGATTACCACCCTGCTGAGGAGCATTCTTGCTAACAATACGTTTTCTACGTTTCTTCCTATCGTTATCACTTGCAGTTCTCCCAGATGTTTTAGCTGGCTCCTCTTTCTTTTTCTTTGGCTTGTTAAATTGAGACAAGTCAATTTTATCACCAGTTATCTTAGGACCACTAAGTTTTTTGTATTGGGTTTGAATTGCCTCCGGCTCTTTGGCTGGGGCTTCCTCTTCTTCTTTTTTGGCCTCAACTGGTTTTGCAACCTCTTTAACCTCAACCTCTTCTTTGGGCTTTTCAGCCTTCACAGGTTTAGGTTCCTCCACAGCTACCTCCTTAGGTTTTTCTTCTACTGGAGTCTCAGGCTTTTTATCCAGGTCTATCTTACCCACTGTTTTCGGACCAGAAAGTTCCGCTTTTGCCTTTATGACTTGCTCAGCGTTCCTTTTCTCCCTAGCAAGTCGACGTTCTTCCTGTTCTTGTTCCAACTGAACTCTGAGCGCTTCCTTTTCCTTTCTCTTTTCCTCACCAACCTCTTTGGAAGCAACTTTTTTACTCTTGTCCGTTTGGAACTCATCCAACAGTACTTGATACACCTCATCCGTGATTTTGGTAGTAGGACGCGCCTCTACGTCATGACCTACTGACAAAAGGTAGTCCACTGCCCTATCCAGTGAAATGTTCAATTCTCTTAGAACTTTGTTGAGTCGTATTGTTGGGTTTCCTGCCATAAATTGTTTTACTTGCCCTAAAATTCGCTGCTAATATATAGTTTAATCTTCAAATTCCTCTTTGAGGATGCGCACTACCTCTTGAACAGTTTCTTCTTCTAAATCAGTTCTTTTGATAAGGTCTTTCACATCTTGCTCAAGAACACTTCGGGCTGTGTCCAGTCCAATCTTTTTGAACTCTTCAATGACCCATGCTTCTATTTCATCTGAGAATTCCGTCAATTCCACATCCTCTTCTACACCTTCGCGGAACACATCAATCTCATAACCAGTTAATTGACCAGCTAAACGGATGTTATGACCACCTCTACCAATAGCCTTGGAAACTTCCTCCGGCTTTAGATATACTTGAGCTGTTTTCTTTTCATCGTTCAACTTTACAGAGGATACTCTTGCTGGGCTTAATGCTCTTGTGACCATCAACTGTGAGTTGTTGGTCCAATTGATTACATCGATATTTTCATTACCCAATTCACGAACAATTCCATGAATTCGAGATCCTTTCATTCCAACACAAGCTCCTACTGGATCAATTCTGTCATCGTAAGAGTCCACGGCAACTTTTGCTTTTTCACCTGGAATCCTAACAGCTTTCTTTATTGTTATCAATCCATCAAACACCTCAGGAATTTCCTGGAAGAATAATTGTTCCAAGAAAATTGGTGATGTTCTGGACATGATAATTGCCGGCTTGTTTCCTTTAAGTTCAACACTTTCGATTACGCCGCGGACATTATCTCCTTTGCGGAAAAAGTCAGATGGAATTTGTTTTTCCTTTGGAAGGATAATCTCATTGCCTTCGTCATCCAACAAAATGATTGCTTTGTGACGAATATGGTGCACCTCAGCCGTGTATATTTCTCCTTCTAGATCCTTGAATTGCTTATAAATGGTAGTGTTATCGTGCTCATGAATCTTAGAAATCAGGTTCTGGCGCAATGCTAAGATTGCACGACGACCTAAGTCCATTAGTTTCACCTCTTCCGAAACATCCTCGCCCACTTCAAAATCTGGTTCAATTTTTCTGGCCTCGGACAAAGAGATCTCCTCATTGGGCTCTTCAACTTCTCCATCCTTTACAACGATTCGGTTTCTCCAAATTTCCAAATCACCCTTATCTGGGTTGATAATGATGTCAAAGTTTTCATCAGAACCAAACTTTTTCTTGAGTGCATTTCGGAACACATCTTCCAAAATTGCCATAAGGGTTACCCTATCTATAAACTTATCGTCCTTAAATTCCGAAAAGGATTCGATGAGCGCTAGGTTTTCCATTTTTGAATTACAATTAAAATTTTAATATCACTTTTGCTTCATGGATTTCAGAAAAGGGAATGTCCCGTTTTTTCTGAACTGTAACTTTTCCTTTACCTACAGGCTTTGGCTCACGGGCCTTCCACTCCAAGGTAATACTTTCTTCTGAGGCTTGGGTCAGGTTTCCCTCCAATTCTTCTTCACCTGTCCTTACCTTTAATTTTCTACCAATATTCTTTTTGTACTGACGTGGCAATTCTAATGGGGAAGCTGCTCCTGCCGAGGTGACTTCCAAAGAGAAGTCTTCCTCTTCCCTATCCAAATTGTGCTCGATGGCCCTGCTTATGTTCATACAATCTTGAAGATTGACACCCTCATCACCATCTAAAACCACACGGATCGTATTATCATTTGTTATCATAAAATCAATCAAAAACAAGGATGGATTTTCTTCCAAAGCCTTGCTCAATAATGATTTTACTTTCTCCCTTAACATAAAATCAAGTAATAAAAGAGGGGACCAGAAGTCCCCTCATGAATACATTTATATCCGTTCAGTGGCGCAAATATACAATAAATATTACATGATGCAATTGCAAGAGATATAAATTAAAGTATGCTTTTCAAGTAGCTTCTTCTTGATTCTTTTAGAATTAAAACCATGCTCTGAAAAGATGGCGCCCAAGATTATCTTTCTTGCATTTAATCCATATCTGCATTATTTTGTCTCAAATTGCCACAATGAATCTCTTCATAATCTTTTCCATTGCTTGTATTACATTGTTTGGATTGTTGGCAATTTACCTTTTTGTTTCAAAAAAGGGGGTTCCTTCTTCAAATTGGCTGTTGGGAGGCTTCTTTCTTTTATGGGCGCTGGACTTTTTGGATGCCGTAGCTTTTGTGATGGGGTTCTACGAAACATTTCCGCGATTGGCCCTCTGGATAGATTCCACTTCATTACTTTATGGCCCTTTGCTCTTTTTTTACACTAAAAGGATACTAGGGGGCATTCTTAAAAAAAATGATCTAGTACACCTTTTACCATTTATCTGCCTACTTTTTATCATCATGGCCACCTATCACTCACTTCCTTTAGAAAACAAACTAGAAGTACTACATTCCATATCGACTTCGAACCAGCCTATTGGCTCTTTCATCGGAGCACTATTGATATATGCCCACGTTTTTGCCTATGTTTTCCATGCAAAGGGTATGGTTTCAAAAACTGTTAAAAATCTGAATGCATTTTATTCGGAATATGATATCAATTGGCTAAAAGACATCCTAAATGCGGTAGTTGTAATATTGGTTATTTCATTACTGGCAACCCTTTTTTATTACAATCCAAATGTTTACTTTAAAATTGGATTACCATTGCTGGCCCTTTGCATGGGCCTCATTCTTATCCGGATAATTGTAAAGGCATTGGATCATCCTTTTGTTGTAGAAAGAGTCAAATTCACAAGCACCGCTAAGAATAAACTTGAGCAGGAAGAAGCTGACATGATTTCTGAAAAAGTGCTTTCCGCCTTAGAGCAAAATTCCATCCATTTTCAACCTGACTTAACCTTGGAGCAGCTATCGCTTTCCATAAATGAGAATACACGAAAGGTTTCCATGGCAATCAATGAAGTTTTCAAAAAATCATTTTTTGACTTAATTAATGGGTATCGCGTAGAAGCCGCCAAAAAAATCCTTAAGGAGAGTCAAGACGATAAATTGACCATTTTAGAAGTAATGTACCTTGTAGGTTACAATTCCAAATCCTCTTTCAACACACAATTTAAAAACAGGACTGGCCTTACACCAACGGAATACAGAAGACTAAAAACCTAAGTTCGACTTCTGATTTCCTGAAATCCAACCCATTAAATTGGTTCGACTTCGTAAAGTCGGTCGCACAGGTCCGATTTTCAATTCAATTTAGCTCCATGAATCTTAAAACAGACCTCATGGGAAACACCTTCGATATTTATCAGGATCAAATCACTTTAAAAAAACAATTATGGTACCACTTCTATATGGGAATCATTTTTCTGGCTGTATATATCCTTATAAGCGGACATCTGGTCGATATGGGATACCCTGGACTTGCACCTTTGCTATTGGTTGAACTATTGGTTCTAACACCTTTGGCGACCACACATTTACTCCGCAAAGGAAAAGAGCTAAACGGACGTTACACCCTTAAAAACGTCATAGCATACACAGAAAAGTTGTCCGTTGGTCAATATATAAAATGGTCACTTATCGGAATGTTGGCATGTTTGGTTGTTTTCATTCCTTTATACCCGATTGGCTTGTGGATCAAAGAAAACATTTTCTTCTGGTTGCCCGAATGGTATTTCGACCCTGGCTTTGGAAGCGCAAATTTATCCCTTATCGCCAAAGTATTTTTCTTGGGAATATTCATTGATGGTATTATTGGACCACTTGTTGAAGAACTGTTTTTTAGGGGGTATTTATTACCACGAATGGCCTACCTAAAAAAATGGGCTCCTATTTTAAACGGTGCACTCTTTGGTTTGTACCATTTTTGGCAGCCACATAATTATATGGCTACAGTTTTAATCGGAATTATTTTAAGTTGGATAGTTTGGAAAAAGAAAAATGTCTATTTGGGAATTATTATTCATTGCACATTGAATACTCTCGGGGCTCTTGCCGGTTTTTTGGCCGCATCTGAGGGGTTACCAATGTTCCGTTAGAAAAGATGTTTACAACTCATGGTGTTTCCAATAAATCTTGGATAAATCCCATTAAAAAGCCATATGTCTGTGGCGGACAGCTCTCAATAAAATTGAGGCAATAAAAAAATCCTCTAAAATTAAGAGGATTTTTTGTTGGCCCACTAGGACTCGAACCTAGAACGACTGGACCAAAACCAGCTGTGTTGCCAATTACACCATGGGCCATTTACCATTAAGAGGGTGCAAATTTAAAACAAACTTTCGTTTCAACAAATAATTTGATAAGATTCCAAGCTTTATTTTTTGCAAGTGCCCTTGTTAAAGGTTTTCCAAAATTCAATAGTCTTCTCTACTATATTTACTAAATTCGCCTCAACTTGGTAAACACCAACTTTTATGTTTGCAAAAGACTTCAAAAAATGGGATACCATATTGGGATGGGTCTCTTTTACCATTGCATTTATCGTTTATTCCCTTACCGTTGAACCTACTGGAAGTTTTTGGGATGCAGGTGAATATATCACCACCTCCTCCAAATTGCAGGTAGGTCACCCACCAGGTGCTCCTCTTTTGCAAATGATCGGTGCATTCTTTTCGATATTCGCTTTTGGTGATTCCTCCAAGATTGCTTTGATGGTCAATGCCGTTTCCATTGTTTCAAGTGCTTTTGCAGTATTGTTCACATTTTGGACAATCACGAATTTGACCCGCAAAATGATTTCAAAAAAGAAACCGTTGAGTAATAGTAAGACCATCGCCATTTTTGGAAGTGGTTTGGTAGGCGCACTGGCATTTACCTTTTCCGATAGTTTTTGGTTCAATGCGGTAGAAACAGAAGTTTACGCCATGGCCAGTTTAATCATGGCCCTTTTACTTTGGCTGGGACTAAAATGGGTAGACAATCTTGACGACCCTCGAGGTCATCGATGGCTATTACTCATTTGCTTTGTAATCGGCCTTACTTTCGGAATACAATTTATGGGCTTTTTGGCCATCCCATCCATAGGCCTGTTATACTATTTCAAAACATACAAAACAACAACAATAAAGAACTTTTTGTTGGCCAATATTATAGTTGTGACCCTACTAATGTTGGTTTACAAATTTTCCTTGACCTATGTATTAAAATTATTCGGTTGGAGTGAAGTTTTCTTCATAAACAGCATTGGACTGCCATTTAATTCGGGGACAATCATAATGGGGTTGTTGTTTATCTCAGCCTTTTATTTTGCCCTGCGTTACACAAGAAAAAATGGCTTCCATTCAGGAAATATCATAGTGTTGTGCTTGATGTTTCTTTTGCTCGGTTTTTCATCTTGGTTGATGTTGCCCATAAGAGCTAATGCCAATACCGTGGTCAATGAAAATGACCCTTCAGATGCTCGATCACTTCTTGCGTACTACAACAGAGAGCAATACCCAGGGGTAGAAAGTCCATTTTATGGGGCATATTACTCCAATACTTTCGCACCAGCTGGAGAAGACCAGGACGACCGTCCAAAATACGAGAAAGATGAAAAGTTGGGCAAGTATGTGATTGTCAATAATTATAAAAATGCCATTCAAGGTCCGCATGAGAAGCATGTAGGTTTTTTACCAAGACTTTGGAGTGAGCAACATGCGGAAAATTACATGCGCCATTTTGGTGTATTAGAGTTTAAGATCAAGTCGGAATATATATCAAACAACGACCTGCGGGAGGCCGTCGCCAAATTTAAAGATGCCTATGCCCGAGGAGAGCTTGACGGCGAACAATACATTCGTTTTTTACGCGAGTTTAGTGAATATATCGAAGTCGAACCCCCCACCGTTTGGCAAAATATTAAGTACATGTTCGAGTTCCAATTTGGATACATGTACATGCGTTACTTTATGTGGAATTTTGTTGGCCGACAGAATGATGTTCAGGGTAGATATGATGAAAATGGACATTGGCTAAGTGGTATCGGTTTTGTGGATAGCCTTAGACTCGGGAGTCAAAATAACCTGCCCAGCGACTGGGAAAACAACAAAGGCAGAAACACCTATTTCTTTTTACCGCTACTCCTTGGGATTATCGGTATTGTCTTTCAAGTTTCCAAAAATCCAAAACACTTTTGGGCACTCTTTGTCTTTTTTATGTTTACCGGATTGGCCATTCAATTCTATACCAATCCTTACATTTTCCAACCCAGGGAAAGAGATTATTCCCTAGTGGGGTCATTCTATATCTTTTGTATTTGGATAGGTATGGGTGTATATGGCCTATTTGATGAATTCAGGAAGTTTTTATCAGCTAAGATAGCCGCCCCAGCGATTACGGTAATATGCCTTTTGGCAGTTCCCTTGCTGATGGCCTTTCAGAACTGGGATGATCATGACCGTTCAGGTAGAGCTACTGCAAATTCAACGGCAAAGGCGTACTTAAATTCGTGTCAAGAAGATGCAGGAGCTATTTTGTTTACTATTGGGGATAACGACACTTTCCCTCTCTGGTATGTGCAGGAAATTGAAGACTACCGAACCGATGTTCGTGTAGTTAACACTAGCCTTTTTGCCACAGATTGGTATATAGACCAGATGAAACGAAAAGCCTATGAAAGTGACCCAATTCCTTCACAACTGACCCATGATAAATATCGTTATGGCTCACGAGATGCTGTTTATTATCAAGGTATAACAGAAAATAGGTGGAGTATCAAAGATTTTGTGAATTGGATTGGAAGTGATAAACCTCAGACCAGATATAAGTATTTGTTGGAAAAGCAAGGTGTTGATGTTAGTGAGGTTCCCGAAGGCACTTTAAATATCATTTATTATCCTACCAATAAAATCAGGATTCCTGTCAACAAAAAGAATGTTTTAGAAAGCGGATTGGTCAAGGAGAAAGATGCTGATCTCATCGTAGATTATATAGATATTGACCTTCCAAAGAGTGCGCTTCCAAAAAATAGGATTTTAATGTTAGACCTTATCGCCAACAACGATTGGAAAAGGCCCATCTATTTTTCCGGTGGAAGCTTTGATAGTGCAGAGTACATTTGGATGAAGGATTATTTGCAGTTGGATGGTTTGACCTACAAATTGGTTCCCATTAAGACCGAAAACAGAAGTTCCTTTGAAATGGGTCGAATAGATAGTGACCTAATGTATGATATCGTCAAAAAGTGGGATTGGGGAAATTCAAGCGGAGACATTTACCACGACCCCCAAACACGTTCACAAGGTCTGTCTTTCAGAAGTAATCTTGCCCGTTTGATGGAGACATTGATTGCCGAAAACAAGATAGATAAGGCCAAAGATATCATTGATATGGCCATGACAAATATGCCTGTTGAACGATATGGGTTTTATGCATTTGTGGAGCCTTTTGTAGACGGATATTACAAAGTCGGTGAAACCGATAAGGCACGTGAGCTTTTTGAAAAACTGAAAAAGGTCTATCAAGAACGATTGGAGTACTATTCCGGTATTCCATTGGATGAGCAGTACGACAAAATTGATGACATCCTAACCGAAATGCAGGCGTACAGGAGAAACATTGACATCCTTATCGAAAATCAGGATAGGGAACTGGCTGAATCTGAAACCTTGATTTTCAATGAGTACATAGACAAATTCTCCCAGTTTGTTGGAGAAGATGAAGATGCTTTTGAAGAACCCACCATGCCCGATCCGGACATTGAAGATTCTATTCCATTGGACACCATAGAAGCCATATCGGATTCAGCAGCCGCTGTCCAATAGGTTGAAAATAAAATAAATCGGCTTAGATATATTCATTTAGGATTCCAATAAGGGTATTGGCATCCTGTTCACCGCTTTGTCGCCAGACCATTTCTCCTTTTTTGTAGATCATCAAAGTAGGTAACCCTTTGATGCGGAGTGCTTGTGAAAGCTCTTTGTTTTTGTCGACATCGATTTTAATCACTTTTCCTTTATCTCCTAAGGCAGCTGCTACATCGCGCAACACAGGATGCATAGAGGTGGATTGATCATTCCATTCTGCGTAAAAGTCCAGCAACACTGGCACTTTTACATCAATAAGTTCACCAAATTTAGACATGTATACTTACTCGGTTTACCAACCAAAAGTAAGAAAATTTGTTAAAATTTTACTGAAGTCCGTTTTTATAAGGAAAGGAACGGCGTTAAATTTAGGTTAAACCTTTCTTTTTAAGGGTAATCACAGTGATTTCAGGCCAAATCCCGACACGACCTGGATAACCTATAAATCCAAAGCCACGATTTACATTAATGAACTGCCCCAGCTCTTCATAAACGCCCGCCCAATACTTGTAACGCCATTTTACCGGACTCCATTTTACCCATCCAGGAATCTCTACTCCGAACTGCATGCCATGGGTATGTCCACTTAGGGTAAGCTGGAAGTGATAGTCATCTTTGATAACAACATCTTCCCAATGCGATGGATCATGGCTCATCAATATTTTAAAATCATCCTTGGAAATGCCGGTTTTTGCTTTTTCAAGATCTCCAGCTTTTTTAAATCCACCTCTACCCCAATTCTCAACACCCAACAAAACAATTCGTTGTCCATCTTTTTCTAAGTAGCGATGTGTATCCAGCAAGAGATCAAAGCCCATTTCTTTTTGCAAATTCTTTAGGTCAACTAGGTTTTCAGCTTTGGCTTCATCCGATTCCCATTGAGTATAATCTCCATAATCATGGTTTCCTAGTATCGAGTACTTCCCATCCTTAGCTTCAAGGGTTCCAAATAAATCCGCCCATGGTTTCATTTCCTCAGCCTTATCATTTACCATATCTCCGGTAAAAAGAATAACATCGCTTTGTTGTTCATTAATCAAATCAATGCCATAAGACACTTTTTTTCGATTATCAAAGCTACCGCTGTGCACATCTGAAATCTGGGTGATTTTATAACCATCAAAAGCATCGGGCAAATCGTCAAACTCAAGTTGATACTTCAATACCTTGTAGTTGTATTTACCCCTGTACATTCCATAGAGCAAGGCACCGAATGGCAATGCAGCAATCCCAAGAGCAATTCCACTGATAAATTTTCGACGAGAAGGGAAAAATTGGGTCTGGGTTTCTGATAGCCCAGCTATTTTGTTGTATCCAAATACAAACAATCGAACGATATCTTCAAGCAATAGAAAGATTCCAAATACCAATCCAAGCAACAAAAACGAAAAGAAAATCCCACCCGCATTGGCAATCTGTCCCCTTATACCATCTCCTGGGGTGTAGTTAAGCACACGAATTAAGAAATTGGCCAAAGCTCCTAAAAAGAGCAATCCATAGGCCCAATGAAGCCATACATTTTTAAAAAGGGTTTTAAACCCCTGAAAACCATAAATGGCTGAAACAATATAAATTATGGACAGAATAATTAAAAATCGGGGCATGCAATTGCTTTTTTACAAAGATATTTCTTTAGTTCTGGAACTGAATTATTTAGCGATTATTTAACGCTGCGTACAATTTGACGAACCTTGTCCAAGTTTGTTACAGCTACTTGATATTCCTGCAAATGAGTTTCCGAATTCATTGGAACTTTACCCGAAATGGTTACTTCATTTCCAAAGGATGTTCCAGAAAGGTGAATGGCCCGCAGTCCGGCTGCCTTAAATTTTTCGCAATTATCAAGTCGTACACCTCCACCTGCCATTACAATCGTACCTTTTGATAAATCATTTAACTCTTTTAGCAAACTCAAACCCTTTGTGCCAGAAGATTCCTGACCAGAAGTCAAAACATAATCAGCTCCAATTGTATTTAATTGTTCCAATGTTTCTATAGGTTTTCTAACCCAATCGAATGCTCGGTGAAAAGTAAATTTCATGGAGCCTGATGCTTCGAGCAAAACCGATGTTCGGTCCATATCCAAGCTAAAATCAGGTTTGAGTATTCCAGAAACAATTCCATCCACCCCCATTTGTTTGCATAAAGCGATATTCTTTTGCATTACTTCAAACTCAAAATCAGAATAAGTGAAATGGCCACTGCGGGGTCTAATCAGCACATGTACAGGAATACTGAGTTGATTTCGAACCGCTTCAATCAATCCATAGGACGGAGTAATTCCACCTACCCCCAACTCGCTGCAAAGCTCAATACGGTCAGCTCCAGCTTCTTGGGCAACAAGGGCAGATTCAAGTGAGTTGGCACAAACTTCTACAAGCATATTGCTATCTTTAGCAGGACTAAAAATAAACATCCAAACCATGCAAAGACGCAAATTTCTTAAAAAATCAGGGCTTACTACTGCAGGACTCATGTCAGCACCTGTTTTAGCCTCATGCAAGACCGAAAGCAAACCCGAAAATGTAGCAGTAGTGACGGCAGCTACAAAACCGATTGCCATTTGTACTTGGAACTTTATGAATGCTACGGCAAAAGCATGGGATGTGCTGAAAAATGATGGTAATGCACTGGACGCTGTTGAACAAGGTGTCATGGTTGAAGAGTCTGATGTCACCAATGAAACTGTTGGAAAAGGTGGACGTCCTGATCGGGATGGCAATGTAACTTTGGATGCCTGTATTATGGACAAAGATGGTAATTGCGGCTCGGTTGTGTATTTACAGAATATTGAACATCCGGTCTCGGTGGCCAGGAAAGTAATGGAAGAAACTCCCCATATTATTCTAGCTGGAAGGGGTGCGGAAAAGTTTGCCTATGAAAAGGGGTTTAAAAAAACCGACTTATTAACGGAAAGCACACGGAAACAATATGAAGAGTGGAGGAAAACATCCAACTATGAAACTACCATCAACATAGAAAACCATGACACCATCGGAATGTTGGCCATTGACAAAAACGGAAACATTGCCGGAGCTTGTACTACTAGCGGAATGGCATACAAGGTTGCAGGTCGTGTTGGCGATTCACCCATAATTGGGGCTGGATTGTATGTAGACAATGAAGTCGGAGGTGCCACGGCAACTGGAGTGGGTGAAGAAGTCATCCGTACAGTTGGCAGTTTTTTGATTGTTGAATTGATGCGTCAAGGAAAAAGCCCGCAAGAAGCCTGTGAGGAAGGTGTAAAGCGCATCATGAAAAAGAATGAGGGACGCAAGGATTTCCAGATAGGTTTTTTGGCTATTAACAAGCAAGGTGAAACTGGAGGCTATTGCGTGCATCCAGGGTTTACCTATCGCGAATATTCCGAAAAAGGTCATGAAAACAAACAGGTACATAGTTTTTATCAAAAAGAATAAAATGTATCCTTTTTAAACCCATATCAACTTGATTCTTTTTTCTACTTTTAAGATTCTTCAATCGAAAATTTTTAATTGACTACAATATTATGTCTGACCAAAAACGACTTTTTCTCCTTGATGCCTACGCTTTGATTTTTAGGGGATATTACGCCTTAATAAAGAATCCTCGAATCAATTCCAAAGGAATGGACACCTCAGCAATCATGGGGTTTGTAAATTCTTTGTTTGATGTGATCAAACGTGAAAAGCCAGACCATTTAGCAGTATGCTTTGATAAAGGGGGTAGCGTTGAGCGCACAGAACTATTTGAAGACTACAAAGCCAACCGAGATGAAACTCCGGATGCCATCCGAATTGCTGTGCCTTATATTCAAAATATTCTAAAGGCCATGCAGATTCCAGTGGTAGAGCTTGCAGGATACGAAGCCGATGACATCATAGGCACCTTGGCCAAACAAGCCGAAAAAGAAGATTATAAAGTTTTTATGGTTACCCCGGATAAGGATTTTGGCCAATTGGTATCGGAAAACATTTTTATGTACCGACCTGCCAGGATGGGAAATGGAATCGAAATTTGGGGAATCCCGGAAGTACAAAAGCGCTTTGGAGTAGAACGCCCAGAGCAGGTTATTGACTATTTGGGAATGATGGGGGACGCCAGTGATAACATTCCCGGTCTTCCCGGTGTCGGTGACAAAACGGCAAAAAAATTCCTGGCAGATTTTGGAGATATGGAAGGGCTTTTAGCCAATACAGACCAATTGAAGGGCAAGATGAAGGAGAAAGTGGAGCAAAATGCTGAGTTGGGTCGACTCTCAAGAAAGTTGGCAGAAATCAAAATTGATTGTGATGTTACCTTCAATGCCGATGATTATGAAATGTCCGAACCAGATGGGACGAAAGTGCAGCAAATTTTTGAGGAGCTTGAGTTTAGGAGATTAAAAGAACAGTTCATTAAAATCTTCTCCGAAGAGCCCGCCGAACCGGAATCTAGCCCACAAGTTCAAAAGACCCCTGAAAAGCCTCAAGCTGCAGGCAGTGGACAGTTTAGTCTCTTTGGTGGAAACCCGGCCGATGCCCCTGCGACCATCAAAGATGTGTCTAGTCGAAATACCGTTTCAGATGTCTCACACTTATACCAGAGTATTCTACCTGGCCTAGGACTAAAACTATTCATAAAAAAACTGATGCAACAAACTTCGGTTTGTTTTGACACAGAGACCACCTCCATAAATCCATTGGAAGCAGAACTTGTAGGCATTGCATTTAGTTGGGAAGCCAAAAAAGGGTTTTATGTTCCCATTCCAGAGGAAAAAGAGGCAGCATCGGAAATTTTGGAACAGCTTCGGCCTTTCTTTGAATCGGAGGGCATTGAAAAAATTGGTCAGAACTTGAAGTATGACATCAAGGTGATGAAAAACTACGGTATTGAAGTAAAAGGGCAACTTTTTGACACCATGTTGGCCCACTACCTCATCAATCCAGATATGCGGCATAATATGGATGTATTGGCCGAAACCTATTTGAATTATACTCCAGTTTCCATTACAGAACTCATTGGCAAAAAAGGTAAAAATCAGCTGAGCATGCGACAGGTTCCTTTGGAAAAACAAAAGGAATATGCTTCTGAAGATGCTGACATTACCTTGCAATTGGCCCAACATTTTAGGCCAGAGCTTGCCGATGCCAAGACTGATGAGCTTTTTCAAAACATAGAAGTTCCGTTACTGCGGGTTTTGGCAGATATGGAAACCGAAGGTATTAATCTGGACCAAGACTTTTTAAATAACCTTTCCACAGAGCTTAACCAGGATATCAAATCCTTGGAGCAAAAAATCTATGATGCAGCTGGTCAAGAATTCAATATTGCATCACCAAAACAATTGGGAGAAATTTTGTTTGACAAGCTAAAACTAGTTGACAAACCTAAAAAGACGAAAACAGGTCAATATTCAACTGCTGAGGATGTACTTTCCTATTTGGCCAAAGACCATGAAATCATTCAAAACGTTTTGGATTTTAGGGGATTAAGCAAACTTAAGAGCACCTATGTCGATGCGTTGCCCAATGAAGTGCAGCAACACAGTGGTCGGGTGCACACTGATTATATGCAAACGGTGGCAGCGACAGGTAGGCTAAGTAGCAATAATCCCAACTTGCAAAACATTCCGATACGAACTGAACGAGGACGTCAAGTACGCAAAGCTTTTATTCCACGAGACGAAAATTACACCTTACTTGCGGCGGATTACTCTCAAATTGAGCTTCGTATCATTGCAGCGCTAAGTGAGGAGGACACGATGATTGAAGCTTTTAAAAATGGTGAGGACATTCATGCTTCGACAGCATCTAGAGTATTTAATGTTCCGATAGATGAGGTGACTCGAGAGCAGCGAGGAAATGCCAAAACAGTGAATTTCGGAATCATATATGGTGTATCAGCTTTTGGATTGAGCAATCAGACTGATTTGAGCCGTTCCGAGGCCAAAGAGCTCATTGAAACCTATTACAAAACGTATCCAAAACTGCGTAACTATATGGGTGAACAGGTCGATTTTGCGAGAGACAATGGCTACGTACAAACTGTTTTGGGTAGACGTAGATATCTGAAGGATATCAATGCAGGTAACCAAGTAGTGCGGGGAGCTGCTGAGCGAAATGCAGTGAATGCACCGATTCAAGGTAGTGCAGCAGATATTATTAAAATAGCCATGATCAACATTCACAAAAAACTTTCCGAAGGTGAGTACAAAACCAAAATGTTGCTTCAAGTGCATGATGAATTGGTATTCGATGCCTATAAACCGGAATTGGAAGAGGTTAAGGCCTTAATCAAAACGGAAATGGAAAATGCCTATACATTGGCGGTGCCCTTGGATGTTGAAGTAGGCATGGGAGATAATTGGTTGGAGGCACATTAAATTCTTAGGCATGAAGTTAAGCAGATTGATTATAATCGTTTTAGGCTTATGCCTTGCTAATTGTCAGACCAAACGCTCATCCGAACCTGAGAAACTTGCAATCTCCATCGAAAAATTCAATACGGCTTTTGCTGAAGGAAATCTTGAGGTTTTATATGCTATGACCACAGAAAATTATCTTCATACCAATAGTAGTTCGAGAGTCATTGGTAAAACAGATTGGTTCAATTATTTGAAAAAGAGAAACAAGGATTTAAAATCGGGAGCTATAGAAGTTTTAGAGTATCAATTGGATGAAACCAAGATTGAGCACCATGATAACACTGCCATTGTCACAGGAAAAGTTAGGGTTGTGATCCAAGATAGCACTGGAACCAAAATAAGTCAATATCGAATCACCAACATTTGGGTTTATGAAGATGGAACATGGAAGCGAGCTGGTTTTCATGATGGAAGGATGGAGTAGAAATCGAAAAAGGCGCCATATGGCGCCTTTTAACAGTTTATTCAATTTGAGTTACCAGCCAAAAGCTAGCTTTAGCTTTGACTTTCTTTCCTTTTTTACCCGTTTTTTGTCAGCACTTTTTTCACTTTCTTGACGACGAGCCTCTTTCTCAAAATGTGCGAACATATCCATTGAAAAAGGATACGCCTGCCATACATGAGGGTAATGAACTAACTTTTTCATATTGAAACAGTTTTTTATTTAACACTGCAAAATTCAGTTCATTTCCAAAACCAAAAATGGTTTGGATTGTCCATTACCTATGCTATTTTACCCTTATTCAATTACAAACCTCTTTTTCTATGGTAAAATGTCACAATAGAGAAGAAAACTGCTATAGAACTTAACCATTATAGTTCTCACCTATTTGGTCCAACACCCTTAAAAATGTTTCAAACTCATTGGTATTCAAGCCTTTAATTGCTTGTTTACGCAACAAATTAGCATGCGGCTCAACTGTTGCAATCACTCGCTTTCCTTCGGAGGTTAATTCCAGCTTAAAACGTTTCAGATCCCCTTCAAATCGGGTTTTAGTTATCCATCCTTTTCGTTCCAGCCCGCCAATAACCCTTGATGTAGTGGCCCGGTTTCTAAAATTGGATTTTACAATGTCTGACTGGGAAACATCATCCCCCACTTGGTATATGCGATAAAGAATTACCCATTGCTCAATGGTTAGATCAATATTCAATTCCTTGAACTTCCTCAAATAGGCATCTTGTACCTTCCGGAGCACCAAATCCAGGTGTAAACCAATTCCTGATATTTCATCAATACGATTGAGCATACATACTTTTATATCGTACAAAACCTATTTAGGCAAAAGGCCCATAATTATCGCTAAAATGGACTTATTCAGTTATCGATAAGTTTCGAAGAACAATTTTAACAATAATTTGCCCTAACCTACCCTAAAATTATTTCAAAATTACTATTTTTGTTGCATCAACAACAATTTTTCAATTAAATTTTAAATACACAGCACCTATGGAAACATCTACATTACCCAAATTGCACGATGCAGCCAAAGATTTTATGCCCATAAACGGAACCGATTATTTGGAACTATATGTTGGCAATTCCAAACAGGCTGCACATTTTTATAAAACCGCTTTCGGATTTCAATCGATGGCTTATGCTGGATTGGAAACTGGCTTAAAAGACAGGGAAAGCTATGTAGTGGTTCAAGACAAGATTCGCTTGGTTTTAACTTCGCCTTTAAGAAGTGGTACCGACATTGGCCGTCATATTGACCAACACGGCGATGGTGTTAAAGTAGTTGCTTTATGGGTAGATGATGCCACATATGCGTACAATACCGCCATGGAAAAGGGAGCTAAATCCTACATGGAGCCTGTTACCGAAGAAGATGAAACTGGAAAAATTGTACGATCCGGAATTTACACCTATGGTGAGACCGTTCATATTTTTGTTGAACGTAAAGATTACGATGGGGTTTTTATGCCAGGATTCAAGAAATGGGAGACGCCAGATTACAATCCTGAACCAATAGGTCTAAAGTATGTAGATCATATGGTAGGAAACGTTGATTGGAACAAAATGAACCATTGGGTGGAGTTCTACGAAAATGTCATGGGATTTGTAAATATCCTTTCTTTTGATGATGATGACATTTCAACAGAGTACACTGCGCTTATGAGCAAAGTAATGAGTAATGGCAATGGCCGTATCAAATTTCCGATAAACGAACCCGCCGAAGGAAAGAAAAAGTCCCAGGTAGAAGAATACCTCGATTTTTATGAAGGTGAAGGCGTACAGCATATCGCAGTTGCAACCGACGACATTATTTCAACAGTACGACAACTAAAAAGTAGAGGCGTTGAGTTCTTGCGCGTTCCAGATACCTATTATGATGCCGTTACCGACCGAGTTGGTAAAATTGATGAAGATATTGCTCCATTAAAAGAGTTGGGTATATTGGTAGACCGGGATGATGAGGGCTATTTGCTTCAGATTTTCACCCGTCCGGTTGAACCAAGACCAACAATGTTCTTTGAAATTATCCAAAGAAAGGGCGCACAATCATTTGGAAAAGGTAACTTTAAGGCACTGTTCGAAGCTATTGAGCGTGAACAAGAGGTAAGAGGTACGCTCCACTAAAGCATACTTCAAAGTTCCACATATATTGAACTTATTTTTTAAGCTTGAGTTTAAACTTAAAAAACGACTATGCCCATTTATCATAAACTCGGAAAAATTCCGCAGAAAAGACATACCCAATTTACCAAGCCCGATGGAGGTCTATATTATGAACAGTTGTTCGGCACCATTGGTTTTGATGGGATGTCCTCTTTGCTTTACCAAAATCATAGACCTACACAGGTCAAAGAAATTGGTAAAGCCATTGATGTAAGGCCCAAAATAGCGGTTGAGAAAAATATCACCTCAAGAAAACTCATTGGGTTTGATGTAGCTCCCAAGGATGATTTCTTAGAAGCCCGGGAACCACTTTTGGTAAATAGTGATGTTCATATTGGACTTGCTGCTCCTAGAAAATCATTGACATCTTATTTCTACAAAAATGCAGATGCAGATGAAATGTTGTTTATTCATAAAGGGTCCGGAACATTGCGAACCTTTGTAGGGAACATTCCTTTTGAATATGGAGATTATCTCATCATTCCAAGGGGTATGATTTATCAAATAGAATTTGATACAGAAGACAATCGAATCTTGTATTCAGAATCTTTTCGTCCAATTTACACTCCTAAGCGATATCGAAATTGGTTTGGGCAATTGTTGGAACACTCTCCCTTTTGTGAGCGTGATTATAAGTTGCCCCAAGATTTGGAAACCTATGATGAAAAAGGAGATTTTCTGATTAAGGTTAAAAAGCAAGGTATGTTGCACAACTTGGTTTACGCAACACACCCTTTTGATGTTGTAGGTTGGGATGGATACAATTACCCTTACGGATTTTCCATCCATAATTTTGAGCCGATAACAGGTCGCGTACATCAACCGCCACCAGTGCATCAAACTTTTGAGACGGATGCTTTTGTAATATGCTCATTCTGTCCTAGGTTGTATGATTATCATCCAAAGGCAATTCCTGCACCGTACAATCACTCCAATATTGACTCTGATGAAGTGTTATATTATGTGGATGGAGATTTTATGAGCAGGACCAATATTGACAAGGGTCATATTTCGTTGCATCCAGCTGGAATTCCACATGGCCCCCACCCTGGAACATATGAAGCAAGCATTGGTAAAAAGGAAACTTTGGAATTAGCTGTAATGATTGACACCTTTAAACCATTACAAGTAACGGAGAATGCATTAAATATTGATGATGGCAGTTACTATAAATCTTGGGTGGAATAGTCTAAAACACAAATTGTCATTCCCATGAAGATGGGAATCCTTCAATAAAAAACAGATTCCTGTCTTCGCAGGAAGGACATAAAATATAATATGATCATAAACATACCTGAAAACTCAGATTTTTCAATTCACAATATTCCCTTCGGGATTTTCTCCACCTCAGATAGAAACCCCAGAGCTGGTGTTGCTGTAGGTGAGCATATTTTGGATTTGGCCGCTTTGGCCGAGCTGGATGTATTTGACTTCAATACAGCAGTCCTTGAAAAAGAGGTCCTTAACGATTTCATTTCCCTTGGTAAGGAAATAACCAATAGGGTTCGAAAAAATATTCAGCATTGGTTACAAGAAGAAGACTCTGTATTAGCCGGAAAACCTGAGCTTTTTGTGCTTCAATCTGAAGCTCAAATGCATATGCCAGTATATATTGGCGATTATACGGACTTCTATTCCAGTATTGAACATGCCACCAACGTAGGCACCATGTTTCGCGACCCTGCTAAAGCACTAATGCCCAACTGGAAACACATTCCTGTCGGATATCACGGTAGGGCAAGTTCTATTGTAGCTAGCGGGGAACCAATTCACAGACCAAAAGGACAAACATTGCCCAAAGATTCCGAAACACCCGTTTTTGGACCTTCACAACGTTTGGATTTTGAACTTGAAATGGGTTTTATCACTGGAAAAAACACCAACCTAGGTGACTCTATTTCCACCACTGAAGCCGAGGACTATATCTTCGGAATGGTGTTGCTAAACGATTGGTCTGCCCGGGATATTCAAAAATGGGAATATGTTCCATTGGGACCCTTTTTGGCTAAAAACTTTGCATCGCATATTTCACCATGGATTGTTACCTTGGAGGCTCTTAATCCATTCCGCGTTTCTGGACCTGAACAGAATCCAACAGTTCTTCCTTATTTAGAATTTGAAGGAACAAAAAATTACGACATCAACCTTGAAGTGGGCATAACTCCCGAGGGAAGTGAAGAAGCTGTGGTCTGTCATTCCAACTTTAAATATATGTATTGGAACATGGCCCAGCAATTGGCTCATCACACTGTAAACGGATGCAACATAAATATTGGCGATCTCTACGGTTCCGGCACTATTTCTGGAAAGGATGAGAAATCATACGGCTCCATGTTGGAATTGGCATGGATGGGAACCAAACCATTGCAAATGAAGGATGGCTCTAAGCGCAAGTTCATATTGGATGGGGACACGGTAACCATGAGAGGTTATGCTGAAAAGGATGGAAAACGCGTTGGTTTTGGTGAAGTTTCCGCTAAAGTACTTCCTGCGAAATAGGTTTTATCTTAGCATAATCAAAGAACACTAAATGTCCACAATAAAAACCATAGATCCAACAGCCATTCCACAACCGGATTTACATGCCTATTTGCTGTCAGCTGTTGCACCTAGACCTATTTGTTTTGCAAGCACTATTGATGCTGAAGGCAACGTGAATTTGAGTCCTTTCAGTTTTTTCAATGTATTCAGCTCCAATCCGCCTATGATGATTTTCTCCCCTGCGAGAAGCGGAAGGGATAATTCATTAAAACATTCGCACCAAAATGTGAAAGAAGTACCTGAAGTGGTTATCAATATCGTTGATTTTCCATTGGTTGAGCAAATGTCTTTGGCAAGTACTGCTTATGAAAAAGGAGTAAATGAATTTGTAAAATCCGGATTGACTGAGATTGCCAGTGAAAAGGTTCGTCCACCACGTGTGGCAGAAGCACCGGTGTCTTTTGAATGTAGTGTTACTGAAGTCATTGAATTGGCAGATACTCCAGGAGCGGGTAATTTGATATTAGCAAAGGTGGAGCTTATTCATATCAATTCAGATTTCTTGGATGGCAATGGCAACTTAGACCCTTTAAAACTGGATTTGGTGGGCAGAATGGGTGGCAGTTGGTATACCAGAGCTAGTGGAGATTCACTCTTCGAAATTCCAAAACCCATACGCACCAAAGGTATTGGCGTTGATCAATTGCCTGAAGGAATTCGTAATAGTGATGTCCTAACAGGAAATAACCTTGGTCGTCTCGGAAATATGGAGCAGCTTCCTTCCAATGGTGAGATAGCGGAAATCGCAAAAGATGATGAAATTAGAATGCTCTCCAAAAAATTAAAAGACAATCCAAAAAAGCTTACAAACGAACTGCATTGGGTAGCGCAACAGGTATTGCATGAAAACAACACCAAAAAAGCTCTTGCCATCTTAATTTATGCCGAACAACTACGTTAATGAGTAAGGAAATCGAATCTATTTTTAAATCCTATTTGCAACCCAAAAAGGCCTACGAAGGAGGCAAGGGCATTCCATCCAATAGTGGACAGAAAATCTATAAGCTTTCTTCCAATGAAAATCCGCTTGGGCAATCACCCAAAGCCACGGAAGCCTTGATAGAAGCAGCTAAAAATGTTCATGTTTATCCTGATCAGACTGATATTCGGTTGCGAAAAGCCTTAGTTAAGGACTTTAATGGACAACTTTCGGAAGATCAGTTCATTTGTGGAAATAGCGGCTCCGAAATTATTGATATGATTCTGAGAGCTTTCATCAATGAAGGTGATGAGGTTATTTTTTCCAATCCATGTTTTCTACCTTATTCCGTCTTTTCCAGATGGTATGGTGCCAAACAGGTGGATATTCCCTTAAGGGAATCGGATTATGCGTTGGATGTTGAAGAAATGCTGGCAGCTATTACCGACCGAACAAAAGTTATCTTTCTGACTAGTCCCAATAATCCAACGGGAACTTACATCCCAAAAGATGTACTTGATGCCTTTTTATCTAGCATTCCAAAAAACATTGTTGTGGTACTAGATGAGGTTTATAGTCATTTTGCAGACGCAGAGGATTATATTTCAGGTTTACCTTATGTGAAAGAAGGGCATAATCTAATTGCAATCAACAGTTTTTCAAAAACCTACGGTTTGGCCGGACAACGGATTGGATATTGTTATACCACAACAACAATTGCTGAATATATCAGACAAATACACAAACCTTTTTTACTTCCACATACTTCGACTGAGGCTGCTATTGGAGCACTAAATGATCATGAATTCATAGATAGCACTGTTACAACCGTTTTGGAGGGACGCGACTTTCTTTCCAAAGCTTTTGATAGGCTAGAAATAAAGTACTGGCCCACCCAAGCAAATTTCTTTTTGGTAGACCCACCAATTCCTGAGTTTGAATTTGCAGATTTTCTAATGGAAAAAGGAGTTATGGTACGTCCCGTATCACAATTTGGCGCACCTGGAAAAGTAAGAATTACCATTGGTGATTCAGAAGCCAACGAGGCCTTAGTATCTGCCTTGGAAAAATTGCTTTCATCCTAAAAGCTAAAGAATAAACCTATAGGTGGCTTTAATTAAAAAGGTATTGTCAGCCTGTTGTCCAAAAATCTGATTGTCAAGGTTACTTCCTAACGAATCCATTGGGTCTCCTGACCCAGTTAGCCCCTGCGACCATACCAAAAACAATTCGGAACCTGGAATGTATTCCCATCGAAATACCAAATTGGAACGAAACTGTACAAAGGCAAAGTCTGGGTCGTCAAATTCATAATCCGTCTGGGCATCTAAATCCTCATCCACAAAAAAAGTTTCACCATCTGTGGATCTCGAAAGCTGATTTTGATTGTAAAGACTTACTCTTTCGGAGAGTGATTCTGCAATAGGGTTGTTCACAAAATTGAAGTTATTGTAGGTTCCCCTTGAGATAAATGGCTGGCCATAATATTGAATGCTCATGTTCGGGTTGATACTATAATTAAACCGCAGCGAAGTAAAAAAAGTTCGCTGGTCAATATTTCCAAGAATATATCTTGGAGTACCATTAAAATCAACTTCATCAACATATTGCGTTTTGTTGGGATTTTTACGATACTCTGTCACCAAAGATAAATTGAGTGCGTTAAAGGGTTGATATCGCATTCGAACTACGTAGCGATTAAATTGGAAATTGTTTTCACGTGCCCGACTTAACACATAGCCAAGGGTCATGTTGAATTTCTTTCGCTGGTCGGTACCCGAAAATGCATAATAAAAATTCTCATTGGACCATCTCCATCGAGGTCCACCACGAAGGACAGTGTTCGAAAAAATATGAGGTTTATGTCCCATTCCAACCTCGGTCCACCAATTATTTTTATAGTTGATGAATCCTTCGAACTGATATTGAATGCGATTATAGTTCCCATCAAAATCATAGGTAGAGAACTGCTCAAGACTTAAATTCACCCTCCTGTAAAAGTCAGTGGGCTTTAAAAACAAATATCTAAGATTGGAATATTGTATAATCTCATCGGCCTGTCTTAAAAAGCCGACATCGTTCAGCTCCAATTCAGGGGAACGCCAAATGCCTCCTAAATTATAACGCCAGTTGCCACCTCCCGCTTTTCCAATTTCCAACTTACCTCCTGTGCCCGACAGTGATGTTCGATTCTCGTCAACACTTACATGTCCAGCATCAGTTCTTTGAAATAAATGGGTGATACTCTCCTGGGTTTCCGTAATAGCTTCTGGACTACCTTCGATGTGACTGAGCACCATATTACCCTCCACATAATAATTTCGTTCTTTCCAATTATGACGAAAATCCATCCCGCCAGTATAGGCTGACTTATGTAAGAAATCGAGATTCCCCTCCAGTCTTCGATTGGTCATTGTGAAAATTCCGCCGATATATGAATTACGATTGTTGAAGTCTTTCTGTAATCTTCCCACCAAATAATTGGTTAGGGGTTCCACAAGTTCTTCACGTCGTTCGCTGTTGTTATCAATTTCAGCATACATTTTTCCGGTGACGCTTTCCAAAAGCCCTATAGACCATCCATTTTTGGTTTTCCCAGAAAACTTTGCAGCTCCCCAAATTGTTGTATTGGTAGGCTGGTCTAAAAACTCATCATCTTCTATATCAGGCAATCCTTGCGGACTTCTACCGATTCGTCTGCTATAAAAAACATTATCGTTGCCATTGGCAAATTGGTAATCGAAAATATTCTTATTCTCCACAAAAAATGGACGTTGTTCTTGAAAGAAAATCTGGAATCCATCCAAAGCTATAGCACTTGGGTCAGCTTCTACTTGTCCAAAATCAGGGTTCACGGTTAAATCCAAAGTGAGATCATTGGTTATCCCAATTTTAGCATCCAGACCTCCATTGAGCTTAAAATCATTACCATCACGGAAAGGATTGCCATCCTCTGCCGGATAATTATCCGATTGATTCACCATAAAGGGTTGTATTTCCAGTTGTTGTTGAGATTCCAAGTTTTTAAGTCCATGCAATTCTCCAAACTCACTTACCCAACCAGGCGAATCCACAGGGTTACGTTGCCACAGGGAACGCTCTTCCTCTCTAAAAAACCTTCGAGTCGACTGCAATCCCCAAACCTGATTTTCCGAGTTTCCAAATTTTAACTGACTTAAGGGAATTTTCAACTCAGCTGTCCAACCTTCTTCATCAATATTGGTTTTGGTATACCAGATAGGGTTCCAGCTCGGGTCCCAATTGTTGCCATTCTGGGATATAAATTCGTCGCCCTTTACTCCAGCTGCGGTTACTGTAAATGAGAAAGCAGTTCTTTTATCATGATAGCTATCAATATTAAACTCAACCCAATCCCCATCAAAACCATCCCTTCTGGAAAGTCGTTTTTCAATTTCATCAGGTTTGGCATCAAAGCAGCGAACACCTATATATAAGTAATTGACATCATATAGTATTTTGAAACGGGTCTGATAGCTAGGTGGAGTATTTTCATCCGGTTGAAGTTCAATATAATCTCCTGTCCACTCTACAAGGTTCCATGAGCTATCGTTAAGTAAGCCATCTACAACTGGTGACACCTCTTGTCCAACAGCTTTGGTGACGTATATTTTTTTAGGAACTACGTTGGTGCTATCCTGAGCTTTTATTACTGATGAAATTAAAAGCAATGCGATTAGGATGGACAATCTTTTCACACTGTTCGTTTTTGGATGTTGGTTGATGTAAAGACCAATAAAAAACAAAAGCGTTACACTTCTTTAGCGTTTTTGTTTTTTTTAACTTAAATCCTTGTAATTTTAACAACTTAGCTTTGATAATTACATTCTTCCAGGAAAAGCAAAAAAATTCCAAATCAACCATTTGTAATTCAATCTAATAATTGTACATTTGCAGCCCGTTTATCGGGATAGGTTTTTAATTCAATACTATTATAGAAGTGGACACATTAAGTTATAAGACTATTTCTGCCAATAAATCTACCGTTGACAAACAATGGTTGTTGGTTGACGCTGAGGGACAAACGTTAGGAAGGTTGGCATCAAAAGTAGCGAAGTTACTTAGAGGAAAGCATAAGCCAAATTTTACTCCCCATGTAGATTGTGGTGACAACATTATTGTTATCAATGCGGAGAAAATCAATTTATCTGGCAACAAATGGGAGGATAAGGAGTATCTAAGATACACTGGATACCCAGGAGGACAACGCTCTACTTCAGCCAAAGAATTGTTGAGCAAGCAACCTGAGCGTATTATTGAAAAATCCGTCAAGGGAATGCTTCCAAAAAACAAATTGGGAGCTGATTTGTTCAGAAACCTAAAGGTATACGCCGGTGCTGAGCACGGTCAAGAAGCGCAAAAACCAAAAGCAATAAACTTAAACGACTACAAATAATGGAAGTGGTTCATAAGATTGGTAGAAGAAAAACTGCTGTAGCAAGGGTGTATGTTTCCGAAGGAAAGGGCAACATTACCATCAATAAAAAGGATTTAAACGAATACTTTACAACGGCTACATTGCAATATAAAGTAAAGCAACCTTTTGCCTTAACAAATACTGAAGACACTTACGATGTTAAAGTAAATGTATACGGTGGAGGAATCACTGGTCAGGCAGAGGCGGTTCGTTTGGCATTGTCGAGAGCAATGTGTGAAATAGATGAAGAGAACAGAACAGTTCTTAAACCTGAAGGCCTACTAACTAGAGACCCAAGAATGGTGGAAAGAAAGAAATTCGGTCAGAAGAAAGCCCGTAAGAAATTCCAGTTCTCTAAACGTTAATATTATACCGAATTTGTTTTCGGTATCTATTATAAAATATCCTAGACTTATTTTAGGATTAAGTTCATTGAAAACCCTGAAAATTTTCAGGGTTATATTTTTAACCAAGTTGTCGTTGTTCCAAAGAGCAAAAAATCGACTTTTTGGAATTTAGTTTAGCATCTAAATGGGTAGGGCGCGCAAAGTTTGCAACCACCAATCCATTGCTAATACAACGGAACGTAAACTAATTACAAAAAAATGGCAAGTAAAATCGAAGTCAAAGACTTACTCGAAGCTGGTGTGCATTTTGGACACCTAACAAGAAAGTGGAATCCGAACATGTCTCCTTATATCTACATGGAGCGTAATGGGATCCACGTAATCAATCTCTACAAAACCGTAGCTAAAATTGAAGAGGCCAACGAGGCTCTTAAAAAAATTGCTGCGTCTGGAAGAAAAATTCTTTTTGTAGCTACAAAAAAGCAAGCAAAGGATATTGTTGCTGAAAAAGTATCAAATGTAAACATGCCCTACATCACTGAAAGATGGCCAGGTGGTATGTTGACCAACTTTGTAACAATCCGAAAAGCTGTTAAGAAAATGGCTGCCATCGATCGCATGAAGAAAGATGGAACATTTAATACACTTTCTAAAAAAGAAAGATTACAAGTTGATCGTTTGCGTGCAAAATTAGAAAAGAACTTAGGTTCCATTGCCGACATGACTCGTTTACCTGGAGCAATTTTCATTGTAGATACCATGCGTGAACACATTGCGGTCAAAGAAGCTCAAAAATTGAATATTCCAATTTTTGCAATGGTGGATACCAACTCTGACCCTAGGCCAATCGACTATGTGATTCCAGCAAATGACGATGCTGGTAAATCCATCGAAGCCGTTATGACTGAAGTTACCAAAGCGGTAGCAGAAGGTTTGGCTGAACGTAAAAACGAAAAGCAAGAGGAAAAAGGTACTGAAGCCAAAGAAGCTCCTGCAAAGGAAGCACCCAAAGCAAAAGCTGAACCTGCAAAAGAAGAAGCTCCAATAGAGGAAAAACCAAAAGCGGAGGTTAAAGAAGAGGTAGTTGCTGCCAAAGAAGAAGTTGCTGAAGAGGTAAAGGAAGAACCAAAAAAGGAAACTCCAAAGCCAGCTAAAGCCAAAGCTGCGGCCAAAGCCGACGATTTAACCAAAATTGAAGGTGCTGGACCTAAAGCTGCAGAAGCATTGGTTAACAGTGGAATAGACACTTTTGCAAAATTGGCAAAAGCTGACCCTGAAAAAATCAAGGAAATCTTGACAGAAGCGAGTTCTAGGATGGCACATTTAGATCCTACTTCATGGCCAAAGCAAGCCCAAATGGCTGCTGACGGAAAATGGGATGAACTAAAAGAATGGCAAGATAATGCCAAAGGTGGAGTTGAATAAACCTTCCTTGATTTAACATTGACCTAAAACAAAACACTTAATACGTGTTTTACTTGATACAAATTTTTAAATAGAGAAAAAATGGCTAAGATTACCGCCGCAGAAGTAAATAAGTTAAGAAAGAGTACCGGAGCCGGTATGATGGATTGTAAAAATGCTTTGGTCGAAGCAGATGGTGATTTTGATAAAGCAATAGAAATCCTTAGAAAAAAAGGTCAGAAAGTAGCTGCCAAAAGAGCGGATAGAGATTCCTCTGAAGGCGCTGCTATCGCTAAAGTAAGTTCTGATAACTCTACCGGAGTAATCATTTCTTTGAACTGCGAGACAGACTTTGTGGCAAAAAACGAAACGTTTGTAACTCTTGCAAACGAATTGGCTGCCTTAGCTTTGGATTTTGATTCCAAAGATGCATTTCTAGCTGCTTCTTACAACGGAATGTCAGTTGCAGAAAAACTGACCGAGCAAACAGGTGTAATTGGTGAGAAAATCGAAATCGGTGGATTTGAAAAATTGAGTGCTCCGTTTGTAGGTTCTTACATTCATGCTGGTAACAAAATTGCCACTTTGGTTGGTTTGTCAGCTGCTGTTGATGGTGCCGCTGCCGCTGCCAAGGATGTTGCAATGCAAGCCGCTGCAATGAATCCTGTAGCTTTGAACGAAGAAGGAGTAGATCAGTCAGTTATTGACAAGGAGATTGAAATTGCTAAAGATCAACTACGTCAAGAAGGCAAACCTGAAGCTATGCTCGACAATATTGCCAAAGGAAAACTAAAGCGTTTCTTTAAAGACAACACTTTGGTGAACCAAGCTTTTATTAAAGATAGTAAGCAAAGTGTAGCTCAATATGTAAAATCTGTAGATTCTAGTTTAGAAGTTACTGGATTTTCAAGAGTTGCTTTGGGATAAGCCAAAGGCATATAAAATAAAAAAAACCGCTACTTACTGTAGCGGTTTTTTTATGCCGTCAAGTAATCCTATTTTGATTTAATCAAGATATCCCCATTAAATGTTTTGAACAACATTTCAGGTCCGCCTCCATTTATCTTACCCCTCACCCACTGCTCTATCTTAACCTTATAAGTTCCTGAAGAGTCATTTTTATTGACCTCAGGTTTATTGGCTGAAACTTGCATATCAAAGTCAGTATAGATTTCACCCATATCCGATTTCGCCTTCACATCTGCCTTCAATGTATTCGGAAAAGTGATATCCAAATCCCCATTCAAGCTACTAAAAGCCATATTCGCATCATTTGAGATACTATTAAAATCAGCTTTGATATCTCCATTTACAGTGTCAGTCGAAGCAGAACCGCTGACTGATTTCAATGTAATCTCACCATTCACATTGGTAATTTCCATTTCACCGTTAACACCTTCCACATAGATGTTACCATCATTTACGGTGGATAGTTTAAGAGAAAAATTCTTAGGAACTTTTACTTCTAAATTCGTAACCTTATTCCATTGTTCGTTAACCACCCGAACCACATTGTTGTTTTCCTCAGCACTAATATCCAAAGATGAGTTTTCAATTCTCTTCATCCCATCTCGTTTGTGTTCCTTACCGTAATGTTCCTTCTTGTTTTTAAAAGAGGCTTTTATCACCACTTCCTTGCCATTATATGCCACAACATCGATTGACCCAGATAATTGGCTGATAATTAATTTTCCAGGGGCAGATGAATCACTCAAAGGGATTGAAAACAAATCGACACTGGTTTCCTGTGCTGACAGTGTACTTGTTAAAAATATCGCTATCAATACTATATTTAATTTGAAGTTTTTCATGACTTTATATTTTTTTGATGAATACGTTCCCGTTTAGTGTTTCAAAGTCGAAATCCACCTGACCGTTTCCTATTTGAACTACTGGTCTAGCTTCATACTTGTATTTGGGTTTGTTCACTTCACCCGACTTTTTCTGGGTTTTCATAAACTGTTTATTGATGTCAAAATCCGTGAACATTTCGCCATTCATGCTTTTAAAAGAAATGTTTGCCGATAGTGCTTTTTGATAGGAAATGTTGATATCTCCGTTAAGTGAATAGTACTCGGAAGAGCTTGTTGGATTATTCGCGTAGGAGATGTTCACGGGTCCATTAATACAATTGACCAATGTTTTCCCGGTAATATTTGTCAATGTAATTCCACCATTTATGTTTCGGGCCTTCACCGAATTTCCTTTAGTATTCTTCACTAGAACCTCTCCATTATTTACCGTACCCACATCAACTTGAGTGTTGTATGGGATTTTGACGGTAAATGTCAAGCTGTGCTCATAAGGCAGTTCTTCATTATTGTTACACCATCTATAACTCAGATTGTTTTTATCGAACTCCATATATGGGGCGTCAGGATGCAAGATAACACCCTTCTTATCTTCAATAATCTTGAGTTGCAGTTCCTGTTTACCCAACTCCAAACCTTGCGTGTTATCGGAAGTGATTGTTTTTTCAACTTCTACCAAAACCTTATTTCCACTATGTCCCTCCACGGAAATAGGCCCAAAAACGTTTCTTATGATCAAAGCATTACCTACATCTTCAGAGAATGAAATGTCTTTTTTAATCCTTTCTGTAGATTTCTTCTGTTGGGCTTTCGCATTTGGCGACCCCACTAAAAAGGCAAAAATTGCCATTGTAATTAACTGTTTCATCTTTTTAAAATTTGACTGTTCGTGATTTGATTGATTCCCGAAGGAATGATTGATTTAAATAATTGATTCTATAGATTTCTTGATTTTTTTCTGCACTGTGGTATCCAATTCTTTTTCTTGTAATAATTGCTTAAATGGTTCAATAGAGGCTTTCTCTTGCAAGGCCACCATTAAATTGGCAAGGGTTATTTGCAATATAGGCGACTCTTGATACGGGATAGATTGAACCAAACCTTGCCTGACCAACGGATTACCAACATAATTGGTTAAAGACTCCACAGCAGCCAACCTCACATTTACATTGGAATCCCGATTTAATGTTTGAAGCAACGCCTTAATCACCGTCTCATCAACATCATCAAACTTGTTCGCTTCGCTTACACCTTGCAGCCTCTGGTTTGCAGAAGGCTGTTCCAAAAGTGTCAACACCAGCTTTTGTCTTACATCTTCTGTTTCTTGATTTAGCACTATTGCCGTTGTTCTATCTGAATCATTAGCCGAGTTTATATAAAAGCCAAGCCCAAAACCAATTCCCAACAATAGAACTCCATATGCGAGTTGTGGTTTTAAGATGGTTGATATCCATTTCATTAAAACTTCAGAAGAGTTTTTCCTTTTGGTCCGCCCTGCTTCTTCCTTGAGCATGGAAAAGAAGGTTTCATCCATTTCCTCGGATGGTCTTGGCGCGTCTAATGCATCAATTTCTTTCCAAGTATCTGACAACTCCATAAATTCCGTTTTATATTCCGGATTAGAATCAAGGAAGTTTTCAAATTCTCTTTTTTCATTTTCGGACATATTGCCGGATATAAAATCCATTGCCTGTATTTCAAACTGCTCTTTGTTCATTATTTCATGCTATTTCCAATTGTGAAAAAATTATTCTCAGGTCTTTTAGGGCCCTATGCACCCTAACTTTGGCTGCTCCTTCAGAACATCCAATAACCTTGGCAATCTCACTAAACTTCATCTCTCTGTATTTGCTCAAAATGAGCACCTCTCTTTTTTCATGGGGCAACAAGGACAACGCATGTTTCAAAAGTGCCTTATTTCCTTCATTATGATACTCCTCATTCAAATGGTCCTCTGTCTCACCTTTTATGTCATCCGCTGATACTCCATGCGAAATGCTTTCCTTAGCACTCCTTTTATGATGGTCATAATGAACATTCCTTGCCATGCTAAACAACCACGCCGCAAACGAACCTTCACCAGAGTACGACCTCCGATATTTCAATACGCGCATAAAAACATTCTGAACCAAGTCTTCACTGATCGATGGGTTATTTCCAAGGTTATAGAAAAACCCAAAGAGTCTTTTTTTATGCCTTTCATATAGCAACCCCAACTTATCCAAGTCTCCATTTTTAACTTTCAGCATTAATGTATTGTCGGTTAGGCTTTGCAATTGGATACTATTTTTGGCTGTTTGAAGGATATACTTTCATTTTTTAAAAAGGTTACAGAATGTATGATTTTTTTATTCAAATTATTCTTGAACGATCTATTTTTACAGTAGTTCGTCATAAATTATTTTGATTATTTTTGTCCGGACTTCAAGATACCCTCAATGCAATACAAAAGAATTTTACTAAAATTAAGCGGAGAAGCCCTAATGGGCGAACAACAATATGGAATTGATGCCCAACGGCTTGCAGAATATGCCGAGGACATTAAAGCCGTAGTGGCAAAGGGAGTTGAAGTTGCCATTGTAATAGGTGGAGGCAACATTTTTAGGGGACTTTCCGGAGCTAGCCAGGGAATGGATAGAGTTCAGGGGGATCATATGGGAATGTTGGCAACCGTAATCAACGGTTTAGCATTGCAAAGCGCTTTGGAAATACAAGGAGTTGAGACAAGACTTCAATCCGCAGTAAAAATTAATGAAGTTGCAGAACCGTTTATCCGTCGAAGGGCCATTCGCCATTTGGAAAAAGGTAGGGTTGTAATTTTCGGTGGTGGAACTGGAAATCCATACTTCACTACAGATTCTGCAGCTGTTTTAAGAGCTATTGAGGTAAAGGCAGATGTTATACTAAAGGGCACAAGAGTGGATGGAATCTATACCTCTGACCCCGAAAAAGATAAAACCGCAACTAAATTTGATAGTATTTCCTTTAACGAAGTGCTTTCCAAAGGACTTAAAGTAATGGACACCACTGCTTTTACACTAAGTCAGGAAAATGAGCTTCCTATTGTTGTGTTCGACATGAATACACGAGGGAACCTTATGAAAATCGTTTTAGGAGAAAATATAGGAACCGTAGTGAATATTTAATTGGCATGCAGTTTGATTGCAGCAAATAAAGTTCTAAAATTATGGAAGAAGAAGTAAGCTTTATACTAGATAGCACCAAGGAGAGTATGGATGGCAGTATTTCCCATTTGGAAAAGGCTTTGGTTAAAATTCGTGCTGGGAAGGCAAGCCCGGTGATGTTATCCACGGTGATGGTCGAATATTATGGCTCCCAAACACCACTTTCCCAAGTTTCAAATATCAACACCCCGGATGCAAGGACAATTTCTGTGCAGCCATGGGAGAAAAGTATGCTTCCCGAAATAGAAACTGCAATAATGAATTCAAACCTAGGCTTTAATCCTATGAACAATGGTGAAATGATCATCATTAATGTTCCTCCTCTTACCGAGGAACGCAGGGTTCAATTGGTGAAACAAGCAAAATCAGAAGCAGAAGACGCCAAGGTTAGTATTAGAAGTGCTCGACAAGAAGCAAATAAAGAACTTAAATCTTTGGATATTTCCGAAGACCGATTAAAAAATGCTGAAGTCGATGTCCAAGAACTGACGGATACTTATGGTAAAAAAGTCGATGCCATTTTAGAGGTTAAGGAAACTGAAATCATGAAGGTCTAACCTTGTGACATATCCCTCTCCATTCCCTAGGAACACAACCGATCATTTTCTACCTTTGCGCCCAATAAAACCGGTATGGTAGCTAAGCTTACTAAAGGATTTTGGCCAAAGGTCGCCCGTATCATTCTAAGAAACAGAATTCTGATTCTGCTCTGCGTTATTGCATGTACGGTTTTCTTAGCACTGCAGTGGAAGCATATGAGGTTTTCAAATACCGAGGCCAATATACTTCCTGATGATCATCCCGCCACCGTTCAATACAATAAGTTCAAAAGCATATTTGGCGAAGAAGGCAATGCCATAGTTCTTGGAGTACGAGATTCGTCCTTGTTCACCCCTAGTAAATTCAATCGTTGGAACAAATTAAGCAAACAGTTTGAGGCATTTCCCGAAATTGATTTTGTAGTATCCACAGACAATCTTAAGGTCCTTATAAAGGATAATGAAAAGCAAGCTTTCGTGATGGAGCCTTTTATTAAAGAAGCTCCAAAAACCAAAAGAGAGGTGGATGAGCTTAAGGACCATCTTTTTAACCAGCTCCCATTTTACGACAACCTTATCTATAATGCAGAAAGTGGCACTATACAGACCATAGTGTATTTGGATAAGGACATTATGAACACCACAGTTCGAAATGAGTTTATCTTAAACGATTTGGCCGATTTGGTCGAGAACTTCGAAGAAGAAACCAACCTCGATGTTCGAGTTTCCGGTATGCCCTACATTCGAACATGGAATGCCAAGGCCATTGTAGATGAAATTGGGCTGTTTGTTGGAGCTGCTCTTCTGGTGACCTCAATTATTTTCTTTTTCTTTTTTAGGAGTTTCCGAGCCACACTGATTTCAATGTGTGTAGTGATTATTGGAGTGATGTGGGCTTTGGGTATTTTAGGCCTGTTCCAGTTTGAAATTACCATCCTAACAGCCTTGATTCCACCATTGATTATTGTCATCGGAATCCCCAACTGTATCTTTTTGATTAATAAATATCAGCAAGAGGTCAAAAAACACGGAAACCAAGCACTTTCCTTGCAACGGGTTATTTCCAAGATAGGAAATGCCACATTAATGACCAATATTACTACGGCTTCTGGTTTTGCCACCTTTATCATTTTGGACAGTGAACTATTAAGGGAGTTTGGTATCGTAGCCTCGATTAATATCCTATGCATTTTCGTTCTTTCTCTATTGATTATTCCCATACTTTACAGTTTCATGCCGCTTCCCAAAAACAAGCACTTGAAACATTTGAATAAAAAATGGATTGACCTTTTTGTCAATTGGATGGAGCGTATGGTAAGACATCATCGTATCGCAGTTTACATTACCACCGTTATTGTCCTCATCCTAAGTATTATTGGAATCTATCAGATCGAAATCACGGGAAGTCGTATTGAAGACTTACCGAAGGATACACATTATTTTAAGGATATACGATTCTTTGAAGAAGAATTTGATGGCATTATGCCTATGGAAATTGTGGTGGATACCAAAAGAAAGAATGGCGCATCAAAACCTGCAACCTTAAAACGAATGGATCGTTTGGGCACTGTGATCGAAGAAACTCCAGAGCTATCAAAACCCATATCACTGGTCAACTTGGTAAAATATTCAAAACAGGCCTTTTATAGTGGTATTCCAAAATATTATCAACTACCTACCTCCCAAGAGAACACCTTTATTATGGATGTTGCCCGGAAATCAGAAAACAACGGGGACCTTTTGGAAAGTTTTGTGGACAGTACTGGTCAAACAGCTCGTGTAACCACTTTTATGCGTGATGTTAAGATTGACCGTATGGAAGAAATTGAGAAAGACATGCAACAGGCCATTGCTAAAATTTTCCCTTCCGACCGGTTTAATGTATTCATGACAGGAAAGGCACTGTTATTCTTAAAAGGCACCAAATACCTGGTAAAAAACCTTATGCTCTCCTTAGCCCTTGCTATTGGTTTGATTTCATTATTTATGGCCTATCTATTCCGTTCGGTCAGAATGATTGTCATTTCCCTTGTGCCCAATCTTTTACCATTGGTAATTACCGCCGGACTCATGGGATATTTAGGCGTTCCCATAAAACCTTCGACTATACTTGTATTTAGCATCGCCTTTGGAATTTCCGTGGATGACACCATACACTTCTTGGCAAAATACCGACAAGAACTGGCTGCCCATAAATGGCATATAAAAAGGTCGGTGTATGCGGCCCTTCGTGAGACAGGGGTAAGTATGTTCTATACATCCATAGTTCTGTTCTTCGGATTCTCCGTTTTCATCATTTCCAGTTTCGGGGGTACCAAGGCTTTAGGTGGATTGGTCTCAGCAACATTACTTTTTGCTATGTTAGCAAATTTGATTCTACTTCCATCTTTGCTTCTTTCCTTGGAACGAAATATTGCCAACAAACAGGTACTCAAAAAACCTCAGATTGATATTTTACCGAAGGAAGAAGACACTATCAAAGATAAATAGGGCTTTTTCCACCTATAAATATACCTGTGGTATTGCCTGCATTTTTACTCAAAAAGCTATCTTTACCGCTTAATTTTACGATAAGTCGAAATGAACTCTTATTCCATAAAAGAATTGCTGAAAAAGCAACCTGTAGGAGAAAATGTAGAAGTAAACGGATGGGTAAAAACTTTCCGTAGTAATCGCTTTATTGCATTAAATGATGGTTCCGCCATTCACAATTTGCAATGTGTTGTTGACTTTGAAAATTTCGATGAGGATTTGTTAAGGCAAGTTTCCACAGGTGCTGCTATTAAAGTAGCAGGTACTTTGGTAGAAAGCCAAGGAAGAGGTCAGACCGTTGAAATACAGGCTTCGGACATTTTTGTTCATGGTACCGCCGACCCGGAAGAGGTTAAATTGACTATCCTATCCCCCAAAAGACATTCTTTGGAGTTTTTAAGAGAACAGGCTCATTTACGGGTTAGGACCAATACCTTTGGTGCCATAATGAGGGTAAGATCAGTTTTGTCTTTCGCTATCCACAGTTATTTTCAGAAGAATGGGTTTTACTACATGCATCCACCTATCATTACAGGTTCCGATGCAGAGGGAGCAGGAGAAATGTTTAGGGTAACCACATTGGACCCAAAAAATCCAGACTTAACGGACAATGGAGAGGTCGATTACACCAAAGATTTCTTTGGAAAGGAGTCAAACCTAACGGTTTCTGGTCAACTTGAAGCGGAAACCTATGCTATGGGCTTGGGTAAAGTATATACATTTGGTCCCACCTTTAGGGCAGAGAACTCCAATACTTCAAGGCATTTAGCCGAATTTTGGATGATAGAACCCGAGGTGGCATTCAATGATTTGGATGCTAATATGGATTTAGCGGAGGATTTCATCAAATCAATTCTTCAGTACGTTTTGGATAATTGTGAAGATGACCTTCAGTTTTTGGAGAAACGACTGTTGGATGAAGAAAAGACCAAGCCTCAGAACGAGCGTTCAGAAATGCCTCTTATAGAGAAATTGAAATTTATTGTCGATAATAACTTTAAAAGGGTTACCTATACTGAGGCCGTTGAAATTTTAAAGAACAGTAAACCGAATAAGAAGAAAAAGTTCCAATTTCCAATTGACGAATGGGGAGCTGACCTGCAAAGTGAGCACGAACGCTACTTAGTCGAAAAACATTTTAAATGCCCTGTAATTCTCTTTGATTATCCAGCGAACATCAAGGCATTTTATATGCGATTAAACGAAGATGGAAAAACTGTTAGAGCTATGGACGTTTTATTTCCAGGTATTGGGGAAATCGTTGGCGGATCTCAACGTGAAGAACGTCTCGATGTACTGCAGCAAAAAATTAAGGAGCTCAACATAGATGAAAAAGAACTTTGGTGGTATTTAGATCTAAGACGTTTTGGTACAGCCGTGCATAGTGGATTTGGACTTGGCTTCGAGCGAATGGTTCAATTTGCAACAGGAATGGGCAATATTAGAGATGTAATACCCTATCCAAGATTTCCACAGAATGCAGAGTTTTAAATTGAATCCTTAAATTTATAAGAAGGAAGATTGTAAATAATCCTCATGCTAAAACAACACTTACAGTTTAAGCTTTCCCAAAAACTGTCTCCACAGCAGATTCAGTTGATGAAACTTATTCAATTGCCCACCCAGGCTTTTGAACAGCGACTTAAACAAGAGTTGGAGGAAAATCCTGCCCTAGAAAGTGGAAAGGCGGAAAATGACACCTTGGAAGACGGGTACGAGGACAGCTATGATGATTCTGCAGATAGTGAGAGTATTTCTGCTGAAGAAATCAACATCGATGATTATCTAAGCGATGATGAGATTCCTGATTATCGCACACAGACGAGCAATTATAGCCCGGATGATGACGAAAAAAGCATTCCTTATGCAGCCGGAATTTCTTTTAACCAATACCTAATCAACCAACTCAATACCGTCTATTTGGATGATGAGGAATGGGCTATTGCGGAGTTTTTAGTAGGCAGTGTGGATGAAAGCGGGTACATCAGAAGACCTTTGAGCGATATTATGGATGATTTGGCTTTCACCCAGAATATTTACGCAGAGGAAGCTAAAATTAAAAGCGTTCTCAACACAGTTCAGGAATTAGATCCACCTGGGGTTGCCGCACGTTCGTTGGATGAATGTCTTATACTTCAACTCAAACGAAAAGAAAAAACACCTTCTATCGAATTGGCCATTTCAATATTGGAGAAGTCCTTTGATCAATTTACCAAAAAGCACTACTCCAAGTTATTACAGAAACACCACATCGGAGAAGAAGACCTAAAGGACGCTATTTCTGAAATTGAACGATTGAATCCCAAGCCTGGGGGTTCCTATGCTGGTAATACTCGAATCATAGAGCATATAGTCCCTGATTTCTCTATCAAAATTGTAGAAGGTGAACTGGAGCTCACACTAAACGGACGGAACGCCCCTGAACTCCATGTCTCCAAGGAATACAACAATATGTTACAAGGTTACAAGAACTCCAAGGAGAAATCAAAATCGCAAAAGGATACTGTTTTGTTCATAAAGCAGAAGTTGGATGCTGCTAAATGGTTCATAGATGCTATCAAACAACGCCAGCAGACACTATTCATCACGATGAACGCCATCATGAATTACCAAAAAGACTATTTTTTAAGCGGTGATGAACGGATGTTGAGGCCCATGATCTTAAAAGATATTGCCGACCAAATCCAAATGGATGTCTCGACGGTATCCAGGGTGGCCAATAGCAAATATGTGGATACTCCTTATGGCACTAAACTCATTAAGGAATACTTCTCAGAATCGATGAAAAATGAGCAAGGAGAAGATGTTTCCACCAAGGAAATCAAAAAAATACTGGAAACCGTAATCGGCGAGGAAGAAAAGAAAAAACCGCTTACTGATGATAAGCTTGCTAAAATATTGAAGGAACGTGGATATCCAATTGCACGACGAACCGTAGCAAAGTATAGGGAACAACTTGGAATACCGGTTGCCAGGCTCCGAAAGCAAATCTGATGCATCACTTCCTCAATATTATCTCCTATATTTTCCACCCTTTGTTCATTCCCATTGGCGGAACTGTATTTTACTTTTTGGTTACCCCAAAGGCCAGTTCGTTGGAGATTCAAAGTGGCAATGTTTTGCCCATATTCATTCTTACCGTAATTATTCCAATTATATTTTTCTTAATTCTCAAGAACCTCGGAGTAATCAATTCAATATTTTTGCCCACAATTAAGGAAAGAAAGTATCCTTTATATATCAGCTGTGTTCTATTGCTGATGATTTTATACAAAGTAATACCCAACAATTATGTACATGAATTGTTCTACTATTTCACAGGTCTTTTGACCGCCACCGGGGCGGCATTGATACTTTTATTTTTGAAGTTTAAAACAAGTATGCATCTTTTAGGGATGGGGAGCTTGCTGATGTTCATGATTGGACTCAGCATTCATTTTGAAATCAACATCACCTTGGCCATTAGTGTTTTCACTCTGTTTACCGGCCTGGTAGCCACATCAAGATTATTTTTGAAAGCTCATAGCAGAGTCGAACTATTGATAGGGTTTTTGATTGGGTTCTGTTCCCAATTGTTAACCTTTAAATATTGGTTATAAAATATAGAAAATAACCCCTATTCGAAGTACGCGGAGATCAATAACTTCTCCTCCATTGACCATAATCCCATCTTTCAGGAGTGGATTTAAACTGTAGTAGGCGTGTATATTCCATGTATTATATCCAAAGCTAAGTGTTAATCCATACTGTAGCTTTTCTATATTATCATTCGTAAAGTTTGTTTTATCATCATCGGTTACCAATCTGGATTTTCCAGAGAAGACATAGCCCAATTTTGCTCCGGTATATATTCGCCAAAATTTATAATCGCTTGCATTAGAAGTCCGCCATCTCAACTCAAAAGGCACTTCAATGGCATGTGTTTCAAACTTACTCCTTCTGAAACCATCCACCCCTCCAACCTGATACGCAATGACATCGTTTTCTTGTACCGCGACAATGTTACTGTAGTATGAATTAGTGGCATAACCAACTCCTAATCCAATTCCAAAATTGCGTTGAACATTAAGGGGGATATCCTTTATAAATCCTGTTTGCAGATTGTAGGACAAGCTGGTTTGCGCCACATCGGTTGGTTTGTCCAATAACAGATTGAAACCAAGACCAATGTAAAATTGATCTTCTAGATATTTAGCACCGTATTGTTTTTGGGGCGCATTATCTTGGGAATGACCTAAATAAAAGAATAGGAATATGGTTAAAACGCAGTAATGCTTCATGCGGAAATACGTTGATACTAAAAACAATCCAAATTACACATTTGGATTGTTTTTTTACCTACCCTGCAGAGTTATTGTGAAATTCCTTTTGTGACACCCTCATATGTAGTGTAGTTTACCTTAAGTAAATTCACTTTCCTGAGTTCCTGTTTGATATCCGAAACAATCCCAACATTGACATTTTTGTCCACTTTTAATGATACCGTCACTAAATTTCTGATTGCATCCGGTTTTTTATCCAATTCAGAAAGGACATACGGACCTACTTCATTAATCTGGGCCAATCTGTCGTCCAGCTGTATTTTAGGTTCAGTTCCTAAAACACCCATAAGATGAGGGGCAGGCTTACCGATAAAAATTTCTATTATCCTATCTTTTTTGGTTAATTCCTTAACCTGATCGGCTGTAGGAAGATCATTGTCTACTAACAATGTATTGTCATTGATTGTTGTTACTGTCATAAAAAAGAACAATAGCATGAATACAATATCAGGTAAGGATGCCGTCGAAACTGCGGGGAGTCTATTTGTAGTTTTCTTTGAAATTTTCATTACGAATACGTTTACAAGTTAAATTTGGTTTCTGCTTCGGATAACTTCATCGGATACATGTTTCGTATCTGGGTTATTTCTGCTTTCAGTTTTTCCTTCACTTTTGCCGATGTTTTAGCATCAAAATATCTCCTTTCCATATCCTCAAAACCCATATTAAATAGTCTTTTGGCTTCACGGTTTCTAAGTTCTGTATATGCAGCAGTAAGCTCGTTTTGCACTCTTACATACATCCCATAGCTTGCTGCTCGGTCACTATTAAAGGCAATTATCGCCTCCTGTGGGCTATCCGAGGATTTTGCATTGTGTTCACCCTTGCAATAATCACAATACTTAGCATCGCCTGGAGCGCTTCCACCATTGTCCAAGAAATTAATGGTTCTTGTTCTTAATTCTTCAATGGACAAAATATCTCCTTCTATGAGGAGTTTGTCGTTTTTGTTAAGGCTTACCCTAAAAATATTTTTTTCGGGTATCTTAATGGGAGGGGTTGTATCCTTCGGTGGTAATTTTCGGTCAATGCCGACATCGGTCTGGATGGTGGTGGTTACCAGAAAGAAAATCAACAGTAGAAAGGCAATATCAGCCATTGATCCAGCATTCACTTCTGGAATCTCATTATTTCTAGCCATAATACATTGTTTTGTTGGATTAATGATTCGATTTTATCCCAAATGGGATACTTATATATCACAACAATTATTCCAAACAGGCCTACATTTTATGGCATAAAAAAACGCTCCAAGTATACTTGGAGCGTTTTTCACTAAATCTAAGTAATTGTCTACTGCAAATTGTTGAAAGCATCTCCATCATAGGTCGTATAGTTGACCTTTAGAGCATTTACCTCTCTCAATTGTTGTTTGATATCGGCGATAAGACCCATATTGGCTTCTTTATCTACCTTTAAAGCAGTAGTTAAAACATTTTGTATTTCCTGTGGTTTTTTAGCACGCTCTGCCAAAATATAAGAACCGACCTCATCTACACTTGCAAACTTATCATTCAATTGAATCTTTGGTTCAGTACCAAAAACTTTTGCATATTCTTGTGTAGGCTTACCTACATAAATATAGATTACACGGTCCTTTTTCTCCAACTTCTTAATTTCAGTTGCGTTTGGAAGCGTATTCTCAACCAACAAAGAACTATCTTTCATAGTAGTTACCGTCATGAAAAAGAACAGTAACATGAATACGATATCTGGCAACGATGCGGTTGAAACCGCAGGCAAATCGCCATCCTTCTTTTTTGCAAACTTTGCCATACGTTATTTACTTTAGTTACTTGTTGTTTCTGCTTCCGATAACTTCTGAGGAAACATATCTTGAATTCGCTTTACTTTGTCTTTAAGGTCATCCCTAACACTTGATGCGGTTTCCGGATTCAAATATTCTGCTTCCATATCCGTAAAATCACGACCAAAGATTCGTTGTGATTCTCTATCTCTCAAATCATTGTAAGCTCCAACCAATTCATTCTGCACTGTAATATAAGTACTGTACTTGGTTTCGCGGTCATTCTTTAAAGAGATAATAGCCTTAGTAGGGTTATCTGACGAGGCAGGATCTTTTCTGCCCTTACAGTAATTACAAGTACCATCAGCTCCGTTTTCAAGAAATGCAATAGCTGCATCTCTTAAACCAGTAAGCTGCATCAACTCATCCTCCACCAACAATTGTCCATTTTTATTGATGTTTACCGTAAAAATGTTCTTTTGCTTAATTACCACATCTTCCTCTGGCGGCTCCATAGGAGGCAACATACGATCCAGTCCTGCATCAGTTTCAATGGTTGTAGTAACCAAGAAAAAGATAAGTAGTAGGAAAGCTATGTCTGCCATGGAACCAGCATTAACTTCTGGTGCTCCTTTTCTTCTTGGCATAACTTTAGTTTTTTACTTAACAAACATTTTTTTCAAACCTGGCAATACCATAAGTGCAACTGCGGCAGCTGTTAGGATAAAGAAAACATTCAATCCCATCCCTATATTCTTCACTGTGCTTTCAGTTGCTCCTTTATCAGCCATTGCGTCGGCTACAGCTTTTGCCTCATCTCCAGAAGAAAGTCCGTAAGAAATAGCAACTACGATTGCCAAACCACCTATAGCGAATAAAGCCTTTTTAAGACTACCCGGAGTGGAAAGCAATTTTTTAAGTCCAAAAAATACTGTTGCGACAACGGCAATAGCCAACAGAAGATACATGATAATGAACATAAAGTTCATAGAACCACTGTTTATCGCATCTGGATCATCACTCGATGGCATACCAAACCACAAGGCAGTAGCTACCAGTCCGATGACAATAAGTACTATTTTAATTATTTTATTCATGATTCTCGATAGTTTTTAGTTTCGCAATTATTTCTTGTGAGCAGCCAACATATCTATTAAGGATATGGAGGAGTCTTCCATGTCATTTACGATGCTATCGATTTTTGCAATGATATAGTTGTAAAAAATCTGAAGGATAATCGCTGTAATCAAACCAAATACAGTTGTCAATAATGCCACCTGGATATCACCTGCAATCAAAGAGGCACTCAAGTTACCTACTGCAGCAATTTTCTGGAAGGCCGCGATCATACCGATTACTGTACCCATGAACCCAAGCATCGGGGCAATAGCGATAAATAGAGACAACCAAGATACATTCTTTTCTAACTGTCCCATTTGTACACCTCCATAGGCAACAACAGCTTTCTCAGCTGATTCCAATCCTTCACCTGCTCTATCCAATCCTTGGTAGAAAATAGATGCAACAGGTCCTTTTGTGTTTCTGCACACTTCTTTGGCCGCTTCAACACCACCAGATGCCAATGCATCTTCTACTTGTTGCTTAAGCTTAGCTGAATTTGTGCTAGCAAGATTCAAATAAATAATTCTTTCAATTGCAACTGCCAATCCCAAGATTAAACATAATAGTACAATTCCCATGAAGGCTGGTCCACCTTGAATGAACTGTTCTTTTAATACTTGAGTGAAACCTTTGCTGGCTTCAGCCGCAGCTTCGTCTTGTAGTATAGCCGCTGATGCATTTGTAGTTCCCAAAACAAACATTCCGGCAGCAGCCAGAGTAAAGGATATTTTTTTCATTTCTTTCAAACTTAAATTTAGTTAGTTAATAATGTTAAAGATATAAAAATTTTATAATTGAAAAATTAAAATACCTAGCAGAGAGGAAGGGATTCGAACCCTCGATACACTTTTGGTGTATACACACTTTCCAGGCGTGCGCCTTCGACCACTCGGCCACCTCTCTATTGTTATAGTTAGGCCGAGCAATAAACAAAAAAATAATTAGTTAATAAAATTTCAGCAGTTAATTTTAGTGCATTTCGCCACGAAGTGAGGTCTCAAAAATTGTCTTGAAGAGATCATCAGAAATTTTACTGCCCAATAAGTACATAGCTTTTGTTATAGCCGCCTCGGTCGTAATGTCCTTTCCGTTAACCAATTGCATCTCTCTTAACTTCTCGCTTGTTTCATAATGACCCATGGCAACACCACCACCTGAACACTGGGTAACATTAATAATATGTAACCCTTCTGAAGCGGCCTTTTTTAATTCCGCCAAAAACCATTGGTCCGTTGGGGCATTACCCGCACCATAGGTTTCAAGAATCAACGCTTTTAGACCAGGTATTCCCAAAATTGATCTTAATACGGCTTTATTCAATCCAGGAAATAGTTTTAGCACAGTTATATTGTCATCCATAATTTTATGGACCTTCAACTGTTTGTTTTGATCTGATCTTTTAAAAAGATTGGAATGGTGCACATTCAAATGTACTCCAGACTCCACCAATGGTGGATGGTTTAGAGATGCAAACGCTTCAAAATGTTCCGCATTGATTTTTGTAGTCCTGTTTGCCCGGTAGAGCTTATATTCAAAATACAATCCAACTTCTTGTACAACGGGTTTACCCTTTTCTTGCAGGGCGGCGATTTGAATGGAGGTAATCAGGTTTTCTTTCGCGTCAGTTCTCAAATCACCAATCGGCAATTGTGATCCGGTAAAGATCACGGGTTTATCCAGATTTTCCAACATGAAACTCAACGCCGAAGCTGAATAGCTCATGGTATCACTACCATGAAGCACCACAAACCCATCACAATTATCGTAATTTTCCTCAATGATAGTGGCAATAGTGACCCAATACTTTGGATTCATGTTTGAAGAATCAATAGGCTCTTCAAAAGAGATTCCTTTTAGTTTGCAATCAAGTTGGTTCAATTCGGGCAAGTTTGATATCAACTCCTTGAAATTGAAAGCTTTTAACGCCCCGGTTTCGTAATCCTTTACCATACCAATGGTTCCACCGGTATAGATGAGTAATATGTTGGTCTTTTCTTTCATATCTATATACCAAAAACTTGTTTGGAATTCTCTGTGGTTATTGCCGCTATTTCTTCAATTGACAGTCCATAAATCGAGGATAGCTTTTCCAATACCTTTACGATATAGGAACTCTCGTTTCGTTTGCCCCGAAATGGAACCGGTGCCAGATAGGGAGAGTCGGTCTCAAGTACAATATGTTTTAAATCTATTTCATTTAGAAATTGGTCGATTTTGCCATTCTTGAATGTAGCAACTCCACCAATTCCCAATTTCATATTGTAACCTATTGCTTGATGAGCCTGCTCCTGCGTTCCAGTGAAACAATGAAAGATTCCGTGGAGATCATCACCTTTTTCCTGCTCCAAAATCTCAAAAATCTCATTAAAAGAGTCGCGGCTATGGATAACAATGGGAAGCTTATGCTTCTTCGCCAATTGAATCTGATATACAAAAGCATCCTGCTGTTGTCTTAAAAATGTTTTGTCCCAATAAAGATCGATACCAATTTCACCGACTGCGTAAAAATTTCTTTCCGAAAACAACTGGTCCACATGAGACAATTCTTCTTTGTAGTTTTCCTTTACGTGCGTTGGATGCAATCCCATCATTAGGAATACATTCTCCGGATATTTTGATTCCAGATCCAACATGGCATCTGTATAGGTGGAATCAATCGCCGGAATAAAGAAACGTTGCACCCCTGAATCCAATGCTTTTTGGATCACCGCGTCGCGGTCTTCGTCAAAGGCCTCACTGTACAAATGGGTATGTGTATCTGTAATTATCATATAAAATAGCCAATGAATTTATAAATCATATCGTGGTTTCATATCCTGATGTTCCATTAGGATTTTCTTTCCATTCCTATAAACCCTTAAAATCCTAAATCGCGTTGAATCCCTAGTGGTCCTAAACCCAACCGTCCATCTTCGCAAACCTTTTGAATAGAAGGTCGCTTTAGGCTCTAATGTGTTTTTCCTTAACTCAATTGCCGTTTCTTTGCTTACTATTCTTTCGGTAATGTCTAACTGTATCATATCTGAATCCATTCGGATTTCTTGGTCAGTATAGCCATTTTCGAACACATATTTTTCTGCCAACCCGATCACTTCCTTTTCCGAAAGTTTGGATGTCCCACAACCTTCTAGAAATATAATTGCTGTAAACAGTAATATTTGTTTCCTCATTTCAAACTCCATGTCAACACAAAAATAGGTTTATCTTTAGGAAAAATAGTTGATGAAATCCCTCAAAAAGTATTTATCCTCCAAAAGTTACATTAGCATTCCTTTGGTACTTACAGAAACCAATCATTTCGAGCTAACTGCAAAGATCAATGGAATTTCTGGGCGATTTATACTAGACACCGGTGCTTCCAATACCTGTGTTGGAATGGACAAAATTGACTTTTTTAAAATGATTTCGGAGGTTTCGGAAATCAAGGCCGCTGGGGCCGGAGCAACAGAAATGGAAACCTTGGTCTCTTCCAAAAACAAAATCCAGATTGGAGCCTGGAAAAAGAAGAAGCAAAAAATTGTGCTTTTTGATTTGGTCCATGTAAATCAAGCTCTGACCTCCCATAATTCACTTCCTGTGGATGGTATTATCGGAGCGGATGTGTTCAAAAAAGGAAAAGCTGTTATTGACTACGAGAAAAAAAGCCTTTACTTAAAAAAGTAAAGGCCATTATAATTCAAGAAGTTTGGTTTTTAAAGCTCCAATGCTTTTTTCACATTGCCATCCATCAATAATTCTTCTGGACTTTCAAGTGCTTCTTTTACGGCAACCAAAAATCCAACAGATTCTTTTCCATCGATAATTCTATGATCGTAAGAAAGTGCTACGTACATAATAGGTGCGATAACTACTTGACCATTTTTGGCAATAGGACGCTCTACAATATTATGCATACCTAAAATCGCACTTTGCGGTGGATTTATAATCGGAGTGGACAACATGGATCCAAATACACCTCCGTTGGTAATGGTAAAGGTGCCTCCTGTCATTTCATCAACGGTAATCTCACCTTCCCTAGCACGAATCGCTAAACGTTTTACTTCGGCTTCAACCCCTCTAAAAGTAAGATTTTCCGCATTCCTAATAACCGGAACCATCAATCCTTTAGGGCCGGAAACAGCTATGCTGATATCACAGAAATCATAGGATAGCATTTCCTTACCGTCAATCATTGAATTTACTGCAGGATACATTTCCAACGCTCTAACAACCGCTTTGGTGAAAAAGGACATGAAACCTAGACTTACACCATGCTTTTCTTTGAAAGTTTCTTTGTATTGTTTACGCAAAGCGAAAATTGGAGACATGTCCACTTCGTTGAAAGTGGTCAACATCGCAGTTTCGTTCTTGGCAGCAACCAATCGCTCCGCCACTTTTCTTCTAAGCATAGAAAGTTTGGAACGGGATTCTCCTCTATTCCCTCCGGTGGGAGTACCCATGGACGGAACTGCCTTTACTGCATCCTCTTTGGTAATGCGTCCATCTCTGCCGGATCCAGATACAGAATCAGCATCGATTCCCTTTTCATCTAAAATCTTTTTGGCAGCAGGAGATAGTGTTCCTGAAGCGTATGTTTCCTTTTTAGTTTCTACTGGCTTAGGAGCTTCAGCCTTAACAGGCTCTTCTTTAGTTTCTTTAGTCTCTACTGCAGGTGCCGCACCTCCTTCGGGTTTGGCCGCACTAGTGTCGATCAAACAAACAACCTCACCAACGGCAACAGCATCGCCTTCTTCTGCTTTCAGCGTAATAATTCCACTTTCCTCCGCAGGAAGCTCTAAAGTTGCCTTATCCGAATCTACCTCGGCAATTGCCTGGTCTTTCTCTACGTAATCCCCATCTTGCACCAACCATTCTGCAATTTCCACCTCAGTAATCGATTCCCCTGGTGAAGGGACTTTCATTTCTAAAACCATTGTATTCTAGTTTTACACTTTTGTAATTTATCTTCTTACCATGTTGTCCTTGCTCTTGTCAAAGACATATTCTAAAACTTGGGCATGCCTTCTTTGCGAGCGAACTGCGCTACCAGCTGCCGGTGCACCATAAAACCTTCTGGATGCTACCCTAAACTGTTTTGCTTCGTCCAAATGCATTAACAAATGACCCCAAGCCCCCATGTTTCTGGGTTCTTCTTGCGCCCAGACAATATCATCGGCATTTTTATATTTCTTGATGATGCTTCGTATTTCTTTGGCAGGTAATGGAAACAATTGTTCCAATCGAACCAAGGCAACATCATCTCGCTTCAGTTTTTCTTTTTTGTCCAACAAATCATAATAGAACTTACCAGTACAGAAAACCAGGGTTTTTACCTTGTTTGCGGTAGCCTCTGCATCATCAATAACCATTTGGAAACTTCCCTTGGCCATTTCTTCTTTTGTTGATAAAACTTTTGGGTGTCTCAGCAAACTCTTCGGTGTGAAAACCACCAATGGTTTTCTAAACCCTGCCTTCATTTGTCTGCGCAATAAATGGAACATGTTAGCCGGAGTGGTCACATCAGCGACATACATATTATCTTTTGCACATAATTGAAGGTACCGTTCCATACGTGCTGAGGAATGTTCAGCTCCCTGTCCTTCATATCCATGCGGAAGTAAGAGCACCAATCCATTTTGTAATTTCCACTTGTCCTCTGCGGAGGATAGGTATTGATCTATTACAATTTGGGCGCCATTGCTGAAATCCCCGAATTGCGCTTCCCATATCGTCAACGTTTTTGGACTTGCCATGGCATAACCATAATCAAAGCCCATCACCGCATATTCAGAAAGTAATGAATTATAGATATGGAATTTCCCATTTTGATTGGCTCCCAATTCATTAAGCAGGGTTACTTCCTCTTCATGCATTTCTGTTTTGATCACAGCATGTCGGTGTGAGAATGTTCCTCGTTCCACATCTTGTCCCGTCATTCGAACATCATAACCTTCTTCAATCAGAGAACCATAGGCCAACAATTCCCCCATAGCCCAATCGAGTTGGTTATCTTCAAAATACATTTTGTTCCTTGCACCAACCAAACGCTCCAACTTCCGTAAGAATTTCTTCCCTTCAGGAAGCGCGGTAATACTCTTGGCAATGGCATCTAGCTTTTTTTGTGGATAGGCCGTTTTAATTTCACCTAACATGGCATCTTCAACAACCTGTCCAAATCCTTCCCATTCATCTTGCATAAATGGGGTGATTACCGTCTTTTCTACTTTACGTGAATCCAGTAGATTCTCCTCAAGGTTTTTCTTATACTCTGCTTCAAGGCCTTTGACATAATCTTTATCGATTACACCCTCTGCAATCAATCTTTCTGCATAAATATCTCTAGGATTCTTATGTTTAGATATGGATTTGTATAGTAACGGTTGGGTGAATTTTGGTTCATCACCCTCATTATGACCGTACTTTCGATATCCCAATAAATCCAAAAAGACATCTCTTCTGTACCGCATTCGATATTCCAAAGCAAATGTTGCCGCATGCACAACAGCCTCAGCATCATCTGCATTTACGTGGAGTACGGGAGATAAGGTTACCTTGCCTACATCGGTGCAGTAGGTAGATGATCGGGCATCCAAATAATTGGTGGTAAATCCTATTTGATTATTTACTACTATATGAATGGTACCACCCGTATGGTAACCATCCAAACGAGCCATTTGAATAATTTCGTACACAATTCCCTGTCCGGCAAAGGCCGCATCTCCATGTACCAAAATAGGAAGCACTTCTGAAACATTTTCTTGATGATGATGGTCTTGTTTTGCTCTGGCAATGCCTTCAACAATACCATTTACGGTCTCCAAATGCGAGGGATTAGGTGCAATGTTCATATTGACCACTTTCCCTGAATCAGTTTCTCTTCTGGATGTCCAGCCCAAGTGATACTTTACATCACCGTCAAAAATCGTCTCTTCATAATCTTTTCCATCGAACTCACTGAAAATATCTTTAGGAGATTTTCCAAAGATATTGGTAAGCACATTCAAGCGTCCACGGTGTGCCATTCCCATTACAAATTGTTTGACACCAGCATCCGCAGCCTTTTCAATAATTACATCCAAGGCAGGAATCAAAGATTCTCCACCTTCAAGTGAAAAGCGTTTTTGACCTACGTATTTCGTATGCAAGAAACCTTCGAAAGAAACTGCTTCGTTAAGCTTTCTAAGGATATTCTTTTTTTCTTCGGACGTAAAGTTTGGATGGTTGTCATTCACATTCAACCAATCCTGAATCCACTGTATACGCTCCGGTGTGCGAATGTACATGTACTCCACACCGATGGCATCGCAATAAATTCGTTCTAAGTGAGCGATTATTTCTTTTAGGGAACTTGGTCCTTTTCCAATTACTTTTCCCGCATCAAATACCGTATCTAAGTCTGCATCGGAAAGTCCAAAATTGGATAAAGCCAATGAAGGCTCATACTTTCTCCGTTCACGAACTGGGTTTGTTTGGGTAAACAAATGTCCTCGGGTTCGATAACTATCTATCAGTTTTATAACCTGAAACTCCTTCTGAAGGGATTGTGGAATTTCCACCTTTTGGCCATTGGACAAAGCCAAAGTTCCATTCGCCCCAGCTATATCAAGTTCATCCAATGAGCTTTCAAGACCAAAATCGAATCCTTGAAAAAAAGCCCTCCAACTGGGTTCAAGACTATCGGGACTAGTAAGGTATTTATCGTATAACTCCGCAAAAAATGATGTATGCGCAGCATTTAAAAATGAATATTTATCCATTGACAGTTTTTAGCTAAAACCTATCCAAAAATTTAACCAAAAATACAACAAATACTATAGTTAGGTCAACAAACTTGGCCATATTTGACAAAATCGACCTAGGAGTTATATTTATGTTTAAACCAAACCTTTTGCCACTCTCTTTTTAAGATTAAAAAACAAACTTCCACTGAGGCGTCTGCAGCATCCAACGTATTTAGTTTTTTAATTTCGCTCTCAGGAATGTCAACCACGTACAGCAGATTCAAATATTCTGAAAACTTCTCCAACAACAGGAAATAGATTTTCTCACGAACAATATCCCTAAGCTGTGAGGGTTCTAAATCTTCAGAAATTTTTACATCGACATTGGCCAGCACAAAATCTTTGGCAATTTGTTGCAGCAGTTTATCATACAACGCTTTTTGTTGTGCTGACTGCAGTATCTCAAGGCTTGAATTGAAATTGGCTTCCATCTTTTTACCTACGTCCAATTTCTGGAATAAGACTTACTCTGACTTATAAATTTTTCCTTCTTTCATAACAAAATTTACACTTTCCAAGGTCTTAACATTACTCATCGGGTTTTCATCAACAGCAACAATATCCGCGATAAAACCTGTTTTTAGTTGCCCTAGTTCATTTTTCATACCTAAGAGTTCTGCGTTGGTTATTGTAGCGGAACGCAACGCATCAATCACTGGCATACCCGCTTCATGCATATAGGTAAATTCTTTTCCATTATCACCATGGGGTGATACACCAGCATCAGTACCAAAAGCAATCGGCACTCCCTTTTCATAGGCCTTTTTGAAGGTTTTCTCACTTACCGGACCTATTTCCTTAGCCTTCTTTGCTACAACAGGAGGTAAAAAGCCTGGGATTTCTGCCATTTGGGCGGCTGCTTTGCCAGCAGAGATAGTTGGCACAAGATAAGTGTTGTGCTTTACCATTAAATCCATGGTTGGCTCTTTCATCAATGTACCATGTTCTATTGTTTTTATACCTGCTTTAATAGCTCTTTGCATACCTTCATCACCATGTGCATGAGCAGCTGTTAGCATTCCGTAATCTTTTGCTGTTTCAACAATAGCTTCGATTTCTTCGACTGTAAATTGAGGATTCTGTCCGCTTTTGGCTACACTCAAAACTCCACCAGTAGCTGTTATTTTAATAACATCAGCCCCATCTTTATAGCGCTGTCGAACTGCTTTTCGAGCATCTTCTGGAGAATTAACCACTCCTTCTTTTGGTCCTGGATCACCCATAAAGGACTTTTTCATTCCATTGGTTGGGTCGGCATGTCCACCAGTTGTACCGATGGCTTTCCCTGCGGTAAAAATTCTCGGACCTACAATACTCCCTCTGGCAATAGCTTTTCTAAGTGCAATGTTAACTCCGCTTCCACCTAAATCCCTTACCGTAGTAAAGCCGGCCATTAACGTTCGTTTTGCATACACTGTGGACTGAAAAGCCACATCAGCTTCGTTTTTAGTGAAACGATCTAGGTAACGAGTTGGGCTTGACTCTCCTTCAATATGCACATGCATATCAATAAAACCAGGGAGTACCGTCTTGTCCTTCAAGTCTACAATAATATCATCCGTCTTTCCTACTTGATATCCATTTTGAATGGATTTTATGGTTTTTCCGGAAACAACAATGGTTTTTTCAGCGAGTACTTTTCCAGAATTTACATCTACGATATTGCCACAATGCAAATATGTATCCTGAGCAAATATCACGGAACAGCATAATGAAATTGAAATTAAAAGAAAGTTTTTCATCTGTTTGAGTTTTACAGTTTACCGTAGCGAAAAGAAAATTCCTTCGCATTCAGTTATTCATATTATTCGAGTTAGCTATTTACAGTTCTAAATGTAAGCATACATTTTGTGATAACCATGAAGTCAATACCAAGCTGTAGACAATAAAAAAACCCATCTTTTAGATGGGCCTTGATTCGTTTTCTATTTGCGGATTTTTTGTTCCCAATCCCATGCAGATTTCATGGAATCATCCAAAGTGGAATGTGCTTTCCATCCCAAGACATTATTTGCTTTCTGTGTATCGGCATAAGCTTGAACCACATCGCCAGGTCTTCTATCGACAATTTTATAATTTAACTTACCTCCTGACGCCCTTTCAAAACTCTGAATTACTTCCAATACGGAACTTCCTTTTCCGGTTCCCAAATTGAAGACTTCATAATTGGAGTCATTTTTTTGATTCAGTAAGCGTTGTAATGCAACCACATGTGCCTTGGCTACATCGACGACGTGGATATAATCGCGAATGCATGTACCATCTTCCGTTGGATAATCATCTCCAAATACAGAAAGTTGTTCTCTTAACCCAACACCTGTTTGTGTAATAAAGGGTACCAGGTTCTGAGGCACTCCAATTGGCAATTCCCCAATTTCAACTGTTGGATGCGCACCTACAGGATTGAAATAACGCAACGCAATTGCCGACAAATTTGGATTCACATTACAGGTATCCCTAATGATTTCCTCCCCTACTTGTTTCGTATTGCCATACGGAGATTCCGCAGGTTTAACAGGGGCGTCCTCAGTAATTGGCAGTTCATCTGCCTGCCCATATACCGTACAGGAGGAGCTAAATATAAACTTGCCATTAGTTTTCTTGGTAAGTTCTTGGAGCATATACACCAATACCCCAAGATTATTTTCGTAATACAATAAGGGTTCTGCCACGCTCTCACCGACGGCTTTTGAAGCCGCAAAGTGAATCACTCCTTCAATATCATTATGTCGAGAGAAGAAGTCCTGAACTTTGGATTTTTCACGAAGATCAAACTGCTCAAAAATGGGTTTTTTTCCAGTTATTGCTACTATTCCATCAATAACATCTTCCGAAGAATTTGATAGATTATCGACAACAACAACTTCAAAACCTTCATTTTGAAGCTCAACAACGGTATGGGAGCCTATAAATCCCAATCCTCCGGTTACTAGTATTTTCATGGTTAACTATTTACAAAGTCTATGACCAGGCTGGTAATAAATTCTATTTGTTCATCGTCCAACTCTGTATGCATTGGAAGCGAAATCACTTCCTTGACCAATTGATTGGTCACTGGAAAGTCTGCTTCTTTGTAGCGATCATCTACATAAGCCTTTTGCAGGTGCAGTGGAATTGGATAATACACACCACAAGGAACGCCATTATCGTTTAAATGTTGCGCTAAACTGTCTCTTTTTTCGTTCAAAATTCGAAGTGTATACTGATGGAATACGTGACAGTCACAAGACTCACAAATTTCATTACCACAATTTGTCATTTTAGGAGGAACAATATTGGGTTGCCCTTCAAATGCTCTTGAGTACTTTCTGGCCGCTTCCCTTCGTTTTTTGTTATAGCTATCCAAATTAGGAAGCTTTGCTCTCAAAACTGCAGCCTGTATAGAGTCTAAACGAGAATTCACGCCCACTACATCGTGGTGATACCTTTTATACATTCCATGGTTTACCATTCCTCGAATGATATGAGCCAAATCATCGTCATTCGTAAAAATTGCCCCTCCATCTCCATAACAGCCTAAATTCTTTGACGGGAAAAAAGAGGTGGATGCCATATGCCCTATGGTACCCGCTTTTTGTTTTTTTCCATTTTGAAAAGTATGGGTTGCCCCAATAGCCTGTGCATTATCCTCAATTACATAAAGGCTATGCTTTTCGGCAAGTTCCATAATCGCATCCATATTCGCACATTGCCCGAATAAATGCACTGGAACAATGGCTTTTGTTTTTGGTGTAATTGCCCTTTCAATTGCTTCTACGTCAATATTAAAGGTATCTGGCTCAACATCCACTAAAACTGGGGTCAGATTCAACAATCCTATCACCTCAACGGTAGCAGCAAATGTAAAGTCAGCTGTAATCACCTCATCTCCTGGTTTCAACCCAAGTCCCATCATGCAAATTTGAAGGGCGTCAGTACCATTTGCACATGGAATTACATGCTTAACTCCCAAATAGTCTTCCAATTCTTTTTGAAAGGCATGAACGTGCGGACCATTAATAAAAGCTGTTGAATCGAGGACCTCGGCAATTGAAGTATTTACCTGATCTTTTATGCCCTCAAATTGACCTTTAAGGTCAACCATTTGAATTTTTTTCATCCGGAAAATATATGAGTTAACAAAGTTAAGAAATAAAGCTACCATCGTCTATTGCCGAAAGAATGTATTTTAGCGGAAAATGATTCCATTGCGAGGACTTTACAACATCTTGTCTCACATATCCTGGATGGTATTGCAGCTTATTGCACTATTCAATCCGAAAATCAACCTTTTTATACAGGGTCGAAAGCGAACAAAAGCGATTTTAAATTCAAAGTCAACAGATGGCAAGAAGGTCATTTGGATGCATGTTGCCTCTTTAGGGGAATATGAACAGGGAATTCCAATTTTAGAAAAACTCCGAACCCATTATCCATCTTATAAAATAGTGCTTACTTTCTTTTCACCTTCAGGGTATGAGATCAAAAAAGATACACCTTATGCTGATATGGTGGTTTACCTACCCATGGACACCAAATCCAATGCAAAAAGATTTCTGGATTCCATAAATCCGGAAATGGCCATTTTTGTGAAGTACGAAATCTGGCCAAATTATTTGCATGAGCTGAAGAAAAGAAACATTTCAATCTTATTGGTATCCGCGATTTTTTCCAATAGACAGATTTTCTTCAAGTGGTATGGTGGTTTCATGCGAAATAGCCTTAAAGCTTTCGCTCACTTTTTTGTTCAAGATGAGAACTCTAAAAAACTTCTCAATTCCATTGGGCACAACAATGTCAGCATTAGTGGAGATACTCGCTTCGATAGGGTTTCAAAAATTAAGGAGCAGGACAACATGTTAGACTTTATGGATGATTTTAAAAACAATCGATTTTGTTTTGTTGGAGGCAGCACATGGCCAGAAGGTGAGAAATTATTGGTGGAATATATAAACACTACTGATCATGAGGTGAAATTTGCCATCGCCCCGCACAATATCAAAGAAGGACATATCAACGATCTAAAGAATAACCTTCATAAAAAATCCATATGCTTCTCCGAATTGGGAGAAAAGAGCTTAGCGGATTTTGAAGTGTTGATTGTGGATACCATTGGGTTATTGACCAAAATTTATAGCTACGCCGACCTTGCCTATGTTGGAGGAGGCTTTGCAACAGGCCTCCATAATACACTTGAACCTGCAACTTTCGGTGTTCCCATAATTATTGGCCCCAAGTTCGATGGATTCAAGGAGGCAGAAGATTTGGTAGATAAAAATGGGATTCACGTGGTTACCGTTCAGTCAGAGTTTAATGACCTGATGGATAAATTTATAACCGATATCGATTTTAGACGGAAAACCGGAGCTATAAATTCTTCATATGTAGACATCAACAAAGGAGCTACTGCAATAATCTTCGATCGTCTCAAAACTTTTCTCTAACTTTTACCTGCATTAGCAAACCAACCCAATCATGAAAGATCGCATTTTTAGAATTTCACTAACCGCTGCTTTAGCGGGTTTTTTATTTGGTTTTGATACCGTAGTTATTAGTGGGGCCAACTTACCCATTAAGGAACTTTGGAACACAAGTCCATTATTCCATGGTACATTTATTATGAGCATGGCATTATGGGGCACTGTTCTTGGGGCCTTGCTTGGTGGGATTCCAACAAAAATATTGGGCAGAAAAAAAACCTTGTTTTGGGTGGGGGTGCTCTTTTTTGTTTCGGCCTTAGGGTGTGCCTTTGCTCCTGAACCCTACTTGTTTTCCTTCTTTCGTTTCGTAGGAGGTGTTGGCGTTGGGGTATCTTCAGTGGCAGCTCCTATTTATATCTCAGAAATTACCACAAGCAGTAATCGTGGGAAGTTGGGTGGATTATATCAATTTTGGCTTGTTTTCGGAATTTTAGTTGCATTTATTTCCAATTGGGCGCTCAAGGGAGTCGATGGTGCAAACGACTGGCGCTGGATGCTTGGAATTGAAGCACTTCCTGCTTTACTCTATACGCTCATGGTTTTAAGGATTCCAAATAGCCCAAGATGGTTGATATCACAAAAAAAGGATACCGATTCAGCACTTGAAGTGTTTAAAAGTATTTATTCCCAGGAAGAGGCTGAAAAACAAATCCAAGAAATCCAATCCAACCTTGAAGAAACCTCAAGCAATGACGGGCTTTTCCAAAAAAAATATTCCAATATTCTTTGGCTAGGGTTTTTAATTGCATTTTTCAATCAGTTATCAGGCATAAACTTCGTGCTTTATTATGCTCCAGAAATATTGGAACAAGCTGGATTGGGTGGAAAAGAATCCCTCTTCAACTCGATTGCTATAGGTATTGTAAACCTGATTTTCACCATTATCGGAGTGCGACTGCTCGATAAATTAGGTCGTCGTCAGTTGATTATTATCGGCTCCATCGGGTATATATTTAGTTTAATAATGGTGGGCATATGTTTTCAGCAACAACTTGCCTCATCATTTACTCTTTTATTCATATGTCTTTTTGTAGCATCGCATGCCATAGGGCAAGGTGCTGTAATATGGGTGTTCATTTCCGAGATATTTCCGAATCGTGTTAGGGCGTATGGACAATCTTGGGGCACAAGCACACATTGGGTCTTTGCCGCATTGATTACTTTGGTGACCCCAATTTTTCTTGATGGGCAAGAAGGTTATATGAAGGACACCGTATGGTATATCTATTACTTTTTTGCCGGCATGATGGTATTACAACTCCTATGGGCCATCTTTAAAATGCCAGAAACAAAAGGAGTTTCATTGGAGGAATTGGCAAAGAAATTAATCAATAAACCCTGAGATTTTAGCGTGATTATAACAGGACATACTTAAAAATTGTCCTTTAATCGAATAACCGTCAGGAATTTATAATTCATAATTGAATAATTCCGTACATTGAAGGAAATTACACTATTATGACTGATGAGGTTTCTTTTGGCGACAAAATGCTTGTTGGCTTTTTACGACTTATGGTATTCGTACTTGTGCTCATTTTAGTAGCGATCCCAATTTGTATCTTATTAAATTTTTTGAATGTTATTTAGATACTCAAGTAACCATAATATCTAAAAAAGTACTTCTTGCTCCTGCATTTTTTCTGCAATTAGTTTGATGTATGCATCAATGGTCTTATCCATATTCACAGGTTCGGAGACATCTATATTTCCTCTCCAGATCAATTCCCTTTCTTTATCGACACAAATGCAGTATAAAGAAGTTTCTGTCTGATAAATATTGAAGGTTTCATAATATCCAGAATCGTAATAAATGTCTTGATGATCTAGGTAATCGTAGCTGAAATTAGTGTACATACTGTTTAAATTTCGCATACGTTCACGAAAAGTTCTTTTATTCTCTGTACCGACCACTTTCGTAAATAAAATAGCATCGAATCCTTTATCTAGAAGTTGTTCTTCCACAGCCGACAATTCTTCCTCCGATTTCTTGGAAGAGGTGAACTGCACATCAAAAAGGTCTACACTTCGCATCGCTTCAATTCCTTTATTGTTCAATCTTTCTTTTAATCGAGTTTCAAACTCGACCCGCACATTTTCATCTTGAGCCATTCCAACCACAAGCACTTTATACGCATCAAACAATACAATATCTGGATTTTTCCATGTGCTTACCAGTTTAGTGGATGAGCAACCGGACAAAATCAACACACATAGGATAATCAATTTAGTTTTCATTGTAAAGCGTTTTAAATAAATCCGTTTTAGGTACGGGTAACCTGCAGTCAATGAGCTATAAACATACTCTGTCTTTTCTCCAATTGTTTTTTGAGTTCGTCCACGGTTTCGGCCATGGCCTTCTCAAAATTGTTTGTTTTGGACTTAGCAAAAAGACGTGGCCCGGGAGCACTTAGTTCAATTTCACAAACCTTATCCTCCCCTGTTCTATCATTTTCAATTTTAAAAAGCACATTGGCTTTGATCAACCAACTATATTTACTTCCTACTCTATTGAGTTTTTTTAGTAAAAGTTGGTTCAACGACTCACTGGCTTTCATCTTCTGATACTGAATATTTACTACCATGACAATTTGCATTAATGTTTACACCAAATTACCTACTTGGGCATAGGAAAAAAATGACATTTGTCACAGTTTGAAAAAGGAGTCGGCTATTTTAGAGAGAAGGGTTGACCTGAACTTTGCAGTACAGAGAACCAGAAATCACTTTCAAGATCAATCTTTTTTCGCTTTTTGGTCACCTCCGAGATAGGAATGTATACAAATTTGTTATTGACCTTACTTACTACAAATCTTGTTTTGCCAGCCATTGCACCATGCACGGCGTGGTAAGCCAATCTTCCGCAGTATACACTATCGCTCGAATTCGCTGGAGCACTTCGAACAATATAGCTCGGGTCGATGTATTTTATGGTGACCGGGATATCTGTAAAATATTCTTTTATTTTTTCTTTTAGGTAAAGACCGATATCTGCATGTTTAACATTACCGGAAGCATCTTTGATTACATCTTTTTGTTGAAATAAATGCTGCCCTGCTCCTTCGGCCACTACTATAACAGCATGTTTTTTATGCTTCAGTCGTTTTCTAAGTGCTTCTAAAAACCCGTTTTTGCCCTCCAGTTCAAAATCCATTTCGGGCACCAATACAAAATTCACTACGGGCATTGCCAATGATGCTGACGCAGCAATAAATCCACTATCTCTTCCCATTAATTTTACAATGGAAATACCATTAAAAGCTCCCGCCGCTTCGTTGTGGGCATCTCTTAATATGGGACTAGCCACATCGAAAGCAGTTTCAAAACCAAAAGATTTATCAATTAGGTCGATATCGTTGTCAATGGTCTTTGGAATTCCCACCACACTTATTTTTGCATTTCTTTTCTTGATTTCTTCCCCAATGGCATCCACTCCTTTTAAGGTTCCGTCCCCTCCTATTGCAAATAGAATATCTATGTTATTTTCAACAAGGGTATCTACCATGACCGAAACACTTTGTCCACCTCTGGATGAACCCAAAAACGTCCCTCCAAATTGATGAATGTCTTTTACCTTATCAGGATTCAGTTCTATCAATTCATGTCCAAATGCTGGGTTTAAACCTTCATAACCATAGGGTATTCCTAAAGTTCGTTTTATACCATAGAAATAATGAAGTGCCATCACCACTCCGCGAATGACATTGTTAATTCCAGGGCAAAGCCCTCCGCAGGTAACAATTGCTGCTGTGGTTTCGGAGGGTTCGAAAAAAACCTGCTGACGAGGACCTGCTTTTTCAAGACATAAAGGTTCATCTTGATTGGAAACACATTGTTGATAATGCTCCATAGAAAGGTCAAATACCATTCTATCGGTTTCCCCTATAAAATTAAAAATACTATCTCCCCTAACAGTGCTTAACTGTAGGGGAGATTTATATTTGCGTTCTCCTAAAACAGAGATATCGAATACAATACTATCGTCCACTTGTGTTTCAATTAAAAATGCTCGTCCAAACCATGGTGGGAATCAATCAGAGGCCCCCCGCCAAGTATATCTTCAGAAGCTTCACTAGCAAACTTATCAAAATTTATATGAAATGAGTGCGCCAATTGTATCGCTTTGCTCACATATGCCCCTTTTTGTAGCCATGTGTTCATGGGATCTAATATTTCGGTAGGCACGCCCGGACAATATTTTGGCATATGCAATCCGAAAATTGGGTGCACTTCCAGTTCTACTTCCTCCAATTTACCTTGTAGAATAGCAGAAATCATGGCTCTAGTATATTTTAATTTTATTCTTGACCCTACGCCATAAGGGCCACCACTCCATCCGGTATTGATCAACCAAACATTTACTCCTGCTTCGGTCATTTTTTTGCTCAACATTTCGGCATAGGCCGTTGGATGCAAAGGCATAAATGGTTCCCCGAAACATGCTGAGAAAGAAGGAACTGGCTCATTAATTCCAGCTTCCGTACCGGCTACTTTAGCAGTGTACCCTGAAATAAAATGGTATGCTGCTTGACCAGGAGTCAATTTGGAAACTGGAGGCAGTACTCCAAAGGCATCACAGGTTAAGAAAAAGATATTCTTAGGGTTAGCTGCATAGGAAGGCACTTGAATGTTGTCTATATGATCAATCGGATAGCTCACCCTTGTATTCTGGGTAATTGCACTATCAAAGTAATCAACCTCCTTGGCTCCTTCCTTGAATACTATATTTTCAAGCAAGGCCCCTGGTCTGATTGCACGATAAATGTCCGGTTCTTTTTCTTCAGTTAAGTCAATAACCTTTGCGTAACATCCTCCTTCAAAATTGAAAATGGTATTTTCCTTGGTCCATCCATGTTCGTCATCACCAATAAGTTTACGGTCTGGGTCAGCGGACAAAGTTGTTTTTCCGGTTCCGGAAAGTCCAAAGAAAATTGCAGTATCTCCATCTTCCCCCACATTAGCGGAGCAATGCATGGGCAATACATTTTTCTCAACTGGCAGTATCAGGTTCAAGGCTGAAAAAATCCCTTTTTTCATCTCTCCAGTATACGCGGAACCACCAACCAATGCGATTTTCTTGGTAAAATTGAGAATAGAAAAATTACCCGCGATGATACCATAATCGGATGGATTTGGCGCTTCATAACCTGGAGCACAAAGTACCAACCACTCTTCTTCAAAATTCTTCAGTTCTTCTTCATTCAGCCTTAAGAACATGTTTTTGATGAAATAATTGGACCAAGGGTATTCAGTAATCGTCCTAACATTCATTCGGTAACTTGGGTCGGCACAAACTGCAGCATCTCTTACATAAACTTCTTTTCCGCTTAGATAATTCACCACTTCGGCTTGAAGTTTATCAAAATTCTCTGGCGAGATTGGCTTATTTATCCGTCCCCACCAAACTTTGTCTTTAGTGTAATCGTCTTTTACCAAAAAACGGTCTTTTGGGGAACGCCCGGTAAACTTCCCTGTTTTAATGGAAAGCGTACCATTTTCAGTTTCTTCTCCCATACCCTTTTTTAGGGTTATCTGTTGTAAGTCCTCAGCACTAAGATTCCAAAATGCATCGACATTCTTTAAGCCATATTTGCTTAAATCTTTCGTTTTTTCTACTACTTCGTTCATAATCCAAGTTTAAAAGGTTAAAAGCTCCATATAATAGGAACCAATACTAGAGTTGTTATAAAGAACAGGAGAAGCAATGGCCCTCCCACCTTTACATAATCAATAAATCGATATCCGCCTGAGGAAAGTACCATGGCATTGGTGGTTGTTCCTACAGGGGTCAAAAATGCGGTTGAAGCACTTACGGCCACCGCGATCATAAATGGTTTTGGGGATACCCCAAGTGTTGTTGAAGCCATAATGGCAATGGGAGCCATAAGCACTGCGGTAGCTGAATTATTAATGGTCTGACTAAACGTTGTAGTCAACAAGAATATCCCTGCCAACAATGCAGTTGGGTGAATACTACCTAGTGCGTCTACCAAACTGTTTGCGGCCAACTGGGCCGCTCCAGTTTTTTGCAGTGCCAAACCCATTGGAATCATAGCGGCAATCATTATTACACTTGTCCAACTAATCCCTTTGTATGCTTTGGTAATGGGAACACAGCCTGTAAGCATCATAATTCCTGCACATATCAATGCTGCAATAGCTCCTGGCAGTACCTTGAGCACCAAAAGCAAAATCATCAGAATCAAAGTTGTCAAAGCAATATAGCTTCGAGCTGTGAGGACATCGACATTTTTTGAAAGTGCTTCGGGGCTTCCCGAAATCACCAAGTTCTCGTAGACGGCGGTCAAGGCATCAATGTTTTCCCATTGCCCTCTTATAACAAATGCGTCACCGGCCTTGATCTTTATTTTTCCGGTCAACGGTGTGTTGTTTCGTGATGCGGCCAATAGCTGAACTCCCGTTTGCTTTAAATAATGGCCCAGTGGCACTGTCTTTCCTACAAATACCGATTTAGGGGTTATTATCATTTCTGCCATGCCAACTTCTTGATTGATCAGTTCATTTTTTAAGCTTTCTTTCTCTGGTTTCAACGGAATCACCCCTAAATGAAATTTCAAAATGAATTTGTCCACATCCTCAACTTCTCCTTTAATAGTGATTATATCGTGATATCGCATTTCGGTATCGTCTTCGGGCATCTCCACAAACTCGTGCACCCTTTGCAATGGATTGGGGTGTCTGCGCTTTAAGCGCATCAACGAAACTTTGTGTGTCTCTTCAAAGTTCCAATCGCCTACTTTGGTATTTATAAAAGGTGACATTGAACGTATCCGAAGTCGATAAAGGTTATCTCCAATACTATAGTTTTCCATCCATTTGTGCATTTCTTGGTCGATGGCCATTGGTTTGTTCTTAGTGCTATGACTTGGCAACAAACGATACCCAACATAGCGGAAATAGATTATGGAAATCAAAAGCAATGGTAGACCAATAAGAGCAAATTCAAAGAACGAGAAGCCTTCCAATCCGTTTTCCATCAGGGCATTGCTTGCGATAATATTCGGAGGTGTTCCAGTTAAAGTAAGCAACCCCCCGGTATTGGAACCAAAAGCAACGGGCATCAATAATTTAGAAGGTAGGGTTCCAGCACTCCAAGCTGCCGTGACCGTAACAGGCAGCAAGGCTGCTACGGTACCAGTATTGCTGACAAATCCCGACAACAAACTAGAACCCAAAGTTACTATCACCAACAAACGCGGAATACTATTCTTAGCCCATTTTACAAAGTAGCGCCCGGCGATAGCTGTCCAACCTGTCCTCGATAAACCTTCACCAATAATAAACAAGGCTGCAATCATGATTACCGTGGTGTTGCTAAACCCTGACAAAGTCTCGGTAATATCCAATATTCCAGAAAGGTAAAGTGACAACATGGACATTAGTGCAACAACATCGGGCGGAAATTTGCCCCATATAAAAAGTGCAATTGTAATACCTAGTATTACCAACAATGTGAGCATAACTTTTTTGTTACGATGAATTAATCCAAGGTCAAAACCGGAATTTCTGAGTGTAGGGTCAAAAGCTTTGTCAATCGTCCTTCCGACGGTGTGCTCATTCTTGTATGGTTTCGAGGTAAAATGGCCAGAAGGTCAATGTTTTTCTTGTTGATATAGTCCAAAATCCCCGCTTCCACATCTTGGTTTTTTGTAAATGCGTGCTCCTCATAAAAATGTTCCAGATAATACTCCAACAGATTTTCAGTGCTTTCCACTACAGATTCTTCAGCGTAGACGGACTTTTTATATATGGTAAGTGCGTGCACTCTCGAATTAAACGTGCGGGATATATCCAATAAAGTTTTTAACACCTTCTTGTCATCAATCTCCTCTTTCCCCATTACCAAGGCAATATCCTTGGGTTCTTTTATTTCACAGCCAAAAGGAATGGATATTACCGGGCAATTCGCTTCCAGAACAAGTCTGGATGTATTGGTAATGGCTTCATCTGTTACCTGATCTCCCATAGTTCCCATCATTATCAAATTGGCATAATATTCTTCCCTAGCCAATAAAATGGATTCTATTACTTCGCCGGTTTTACTTATAAAGACCGGTGCTTTTTTTACCTTTTTTTTAAATGAACCAAGGATTTTTCCAAAATCAGTTTTAAGCGCATCCATCTCTGATTTTGATATTGGCATTGTGGACACATAAAGTGCATTTATATCGACCCCTCGATTGGGCCCGACAAAATTTACTACATATTGTAAAGCGTTTATGGAAGCTTCAGAAAAATCGAATGGAACTAAAATTTTATCTATACTACTCATACCTAAAATATTAAATTGAACAAATCTTCAGTTCAAAAGTAGAGTTGGCCCTCGATTTAAAATATGACGGAAGTCATGTTTCGACATTGTCGCAACAAACTATCCACACCTTGGTCCCATTATAATATAGTATTATGTGTTAAAATCATTTATTGAGCTAAGCAGCTCTGAATTCCAACGATTTAGCTGATTATTATCATGTTTTTTGCTCTTGGTGTTATCTAACTTTATCTCTAACAAATAAGATGAGTCATGAAACCAAAAAAGAATCCAAACGCAGATATTGGCCGCAATAGCAGTCTTTATTTTATGATTGGTCTTACCTCGGTACTTTTTGTCACTTGGCAGTCGTTAGAGGTGAAGACATACGACAAAGAATCCATGGCTTTGAATACCATCGAAGTCATTGATGACCTAAAAGAGGATGTTCCTATAACGGAAATGGTTAGAACCACACCTCCGCCTCCGCCACCTTCTGCTCCTGATTTAATAGAAATTGTAGAAGACGTGGAGGATATACAAGAAACCGTCATTGAAAGCACGGAAAGTAGCCAGGACCTATATATTGAAGATGCGGTGGTCCGAGTAGACGATGTGGATGTTGAAGAAGTCGAGGAAGATATTGTGGTCCCTTTTGCCATGGTAGAATATGTTCCTGTGTTTCCAGGATGTGAAATTTATGAGACCCAGGAGGAACGTAAAGAATGTTTCAACCAAAAGGTACAGCAACATATTATTGCCAATTTCAAATACCCACAGGCTGCATTGGAAATGCGTATTTCAGGAAAGGTTTTTCTACAATTTGAGATAAATACCGAAGGTTATGTGAGTAATATCCAGAAACGTGGACCTGATAGACTTTTAGAGCGGGAGGCCGTTCGAATAATTGCCTCTTTACCTCAAGTAAAGCCTGGAATACAAAGAGGAAAACCCGCTAAAGTAAAGTATGCTATACCTATTAACTTCTCCATACAATAGAAACGGCAATGGTACAGAGGCCCTTTAGTGTGGGCCTCTTTTTTTATTCTTGAACCATTTAGTCTCGGCATAATCTTCCCTTTTCGATACTATCTCCCTGCTTTTGATTACCATATATCTACGGTCGTATTGCCTAGCTCGATAACCCAACAAATGAAAAAATGACTTGGCCATGAATCTGGCAATTTTTTGATTCACCATCATGTTTCCCTTCTCTTTGGATTTCCAAGTAATTCCTGGCAATTGTACCAAAAGATGGTCAATTTTAAATCGTCTGAGTCCTTTCGAAAACCAAAGAAGCACTTTGGGAATAGATCGGATAAAATAAAACCCCTCGCTTCCCTGGTCCTGATATAACGGCATAAAAATTTGTCTTTTACGAAGGGTTTCATTGACAGTTCCATTGTAGTATGCAATACTAGTTCCCTTAGGAATATGCTGAAAATTCACAAAGCCAGGAAGCATTCTAAATTCGCTTTTTGATTCTATTAGGTGCTGGTAATAAATTTCATAAAAGATTGGCAAAGAATTATATGCTGGATAATTTTTGTTCATCAAAACTGGTTTTTGATGTTCTTTTAAATCCACAGTTTCCGTTAAACAAAGTGTATATCGGATAAAATTCTTGCAATTTTCGACAGCCTTTGGATCATCATGTTGACCACTCTCGTAGCCCAACGAAACATATCCCATATCGTTGATATAACTTAAAAGCGCACCTTCCAGATATTCCTCTATTCCAAGAATAATGGGCAAGGGATAGTTGGAAGCAAATTTTCGGTTGAGCAAACTATCATTTAAAACAACAAACGGTATGGTATCACTCGAAGTGGTATGTAAATCGATAAAGTAAAAAGGCGGCTTTCCGTTTGCTAAAATATTTAGCAGTAAATTATTCAACTGCAATAGTTCTTCTTCCTCTGGACCGCATTCACCATTCTTTGATTGGATTTCCTCAATTCTTTTTGGAATCCATATCCTGTTCAAATCCTCCGTTTGGAATCTTACATTTTTGGCAAGGGCCTTAAGGTTTCCGGCAATGGCATAGATTTCCCCTTTTATAAGGCTGCGATCCCGTTCCAGTTCTTTTAAAACAGAATTTAGTGCTAAAACTCCCGCATGTTCGTTTCCATGGATTCCAGCAAAGAAAACAAGTGTTGGTCCCTTCCCTTTACCTATAACATGCCCAATCAGTCGTTGGGCACAAACGGGTTCTTTAACTGAAGCTTGCAGTATTGACATATTATATATCAACTTTGCTGATTATGCCAACTAAACTAGAGCCTGAACACACCGGCAAACATCCAATTTGATAGTCTTTCATAAGTTTTTTTGCCACATCTATCTTGGTTCTAGGCCTTACTGTCACCACTTTTTTGATCATAATGTCAGCAACTTTGGCATGATTGTCTTGCATATTACCCAACTTTTCTATGTGGCTCCAAGTTAAAAGGCCGACCAATTCTCCTTTGCTATTTTCTACGGGTAAATGGTGTATATTATTCCATTGCATTATGGATATGGCCAAATTCGCAAAATCATCTTCATAGAGTTTCATTAGCTTAGTTGACATTATTTGTTCTACCCATTGGAAAGTTTTATTCGCCTTTACCACCTTCTCAATGTTTGGCCATAAGTGGACAGGTAGATTATCCTTTTGATTTTTGTACATGGCACTGGTCAATTCCACTAGGGCGGTGTCAGGTTTCATTTGTTTTCGGAGTCTTCTGAAATTCCTAACCTGCCATTCCGCTCCTGTGCCTCCTTTTGTTCTGGCCTCAATAATTCCCAAAAGGTGATTTATGTCTTTCTCCTCAACATTATACTTTTTTAATCCACTATACGCTATTGGCAAAAGTTCCTCCCTAATCAACTTTTTTAGAGTCATAGGTTTACCTAGCCATGAAAGTATCGTCTGTCTGCCATTTGTGGCAGATTTCATAAAATTCAACTTGGCTTCCCTGAAATCCATAATGGAAGAAATACTGTCATACTTCTCAGGTCTACCGACCATTAAACCGACCCAAAATGCAAAATTTGCCATTTGGTCTATTACAGAAGGCCCTGAAGGAATGTACCTATTCTCAATACGCAAGTGAGGTTTGCCATTTCCAACTCCATAGCAAGGTCGATTCCATCTATAAACTGTTCCATTAAAAAGGTTCAATGCCTCCAACTTGGGAATCGCTCCATTTTCGAGTACTAAAAGTGAATTTTGTTTTATTGGTTTGGTCAAAAGAATGCGATGGGTTGAGATATCTTCTTTAAAAATTTCAACAACGGATTTTTTTTGCCAATGTTCTCCAAAACTTACCCTTGCAACCTGCTCTTTAGGCAAATGACTCCATTTTCGGGTATCCAAACTTTGCTGAAAAAGGGCAATACGTGTCTCTTTCCAAAGTTCTCTACCCATCAACAAAGGTGAATTACATGAAATACCAAGAACAGGCCCCGCAATTGCTTGGGCCCAATTGTAGCTTTTTACAAAATCATCGGATGCAACCTGAAGGTGTAGTTGAAAACTAGTATTGCAGGCCTCGAAGAGCACCGAATCATGATGTAATGACAGTTCATCAACTCCTTTTATTTTAAGCGTGAAATGATCGCCTCTCCACGCGGTCAAAACATCATTTATTTTATAATACCGTGGGATTGGGGTCATAAAATCTATCCCAAGTTCATTTTTGCTTATAGTAGGCAGTATTCCGGTCAATACCACCTTAGCATCCATTTTTTTCGCCTTAGATGCTGCTTTTCCCAGCAACTCCCTGAGTTGTTTCTCTACTTTGGGGAAACAATTTTTGTCCAAATCAAAAGGGTCAAGATTAGCTTCCAAGTTGTAGCTTGCCAATTCCGTTGTAAAATGGGGGTCACCAATTTTTTCAATAAGGTCAAGTGATATTGCCGAAGGTCTAAAATCTGAATTGACGAGACACATTTCTTGTTCAGCCCCAATTCTAACCATATCGTTTTCTATCAATCCCTGTTTCACAATAATTTCCAGGGCTTTGACATCATCAATTAAATGTTGAACAAAAGCTTTGCGTTCGGCTAGGTCAAATTTACCTTGTATAATATGCTCTCCCATATCAGTGAATTGACTCCAATTTGATATGGACTAAACTACAAAGCCCTCAGGCCTTAAAATATGATACATGTCATGCGAAAGATTGCCCGAGACTGACAATTATCATGTTTTTTGACTGCTTGCAAAACTACTTTTGAACTATTATAGAAATCAATTATGTGCCAATTAGTTCAAAAATATAATGTCCCGGGTCCTCGCTATACCAGTTACCCCACAGTGCCCTATTGGGATTTGGAAAACTTCTCGGGAAAATTATGGAAATCAAGTGTACTCAAGGCTTATAAAGAAAGTCCTGAAGAAGGTATAAGCCTGTATATCCACCTCCCCTTCTGCGAGAGTATGTGCACTTTTTGTGGGTGCCATAAGCGCATTACCAAGCGTCATGAACTAGAATTACCATATATCAAAACTGTTTTAAAAGAGTGGAGTTTATATGTTGAACTTCTGGGCGCAAAACCAATTATAAAAGAGCTGCATTTAGGAGGAGGAACTCCAACCTTCTTTTCCCCAGAAAACCTGACATTACTTATTGAGGGAATCCTTCGCAATAGCAAAAAAGCATCGGATGCCCAGTTTAGTTTTGAAGGGCATCCCAACAATACGACCAAAGAACATTTACAAGCTCTTTTCAATGTTGGATTCAAAAGGGTATGTCTAGGTGTTCAAGATTATGGCATCGTCGTACAAAAGGCAATAAACAGGATTCAACCTTTCGAAAATGTCAAAAAAGTAACTGAATGGGCACGGGAAATCGGGTATACCTCTGTTGGACATGATATTATATACGGATTACCTTTTCAAACCTTGGAAGATGTAAAACATACTATCGCCAAGACCAATGCCCTAAAGCCTGACCGCATTGCTTTTTATAGCTATGCTCATGTTCCGTGGCTAAAAGGAAATGGGCAACGTGGTTTTAAGGAAGAAAACCTTCCCTCATCCCACGAAAAGAAAATGCAATATGAACTCGGTAAAAAAATGCTTACTGAGGCAGGGTACAAAGACATAGGGATGGATCATTTTGCCTTACCCTCCGATGGTCTGTATTCGGCTTTACTACAAGGAACACTGCATAGAAATTTTATGGGTTATACCCCTTCGAAAACCAAGTTAATGCTAGGGTTGGGAGTATCCAGCATAGGGGACAGTTGGTATGGATTCGCCCAAAATGTAAAAAGTTTAGAAGAATACGAACATTTGGTTGAACATGGGGTATTGCCCATTTTCAGAGGGCATTGCTTAACAAAAGAGGATGAAATTATAAGAACACACATTCTTAATCTAATGTGTCAATTCAAAACTGAATTGACCTATGAAGAGAGAGAAACCATTGATTTTGATAAAGTAATCGAAAACTTATCTGAACTCCAGTCGGATGGCCTGGTAACTATTGAGGCCAATACTGTTAGCGTTACCAAAAAGGGAAGACCTTTCATTCGAAACATTAGCATGGCCTTTGATTTAAAATTACACCGAAAAAAACCTGAAACCAGGTTGTTTTCCATGACCGTTTAATCTTAAAACCCAAGTCCAATGAAAAGTATTATCGTACCCGTAGATTTTTCAGAACAATCAGAAAAAGCACTAAAAGTAGCTGCAAATTTGGCAAAAGATCATGATGCCGAACTCTTGGTACTTCATATGCTCGAACTCTCTCCTAGCATCATGGGCGATACAGGGTATGTATCCCAGGAGCAAGTTGTACATCTCATTAAAGTTGGAGAAAAACGATTCACTGAATTTTTGGACAAACCTTATATGAAGGATGTAAAGGTTATACCCGTCATTAAACATTATAAAGTTTTCAGTGAGGTGAACGAGTTGGCGGAAAAACATAATGCCGATCTTATTGTAATGGGTTCTCATGGCACAGATGGACTCAAAGAGGTTTTTATTGGTTCCAACACCGAGCGTGTAGTTCGAACTTCCGATATCCCAGTACTCGTTATTAAGGGTGAAAATGGACGATTCAAAGTAGAACGTTTTGTCTTTGCCTGTGATTTTAAGGAAGAAAATGTCCAAGCACTTAAAAAGGCTGTTGAGATTGCCAAACTATTTAAAGCCGAACTGCATTTGGTCTATATCAACACCCCCGGAGATGAATTTTTGAGTACCGAAGATGCTTATAACAGAATATCAAAATTCCTCAACATAGCTACATTAGGATTTAATGTTGAAATCTATAATGATTATACCGTTGAAAAAGGGGTTCTTAACTATAGTGAATCAGTCGCGGCTGATCTTATAGGAATACCAACCCACGGAAGAAGAGGACTATCACATTTTTTCATGGGAAGTATTGGTGAGGATATTGCCAATCATTCTCAAACGCCTGTGATAACTTTTAAAATTTAGCTTTGGTTTAGTTGTAGGTTGTTGTGTACAATCTGAGAAAAGGAGGCCGAATGGCCTCCTTTTTTTATATAACCAATCGCTAACCCTTGAACCTATCAAAAGCAGCTCTTTCCAAACTTTCTTGATGGTCTGGGTGTGCAATGGATATCAATGCTTTGGCACGTTGTTGCAGGTTTTTGCCATATAAGTTAACTACTCCGTACTCAGTTGCCACATGGTGCACATGGGCCCGGGTCGTAGTGACTCCGGCTCCCTCCTTTAAAAAAGGAACTAGTTTCGAAACCCCTTTTTTAGTAGTGGATGATATCGCAAAAATTGGTTTTCCTCCTTCGGACAGTGATGCTCCTCGAATAAAATCCATTTGGCCACCAACACCTGAAAATTGATAACTCCCAATAGTATCAGCACAAACTTGCCCCGTTAAATCTATTTCAATGGCACTGTTAATGGCAGTAACCTTTGGGTTTCTTCTAATTCTTGCGGTATCATTCGTATAGCCGGAATCTCTAAAATCGCAAATTGGATTATCATCTATGAAATCATACAATTTTCGAGAACCTACAGCAAAACAACTAACAATCTTTCCGTTTTTGACTACTTTATCTTCTCCTGTAATTATCCCATTTTCTATTAATGGCAATACTCCATCAGAAAACATTTCAGTATGAATTCCTAAACGTTTATGATTGTTTAAATTGGCCAATACTGCATTGGGTATATTTCCTATTCCCATTTGCAAGGTTGCCCCATCTTCAATCAATGAAGCGACATTGATACCGATTTTTTCTTCTATCAAGGATATATCTCCCGGTTCGTGTTCGTGAATAGGCCTATTTACCTCAGCCGCCAATTCTATTTGATCAATATGGATTATTCCTGTTCCATGTGTCCTGGGAACATTGGGGTTTATCTGTGCAACTATTTTTTTAGCTGTTCGAATTGCGGGAAGTGCCACATCGACAGAAACTCCAAGGGAACAATATCCATGCTTATCTGGACTTGAAACTTGAATAAAAGCAACATCCAGCGGTAAAATATTTCGTTTAAAAAGCCATGGTATTTCACTTAGGAATATGGGAATATATCCGGCATGCGGTGTATTCACACTTTGCCTTACATTTCCACCAACAAAACAAGAGTTTAATGTAAATGCATCGCTATAGGGCTCTTGAACGTATTTTGCTCCTCCTTCGGTGTGGATTGAGATAACCTCAACATTTTTCAGCTCTTTGTAACGATTACAAAGAGCATCTATAAGTTCATTTGGGGTCATTGCGGCTCCTTGGAAAAAGACCCGATCACCGGATTTGACCACACTTACTGCTTCCTCTAATGATGTAATTCTCATTTGCTATGTTTTATCTTATTTTATGGATAAGAATCCGCCTATGGTTGATGGCATTCTATGCCTGAAGATACCGAATCTGTTGAAACTTGTTTTGGAGATACATACGGGATTCCCAATCCCAATCCTCTTATAATAAAAAGAGCTCCAATAAGAACCACAAACACAGGAATTAATTTCCGCAATCCAGTCTTTACAGGGTTATTGAATAGTGTTTTGGAAAATACCACCGCTGTCATTAATGGAATAGTGCCCGCACCGAATAAAACCATATACAGTCCGCCTGCAAATGCATTACCGTAGGCAATCGCACCTAAAACAGCCATGTAAACCAAACCGCAGGGTAAAAATCCATTCAAAAATCCTATTGTGAGGAACGTGTCCGGTGTTTTCTTCTTAAGCTCAGACCCTAATCTAGATTTGATTTTAGTAAGGATGGTATAAATGGGTTTTGATAATTTATTCCCCATAAAATACCTACTTGGAAGCACTACCAAAAGAATCATAATCACTCCAACCCCGATGGAAAGCTTTTGCTGAATTCCAAACAGGGACAGACCTTTGCCTAATAATCCAAATAAAAATCCTATAATACCATAGGCCAAAAGTCGCCCGGAATGATAAATAAAAATCTGGCCTAACTTTTTACTATTGTTTTGATGGTCAAGTGGCAACATAAAGGCAATGGGGCCGCACATGCCCAAGCAATGCAGACTTCCCAAAAAACCTAATATGAATGCTGATACCAACATATTCTAATATGTCAATCGTTCTTTAAACAAAAATTTGTTCCCTTCGTATTCCCATTTTACAGTAATGTCCCAGCGACCGTCCACCAAGCTATTGTCAGGTATGAGCAAATGTGTTTTGGACAAACTTAAAGGAAAGTCTATATCCAAATGCTTGTTAGACGGTCTATAAAGGGACACTATTCCCTTGATTTTTTTAGGGTCAAATTTTTCTGGAAAGAAGATGGTTATCCCCTCTTCCGATTTTTCAAGTTTAAGCTCCGCATCCAATTCTATTGCTGATTTGGATGCATCAATTTCTTTCTGATAGGCCAACTCCTGTTTATAGTATTCCTCAGTGACCAAATCGTGATTTGCATGATTATCAGTGCTCATTCGAATAACGAAATAGAGAATAAATGCTATAAAAGCGATGAATGCTATAACTATACCTGTTCCCCAGTTTATTTTCATCTTATTATTTTTTAATTATAACTTCTAGGAGCCAAAAATTGGGTCACTGTGGTCTCTATAAGTTTATCACCACTGTAAACTCCAATTTTCAATTTATCCTTATCTTTTGTAAGTGCTGAATTATTGATCTCAATAAATAATGTTCCCTCGGAAATTTCTTCTGGTGGCACCTTGAACTCTTCCTTTGATACAATTCGAATTGTTCCCTTATGGGATAATAGCTTAAAGCTTACACCATCAATTTCGTTTGAGGTCTTATTTACCAACTTATAGGTATATACATTACTAATTATATTATCCGCTTTTCGCTCATACAATTGTCCTGGCAATCTTAAAATATTTGCTTCCACATCATTTCTTAGGAATAACATCCCAATTAAAATACCGGTCAATACAACTAATACAGCGGTGTATCCCTTCATCCTAGCAGTAAACTTGAATTTCGACTTCTTGTTTATCTCATCTTCACTCGCATAACGTATCAGCCCGCGTGGCTTTTTAATACTGTCCATAATGTGATCGCACTCGTCGATACAAGCAGTGCAGTTCACGCATTCTAACTGGGTTCCATTTCTTATATCTATTCCGGTTGGGCAGACATTTACACATTGAAAACAATCAATACAGTCGCCATTGCCCAATGCATCCCGGTCTTCGTTCTTACGAAACTTTTTACGCCCATTATCTCCTTCTCCTCTTTGGTGGTCGTAAGCCACAACAATAGATTTATCATCCAACAAAACCCCTTGAAGTCTTCCATATGGACAGGCTATTATACAGACTTGTTCACGAAACCATGCAAAGACAAAATAAAAGACCGCGGTAAAAATCAATAAGGGAACCATGGTCCCCAAGTGCGCCATTGGACCATCGAACACGTATTGTATCAATTCATCACTTCCAATCAGGTAGGCCAGAAAAATGTTAGCTATTAAAAATGAAATGATGAAAAAGATGGTCCATTTCAATAGTCTTTTTCGAATTTTTCTTGCGTTCCAAGGCGATTTATCCAATCGTATCTGTGCTCCTCTATCTCCGTCAATCCAAAATTCTATCCTTCGGAAAACCATTTCCATAAAAATGGTCTGGGGGCACATCCATCCACAAAAAATACGTCCGTAGGCAACCGTAAATAGAGCAACAAAAATTATTCCGGCTATCATGGAAACTACAACCAAATGAAAGTCTTGTGGCCAGAAAGGGAATCCAAAGATGTTAAACCGCCGCTGTAACACGTTGAACAGCAAAAACTGGTGTCCATTGATCTTTACAAACGGAGCTGCAAACAGAAACAACAGAAGTCCATAGCTCACATATTTGCGGTACTTAAAAAAGCGTCCGCTTGGTTTTTTAGGAAAAATCCACGCACGTTTGCCTTCTTCTGTTATCGTTCCAATGGTATCCCTAAAATTTTCTTCCATTATTCTCCTTCTAAGTTAAGGTCGTGACATTGCTCGACCTGACAACTTCAATACATGGTTATGCCTATTCCTGAGAATCTTCTTGGTTTTCAGGATTGGTCCAAACATCTCCTTCAGGAGCTTTTGGATTTGCTGGCGTGGTACCTTCCATGGTCATAATATAACTTGACACTTGAGCAATTTCCAGTGGTTTTAAGCTTTGCTTCCACGCAATCATTCCTTTACCATCACGTCCACCTTCGGAAACGGTGCTGAAGATATTTTTGATTCCTCCACCTAAAATCCAGTATTTATCAGTTAAGTTGGGACCAATACCTCCACCTCCATCGGCCATATGACAAGCCACACAATTCGTGGTAAATATTTTTTCACCTGCACTAAGGTCTGCAGCTTCGGACAGAAACTCGACGGTATTGGCATCTACCAAATCCTTAGCCGTCTTCTTATATTCTTCTATAGCCAATCTGGCTTCGGCAACTTCTTGCTCATATTCTTCATCTTGGGTATAATCTCCGGCAACATGAAACCTGACCATATAGACTACACCAAATATGATTGTACCATAAAATAGATATACCCACCAAGGTGGTAATACGTTATCCAACTCCCGTATTCCATCATAATCATGATCCATTATAATTTCGCCCTCACGCTCAATAGACCTACTCTTTGTCAGGTTCTTATAAACTCTTTTGGCCCATTTCCATTCCAATTTCTTGGTTTTGGAAGCCAAATATTTTGCTTTTCCCTCTTCGGAAAGTGTTTGATACATTACATTTTCGATAGAATGTAATATCAGTTCAATAGCAATTAAAATCATCAATACCAATAGCAGGAACAGCTGCGTGATTGGATATTCGATAATTGCCGGTTTGTCTCCAGAATCTATGAAGTATTCCATCAATCCAAAAATCAAGAAGAATAGGAATGGAATACGGATCCACCATGGTGTTCTTGTGTTCATAATTTTATAGTTTGTTGTGTTGATCGTTATCTAAAGGCAATTCTCCCATCTCTTTGATGTGTGCTTTGGAAGCAGTAAAAACCCACCAAAACAGCAAAACAAAAAACACGAAGAAGATCAAAAGTGAAATCATTGGGTAGCTGGCGATACCCTCGATACTTTCCATATGGTTTTTTACAAATTTCAACATGGTTTATTTGTTTTGAGATAATAATTCTTCTGTTTCCTGAACTTTAATATCTGTACCCAATCGTTGCAGGTATGCAATTAAGGATACGATTTCACGATTGCGCATCTCCACAAAATCCTCACCGTTTTCTTGTGCATACTTTTTGTCCGCTTCGTAAGTCTTGGCGAATTCTGGGTCGGCATACAAATTCTTCTCAATCTGTTCAGCCTGATTTGCCATGGATTGCGGTGCACTTGCGATATCTTCATCGGTATAAGGCACTCCCAATTTCACCATAGCTTCCATTTTACTTTGGACTCCGCTTCTATCGTGTTCATTTTGAACCAACCATTGATACGCTGGCATAATAGATCCAGGCGATGTTATCTGTGGGTCATACATATGACTTAAATGCCAATTGTCTGAATATTTTCCACCGATACGAAGTAAATCGGGGCCTGTTCGTTTACTTCCCCAAAGGAAGGGATGATCATATACAAATTCTCCTGCTTTGGCGTATTCCCCATAGCGTTCAACTTCACTTCTAAAAGGTCTTATCATTTGGGAGTGACAACCCACACATCCTTCTCGAATGTAAAGGTCACGCCCTTCTAGTTCCAAAGGTGTATATGGTTTTACGCTTGTAATGGTTGGGATATTAGATTTCACCAAAATTGTTGGTACGATCTGAATGATTCCCCCAATCAGAATAGCTACTGTTGCCAAAATGGTCAATTGCACAGGTTTTCTTTCCAACCAGTTGTGAAATGTTTCCCCAGCAACACGTCTTTTTGAAACCTTGGTCAACGCGGGAGCTTCTGCTAATTCATCTTCAACCTTGCTTCCTTTTTTTATGGTTACAATTACGTTGTATACCATAATGAGCATACCCACAATAAACATGGTTCCTCCAATAGCCCTCATCCAATACATTGGAATGATTTGGGTTACTGTTTCCAAGAAGTTTCCATAAACCAAAGTACCGTCTGGATTAAACTCTTTCCACATCAAAGCTTGGGTAAACCCAGCAACGTACATAGGCAAGGCATACAGAATGATTCCTAAGGTTCCTATCCAGAAGTGAAGGTTCGCCAAACTCTTGGAGTGCAAAGTTGTTTTGAACATTCTGGGCACTAACCAATAAATCATCCCAAATGTGAGGAAGCCATTCCAAGCTAACGCTCCTACATGCACGTGTGCAATAATCCAATCGCTAAAGTGTGCTATGGCATTCACATTTTTCAAGGATAACATAGGGCCTTCAAAAGTGGCCATACCGTAACCGGTGATAGCTACCACCATAAATTTCAATGTGGCATCACTGCGCACTTTATCCCACACCCCACGAAGCGTTAATAAACCATTGATCATACCACCCCAGGAGGGTGCAATCAACATAACAGAAAAGGCCACACCTAAATTTTGTGCCCAGTCCGGTAATGATGAATACAACAAATGGTGGGGACCAGCCCAGATATAGATAAATATCAATGACCAAAAGTGAACAATGGACAAACGATAGGAATAGATAGGTCTATTGGCTGCTTTAGGAACAAAATAATACATCAGTCCCAGGAACGGAGTGGTTAAAAAGAAGGCTACCGCATTGTGTCCGTACCACCACTGCACCAAAGCATCCTGAACCCCAGCATAAACCGAGTAACTTTTTAATGCAGAAACCGGTAATTCCAAACTGTTGAAAATATGCAGCACAGCTACGGTCACAAAAGTGGCGAGGTAAAACCAAATGGCCACATACAGGTGACGTTGTCTTCTTTTTAGGATTGTTCCAATGAGGTTCCAGCCAAAAGCGACCCAAACCACTGCGATGGCCAAATCTATAGGCCATTCCAATTCTGCGTACTCTTTTGAAGTAGTGTATCCTAAAGGCAAAGTAATGGCGGCGGCCACGATGATCAGTTGCCATCCCCAAAAATTAAAATTGCTTAAACCATCGCTGAACATCCTTGTTTTAAGCAATCGTTGCGTTGAATAGTAGACTCCCGCAAAAATTGCATTTCCTACAAAGGCAAAAATCACCGCATTGGTGTGAAGGGGACGCAAACGTCCAAAACTTAACCATGAAATGCCGTCCGTTATGTTGGGAAACAAAAACATAAAGGCCAACAAGAGCCCAACCAGCATTCCAACAACGCCCCATAGCATAGTGGCGTATAAAAACTTTTGTACGATCTTGTTATCGTAGCGAAATTGTTGTATTTCCATATTTATTGGTTTGTACTTTCAGTTTGTTTGATTTCTTGTTTATCCAGAGTGTCTTCATCCGTATCAGTCAAAAGTTCATCTTCGAAAAGCATTCTTACCGAAGGAGTATATGCGTCATCATATTGTCCATTCTTTACGGAAAGGACAAATGCTGCAAAAAAGATAATTGCGACACTAATACTTATGGCCAACAACACATATATAACACTCATACCTATTCTAATCTGGGGTAAAACTACTTTGATGGTTTCTCGAAAAAAATGACATATATCAGCTTTTGTTTTTTATTGTCATCGTTGTCAAAGATTGCTTTTGCATCAGACTCAAAAGAGCAGCAACAATGATGAAATTCTTTCCTATATATTGCCCTAAAAGGGTAGGCACCAAAGGTGGTTCTTGAAAAGACTCGGCAGGAAACAATAGCAATGGCGCGAAGGTCAATGCCATATGGAATAGCGCAACTATGACCACCTGCTTTTTGCAGATGTTCAGAAGTAGACATGCACCAATACCCACTTCCATAATTGCCAATAGCATAATGGAAAGTGAATCTGGCAAGAATCCAAAGGTTAGCTCATGAATAGTATTTTTAGCCAAATCTTCAGCTGGGCTAAGGGTCGGAAAAAACTTTAAGCTCCCAAACCATACATATACCACTCCAATGCTTATTGCCAATATGTTTGACTCTACTTTTTCCTTTATTTTTTCGAGCTTATTCCTCATCGTCATTGTTTTGAATTGGGTTGAGACTCCTGCCCAGTACATTCGTCATTAGGGTAGTAAACACCACGATACTTATGGAACTTAATGGCATCAAAATAGCAGCCACAACAGGTTGTAACTGACCTGTGACCGCAAAGTATAGTCCAACAAGGTTGTAACAGAGTGAAAGGATGAAGCTCATTTTAATAATTGTGATGGCCTTTTGGGAAAACCGAACAAAAATGGGCAGTTTATCAAAATTTGACGCATCCAAAATTCCATCACAGGCAGGAGAAAAAACATTGATATCTTCAGATATGGCTATACCCACATCACTCTGCGCCAATGCGCCCGCATCATTTAACCCATCACCAACCATTAACACTTTATTGGTTTCTTGGAGTCGAGCAATGTATTCTAGTTTGTCCTTTGGTTTTTGATCAAAAAGTAATCTGGTTTTTCCGGGTAGTAATTTTTGAAGCCGTTTTTTTTCTCCATCATTATCTCCTGAGAGGATTCCAATGTCCATCGTTCTTCCAAGTTCATCAAATATCTCTTTGACACCATCGCGATACTTATTTTTAAATACAAACCGTCCTTTGTAATCTTCATCTGCGCTGATATAGACTGCTGTATTCGCATGGGAAGCAATAGTTTCTCTACCGATATACCGAGCAGAACCCACCTTAATACTATGTTCTTTGCTTCGACCTTCTATACCCAAACCGGTTTGTTCCTGGAATTCATGCAAAGTTTCAATATCATTGGTCTTTAGAATATTGTAAAGTGATCTGCTCAGTGGGTGATTGGATGCGCGCAAGGTGGTCTTCAGCAGAGCTTTCTCTTCATCTGTTAACTCTATTCCCTCGTAATTGACAACATCTTTATTAGAAGTGGTAATCGTCCCGGTTTTATCAAAAATGGCCGTATCGACCTTGGCAAGTCTCTCAATTACATTGGTGTTTTTAAGATAAAATCCGCGTTTTCCAAATATGCGAAGCATATTACCCAATGTAAAGGGAGCCGCCAACGCGATAGCACAAGGGCAAGCAATTATCAAAACCGCTGTAAATACGTTGAGCACCATACTGGGCTGATAGAACATCCAAAATATGCTTGCCACTATGGCAATGCTTAAAACCGCAGTGGTAAAACGTTTGCCAATGCTATCAGTTAGTGATTGAAAATTTGACACTTTGTCTTTCTGAAAGATTGAATTCCCCCACAGTTCCGTTAGGTAGCTTTGTGATACGGACTTTAGCACCTCAACTTCAAGAACACCCGAAAGTTGTTTACCTCCCGCAAACAGTTTATCTCCAGATTCCTTAAAAATGGCTTGAGATTCTCCCGTCACGAAGCTGTAATCAATTTCAGCTCCGCCCTTGATCAAAACACAATCAACAGGAATAATTTCCTGGTTCCGTATCAGCAAGCGATCTCCAACTTTTACTTTGTAAACCTGCACACTCTCTTCTTTTCCGTCAGCATTCAATCGCGTAACCGCAATCGGGAAATACGACTTGTAATCTCTTTCAAAAGAGAGAAATGAGTACGTTTTTTGCTGAAAGAACTTCCCTAGTAACAAGAAGAACACCAAACCGGTAAGGCTATCAAAAAAACCGGAACCTAAATCAAAAATGATATCAACAGTACTTCGCAGGAACAGGGTCAATACCCCTAATGCAATGGGCACATCGATGTTTAAAAGTTTGGAACGCAATCCTTTTAGCGCCGACAGGAAATAATCTTGGGCGGCATAAAACACAACAGGAAGCGAAAAGATGAACATCAACCATCTAAACACCTGTTTATATTGATCCAACCAAAACTCTTGTACCTCAAAATACTCTGGAAATGAAAGCAACATTACATTTCCAAAGGCAAAACCGGCCACACCCAACTTGTAGATGAGCGACCTATTCTTTTTTTGACTTTTCTTATTGAATTCTTCCAATGAAATATAAGGTTCATACCCTATGCTACTAAGTAGCATAACCAATGCCTTCAATGAAAAATCCGTAATATCATACGTGACCCGTATAGTCTTTTTCGGAAAATCGACCTGAGAGTTTTTAATGGAAGGGTGTAATCGGGTTAAATTTTCCAAAACCCAAATACAAGAGCTACAATGTATGCTAGGTGTACTTAAGTTAACTACTTGAATATCCTCTTCGTCAAACTCAACAAGTTGTTTTACAATCTCCTGATTATCTAAAAAATCATATTTTTTGGGAGCATGGTTTGGGGTGGTGCCTGCCCTTGCTTCCAAATCATAGAACTTGGAAAGTCCATTCGAAGTGAATATCTCATAAACTGTCTTACAGCCATTGCAGCAGAATTCTTTTTCATCAAAACAAACCCCATCCTTACCACATTGATCCCCACAATGGTAACATATCTTGTTTGTCATCTACATTTGCTTTACCTGTTGCAAATTTGAAGTGCATTTTGATGAAAAAACATGACATTTATCAGTTCTTGTTCAACACTTTAGGCCTAATTTTGTGACATCAGGTAAATTAAAGTGTTATGGAGAGCAGATGTGAAAATTGTATCATTAGACAGTTCAACTCTCTTAGAGCCATGAGCAAAGAGGAGTTAAAGAAGGTATCCGACACAAAGACCACCAAAAAAATCAAAAAGGGCGAACCTCTTTTTGAGGAAGGTGATAAATTAAATGGGGTCTATTGCGTTCGCGAAGGAGTTTCTAAACTTTCAAAACTGAGTGCAAACGGAAAAGATCAAATTGTTAAGCTCGCCACCAAAGGCGAGGTAATTGGTCAACGTTCGGTAATCGCTGAAGAATGCACCAACTTATCCGCAATCGCAGTAAATGATATGGAAGTTTGCTTTATCCCAAAAGAAAGCATCGTTCATACCTTGCAAAAGAATCCAAACTTTACTTTAGAAGTATTGCGTCATATGGCTCATGATCTTAAGGAAGCTGATGATGTTATTGTCAATATTTCGCAAAAAACGGTAAAGCAACGTATTGCCGAAGCTTTTCTGTATCTCAAAAACAATTTTGGGGAGGATGATGAGGGTTTTTTAGCGCTTACGCTTTCACGCGAGGATATATCCAATGTGGTAGGAACGGCGACGGAATCCGCCATCCGAATTATTTCCGAATTCAAGAAAAAAGGGTTGATTCATACTTCGGGCAAAAGAATTGCCATCAAAGATGAACGTAAACTCAATGACATGGTCGAAGGGTTTTAGGTCTGATTATTCCAAAAGCTGACATTTGTCATAGTATACCCTCGTACATCGACTTAATTTTATTCCATCTTTTATTTTTGATGGAATGCAAAAAATTTTAATACCTACCGATTTTTCAGAGAACGCATGGAACGCTATTGATTATGCCATGCAACTGTTTCGCAAAAAGACCTGTACCTTTTATTTACTTAACACCTATACTCCGGTTATTCCAAGCAGTCGCTTTATGGCCAAAATGATTGACGGTGTCCGAATCGTAGATGCAGTTCGAAACTCCTCTGAGGAAGGTTTACAGAAAACAGTGGACCGGATAAGGCGTAAATACCGGAATACGAAACATCAGTTCGAAACTGTTTCTTCCTTTAATTTGTTGGTAGATGAGGTTACAGATATTGCAGACTCTGAGGGAATTCAATTAATTGTTACCGGAACCAAGGGCGCGTCAGGAATTGATGAAGTCTTTATGGGAAGTAATACGGTTAGAATTATTAAAAGCACTAAGAAATGTCCCGTTTTGGCCATTCCACAGCACTTTTCTTTCGTAACTCCATCTGAAATTGCTTTTGCAACAGATTTTAACCGCTTTTATACCTCATCAGAGTTGAATCCGCTATTGGAGTTGGCCCAAATGTTTCAGGCAACCATACGAATTGTCCATGTACAATATGGTATCAAAGCGTTATCCGAACTTCAGCAGTTCAATCTTAATATGCTAAGACGCTATTTGGATGGTACCGAACATTATGTGCATACGGTTTCTGAACTCAATTCGGTATCCCAAACTCTGGAGATTTTTTCTGAAGAACTCGATATCCATCTGTTAGCCCTATTAAATTATCAGCACAGTTATCTGGAAAAAATGACCCGGGAACCTGTGGTTAAACGTACAGCTTTTCACACGCAAATTCCATTATTGGTAATACCTGAATTAGGCATGGAGGGTGTATCCCAAAATATGGAAATACATAAGAGTACGGTTTCCAACTAGTCATCCTTTTTATCATATTGGGTTTATTTTTGAATAATTCAGATGAATCTTTCTATCATCATTATCTTTATGCATCAATGCATTTAGATGGACAAACAACAACTTATTCAGTGTCATGAACGGATAAAACCGTTTATCCATAATACCCCAGTACTTACTTCAAGACTTATTAATGAATTCGTAAATGCCCAAGTGTTTTTTAAGTGTGAGAATTTCCAAAGAATGGGGGCTTTTAAAATGAGAGGGGCAACTAATGCCATCCTACAACTTTCAGAGGGGCAACGAAAAAACGGGGTAGTGACACATTCTTCCGGAAATTTTGCCCAGGCACTTTCATTAGCAGCCAGGAGTTTAGGGGTAAAAGCGTTCATTGTGATGCCAGACAGTGCCCCTCAGGTCAAGAAAGAAGCCGTTAAAGGATATGGCGGTATCATCACAGAATGTGAATCTACTCTGGAGGCAAGGGAAAACACCACAAAAGAAATTGAACAGCGAGAAAGAGCGACATTTATTCATCCCTCCAATGATGACGATGTTATTTTAGGGCAAGGAACTGCTGGAAAGGAATTACTGGAAGTACAGCCAGATTTAAATTATATCGTCACTCCAGTTGGCGGAGGAGGATTGATTGCGGGAAATGCCCTAGCGGCAAGTTTCTTTGGTAACAATTGTAGAACCATTGGAGGAGAACCTTTTGAGGTTGACGATGCTTACCGTTCCATGCAAAGCGGAACCATTGAAACCAACTCGAGCACAAATACTATCGCAGATGGACTTAAAACTCAATTGGGCGATAGAAACTTTCCCATTATTCAACGGCATGTAGATCAAATCATTCGCGTAACAGAGCAAGAAATTGTTGCATCCATGAAACTAATTTGGGAACGCTTGAAAATTGTTTGCGAGCCCTCTAGTGCTGTCGCCCTAGCAGCTGTTTTGCGTGACAAAAAGCTTTTTACTGGAAAAAAAATAGGTGTAATCATATCCGGAGGAAATGTGGATTTGGAAAAACTACCTTTTTAAACCATAAAAATGGAAGTCCAGCTTATGTTGGACTTTGAAAATCACATCACAATATCATTCTTCCATTCATAGGCCGCTGGAATATTGTCATCATCTATCAATTGACGGATATCAATTTCAATTCCTCTGCTTAAATCGGTAATGGGCACATCATTAGGCCCTCCTTCAAAGGGATTTTCGGTATTCTCCCCAATGGCTTCCATAGTATGAAAAACCCAAGATATCAAAGCACTGAATGGTATCGAAAACCAAACGAAATGCTTTCCTATAAAAAGTTGCAGGTTTTGGGTAATCTCAAAATAAGCAGGACTGACCTCCAAATATTGAATAATCTTGTTTCCGATATCCTCAAACTCTTCCATTATACCAAAAGGTAACAAAAGGATGAAAATCCAAACAAAAACATAGTTTAGTGTTGCGAATTGCCTAGGGTATGGAAAATTCTTTATTCGCTCACTTTTTCCTTGCAGCGTGTAAAACTCCGTGAGCATCGACATCATTTCCATATGCCTGAAATCTTCTATTAGCCCTTCGTTCATCAGTTCACCCAATCGTCTGGATTGAATACCCAATAATTGCGAGGCTTGGTTTCCTTTGGCAAAAACCTCATCCACTTCTTGTTTTGGAATATATGGGGAAATCGCTTCTTCAATAGGTATAGTATCTTCGCAAACTGTGTATTGAGTTGCTCTAAACTCGCTGTTCGATTTTGAATTTTTCAGGTGCATTTCCCAAGGTTTGTCCTTCCGTAATTGATACCTCAATGCGGTTAACCATGCAACATGTCGATGCACCAATTCCCGTTTTATGGTCTTGAGTTCTTCATCGCTTTTTGAGCTCTTTGCGTGTTCGTTGGTAATAAAATCCTTGACCATGATAGTCCACGAACGTGAAGCGTTTACAATACCTCCCCATATTTTGCGGGCTTCCCAAAGTCTATCATATGACGCATTGTTCTTAAAACTGACAATGAACGCCACTGCTGTACCTAAAACTCCTAAGGGAAGCCATGGCACATGTAACCATTTCCATCTAAGGATATCGAACAAAAAAACAGGAACTGTGGCTAAAAGAAGAAAAAGAAAAATGTGTCTCCGCGTCCATCTGATTACTCCATTGACCGGGAATATCCTTCTAGTGTACATAGGCTAAAACAATCTAGTTGGTTTCTGTACAAAATAGGGAATTTCTGTAAGATAATTTAATCCCTTGGTATGCGGATGTTCAATTAACTGGCTAAATTGTATAAAAGAACATGCTATCCTTGGGCATTAAGTGGGGTATGAAATCATTTTTTAATAATTATCTTTAATTCTTATTAAATGCTAAAAAATGGAGGTCTTTTTTTATGGTCTATTCATGGATCATAACATTCTGTTGAAGAACGGAGTAATACCATCAAATCCAAGAACAGGCTACCTCAGTGATTTCACTTTAAAAATTGGAACTCGGGCATCGTTGATTCCATCCAAAGGGGAAAAATCATATGGTATTTTGATGACCGTGGATAAGAGCGAAATCCAGAATCTATATGCCGAGGCAAGCGTAGCCGACTATGTGCCGGAAGAAGTAAATATTATGACCAATCCTCATGAAAGTATAAAGGCCGTATGTTATAATCTACCATCAGAATTACTTACCGGAACCAATACATCTTATGCGAAGTCTTTATATGAATTAGCCAAACAGAAAGGTTTTCCGAATGACTATTTGGGTAAAATCAAAAAGATGACGAAAACAATAGCTTAGTATAAATACCAAGAGAGTAGTGTTCCTTTACGCCCAATGATCTATAGTATTAGAAAAATGGTATCTTTTACAAATCATTAAATCAAACTAAAATGAAAGTCAATATTATTCTTTGTACCCTTGCTACAATAGTCTTTCTCGGGAGTTGTCAGCAGCATGGATCAGCAGAAACTTCCAAAGCTAAAAAGAGCATGATCAAGGTAACCATACTATATCCCAACAGTGAAGGAAAAACCTTTGATATGGACTATTACTCCAAAAAACATATGCCTATGGTTGCACATTTATTGGGCGATTCCTTGAAACTGCTGGAAATCGATAAAGGCATTTCCGGTAGAACTCCTGACGAGCCCATACCCTATTTGGCCATTGGGTATTTGTATTTTGACAAACTTTCGGCCTATCAAAATTCTTTTGGACCAAATGCCAAACAGATTGTGGGTGACATTCCTAATTACACCAATATTCAACCAGTTATACAAATTAGCGAGGTACTAGAATAACACTTAACACGAAAACTTCTGAATAAACCAAAGACAATGAATCGAATTTTAATTATTGTTTTAATGGGCCTTGCCATGAGTTGTGGTACCCAATCGAAGGAACCTGAGCAGGAAATCCAAAAAGCTGACCCAATAATTTCAGAGTCCAGCGATAAAATCAAAGTGTTGAACTTTGCTACGTTTCACATGGGCTCCACCTCCGATGAAACCAGTGTAGAATTTGATGAAGAAGACAAAAAGAATCAGCAAGATGCAAAAGAAATAGCCAAAATGATATCGCGTTTTCAGCCGAGTGTTATTTGTGTTGAAGTACCACTGAATGAAAACGATGAGTTGAACACCAAATACAATGCATATTTAAAAAGCCCTGAAAAAGCATCAACCTATTATGGAGAAGTGGGCTTAGTTGCTTTTGAGGTGGGACGAGTCAACAACATTCAAAACCTTCATGGTATTGACCATAGAATGAGCTATAACTATAACATCAACGAAGAATTGAAGAATGTTTTGGATTCGGTCACCTTTGGTAATTTCAAATCCAATCCCTTTGCGTCCATTCCTGAATTGAATGTGTTTGAAGAAGGTCTGTCCTTGATGGAAAAATTAGAGCGAATGAACCATCCCAATTTTTTGGATTTTTTGATTACCGCCAACGCGGACATATTGACCTACGTTGGAACCGAAAACGGCTTTGAAGGAGCTGATGAGGCAGCAAAGTATTATCAACGTAACCTAAGAATTTACTCCAACCTAAATAGGCTACCTCTTAAAAAAACTGATCGGGTTTTTATTCTTTCTGGAGGAAGTCACACTGCATTCTTGAATGGATTTTTAAAAAGAAGTCTTAAGTACGAAGTCGTAAATACATTTGACTACTTGAAATAATTCTTCACAAACAAGAAGCAATACAACTCATAGAGACTACTTAATCTGTGACTCATAAAAATTTTCATATAATTGATATATCAATTATATTCGCATCAATGATACATTCACAAATAGCACCCCGTTTAGAGCATGTTCTCTTTTATATCCTCGAGAAATCGATTAAGTCGTATCGCCAATTTGCGCAACGCAATCTTAAGAAAGTAAATAAAGACATCACCATTGATCAATGGCTCATTCTTAAGACCATTCATGATAACCCCAATATTAGCCAGCGTGAAATAGCCGAAGCTATTTTTAAAGATGTAGCTTCTGTGACGCGAATGATTGAGTTATTAGTATCCAAGGGATTTTTACTACGATCTTCTCATTCCGAGGATAGGCGCAGACATGGCCTGAAGCTCACACCCATCGGAAATATAACTCAGGAAGACCTTATGCCCGTAATCATTCAAAACAGGAGTATCGCCCTTGAAGGGTTAAGCGAAAAAGAAATAGAGACCTTGAGGAACCTCTTGCAAAAAATTATCCTCAACTGTACAAATTCTCAAAATCAAAAATCGAAATAATCATGAAAAAAATCTTTATCCCATTAATTTTATTGGCAGTTGGAATCTTCTGCCAATCCCTTACACAAAACTCCACCGATAAATTATCTGGAAAAGAGCAGAAAGAGGTTATTGACTCGGTAACCACAATTCTTGAAGCCAATTACATTTTCCCGGAGGTAGCCTCAAAAATGAACGATCTTTTGCACGATAACTACAAAAAAGGTTCGTACAAAAAAATTGATGATCCCATTCAATTCGCCCAAGTTCTGACCGAAGACCTTCAATCGGTCAGCAAAGATTTGCATTTACGTGTGCGATTTGACCCTGATGGTATTTCGCAAATGAGAAATGCAGCCGTTTCGACCGAGGATAGTATCGCTTTTGCAAAAAGTAGATTGATGGCAAGAAGAGCTGGCAATTACGGTTTTAGAGAAGTTCGAATTCTTGATGGTAACATTGGGTATCTTAATCTAACTGGATTTTCAAATGTAGATGAAGAAGCCGGCGCTGCTGCGCAGGCCGCTATGAACTTTTTGAGCAATGCTGATGCCTTGATCATAGATCTTCGCCAAAATGGAGGTGGTAGTCCTTCCATGATACAGCTAATCACCAGTTATCTATATGATGAACATCCTGTGCACTTAAATAATTTTTACAGTAGACCTGACGATTCACATTCTCAAACTTGGACCCTACCCTATGTTCCTGGAAAGCGCAGGCCAGATATGGACGTGTATGTCTTGACCAGTGGAAATACTTTTTCCGCTGCAGAAGAATTTAGCTATAACCTTCGAAATCTTGAAAGAGCCACTTTGATAGGTGAAACCACCGGTGGAGGTGCACATCCTGGGGGCACACAAATTGCTACGGAAAGATTTACTGTTTGGGTGCCAACAGGTAGAGCGATCAATCCCATTACAAACACCAACTGGGAAGGAGTAGGCGTTAAACCTCATATGGAAGTATCTGCAAACGAGGCCCTTCAAGTAGCAAAGGTCACTGCATTGGAAACTCTAATTGCACGTTCAGGAACTGAAAATAACTTTCATCTGCAATGGGCGCTTGATGGATATAAAGCGGAAGAAGGTCCAATAACAATTGATGCCGCCACTTTGAAGTCCTACGCGGGGAGTTATGGCCCTAGAAAACTACGTTTTGAAAATGGCAAACTATACTACCAACGTGAAGGTAATCCGGAGCATGAACTGATTCCGATGAGTTCCAACATGTTTATGATAGAAGCGGTTCCCTATTTTAGAATTCGAATGCTGGAGGAGAACAGTAAAATAGTTGGGCTTCGGGGATTGTACAGTAATGGCAGAACCGATGAAAACATGAGGTCAGAAAATTAACCTAGGTATTCGCTCTTATCGTATGTTAATATCCTGAGCTTGGGAAAAATATTCCGAAAGAGATAAACCTATTAAATTCTTAAACGCTTTATTAAAGGTCGTTTTTGAGTTAAAACCGACTTCTTGTACAAGTCCAAAAAAGTTCATTCCAATTCGTTCATTTAAAAGACGTGCTAATTCAGGGTTATTGATTCCAATCATTTCGGCGAGTTCTGCTTTTAAAAGCTTTCGATTCAGATAGGGCCTTTTTGACACCATTATAGTTTCCAGCTCTACTTTGAGCTGGTCTAAATCGGCTTTGGTAAGTTTTGATTGACTTTGTTTTTGGGAAAGCTGTAACGATTTAATTCGAAACAAATTAGGTGCTCTCATTCCATAATAGGCAATGAAAAGAATGATAAAGGCAATGCTCAACCATATCAACTGTCGTGCATCGCGTTCCAAAGTTTGTAAACCCAATAGACTAATTACATAAATAATCGTCCATACCAATAGACAAACCCCGATAGCGATCAAAGAATAGAGGAAAAATTGGGTTTTTATTGCACAACTCAGTTTATGCTTTAAAATTTTTCGAAATTGGAAAAACTGTCTTAGACTCAGAATCCAATATGTGCTATTTACAAAAAGACCACTACCACGACAAAAAAGAAAAAACCTAAATCAAAGAAAAAACCGATGTTTTTTGAATTCGCCCAACTCCATTTGGACGAATGGGAAGGTTTGAACAAATGTAGTTGGCTTAATGGGATTGCAAAATGTCCGTTACATTGCTAAAATCGACTATCTTCAAACACCCAATTGAAAATGGGTAGATATATTCCAAGGTCAACCTTATTACCATGGAAGCACCGTTATTGAAGGTGCCGTAGAATAATAAATTATAGTATGAAGCTACAGTTCTTGGATAGGAGCATTATTGAAAACAATTCGTTTGCAATAAAAGAAAACAGCTATCCCTATTTTTTAAGAATATGGCATTATCATCCTGAATTGGAGCTTGTTTATATTCTCAAAAGTACAGGAACAAGGTTTATAGGAGACAGTATTGAGCGATTCTCCGAAGGTGAGGTTGTTCTAATTGGCCCAAACCTGCCACATATGTGGTTAAATGATAAAAAATATTTTTCCGATTCGTCCAATTTAGTTGCCGAGGCATATGCCATTCATTTCAAAAAAGATTTCTTGGGAAAAGAATTTCTAAATGCGCCAGAGCTAAAAAATGTATCCGATTTGATTGAAACCTCCATTTTGGGGATAAAGTTTGTAGGCTTGGACCACAAGGTTATTGCGCTGATCAAAGAGTTGCCAAAAAAAAGATCTTTTGAAAAGTTGATACAATTTTTGGAGATACTAAACAGCCTTGCTAATCATCCCAACAGGGTTCTTTTGTCCAGCAAAGGATATTTAAGCTCTTTTAAAAAGAGCTACAACATAAATAGGGATAGGGTATTGCAATACATCTTCAATAATTTTAATAGATCGATAACATTGGTGGAAGTTGCTACCATTGCAAATATGAACTCTACTGCTTTTAGCAGGTATTTCAAAAAAACACATAGAAAAACTTTCAAGGAATATCTAAATGAAATCAGGGTTGGTTATGCCTGCAAATTGTTAACAGAAAATGATTATAATATTACACGGATTTGCTATGAATCCGGATACAATAACGTTTCAAATTTCAATCGCCAATTTAAAAAGATAATGGGAATTCCACCTTCCGAATATCTAAGACAACATAAGACAATCTGACTTTCTTGGCAAAAAAAATATTAGTAGGCGCAATATAATGCATGGTGGGATACATGCCCGACAATAACTTTGTCAAGTAAAGTGATCCTATGCTGAATATTTCAATAACCAATATAAAAGTAAAGGACATTCGTTTCCCCACAAGCATGAATTTGGACGGATCGGATGCAATGAATCCAGACCCAGATTATTCAGCAGCTTATGTAATACTAGAAACGGATCATGTAAAAGGTCTTGAAGGTCATGGCCTTACTTTTACCATAGGTAGAGGTAACGAAATCTGTGTAAGCGCCATAAAATCTATGTCCCACCTTGTTGTGGGTAAGACCTTGGAAAGTTTTACCAGTGATATGGCGGGATTCTGGAAAATGATAACTGGTGATAGCCAATTACGTTGGTTGGGGCCAGATAAAGGAGTTATTCACCTGGCTACCGGCGCCTTGGTCAATGCCGTTTGGGATCTATATGCAAAAGTAGAAGGTAAACCACTTTGGCGTCTTTTGGCAGAAATGACAGCAGAAGAGCTGGTTTCCTGTGTTGACTTTACCTATATAACCGATGCAATTACCCCAGAAGAGGCATTACTGCTATTAAAAAAACAGGTGGCAAATAAAAAAGAACGAATAGAATACCTCCTTCAAGATGGATATCCTGCCTACACAACTTCTGCCGGTTGGATAGGCTATTCCGATGAAAAAATGAGGCGTTTGTGCCAAGAGGCTAAATCAGCGGGCTTTAAACATTTGAAGATGAAGGTAGGCGCAGATTTGGCAGACGATATGCGTAGAGCGGCAATTATTAGGGAAGAAATTGGGGACGATCTTAAATTAATGATGGATGCCAATCAAAAATGGGATGTTCAGGAAGCAATTGAAAATATGTCTCAACTGAAAAAATTCAACCCTTGGTGGATTGAAGAACCCACTAGTCCAGATGATATTTTAGGGCATGCAAAAATAGCGGAAGCTGTGGCTCCCATAAAAGTTGCGACTGGCGAACATTGCCAGAACAGGGTTATTTTTAAGCAGTTGATGCAAGCAAAAGCTTTAGAGGTTTGTCAGATTGATAGCTGCAGGGTTGGTGGTGTAAATGAAATATTGGCCATTCTACTAATGGCGGCAAAATTTGAAATACCTGTTTGCCCCCATGCGGGCGGAGTTGGCCTCTGTGAATACGTTCAGCACCTTTCCATGGTTGATTTTATCTGTATAAGCGGTACCATGAAAGACAGGGTCATTGAATACGTTGATCATTTGCACGAACATTTTATTGACCCGGTTGTCATTGAAAATGGCGCATACATGCCTCCAAGCCTTCCGGGTTATAGTATTGAAATGAAGCCCGATTCAATGGAGCAATACACCTTTCCAGAAGGAGAAGTCTGGAGAAAAATGTCAAAACCAGAACTGTTATGAAAACTCACCTTAAGTTTCTTTTTATTTTGTTGCTTTCCGGTACTATGACCTTTGGTCAAGGACAGGAAAATTATACTCCATCGCAATCAAATTTAGAAGCCCGGCAATGGTTTCAGAATGCCAAGTTTGGTATGTTTATTCACTGGGGAGTCTATAGCATATTGGGAGATGGTGAATGGGTTATGCAAACCCAAAAGATTCCTATAAAGGCCTATGAGAAACTGCCCACATTCTTTAACCCTATTGAATATGATGCTAAAGAATGGGTGGAAATGGCAAAAGATGCCGGAATGAAATACATTACCATTACAAGTAGGCACCATGACGGCTTTTCAATGTTTGATACCAAGGCTACTGACTATGACATTGCGGATGGGACACCTTATGGGAAAGATGTACTGAAAGATTTGGCTGATGCATGCAGGGCTGAGGGCATAAAACTATTTTTTTACTATTCACTATTAGATTGGCGCGATGATAATTACTTTCCAAGGGGAAGAACGGGTAGTGAAATACCCGGAAGGTCAGAAACTGGGGAATGGGATAAGTATATAGCTTTTATGAAAGTTCAACTCACAGAGTTGTTGACCAATTATGGTGAAATAGCAGGCATTTGGTTTGATGGACACTGGGACCAGAAAGACTGGGATGGAAAAAAATTCGGCAAATTAAATGTTGATTGGCATTATGATGAAATCTACAAATTGATTCATGACCTACAACCGCAATGTTTGATTGGTAATAATCATCACTTGGCACCAATTGAAGGTGAGGATTTTCAAATGTTTGAAAAAGATTTGCCAGGAAAAAACACCACAGGCTGGGGCACTGATGCTTCCGATGTAGGAAATCTGCCTTTTGAAGTTTGTGAAACCATCAACGGTTCATGGGGTTTTAATCTACAGGACAGAAAGCATAAATCAAAAAAAGAGTTGGTTCAGTATGTTATCAAAGCTGCGGGACATGGAAGTAATCTTTTATTGAATGTTGGCCCAATGCCCAATGGTAAGATTCAAGAAGAACATAAGGAATCCCTAAAAGAAGTTGGAGAATGGATGCGGGTAAATGGGAAAACAATCTATGGAACCACACAAGGGCCAATTCCTCCTTCGGATAAAATGGCCTCTACCCAAAAGGGTAAGATAGTATTCCTTCATCTTTTGGATGCAAGTGAAACGGAGGTATTCCTAAAAGATTTCAATAAAAAGATAAAAGGAATAAAGTTTTATAAGGATAAAACCTCCGTAAACTATAAAAAGAATAAGAGCGGTTTATCAATCCAAATCCCTGAGTCCAGATTGGATTCCATAGACACTATAATAGAAATTACCCTTAAATAATGGCGCCTTATAATTATAAAGACAAAACGGTAATAATCACTGGTGGAGGCAGTGGCATTGGAGAGTCCTTGTCCAAGAAGTTTGCCTCTTCCGGAGCTAACGTCCATATTTTGGATTTTCAATTGGAGAAAACCCAAGAGGTGGTCGATGAAATTCTGGAAAAGGGAGGTCAGGCACAAGCATATGAATGCGATGTTGCCAATCAAAGCCAAGTAAAGGAGACTGTTCAAGGTATAGCAGCTAAAAATTCTTTGGATATATTGATCAACAATGCCGGGATTGCGCATGTAGGTAATATTGAAGCAACTACTGAAAATGACCTAGACAGGCTATACCAAGTAAACATTAAGGGAGTCTATAACTGCATCCATGCATGTATTCCAAAAATGAAAAAACAGGGTGCGGGGATTATTCTTAATATGGCGTCCATAGCTTCCACGGTTGGTATTTCAGATAGGTTTGCCTACTCCATGACTAAAGGAGCAGTATTGACAATGACATACTCCATTGCAATGGATTATATAGGTCACGGTATTCGCTGCAATAGTATTTCACCTGCTAGGGTACATACCCCTTTTGTAGATAATTTTATAGCTAAAAATTATCCAGGAGAAGAAAAAGAAATGTTTGAAAAACTTTCAAAGACACAACCCATTGGTCGAATGGCCAAACCTGATGAGGTAGCCTCTTTAGCGCTTTATCTGTGTTCTGAAGAAGCATCCTTTATCACTGGGACAGATTTCCCAATTGATGGAGGTTTTATTAAACTAAACGGTTAAGAATAAAATAATACCTATATGAAACTCATACGATTTGGTGCTAAGGACAATGAAAAACCGGGTGTTGAGCTTAATGATAAAACCAGACTGGATGTAAGCGGTTTTGTTAATGACTACGATGAAGATTTTTTTGGAGGCAACGGTCTGACTCAACTTGAAGCTTGGCTGGGTAAAAATGGACATGAATGTCCTATTGTAAAAGAGGATGTAAGACTAGGCCCACCTATAAAAAGACCATCCAAAATTGTTTGTGTCGGACTTAACTACGCGCAACATGCAGCCGAAAGTGGTATGGATGTGCCCAAAGAACCCGTTTTATTTTTCAAGGCCACTTCTGCTATTGCTGGGCCAAATGATGATGTGATCATTCCAAAAGGAAGTCAAAAAACCGATTGGGAAGTGGAGCTGGCCTTTGTTATTGGTAAAAAAGCATCTTATGTGGATGAAGAAAATGCGATGGCCCATATAGCTGGTTACGTATTGCACAACGATTATAGTGAGAGGGAATACCAATTGGAGCGCGAAGGACAGTGGGTAAAAGGAAAGAGCTGTGATACTTTTGCTCCCCTAGGTCCATATTTGGTCACAAAAGATGAAATAGAAGATCCCCATAACCTTGATCTATGGTTAAAATTGAATGGTGAGACCATGCAAGACAGCAATACCTCTGATTTTGTATTTAATATTCCAGAACTGGTGAGCTATATCAGCCAGTTTATGACGCTATTGCCAGGCGATATGGTATCCACCGGCACCCCTTTTGGTGTAGGATTGGGGTTGAACCCTCCTAAATATCTTAACCCAGGGGATGTAGTGGAACTGGGAATAGATGGGCTAGGAACTTCAAAACAACATATAATAGCATTTGAATGATATGAGAATTGATAGCCACCAGCACTTTTGGAATTATGATCCGGTTACCCATGCTTGGATCAATCCGCAAATGGAGGTTATCAAAAAAGACTTTTTACCTTCAAATCTGGCTCCAATACTTAAACATGCCCAGATGGATGGTTGTGTAGCGGTCCAAGCCGACCAATCTGAAAAAGAAACCGACTTCCTGCTACAATGTGCAAAAGAAAATCCTTTTGTTTTAGGCGTGGTTGGTTGGTTGGATTTATGCTCCCAAGATATCGAGCAGAAACTCGACAGCTATTCAAAATACCCTAAATTAAAAGGGTTGCGACATATTGTGCAGGATGAGGCCGATGACCATTTCATGCTTAAGCCAAATTTCTTACGGGGAATATCTAAACTTGAGACTTATGGATTCACCTATGACATTTTAATATATCCAAAACAACTGCCCGCTGCAGTTGAATTGGTCAAAATGTTTCCCAAACAACGTTTTGTACTTGATCACATTGCAAAACCTGTTATCAATGGAAATATTGATAGCAAGTGGGAGCATCGCATCCAGCAACTTGGTTCCTTTAAGAATGTCTATTGCAAAGTATCAGGTATGGTAACCGAGACTAGCCAGAATGCCTTTGAAAATGAGGATTTTCATCCATATCTCGATGTCGTCTTCAAATCCTTCGCTACAAATAGAATCATGTTTGGATCCGATTGGCCCGTTTGTTTGCTTTCTGCTTCGTACCCAAGGGTATTGTCCATTCTCGATGCCTATTTAAAACAATTTTCAGAAGAGGTTCAAAACCAGGTTATGGGTCTGAATGCACAAGAATTCTATAATTTATAACATGGGAAACCTCATTCAGATAGTCAAAAAAATTAAGAACGTACGCACTCTAATTGCCGGTTTGATTATACTCGCATGCAGCAATGCGTTAGTTCGGGCCCAAGATGCCGAAGATTCCCAAAATGTACTTTGGTATTCAGAACCCGCAAAAGAATGGATGCAAGCCTTGCCCGTTGGAAATGGTCGTTTGGGAGCCATGGTGTTTGGCGACCCTCATAACGAGAGGATTCAACTGAATGAAGATTCTATGTGGGCCGGTGGTCCCGATTGGGAAAGCAGTAAGGGAAACAGCGCTGATCTTACCCTTTTGAGACAATTGTTGGAAGAGGGAAAAACAGAGCAAGTTGATAGCCTTATTGTAGAAAAATTCTCAAACAAAACTATTCTACGTTCCCATCAGACTATGGGAGATCTATATATTGATTTTGAAGGGGAGAGCGACATTTCCAATTATCGGCGAGAACTTGACCTTAACAAAGCACTGGTCACCATTTCATATAGGCTGAACCAAGCACAATACACTCAAAAAGTATTCGCATCACATCCAGATGATGCTTTGGTAATTGAATTGACCACAACCGCTAAAGATGGATTGAATCTTGAATTGAGATTGGATCGACCTAAAGACCATGACCAGCCTACGGTCAAAATGGTCAACCCAACCCCTAGTGAAATTAGTATGAAGGGTATGGTAACCCAAAATGGTGGAAAAAGATTCTCAAAACCATTATCGATAGACTATGGGGTGCGTTTTGAAACGCGATTGAAAGTAATAAATAATTCAGGGACGGTTCTGGCCAAGGATGGCAAAATAGTACTGAAGGGAGTGAAAAAAGCACTGCTTTTTATAGTCGCCAACACCTCTTTTTATAATGGTGAAAACTATGTGAAAAAGAATGACGAAACCCTATCGAAAATTCTGAGAAAACCCTTCGAATCGCTTTTGTCTGATCATATAGTGGATTATCAGGAACTGTATAAAAGGGTTTCTTTTGATTTGGGAGGTCGTGAATTGGACAAAATACCAACTAACCAGCGATTGGAACGAATAAAAAAAGGAGAAAATGATAATGCGCTTGCAGCTACTCTTTTTCAATTTGGACGCTATCTTTTAATTGCCTGCTCACGCCCAAATACCAACCCTGCCAATCTACAGGGACTCTGGAACGATCATATTGAAGCTCCTTGGAATGCTGATTATCACCTGAACATCAACTTACAGATGAATTATTGGCCGGCAGAGGTCACCAATCTGAGTGAATTGCACCAACCATTTTTCGATTTGATTGACCGGGTGTTGGAAAGAGGAAAAACTACAGCTAAAGTACAATACGGGATCAATCGAGGAACAATGGCCCATCATACAACCGATCTTTGGGCCACCCCTTTTATGCGGGCAGAAAGAGCCTATTGGGGCTCATGGATTCATGGGGGAGGATGGTGTGCACAACATTATTGGGAGCATTATCAATTTACGAAAGATGCTGTTTTTCTTAAGGAACGAGCTTATCCGGTGCTTAAAGATTTGGCAGCTTTCTATTTGGATTGGTTAATATGGGATAAGAAGAGCAAAAAATGGGTGTCAGCTCCGGAAACATCTCCGGAAAATTCATATCTAGCACCCAATGGAAAATCTGCAGCGGTTTCCTATGGAAGTGCTATGGGACATCAAATAATAGGAGAGGTATTTGATAACTTTTTGGAAGCTTCAAAAATTTTGGGAATCCAAGATTCGCTTGTAAAAGAAGTGAGGGAAAAAAGACGGAACTTACATCCAGGTGTGCTTATCGGAGAGGATGGACGTATTTTGGAATGGAATGAACCCTATAACGAGCCGGAAAAAGGTCATCGTCATATGTCACACCTATATGCACTGCATCCGGGGGATGATATTGTGGAAAGTAATCCAAAGGCATTTGCTGCCGCACAAAAAACAATAGATTATCGCCTTGAACATGGAGGTGCGGGCACTGGTTGGAGCCGAGCTTGGATGATCAATATGAACGGCCGTTTACTGGATGGGCTCTCGGCTCAAGAAAATATTGATAAATTCTTACAAATTTCGTTGGCAGATAATTTGTTTGATATGCACCCACCTTTCCAAATTGATGGGAATTTTGGGTATACCGCTGGAGTGGCAGAGCTGTTGCTTCAATCCCACGAAGGATTTTTAAGGTTATTGCCGGCATTACCCCCAAAATGGAAGAATGGGTCGATAACCGGTCTTAAAGCAAGAGGGAATATTACAATCGATTTGGAATGGAAAGATGGTGAATTGACACAAGTAACACTTAAAGCGAATGAAAAAAAGGAGATTACCATTCAATATGGTAACCAAAAAATATTGGTCAAAATACCCAAGAGTAAACAAATACAATTGAACAAAAACCTCAAATTAATTCCTTGAGCATGCAAAGCAGCCAAATACCTATAAGGGTTTTATTTATGATTATCTTGTCATCATTATTCATGGTAACTGCCTTGAAAGCTCAAGAAAGTGATACCTCTAAGGTTAACCATGAAAAAATGCAATGGTTTCAAGATGCAAAACTGGGCATTTTTATCCATTGGGGGCTATACGCTGTAAATGGGATTGATGAATCTTGGTCATTTTACAATGGCTACATCTCACATGATGATTATTTGAAACAAACCAAAGGATTCACCGCCAAAAATTATAATCCGGAAGCTTGGGCTGAACTTATCAAAAAAAGTGGGGCTAAATATTCAGTGATTACATCAAAACATCATGATGGATTTGCGCTATGGAACTCTAAGTATGGGGATTTCAACGCGGTCAAGAGTTCAGCTGCCAAAAAAGATGTATTGAGTCCATTTGTAAAAGCCCTTCGCAAAAACAACCTAAAGGTTGGAATATATTATTCCCTTCCGGATTGGTCTTATGGAGATTATACTCACTTTTTAAGGGATTCTCTTAGATACAAAACAAAGGAAGATCCAAAACGATGGAATACATTCTTAAAATACTACCAAGGACAATTAAAGGAAATAGCAAACTTATATGACCCTGATCTTTATTGGTTTGATGGAGATTGGGAACATAGTTCTGAAGAATGGGAAGTGCCTAAAGTGAGAAGTATGCTCTTTGAGAAAAATCCCAATACAATTTTAAATTCCCGATTACAAGGAAATGGGGATTATGCAACACCAGAGCAAGGAATGCCAATAACAAAGCCCAAGTATAAATACTGGGAGTTGTGCATGACCATGAACAATTCTTGGGGTTTTCAGAAAAACGATCATGACTATAAAACCCCAGATCAAATTATTGGAATTTTCTCCGATGTTATTTCCAATGGTGGAAATCTGCTATTGGACATAGGCCCTAAAGCGGACGGAACCATTCCAAAAGAACAGGTAAATATCCTTAGTGAGTTGGGAGACTGGACCGCTAAACACAAAGAGGCTATTTATGGATCAAGGGCGGGCATTCCCAAAGAGCACTTCTATGGACCTACAACCTTATCAAAAGATAAAAAAACATTGTACCTTTTTGTTAAGGGCAATCCCAATGGTGAAATTGTGGTTCGCGGACTTAAAAATAAGATCAATCGGATTTGGGTGGTGGGCAATGGAACAAAACTGTCCCATAAAGTAGTTGGTAAAGTGTATTGGAGCCATTACCCAGGAATCACCTATATAGATATTCCAGAACATGTTTTGGATGACCACATGACCGTACTTGCCTTATTATTGGACAAGGAGGTGGATTTATATCGTGAAGATGGAGCTGTAATAGAAAGTAATTGAATACTTAAAGATGAATCTCAAAAAAGAATCACTTGTTTTTATGCTCCTTGTTTTTGGCAGCGTTTTATGTTGTATTGGTCAAGAACAAGCAAAACCTTTGGCGAATCATGTAATATTGATCGGGTCTGATGGTTTTGGGGCTTATGCCTTCAAAAAAGCTAAGGTTCCCAATTTAAGAAAGATGATGGAAAATGGATCATATACCCTTGAGGCACGATCAGTTCTGCCGTCATCCAGTGCCGTAAATTGGGCATCCATGATCATGGGGTCTGGACCTGAGCTACATGGGTATACGGAATGGGGAAGTAAAACGCCAGAATTACCCTCAAAGATTATTGGCGATGGGAACATATACCCCACTATTTTTAGCTTGGTGCACCAACAACTACCAGAAACAAAAAAAGGAGTTTCCTACTCTTGGGGAGGTATTGGATATCTTTTTGAAAAGAACATGGTCGACATCGATTTCAATGGGAAAACCGATGAAGAAACTATGCAAAAGGCCATTGAATTTATCTTAAAAGAAAAACCTTCACTAACCTTTATACATTTTGACCAACCAGATGGAGCAGGGCATAATATTGGACATGATACCCCAGAGTATTATAAGGAAGTGGAAAAAATTGATGCCTTGGTCGGAAAAATTTTAAGCGCTCTTGAAGAAAATAACTTGATGGAGAACACTGTGATACTATTTAGTTCCGATCACGGAGGTGTAGGGAAAGGACATGGAGGTAAAACCTTGTTGGAAGTTGAAATTCCATGGATAATCTATGGGAAGAATATAAGTTCCAAAGGAAAATTGGAGAGCAGTGTTGTCACTTATGACACGGCAGCTACAATAGCGTATATACTAGGTTTAAAAACACCAGAATTTTGGAGAGGAAAACCAATCTTAGAAGCAATAAAAAATGCGGAGCAGTAATTTTTCTGGATTCTTATGCTTGTTGATTACACTCTGCTCGTGCGGAGAAGTTGAAAAGCAAATTCCACAACAACCAAACATTATTCTTTTTTTGGTAGATGATATGGGTTGGCAGGATACCTCCGTTCCTTTTTGGAGCCAAAGAACCGAATATAATGACTTATATCATACCCCAAACATGGAACGTTTGGCGGCAGAAGGCATGAAGTTCACCCAGGCCTATGCAACTCCTGTATGCTCTCCTACAAGGGTGAGCCTTATGACAGGAATGAATGCAGCTAGGCATAGAGTTACCAATTGGACGCTTATGAAGGATGCTCTTCAACCCATGGAGACAAATCATCCTACGCTAAGTTTTCCAGAATGGAATGTTAATGGAATGAGCCCCGTTGAAGGTGACCCCAAAGCGGTTCACGCAACTCCATTACCCAAATTACTTCGGGAAGCAGGGTACTACACCATACATACAGGCAAGGCCCATTTTGGGGCTATTGGGACACCGGGGGATAATCCGTTAAACCTGGGTTTTGATGTGAACATAGCTGGACATGCAGCTGGTGCACCGGAAAGTTATCTTGGTACAGAGAATTTTGGGAATGGTAAAGAAGACAAAGAAGTTTGGGCTGTTCCCGGGCTCGAAAAATATCATGGAAAGGATATCTACCTGACCGAGGCACTTACACAAGAATCTTTAAATGTTTTGGATTCCGTTAAAGGCAAGAAACCCTTTTTCCTGTATATGTCGCATTATGCGGTTCACACTCCAATTATGGGGGATAAAAGATATTTTCAAAAGTATGTGGATGCAGGATTAGATTCTACAGAAGCAAAATATGCTTCCATGGTCGAAGGAATGGACAAAAGTTTGGGCGACATCATGGATTATCTAGAAAAAAATCAGCTAGAGGACAATACAATCATCCTTTTCATGTCAGATAATGGTGGATTGAGCGCTGTTGCCCGAGGTGGTGAACCGCACACCCATAATAGGCCTCTGGCCAGTGGAAAAGGTTCCATCTATGAAGGAGGCATAAGGGAACCAATGCTGGTCAAATGGCCAGGAACCATAAAACCAGGGGCATCAACTGATGACTATGTGATTATTGAAGATTTTTATCCCACCATTTTAGAAATGGCAGGAATTTCAGATAGCAATAAAGTTCAAACCATTGATGGAAAAAGCTTTACCTCAATCTTAAAAGGTGAAGTGGCCAATGAAGAAGAGCGACCATTGTTTTGGCACTACCCTAACGAATGGGGACCTGAAGGTCCTGGTATTGGAGCTTTTAGCGCCATAAGATCGGGAGATTGGAAGTTGATTTATTTTCACCAAGATCAACATATGGAGTTGTATAATATCACCAACGATATTGGAGAAACCGAAAACATGGCACCAACTCAAGCGGAAAAGACAAGGGAAATGGCACAAATACTATCAGAATACCTCATTAAGGTAAACGCACAAATGCCTTCCGATAAGGAATCCGGACAAATAATCCCATTACCCAACCAAAAAATAAACATAGGTAAGCAGTAGTTATGAAAAAAATACTCCAATTTGTTATAGCAGGAGCAATAATCTTATCCGTATCGTGTAACAGTCAAATTCCTCCCGAGCCTGTTGGTCCTGTTCCTTCGGAACGTCAATTGGCGTGGCATGAGCTGGAGTATTATGCTTTTATCCACTTTAACATGAATACTTTTACCGACATGGAATGGGGTACAGGAGGGGAGACACCAGCACAGTTTAATCCAACACAATTAGATACGCGTCAATGGGCCAAAGTGGCCAAAGAAGCTGGAATGAAAGGTATTATCCTTACCGCCAAACATCATGACGGTTTCTGCTTATGGCCAACCAAAACCACAGAACATTCCGTTAAAAATTCACCCTGGAAAAACGGTCAGGGTGATTTGGTTCAAGATTTGGCAGATGCCTGTAAAGAGTATGGCCTTAAATTGGGGCTTTACCTTTCTCCATGGGACCGCAATAATGAACATTACGGCAAACCTGAATATGTGCAACTATTTCACGAACAACTGAGAGAGCTTTTGACCAATTATGGTGAATTGTTTGAAGTTTGGTTTGATGGTGCCAATGGAGGGTCGGGGTATTATGGAGGAGCAAATGAAACCCGTAAAATTGATAATAAAACCTATTACGAGTGGCCCAAAACCACCAAAATGGTTCGGGAATTACAGCCTAATGCCGTCATATTTAGTGATGGTGGGCCAGATGTTAGATGGGTAGGAAATGAAGAAGGTTGGGCAAATGAAACCAACTGGAGTGTTATGCGTAGGGATGAGATACATCCGGGTTGGCCTAGATATGTAGAATTGCGATCAGGGCATGAAGATGGCACGCATTGGCTTCCAGCTGAAGTAAATACTTCAATTCGTCCAGGTTGGTATTACCATCCTCGTGAAGACCACCAAGTAAAGACGTTACCACGATTGGTGCAGACTTTTTATGAGTCCGTAGGAAGGAACGGCAATTTCTTATTAAACCTACCGGTAGATGATAGAGGCCTTGTTCATGAAAAGGACGTTGAGCAATTATTGGCTTTGAAACAACAAATTGACAAAGATTTTGCAAATGAATTGGAACAGGGACAGACTATTGTTGCTTCAGATGTACGTGGCAATGACTCCGCTTTTTCCGCGAAAAATGCTATTGATGGTGATAAGGAAAGCTATTGGGCCACCAATGATGGTGTAACCCAAGCATCCATTACTGTTTCTTTTGAAGAACCTACAGAGGTCAATCGTATTGTTTTGCAGGAATATATTCCTTTGGGACAACGAGTTAAAAAATTTAAGGTTAGCGCAGAGGTGAGTGGTGAATTGAAAACCATTGATGAGCAGACCACCATTGGCAATAAGCGTATTCTTCAATTTGAAACTGTAAAAGCAGATAAAATACAGGTAGAAATACTTGATTCGAAAGGACCTGTAACTCTTTCAAATCTGGAACTATACAGAGCCCCGGTACTTTTGGTTGAACCGGTCTTTTCAAGAAATCGAGATGGAATGGTTTCCATTAGCGTGCCAGATGATAAGGTTGATATTTATTTTACAACGAATGGCAGTGACCCAACAACATCATCTTCAAAATATACAAAGCCCTTTTCTTTGAAAGAACCAGCTACTATAAAGGCGATAGCTGTAGATACAGATAGCGGACAACAAACCCAACCGGCAAACCAATATTTTGATATTGCTAAAAAGGAATGGCACGTAATAGCTGCTTCTTCAGGGAATTTGGAAGATGCAGAAAAACTAATGGATGGAAACCCCCATACATTTTGGGCAACGGACAAAGAAGACCAAAAGACACCGGAAATTACAATAGATTTGGGTAAATCCTTCGAGTTGAGGGGCTTTACATATTGGCCCATACAAATACGCTATCCATTTGGCATAATAACCCATTATGAGTTTTTGGTCAGTGTGGATAACAAGAATTGGAAAACAGCTGCAAAAGGTGAGTTTGGGAATGTGGTCAACAATAGAATTGAACAAAAGGTATCTTTTGAAGCATTGTCAGGGAGATATATTAAATTAAAGGCACTCAAAATTCATGGAGAAGACCCAAGGGTTTCTTTTGGCGAAATAGGAGTATTGACCAAATAAGTATTATGAATTTAGGATTACAGAATAAAGTAATAGTGGTTACAGGAGGAGACAAGGGCATTGGAAATGGTATTTGTAACGTGCTTGCAGATGAAGGAGCTGTCCCTGTAATTATTGGCCGAAAAGAACATGATGTACAAAAAGCCGTTGATGCAATTATACAAAAAGGAGGAAAGGCCTTTTATGCCCTAGCAGAGCTCACAAATCCTGAACAATGCAGGAACGCAATTGAAAAAGTAGTGAAAGAATTTGGGAGAATAGATGGGCTTGTCAACAATGCAGGTGTTAATGATGGGGTTGGATTGGAGCATGGCAATTATGAAGATTTTAAACGCTCTTTGGAGCGTAATGTAGGGCACTATTACTTGATGGCCCATCACGCCCTTCCAGAATTGAAAAAAAGTGGTGGAAGTATTGTAAATATTGGCTCTAAAACCTCGGTTACCGGTCAGGGAGGCACTTCTGGATATGCAGCTGCCAACGGAGCAAGAAACTCCCTTACCCGTGAGTGGGCAGCAGAATTACTTCCGTACGCAATTAGGGTGAATGCGGTGATTGTTGCTGAGTGCTATACCCCATTATATGAAAGATGGGTCAAAACATTCGAAAATCCTGAGGAAAAATTGAAGGAAATTACAGATAAAATACCCTTGGAAAACCGGATGACCTCTGCGGAGGAGATTGCCAATGCAGTGGTTTTTTTGCTTTCGGAAAAATCAAGCCATACAACAGGGCAGCTCATTTATGTTGATGGCGGCTACACCCATTTGGATAGAGCATTAACCAAACCAAGCAATTAAAATTATGAGTAGACCAAAAATAGTATCCAAAGAAGTACTTTTTCCATTTATCCTAGTCACCTCCCTTTTTGCGCTTTGGGGTTTTGCAAATGCGGTCACTGATCCCATGGTACAAGCGTTCAAGAAGGTGCTGGAGCTCTCAAATTCACAAGCCGCTTGGGTGCAAATGGCCTTTTACGGGGGATATTTCTGTATGGCATTACCGGCTGCACTCTTTATGAGAAAGTATTCTTATAAAGTTGGCATTCTTATAGGTTTGGGTTTATACGCTGTTGGTGCACTTATGTTTTATCCAGCAGCCATAACCGAAAAATTCTGGTTTTTCTGTTTAGGTCTTTACATACTGACTTTTGGGTTGGCATTTTTGGAAACCGCTGCAAACCCGTACGCATTGGCCATGGGAGCCAAAGAAACCGCTACGCAACGCTTAAACCTTGCACAGGCATTTAACCCTGTAGGTTTGATAGGGGGGCTCTTTGTTGCCCAGCAATTTGTGCTCAAAAATCTACAATCCGATGATATAGAAGATTTTAGTGCGCTGGATGAGGCAGCCAAAACTTTAGTGAGAACCTCGGACTTATTGGTCATTCGGGATCCATATGTGATTTTGGGATTGGTCATATCTATAATTTTTGTTGTTTTTCTTGTTAGTAAAATGCCGCAAGCCAGAGACAAGGATGGTATACCAAGTATTGGGATGATTTTTAAAACATTATCCAAAAACAAGAAATATGTAATGGGTGTATTGGCCCAAATTTTATATGTAGGGGCACAAATCATGTGCTGGACATACATCTACCAATATGCAGAAGCCATAGGAATGGATAGTGTAACCGCTGGATATTATCAAATGGCTGCTTTTATTGTATTTGTAGTAGGCCGAGCTATAGGAACCTATCTATTAAGGTTTATGAGTCCAGGTAAATTGCTGAAATTATTTGCCATCATGGCTTTGTTGTGTACCCTTGGAGCTATTCTTGTAAAAGGAATCGTAGGGCTGTATTGCATTGTTGGAATTTCCATGTTCATGTCCCTCATGTTTCCCACCATTTACGGTATTGCTCTGGGTAATCTTACTGAAGATCAGTCCAAAGTAGGTTCTGCCGGTTTGATTATGGCCATCGTTGGTGGTGCTTTAATGCCTAAACTTCAGGGAATGATTATTGATCTTGGAGGAAATGGTGTTGCCGATATCAAAATTTTAGGGGTCTCAGAGGTAAACTTCTCTTTTATATTACCCATGCTTTGCTTTATATATATTAGTTGGTATGGTCACCATGTCTTTAAAAAATATGAATAGCTAATGAAAGACAATAAAAGATACTGCTTGGCCGTGGATTTAGTGGATGATGATAATCTTATCCATGAATATGAAGAACATCATAAAAAAGTCTGGCCGGAAATAATACAAAGTATCAAAGATTCTGGAATCCAAAACATGGAAATCTATAGAATAGCGAATAGACTGTTTATGATTATGGAGGTGGATTCTTCTTTTACTTTTGAGAGAAAACAACAAATGGATTCAAAAAATCCAAAAGTTAAAGAATGGGAAGATTTAATGTGGACCTATCAAAAAGCGTTACCAATGGCAAAGCCCAACGAAAAATGGGTGTTAATGAAGGAGGTTTTTCGATTAGAATCAGGTGCATAAGAAATAAAGTGATAAAGATTGATGAAATAACATTAACCGAATTAATTAAAACATGAAGCGAAGAAATTTTATGAACTTGATTGGTCCAGTATCGGCCGGGTCTTTTCTCATGCCGACGCTTTTATCATTTAAACCATCAATTAAAGAGAATAACAAACCACTTAGGTTTGGTATTGTGGCCGATGTACACAAAGATTTGATGCCGGATGCTGATGCACGCTTGGAGAAATTTATTTCCGAAGCTATTGATAGACAAGTCGATTTTATTATCCAAATGGGCGATTTTTGTATGGCGGATCCAAGAAACCAAGAATTTCTAAAAATATGGGAAACCTTTAAAGGGCCTAAATATCATGTTTTGGGCAATCATGATATGGATAGAAATTCCAAGCAGGAAATGTTAGATTTCTGGGGCATGCCTAAAACGTATTACTCTTTTGATTTTAATAATTACCACTTCATTGTTCTTGATGCGAATTTTTTGTATCAAGATGGAAAATTTATTGATTATGAAAAATCGAATTTCTATGTAAACAGTGATTACAGAACCTACATTAACAATGAACAAATAGAATGGTTTAAGGCAGATCTTGAAGCTACCCAATTACCAACCATTGTATTTTCGCATCAAAGTTTGTGGCATTACCAGTGGGGTGTAAAAAACCGATTGACCCTTCAGAAAATAATGGAAGTCCATAAAGAAAAGATTATTTGCTGTATGAACGGCCATAATCACTTAGATTTCCATCATCATCAAAATGGAATTGATTATGTTGAAATCAACAGCATGTCATATCAATGGATGGAAGATAAATATAAGAATACTGAGCGCTATCCCAAAGAGATGTACGAGCAATACAAATGGCTGCCTAATATGGCCACTTACAAAGATCCATTATATGCCTTTGCTGATATGCAACCTGAGGGAACATTGGTCATTGAAGGTGTCAAAAGTGAATGGACTGCACCATCTCCTTATGATGATGGGTTACCTAAGGGTGTGTATGGAAACGAGTATTCAGCAAAAATTTCAGACTATACACTACGGTTTTAGTATTTAAAGTATAGATCGAGTTATTGGAATCAAATAAATAAGAATTTGGAATACAATACTAAATATCCTACCATTGACGACTTAAGGAATAGGGCTAAAAAACGAATTCCTAGGTTTGCTTTTGAGTATTTGGATGGTGGATGTAATGAAGAGGTAAACTTAAAAAAAAACACAACTGAAATTAGAAAGGTTGAATTACTTCCGCGTTATTTAGAAAAATTTAATGGCGCCAGTTTAACCACTCAACTTTTTGGAAAGAATTACAATGCTCCTTTTGGGGTTGCTCCTGTAGGACTTCAAGGACTAATGTGGCCCAATTCATCCGAAATATTGGCCAAAGCAGCATTTGAAAACAACATTCCCTTTATTCTTAGTACGGTTACCACTTCAAGCATTGAACGAATCTCCGAAGTAACAGAGGGTAACGCTTGGTTCCAATTATACCACCCAACCGAAGAAGAGGTACGTAACGATTTAATCAAACGCGCGGAGGCTGCAGGTTGTCCGGTTATGGTTTTGCTATGCGATACACCAACATTTGGGTTTCGTCCCAAGGAAATCAAAAATGGGCTTTCCATGCCACCTAAAATGTCAGTGGCCAATATTCTTCAAATATTAGGCAAACCACAATGGGCTTTTAATACGTTGCGTTATGGTCAGCCTAATTTTGAAGTTCTCAAACCCTATATGCCCAAAGACCTCAACTTGAAGCAGCTCGGTGAGTTTATGAACCAGACCTTCAGTAAACGTATGAATGTAGATAAAATAGCCGCAATCAGAGATCTTTGGAAAGGCAAATTAGTGCTTAAAGGAGTTGCTACAGAAGACGATGCAGAAAAAGCGATTGAATTGGGTCTTGATGGCATTATTGTCTCAAACCATGGGGGGCGACAACTGGATGCAGGTGAGTCATCCATTCGACCCTTGACTAGGATTGCTGGCAAGTATGGTGATAAAATCACGGTGATGATGGACAGCGGCATCCGTTCAGGGCCGGATATTGCACGGTGTATGGCCAGTGGGGCGGCATTTACCTTTATGGGTCGCTCGTTTATGTATGGCGTGGCAGCTCTTGGTAAAAATGGTGGCAATCATACCATTTCCATTCTTAAAACACAGTTGCAACAGATAATGGAACAGATTAGTTGTGAAAGCACATCAGATTTTCCAAGGTATTTAGTAGAAAAACAATAGTAACTATCAGGCAAGCTTTATCCATACAGAAGTTGACCAGACTTTGGATAGCCATATCAATTTTTAATAAAAACATCTTATAGCTTATTCAAACTTTAACAGTATTGTACTTGAAAATATGACCATTTATAGTGTTGTACCATATTCAATTCTAAAAGTTTCCAATCAACTTGATTTTATATGAAATAAATGCAAAGACCCGGACATCAAAATTTGTATATTTAAAAAGGATATGGAAACGGTTTATTGCGGTTTTAGGTGAAGATTTTCCGTACTCTATTTTTAGTCAAGTAAACACCAAAACTAGTAGACCATGAACCTAATAAGAAAAAACTTTGTCATCCTTTTTCTTTTATCAATATTCTCATTTTGTGAAGTTTATTGTCAGTTTACCGTAGACGCTGATTTAAGAGCTCGTTTTGAATATCGTCATGGATTCAACAATTTATTTCCAAATGATGCTGATCCTGCAGCCTTTGTAGCTCAGCGTTCCAGACTTAACATAGGATATCAAGAAGAGCTGTTTAAAATATTCCTCAGTGTTCAAGATGTAAGTACTTGGGGAGATACACGGCAAATCTTGCCAGTCGATGGCAATGATTCGTTTTCTTTGTTTCAGGCTTGGGGTCAGGTGTTTTTAAATGATGAGTGGTCCTTGAAAGCGGGGAGGCAGGTAATTTCCTATGATGATCAACGAATTTTTGGAGGTTTGGATTGGGCCATGCAGGGAAGGTTTCATGATGCTGCACTAGTTAAGTTCACAGATGACGGATTTGATATGGACCTTGGTTTTGCCTTTAGCCAAGAGGGTCAAGTTAATGATGGTACTGCATTTAATATTCAGGGCTTTTTTACGTATAAGGCAATGCAATATGCATACCTTAAAAAGACTTGGGAAAGAAATTCAGTCAGTTTCTTATTCTTAAACACGGGCTTTCAAAAATTTACTGGGGTCAATCAAGATGAACCTGATGGTGTATTTTATAGACATACTGCAGGCTCTTATTTCAAATTTCCAATTGACAATGTGAACCTTAGCGGTAGTTTATACTATCAGTTTGGAAATGCAAATGCCACTACAGATTTAAGTGCTTACCAATTTCTGCTTGAAGCAACTTACAAACCTGAAAATACCTTATACGGGATTGGGCTGGAGCTATTGAGTGGTACTGACCAGAACGGAGATAGTAAAAATAAATCCTTTTTCCCTCTCTATGGAACCAACCACAAATTCAACGGTTTTATGGATTACTTCTATGTTGGCAATCATGCCAATAATGTAGGTCTAAACGATTTTTATGGGAAAGTGGTTTTTACGACCGGGGAAAAATCAACTATTCTGCTTAAGGCACATTATTTTTTATCAAATGCCAACTTATTGAACGATGCAGACAAATATCTGGGCACCGAAGTGGATGTTGTATATACAGGAGTGATATCCAAAGCACTAAAGTTCAATGTAGGGTATTCCCATATGTTCGCTTCAGAAAGTATGAGTTTGATAAAGGGTGGCAGGCCAAATGACAATACCAATAATTGGGCATGGGTGCAATTGATAATTGCACCTAGATTGCTCACGGTGGATTTGAAGAATTCAAACTGATAGATAAGAAATAGATAAAAAAAGAAAAGTCACAACCGTTCAATGTAAACTTCTTTGCCATCAAAAGAATATAATATTCTTTCAATCTCGTCAATAATAAGTTTATTGTTCCCAGAGTCAATTTTTTTCAGGAGCTCTTCAGCCCCAGTATCGATTTGAAAATTGATAATCTGTATTTTCCCTTCATCGGGTACTGCTATAATCATAGTGTCATCATTTTTTCTGCTTTTACGCATTCTTTTAAAGACGTACTCCAGGTTAGAACCCAAATCTATATCGAAATCTGTCAAGCTGTTTATGCCCCGGCTATACGAATGATACGTTCCGTATATTCTCGAAACCCCTGTGCCAAAAACACCTAAATTATTGGAAACGATAGTATTTTTCAGTGCTCTGTTTGCCTGAGTTGGAGCGAATAGCAATGTGGCGGATGTAATTTGAAAACCTCTTTTGAGCCAGTAGAAAGAATCACGAAAAGACCTACGAACAAAGGAGCCAGATTTAAAGGCCGGGTATTCCTTTTTATAAATCAGATCTCCTGAGAAATCGAAAAGGTAGAACGTATTGCTTTCGAACAAAAGGTAGGTATTTTCCCTAATTTTAAGTTCCGGAAATTTTCTTCCGAAATCAACCTTCTGCAACGATTGTGGTGCCACGCTGTCTCGATTATTGAAAAGATAGAAGCTGTTTTCGCTATATACCGGAAACTGTCCGATTTCGGGATTGAACCATACGCGATGATAGGGTAATTGAAGCTTTAAATTTCTGTTGATGAAATCGGCATCAAATAGGGTAAGGTCTTCTTTCCATATTTTTTGTCCAGATTCAATTTCTATCCTATTTGCTCTTGATGGTGTTATATATAGCGCATATGGGTCATCGTCAAAAATATACACCGGATTTTCATTACTGGAATATGTAATCTTCAATGGGGCATCCCACGTGTTATAACCAAACTGGTCGATTCGCGTTAAAAGGTTTTCCTGAACTACCAAATAGCTATCGGAAGTAGGGACGATTTTTTTTATCAAGGGTAGAGGGTCCGATTTACCCCATTTTTTCTTTCCATTTTCAGGGTTGATGATATTAAAACCTTTGGAGGTAATTACCACTAATTGGTTTTTATCCAAAGTAGTTTCTAAAATGTTGCCAACGACTCGTACTTGTGGTCCTGACCACAAACTATCCATTGTTTTAGGGTCTATTGCGATTATGGTAGTTTCCTGATTAAGTTTTTTGCCATTTATGAAGTTTGAGGATATATAGAGTTTGTTTGCTTCATCATTAAATAAAATACTGGTGATTCCCTTTTTATCGTATGCAATACTTCCCGTTTTAAAATCTATTTTCAGCAAGTGTCTGTTTTTCAACCAAAAAATGTTCTGATCGGCATCTAAAAGGACTTTCTCCTCGTTTAGGATGGCACCTTTTGTTCTGGTAAAAAAATCACTCGTTACATTGGTCATCCATATTTGATTCCCCGTTTCGAAATCGAACAAACCAATGCCGAACCCTTCTTCTGTCTTGCCATCTACCAAAACCGCTTTCTGTTCTGGCAATAGCAGTGTGTTGAAAACGGCCTGAAATCCGTTCTCGCTAGAATCGAAAATAATTTTCCCAGTCGTTACATCCACAATAGCACGTGAAATACCTTTTGTATTAAGAGCCTTGGAAAGAATTTTGGAATTGATCAAGGGCTTATCTTCAAAAAAAACATATGGTGTAAGCGGAATCTCGTAATACCGGCTAAAGTCGAATTCTCCTATTCTTTCATTCTCCCAGATAACAGTTTGCCTTTCCGGGCCAATTCCATAGACGGCCCCAGACGTTTTGACCAGCACAATTCCTGTATTACTATTAAGTATCTTTTCCTGAACCCTATTTTTTAGTGTAATTTTTTGTTGAGCAAATAGGGTACATGAGTGTACTACCGCAATGGATAGAAATAAGCTTCTCTTGATTCCCATGATGTTGGTGTTTTTAATTTAGTACAGACATAAAATCCCAAATGTCATTATTTGGTCGAGATTGGAGATTTGTCAATCTATTTTTTTAAATAACAGCAGCACTTTTCCATTTGAGTCCATTAGGGTCAGATTCAGCTTGGTTATTTTGTACTGATTTGTTTCACGGAGTAAGGTCAGGAATGTGCTGGAGAGCTTCATCTCTTTACAGGCCATTCTAGTTTCATTTATGGTAGCAAACTGCAAATCGGTATTTGTCAGTCCCTTTAGATTTCCCATAATTTGATTACAGCCATTATTGCCGGAAAATGAATTCAAATAGTTGCGTCGTACGAATTCCATGAAAGGAATACTCTTTTTTAAAATACGGAAAACTAATTTAATTAAAAGGAATAAAAATATTTAGTAACCCATTAACAATCACCCCAAATACCCAATACAAATTTAATGATCAAGGGTGATAGGCCGCACATGGTAGAATTTACCTATTCCATTCTTTGATCGTTTTTTCCACAGTCGGACAAAACAACCTCTATTTCTTTGTTGAATCCGGCAAAATCAATTTCCTCTTCAGTGAGTGATAAGGCCCTTGTGCTGATATTCTCAATACAATTTGGTTCAAACCCTATTGCCCTTCCTACCCTAGTAAGCCACCTTTTTTGGTCAGCACCCGTAATCCTTTCATCGGCGTTTAAAATTCTTCCCAACTCAAAAAGGGCTTTAATTCGTTCATCATGTAAATAAGGAGCAGTTATAGGATATTTCATGTAGTTCTGCATGATAAACTCATATTCTGTTTCATCCAAGCTTAATTTATACATCAAATGCTCTAAGAAAATAATTTCGCTTTCGGAAGCATCTCCGTCCCTCATTGTAATTTTGACCATCGATGCAAACGCATCGTGATATTGGCTTTTAGAAGAATAATTCATTCTTACCTTGATTAAATAATTGCATTGAATATTTCTATTTTGCAGCCTCCTCCAATGAATAAACATTGATTGCAGCATTTTTTCCCCTTAGTTGCATTTTACCCATAAGGGTAGATTTAAACTCTTTCTTTAAATCTAAACTCCCTAAAAGGCTTTCAGAAATTAACAGATTTACATTCAATCTATTACACTCACCTTGAAGTCTTGCAGCGGTGTTTATGGTGTCACCATGATATGCAATATCCCGTTTTAACTCCCCAACTTCAGTCATAGATATAACTCCACCGTGCATTCCAGCCTTAAAGTCAGGAACTGCGCCATAAGTTGATAGATAATGTTCTGATCTATCATGTAATCGCTTTTGAAAGGCAAAAAAAGCTTTAATTCCATTATTCAAACGAACTGCATTGTCCACATCCCAAGTAAGCACAGCTTCATCACCAACATATTGGTAAATCTCAGCGTGATAATTATGTACGACCACCAAATCACTGAAACAGTCTTGGATTAGCTTACTATAGGCAATATGTCCTAATCTTTCTGCCAATTGAGTTGAGCCCCTAAGATCAATAAACATAAAAACCTTTTCAGTTACCAAAGGCGTATAAAATTTTCCTGAAAGGATTTTTTTGAGATTTTCTTTTCCAACTATTGAACTAATGTACATAACAAAGCCAATGCAAAAATTGATGATCAAAATATAGATGCAAGCAACAAACAGCGATAGGCTGTTCAATATTCCCCATGTAGAATCCGGAAATTCGACATCCAAAAGAACCCTTAGTAAATTGATTAGGGCTATCATGATACCAATAAAAACAGTCAATTGTAGAAATATCCTGAAAAGTACCAACTGATAATATTTGACCCTTCCAACTACAAATTTGGTCATGGCTATATGTATTAAACCAAAGAGCAATCCCATTGTCAGCCAAAGTGCAATGAATATGAAGAAGCTTTCCAAAGTGAACAGTTGGGTAAAGCGTTCAGTGCTCAAATCTGTATCCCTAAATAATCTCCATAAGAGGCTTGCTATAAGCCAGCCTATGAGATAGGATTTAATGGTGTTTAGTTCTTTAACTCTTGCCAAGGAATATAATATTGATTGTTCAATTAAGAAGCATGAAGGTAAGTAATCTATAATATCCCTTATTTTCTTTATAATGTAAGCAAGATTATGTCGTGTGGTCCAAAGGATCAATCATGAACAACTCCTAGTAAGCTTTACCAAATAATAACTAAACCATATACCAATAAACAATTTATCGATGCCTCAGCAGGATAGGGCAAACGAGGATTTCCTAGATTCCAAAGTTTTTGAAAATGATAATGTTTTGCTCCACACTTTCTACTCAAAAATCAATATATTTAGAGTGGTATGAGTGTGTTGGGATTTTTTAAAAAATTACTACCAGGAAGAAATTCGAAATGGAGGGTAACTGCCACTGTTTTGATCGGGAGCATCATTGGTTTAGGATTGTTCTTGATGAAAGAAGGTGAGGTGGTTTCATACATGTCGGATAATCCGCAAGCCTGCGTCAACTGTCACGTTATGACCCCTGTCTATAATAGCTGGATGCACAGTTCACATCGTGAATGGGTTTCTTGCAACGGTTGCCATGTACCCCAAGACAATATTGTAAACGCCTATTACTTCAAAGCTATGGATGGGCTTTACCATGCTTCAATTTTTACTGCAAGGGCAGAACCAGAGGTTATTTTTATGCGTGAAGGTTCACAAGAAGTGGTACAGAACAATTGTATACGCTGCCATGTACAGCAGGTAACCCAAACAAAATATAACGGCTTCATAGAAAATCATGAGCAGAACCGGACATCCCGTCAATGTTGGAGTTGCCATAAAGAGGTGCCTCATGGCCGTATTCATGGAATGTCCACGGTCAAGTATAACATTGCTCCTTTACCCACAGATCAAGAAGAAATGGTAATTCCGGACTGGTTACAAAAAGAAATGGAAACACGATAATCCGAACAGTATGAAAAATAAAGTCTTATTTATTGTTACAATTGTAGTGGTTTTTCTATTAGGCTTGCTTGCTTCAAGCGTGATCAATAGGAAGAGTGAGGCCAAATACCAATATGTACCGCAGGTAGATATTGGTGAGAATGAACCTCGAAATGAAGAGTGGGGAAAAAACTACCCAAGGGAATACCAATCGTGGTTGCAAACATCTGAAACTTCTTTTGCTTCCTTCCAAGGCGGTTCCGCCATGCGCGATGTCCTTGAAGAAGATCCGCGATTAGTCGTATTATTTGCTGGATATGGTTTTTCTAAAGACTATAATCAAGGGCGTGGTCACTACTACGCCATAGATGATATCCGAAATACATTGCGTACAGGAGGACCAAAAGGCCCAGGAGATGGACCAATGCCAGCTACCTGTTGGACCTGTAAAAGTCCTGATGTTCCTCGTTTGATGAACGAAAAAGGTATTGCAGAATTCTATGAAGGAAAATGGGCGGATAAGGGAGCAGAAATTGTAAACCCAATTGGCTGTGCCGATTGCCATGACCCTAATAGTATGAAGTTACGTATTACAAGACCTGCACTTGTAGAGGCTTTTGATTCAATGGGCAAGGATATTAATAAGGCCACCCACCAGGAAATGCGTTCTTTAGTTTGTGCTCAATGTCATGTAGAGTATTATTTCGATAAGAAAAAACCTGGAGCGGAAGGCACACCATACCTAACTTTCCCCTGGAAGAATGGGATGAACGTGGAAGCCATGGAGGAATATTATGATGAAATGGAATTTTCGGATTGGACACATAAAATCAGCAAGGCACCGATGTTAAAAGCACAACATCCAGGTTACGAAACCTATCTTACCGGTGTACATGCTGACCGTGGTGTTTCCTGTGCAGATTGCCATATGCCCTATAAAAGCGAAGGTGGACAGAAGTTTACCGACCACCATTTACAATCCCCTTTAAACAATATTGCGAATTCCTGTCAAGTGTGTCACAGGCAAGAAGCAGATAAATTGAGAGCCAATGTTTACGAAAGACAGCAAAAGGCAACTGAAAATAGATTGAAATTGGAAGATCTTTTGGTAAAGTCGCATATTGAAGCGGCAAAAGCATGGGAATTAGGTGCAACAGACGAACAAATGAAAGATATTCTCACAGATATTCGTCACGCGCAATGGCGTTGGGACTATGCTGCCGCAGCTCATGGAGCATCATTCCATTCTCCCGTAGAAACGGCAAGAGTCTTGGGTGGTGGACTCAATATAGCGCAAGAAGCTAGAGTCAAGTTAGCGCGCTTATTGGCGACCTTAGGTTTTAATCAAGAAGTGCCAATGCCGGATATTGCATCTAAAGAAAAGGCTCAGGAATTCATCGGTTTGGATATGGAAAAACTCATCGAAGAAAAAGAGGAGTTTAAAACCAATTTACTGCCCAAATGGCTAGAGGAAGCCAAAGCCCGTGAGGATAAAATGGATTCCAAAGCAGTAAGCATGACCAATAAGTAGTCGATTTTAAACCTTTTCTCTAAAGGCTATTTGGCCGAACACTTTTCATGAAAATATTCTATCGTATTTTTTCTTCGCCCGTATTGGCACTTATTTTAATGTTGGTTTTCGCCATAGCCATGGGCACAGCCACTTTTATCGAAAACGACTTTGGTACCGCTACAGCATGGATTAAGGTATACGACGCCAGTTGGTTTGAGCTGGTCATGCTGGGTTTAGGGCTTTGTTTTGCTGCCAATATTTATAAATACAAACTTTGGCGCAAAGAAAAATGGGCCATCCTTCTTTTTCACATAGCCTTTATCATCATCCTAATTGGGGCGGCGATTACGAGGTATGATTCCTACGGAGGCATCATGCGTATCAGAGAAGGAGCTTCCTCAAATACCATCATTTCCGATAAGAATTATTTGCAAGTCCATCTATCCAGCGGGAGGCAAACCAAACATTTGGAACGGGAACTTTACTTTTCTCCTTTGACGGATAATAATTTTTCTATTCAAACCGATTTAGAATCCATCCCAATTACCATTTCACATAAGCAATTTGTAGCCGATGCTATCCCCGAAATTGTCGATGATCCTGAAAATGGAGTTCCCTTATTGCAAATGGTGGTTACTTCAGGAAATGGCAGGGAAACCTTATTCTTGAAAAAAGGAGAAATTGAAGAAATAGGAAGTCATAAACATAAGATAGGCTTTGAGGCAGAAGGAGAAGATGTTATAAATCTTATAGAAAATGATGGCCAATTCCAGATGTTAACACCACATCAGCTCGACTTTTTTATCATGGCCGACCAAACTGCAGGTATTATCAAAGGTGATACTTTGCAGCCGATGACTTTAAGAACCTTGTATCGTTCAGGTGATTTATCTTTTGTGCCACTATCCTTTCATGAATCTGGAAAAATTGACATCGTAAGCTCGGCTGAAAAACCAAAAGACAATGATAAGGTTAAGGACGATGCTTTAGTTCTGAATGTAGGCGTAGATAACGAGATAGAAGAAGTAACCTTACTCTATCGTGACGGCTTTTTACCTACTACACATGAAGTTATGGTAAATGGCACTAACGTGAGTTTATCGTATGGAGCCAAACCTCTTGAAACACCTTTTTCAGTACAGTTGAATGATTTTCAATTGGAACGATACCCAGGTTCTGAGAGTCCATCCGCCTATGCCAGCGAGGTTACCGTTTTGGATGGAGATACCAAGATGCCTTTCCGAATTTTCATGAACAATGTTTTGGATTATGGTGGATTTCGTTTCTACCAAGCCAGCTACGACACCGACGAAAAAGGAACGGTTTTATCCGTTAACCATGATGTTTTGGGCACCAACGTTACCTATGCGGGTTATTTTCTAATGATGATTGGCATGTTCTTTACGCTATTTGGAAAGAGTTCCCATTTTATGGCCATCAACAAAAAGTTGAAAAAATTAAAAACGAAAAAGGTGGTCACCACCCTATTCCTGATTGGAATGATGAGCACAAATCTTCAGGCGCAACAGTCGAATGATACCATTTCGATTTCTGAATTAGTCGCACATCAAGTCATTGAAAAACAGCATGCGGCGCTCTTTGGCCGATTGATGGTACAAGATTTAGATGGAAGGATAAAACCAATCAATACCTTGGCTTCTGAGTTTTTGCGAAAAGTTTCCCGTAAACCCTATTTCAAATACAACGGCGCTAGCGAAGAGATTCGTTTGGATGCCAATCAGGTATTTCTTGCCATGCATGTTGCTCCGGGAGCTTGGCAACAGATTCCCATCATAAAAATAGATAAGAAAAAAGGCGGAAGTTTTTTTGATTCTCTAAAGATTACCGATGAAGGTTTAATTGCCTTTGATGATTTAATAAATCCTAGTGGCGATTATGTACTTACCAAAGTGGCGGAAGAGGCAAACGCTAAAAAGCCGGCAGAGCATAACGAGTTTGATAAAGAGATACTCAAGGTAGATGAACGTTTTAATATTCTGTTCAACATTTTTTCGGGCAACTATTTAAAAATTTATCCCAACAGTCTAGATGAAAAGGATACGTGGTATAGTTATACCCATCATTTTAGGGACTTTCCTGCTGAGGACGCTCGTTTTGTACAAACCATAACTCCTTCTTATTTTAATGATTTGGCAGCCAAAAAATGGGCAACGGCAACAGAGAAGTTGTCCTATATTGATACCTATCAAAGCACCTTGGGCAAGGATATTATTCCTAACGATCAGCGAGTGGAAGCCGAGTTGTGGTATAATGAAATGAATCTCAATTTTTGGTTGTTCCAAGTCTTTTTTACATTGGGATTTGTACTGCTGGTATTGGCCTTGGCCAAAATATTCGTGCAAAAACGTTTTGTGGATGTTCTGTGGAATATTCTAGTTATCCTTTCCCTAATCAGCTTTCTCGTATTTACAGGAAATATATTGCTGCGTTGGTATGTAGCTCAACATGCTCCCTGGAGCAATGGTTACGAAATGCTGGTCTTTGTAGCATGGGTTTTAATGCTATGTGGATTAATGACCTTCCGAAAATCAGATTTCTCATTGCCTTTGGCAACACTATTTACAGGCTCTCTGTTATTCGTTAGTTATTTGGACTGGCTAAGTCCGGAGATTACAAACTTGATGCCTGTATTAAAATCCTTCTGGCTGAAAGTGCATGTAGCAACTATTGTTAGTAGTTATGCTCCTTTGGCCTTATCTGCAGTCTTAGGCTTTATGGTCTTGATTCTAATGATCATTGAAACCAAAAAATCTAAAGATGCTATCAGCATTCGAATCAAAGAATTAACCTATATCAACGAAATATCAATGACGATTGGTTTGTTCGTTTTGGCCGTCGGTACTTTCCTTGGAGGTATTTGGGCCAATGAATCTTGGGGTCGCTACTGGGCTTGGGACCCAAAGGAGACTTGGGCCTTGATTTCTATTATTGTTTATGCGGTGGTTTTGCACCTCCGTTTTGTTCCTGCATTAAAAAGCAGGTATGTCTTAAATGTAGCTAGTGTTTTTGCATTTGGATCTATCATTATGACCTCTTTTGGAGTAAATTATTATTTATCTGGATTGCACAGTTACGCAGCAGGAGACCCTTTACCTGTTCCTAAATTTGTTTATGTCCTAGTCGGGATTGTCGTGCTCGTAGCCTTATTGGCTTTTATCAAGAATCGGACATCAACTGAAAAGGCCACGTTGTTATTGAACGATTAGGCAATCTAGATGAGAATCCACTACGCGCCAATGGAAACTCCAAATAAATACGTATTTTCATTCTTCAATGCTAATAAACACAAATACATTATGATCAACCTTAAAACTCCTTTTTTAATGATTACGGCTGCGATTGTATTGAACTCATGTGGTTCTTCATCCAAAGTGGTCAAGAATTACACCCCATACAACGATATATCTGGCCTTACCTTGGACACCAAAGATGCACCAACCCTAGTTTACATACGACCCGGAGCACCCGGTCTTGATGCGTATGATACTTTTATGGTAGGTGATATAATTCTAGATGAACGAGACTCCAGACTTATCGATATCGATACTGAAGACCTTGTGCGCATTCGTACTTACTTTGGGGAAAGTCTGGAAAAACATTTGATGGAAAAAGGCTATGAGATAGGCAGCGGACCATCGAACCAAACCTTGGAAATGTCATTTGTTCTATCCGGAATAAAAGCTCCCAATGCTTCTGCCAATGTTACCAGTGTAATTTTACCAATAGCTCTGAAAGTAGGCGGAATCACTGTTGAGGGCTCTTTTAAAAAATCCTCTTCTGACCGTACAGATGCTGTTGTGATAAGCACCTCAAAAGGCAGTCGCTTTGCGAATGCATCTCCATGGTCGACTTGGGCGGACGTGGAATCTGCCTTAGATCAATGGGCACAGGGCATTGCGAATGCTGTGGATAAGGCACATGGAAAGTAAAATATGACAAGTGTTTTTGCTTTTGGATCTATCATTATGACTTCTTTCAGCGTAAACTACTATTTATCAGGATAACACAGCTACACAGCAGGAGGTCCCGTACCTGTTCCTAAATTTATCTATGTTTTGATTGCAGTGGTAATAACTGTGTCCTTAATTGCTTTTTAAAGTTCATAAATCAAAATTGAAGACTTCTTTAAATTAATAATGCAATAAGAAATTGATTTTCATGATTCTGGACTTGACTTACTTATCAGTATTTTTAGAATATTAGGTCAGCACATAGGAATGGATACTACTCGATTTTATATAGATTTCTTAACGCTGACGCGGATGTCATTGCAATTACCGGTTTAAAATGGTATACATATGGAGGTAGAAGAGGAAAAAAGAAAAGAAGGTAAAATAGAGAAGTTAATTGCAAAAATTGAACTCATTGTAGCAGCCATAAAGTCAAATGAGGAGGAGGCGAAGCATATTTTAAGCAACATACACCCCATATACCAAGAAAGTGCGCGCAACCTAATTCACTATACAACCTTCAGGCAGTTTGACCTGAGGAGCGTTCAGAAAAAGCTACAGAATTTAGGGTTTACCAGACTTGCCAATGCAGAAGGTCACGTAATGTTCAGTTTGGCAAAAACGAGATTTAACTTGTATAGCTTGTTAAATGATATGCCTTTGGAAACCATGAAACCCGGATTGACCATAAAGACCAAAAAGAAGTTGGTGGCAGGCCACACCAAAGAACTTTTTGGTAAACGCAAGGGTCGTAGAGTCCGTATTATGGTAACGCAACCCACCGAAGCTGCTTACAATTATCAAATGGTTTTGGACATGGTGAAGAATGGTATGAACTGCGCAAGAGTCAATTGTGCCCATGATGGCCCAGAAATTTGGAAAAAAATCATCTTACATGTAAAACAGGCCTCGAAGGAATTGGAAAAGGATGTAAAGATTGCCATGGACCTTGCAGGCCCGAAAATCCGGACTGGAAATATAACCCCAGGACCAAAGGTTAAAAAGTTTAGCCCAAGAAGAGATGTTTTGGGAAATGTGGTAAAACCTGCTCTATTGATTCTTGTTTCCAGTATTGAAAAAGACTCTCCATCGAATAGCCTACCCTTACCTATGGAATGGTTACAAAAATTATCTACGGGAGATAAATTAACGTTAAGAGACACACGAAACAAACGAAGGAAGTTGGAGGTAGTACATATAGCTCAAGACGAAGTGCATGTGCATTGTTATAAAACGGTCTATATAAGCACAGGAACGGTGATACAACATGAAGATGAGGGATTGGAAGAGGCTGTCGTTGGGGAACTTCCTACTATTGAACAATCTATCTTACTCAAGACGAACGATGTCCTTATAATTACCAAAGAAAATACTTTGGGAAATCCTGCAGTATTCGATGAAGAGGGGAATCTTATTGAGAGGGCAAGTATATCATGTCAGGTCCCCGCCATTTTTGAGAGTATAAAGGAAGGGGATACCATTTTATTTGATGATGGTAAGATTGAAGGTCGGATAGAATCAATATTCCCTGACCATCTTGAAGTACGGATAACAAGAGCTTCGCTTAAAGGTTTAAAGTTAAAGGCCGAAAAAGGTATAAATTTTCCCAAGACTGCTTTGGGAATCAGTGGCCTTACTGCCAAAGATAAGCTTGATCTTGAATTTGTGTCAAAGCATGCGGACATCGTAAACTTCTCATTTGTAAACTCTAGGAAGGATGTCGAGGAGCTGTTGACAGAATTGGAAAAGTGGGATGCTGTCAATAAATTAAGTATTATTCTTAAAATAGAAACCCGATTTGCCTTTGATAACTTGGTAGAGATATTATTGGCGGCCATGAAAGTGAAGTATATAGGTGTTATGATTGCAAGAGGGGATTTAGCAGTTGAAACAGGGTGGGATTCCATAGGAAAAGCGCAAGAAGGTATTTTGAACTTGTGCGGTGCTGCACACATACCTGTAGTTTGGGCCACCCAAGTTCTTGAAAACTTCGCCAAAAATGGGTTGCCCTCCAGGTCTGAAATAACGGATACAGTAAACTCACTTCATGCTGAATGTGTAATGCTGAACAAAGGACCTTATATTAATGAGGCACTACAATTGCTAAATAAAATCCTGTCTCAAATGGAGCAGTTTCATGACAAAAAAGAATTGATGCTTCCAAAAATCGGCAAATTATAGGGTCATTGGTCAAAAACGTGCTGTAACACCAAGTCGGTTCGGAGAAAAACTTAGGTTCCAACTTACTTTTTTCTCCTGCTCGTTATATTTCTCACTATATCTGCCGTCAAGATAACGGTCAATGGATTCGACCGTAAAAATACTGATGGCAATACCTAAGGCAACATCTGTTAGCCAGTGTTGTCCATCCCATAATCTAGAAATACCAGGAATCAAACCAGCGGTATAAATACCGGTTTTAACCCAAGGGTTTTTGAACTGCTTTGCAATTGCATATGCATTGGTGAAAGCGAGCATGGCGTGACCTGATGGGAAAGAATGGTAATTTCTGCTTGAGTTGAATGGGTCAAAAGTATCCTTGGTTTTCCCACTTACTGGACGAGCTCTTCCCACAAGAGATTTGGTCAATTGTTGCAATAATCCTACAGAGGTAGCGGAGGCCACCAATAAAACTCCTGTACGCCTTAATTTTGGGTTTTTAATTAATAAGCCTGTCAAGTAAACTCCTCCTGTAAACATATAATTGTATTGTGGGCTTCCAAATTCGCTTCCGTAATCTCTAATGAACATAGGAATCCCTTCTTTTTGTCTAATCGAAAATTCGGAGGTCTCCTCATCAAAAATGTACAATAGACCAGTCCCCGCAGTGATGGCCCCAAATATTCCCCACTGTTTTCCTTGCCAATGTATTGGTCTTGTATAAGAATAGCCTATGCCTCCAAAAATACTGCCAACATCATATTTAAATAACTGCCAGTTAGTTTGAGCAACATCATAAGTATTCTGTGTTTGGGAAGAAACGGGTTTTTGACCATGCACTCTGACTAAGCCCATAAGAGAAAAAAGCAAAATAAGAATCATCTTACTTTTCTTGCGAAAAATTTGATTTTGCACATACCTATCCATAATGTAATAATGGTGTTAAAACTGGTAAATTAGCATTTTTTTTATAATTTCTAAAGCCCTTAATACCATTGTGTTCTACTTTTCCCAACCAGAATTACATGGTGATTCAAAAGAATACATTTCGAAGTAAAAGATTCTAATTTTTGGCAGCCCATGAAAAGATTTAAACGAATGTCTATTGTGCAGAGCGTCTTTTTCAAAACAGGTGATTGAGATGGTCTACAAATTTATAGTTTGTAATTATAAGGATATCAAAATTGAACAACTATTAAGCACTTTTAATGTCCATTATCCAGTTGATATCTGTACCCATACTCTTTCGAGAATTGGAAATTTAATTTCTCAATAAGATTACTCTTCCATCCCTTAGAATTTCCAGAGCGATAGGGTCGCCAGGCTTCAATGAATTTGCAAAATCGCCTAACTTGGTCAAAGTTTCATCAGTAAATTCAAACCGAATTCCATTAACTGCAAGAATAATATCTCCACCCAGTAATAATGTCTGCTCCGCTATTGTTGCCTCAATGGTTCCACCACGCAGACCCATTTTGCCATATGGGGAATTCGAAACAACACGTTGCACTAATAAAGCGTCGTTCTGGGGCACGTTCAGCATTTTAGCGCTTTCACCTGACAATGGTACAACCTCTGCTCCAGTCCAAAGTATTTTCTTGTCCAACAGCAGTTTTTTTGCAATATTCGATGTGGCTGCAAAACCAATTCCTTGAAAACCTCCCGTAATTGTCTTAATATGACTAACAATTCCAATAACCTCTCCTTTTAGGTTAAACATTGGACCACCGGAATTACCGGTATTGATGGCCGCATCTGTTTGAATATATTCAGCATTGGTAAAAGGATTTTTATCTTCATTATTCTTAATTAAACCGCTGATATATCCAGATGAAAGCGAATGTCTTAATCCAAAAGGGGCACCAACAACAACAACCTGCTCCCCTATCTTACTTTGATCTGAATCCCCTAGGGTAGCAGTAATAGCATTTTTCTTAGGTGTAGTTAAGGATATTAATGCGATATCGGAATTTTTAAATGAAGACACAACCTTGGCTTCAATGATTTCTCCATCTAAAAACTGAACTAAAAGTTGTTCGGCTACATCAACCACATGTGCTGCCGTCAAAATTTCAGTATCTGAAATTAAAAACCCAGAACCCAAGCTTTGGGAACTAACCATTTTAAGGGAGGCTCCCTGTTTCTCAAGTTTTTTTTCTTCTGAAAAAATAACAACCACCGAAGGCCGTACTGTTTCATATAGTTTAGATAAATCCTGTGCTTTAGAGGATGTATAGAGTAATATGGTAATACCCAATAGTAGATAACGCATGTTTGATTTATTTAAGGGCTTACTAGCCCATCCTTCTATAATTTCTTTTAAATATACTGATGTCATTCAAACCCTTACTAGTTGAATTTACGCATTTACTGGGATAGGGAAAAGTACCATCTTCTGTAATATTAAATTTTGAAAATATATCTGTACAAACCTAGAAGTTACTATGATAAATTGTAATATTAACACACTTCTTGAACAAGAAAACTAAATGAAGTCAAAATTCATCAGCATTACCAAAAGTTATCTCCTTGGTTGGTTTGTTGCTAACGTAGTCTGGTTTTTGGGCACCAGTGTCAACAGTAATCAATCGGACACATTTAGCAGTGGACCAGGGAGTCTAGTCCTTTTTTTTATTCTCACATGGATTTTCCAAGGCTTGTTTTATGGAATTCTTTTTGGATTAATTGACAAATTCATAAAAGGCAGAGTTCCCTTTTTAAAGCTTCAGTTTATTGTGCTTTTGACACAGACCGTCATGGCGATTTTTCTTGTATTAATTCTTTTTCAAGTGTTCAAGGCTTTTGAACTTGTAAAAGATATTGTTACGGTACAAGATTTTTTCACATCTCTTCCAGAAGTATGGCTTGGCTTTATTTATGCGTTAATTGTAAACTTCACAATTAACCTATTTATTCATATTGATTGGATTTTAGGAAGGGGCAATCTTTTGAATTTGATAAAAGGTCGGTTTTATTACCCCAAAGAGGACAAACAGATATTCATGTTTTTAGATCTTAAAGGATCAACAACTTTGGCGGAAAAATTAGGGAATGTAAAGTACAGCGAATTGATTCAAGATTGCTTTTATGATTTAGCGGTAGTTGCCAAATTTGGAGCAAAGGTATATCAATACGTAGGCGACGAAGCAGTATTGACATGGAGCTTGGAGGATGGACTTAAATACAACAATTGTGTTAAAGCCTTTTATGCCTTTAAAGACGAACTTAAAAGAAAAGAAGATTACTATATTTCAAAATACAATGAAATGCCTGTTTTTAAAGCGGGATTAAACTCAGGAATCATCACAGTTACTGAAGTTGGAGAAATTAAACGAGAGATTGCCTACCATGGTGACACCATAAACACTGCGGCAAGACTTCAGGGAGAATGCAATAAGCTAGGAGCAGATTTTATTATATCAGAGACATTGCTGCATAGTTTAGAAAAGGATTCTTCGATTAACACAAAATTTGAAGGAGAAGTTGTTTTGCGAGGAAGGTTAGGACAAATTAATATGTTCTCTATTTGGAGAAACAACTAATTACGTTTTGGACTTATTAATAAATTTCCCCACTACTACAGCGGTAATAATAACGAGATAAAACTGCCCCATTAATCCAATTAAAATGGCTGCTTTTTGTGCAAGGGGTGTTACTGGCAATATATCTCCATAGCCGATGGTCATCATGGTAATAAAGCTAAAATACATGAGTTGTTCTGTAAGCGTATGTGGTAGAGTCTCTTGCATGGCCAATAGTCCTCCTCTAAATGACTCAGGATTGGCCAGTTCAATACTCATGCAAATAAAGAAACCTATGAGACCCAGTGATATAAATCCACTTATCAGACCATAAATTACCGTTTTGTTTACTTCACGGGTTTGCCATACCTGTTTTATGATTTCAAAGGTGACTACCAAGTAAAAAGAGAAATAAATACCAAACTGAATATAACTGGTAGTCAATGACATTTCATGGGTTGCCGTTGCAATGCCAATAATTGTTCCTCCAATTAGTAATAAAATAAGAAAGAACCAAAACACCTCTTTTTGTTTGTATATTAAAATAATACCAGCAAGTAAGTTCAATTGGAAAAGAATGGGGGCTAGGGTATCCTCAAAAAAAGCTCCAGGAATGAATAGTGAGCCAAATAAAATAGCCATTTGGGTGATAAAGAAAAACTCAAAACGATATGAATATAGCTTTTTGAACATTTCTTAATCCAGAAGTTCTTTGTTAAAATGATAACCCCTATAATCTACCTTATATAAAACACTATAAAAAGCTGGAATAAACAATAAGGTGATAACCGTGCCAAACAATAAACCTACCATAATGGTCACTGCCATGGGCTCCCACATTTCTCCGCCACCTAAATAGAGTGGTATTAAGCCCAACACTGTTGTAAATGTTGCCAACAGTATTGGTCGAAAACGCTGTAGACAAGCAGCTATGATGGCATCCTGAGGCTTACGTTTTATTTCATTCTCCTCGATTTCTATACGATCCACTAGTACAATGGCATTGTTAATGACAATACCTGCTAAAGAAATCACACCTAAAAAGGCCATAAACCCAAAGGGAACGTTAAAAATCAATAAGCCCAATACCATTCCTATAATTCCCAATGGAATGGTGCAAACAATCATAACCATTTTCCTAAAAGAGTTGAATTGAATAATCAATAGCATCACAATAATAAAAGCAGACAAAGGTAAATAACTGGCAACCGCTCCCATATTCTCGGCAGTGCTTTCAGCATCTCCACCCAGCTTATAACTATATCCAGAACCCCAGATTGCCACCTGCTCCTCTAGCCAAGGTGTAATTTCAGCTGTAATTGCCGAGGCATTACCGCCCTCGGTCAATTCGCTTGAAATATTTATTGTTCGCGTGAGATTCAAACGTTTGATACGAGTGTACTGCCATTGTGGAATTATGGATGCGACTTGCAATAAGGGAACACTTTTACCTGAACTTTGGGCATAAATGTTCAATGTTTCCAAAGAGGCTAAAGATTGTTGTTTGTTTTGGTCGCTTAACATTACAATGGGAATGGATTTATCCTCTTCGCGATACTCCCCTGTCGTAAATCCATCCAATACGGTTTGCAAAGAAGTTGCAATATCTTGATTGGTCACACCTGCAAGCTGTGCCTTATTTTGGTCGATGTCAATAATGAATTTTTTTCCTTTTGGTCCCCAATCATCTTTGATATTCTTGGTGCCAGAAATTCCGAACAACTTGGTTTTTATAGTTTGGGATATTTGTGCCAATTTATCTGGATCATCACCTGAAACTTTAATTTCAATAGGTGTTCCACCACCACCTGAACCCAGAAGGCCTACTTTAATATCCGCATTGGGAAAAGTATTGAAACTAAAGGAATCCAGTTTTTTGACCATCTCATTATTTACCAAAAAATTGGAGGTATTTATTAAGATATGTGCGTAGTTTGAGTTCGCTTCATCAGGGTTATATCCTAAATCATAGGTAGATGGTCCTTCACCTATATAAGCTGACCAATCAACAATCCCGTCTGGGTTGTTATCAGAAACTTGGAGTGTACTTTTCATGAACGTTTCAATGGCAGTAACCATTTCTTGTGTGCGTTCAATCTTTGTGCCTTCGGGAAGATTCACGTCTGCAGTGATCATATTACGGTCACTGTCAGGAAAGAATACAAAGGCCAACAATCCAAAACCTAAAATCGATAGCACAAAAAGTCCAACAATACCAAAAAGTACCGTTCGCTTCCAGTTGAGCGCAACTAATATTAAATCTTTGTATTTGGCTTTCAAACCATTTATCAAACGGTCCAAAAAACCCTCTTTTCCTTCTTCCTTCTTTTTAATCTTCAAAAAGAACACGCAGAATAAGGTAATAATGCTCAAAGCTATAATCCATGAGGAGAGCAACGCTATGGTAATTACCACAAAAATTGGCCCCATGATATCACCCATAACGGATTCTGCCATATAAAAGGATAAAAAGGCTGCTGATGTTGTCAGTGTCGAAATTAATAAGGGTGTGAAGAGTTCAGAACAGGAATCTATTGCGGCTTTTTTTACGTCCGCGCCATTTTCCATCTTGACCATAATCGATTCCGCAACCACAATTCCATTGTCCACCATCATTCCCAAGGCCATAATCAAGGCGGCCAAAGTGATTTGGTTAAGACCAACATCGATCAAGCCCATGATGAAAAGCGTAGTTATGGTCACAATGGGGATTAAACTGGCGATAACCAGACCTGTTCGCAGCCCAAGGAAAAAAAGCATGACCGCCAGTACTATACCTATGGATTGTAAAAGGTTTCCAATAAAATCACTAATCTTTAAGTCGATATAAGAATCTATGGACGCCAACCTGTTCAACTCCAGTCCTACAGGCAGTTTTCCCCTCCAAATATCAAGTACACCATCCAATTCTTCTCCAAGCTTTATAATGTTTGCGCCAGATTTTAAAGAAACATGAAGTGACAGGGCTTCTTTACCATTGATTCGTACTATTTGTGTCGGTGGGTTAATGTATCCTTTTCGAACATTGGTAATATCCTTAAGAGGAACGACTTGACCTCCTTCCCCAACAGGGATTAACATTTCTTCAATGTCAGTAACATTATCAAAGTTTCCTGTTGGTTCGAGAATAATGCGTTCGTCTTCTACATTAATTTGCCCTCCAGAGCTTAAAATATTGGTATTGCTGATCAGTTGCTGCAGACGGCTGGAAGTCAACCCATAACTTTTGAGTTTTACATTGTCAAATTCCACAAAAACGCGTTCTTCCTGATCTCCATTTATTTCAACTTTTGCTGCATCTTCAAGTTTGATTAAATCATCCCTGATATCATCAGCATATGTTTTCATATCGGCAAATGAATATCCGTCACTTGTTAGGCCCACTGCGATACCAAAAACTTCTCCGATACCATCATCCTTTAATTGAGGCTGGACCCCACTGGGAAGACCTTCAATACTGTTTAACTTTCTTCGAAGCCTGTCCCAAACGGGTTGCAGATCCTGAGGCTCAACCTGCATGACCAGTTCTACTTGAACCACTGAAAGGCCAGTTCTAGAAGTACTTGTGACCTTTTTTAGTTCGGGAAGTTCTTGGGCCACTTTTTCAATTTTATCGGTGACCAGTTCTTCAACACGTTCAGGACTTGCACCTGGAAAAGAAGAAACCACTGAAGCGACGCGAATGGTATATGGTGGCATACTATCTCGTGAAAGGCTTTGATAGCCGACCAACCCCATAAGCAAAACAACTCCTAGAATACTTAATACAACCCTGTTGTTATTGATGGAAAATTTGGTAAGATTCATAATTTGTATCGTTTAAGGTGGCTATTGTAATCTTACTTTTTGACCGTCCAATAAAGTTTGTAATCCCGCGGTAGCTATTTTTTCCCCTCCATCTAGTCCACTACTGATTTTAAAACCATCGCTGGTTATTTCTCCTACTTCTATCGTTTGTTTTTTGACCACGCCAACCTTATCATCATCCGTCTCAATAATAAACACGTAGTTTCCATTACTATCTTCTCCGACTGCTTTTACGGGAACTACCAAGGAATTGTCTGTGGTTGCATCACTTGAACCAAAATCGAATGTGACATTTGCGGCCATACCCGGTTTAATATCAGCGGAGGGATTTACGATACCTATAGCTGTTATGTAGGTAGAGGAATTCTGATCAATTGCTGGAGAAACTTCAATGACCGTACCTTTGAAAGAACCTTGTTCGATTGCAGAAAATTCTAAATCCGTTTCCATTCCGACATTTACTCTATTGACCAGGGATTCAGGCAATCCTACCTCAATTTTTAAATCATCACCGGCATTTAAAAGTGCAAATTGATGTCCTGAAGACACGCGTTCATCCACCGCTCCATCGGTCCAGGCGATTACCCCATCTTTGGGCGCCCTAATTATGCCATAACTTACTTGAGTGGCCTGTATGCTTTTGTTTCGCTTTGCTGACTCATATTGATCCAAAGCAGATTGGTAGGAGTTTTTGGCTGCTTCATAATCACTTAGCGATTGGCTTCCGCTTTCATACAATGACTTTACACGTTCTAGAGCGGATTTGGCTGTTTTCATTGCCGAATTTGCACTGTTGAGAGCAGACGCGGACTGTTCATAAGCTAAATTTGCCTCCACATTGTCCAGCCTTGCAACCACATCTCCTTTCTTTACTTTGGCGCCCTTCCAATGATTCACTTTGGTAATCACACCACCACTCCTAAAGCTCAGTCCAATCTCATCACTGGCCTTGGCCGTTCCACTAAAAGAGCGCACTTTGCTGGCATCTGAAGTACTCACCACTTGAAAACTAACAGGACGAAGTACTTCTTCCTTCTTTTTCTCTTCTTTTTTACAGGAACTAAATGCCAAAATTGTTGTGATCAGCAACAGGCTATGACGGAAATATTTCATGGTCGGTATCTTTTAATTGTTAGTTTCTACTTAGGATAAATGCTCTGGCCCTTTGAATAAAGTCTTGGTTATTTTCTTCAGAATTCATCAAAAAGAAATATCCAATGGCTCGTTCCAATTGCATGGAGGCCAACAGGTAATTATAGTTTGCGGTTGCGCTTGCCAATTGTGACTGCAAATAATTGGTTTGGGCATCAATAAGTTGAATTAAAGGCACTGCCCCTTCGCTATATGCAACCTGTGTCAAATCCAGACTTTCTTTGGCGGCCTCCTCTGCAATCTTTGAAATTTGGATATTGGCAATCTCATTGGTCAAATCCAGTACAAGTGCATTGACATTGGTTTCGATATTTAAATCGATATTGCCCTTTTGGATATTTAACTGATCTTCCTGGATTTTAGCCGTCTGTCTATTGATATTCTGTTGGTTTTGACGGAAAATAGGAAGCGAGAGATTCAATCCCAAATTGTAGGTGCCATCAGGAGCAACCGGCACTCCCTGTGCTACTGTAGAGCCCTTCCCAGATTGGGATATTGCCAAATTGTAATTTCCTTGAAGCGCAAGGGTAGGCACAAATCTACCTGATGCATTAAGCCGATAGGTCCGTTGCACGGCATCTAGGTTGTAGCTAAGGTTCTTCAGTTCAGGAGCGTTCTTTTTGGCTTCCTGAATCAAAAACTCAACAAGATTGGGTCTCAGCTTTGGATTATCCAAAATTTCTAAAAAATCTTGATAGCGATAATTGGAAAATATACCTTCAGAGATAACCGCATCCTTTATATCGATCTCCATAGTTATTGGATTATTCATCAATTGGTTGATCGTATAGTAAGCTTGGCTTAATTGATTTCCAGCCTCTATCAGCGTCTGCATGTTCTGTGCCATTTGACTTCGAAACCTCAATACATCGGACTTTCCAGAAGCACCGGCTTCAAAATTTTGCTCTGAAATTTGAAGGTTTTCTTTGGTCACTCCAAGGTTTTGTGCTTGAATTTGGGCGTTTGTTTTTAAAATCAAAGCATTGAAATATGCCACAGAGCCATTCAAAAGTGCATCTAACTCCGCTGCATTGTACGTTTCTTGTTGTGCTTTCTGCAAGTTATCTTGAATAGTGATTCCTGCCGCTGCACCTTCGGAATAAATGAGTTGCTGCAGGCCTACCGTTCCAGAAGTCGAAAATTCGGGACTAGCCCCACCTGATATTTCAGCAACACGGGGATCGACATATGCTGCCGTCGTCGAAGCAGATACATCTGGCAGAAAATTACTCTTAGCGGTTTTTACATCCTGAGTGCTCAAATCAATATTTTTCCTTTCTGCCTCAAGCCCTAAGTTGCGACCTATTACACCATTCATGATATCTAATAAGGAATAGGCGTCCTCAGCAATGTAATTATTCTCCCCACCCACAATATCAACAGTACCCAACATACTATATCGCAACGGGAACTTTATTTCTTTGGCAGTATTAAAATTTAACGACAACCTGTTTTTGTACTCCAATAACATTGGAAGCTCAGAAGGATTGGTTCCGTTTACTATCGATTCCACATCCAAGGCAATACGTCTAAAAAGTTGATCAATAGTTGTTTCCGGTTGATTGGTGGCAAGGATACCTTTTTCCACATCTCGTTTTCTATTGGCGGAAAAAGAAGGCAATTGATTTTCGTTAATAGTAGAAACCAAATTTCTGAAGGCTACTTCTGATAAATCAAAGCCTCCAGCTAAATAAACGGCGTCCACATCACCAAGAAGGCCCAACACATTACCATCTTCAGGAAGATTAATTAAGGTGTAGGCAGCATCTTTGTCCGCAAAATAGGTATCAAAGAGTTCTTTTATGGGCAGCGCTTCAGGAAGATAATCATCTACTAAAATACCTACCTTTTTATATTCGTAAATGGAGTTAAAGGCATCAAGGTCTTTTGCATAGGAAAGTGGAGCTATGATATAAGCAATATTATTGATCCCAGATGTTTTTTGGTCTTTAGGCAAATCGATAAAGTCGCTATTTACGGAACCAAAGACGATTACCGGTTTGGCATAAACTTTTTGTTGATACAACGCTATGTTATTGATAACCCCAAAAGCGAGGATGATATCAACGTCGCTGGCTTCCATAGCCAGATAATTTGATCTTGCGGTATCTAAATCGAATCCGTTTTCAATAGGATCTTTGAAAACTACTTTGGCATCTTGCCCTACAACGGCAGTAATCTCATTTTGAAGTTTTTCAAGCAAAGGAGCATTTTCAACTGAAGTTTCATCAGCCAAAATTCCAATGGTAACAGTTTTGGTATTTTGAGCAAAAGAAATTGATACTCCCACAAGGAGTAAGACTACTAGCAATCGTTTTTTCATAATTTTAGATTATTTCCAACCTTTTCTTTCAAAAACACCTTTCAATAACTTTTCATATGTATTAAGGTAATACGTATATTGTTCATCATCTAAAATGGCTTTTATTTCTTTATGTTGCTTTTGCAATAGGCCATCAAACTTTGTGCGAATCTCTTCAGGGGTGTAGCCTTTATCTTTTTTTTCCAAACCCTTCATCTTATAGCTGTGATAAAGAATAATATTGTAGTACTCATCCCTTATTTCATTTGATAACCCCATTGCAGTAGCACGATTGTAGAACCACACTTGCATACTATCTCGTTCTTTAGAGGTGAACAAAGTTGATTTGGGGTTAACATTTGCATTATTATCTTTTTGTGCAAAAACACTACTACTTGATAATACAGATATAACCAAATAAAAGGTTAAACAAATTTTCATGATTGGGTTTTGACCTAAAATATGAAATTAATTGTTAACATTTTAGTATTAATCCATGAATTCGAAAGTAGTGAATTTAGCATAACAAACTAATAATCAATACTTTATCAAAAAAAAGAATGGTTCTATCAGAAATGGTAACAAGCTCAACCAATATTCAATACATAAAACAAGCAAATTAAGAAGGTGACGAATTGATTTTGTTTAACTAAAGATGTTAAGTGGAGTAGAAATGGATAGTATTATCACTAGATGTTTGGATTGGTGAATTTAACCAAAACTGAAAGTTAGTGCCCACTGACAGGTCAAATGAGTGCAAATCGATTCAATTGATATTGTTTTCAGGAAATTTTTGAGTCAGTTGTTAAACTTTGTTGTACTAATGTTGTACCTAAACAAAAAAAGCCGACTCCTAAAAGTCGGCTTTTCCTTTGCTGTGCGGGCGGAGAGACTCGAACTCTCACACCTCGCGGCACTAGATCCTAAGTCTAGCGTGTCTACCAATTCCACCACGCCCGCAAAAAGGTCTGCAAATATAAATCAATTTTCCGATTCGTAAACACACTCTATTTAAAAACTTGTTTTTCGTATTTTTAGTGTCTGTTTAAACAAATTCATGGAACACATAAAAGACTACATTACCTCTAACAAGGACCGGTTTATTTCCGAATTGGTCGAACTTCTAAAAATACCTTCAATAAGTGCCGATACTGCTTTTTCACAAGATGTTCTTCAAACCGCAAGAGCAGTGGAAAAATCGCTTGTAGAAGCCGGCTGTGAAAACACCGAAATTTGCGAAACCAAAGGATATCCTGTGGTTTACGGCGATAAAATAATAGATCCAAACCTCCCCACTATCTTAGTTTATGGTCATTACGATGTACAACCACCAGACCCTATGGATTTGTGGGACTCTCCGCCTTTTGAACCAGTCATAAAAAAAACAGAATTACATCCAGATGGGGCCATATACGCCCGTGGAGCATGTGACGACAAAGGTCAGATGTTTATGCATGTAAAAGCAGTTGAGTTTATGATCAAAAACAACCAGCTGCCCTGCAATGTCAAGTTTATGATTGAGGGGGAAGAAGAAGTTGGTAGTGATAGTTTGGCAGATTTTCTGGAAGATCATAAAGAAAAACTCTCCAATGATATTATTTTGATTTCCGATACCGGTATGATGGCCAACGACGTTCCATCTATAACGACAGGGCTGAGGGGATTGAGTTATGTGGAAGTGGAGGTGACCGGACCCAATCGTGATTTACATTCCGGTATTTACGGAGGAGCTGTGCCCAATCCAATCAATGTCTTAAATAAGATGATTGCCTCACTTCATGATGAAAACAATCATATTACAATTCCTGGTTTTTATGATAAGGTAGAAGAAGTCTCCCCCGAAGAACGAGCCGAAATGGCCAAAGCACCTTTTAGTCTCGATGCTTACAAGAGTGCTCTTGACATTGGAGATGTTTATGGCGAAAAAGGATTTACGACTTCCGAGAGGTATTCCATTAGACCGACACTGGACGTGAATGGTATATGGGGCGGATATACCGGCGAAGGTGCCAAAACCGTAATAGCTAGTAAGGCCTATGCTAAGATTTCTATGCGATTGGTTCCTGACCAAGACCCGGAGGAAATCACAGAACTGTTCACAAAACACTTTGAGTCTATTGCTCCCAAAAGTGTAAAAGTAAAGGTGACCCCACATCATGGTGGATTGCCTTACGTTACCAAAACGGATAGTGTAGGATACAAAGCTGCTGCTAGAGCCTACGAAACTACCTTTGGAAAAACCCCTATTCCCGAAAGGACCGGTGGAAGCATTCCTATTGTTGCTCTTTTTGAACAAGTTTTACAAAGCAAGACTATTTTAATGGGCTTCGGATTGGATAGTGACGCTATCCATTCACCCAACGAGCATTTTGGTGTTTGGAACTACCTAAAAGGCATTGAGACTATCCCCTACTTTTATAGGTATTTTACAGAGATGACAAGGTAAATCCAGCCGTTTTACGGACAATTTAGACTCTACATTTGTAGAATTTAAATTTTTATTCTATGTTTGTAGAGTTAATTCTAACTTTATAGAGCATGTCTTTGTCAAAATCCGAAGAAGAACTAATGAACATCATCTGGAAACAGCGAAAAGCTTTCATGAAAGATCTTCTTGATGCCTACCCTGATCCAAAACCCGCGACCACAACGGTAGCTACCCTATTAAAAAGAATGATTGACAAAGGCTACGTGGCCTACAAAAGTTTTGGACGTTCAAGGGAATATTATCCATTGGTTAAAAAACAGGATTATTTCTCCAAGCAAGTGAAAGGACTCATCAAGAATTTTTTCAATGATAGTCCAAGTCAGTTTGCATCATTTTTCACTAAGGAAACTAACCTGAGCAAAGAGGAATTAGAGTCGCTAAGAACGCTTATCGATGATCAAATAAAAGGAAAGTAGTTATGTTCGTGTACATTCTTAAATCCGCCGCCTGCTTGGTCATCTTGCTTCTGTTCTACAAGTTCTTTTTGGAGAATGAGCGCATGCACACCTTTAAAAGGTTTTATTTATTGGGTTCTCTAATCTTATCATTAGTCATTCCATTATTAACTTTTGTGGAATACGTGACCGTACCCTCACCTGAAGAGATGCGTATACTTGGCACTTTTGAAGTTCAAGAAACTGCATCAACACAAAATACACATGTACTACCTTTTGATTTCACTACCATAATATGGCCCCTCTATTGGCTAGGTCTGATTGTATTTGGATTAAGATTTGTACATAACCTTGTTCAATTACTGCAGCGCATTCGTAAAAATCCTAAGCATCGACAAGAGCGATGCACCCACGTGCACATTCATGAAAAGCTACCTCCACATACTTTTTTAAATTTCATTTTTTTAAACAAGCAGAAGTTAGAAAACAATGAGATACCGAATGAGGTCTTGGTTCATGAAGAAACCCATGTAATTCAAAAGCATAGCTGGGATGTGATTTTCATAGAACTTCTTCAAGTTGCATTTTGGTTCAATCCGCTCATGGTCTTGTATAAAAAAGCTATCAAATTAAACCACGAGTTTTTGGCGGACCAAGCTGTGTTGTCCAAAGATGTGGATGCATTTACCTATCAAAACACACTTTTGGTTTTTTCAACTTCAGATCAAAACAAACAATTTCAACCCGCATTACTCAATGCCATCAATTATTCATCAATCAAAAAACGTTTAATCGTCATGAAAACAGAAACATCGCAAAAATCAATGCTAATTAGGAGTTTGGTATTATTACCTCTAGTCTCTTTGCTACTTTACAGTTTCAGCACTAAAAAAGTCGTTGAAAAAACAGATCCGATCCAATCGGACATTGAAGGAGCTTGGTTATCACCAGAAGAAGTTCAACAAAGCGCAACTAGAAAGCAAATGGCCGAGTACGAAAAATTGGCCAAGTACTACAACGACATGCCCGAAAACCATATGAAAATTAAATCGCAAGATGTTGATAGACTCACCTATATCTACAGTATAATGTCGGAAAAACAACGGAACGATGCCGAGCCATTCCCGGATTTCCCAGAACCACCAACCCCTCCAAAAGCTCCTATGGGTGAAGATGTTGGAGAATCTCTTCCTCCCCCACCTCCGCCAAATGTTGAAATCATGGAAGTTCCTGTTCCTCCCACACCCGCGGATCACGTAAAAAAAATGGCAAAACTAGGGGCGGTTTTCTACTATGAAGGGAAACAAATAGATGCTGAGAAAGCCATACATCTAGTTACCACAAATCATAGTTTGAATATTGATTCACGAAACGACTCAAAAAGTGGCAAACCGATGGTCAAAATTTCCAAAGACCCCATTATCATTAAAAGATAAAATTCCAAAAACATATATTAAAGCCCTGAAATCAGGGCTTTTTTGTAACATTTTAATCAAAACTGCGTTCTAATAGTCTATCAATCAAAATAGAACACTATCATGTTACAACGCTTTTTCATCTTCTGCTCAGGAGCGGATACCCAAATTTTAGAGACTTGTTCCAACGGAGAACGCAACAAATATGCCGGTATCGGCGCCACGGTCTTCTTTACTGCGGTTATGGCATTTATTGCCAGCGGTTATGCGCTTTATACCGTTTTTGACAACATCTACACTTCCATTTTCTTTGGTTTGATTTGGGGTATGTTGATTTTCAATTTGGACCGCTACATTGTTTCCACAATTAAAAAGCGTGACAATTTTAAAAGTGAATTGCTACAAGCTGCTCCACGGATCATCTTAGCCCTAATCATAGCCGTTGTGATTTCCAAACCGCTTGAAATGAAGATTTTTGAGAAGGAAATCAATCAAGTTTTGCTGGAGGAAAAGAATGCAATGACCTTGGCCAACAAAGAGCAATTGGCATTGCAGTACACCCCTAAAATCGAAAGTCTAAATCAGGATATTGCAAACCTAAAAAACGAAATAGCTGCAAAAGAAACTGAAACCAATGCGCTATACGACACCTATATTTCGGAGGCGGAAGGTACTGCCGGTACAGGTTTACTGGGCAAGGGTCCTGTTTATAAAGAAAAACGAGAAAAACATGATGCATACTTGGCCGAGTTGCAACAGCTAAAAGAAGCCAATTCAGCTAAAATCGCAGGTATAGAAACGCAAATTGCTGCTTTAAACACAGAATATGCTGAAGTAGTCGCCGGTTCACAACCCATTATTGATGGTTTTGATGGCCTTATGGCGAGAATCAATGCATTGGGCAAACTGCCATGGTTTCCATCCTTTTTTATCTTTTTATTGTTTTTGGCCATAGAAACTGCTCCCATTATTGCCAAACTTTTGGCTCCTAAAGGAGAATACGACTATAAGTTTGAAGAGCAAGAAAGTGTGGTCGCCACCTGGGTCACCCAAAAAGTGGCGCAGCGCAAATTGTTGTTTTCTACCGATGGTGAACTCAACCAAAAAATCTACGAGGACATCAAAAATGAGGAGGAACTATATCGGTACAAAAAGGAAAAAGCAGAAGAATTGCTCAAACTCCAAGCAGATTCTTTTCATAAGGTACAGATAAAGGGTCTGTAAATTGACCATGAGTTCAAAAAATTCATGAAACTTGACCTCTCCATAGATTGGTCAATCCAAAATTTGCTCACACCAATTAGTCCTTGAATCTTAAGTGAATTTTCCCGAACTTCACATATCGTTGGATATTAATCATTAAAACGATTCAGATTCTTTTATTTAGATAACATTTCCAAAATGCGTTTACCAATTTTTCTATTAATCCTTTTCTTGTGGTCTTGTAAGCCAGGGTCAGAAAATAATATTAATGGGAAAACAGAACTTGGAAAAGCAGTTGAATTTGAATCGAACAATGAGATAGTGGATTTCAAAAAACTGATTGGCAAATGGACAGAAGGGCTATGGTTGGGAGTTGAGCACAAAAATTTACCACCCCCTCCACCTGCAATTATTTCTGAACACGACTCGATATGGCCTCCATATTATGAGATTGACGAAAATCAAATCAAGCATTTTTTCTTAGGAATTGATTCAACAAAATATAAACTCGACAAATCTGGTGAACTTCTAATTCTCGAAGGCTTAAGGACAGACGTTATTGGATTTCAAAAAAGATGGAGGATTTTGGAAATTACGGATAGCACAATGATGGTGGAAAGAAAATATAGCAAGCTATACTCGTCGGCCCAAAATCATGTAGACGGAACTGATACTGTGATGTTTTATAAAAAACGTTAGCTAACATTGGTTATAATCTATTAATGTATTTTTCATAACTCTAACTCATAAAATTTAAATCGGCCGATAAGTGCAATCTTTCCGATTTGGCACATCCATCTTTCTCAACATTTGTATGCCGGGTAACATATAATCAAATATTAATTTTGGAATACGCCTTTAAGGCAACGGCAAGACTATCTTTCCAATGTGGAATTTGAAGACCAAAGGTGTTTTTGATTTTGGACTTGTCCAATACGCTAAATTTTGGTCGTTCTGCCGGGGTAGGGTATTCTTCAGAACGGATAGGTTTTAAATCAATATCAATTTTATACTGATTGAATATTTCTTTTGCAAAATCATACCAGCTCCCTACGCCTTCATTACTATAATTGTACACCCCATATTCAATGCTATGTGCTTTGATGATATGCAAAATCACATTCGCCAAATCCAAGGCATAAGTTGGGGTACCTATTTGATCATATACCACGGAAAGTTCGTCCCTTTCCGCACCCAATTTTAGCATAGTTTTCATAAAGTTGTGTCCGTGCTCAGAATACAACCATGAAGTCCTAAGAATAAAATACTCTTCAAGATTATTAATAATAGCCCGCTCTCCTTTGAATTTGGTATCGCCATAAAACCCAATAGGCCTTGCAATATCTTCTTCTATATATGGAGTGTTTAAAAAGCCATCAAAAACAAAATCGGTTGAAATATGAATTAGCACCGTGCTACTTTCGTTACAATTCATGGCTAAATTTCGAGCTCCGGTCACATTAATCCGATAGGCCAAATCGTTCTCCTCTTCTGCTTGATCTACATTGGTATAGGCCGCACAATTGATACAATAGGCGTAATCTGAAGAAATCAATTCAGCATTGACAGCATCAAAATCAGTGATGTCCAATTCTGACGACGACTTGAATATAAAATCAAGATCGGCTGTTTTTCCTTCGGAAACCAACGATTTAAATGTACTTCCCAATTGCCCGGATGCGCCGGTAACCAATATTTTCATACCATTATCTTTTACAAAACAGTTATTAAAGGTAATACTTCAAATATGTTTACTTACGTTCATTTTGTCTTGACACAAAACGAACCAAAAAATCAAGATGATTTCAAGGAAATTTTTGTGTCATGATCACAAAACCGTTGATAGATTAATCGCTACATGCTTTTTTTCGCCCCAGCGAAACGCACTTTCGCTCAATCTTCACCTATTTCTGCGAAATCCTCATCTCGTTTACATTCTATCCCTTTGCCTTTCACAAATTGATTAATGCGGAACTGCCTCTTTAAAGACAGGTAAAATTTTATCTTTTTCTGAAATGATTAAATCTTCATGATTCAATTTCCAATCGATATTGAAAGTTGGGTCGTTATAAATGATTCCCCCTTCAGAAGAAGCATTATAGAAGTTATCACATTTGTATGAAAATTTTGCCGTTTCACTCAGAGTTACAAAACCATGTGCGCATCCTCGAGGAACAAACATTTGCTTTTTATTATCTGACGATAGTATCGTAGAAACTACCTTTCCAAAAGTGTTGGAATTTGGTCTAATATCCACAGCAACATCCAAAACCTCGCCTTCCAAAACTCGAACCAGTTTGGCCTGAGCATGTTCTCCCTTCTGAAAATGAAGTCCCCTAAGAACCCCTCTTGTAGACATGGACTCATTGTCCTGAACAAAAAATGGCTTCGCACCGGTCAACAATTCGAATTGTTCCTGATTATAACTTTCAAAGAAATATCCTCTTTCGTCCTCAAAGATTTTGGGCACTATGATAAAACAGCCCTCTATTTCAGTTTTGCGTACTTCCATTTTCTAGGTTAAAACTTCTAATAATCGTTTGCTATAACCACTCTTTAAAAAAGGTTCGGTAAGCTTTTTAAATTGGTTTTTGGTAATGAATCCCATTTTGTAAGCTGAGGATTCAATTGCTCCAATTTTTAGCCCTTGACGTTCTTCAATGACCTGCACAAATTGGGAGGCCTGCATTAAAGATTGAAAGGTTCCGGTATCTAACCATGCCGTACCCCTATCCATGATGCTCACTTTTAATTTACCTCTTTTTAAATATTCTTGGTTGATGTCGGTTATCTCTAACTCTCCTCTTGCACTAGGCTGAATGTTTTTTGCAATTTCAACTACGTCATTGTCATAAAAGTAAATTCCGGGAACCGCAAAATTGGATTTTGGACTTTTGGGTTTTTCTTCTATGGAAATCACTTTTCCATCATCATCAAATTCCACTACTCCATATCGCTCAGGGTCGTTAACATGATAAGCGTAAATAATTCCTCCATCAGGGTTGTTGTTGGACTGCAATAATTCTTCCAATCCTGTTCCGTAAAAAATATTATCGCCGAGAATCAAAGCTACCTTATCGTCTCCGATAAACTTTTCTCCAATGATAAAAGCTTCGGCCAATCCATTGGGCTCATCTTGCACTGCATATTCAAATCTGCAACCATATTTTCTCCCATCGCCCAATAGACGTTGGAACATAGGTAAATCGTGTGGTGTCGAAATGATCAATATTTCCCAAATTCCCGATTCAATCAGGGTAGATAGTGGGTAATAAATCATGGGTTTATCGTAAACGGGCATCAGTTGTTTGCTCACAGCCAAAGTAATGGGGTGTAAACGTGTTCCTGATCCGCCTGCCAAAATTATTCCTTTCATCGTATCCGTTTTAAGCCAAACTTTTGGAATTGTTATGGATGAATTTGTTCAAATACCAATCAATGGTCTTATCAATACCGCTCTCAAAATTTTCATCAGCTTCCCATCCCAAATCATTTTCAATTTTTGAAGCGTCAATAGCATATCTAAAATCGTGCCCAGCCCTATCTTTTACGTAGGTAATCAAATCCTTGTAAGAGCCTTCAGACCTTGGATGTTTCTTGTCCAAGATTTCGCAAACGGTTTGGGCGATATATAGATTGTTTCTTTCGTTTCTTCCCCCAATATTATAAGTCTCTCCGGAAACTCCTTTATCATAGGCCAAAGCAATTCCCTTACAATGGTCTAGAACGTATAACCAATCCCGAATATTGGACCCATCTCCGTAAATAGGGATTGACTCTCCGGCTAGTGCCTTTCGGATAATCGTCGGAATCAATTTTTCGTCATGCTGTTTTGGTCCATAATTATTGGAGCAATTGGTAGTAACCACATTCATACCATAGGTATGGTGATAACTCCGAACAATAAAATCTGATGACGCCTTGGATGCACTATACGGACTGTTAGGAGCATAAGGTGTTGTTTCCATAAACAAACCTTCCTTGCCCAAAGTGCCATAAACCTCATCTGTTGACACATGATGAAATCTTGAGTTTTTATATGCCTCCTTGTACAATCCTGGACTAACCATCCAGTGTTTTTTTGCCACATCAATTAGATTGAATGTCCCCAAAATATTGGTCTGCATAAAAGCATCCGGGTTGGTAATGGAATTGTCTACATGCGACTCTGCCGCAAAGTGAATAACTCCATGGATATCGTATTTTTCAAATAGCTTTTCAATGAGTTTTCTATCACAGATGTCACCTTTGATAAAAGTATATCGTCCGTGACTCTCAACCTCTGTTAGATTCTTTAAATCGCCAGCATAGGTCAGCGCGTCGATATTAATCAAATGGACATCTTGATTTGTCTCCAAAAAATAGGGCACAAAGTTGGATCCTATGAATCCTGCTCCTCCCGTAACTAAAATATTTGTCATGCAGATTGTACTTTCGTATTACTTACTTTGTAAATATAATCCTACTTTTTATGCTCGTTCAATTATTGTTGTGAATGGCTGGTTTTTGTTGGTGGAACAGTTTAATATAGCTTTTAAAGCTACATAAACCTATTTATATCACTCTAATATTCTGTTTCTGACAGGTTATACTGAAAAACCTAAAATCTTTTTCCTACTTTAGTAATAGACTCTTTTATACCTTAAATGGAAAACCAAGTTACGGAAAAACCTTATATCCTGGCTGTGGATGATGAACAGCTAAACCTTGAACTTTTACGATTTATCTTAGAGCGGAATAACTGTCAATTCGAAGGGACCAGTGATGACGACTACTTTTTTAAACTTTTAAAGGAACGTAAGCCGGATCTTATATTATTGGATGTAATCATGCCGAGAATTGAAGGTTTTGAACTTTGCGAACAGATCAAAGAGAAAAAAGAGTACAAAGACATCCCTATTATTTTTCTTACTGGCAAGGTAAATGTCAAAGACAAGGTCAAGGGTTTTGAAGTTGGTGGGGTTGATTATGTGACCAAGCCCTTTAATGAGCAAGAATTGATTGCTCGAATAGAGACACATGTTGAATTGATTCGTGCAAAAAATCAGATTGAAGAACAGGCCCAGAACCTAAAACAATCCAACGACCTTAAAGACAGAATGTTTTCCATTATCGGACATGACCTTCGCTCCCCACTTAGTGCTGCCAAATTGAAAATGGACTTTATCATGCGGGGCATCATTGACCCCAAGGACGATAAATTCTTAGATGAAACTGTTTATGATTTGCTAAAAACCATGGACGAAGCTTTGAATTTGCTCCAAAATCTTTTGGGGTGGGCCAAATCTGAAAGTGACCAAATCCAGATGATTCCAGAGAAACTCAATTTGAATGACCTGGTTGAACAAACATTCCGGCTGTTGAAATTGGGTAGTGATCATAAGCAAATCGAAATGCAGAATAATGTCCCAGAAGAAATTTATGCTTTTGCGGATAACAATATGATCAAAACCGTACTCCGAAATATCTTGTCCAATGCCATAAAATTTACCCCTGTGGAGGGCATTATTAAAATCAATTCAAAGTTATCAAAGGAAAAAGTGGTTATTGAAATTGAAGATAATGGGAATGGTATACCCAAGGCAGATATTAAAAAAATATTGAACCCCAATGAGCATTTTAGCAAGCTGGGTACGGAAAAAGAACCGGGTACTGGACTGGGATTAATTCTTTGTCAAAACTTTGTCCAGAAAAATGGGGGTACGCTAAAAATTCGAAGTAAGGTGGGTGAGGGAAGTACTTTTTACTTTGACCTTCCTGTGTATTCCGATCAGTACTAATTTAATCCATACCAACTTAATGTTAAATGTGTATTACGAATCGAAATGAATTCCACTAGTGACAATTCTTCTTTTTTAGGGCAGATGGTGGCCACTTTATTTGTATGCGGAAAGCATTGCACTTATCGTTTTGTCAATATGAGGAGGCTGGGTTTTCGGAGCCACCAACTTATCAGTCGGTTATAATTTTGATTATTGGACACTTTTCGCAAACCACTTATCCCCAGCTTACTTATATTAGCTGTTAGCGGCTGGCATATACTTCAAGAAAACAAGACTTTTATTTGTTTCCTTTGACAAAGTATAAATTTCATAGAAATCCTATTCTTTATGAAGTTTTTAATCGGCTTGCTTTTTCTAATCGATGTTTTATTAATTCTTTTTCGTTTTTCTTATTGGCAAATCCAATTGCAACATTTAAGTATTCTATTTCTTTTTCAATGTTATTATTCATGCGATATAGTTCAGCTAACAAACAGAAATAGTGGTGGTTGTTTTTCAACTCTAGTTTATGCGCCTCTTGAATAGCTTCAACAATTGAATTTGCCCGTGCAAGGGCATATATCCGATTCATAGCAATAATAGGTGAATATTCTATTGTTAGCAATTTATTGTATAACTGTAATATATTATTCCATTTCCCATTATTATCTCTTGTGTGCCAATATGCGATTGCCGCTTCAAGATGATATTTGCTAATAATATCTCCAGCAGCGGATAGTTTAAGATATTTTTCACCCTTTTGAATCAGTTCTGAATTCCATTTGCTTTTATCTTGTTCATGATACAGCAGATCACCCTTTTCTCCTGAAATCCTAGCATCTAATCTAGAGGTATGAAAACACATTAAGGCTATTAATGCATGTATTTTTTGCTTTAGAAAGATTTTATGCTCAGATAAGAAAATACTAAGTCGCATGGCTTCCCAGCATATTTCCTGTCGGATATTATATTCATTAACACTGCTATAATAACCCTCATTAAATATTAGATAGATGACTCTTAATACGTTGTCAAGTCTTGTAACGTATTGGTTTATTGTGAGATTTGTCTCAACTCGATTTCGTTCTTTAATTGCTTTTTTTGCTCTGTATAACTTTTTGTTTATTGTTTCTTTATTTGACAAAAATGCCTTCGCAATCTCTTCAATACTAAAACCACACAAAATTCTTAAAGCAATACAAATCTGAGATTCTTTGTTAAGTTTATTGTCACAGAGCACAAACATCATGTGAAGCTGGCTGTCTTCAATTATTTTATCAGTTATTTCAATCTCGCCAATTTGCTGAGTTCTTGCTCCTAATTCAGGAGTAATTTTTTCCTCAAAGGTCTTCTTCCTCCTGAAATGTTCAAACAATAAATTCTGGGCTACCTTTCTAAGCCAGGCTTTAGGGAATTCGGGAATCCCTTTATGAGACCATGCTTTCATGGCTTTTAAAAAAGTTTCGGAGACAATATCTTCTGCTAATTGCAGGTCTTTTAATCCATAATAGTTGCTGAGCACAGCAATCAGGTTGCTGTACTCAGACTTAAATATTATAGATAATCGTTTGTCATCCATAAGACTACATTACCCAGAAAATCTGAATATTACATTCCATCAAAAACCATAATATCTCTCACCTCTACTTTACCACCGCTACTTAATGCTGGACAACCATTACCAAGTTTGATGGCTTCTTCAATGGAGTCAGCTGACACAATGATAAAACCTCCAACAATTTCTTTCAGTTCTGCGTATGGTCCATCTGTTATAGTTCCATTGGCATGCATCGTTTTTCCTTCAAAGCCCAGAGCTTCTCCTGGATTTTTTAATTTGCCTTGTGTACCAATTCCTTCCATCCAATCTTGCCAGGCTTTTATTTCTTCTTCTATTTGTTCTGGGGTAGGATTAAAATCAGGATTGGGCTCGCTGTGAAATAACATCATAAAATCTTTCATGTTCTTTGTTTTTTTATTGTAGATAATAAACTTTCATACGCTTAATGATTGAAAAGCTTGAAATTGGACAACAATCTAAGTTTTATTTACTTTGGTGAATGCAGTCCCATTTTATTTCCTTCCGAATCGATGAATAATGCAAAAAAACCGCTTTCATCAGCATGAGGTGTTTTGGGAACAAGAATACTTCCTCCGTTTTGTTCCACCTTTTCAAGAATTACCTGCAGGTCGTCTCCTCCACTAAGATATATGGTGACCCCTTTAGCTGAAGGTTCGTAACCTTCTCCTTTCATAATAACACCAATAACCTGTTGGTTTTCATATGGTAAAATACCCATTTCCATTCCCGGCATCTCCATGTGCTCAATATTGATATCCAGAATGGCTTCATAAAAGTTTATCGCACGTTTTATGTCCGTTGCTGGAATCTCAAAAATAGAAATATAACTTTTTGTTTGCTTTTTACTCTGGTTGATGATTGAATCATAATCGTTATGTTCCATTCCATTCGCATTGCTCAATGCAAGCATTGCGAAAAACAAATTCAAAATTGTTCTTTTCATGTCTCCTGTTTTTAATGAATAAATAATAAACTTTTAATTCATAATGATTGAGAACATAGAAATAGGACAACAAACTAATCTTTTCACTAGAATTTGATGAAAATTATAGAAAATCGTTCTCATCAGAGCCAATGCTTGCCGCTAACGTTTAAGATATCGTTCGTTTTAATGAGCTATATTGACCGATAAGCGAAGTTTGGGATTTTTGAGAATAAAGACTCAAGACAAAATTAATGGGTGCTCGCTTTGAATTGTCAAAAACCCCTACAAATACGTTTAGATTCCTTCTCTAAGCAAGAGAAGGTAGATTGATGCTTTGCATCAAGACGGTAGGGATGGCCTAACCTTTTCTCTTCGACTGCGCTCAGAATGACAGGGAAAAGAAGACTTAATTTTGTTTTGATAAGCCTAATGTGGTATTCCTTCAAAATACAATTAAGCCACCGCCTCTTGTCCCATTCCTCTTTTTGCACGTTCCCATTTTACGGATTGATTCCCTTTGATGTATCTCGCAAAGCCAAGATAAACCGATAGGTTCATGATAAAAAAGTAATATGGAATAAACAGGATTTTTAATCGAATCTGTCTGTTCTCCAAAAACCATCCTAATAAGGCCGCTGCATAAAACAGTACTTGCCCCCAAAACAAAATACTGAATAGTCCAAAGGAGAACAGTCCTTCATGCTGGGCAAGAACGAAATTCATAGGAATGATACCCAATAACAAAAGCGGGGTCAACGTCCATCGTAATACGCGATGGGATATATACTGGAATGATAAGGTTCCATATCTGAAGAAATTCAACAAAGCTCTCAATCGAACTACAGATTGAATTCCTCCTGCTGAAATTCGGACCTTACGCTTTAACTCTTCTTTTACATTGGCAGACGCCGTCTCAATTGCATAAGCTTCCGGATTGTATTGAATGGTGTAACCAGACATAGCCACCCGTAACGAGATGATAAAATCATCTAGTAGCGTATCCTTTTCCACTTCTTGCCATAGTTCTGTTCTAATGGCAAAAAGTTCTCCTGCTGCTCCAACCACAGAATACAGTTCTGCATCCCATTTTTTAAGCTGCGACTCATATTTCCAATACATTCCTTCACCAGCTCCTGCAGCACTATCTGCTTCTTTCGAATAAATTCGTTTTTCACCTGAAACGCAACCTACTTTGGGGTTCCTGAACAATCGAACGATTTCTTTTATGGAATCTTTTCCCAAATCCGTGTTGGCATCTGAAAAAATTACGATGGGAGTTTCCACAAATTCAACACCTCTATTCATCGCCGCAATCTTTCCTGCTCTTTCATCTTTATGATAGACTTTTACTCCATCATATTTTTTAAGCAAATCAGGAGTGCCATCATCCGATCCGTCTGTCACCCAAATCTGGGTAACTTTTTCCTGAGGATAATCCAGGCTCTGGGAGTTCTTTACTTTTTGGTCCAAAAAGTCTTTTTCGTTAAACGCTGTAACAAAAAGAGTCACTTCTGGTTCATAGTTCTCATTGCCCTGGAAAGGTTTCCCAAGACCAAACATCCTTCTCAACTTAATAATCAGGAACAACAATATTCCATATCCCAAATAGGAATAGAAAATAATAAACAACGAAATCCAAAAAACTGTTTTTAAAACTTCCATTTTATCTCTTTTAATTGGGCTTGACTTGGCCCATCATTATTTCTCTATCATTTAAACTTCCTGTTCATTTTGTCTTGATACAAAACGAACCAAAAAATCAAGATGATTTCGAGGAAATTTTTGTGCCTTTGTCACAAAACCGTCGATAGATTTATCGCTCCATGCTCTTTTTCGTCAAAACGAAACGCACTTCCGCTCCATCTACAACTATTTCTGCAAAATCTTGGGAATCATCATAAAATTTTTCATCATATTGCTACCAACTTCTTTTTAGGGACTCGCTCCCATTCACCGGTGTCATGATTGAATGTTTTCATAACTCTTGCTGGGTTTCCAACTGCAACTGAGTAATCAGGAACGTCCTTGGTCACCACACTTCCACCAGCCACAATACAATGCTTTCCAATCGTCACTCCTGCTAAAATGGTACTATTGGCACCAATCCAAGTTTCTTCACCCACCACAATCTCCGCAGTGGACACCCCTTGGGCATGGATAGGTAGTGATATATCTTCGTAATTATGATTAAGTCCAGAAAGCACAACATTTTGAGCCAAGCGAACATCGTCTTTTAAGGTAACTGGGCCGATCAATGTATTTCCAAGGCCCACTCTCGCTCTTGAACCAATTTTAATTGCCCCAACACCATTATTTACTGTGGAAAAATCCTCGATTGTAGAGTTTTCACCCAATTCGAAAGTGTTCCAGGGTAAAACATCCATTCGTGTTCTTTTACAAATGGTAGCTCCTTTTCCTTTTTTATGGTAAAAAGGATTCACAAACCATTTGACCCATAGACGGGGTCTTGCCTGATTCTTTGGCACCAACATCCAATGCACAAATCGCTTAATGGCGTCGTTGTTTCTGATTTTATCCTTTAACCCCATAATCTTTTATTTATGCAGATTTTTTGATGGCATCATAAATGGCCAACACATTGTTCTCCCAAGTATGGCTTTTTGCAAAGGCTATTCTTTTTTGCTGCAGTTCTGGTGAATTCTCAGCCAGGGCTTTTTTGGCAAGTTGAAGGTATTCCTCTTTGCTTGTTCCTAAATACACATGTTCTTTGAACATTTCCATGGCCTTAGTACGGGTCGCTAAAGTGGGTTTCCCCATGGCCAGATATTCGTCAATTTTTCGAGGGTAGTTTCCAATAGTCCAATCGTTAATTACCTGCGGATTCATGGCAACATCAAATCCTTTGACATAGTTAGGGAGTTCAGAAGAGTCCTTGCTTCCCAAAAAGAAAACATTATCCATTTGATGTAAATCGGATTGTCCAAAATCATCATCTTCAGGACCGACCAAGACTATACTCCAATCCTTTCGCATATTCGCCATATATTCCAAAAGTTCGATATCCAACCGCATGCTGGTCAAATAACCGACATAGCCTATAATTGGCTTTGGAATGGAATCAAATTCCTTCGGGATCTGAATACTTCCATTTTCATCATTGAAAAGGGAAACATCGCAACCCTGACCGACCATAAAACTGTTCGGGTTGTGCTGTAATCCATATTCGGCATAAAGGGTTGAATTGTTTACGACCACATCTGCCTGTTGAATAATTTGAGGTTCTATTCGCGCTCCATGTTTTGCCCAATAAGGCACCTTAATCAGGTAATCCCGCATGTAATAGGTGTAGCTCTCTGGCTCCAAAAATTCCTTTAAATGTAATCCCAGGAACATGGAACTGTCGTTAAATATCAATACATCCTTAAATCCCAAATGATCAATGGCGTCTTGAATATCATTGGAAAAGATCCTTGAGTTTCGTCTATTAAGTATCTTAAAGATGAAATGAACAGGAATCCAGTTGATAGATTCTATCATTGACTCCGGATAAAGATTCCAGAGGTTATCTTCTATTCGAACCAAATTATCCTCTTCTCCATTCTTTATCTTGATTCTTTTTTGGATTTTCTCCGTGTTTTTTTCTCTTTTCAGGGAAGCTCTATCCAATGGCGGGTTTACGTAGAGTACTCTATTGTGTTTAGCAAACTCCGTGGCAATATTCTTGCAATTGCTACCAATTTCGATATCCCATGCTTGTATTCCTACAACAACGATGTCTCGGCCTTGTATCATATCAATTGTTTTTTAGTTCACGATGGACATCTTCATATAGTTCCAATACATTTTTTGCCATGGTTTCCCATGAAAAATGTTTTGCACGCTCAATTCCTTTTTCAGAAAGCAGATTGGCCAGCATTTCATCTTCAATCAAACTTCGCATAGCTTCGGTAATTTCAATCGGTTTGGATGGGTCAACCATTAGTGCCGTATCTTCCCCAGCTACTTCAGGCATGGAGGACGTATTTGAGGTAATAACCGGAACCCCACAGGCCATTCCTTCCAAAATGGGAATTCCGAAACTCTCACGGAGTGAAGGATATAGAAAAATCCTGCTCTGACTTATAATAGCGGGTAAATCAGTATTGGGCACATAACCCGTTAAATGGATCAACTCTCTTATTTGTCGTCCTCCCACTGTATCCAAAAGTTTTAACAACTCATCTTCATCATAATCGAGCATGACCAATTTGTATTTCCCTGGATACATTTTGTTGAAGTCCGAAAAGGCCTTTAGTACACCCTTGGTATTCTTCTTTGGATCAGTATTACCCAAAAAGAAAAAGAAATTATCAGGTAAGTTGTAGCGCCCTTTGATGTTTTGCAACCGGGCCGTATCTGTAACTTTTTTGAAATGTGACCCTACCCCATTATAAATTGCGGTCAATCGGTTGTCTTTAAAACCAAAATGGTCATTGATTCGCTGTTTTTCGTAATTGGAGACGGTAATCACCTTTTTACTTTTTCGAATAACTGGAGGTACAAAGTACCTGCGGTACATATTGCCCAGCTTTTGATACCAGGTACCTTCTTTTTTGAACAGACTAATACTTTCCAGATAGATTATATCATGCAAAGTGGTAACTATCGGCACTTTTGAAAAAATGGGTCCCGTATTACTTGTACAGTGCAGTACATCGCAACCTTCTTTATAAGCAGCTCTTGGAAGAGCTATCTGTTCCCATCCTGGATACCCCCATCTTGAGTTTAACTCCACAATCTTGAAATTGGAAGCTTCAGGAATACAGGTGTCATCAAAATCCGGTTTCACAAAAACCACATATTCATTTTTCTGGTCTATTCTTTGAAGGTTTTTAATCAACTCCAAAGCCACCATATCCATACCGTGCTTCTTTTTTCTGAAAAGACGTTGTCCCTCTATTCCTATTTTCATTTGTTCTTATTGACTGTTAATGGTCCCGTGTTGGGTATGAATAAACTTTTTATTGGCCCCTTTTAATTTGAACAAGGACAAAAACATCACTGCAAATGCTTTGGGAAGTGTCAACAATGCACTGAAAGTGGCTTTGCTGTAAAATTTCTTTGGAACGGCAAAGGCAAAGGCAAAAATGACCAATCCAAAACTCACATACCAAAACATACTGGGTACTAACAATAGGCTAGACGGCCAGATTATATTCAAGATGAAATATGTTAATGTTATGACCGTGACCAATCCTAGTAGAAGCACTCTTGGAGGGGACACCATTTGATAGACTTTATCGAAAAAATCAACATTGCCCCTAGTGAAGAGTTCTCTTAATCCTGGCATAAAATAGCGCCCGAAATAAACGAACTGGGCGGACAACCATCGTTTCCGCTGATTAGCAAAAACTTCAGATTTTTGAACCTTTTCATCCAAAACCAAAGCATTATCCAAATATTCGATTTTAGTTCTGTTCTTCAGAAGTTTTAATTCCAATTCCTTATCAAAACCACCTACAGCGTTCACATTTGCCATAGTGCTTTTGAAAAAATAATAGTCAAAGGCCATTCCGGATCCAATCAAAGCTGAAGAAAGCCCTAAAACCCTGTGCCCCTTGCGAAAAATGTGGTTGTTAATTTCCTCACTGATCGCATCAAGAATGGCAAATGAAGTATTTGTGTTTTTTGCAATGCGATGTCCCTGCACCACTTTGTATCCTTGATTGAAAGCTTTGTTGATTTTCTCAACAAAATCTGGTTCCATAATATTATCCGCATCCAAAATCAAGGCTATGTCATAGTCATCACCTATTACCTTCATCGCTTGGTTCAAGGCTTTGGACTTGGTACTTTTTTCAAAGGAAACCTCAACAACCCGTAAGGGCAATTTTTTTAAGCTTTCCAATGTTGCTTGCTGAAATGAATCGGCTATTATGACCACTTCAAAAAGTTGAGAAGGATATGTCTGTTGAAGTGCTTGTTTGGCAACATCAATTATGACTGCGTCTTCTTTATAACCAGGAATAAGTACAGCAAATTTTTTTTGCTTGTGAAGAATTTCCCTCCTCTTCTTTGCAGAAAACAAGCCGGCAAAGGAAAAAACAAACACATAAATGGATGCGAATCCAAAATATCCTATGAAAAGGATTTCCAAACTATTGATCAAGATTTTGATTACATCCATGCTATGAATTCGAATTAACTACCCTTCTACTAATTCTTTAATAGATTTTTCCTTGAGTAAATTATCAAAGTACTCAATGGTCTTTCCAAGACCTGTTCTCAAATCCACACTGGGTTCCCAACCCTCTAAGCGTTCTTGTGCCAATGAAATATCTGGCTTACGCTGCATGGGGTCATCTGCTGGAAGTGGCAAATGAATAATTCTGGATTTGGACCCGGTAAGGTCTATGATATTTTCTGCGAGTTCCAACATGGTAAACTCTCCTGGGTTTCCAATGTTGATCGGACCAATAAAGTCATCTTCGGTATCCATCATCTTGATCATTCCATCTACCAAATCACTTACATATTGAAAGCTTCTGGTTTGGGTTCCATCTCCGAAAATTGTAATGTCTTTTCCTTGCAGTGCCTGCATGATAAAGTTGGATACTACCCTACCATCATCCGGTTCCATTCTAGGTCCGTAGGTATTGAATATTCGAATGATCTTGACCAAAACATCATTGGAATTGTGATAGTTCACAAACAAAGATTCAGCGCAACGTTTGCCTTCATCGTAGCATGATCGGATTCCAATCGGGTTTACATGACCCCAATAATCTTCTGGTTGCGGATGCAACTCTGGATCACCGTAGACCTCGCTTGTTGAAGCCTGTAGAATCTTCGCCTTAATACGTTTCGCCAATCCCAACATATTAATAGCGCCTAAAACAGATGTTTTAATTGTCTTAATGGGATTATGCTGATAATGCACCGGTGAAGCGGGACACGCCAGATTGTAGATTTCGTCTACTTCCAAGAAATAAGGCAAGGTCACATCGTGACGAATTATCTCAAAATATGGGTTATCCATTAAATGGACTATTTTACTTTTCCGTCCAGTAAAGTAGTTATCCATACTGACCACTTCATTGCCTTCTTTCAGCAATCTTTCACATAAATGAGAGCCAACAAAACCTGCCCCTCCTGTTACCAATATTCGTTTCATTGTGCTATTAAATATTTATGGTTTCTTTTTCCGTGCTACTCACCACATTTCTTCCAATGCTGTGGTATGTAAATCCAAGTTCTCCCATTTCCTCTGGGTCGTAAATGTTTCGACCATCAAAGACGAGTTTCTCGTTCATCAGTTTTTCCAAAATCCTGAAATTCGGCATTCTGAATTCGGACCATTCCGTGACAACAATCAAGGCATCGGCCTCAATTATGGCGTCATATTCGTCCTTGGCGTATTCTATTTTATCTCCTAAAATGCGCTTTGTTTCCTCCATGGCAACTGGGTCATATGCCCTGACGTTTGCCCCTAAGGCTTTTAATTGCTCAATAATTACAAGTGACGGTGCTTCACGCATGTCGTCGGTTTTGGGTTTAAAGGACAATCCCCAAAGACCAAACTGCTTGCCTTTTAGGTTTTCACCGAAATGTGCTTTTATCTTTTCGACCAGCACTGATTTCTGTCTATAGTTAACACTTTCAACAGCCTTCAAAACTTCCAAAGAATGTCCATATTCATCTGCTGTTCTGACCAATGCTTGCACATCTTTTGGGAAGCAACTGCCCCCATAACCCGTTCCTGGGTAAATGAATTTGTTTCCAATTCTTGTATCTGAGCCTATGCCTTTTCTTACCAAATCGACATTGGCACCAACCAACTCGCATAGGTTTGCAATGTCGTTCATAAAGCTAATCTTGGTGGCCAACATAGAGTTTGCCGCATATTTTGTCATCTCTGAAGAGAAAATATCCATAAACAAAAGTGGGTGCCCGTTCATTAAGAAGGGCTTATACAACTTGCGCATCACTTTTTCAGCGCGCTTGCTCTCAATTCCCACCACAATACGATCAGGTTTTAGAAAATCATCTACTGCACTTCCTTCTTTCAAGAATTCTGGATTTGAAGCAACATCAAAGGGAATTCGAACATTCCTATTTGACAATTCTTCTTCTACGGCCGCCTTCACCTTATATGAAGTTCCTACCGGCACCGTACTTTTGGTAATGACTACTTTGTAGTCTTCCATATGCTGACCGATTTCTCGAGCAACACCCAATACGTATTTTAAATCGGCACTTCCATCTTCATCGGGAGGTGTTCCAACGGCAATAAAAACAGCATCGCTATCTTTGATTCCCTTTTTAAGATTCGTGGTAAAAGAGATTCTACCTTTGTCAATATTCCGTTCTAGTATTACATCGAGTCCGGGTTCGTAAATTGGCACCTCTCCGTTTCGGAGCTTTTCAATTTTTTTCTCATCTATGTCCACACAGACGACATTGATTCCGGTTTCTGCGAAACAAGTTCCCGTGACCAAACCCACATATCCTGTTCCAACTACTGTTATATTCATAATCTTATATTTCTATTAAGGTTGATTTTATTATTTATTCTTTGCTACTGTTATTTTATGTACCAATCAATGTTTTGGGTACCACCAGAGTTAGCCCAATTCACAAAATCGGGATACTCCTGATTAATGGACACGGTTTCTGGCGGGGGTACAAACCCCTCATAGATATTTAATGCCCAAGGAAGATTCATACTTGTTTTATAGTACCTATTGTTGGAAGGGTTGCTAAAATCATCTCCTGAAGCTAGAAACCCTGCTTTACTTGTTGGTGGAAGATCTGGCAGATGTATTTCCTTGGCTCTTGTTGCATCAGCAATTAAAAATGAATTGAAGGGCACATCTCCCAATGAGTTAACATCCATAGGATTGGCAAACGTAATTTCGATATTGATGGTTTCTCCCGCTCTTCCAATCACATTTCCAATCACAAAAACAACAGTCTCATCCGCAGCTGTACCTGTTTCCGTTCCATTTGCCGCAACATTTATATAATCCGCATTCAACACTTGTCCAGTTATGCCAGAAATATTGGATGGTGCTATTGGAAAGGTGAACGCAAATCCATTTTCTAGGTGTCCTCCAATTGATTCTATGGTGAAAGTTGCCTGAATTTTGGTAACCATATTATCTGCGTTCGCCATTAAATTGAAATTGTAATCCATGGCCAAATCGTTAAAATCATAATCTCCAATATGCGGCCATAAATCCTCAAAAACCATTTTACCGGAAGAATTGATCGATGGGGAAAAATTGTTAAACGCCAGATTAAAATCGAATGGAAAGTCATCCAATGTATTATCCACACCGTCTACATCAGCATCATTAGCAGTATCAAGAGTTCCAAAATCCAATACCTGAACAGCACCAATCGGGTTTGAGGTGATATAGAAAAGTGAATCGTTAAAATCTCCGTCGTCGCCATTTCTTGGCCCATCCTCGATTCCCAATACAGCTAGATTTCTATTGGGGTCGTTCAACAGTACCATTTGCGATTTATTATTGTTATCGGTGTTAAAAGTTTCTTCAGAATAGTAGGTGTGTTGTCCTTTTCCTACCTTATTTCCTTTCCATCCGTTGGAGACCACAAACCATGAAACCACAGTGTTGGCTGGAAATCTTCCAAGGTGAACTTTATCTCCTGGAAATAACCCTCCTCCCGCTCCATTCATCGAGGCATTGGGAAAAATGACGGTGTGTGCCGTAATATCATCTGATGAAGCAGGTGCCTGACCAACAGGAAATGAATAGAAGCCCAAAGTATTTCTCCAAACGGCACTTTCTGCAACGAATGTGACCCAAACATCAGCTTCTTCGGTGATCACAAGATTAGTTTCTTTGTTATCTAAGTACTCGGGATGAAGGTCGTTGACACTTTGATTTTCAGGAAGCGATGCGTTGATATCATCCAATAATTCCTGAGTAATCACATCTGGTGTTTCCATTACATCCGGAACTCCATTGGAATCATGTCCACTCAAGAAAGTAAAATCAATATCCCCCGGGGGTTTATTGGATTTTGACTTTAATGTTATGCCACTTATCTTACCTGCAACAGGAATATTCCGATCATAAAGACTATTGTAATCAAAGTTAATGCTGTTGTTTACGATTGGGAGTCTGACCAAAGGGGTTAAACCCAGGTAGTTGGTTGAAATAAGAACGGAATCAGTTTCTGTGCTTAGTTGAAACTGCTTCCCAAAATGGCCGTTGTCATCAAAATTTGCTTTGCCAAAGGCCAGACTATCTTGTTCACCCTTTTTTCCATATAATGTGAACACCGCATTATCTAAAAATTCAGGCACATTCAATGAGACCGTAACGCTCCGACTTGTCGAATAATCAAAATCGGAGGGCACATCGAATACGGAGAGGGGCCCTTCCACTTCTGGTGGGGGATCAAGATCGTTTTCACTCACACATCCATATAAAATGGATATGAATAGGGACAAAATTGTAATTTGCACACTTTTGGACATAAAAGTAGGTTTATTAACTATTTGTAAATATTATCCTACATTTTAAGAAGGAAAAGTATTTGTTGTAAAGTATTGAATTCGTGTTGTAAACACACAGCAAAGGAGTTCTTAATGCCCATGAGCGCCCTTTTCTTTGCTGAAATTCAAGGGTCTGACTTACCCCATTTTAGTTCCATGTGTCATATTCCATGAAATGGCTCTCCAAAATGCCTTAAAGTGTTGGTGTTCATTTTTTACCAAGAACTGCAGACTGTTCTTTGGTATAGAAATCAAGCATTGGAAAATAAGGCTGACACCCAATTGAAACGGTTTAAAATTGCGTCTTGCAAACAGTATTCGATTTCGAGAAATGTAATAGGTTTTTAAGGGACTGAATTTTCCTGTTGAAATGGACTCCTTGTGTAAAATATAGGATTTAGGCTGATAATAGATTTTGTATCCTGCCCGTTTGATCATTTCCGCCCAATCATGTTCTTCGTAATACAAAAAGTAGATCTCTGTCATCATCCCAACTTTTTCCACCACTTTTCGTGGTACCATCATTGCTGCTCCATGGATGGATTCAGTTTCTCCTTCTTTATCAAAACGTCCATCATCTTTTTGATGGTAACCGATACTATTATTCCGAATGGTCCAATGGTTCATCGGGGTGTAACCCGCATATTGAATCAGTTCAGGGTTCCAATGGAATTTTATTTTAGGACTCACCATCCCAATAGTTTCATCTTCTTGCAAGGTTTGAACCAAAGGTTCAATAAATCCTTCTGGAACAATAGTATCGTTATTAATGAACAATAAATATGCTCCCCTGGATTGTTTCACTCCCAGATTATTTCCACCCGCAAATCCCAAATTCTCCTTGCTTTTTATTAAGCATACTTCAGGGAATTGTTCTTTGATAATATCTGGGTTGTCATTAGGTGAAGCGTTGTCTACGACAATTACCTCAACATTTGGGTAAGTCAATCCTTTTAGGGACTGTAACATCTCAAGAGTAACTGCCGATTCATTATAGTTAATGGTGATAATGGATACCAAGGGAAATTCTTCGTGCATAATTTTATATTTAGGCTGCTAGAGCCAATTCTTCTTGTTCTAATTGTTCCTTTTCTTGCTGAATCTTCTTATCCCATTTTGGCGAAAGGAAGATAAAAACCATCCCCACATACATTAGAATTCCTGTAGGAAACTGTCCAAATACTCCATTGCCATAAGAAGCCAGCATGATTCCGGCCATACCGCAGACCAGAGCTGTTACCTGTCCTTTTAACCAATCGTCCCGTATTTTAAACATGCAGTTGTACGCTCCTGTTATCAAAACAAAAAACAGGATAAACAAATGGAGCCATAAACCGATAATCCCCATATCCGCCCATATAGCCACAAACCAACTATCGGTAGCTGTATTGGCCAAAAACGTATGTGGAGTAAATCGTTGCCCCCAGTTTCCTGTAGAACCTATACCACCACCAAAAGGTCTTGAGGCAAGATATCCGGAAAGTTTTCTTTGGTTTTCCAAACGCACTTGCAGGGATGCGTCATTTGGGTCGAAAGCGGTACGCATTCTTCGAATTTGGTCATTGGTGTTACCAATTGTGGTGTATTTGAAAAACACAAATATGGCGATTCCGGCCATTGCTCCAAGAACAATACTTGGGATATGTTTTCTTACAATAATGAACATCACTCCGCCCATAGCCGGTACGGCAATAGCTCCTCTTGTACCTGAAATCAACATCCCATACAATCCCATTATGGCAACAAAACCGAAGAATGCCCTAAGCTTGAAATTATCCTTCATAAAGAGGGTCAAAATTCCAAAAACCACTCCAGTATGACCTTGCGATGCTCCAAACTGTCCCGCATCGGAATAGAAGGAAAAGATTCGAAGTTTCCCAAAAAGAATATGAGTAACTGCGCCTCCGCCATCCAACCAGGCTTGTTCAAAAGAATCTACGCCAAGAGTCATCTGTATTATACCTTTAAACGTTCCCAAAAGGCTGATTACTCCCCAAATCATAAAGAAAGTCATCATGTCCTTTGGTCGATTGAATAGGATAAAACACAATGGAATAATCAACCATTGATAGAGTGCAATTCCACGCATGGCATAGAACCAAGCTTCTATACTAACGGCTTCCGGGTTTACCGCCTGCATCATGGCATAACCAAACCAAATACTCGCCAAAACGGTCAATTGTGAACGTGCATTACTCCAAGGCAAACGAATCCGGAACTCTTTAAAAAAGAGCGCCATGTACATCATAAATAACAGTCCATCTATCATTAATCCCCATGTCCCCGGCAAGTATCTTGAGATTCCCGTCACAAAAAAACTAAATGCTATTATGGTTATGATTCCTATTCTTGGCGAAAGAAATAGATTGATTACATATAGCATACCCAAGGGAAAAGCAATAATTCCTATCCCCGCAATAATTCCTTTGGAGGCGATAAGCAAGGCAGATGCGATTGCCAATGAAAATAATGTAAGAATCGGTAGCGGTTTCTTTAACAAGTCTTGACCATATGTTCGCTCAAATGGATTCATGGGGCCAAATAGGTATTGAGACTTTTAAAGAAAAGGACTCCTTCAGGAAATATTCGTTTGGATTGAATTTGAATTTCCCTTCGTAAATAATAGAAGCCCAAAAAGATTCCTATCAATGTGAAAATGACAGTTCCAACAGCGACTAAAGCCAATGATTGGAACACGAAGACTGCAATAAAATCAACCACAATATTCGCCAAGGTCATAATAATGACCTTATTCAGATTTAATCGAGGTCTGTTTATACTATCCAGGAGCACTCCTGTAAACCTGTCAATAGGCAATAAAAGAGTGTATAAAGTGAAGATTCTAAAAATCAATGTAAGTTGAGGTAATACTTCGATGTATTCCTCTCCCCCTAAAATGAGCACCAGTTCTTCGGCCAAAATGAAACATACAATCGAAACTGGAACAAAAAGTAACGTGATTGCCCCGGAATAGGCATAAAACGTTTTCCGGACACCTTGCATATCTCCATCAATGCACTTTTTAGACATTCGGGGATATGCCGTCATCGTGAAGCTACGCAACGGAATTCCTAGCAGATCTGTAAGTTTCAACGGGATGGCGTACATCGCTATGCCGGCAGAACCCAAAATTGGACTCAATCCGATAATGAATGTATCTGCACTTTTTAATAGGCTTGATCCTATCAAGGTACCCATAGAGTACTTTCCGAAATTGATAAGTTCCTTGGTGGTGGCCTTTTCTGCATATTTTACGTAGAGACATCCATCCCATTTTTTGATTAAACACCAAACACTGGAGACCACATTCACTCCCAGATGTACCCATAGAATTTCAATAATACCGAGATGCAACCACCAATGATTCAAAATCAGAAAAATGACAAATAAACCTATATTGGAAAGACGCACATACATCATTCCCATAAAATCTTGTTTGGCTTGAAACAAAGCCATGGCATTGTTCCAACTTAAGTTGGTCGTCGCCAAAATCGGATACCATGTAAGGAAAAGCAGGTATCCATAGTTTAATTCAACTCCACTATAGGAAACCAGAGCATATAAGCTCCAACAAAAAAGGGTTGTAATTCCCAAAAGCTTTAGGTTGATCTTAAAGCTAGAGCCCATTAGTTTTTTATAATCCTCAGGCTTCGCCCCGGATAAGAGTCTTACCGAAGAAGTTTGTGTTAAACCAAATCGTAATAGGTCCACAAAAGTTGCTAAGGTTACGTATAACACCCAGTCACCGAATAACTCCTTACTAAGCTGTCTGGTCAATAGCATAAAACTCAATAATCCCAAAGCAGCTATAAGCACATTTGTGATCAAAGAGCTCATATTTTTCTCCTTTGCTATGTTGCTAATTCTTTTCAGCATTATGCGATTGATTTTTTAGCGAAGAATCTAAGTTGCACCAGTTTCTTCATCCATTTTCTAAATCGTGATCGTTGTTTTGGCAAGTCCCCTACAACAGTTTCCATTTCAAGCACTTTTACTCCATTTAAAATAATTGTGGGTTCTGGGCCTGTGGTAGCTTCGGTGAATACTTTTAATGCATTGGCATCGGCACTGCTCCATGATCGATTTGCGCGTGCTACCAAAAAGGAAAAATCAATGGTTGCCGCCAATTTCACCGGAAACGGATTCTTGATTATGCTCGGTAACTCAAGTATTACAAAATCGAAAAATTTGAAGTCTAAAATTCGTCGTGAACTATCAAATTCTTCGATTGTTGAAATTTTGTACAGTTTATCAGTAACCTCATAGACAATCTGCGCATAATTATCATCTATGGGCTGTACTTCACATTCAATATCAAATTCTGTCATTGCTTGTTGATACCGCTCATCAATTACCTCAATCTCATATTGATCATTGACAACATATGAAATAGCGGTATCTCTTCGATGTGACATTTCAACCTCATAGGGATCGTAAGTAATGTGCAATATTTTATACCCTAACTCACATAGTTTGGACACCAAATGTTCACAGATAAATGATTTCCCTTCATTCTCTTGAGTAGAAAAAACCATGTTGACGACTGGGCCTTCTTGGTTCTTCTTGAATTGGTTCAAGATCATGTTTTTGGATATGGCATTTACTGCTTTATTGGTCAGATATTCGAAATCAATCTTTTTATTTTTCTTTGAAATGACAGGAAATATTGAAGATACTTCCAGGCCTATTTTTTCTTCAGCGCGCTTTGCAGTGTTCAAATTGCCATCTAAAAACTCTAGTACCAATACGGTAATTGCAACCAAAATGAATCCGAAAATCGCAGCAACGATAACCAATAAAATTCGCTTACTGGGGTTCGGTTTAATTGGAAATATTGGTGTTTCCGTGATTTTCAGGTTGGATTGCAACTCAACATTTTGCTGTCTTAATTTGGCCAACCCCAAGCTATGCAAAAGACTTAAATACTCTTGCTCTTCAATATTGATTTTCCGTTCCAGTTTTTTCATGGTTGCACCCAAGGGAGCATACCAGGTATACAGCTCATCAAATTCGATTCGTTTTTGGTCCAATATTTTAAGTTCTGCCTTTGCTCCTTCATAGGTTATGGTATTCTCCAACCAATCGCCAAGAATACTTGAAGACGCCACTCCATTTTTATCATGATCTACAACAAAAACGGTATCAATGGCTTGCCTAAGCTCAGCCTTAATTGCATTCATTTTCTTTGTGGATTCTACAATTTTTCTGGCATTCTCTGCTTGGATGGTTGAATCTCTAGAGAGATCCAGACTTTTCATCGAAATGGTATAGTTAAGCTTGGCCAGCTCATCCCGAAGATTCAAAATCCTTTTACTTTTCAGTCGTTTTTTCTCATGTGTTCCCAGCTTTTTCTCCAACTCTGGAAGTACTGCTTTGGCTGCATGATAACGCTGCTGTACTTCTTGATAACGCAGCTCAAAATTCTCTCTACGCGAAGCCAATTGCTTGGTTTGCTCGTAGTAGTTCATGATTTTATTTCCCTTGTTAAAATCCAAAAGTTCCTTTTCAGCAGCATTGAGTTGCCCCGTAGTTTTATTTAATTGATTTTCGAAATAACTAACCACCGCATCGGACTGATTTGCCTTGATATCGGCATTGGCTTTGATAAAGGTTTCTGTTAGGATCAACAATGTATTCTGACAAATCCCAGGGTCCTCGGATTGATATGATATATCTACAAAATCACTAATGGAAATACGTCTTACCCCTATTTTCTCTAGGATTTTGCCAACACTGTAGTCCGGATGTTCCAAGTTGATCAGTTCATTGATAAAGTTGTCATGGCTTTGATCTTTATAAGCCAAGAGTTTCTCGTAAGTTTTTTCAAGGTCACCCCTAACTGCTAAAGCTTTTACGTCTTCGGGAACTATCTCCATCAATTCAGCGTACTTTTTCCTCGAAATAATGCGAACATCAGCACTATCCAAAAGGATATGTTGAGCAAAAAGTTTTAGCGAAACCTTCTCAAGTGTAGCCCTCGATTTTATAAGGTTCAAAAGGTTATCATAGGCTATATTAGTTTTGCTGTAATCAAACTTTGTATTGTCCAATTCTATGGTTGAACCAGTAGCAAAAGCGGTATAAATCCTCGCTTTGGAATCGTAAACCTTTGGCTGATTTTTAGTTAGGAAAAACACCAAACTCCCAAGCAAGATTGGCACTGATATCAGCAGCCATATATGCCGGAGCAGGATTCTAACAAAAAACAGCAGATTAAATTTCATTCTTTAGATGTTCAATTTTATGCCAACAACTTCTTCCAAAAGAAGAATGGCCAGACTTAATTCTGATTTTTGAGCTTCATGGGCTACAATTGCTTCATTCAGCATTTGATGTAATCTGGTATATTCTGGAACCGATATAATTCCATTTGTGTAATCTGTCTCAGCTCTCAAAGACTGAACTTTGTAGGTATCCACAATGGACCCATAAACAAAGAGCAATCGATGCGCTTTAACTAACTCGTTGTAGCGTACTATTACCAGTTCGCGAAGTTTTGCCTTATCTATTTCTTTTTCATAAACCGATCTTTCTGCTTCTGCTTTTGCTGACCGGATGGTGTTTTTCCGATTGAGGATAGCTGAAATCGGTATTTTTAAAGATGGCCCTAAAGTGTATCTATCTTGTTCTGTAGAAAATAGGGTTTGACTCGCTTGGGGTGCTCCTGATAGCTGTGATGCAGTTAGGTTATCAAATACACCATAGCTATAAACTGCTTCTAAATAAAAGTAGTCCAACCAGCGTGTCTGAGCCAGTCGTTGTCTTGCCTTCCAATATTTTTGATCTGCATCGCGATATTTGAGCTCGGCAGATTTTTCATGGGCCAAGGTTATTAAACTATCCAGGGTAGGCAGCACCTTGGTGATGTCATTCCTTTCAAGATTTTCAGCTATAAATTCGTCTATTTCTTGACCTAAGGCCCCATTGCACAGCAGCAATAAGAGTGCTATTGCAATACATTTCATTCTCATTTTTATACATTTTCTTTTTGGAAAACTGCTTTGAAGGTTCTGAGTACAATCCACATATCAATCAAAAATGCATACTTGCTATTTGCATATTTCACATACTTGATATCCAATTGCTTTCGTTCCTCAGGTGACATTTTTGATGATCTCCCCCTAGCTTCAACCTGCCACAGACCTGTAATGCCTGACGGCCCATTGAATCTTTCGGTCCATTCATCAGTGGTCAACATTTCGGCCTCATAAAGCGGTAAAGGGCGATTTCCAACAATGGACATGTCTCCTTTTAATACATTGATCAATTGCGGTAATTCATCAATGCTCAGTTTCCTAATTATCTTTCCAACTTTTGTAATTCTAGGGTCGTTATCGAATTTCACAAAGGCGCTTTTTGCGCTTTGTTTTCTTTTGTTATTATGGATTGTTTCATCCACTTCGGTATCATCCCCAATTAATGTGGTTCCTTTTTCCAGTAATTGTTCAGAACTAGTGGTCTCGCCTTCCTCCTCATCTTCATGCACATATTGATTTAAATGCTGGAACTCTTTAAGGCGTTTATCCGCATCTGGATACATAGATCGAAGCTTCAAAAAGTTGAAAATCTTGTAGCCTGTACCCACCCTCTTTGAGATGTAATACACTTTCCCTTTGGATTCTAATCGAATCGCCAAAATCACCAGCAGCAAAAATGGAGTTGCCAATAGCAATACAGTAGAAGCTACAGCAATATCAAAGCTTCTTTTCCAAAACCCTATCCTATATTCTTTTACACCTTCTTTACCTGAAGAGATTTTTTGCTCTCTAAGGTTTGATTTGAGTTCCTTTAAAAAATTAATTCGCTCAAGAACTTGTTCAAACCGTATTGGATGAATAAAAATGTCATCGAAACCGCGCTCCAATGCTTCTAACTTGTCTTCCTTGCTCACTTTTTCACTTAGCAATACAAAAGGTATTTTTCGAGCAGGATCAAACACTTCTTCCACGTATTCTTCGAACTCATTTAGAGTTTTTAAAGGGATGCTTCGCTCACAAAGAATTGCACTTACGGTCTGATTCGCATTTATCCATTTTTTGGACTTGAAATCACAGTTTTGATGCAGCCATCGAATGGCTTCTTCCCCAGTATGGGAAGCGGTGACTTCAACACTCTCGGAAAAACGTTGGAACTCATCTGCAAATCTGCTGTTAGCTCCCAGATAGAGTATCCTTGTTTTATTCTTTGTAAGAACTTCCATGCTATTGTCTAATTAACAGCTTGTCTACCCGAATCATTAATTCTTCAGGATTGAATGGTTTCACGATGTAATCATCTGCGCCCAACCGAAGGCATTCCACCCGATCAGAACTATTGTCCCTGCAGCTTAGCACGATAATAGGGATATCGGAAAAGACCCCAGATTCCTTGATTCTTTTAATCAGTTCAAAACCATCCATTTCTGGCATTTCAAGATCTGTAATTACCAAATCGGGTAAATTACCTTCCTGAAGCCATGAAATGGCGGCCAGTCCATTTTCCATTGTTGTTACGGAATGGGATTGTCCCAAAAACTGTGCGACCAGCTCACTCAACGATTGTTTGTCATCTACTACCAGTATTTTCATGATATCTATTTTTGTAGTACTTATTTTTATTTAAAAGTAGGATTTGTATTACTTTATATAAATTGATTGTTGTAAAAGCAGGGCTTTATGTGGTGTGGGCTTTTAATTGCGATATCGCCAAGGCCTAGTGATAAAATCCAATGGAGATCCAAAGCGATCTTCTCATTTGATTTTTCAGAAGAAAAGAGGGTAATCTATTGAGCAAATTCCAACCCCGTCAAAGAGTTTTGGGGTTCAAAAAGTGATTTGGTTACGAACTGTTTTAGTTCAAAAGTAAACCGTTCCCTTCCTTTTTTGTTCAAGTGTGATGCATCTCCAAAGTACACATCATCATAATAAACTAAGGCGGGATTGATAAATTCAACTTCTGGGTGTTTTCTTTTTAACCTTGCATCCATTTGTTCTACGCCCTTACGATACTCATCACTCAATGCATCGAAGGAAGTTCGGTTCATTGGCAATGAAGCATACATCACCACAATTTGATTGTTCTTTGCCAATTGAAACATCTTCTCAAGGGAGGTGATCAATACTGTTTTTGGTGAAAACTCTGTTCGTTTTGCCTCAACATTTAAATCGTTCGAGAACTGCGCTCTACCGAAATCAAAGCATCCTCTCCTATTTTTTATTTCCTTGTATACACCATAATTGGTATAACCCCTAAGCAAAAAGGATTTACTCAGCTCCGTTCGCAATTCGGTCGGAAATTTAAAATATGTTTTATAGGCTCGTCGCATCAGGTTACTTTTTTCTGATTCTTCAAAATTCTTTTCCCCATCGTAGGCCCAAAAGATTTCATTATTGGTGTTCATTTGATTAAAAATCTCATCTATCTCTTCCAGGTCATAGAAATTATACTTTACCTGCCTGTCCCAAAACATTTCGGATTGCTCAAAGTGTATTGGGGCATAAGAAACAATGATCGTGTCCACTTTTTTTCCAGCTTCAAGCATTCTTTTTAAGGAATAATAACCTTCCATAGGGGTCCCTCCACCTAGCGCCAAATTGTAATAACTGGGACCCAATGCATTGGGATTAATCCCAGCGATTGCCCGGCTATCACCAATGATAAGGTTGCTGAAAGTATTTTCAGATTCCATCACCTCCATTTTACTTTTCCACATCGGGTATTCAGCATTGAAATAATGTAATGGAAGAAATAGGCATATAAGGTAGATGAGTACAAACCAAATTGCAGCAAAAGCAAATACCTGTTTGATTAAATTACTTATCATGTTGTCTTTTTAGAATTGGAAATAGATAAACTCTTGTTCATTGCCGGAAAAAATGAAAATGAAACTCCAAACAATCAAGTAAAATGACCAGCGATATACCTTTTTGTTAAGTCGAACCTTCAGTCCTTCAATGGCATATTCATTTTCTCTGCCCAACCATTCAATGATCAGGAAGAAGGTCAGCAGCACAAAAATCATGGCAATCTTCAGTCCTAAATACGGACCAAAATCAGGTATGGTAAAAAGTGAACTTGAGAATATATCGGAAATATAGTTTAGTGCGTGAGTCAAGTTTTCGGCTCTAAAGAAAATCCAAGCGAGTACGGTCAAAAGAAAAGTAGTTGACATAGCCCAAACCTCTTTTATTGATGGCAATAACTTTCCTTTGGCTACAACTTCCAAGTTGTTTCTATTCTTGTTTGTCAGTAAAAGAGGTAAAAAGTAAATAGCATTGAGAGCTCCCCAGACTATAAATGTCCAGTTGGCACCGTGCCAAAATCCACTTACAATAAATATGATGAAAGTGTTTCTTATTTTCATGGAAGTTCCTCCCCTACTACCTCCCAGAGGGATGTACAGATAGTCTCGAAACCAGGTTGACAATGAAATATGCCATCTACGCCAGAACTCAGCAATATCTCTTGAAAAATAGGGGTACGCAAAATTGCGCTTCAAGTTGAAACCAAATAATCTAGCTGTACCAATCGCTATATCGGAATACCCAGAGAAATCACCATAAATTTGAAAGGTAAAAAACAACGCTCCCAGCACCAATGTACTTCCTGAATAACTATCCGAACCATTAAAAATCATGTTGGCAAACTCGGCACAGTTATCAGCAATCACCACTTTTTTGAAAAGTCCCCAGAGTATTTGACGCATACCATCTGCCGCTTTGCTATAACTGAATTTTCTTTTAACCGGAAATTGTGGTAACAGGTTCGTTGCCCGTTCAATAGGTCCAGCGACCAATTGTGGAAAAAAGCTAACGAATGCGGCAAAGGCCACAAAATCTTGTTCCGGCTCTAGTTTCTTTTTGTAAACATCGATTGTATAACTAAGCGTTTGAAAGGTGTAAAAGCTAATACCCACGGGTAAAATGATATTTAGGGAATTGGTGTTAAGCTCAGTTCCAAAAAATGTAAACGCAGCAACAAAATTGTCCAAGAAGAAATTGTAATACTTAAAGAATCCCAAGAACCCCAAATTCACTAAAATACTAGTCCATAATAAAGCCTTTCGAGTCTTTTGTTTTTCCTGTTTAACTAGAGCTACTCCAATTAAATAATCTGCTACGGTACTGAATATTATCAACGAAAGAAACCTCCAATCCCACCATCCATAAAATATATAACTGGAGGCTAGAATCAGTAGATTTTGATGCTTCAAATTATTATTGAACACATACCAATACAGAATAAATACCAAGGGTAAAAAAATGGCAAATTCAAGGGAATTGAAAATCATTATCGCTTATTTATGTCGTGTGTGGTGAATCAATGAGTGTGAAATTCCAACAATGCTATATCCGATCAGGACTCAGGATATAATTGGTTTTGGTAGCTTTCAAAATTTCGGTTACACATGAGTTTTGTCTACCGATTAAAGAAACTACCTTGTTTTGTCGTGCTGACTTTTGGTATAACTTCTCAAAAAAATGAGCCGAGGCGGAATCCAATTCCGTTACGCTTTCCAAACTGACCACAATATTGTCATGTTGCTCCATGATATGGTCAAAATATGAATTCAGTGCTCCGACATGTTGGGTGGTTACTCTTCCAAAAATTTCAAAAATTCCTTTGTTCTCTTTAATTTCCAATGACATATGTTAAAAGATTTAGTTGGTATTATTCTATCATTTAACATTTCCAAAAGTGCTCTTGTATATAACGTAAATTACTCGTAAAATTGTAGTCTTTTTCCTTCTTTTTTATAAAAGATTTAGTCGTTGCATCAACTCAGGTCTGTTTGAACGGCTGATAGGAATTACACTTCGCTCAATTAATACGCTATTGTCCTGAATATCTATAATTTGAGTAAAGTTTATGATGAAAGACCTATGAATTTGCAAAAACCGGGATTGGGGTAATTTTTCTTTTATTTTCTTCAAAGTGGAATGCACCCGATATTGTTTTTGTTGTGTTTTAATCTCAATATAATCTCCTTGTGCCTCAATGAGCAGAATATCACGGAATTTTAATTTAATCAACCTACGGTCGATATTGATATACAAATCTTCATCTTCAGCCTGCATCATTTGGGTTTCTGTTGATTCAATGCTAGCTGATTTGAATGCATTATTCAATTTGACAATACATTTTTGAAAACGTTCATGGGTAATGGGTTTTACCAAATAATCAACAATAAACTCATAGCCGTAAGCCTCAATAGCAAAATCTTTATCCGAAGTTGTTAAAACTATTTTAGGTGGGTTATTGACCATTTCAATAAAGTCCACCCCTGTTAGTTTGGGCATATGGATATCCAAAAAAATCAAATCCACCGAGTTGTGCTTTAAAAACTTTAATGCTTCCAACGCATTGGGAAATTCGGCTATCACCTCCATTTCAGGAATAGCTTTGCACAGTTCCAAAACTATGGCCCTTGCACTCGCTTCGTCATCTACTATTATACATTTCACCTTAAGCTATTTTTAAAATAAACTCTTCTACTGATTGCAGTATCTGCTTAAACTCTTCTTTGAGTTTTGTATCACCATATTTTAGGTCCTCCTCATATTTAACGGCCAACTTGTAGCCTCCTGTCAAACCCAGGATACCCAATTTGTGTTTTATTTTGTGTACAATTTTGGCTGACTCTTCTAAATTATCACTCTCCAAGTTTTCCAAATAATCATTTTTTTCCTTTGGAAATTCGGTCTGGATAATGGTCAAAAATTTCTTTTCAAAATCCTCGTTTCCTCCGGAAATCTCCTTTATGTAATCGAGGTTAGGTTGCTCAGCCATTGGGGTTATTTTTAATTGTAAAAAAGAAGGTAGTGCCCATACCCTCTTCCGAGGACAGCCAGATATCTCCTTTATAATAATTTATAATTTTCTTTACCAAAGCAAGACCGATTCCTGTTGCTCCAGAGTTGTTTTCAAGTTTCTTGAACATTCCAAAAATACCGGTCTGTAAATGCTTGGGTATTCCTTTTCCGTTGTCGGTAACACTAAAAAGCCATCCATCATACTCCTCTTTCACATCGATCATAATACTTCCTTCAGCTTTATCCTCGGTAGCAGTTATAGCATTGGTAATCAGGTTTTTGAACAATTGCTCTATTCGGTATTTACCCGTCAACAATTTGGGTAAATGTTTGCTCTTTTTTATAGTAACATTTTCAGGTACGTATATGGTGCGCTCTATTTCGGCAATAAGTTGATTTAAATCAACCGTGGATGCATTTTCTTGGATGGAATCTATGGTTGAATGCCTTAAAATCCCATCAATCAAGCTATCCATCTTAGCAAGGTTTTGAAATATTAATTGTACGTTTTCCTTGCTCTGTTCTTTAAAAACTTCTTGCCCATCCTCAAACACCCAACTCACCAAGGAGTGTACATTTCTAATAGGGGATTTAAGGTCATGTGATACCATGTGGGCATAATTGTTCAGGGATTCGTTTTGTTGTTCTAAATTCTTTAAGAGCATATTTTTTTCGGCTGTTATTTCAACCAGTTTGTGCGCTTGTTTCTCAATATCCTCCACCAATTTTTGAGGATTAAAGTCAAGACTTCCATTTATTCGGTCCGAGGTTTTATCCTGCATGGAAGCGACTGCCCTACTCAAGGATTCAAGTACCTTACGTTGGTTCTCCGCTTCCTTGTTCAAACGTAAATTGGCATTGTACAATTCTTCAGAACTTAAAGACGTTGCCCGTTGAATCATCTTCAGTTTTTCATCAAAATCTGAATACGACTTACTTACGGAATCAAAAAACACCTCCAACTCAGAACGTTCGATCAATTCCTTGGGAAAAAATTTCTTTATCTGTCTTTTAAGTAGAGAATGCATTTATTCACTCATTAATGTTAAGGTCATGGTCTGGTTATGTAATTGGCATTCGTTTTTTCCAGCGAACGGCGCCATTTCACCATAAGAATAAAATCCGGCGATCTTAGCTTGGTCACCAATAATATCTGCCACCTCTTCAATTTCATCTTCAGTTCGCTGATCCAAAACCAACTTTCTTCCCACGCAGCTCACCAATATGGCCAACTCCGGTTTACTTTTCCTATCCCGCATAGCCAATTCGGCTGCATTCGAAGCTCCTTCCGCGATGTCATCCATAGTGGACATCATTAATTGCACCTTGGAGTTTAGAGGTACGTCTCCTGCTAGAATCATAGAATTAGCATCTTCATCAATATTCAGAATAGTCCTTACCAATGGCTCTGATTGGTCGTTTTGCTGCACGGTCAATGGATATAAAAGAGCCGCTTGTGGGAGTTCCGCTGCCTTTTCTCCCAGATATTTTTTATACAAGTCGAGTGCTGGCTTTCCGTCAATTTCATAAAGCACGTTGCCTTCAGACTTTGTAATGGTTCTTTCCGGTCCAAATGGGGTCCAACCTCCAAAATTGGCATAAGACACTTCCAAATCTTCACCATAGAAACCTACGGCAACTACTTCTCCCTGTTTGGGAGTTTCATTATATGAAGTCAATGTTTTTTCGAACCGAGCTCCATCCCCACACAAGCCGCCGGTAATTGAAGCTTTAAATCCTTCAGCAGATTCAAGACCTTCAATAAGTCCGCTTCCGTTCACAAAACTCCCATCGGAAACAATGAACATATGGTTCAGTTTTTTAAAGTCAAATTGATTTGAAATCGCCAATCCCATATTTTCGATATCCACAAAATCCGATACATTTTCACTTACAATTTCAAACTTGGTCCGCTCGAATTCTATAGCGGTCAGTGTTATACTTTCTTCGAAAACATGGGTTTCCATGATTTCACCAGATGTGGAGCCAAATACTAGGTGTCCGTCGGGATACATCTTTTTCACCTCCTCATATAAGTCTTCTGACTCTAGCAAAAACCGATCTCCAAAAACCAAAACCAATGGTTCTTTTAGGGGTTGGTCCTGAATGAAATCCCACTCACCATCTTTGAATCGTTTAGCTTGATTTACTTTCATTTTTTCTTGATTTTAGATTCTTTTTCCAATGTAAAATAGAAGGTAGTTCCTTCTCCAATTTCGCTTTCCAGCCATACTTTCCCACGATATCTATCAATGATTTTTTTGACTATGGAAAGTCCAATTCCTGTTGAGCGTTCATTATTCCCTATTGACTGGAATATTTGAAAAATCTTTTCATGATACTCCTTCGGAATTCCAACACCGTTATCTTTTATGCTGAATTCCCAATGGGTCTCATGTTCCTTGTAATCTATTTCCACGAGTCCATCCTTTTTATCAATGTTTACTACTGCATTGCTTAAAAAGTTTTGGAACAATTGATGGATTTTGGTCTTGTCAGCCTTTATTGCCGGCAATTCTCTTTTGGTCTTTATTTTTACATTTTCAGGGATATAAATAATCTCACCGATTTCCCGAATTACCCCATTAACATCGACATCGGTATTGTCAAGGGTATCACTGTTTACCGTAGAGTATTTTAGAATTCCCGTGATCAGCTTGTCCATCCCCTCAATTTTCTCTTGCATCATTTTGAGGTTGTACCGTCCACTTTCATCTAAGGCATCCTTATAATCATCGTATAACCAACTGGCCAAAGCACTTACGCTTCGCAAAGGGGATTTAAGGTCATGGGATACAATATGGGCGTACTCCTGAAGTCCTTTATTACTTGCCTCTAATTCATTTAACAGATTCTCTTTTTGAAGTTCAAGATTTTTTTGATCTGTGATGTCCAGATGAATTCCTATCGAACCGACAACGTTTCCTGCATCATCGTATCTTGGAGCACCGCTCACCAACCAAAATCTCTTTTCGCCATTGGCTATTTTTATGGCAACTTCATAAGAGTCTGAGATTCCTTCTTGTCTTTTCTTCTTTTGTAGCTTCAGTTCATCTTCACTTTCATGGACAATAGGCATAGCTTCATATATATTTTTGCCTATAAGGTCATCTTCAGAGTACCCGATCATATCAGCAAAACTCTGGTTGACCATTAAAATATTGCCACTACCATCAACCTCAACCAAACCAAGATTCATGTTGGCAATTATGCTACTGTATTTTTCTTTTTGTATCTCGAGATTCTTTCTGTAGTTTTTTCTTAAGGTTACATCATTATAACTCCATAAGTGTCCTTGATACTCGCCGTTGTTGAACAGCGGAATATAGTCTCGCTCAAAGGTTCGTCCGTCCAAAAGTTCCATTTCATCGGCAGTGACCACTTCCTTTTCATGGATTACTTGATCAATCCTTTTCATGGATTCCTCAGGCTCGAGAAACATATTTTTGTATTTGTGGATAGACCTTTCACTGTTGACTCCCTTTAGCACATCTGGTGAAACGGGAATGGCGAAAAGATCGCAAAACTTCTGGTTGGCCAAAACAATTTTCCTGTCCTGATCTTCCAATAAAATACCTGTTTGCAAATTCTTGATGAGCGTCGCCATACGCTCTTCGGACGCTCTTATTTTTTCCTCAGAAATCTTTTCATGGGTAATATCTTCAATCATTGCCACACTATATTCAATATCTCCACTAGAGTCCATCAGGGAGCTCATTGAAGTTTTTCCGTACAGTGTTTCGCCATTCTTTTTGTAGAATTTTCGAACAATGGAGAATTTCTTGGTGTCATCATCCAGACTTTTCTGAAGTAAATTTTCGTAGAGATTGCTATCCTCAAGTGAGGATATATCATTTATTGAAAGTTTTTTGAGTTCCAGTTCTGAATATCCCAAAAGATCTACGAAGGATTTATTTGCCTTTATAATTTTGTCTTTAACAATCAACAGAATCCCCAATGAGGAATTCTCAACAATAATATCCTGCTGTTTTTTTTGATTTTCCAATAGTTTCCGAATCTCTACATCTTGGGTTATATCTCGAATAACTCCTTGTGCAGCAATGGGTCTCCCTTCATCATTGTAGATTAAACTTGCGTTGATATTTACGTGCTTTTCACCTAGATTTTTCGTGACAATTTTCGCAGAATAGTTCTTTAAAATCCCAACCTGCATTAAGGTCTGGAACGATTCTGCAGTGTACTCCAAATAGTCAGGATGAACCAGATTGGATAGATTTACCTCTTCTTTGGTATGGTCAAACCCCAGGAATTCTTTAGCCGAAGCATTCATATTGATTACGTTGGTCATCATGTCCATGACCACATAGGGATCAATAATATTGATAAAGGCACTATCAATGCGGTTTCCTTTGTTGTTCACCAAGGTCTCCAAACGTCCATTTGCTTCTTTCAGATGAAGTGAAGCATCATACAATTCCTTCGCTTTACTTTCTAGAAGGTTTTCGGCAGTCTTACGGGCTTTTTTCTCCCGTTCCAATGCTCTCTTTAATATGGAAACTTGGCTATTATCCATTTTGGACGATCGCAAACCTGACTTCTGTACCGTTTTCATTCAATAATTTATAATCGACTTTTACTACTTTTTCGAAATATTCAAACGTTTTTACAATAAGCCCATGGGCCAAAGCATACAATCCTCTTGAAGATGTATAGATCATCTCCAAGCTGTTGTCAGTTTTGGAAAGAATTTTAAACTCGGGGAGTTCGGCATCCGGATATAACTTTCGGACATGTATGTGGATATGATCCTCAATACAGTTCAAAAGCCCTATTGGACTTTTGTAGCTGGATACAACTTCTGGATGTGCGGCAACAAGACCATCGAATAGATAATATCCAAACGAGTACAACAAATCTTGTTGAGAAATGCCTGTAGTATTGGTTAATTCCGATAACAGACTAACCATTTCATTGAAGTCATAGGTACCTACAGAAGTATAAGCACCACCAGAAGGAAGATCACAATTTTCTATAATGGTATCAACAACCTCCAAACCGTAGGTTGCCTCGACCATTTCTAAAAACTCGGTAAACACAATTCCTTTCATAATAAGAATATTATGATTTAAAAGTAGGAATTATACTACCTTATTTTAAAAATTATGTTGTGAAATACGGATTTTTGTTAGCCTTTGATCAATTCACTGATTTCCCAATAATCAAAAACCTTCTTTAATTTGGATTCGTAATCTTCATATTTTAAAGGCTTTATGATATAACCAGCGATTCCTATCTCAAAGCATTTTAATAAATCGACCCGATTTTCCGATGTGGTCAAAATTATCGTCGGCAAATATTTTAGTCTATCATCTGCCTTTATAGTGGTAAGAAATTCAATCCCGCTCATACGCGGCATATTTAAATCCAAAAGGATAATATCAGGCAATGGACTATTCTTTAAGATTTCCAAAGCTTCTTCTCCATTTTTAGCCTCGGTTATCTCGTGCTTGGATTCGAACTTTGTAATTGCTCGTTGCAACTTCATTGTTTCGATCATGTCGTCTTCTATGAACAGTACATTCATGGCACAATTAATTTAGGATACAAAATTTCAAAATTATCCTCAGAAAAGGACTACAAAATAGTCAAATCCAGAAAAACTGTCGACGAATGGTAAAAATGTTTCGGTGAAATTTAGAAGATTTTTCCTAGTATTAGGGTATGGCTTTTAATTCGTCCTTTAGTTTTTTGGTTAAACCTGACACCACCAAATCGTATGAATGGTTTACCAATTCCTTAATAAGTTCAGGAGATAAATTATCCAGAAAAAGTGTGTTCCAATGCTTTTTGCTCATATGATAGCCCGGGGTGATCAGTCCATCGTATTCCTCCCGAAGTTCAACTGCTCTTTCAGGGTCACATTTTAAATTGCATTGTGGAGGCTTTCTTTCCAAGGGAATCAAAGCATACATTTTTCCCATTACCTTAAAAACCAAAGTATGCTCATCAAAAGGAAATTCTTCTGTTACTCCCTTTTTGTGCAAACAGAAAACTCTAAGCTCTTCTACATTCATTCTTAAATACCAAAAGAATCATACACAATCACTTTTTCCCATAGGTCTTTACATTCTTCTATAAAGATAAGGTGGGCTTCCTCTTTTTGATACCCTTCTTGTGCTTCTGCAGATTCAAAGGTGACTATTAAAGAATAGGTAAATGAACCGTCTACCACACCGCGAGTTGCTTCTGGCGCTGTTCCAATGAAGTTGGTTTTGGCGTATTTGGAATTCCTCAAGAATGTTTTTAATGAAGTTTCAAACTTCGCTCTATCGGTTTGATTATCTGGATTCTTGAACCAAAAATATACGGTGTGGGCAAAAGCCGGGTCAAAATTCTTCATGTTATCTGCAGTTTGTGCAAAACTTGTAGTCGTAATAATCGCGGTAAAAACTAAAGTAATAATTCCTGTTTTCATACTATCTTATTCTTCCAATAATTGTTTTTCTCTGTTTGAAATTTCCAAAGCCGAATAGTCCAATGTCCAGCCAATGGTCTCCACAATTTTCTCAACCAATAATACAGCCTGCAGCGCTTCTTTTCTAGCTGTTTGCATAAGCCCACTTTCCGGTATTTTCTGTTTAATATGATCTTTGGCCTCTTGATTGACCTTCGTCAAATCTTCTGATGAGAAACTATTGAACAAGCCATTTTTGACATCGTAATATTGAAGCTCTGGTTCTATGGACAACACTTCAGGTTCAGGAAAATTGGTCAAGATGATTTTCTTGTTTTTATTGTCAGCTTTCAATCCTAGTTTCTGAAGATCATAACCAATATGAGCTTTGGCTTTGACAATGATCAAGGCTTTTTTCTTGCTGCTCAAAAGATTCATTACGCCTCCTTTGGTATTCTCGTAGTGATAAATCTCAGCAAAATCCCCTTCAACAGAAATCAGTTTACAAACACTCTTTATCTTATCCAATAACACAGTCGATTGCTGTTTGGTTACCTCCTTGTTTTTCTTTTTCCGAAAGAAAGAAAACAACCAATACATAAGTATTGCTCCGAGAATAAGGCCTAAAAAGGTTTCTAAAGCGCTATCCATTTTTATTCCCTATTTCGCCTAAGTGAGTAAATTTAAATCCTTTTTCATATTTAAGACCATATCCAAATATTCGATCCATAGCTGCATGCGAAAAAATGATAATCCCAATCAGTTCCAAAACTGGAAGGTTAAGGTAACTAATGCCAAGAAAGTATAATAACAGTCCAACGCCTCTATGATGAAATAAGTTGTAGGTGAATGCTCCCACTTTATTTCCTGCCAAATAACCAAGCATTCCAATATCAGGTGTTAGCAGCAAGGCAAAAAACCACCACCAAGTTAAATCCATCCTCATAAAAAGGAAAAAACCAAGAAATAATAGCGTGAACTCTTCTAATCTTAGGATCACTTTCATATTTATAAAATTTTATATAAAACCGGTCTACTAGGACTAGCATCGTTTTCAAAAGGTGCAACATGAAGGTTTAAAAAATAACAGCCATCTTCAATGGTATTGGCCACATAAATAAATTCTGTAATAGTGGCGTTTGTTCTAGGTTTTCCGCTCATATTCCAAAACGCATTATGGGCCAACAGTGCTCCATCGTCCTTTTCTTTATCCACCGAGGGAAGGTCCACCAGTAAATGATCAACTTCTTTTTCAATAAGATAGTTGGCGGCTTCTTCCAAAAGGTATGGTGGATTTGTATGTGAATATTGCAAGGAGCGTTTGTTATTCATATTTGGAATTGTGCGTATAACCAAAGCTTCTCTTTTTTTATTTCCCAAAGCATACTTCAATTGTTTTGCTGAAATGACAAAATCCTCTCCACGCTTTTCAGGTGCAACAGTGATTACTTCTGCCAAAAAAAAGAACCGTTTCAGGTTTTGGTTTATGGAATGAAAGTCCTCTGTAATGTGACCCAAGCATTCGGTATGGGTCACATGCGAATGTGGATTGAACCAAATATCGTTAAAGTTTACAGGAGCACCTTCGGATACTTTTCCAATAAAATCATCTTCTTGGTGTGGTGTTATTGTTGGAGCATTTAAATACCAAGCGTTTACATTTCCTTCACCTCCACGAAGTGGAATTGAAATATCCAAGGGTTTTGATAAATCGATTTTATGATTCCTGGAATTATATTTTAGGGTCGCAATCATGCTTTCAAGTTAACCATAAAAAGATCCGACGCAATTCCATCTGCTAAAAACTTTCCTTTGTTGGTTGTCAATAACTTTCCCTCTGTAAAGGAGATTAAATCCTGCTCTATATATTTTTCAGCTTGCTGATGGATGTAATTAGCGTATTCCTCACCAAACTCTTTCTCAATTTTATCCAACGAAACCCCCCAAATTGTGCGAAGACCGGTCATTACATATTCATTGTATCTATCTCTTTTGGTCAAGGTTTCAATTTCCATCGGAACGACATCATTTTCCAAAGCTTGAATGTATTTTATATTGTTCCTGATATTCCAGCCCCTGTTTTTACCATCGAAGGAATGGGCCGAAGGACCGATTCCAATATACTTTTTGCCCAACCAATATGACGTATTGTTTTTAGAAAAATATCCAGGTTTTCCAAAATTGGAAATTTCATAATTTATATATCCTTGTTGCTCCAGAACCTGGACCAAGATATTAAACTGAGCTTGCGCCTGTTCATCATCCACGTCTGCAATCACTCCTTTTTCTATAAACTTTTTGAGAGCAGTTTTGGGTTCCACCGTCAAAGCATAACTTGAAATATGGGGCAATTCAAAAGCAAGAGCTTTTTTGATATTGGCTTTCCATCGGTCATTGTCCATACCCGGGATTCCATAAATCAAATCGATAGTAATGTTATCAAAATACTTTTTTGCTTCTCGGATACAATCTTCTGCTTCACCAGCATCATGGGCGCGGTTCATTAATTTTAAATCCTCATCATAAAAGGATTGGATTCCAATACTTAGTCGATTAACGGGGCTTTCAGATAGTTCAATTATGCGGTTTATGGACAAATCATCGGGATTTGCCTCAAGCGTAATCTCCGGATGCTCAATTACCTCATAATGCCCATATACCGCATTAATCAGTGCTTCTATTTCAGATATCTCTAAAACTGAAGGGGTACCTCCTCCAAAATAAATAGTTTCCACAGTTACGGATTGAAACTCTCCTTTTCTGAGCTCCAATTCCTTTTGAAGCGCCTTAATCATAGACTCCTTCTTCCCCAATTGTGTGGAAAAATGAAAGTCGCAATAATGGCACGCTTGTTTGCAAAACGGCACGTGAATGTAAATTCCGCTCATTCCAGTGTTCAATTATCAATGAACAATTTACAATGAATCATTTGTTAATTCTAGTAGTCTTGAGAATAGAAAACATGATTTTGGAAAGTTCATCCGCATCTTTAATCAAACTATCTGCTTGTTCAACATTTATATAGTCAGAATCTTTTAACAACAAGAGCCAATACTTAGTTTCCAAGCTTTCTTTATAGGAAATTGAAATTTTCGCAGAAAAATCTGCTTTTGAAATGGCGCCATTGGCTTCTGATACATTTGCCCCTATCGAAGTACCTGAACGTAATAGCTGTTTGGATAGAATATATTCTCGTTTTTCTTTGTTTAGCTTCTTATATAAATGAATAATTTTCAAAGCAAAGTCATATGATTTAATCCATAACGGGTTCTCTTTGAACATATAAGTAGGTTTAAAAGTTTAATTATTGGGCACCAATTTATAATTGGTCATTGTAAATTGATCATTTATTAATTTTTTTAGGGTTTTGCTTTACAAAGGCTTCCCATCCGGTATAACTTTTACCAACATCGACCCTACCCTCATTGTAAAAATGGCAAACGGCAGCGGCCAATCCATCAGTACTATCCAGATTTTTGGGAAGTGTTTTAAGCTTTAGAACGCTTTGGAGCATTTTCGCCACTTGTTCCTTACTGGCATTTCCGTTACCAGTGATTGACATCTTGATTTTTTTGGGCATATACTCCGTAATAGGAACTTGTCTAGAAAGTCCTGCGGCCATGGCAACACCCTGGGCACGTCCTAATTTGAGCATAGACTGCACATTTTTTCCATAAAATGGAGCTTCAATAGCAATCTCATCGGGATGGTAGGTATCTATAAGCTCCACGGTACGATCAAAAATGAGTTTTAATTTGGTATAGTGGTCACTATACTTTTTAAGCATCAATTCGTTCATCTGAACAAATTGCATTTGCTTATTGATGACCCTAATGATTCCAAAACCCATAACCGTTGTACCTGGGTCGATTCCTAAAATAATCTTCTCTGAAGCCAAATCGTTATTGGGTATTTATAACAAGAGGAAGTCGAAATCTTAAGCCAACAGGTATTCCTCTTTTAAGGGCTGGGGCCACCGTTAGGTTATTCAATCGCTCCGTAATTTGTTCATTAAAATCGGCTATTTCGTTTAAAACCGACTGTTTCTCCTCCATTTCCAAGATAGAGATAAAGCCATGTTCATCGACCTCAAAATCTATGTACAAGGTATCTTCCAAATCATTATCCACTTCAAAAGATAGACTATCTAAGGTGTCGGACGCTATCTTCAGCATTTCATTTTGAAAACAATCCCGTTGAATTTCTTTTGGTGCGGTTTCGTCACAACCTTCAAATAGGGGATATTGGTCCACATCGTTCCAATCAATCGCCAAAAGTTCTTCGTCGACCTTATTTTTGGTCTGTTCTTCTTTCGATGTGAAGAGTTCACAAGAAGTAAACAAACCTAAAAACATCAACAATACAAGCTTCCGCATACAGCCCCTAATATTTGGTTGAAATTACGACTTTTTGACAAGATGTATGAAAGAGAGAAAGCCTGAAAAAACATTCTCAGGCTTTTTGCTTTGAATTCTTAACGTATCAGTCCAATTTAAATGAAATTGGTAAACTGAAAGGCACATGTACAGGTTTTCCTTTGTGTTTTCCAGGAATCATTTTAGGCAATTTAGCAATGATGCGCTCAGCTTCATCTTCCAATAACTTATGTGGACCTCTCTTTCTAATGTTGCCTACATTTCCTTCACTGTCAATTTCAAAAATAACATTAACCCTTCCCTGAATACCTTGTTTTTCTGCTTCTTCTGGGTACTTAAAATTCTTCCTAATATGTTCCATGATTTTTTGCAAAGAACATTTTTCTTTGTCTTCAGCACCTTCACAACCAGGAAAAATGGGAACTTCTTCCACAGCAGAAAAGGGAACACCACTAAATTGTATATTCCCTTCTTTTCCAGAAATACCTTTTACCTCTCTCGGGAATACTTCATAAATCATTCCCGTCAAAGCCTCTTTTTCCTGTTGCGATAGTGAATCTTTCTTTTCAATCTCTTCTTGAAGTGCAGCAATTTGCATTGATAAGGAGTCCTCCTGGGCTTTATTCTCAGCAGGTCCCATATCACAAGAAGTATACATTAATATACCCAAAACTATAGGTAGTAATAATCCATATTTAAATTGATAAATTGTTTTTGATTTTTCCTTTGTTAACATGACTATTCGTTTTTTGATTAATGATTGTTTAAAAAATTGATTGACTAAACTAAAGTTTTGGCTCTGGAAGACTTCTGAAAGCAAGAGTTCATATTGTTTCTTTTTATTTGTTTTGGCGGCTTCGGCATCAGCAATAAACTCATGCACTTCTGAAATACGGTTTTGAAAAACATAAACCAGCGGATTAAACCAAAATAGAATACGCATGAACTCAAAAAACATAAGATCCCAAGAGTGTCGTTGTTTGACATGAACCTTCTCATGGGTCACAATATTCTCACGTTTTTCTTCAGGTATAGCATCACCCAGAAATATATTTTTAAAAAAAGAAAACGCCTGTTCACTCTTAGGAATGACAACCTTGATAAAATCACTTTCTTGAGAAACAGCACCATTCCTCTTAAGTGTTCGGATATAGTTTAACTTCAATAGCAACCACACTATCATAACCAGACTTCCTAATCCTTGCATTATATAGACCCAGTTTACACCTTCCCAAAATAAATTTCCCGAGATGTTTGCAGAGAGAACCACCTCATCCAATTGCCATAAAAATTGTTGATATTGAGTCAAGTTTTCTTGAAAGACAGTTTGAAAAGCTTTTATTTTAATCCAAGGAAGAAACAAGGAAAGAGAAAATGTGGCCAGCAAATATGCCCGGTTCCATTGTAAAAAAGTCTCTTTTTTTAAAAAAAGATCATATACTAACAAAAACACCACTTGAATGGTCAAACATTCTAATATGTAAGTAATCATTTTTCTTCGTTTTTGATTTTTTGCATAATCTCTTCCAATTCACTTAGGCTGATATCGTTCTTCTTCATAAAAAAAGACACCATGCTTTTAAAAGATCCTTGAAAGTAGCCATCCACCAATTTTGAAATGGATTGATTACTGTACTCCTCTTTTTTTAGCAACGGATAATAAATATGCCCCTTGCCTATTTTTTCATGGTCTACAAATCCTTTATCTTCCAATATTCGAATAATGGTCGAAATAGTATTATAAGCCGGTTTGGGGTCTGGCAATTCTTCAATTATTGCAGCAACATTTGCTTTTTTCAAATGCCATAACATTTGCATTATCTCCTCCTCCGCCTTGGTCAATTGTTTCATTTCAACTAATTTTTTAGTTTAATCTCAAAACAAATATAACTAAAATTTTAGTTTAAACTAATTTTTTAGTTTAAAACTTGCAGACGCTAATTGTAACAAATCCCTCTTACATTTGTCTTATAGGAAATTGAACTATGGATATAGCTCTACTTATTATAGGATTCCTTTTAATGCTTGTGGGCATCTTAGGTAGTTTTCTTCCAATTTTACCAGGACCTCCAATTAGTTGGGTTGGGCTACTATTGCTTTACTTGACCAAGGCAGTACCGGACAATTGGTGGATTTTAGGAGGAACACTGGTTCTTGCCCTTGCCGTTACTGTTATGGACTATGTAATCCCTGCTGCAGGAACTAAAAAATTCGGTGGAAGCAAAGCTGGGATGTGGGGTACCATTGTCGGATTGCTAGTGGCCATCTTTTTTCCAATATTTGGCCCTTTTGGTATTATAATCTGGCCTTTTGTGGGTGCGTTGGTAGGTGAGTTAATAAATAAGGCCGATCAAAAAACAGCTATGAAAGCTGCATTGGGTTCCTTTATTGGGTTTTTGACAGGTACTTTTATGAAGTTTGTTTTAACTGCTGGTTATCTTGTCTTTTTTATCATCGTAGCCGTTAAATATATTTCTGACATCTTTACTTTTTCCTAAACACTTTTTTCCATGGATAAAAAGCCTTTAAAACTTCAACCAAACAAGAGTGTTAAAATAGTCTTTCTGGCATTTTTACTGGTATGTTCATTTGGCCATTCCCAAACATTCAATAAAGCCAAGCTTGACAGTGTTTTTGGTGTCCTTGAAGCCAATGACAAATTCATGGGCAGTATAGCCATTTCCCAAGATGATTCTCAAATTTATTCCCGAGCTATAGGCTACGCGGATTTAGAGAAATCCAAAAAGCCCAATACTACAACCAAATATCGTGTTGGTTCTGTTTCCAAAATGTTTACCTCAACATTGGTTTTAATGGCTGTGGATGAAGGAAAAATTCGTCTTGACGATTCTCTTTTCAAGTTTTTTCCAGCCTTGGAAAATGCTCAAGATATTACTGTAACACATCTTTTACAGCACCAAAGCGGCATCTTTAACTTTACAAACGCTGTAGATTATCTTACTTGGAACACCCAGGCAAAATCCAGGAACGAGATGTTGGAAATTATTAAAAAACATTCCAATGTTTTTAAACCTGGAGCCAAAACTGAGTATAGCAATTCAAATTATGTGTTGTTGGCTTTTATTTTGGAGGATATTTTCAAAAAGCCGTACTCAACTCTTTTAAAGGAAAAAATAACAGCCCCGCTTCAACTTTCAAACACATATGTGGGCAGCGCCATTTCCATAGAAAATTATGAAAGTAATTCCTATCGCTTTTCGGGAAAGTGGATGAAACAAAATGAAACAGATATGAGCATTCCTATAGGAGCTGGTTCGATTGTTTCCAATCCTTCAGATCTAAACATATTTATCAATGCCCTCTTCAATGAAAAATTGATTTCCGCTGAAAATCTTGAAAAGATGATTACAATCAAAAATGGAATGGGAATGGGCATTATACAGTTTCCGTTCGGAAATGAAATCGTTTATGGACATACTGGGGGAATTGACGGTTTCAGTTCCTTTTTGGGATATCTAAAAGAGTCGAAAATAGCAATTGCACTAACTTCTAATGGGTCGGCATACAACAACAATGATATTTTAATCTATGCCTTAAGTGCCGTTCAAGGTATTCCGTTTGAAATTCCAAACTTTACTGATCATAACACCAAAGCTGAAGTGCTAGATTCTTATGTAGGAGAATACTCGAGCAAACAAATACAACTGAAAATTACTATTAGCGCAAACAATGGTTCTTTGATTGCTCAAGCCACCGGTCAGCCTTCGTTTCCTTTAACCGCGACTAGTGATACCGTTTTTCGTTTTGACTCTGCAGGAATTGTCTTGGAATTTGTTCCAGACACTGCAAAAATGCTGTTGAAACAAGGTGGTGCTATTTTTGAATATACCAAGGAATAATTCCTGATTCTGTTATTCTAACCATTGCACTTTTTCCGCAATAGGTCTTCGCTCTACCGAAGGTGGTTCCTCATCATAATACCCCATATAGAAAAATCCAAGGCATTTTTCACCTTTCTCCAAATCGATGAATTCATCCATATATTTTATAAGACCGGGGGAACTCCAATAACTGCCTATTCCCATTTCCGTGCAGTACAACCACATATTCTGAACTGCCATGGCCGTGGCTGCAACTTCTTCCCATTCTGGTAAACTTTCCTTGGGATCACGTTGCATACAAATCGCTATAATGGCCCCTGCCCTTTTAGGGTTTTCCATTAACTTTTTCACTTTAATCTGTTTGGGGTTGGGGTCTGTTTCCATATACTTATAGGACAGAAACATTCCCAACTTGGCTTTGGATTCACCCATTAGCACCTTAAAACGCCAAGGTTCGGTTTTTTTATGGGTCGGAGCCCAATTGGCAGCTTCCAAGATTTTCTTGATAATTTCCTTATCAATCAGTTTGTTATTGTATTGTGCAGGAAAAATGCTTCTGCGGTTCTTTATCAGATTAAATATCATATCGTTTTATTGAACTTTGTCAATTATTGTTTAACTGCTTATAACAGAACTGTCTAATTTTATTTAACCAGTGTTATACAGCTTAGGCCTTAAGAAGTTGCTTTCTCCAAACCAGCCAAAATTCTATAGTAATTAAAGGATAAACCCAACAAATCCATTCGTAAACTGTTCTTCTCATTTCGTCATCCTCAATGAAATTGAATATTCCAATCACATTATTTACCTCAGGAAGCAAACGGATAAATACGAATGCCAAACCACAAACATAACTTCTAAGCATAAATTCTTTATGTCTTATAATATTTCCTTTTCTTATGAAACGATATGCTGCTATGGTTGTAAACAACCAAATTGTGGCTAGTAACCCCAAGGAGGGTATAGCACCAGGCAACTCATAAGTGGTAGCCAACAAAACATAAACCGTTATTGCGGAAATAATGGACCCAACTACATAGAGCTTTCCCGCGAATCTGTGAAGCTTTATGTATTTTTTTCTTATTTGTGGGATGAATTGGATTGGACCAACGAACAAAGTAAAAGCAGCAAAACTAAAATGTGTAATTATCCACCATTTAAATCTTAACCTGATTTCACTAAATTCACTATCGTCAGCAAAAAGGTAGAAACTGGTATCGCGTTGATAAAAATAAGTAGACATTACTACAGCGATAAGTAGTACCAAAATAAGCCAAAAACCGTGTTTCTTTTTTCTGCCCATGTACTGCTAAGTTAATCAAATAGTGTTTTTGGTTATAATCAAATTGTTTGTTAACCTATTTGTTTTCTCTTTCTTAAAAATCTATCAGTTTATTCTTGTAAAAGTAAATCGATGCAGTTTTGCAATGTCGGATTTCGATTGTCCTCCTTCCAAACTGCTGATAAAATAGCCCGTTGTTTTATTTTTTTAAGTTCGATGAACTTCACTTCCATTTGAAATCCGTATTGTAAAGCTGTTGGCACCAGGGCAATACCAAGATTGTTTTCCACAAGTTTAAAAACAGTCTGTGCATGAACCGATTTGTGCGAAACATTGGGCGTAAAACCTCCATCTTCGCAAATACTCATTACCGTGTCGTAGTACAGCGGACTATAATCTTGGGAAAAAAGGATAAAATCATCTTGAGAAACCTGATGGATTCCTTTAAAACTTTTTTCATTGAGCGGATAATCCTTTGGTAAGACCAATGAGAATGTATCCTCAAATACAGGTTTGATTTTTAAGCCCTTTGGAACTCGCGACAATCGCACAAAACCAAGATCCAATTTGTCTCTTAAAATGGCACTTATCTGGGCTTTATTGGAAAGTTCTTCCAAGCTAGTATGAACAAAAGGAAATTTCTCTTTCATTTCCAAAAGCAGTTTAGGAATCACATTTTGCATAGCTGAACCCAAAAAACCAATCCTAATTTCACCAGAATGTCCATCACCAATAAGCTTTAGTTGTTTCTGGGTTTGCTCCAAATGGTTTAAGATAAATTCCACTTCTCCTTTTAAAAATTCTCCGGCAGGAGTTAAACTGACTTTCTTTTTATCCCGCACAAAAAGTTGGGTCTGCAAAATTCCCTCCATTTGTTTGATTTGTGTACTCAATCCTGGCTGCGAGATAAATAGCTTTTCAGCCGCCTTTCTATAGTGCAGTTCTTCGGCCACAGCCAAAAAATAAATGAAATGTCGTAGTTCTATTTGATAATTCATGCTTATTAAATACTATAAAAATAAGTATTGGTAATTATTAAAAAGACAAAGTACTTTTATATTTCAAAATAAAAACCATGCAGCTACCCAAAACATTTCAGTTTGGTGAAGATCATTTAACCGCAGGTATTGCGATTGGCATCTCAAAAGGCAATGTAAAAGGCATTTTAACCGATTCATGTCTTGAAAGAATCAAGGCAAGTCAAAATCGGGTTCAAAATATTGTGGATAAGGGGGAAACCGTTTACGGAATCAACACCGGATTTGGCCCTTTGTGCAATACCAAAATTTCCAAAGAGGACACAAAAATTCTGCAATCCAATATTTTGCAGAGCCACAGTGTTGGAGTGGGCAAGCCCATTTCCGAAAGGTTGTCCAAGTTGATGCTCATTTTAAAAATCCATGCTCTGGCCAAAGGGTATTCCGGTATAGCAGAAACCACTATTCAACGAATGCTCTGGCATATGGAACAGGATGCCATTCCGGTCGTTCCCTCTCAAGGTTCGGTCGGAGCTTCAGGCGATTTAGCTCCCCTATCCCATTTGTTTTTGCCACTTATAGGTTTAGGAAAGGTAAATTATCAGGGCAAAACCATTTCTACCGAAGAATTGTTTGAAAAAACAGGACTCAAACCATTAGAACTTGGTCCCAAAGAAGGTTTAGCCTTGATCAATGGCACACAGTTTATTGCAGCCCATGGAGTTTTGGTTGTTCAAAAACTACAACATTGTTTACGACAGGCCGATATTGTAGGTGCAATGATGTTGGAAGGACTTCAAGGTTCAATGAAACCCTTTTTTGAAGAATTGCATGCACTCCGACCTTTTAAAGGGAACCAGCATGTGGCAGGACGTATCCGAACTTTGCTTCAAGGTTCTGAGATTTTAGAAGATCATATTGATTGCGAACGGGTACAAGACCCTTATTCGCTTCGTTGCATGCCTCAAGTACACGGAGCATCCAGAAATGCATGGCTTCATTTAAAAGAATTGCTAGAAGTGGAACTGAATTCCGTAACGGACAATCCTGTCATCATAAATGATGACCTTACCATAAGTGGCGGAAATTTTCACGGACAACCTCTTGCCATGGCTCTCGATTATGCTGCACTGGCCGCATCTGAGTTGGGGAACATTTCAGACCGAAGAATCTATTTGGCGCTCGAGGGCAATAGTCCAGGAGTTCCCAAATTACTGATGGAAGATACCGGAATCAACTCTGGTTATATGATCTTACAATATACTACGGCAGCATTGGCCAGTGAAAACAAAAGCTTGTGTTTCCCAGCAAGTGCGGATAGTATTCCAACTTCCTTGGGACAGGAAGATCATGTGAGTATGGGGTCGATAAGTGGAAGAAAAGCACTTCAGATCATTGAAAATGTCGAAAAAATATTAGCTATTGAATTACTTACGGCTTCCCAGGCATTCGAATTTAGAAAACCATTAAAATCCGGTGTAGTGTTGGATGAAATCCATAAATTCATTCGAACCAAAGTACCTTTTGCAGAAAGTGATCGGGTTTTTGCCGATGATATTGAAAAAGGAATCGATATGATTCAGCGAGGAGAAATCATTGGTCTAGTTGAAAAAACCATGAAAGACAACAACCTGCAATGGAATGCACCTCATCTTAACGAATTTGAAATATATTAATCCATGAGCAAACCCATATTAATAGGTCCATTTACCCAATTATTGCCGATGTCTGGCCTCCCTTTAAAAGGCGCGCTTACAGATCAGCAATTGCCCATCATTGAAAATGGTGGAATCTTGGTTTTCGAAGGAAGAATTGAACAAGTTGGCATTTTTGAGGATTTAAAATCAGATGCTGTTGACGTCCAGCATATTGAAGGAGAGCAAATCTGCCTTCCAGGATTTGTAGATGCTCACACCCATATTTGCTTTGGTGGCACTCGCGCCAGAGATTATGCCATGCGGAATGCCGGAATTTCCTATTTGGATATTGCAAAAGCAGGTGGAGGTATATGGGACACGGTGACCCAAACCCGAAAAGCTTCGCAAGAAGAACTTGTTGAAGGCATTCTGGAACGAAGTAAAAAACATTTACAAAATGGCATCACAACCATTGAGGTAAAAAGTGGCTATGGATTATCCGTTGAACAAGAATTAAAAATGCTCAGGGCCATTAAACAAGCCAACGAAAAAACAGAAGTTGACCTAATCGCCACATGTTTGGCCGCCCATATCAAGCCCAAAGATTGGAATAGCGATAACACCTATTTGGAAGAAATGACATCGACTTTGTTTCCCATTATCAAGTCTGAAAACCTAGCAACCCGAATTGATGCATTTGTTGAAGAAAGTGCTTTTTCCTCCACGGAAATTGTCTCTTATTTCGAAAAGGCAAAGGAAATGGGTTTTGATATTACGGTTCATGCTGATCAATTTACTCCCGGAGGTAGCGAAGTAGCTGTACAATTTGGCGCCCTAAGTGCCGACCATTTGGAAGCTAGTACCGAAAAAGAAATCCAACTTTTGGCTAAAAGTGATGTTATTTCAATGGCACTTCCAGGAGCTTCCATCGGATTGGGATGCGATTATACCCCTGCCCGTAAGATTTTGGATGCTGGTGGAGCATTAGCAATTGCCAGTGACCATAATCCAGGCTCAGCTCCCATGGGCGATTTGCTCACACAAGCGAGTATTTTGGGAACTTTTGAAAAACTAGCAAATGCCGAAGTGTTGGCCGGAATCACTTTTAGGGCAAGTGCAGCTTTAAAATTAGCAGACAGAGGGGTTTTGCAAAGCGGAGCTCTAGCTGATTTTGTGACTTTCCCAACCAATGACTATAAAGAAATTACCTATCATCAAGGACAGCTAAAACCAAATACAGTTTGGAAGAATGGAAGACAAGTCTTTAAAAGAGATTGATATGACCACAACATTAACAGCATTTCAGGAAAGCATATTACAAGGAATCCCTTCGGAATTACCTCTCGCCAAACCATATCCGGAAGGTGGGAATCCAGCTCCCAAACGCAAAGACATCTTATCCAAAGAAGAGAAAAAACTGGCCGTTCAAAATGCGTTACGCTATTTTCCAAAAGCATGGCACCAAGAATTGGCATCAGAGTTTGCAACGGAACTCAAAGCATACGGTAGAATCTATATGCATCGCTTTAAGCCAGACTATACAATGTTTGCCCGTCCAATTTCCGAATATCCAGCCAAGACCGAGCAAGCCGCAGCAATCATGTTGATGATTCAGAACAATCTTGATCCAGCAGTGGCACAACATCCCGAAGAATTGATTACATATGGTGGTAACGGTGCTGTCTTTCAAAATTGGGCACAGTACCTGTTGACCATGAAATATTTAGCTGAAATGACCGAAGAGCAGACCTTGCATATGTATTCTGGACATCCTATGGGTTTGTTTCCTTCTTCAAAAGAAGCGCCAAGAGTTGTTGTAACCAATGGCATGATGATTCCCAACTACTCCCAACCCGATGATTGGGAAAAATTCAATGCGCTTGGCGTTACTCAATACGGTCAGATGACAGCTGGCTCCTTTATGTACATCGGCCCTCAAGGCATCGTACACGGAACGGCAATTACCGTAATGAATGCTTTCAGAAAAGTATTGGACAAAAACGATTTCCCTAAGGGAAAAGTTTTCTTGACTGCTGGTTTGGGCGGGATGAGCGGTGCCCAGCCCAAAGCAGGAAACATAGCGGAATGCGTCACTGTTTGTGCTGAAGTAAATCCCGAAGCAGCTAAAAAAAGACATCAACAAGGTTGGGTAGATGAATTATTGACAGATATCTCCGAACTTGTTCAAAGAACAAAAACTGCTATCGCAGAAAATGAAGTAGTTTCCCTTGCCTATATCGGAAACATCGTTGAAGTCTGGGAACGCTTCTTTGAAGAAGGTGTTTTCGTGCATTTAGGTTCTGATCAAACCTCATTGCACAATCCTTGGGCTGGTGGATATTACCCGGTTGGCTTATCCTTTGAGGAAGCTAACGTTATGATGGCCGAAAACCCGACCGAGTTCAAGAAAAAAGTACAGGAATCGTTGCGAAGACAGATTACCGCCATCAACAAGCATACAGAAAAGGGTACTTATTTCTTTGATTATGGAAATGCTTTCTTACTCGAAGTTTCTCGAGCCGGTGGTGAGGTCATGGCTACAAACGGTATCGATTTTAAATATCCTTCCTATGTACAGGATATCTTGGGGCCCATGTGTTTTGATTATGGTTTTGGCCCATTTAGATGGGTATGTACTTCTGGAAATCCAGAAGATCTACAAAAAACAGATGCTATCGCTTTGGAAATCATGAAGCAAATCAAGGCCGAAGCCCCTGAAGAAATCCAGCAACAAATGCAGGACAATATTAAATGGATTGAAGAAGCGGAACAGAACAAATTGGTAGTCGGTTCGCAGGCTCGAATTTTATACGCCGATGCCGAAGGCCGAGCCAAGATTGCAGACGCTTTTAATATCGCCATTTCCAAAGGTGAAATTTCTGCTCCAGTTGTCTTGGGACGTGATCATCATGACGTAAGTGGCACAGATTCCCCCTTTAGGGAGACCAGCAACATTTACGACGGCAGCAAATTCACAGCAGATATGGCCATACATAATGTGATTGGTGACAGCTTCCGCGGAGCTACTTGGGTTTCCATACATAATGGTGGTGGTGTTGGCTGGGGCGAGGTCATGAATGGCGGATTTGGTATGGTACTCGACGGTACGGAAGAAGCTTCCATCCGATTAAAAAACATGTTGTTTTATGATGTGAACAACGGTATTTCCCGAAGAAGTTGGGCTAGGAATAAAGAAGCTTTGTTTGCTATTAAAAGAGAAATGGAGCGAACTCCAAATCTTAAAGTAACTTTACCAAATCTAGTGGAAACCGATATTTTGGACGATCTTTTTGATGCATAATGAAACATTACAGCAAACCCACAAAGGATATTTGGCAAGGAAGGGTCAGTAACAAGAGCCTTTATCTTCATGAAAAAGTGAAGTGCGTTCCTTTGGAAGAAATTCCAGAACCACCAAAAAAGTCCATTGCTTTATTGGGGTATGCCTGTGATGAAGGTGTTAAACGAAACCAGGGAAGAGTTGGAGCAATAAAAGGGCCCGAAACCATTAAGACCAGCTTTGGAAAACTACCCAATCATTTACCAAGTACCGTACAGCTCTATGATGCAGGATACATAACCTGCAAAAATGAGGATATGGAAGCGGCCCAAAATGCACTTTCTGATGCAGTAATCACTCTTTTAGACAACAAGCACTTTCCCATTGTTTTGGGAGGAGGACATGATGTCGCTTATGGGCATTATCATGGCATCAAAAATTATCTCGATTCAAAAAAGGAAGGTCAAACCGTCGGAATCATCAATTTTGATGCACATTTCGACCTTCGAAAGAATGTTGACAACAACAATTCAGGTACGCCGTTCTATCAAATCGCAATGGAGTGCCAAGAAAAAAACGACAGTTTCAATTATCTCTGCTTGGGCATTCGAAAAGATGCCAATGATCGGTCACTTTTTCAAACTGCAAAGGATTTAGATGTCAATTTTATTCTATCGGACACTTTCCAAATCCAGTTTTTGGATGAAATCAATACCTGGGTGAATGCCTTCATCAAAACGGTTGATAACGTATATGTGACTATTGACTTAGATGGGTTTTCTTCTGCCTATGCGCCAGGTGTCAGCGCACCCTCTCCTATGGGGTTCGCACCCCAGATTGTTTTGGAATGTCTCAAGACCATTATCGGCTCCGGAAAGTTAATCAGTATGGATCTTGCCGAAATGAATCCCAAATATGATATTGATGGACAAACGGCAAAGCTGGCCGCTTCCTTGATGCACTTTGTAATACACACCTTGTACAAAGCTTGATCCAAACAAAAAAAGCCTTCCATATGGAAAGCCTTTCATTGGTGAACATCGTTTTTGATGTTTCAACCTGATTCCAATCCTATAGATTGAAATCCAACACAACACAGCAAAGATATAAATGATTTTCCGATAAAAGCTAGATTATCATCTCTGTATTTCTTTTATTGGATATTTTCCATTTTTTAGGAATTATTCCATATTTTAGCATTCCTCTCAACTGAACAATGGAAAAAACCATTCTACATCTAGATCTGGATACTTTTTATGTATCCGTGGAACGCATTATCAACACTGAGCTTATGCACAAACCTTTGTTGGTAGGTGGCACAAGTGATCGTGGTGTAGTGGCCGCATGTAGTTATGAGACCCGTGGGTTTGGAGTACACTCTGGAATGCCTATGAAAATGGCCAAAGAACTTTGCCCTGAAGCAGTGGTCATTCGTGGTAATGCAGGAACATATAGTAAGTATTCGGATGTGGTCACGGACATCATCAAAGAGCATGTGCCCCTTTTTGAAAAATCGAGCATTGATGAATTTTACGCAGACCTTTCGGGAATGGACCGTTTTTTTGGCTCTTACAAATATGCTTCGGAGATGCGCCAAAAAATTATCAAGGAAACGGGTCTTCCCATTTCTTTTGGCTTATCCGTAAATAAAGTCGTTTCCAAGGTGGCAACGAATGAGGCAAAACCCAACAATCAGCTTAAGATAGATTTTGGTTTAGAAAAACCATTTTTGGCTCCACTATCCATTAAAAAGATTCCGATGGTAGGTGACAAAACTTATCAAACTCTTCGGAATTTGGGCATTCGAAAAGTACAAACGGTACAGGAAATGCCCATGGATATTATGCAACGGGTATTGGGGGCCAATGGCAGGGTAATTTGGAAACGGGCCAACGGAATGGACAATACTCCCGTAATACCCTTCTGCGACCGTAAATCGATTTCAAACGAACGCACCTTTGACAGGGACACAATCGATGTGGTTAAATTAAAGGGTATGCTAATCGCCATGACCGAGAACCTAGCCTATCAACTACGAAGAGGAGATAAATTAACTGCTTGTATCGCTGTGAAAATTCGATATTCTGATTTCAATACCTATTCCAAACAACTGCGTATCCCATATACCAGTGCAGATCATGTACTCATTCCAAAAATATTGGAGCTCTTCAAACTTCTATACAACAAGCGAATGTTGGTTCGGTTGATAGGAATCCGGTTCAGCCATTTGGTCTCCGGAAATTATCAAATCAATCTTTTTGAAGATACCGAAGAGACCCTAAACCTGTACCAAGCCATGGATTATGTAAGAAATCGATTTGGTAGTCGAAGCATCGTAAGGGCATCTGCTATGGGTGCCAAGACCATTGGTAGCATGCACAATCCGTTTAACGGGGAACCCCCTGTGGTTCTGGCACACAGAAAACAATAGCACCGTGTACCTAAACTGTCATACATATTACAGCATGCGTTACGGAACATTTTCCGAACTGGAGCTATTGGAGCTTGCTCAGCAAAACCAAGTGACCCAACTGGCGCTTACAGACATCAACAATACCTCTGCCTGTCTTAATTTTGTTCGGAAAGCTCCAGAATATGGGATTAGGCCTGTTTTGGGAATTGATTTTAGAAATGGTGCTAACCAGTGTTTTATAGGAATTGCCCAAAACAACGAGGGTTATCTCGAATTGAACAATTTCTTGTCCCATCACCTTCATGAAAATTTGGAAATTCCAGAACGTGCACCCATATTCAAAAATGCTTTTGTCATTTATCCTTTTGAGCAGGTTTTATTGAATGACTTGCAGGATTTCTCAAATCATGAATTTGTTGGGATTTCCATCCAAGATTTAAGACGGTTGCCTTTTTCCAGATTGGTAAAGCTCAAAGACAGATTGGTAGCGCAACAACCAGTTACTTTCCGTAACAAAAATGATTTCAATGCCCATAGATTGCTTCGCGCCATTGACAATAATGTGCTATTGAGCAAACTTCCAAAGGAAGAAGAGGCCAACGAAAATGAAAAAATGTTTCCTGTCCAAAACTTGGCAAAAGCCTTTTCAGAATTTAGTTTCATTCTGGAGAATACCGAAAAGCTGCTCAACCGCTGCAGCATCCATTTTGATTTTTCAAAAGGCCGAAAACCCCAAAACCTCAATAGCTATTTGGGAAGTATGGAAGAAGATGAAAAACTCATTGAAAAGTTATGTTATGAAGGCCTTCCTTATCGATACAAAAAGATTACCGATTCCATCCAAAATCGGTTGGACAAGGAATTGAAGCTCATCAAAAAAATGGGATTTGTCCCCTATTTCCTTATCAATTGGGATATTGTATCTGAAGCACGTCGAAGAGGGTTTTATTATGTGGGACGTGGTAGTGGTGCCAACAGCATTGTGGCCTATTTACTTCGCATCACCGATGTGGACCCTATGGAATTGGACCTCTACTTTGAACGTTTTATCAACCTATACCGTGCCAATCCACCTGATTTTGACATTGATTTTTCTTGGCGGGACAGACCAGCCATGACCGAATATATATTTAAGCGTTTTGACCACGTAGCACTCTTGGGCACCTACGTTACATTTAAAGAACGAGGGGTAATCCGGGAATTGGGTAAAGTTTTTGGACTTCCTGCTCAAGAAATTGACTTTTTGATTACGGGAAGATATAATCCAGCGCAATTGGACAGCATGTCAAAGCTCGTTCTCAAATATGGAAGGCTTTTAAAAGACAAACCCAATTACTTAAGTATCCATGCAGGGGGAATATTGATCAGCGAAAAGCCTTTACATTGGTTTTCAGCCACTCACCTCCCACCAAAAGGATTTCCTACGACCCAATACGATATGGTTATTGCAGAGGATGTTGGTCTGTACAAATTTGACATTTTGGGTCAGCGCGGATTGGGTAAGATCAAAGAAGCTTTGGAAATCGTTGCTTACAATCAACCCGAAAAGTATTCAGAAATCGACATTCATGATATTAAGGGTTTTAAAACGGACTCCACCATAAACAACCTCATCAAAACCGCCCAATGTATGGGTTGTTTTTATGTGGAATCGCCCGCTATGCGGATGCTGCTCAAAAAGTTGGAAGTAGATAATTATCTGGGATTAGTAGCCGCTAGTTCCATTATTCGGCCCGGAGTAGCTAAAAGCGGTATGATGCGAGAGTATATTTTACGACATCGACATCCGGGAAGAGCAGAGGAAAAAGCACATCCGGTAATGCTGGATATTATGCCGGACACCTATGGCGTAATGGTCTACCAAGAAGATGTGATTAAAGTAGCACACCATTTTGCAGGTTTGGATTTGGGGGAGGCTGATGTGCTTCGTAGAGGAATGAGTGGAAAGTTCCGTTCGCGGGAAGAGTTTCAAAAAGTGAAGGACAAATTCATCTCCAACTGTAGAAAAAAAGGTTATGCTGACACCCTCATTTTTGAAATATGGAATCAAGTAGCGAGTTTCGCGGGTTATGCTTTTGCCAAAGGGCACTCCGCTTCCTATGCTGTAGAAAGCTATCAAAGTCTCTTTTTACGCGCCTATTTTCCATTGGAATATATGGTGGCTGTCCTTAATAACGGAGGGGGTTTTTATCGTTCCGAATTCTACATTCACGATGCTCGAATGATTGGCGCCACCATTCACCCGCCTTGCATTAACAATAGCAATATAAACAACCATATTTGTGGCACCCATATTTATTTAGGGTTGATGTATCTGCGTGATTTGGAAAACAGGGTCATGGAGCGTATTATCAAAGAACGAACTCTAAATGGGAGCTTTGCTTCCTTGGAGGATTTCTTGGACCGAACTATTATTTCTGTAGAACAACTTACTATTCTCATCCGGATTGATGCTTTTCGATTTACCAAAATCAATAAGCATGAACTATTGTGGAAAGCCCATTTGATGTTGTCCAAAAATGACCGTTTGGAACACCCCAAGCTTTTTCCACCACGTCATCAAAAATTCCAGATTCCAAAATTGCATACCACCACTTTGGAAACTGCTTTTGAACAATTGGAACTTTTAGGATTTTGTCTTTGCAGTCCATTTCAACTTTTGGTCGAGCCGCCCAAGAATTCCAATGGACAATGCAATTTGCATCGCTATTTGAACAAACACATCGATATATACGGTTATCTAATCACAGTAAAAAACACCAATACCCATACTGGCAAGCGTATGCACTTTGCCACTCTTGTAGATCAATACGGAGAAGTCTTCGACACCGTACTTTTTCCTCCAGTTGCTGCCAAATATTATTTTAGAGGTAAGGGCATTTACCGCTTTTATGGGAAAGTAGTAGAGGAATTTGGCTTTTTGAGCATTGAGGTGATAAAAATGCAAAAACAGGATTATGTTCCAGACCCTCGCTATTCAGATATGAAAACAAGCAAAAAAGTATTCGATAGCAAAAATTCCAATGCGCTAGAAGACCCTAAAACAAATGTTTAATCCATTTGGCAATTCGCTTGGGCCAGGTATACGGAGCATATCGTATGGGTGGGTCTATCCAGCTTCCTCTTTTTACAATTGCTTTTTTGTGCGAAAACAAATCGAAAGAAACTTTGCCATGATAGGCGCCAATACCACTGTGCCCCACTCCCCCGAAAGGCAGATTTTTATCCGCAATTTGGATAACGGTATCGTTGATTGCACCTCCCCCGAAACCGAACCGAGTAATACATTCTTTTTGAAACGACTTGCGCTTTGAAAACACATATGCCGCCAAAGGCTTTTCATAACCTTCAATAATCTTGGCGATATCGGATTCATTTGTGTAGGCAAAAATGGGTAAAATAGGACCAAAGATTTCTTCCTGCATCAAAGGGCTATCCAAATCCGGTTCATCTACGAGTGTCAGGTCTATAAACCGATCTTTATCCATCGTTTCACCTCCGAATAGAATTCGCTGATTTTCTAAAAGTGATTTTAGACGATTATAATGTCGATCACTAACGATTCGCGCTAAATCCGTAGAATCGGAACGAATTTCACCATAAGCAGCAACAATTTTATCCCTTAGTGCTTGAACCAATTTCTCTTTGACCGAATGATGCACTAAAAGATAATCTGGCGCCACACAGGTTTGACCCAAATTCAATGCTTTCCCCCAAACAATGCGCTTTGCCGTCAGTGATATGTTTGCTGTTTCATCTACAATACAGGGGTTTTTTCCACCCAATTCCAAGGTAACAGGAGTCAAATGTTTAGCCGCAGCTTCATAGACAATTTTCCCAATTTGGGTACCACCCGTAAAAAAGATATAATCCCATCGCTGGGCCAACAGCTGCTGTGAAACCTCAACTCCGCCCTGCACAACGGCTATATATTCAGGCTCAAATAATTTTTCGATAATATTACCAAGGACCCCTGAAGTATTTGGCGTAAGCTCCGACGGTTTTATAACGACGGTATTTCCAGCTGCAATTGCACCAATTATTGGAGTCATTGCAAGCATAAAGGGAAAGTTCCATGGTGCAATTACCAATACCTGCCCATAAGGTTCTCGGTAGACATAATTTTTCGAAGGGAAGTTGGCCAAATTCGCAGCAACCCGCTCCGGTCGGGCCCAGAACTCAAGGTTATTCAGCATTGCATTTAACTCTCCAAGCACAAATTGGGTTTCTCCTAGGAAACTTTCGTAGGGTGGTTTTTTTAAATCAGCATAAATCGCTTCTGCAATAACATCTTCTTGACTTATAATTTCATTCCGTAATCGCTTTAGGGCATCTCTCCTAAAGGAGAGGTCCTTGGTTTTCTGGGTCGAATAAAAAGCTCGTTGTTTCTCGTGTAGTTCCATAGCCTATCTTTATTTGGTATTTCTACCAAATTCGATGTTTATATTTTCACCCTAAAATATGCTTATTATTTGAAAGCCTGAAGACCTGTAATATCGGCTCCGGTAATCAACAAATGAATGTCATGGGTACCCTCATATGTAATCACACTTTCCAAGTTCATCATATGTCGCATGATACTGTATTCACCGGTAATACCCATACCACCCAAAACCTGTCTAGCTTCTCGAGCAATCTTGATAGCCATCTCCACATTGTTCCGTTTGGCCATGGAAATTTGGGCTGTCGTTGCTCGACCTTCATTTTTAAGTTGACCCAACCTAAAAGCCAACAATTGAGCTTTTGTAATCTCAGTAATCATTTCCGCCAACTTCTTTTGCTGCAATTGTGTAGCAGCTATAGGTTTTCCAAACTGGATACGCTCTTTTGCATACCGAAGGGCAGTGTCATAACAATCCATAGCAGCGCCGATAGCACCCCATGCAATACCATAACGAGCAGAATCCAAACAACCAAGAGGGGCGCCAAGACCTGTTTTTCCAGACAGTAGATTTTCTTTGGGTACTTTTACATTATCAAAAATCAATTCTCCTGTGGCTGATGCACGTAAAGACCATTTATTATGGGTCTCAGGAGTTGAAAAGCCTTCCATACCTCGTTCCACAATCAATCCGTGGATTCGACCTTCCTCATTTTTAGCCCATACCACAGCAACATCCGCAAATGGTGAATTGGAAATCCAAAGTTTGGCACCATTCAACAAAAAGTGGTCACCCATATCCTTGTACTTGGTTTCCATTCCTCCTGGGTTGGAACCATGATTGGGCTCTGTAAGTCCAAAACAACCCATCCATTCACCGGTGGCCAACTTTGGTAAATATTTTTTACGTTGCTCCTCATTTCCGTAAGCAAAAATCGGATACATCACCAAAGAGGACTGTACTGAAGCAGTTGAGCGGACACCACTATCCCCCCTTTCAATTTCTTGCATGATCAAACCATAACTGATTTGATCCAACCCAGCACCACCGTATTCCTCTGGTATATATGGTCCGAAGGCTCCTATCTCAGCTAAACCTCCAATAATTTCCTTTGGAAACTCCGCTTTTTGAGCATATTCTTCGATGATAGGTGAAACATCGCGTTTTACCCATTGGCGAGCTGCATCACGCACCAACTTATGTTCTTCTGAAAGTAAATCATCTAAATTGTAGTAATCCGGAGCTTCGAATAAATCAGGTTTCATGCAAAAAAATTTGGCTAAAGGTAATAATGAAAAACAACAGGACAAGTCGTTTTTGTTACATTTTTAAATAGAAGTCTTTGGTAAGGTCAATGTATTCCTTTGTGTACTTATGACGTGCTAATTCAATAGTTAATTCATCTTCAACAGCTGTTTCTTTGGAAAAACTAAGCTCCAAAAGACTCCTTTTTAATTCAGAATTTGGATTTCCTTTCACCCTGGTCACCCTTCGAGCGAAAAGTTGAAGGTTTTCTGCCAAAGCAATAAAATTAGCTTCTTCTTTAAATGGAACAATCACGGAAAAAACTCCTTGGGGCGACAATAATTTTGAAACTCCTTCCAATAGCTCATCAAAAGGAAGTGAACTATTCTGTCGCGCGGCATCCCTTGCCACATCTCCACTTGAAACCTTTTCGGAATAAAAAGGTGGATTTGAGATAATCAAATCATATGTTTCCTCAATTTCATCCACAAATTCATCCAAACCAGCGTGGTAGCAAAACAAACGATCGGCCCACGGAGAGGCCTCAAAATTCTCTACGCATTGTTCATAAGCGTTCTCATCTATTTCGATAGCATCAATAAGCTCCGCATTACAACGTTGCGCCAGTTGAAGGGCAATCAGTCCAGTACCCGTACCAATATCTAAAATGGAATTAGGTTTTTTGTTGATTGATGTCCAAGCACCTAATAAAACCCCATCCGTACCCACTTTCATGGCACAACGGTCTTGGTAAATGGTAAATTGTTTGAATTTAAAGGGCTTCTTCATTTAACCTTCCAGGTTCTCTTGTTTCTGTTCCCTCCAGTTCAAGTAATGAATCTCCAAGTCTGGTCCGCATATCATTTGCCAACAGTTTGATTTTTTCAATCACTTCGGGATGTTCAGAAGCTACATTTTTGGTCTCGCTGATATCGTTCTCGACATCATATAATTCAATTTCCTCCATATCAATCATCCGATATTCTCCGGGTTGACCATCTTTTCCGGGTTCTTGACCGTCCATAGTGCGGTAACGATGCGGAAAGTATAGTTTCCATTTCCCATAGCGTACCCCAAACATTTCGTTTACGCGATAGTAAAAGAAATAAGCTTCTTGCACAGCTTCTTTGCTCTCTCCGGTTATTACTTTCCAAGCACTTTTTCCATCAATTACTTGTTCTGGTAGTTTTGCACCTGTTAGCTCTGCGATTGTAGGTAAAATATCAATGGCCATCACAGGCACTTCAATTTCTTGCCCGGCTTTAAGTTTGTTGGGGTATTTCATGATGAAAGGTTCGCGTTGACCCCCTTCCCATCCAGTGCCTTTTCCTTCACGCAGTGGTAAAGCGCTTCCTGCGTGGTTTCCGTAGGACAACCAAGGACCATTATCCGAAGTAAAGATCACTATGGTGTTTTCTTCAAGTCCATTATCCTTGAGAGCTTTCATGATTTCGCCTACTGACCAGTCAATTTCCATGATTACATCACCATACAGTCCTCTTTCTGATTTTCCCTTAAATTTATCCGAAACAAACAAAGGCACATGTGGTTGTGGATGTGGTACATATAAAAAGAAAGGATTGTCTTTGTTTCTTTTAATGAAGTCCACACTTCGTTCTGTAATTTGAGTCGTAAGCTGAGATTGTTCTGTGAGCGTATCGATTACTTTTTCGTTCTCATACAATTGCAGCTCAGGAAAATTAAAAATAGGCCCTTGCTGCGGATGATAAGGCCACATATCGTTGGAATATGGAATCCCAAACCACTCGTCAAATCCATGTCGAGTTGGTAAAAACTGGGCATGGTGACCTAAATGCCATTTACCATAAATTGCCGTGGCATACCCTTTGTCTTTCAACATTTCCGCCAAGGTAGTTTCTGTAGTATTTATACCATGGGTGTTATCCGGGCCCAATGCATTATGAATCCCGATACGATTTGGGTAACAGCCCGTTAAAATCCCCGCTCTTGATGCAGAACAAACTGCTTGAGCAGAATAATAACTGGTCAATTTTACCCCGTCAGAAGCCATTTGATCTAAATATGGAGTTTTGATGTCCGGTGACCCGAAAACACCTACATCTTGATAACCTTGATCATCGGTAAAAATGAGAACAACGTTTGGAGGAGAATTAGGTTTTTCTTTTTTGGTGGTCTTCTCTTTACAGGATAGGAAACAAAAAACGATAGCAATAAAACAACAGCGAATCATGGTTGGAAATAAAAGTTAGACATAAATATAGCCCTAATACGGCATATTATGGTTTTTATCCCAAATAGAGATCTACTAAACCTTCGGGTGCTTTTACATGGACAGTTTTTGATTTTCTATCCACTTTGGCGATGATGTCATCCGTTATAGGAATCAACAATTCTTTTCCATCCTTTTCAGCTTCAAAAAGCTCTTGGGAAGCACTATCGTTTACCGCTTTAATTATCCCAATATCTCCATGAACCTCATCCATCAAAGTAAAACCTATCACTTCATGGAAGTAAAACTTGTCTCCAGTTAAAGGTGGAAGCATTTCCAATGGAAGGTATAGCTCGGAACCGATAATCTTGTCTGCGGAAGATTCATCTTTTACTTCTTCAAAATCGATACGGAGTAAGGCAGATTTATGCAGTCGACATCTATCAATAAAAAATGGAACCAGATTGTTTCCCAATGAAACAAACACTGATTCCATGTTTTCGTAGATTTCAGGTTCATCGGTATCGAGTTTCACCAATACCTCTCCCTTAAAACTATATTTTGAAACGACTTTGCCCAGGTAGAAGCAATCTTCCTTGCGCATCGTTTAAACGTTTACTCTTCTTCTTTGCTTGCTTCGGCCTCTTCGGCAGGAGCAGCTTCTTCAGCTTTAGCTTCTGGCTCAGCAGCAACAGCCTCTTCTTTTGCCGGTTCGGCAGGAGCCTCTTCCACAACTGGGGTCTCTTCTGCAACAGTCTCAACAGTTTCGGCTACTTCTTCAGCAACTTCCTCAACAGCTTCTTCTTCTACTTCTGGCAATGCAGTAGCAGCTCTTTTATCACTGAACTCTTTTTCAGCTTCCAACGCTTTGGCTTTTGCATCAGCTTTGGCTTTATCCAAGCCACCAACTTTAGCAGCAATTGCTTTTTCTTTTTCCTCAACCCAAGCGTTGAATTTTTCCTCTGCTTGTTCTTCAGTTAAGGCTCCTTTGCGAACACCACCTAATAGATGATGTTTCATCATAACTCCTTTATAAGATAAAATAGCTCTAGCGGTATCAGTAGGTTGTGCACCATTGCTCAACCATTTTACAGATCCATCAATATCCAAATTAATAGTAGCGGGGTTAGTATTAGGATTATAGGTTCCTAATTTTTCCAAGTACTTACCATCTCTTTTTGATCTTGAATCGGCAGCAACCACCCAATAAAATGGTTTACCTTTTTTACCGTGTCTTTGAAGTCTAATTTTAACTGGCATATCACATTAATTTGTAGGGTGCCCGACCCTGGTTATTAATTCTATTTTTAAATCGCTTTCTAGTTAAGCGGGTGCAAATATACTTGATTTCTTTTAATGAGCAATGACATTATAAACTTTCTATTCCCTTTCTGCCAATTGGTCTTTGCCCTTTACCAATTTGGATTTATGATCCTCCACTAATTTATTAATCCCTTCTATTATCTCCGTATTATTCTCAGCAATATTATACTGTTCTGAAGGGTCATGATACAGATTGAATAATATTGGAGTTTCATGTTCAGTTCGTTCTCCAAATTGTCCGTAAGCTCCTTGTGTTATAAAATGCGCTTTATAATCACCCAAGCGAGCTGCAAACAAATCAGTTCCTCGGTAATATAAAATACTTTTTCGCGGACTTGGATTATGGTTCCGTAAAGTTTCACTCAAATCAACGCCATCAATAATTCGGTCTTTTGGAATTTCAACTCCAGCCATACTGCCAAATGTGGCAAACAAATCCATTGTCGAGCCTATCTCGGTGATCAAACCAGGTTTAACTTGTCCCGGTCCCCAGAAAATGGCCGGCTCCCGCATGCCACCTTCCCAGGTTGTTCCTTTTCCGGCTTTTAGAAGTCCTGCACTACCCCCATGGGTTTTAAAAGGCAACCAAGGACCATTATCCGATGTGAAAACAACGATGGTGTTTTCAGCGAGCCCTTCTTCTTTTAAAGCTTTTAGAATTTGTCCGACACCGTGATCGATTTCCTCTACCACATCACCATAAAGACCACGCTTGCTTTTACCAGAAAAATCTTTGGAAGCGAATAACGGAATATGTGGTAAACTATGCGCTAAATAGATAAAGAAAGGTTTGTTTTTGCTTTTTCTAATAAAAGAAATGGTCTCTTCGGCATACCTTTTGGTAATCGTATTTTGATTTGCCGGGCGTTCGATAATTTCGGTATTCCGAAGTAAAGGAACATTATAGTTTTCTGTCTTGATGCCTTCAGGGTTTTGTTGTGCCAATTTTTGATAACCCATACCTTTTCCTATGTAATCCATATCATTGGAGTACGGAATCCCATAATAATAATCAAACCCATTATTGGTGGGCAAATACTGTTCTTTATGACCCAAATGCCATTTTCCAATACAAGCAGTGCTGTACCCAACTTTTTTTAATTGTTCGGCGATGGTTATTTCACTTGCCGGCAATCCATTTTTTGAGTCAGGGAAAAGCACTCGGTGTTTGTTGCTGGCCATTCCACTTCTAACAGGCAATCTCCCTGTAAGCAATGCCGCTCTACTCGGGGTACATACGCTGGCACCAACGTAAAAATTGGTCCACTTTTGACCTTCCATGGCCATTCGGTCCAAATTCGGAGTGTTGATTGTAGGGTGTCCATATGAACTTAAATCACCGTAACCCAAATCATCTGCAAAAATTACAATGAAATTCGGCTTCTTAGTATTTGTTTGAGCAAGAGAATTCGAAGGATACGTGAAAAAAACTACAAATAGTACTAAAAAGGTATGGTGCAAGGCTTTTTTGGAAGCTTTCATTTCGATTTGGTTTAATTGCTATATTATATAGGACTTCAAGGTGATGGAAAAAACATTAATAAAGTACGAATTAACAAAAGAAAACACTTAGTTGATAACTCCTAAAAACTACTTTTTATAATACCTTCATGTTTGTATATTTTTAAACGCTATTTATTTCACAGGCTAACAGCGCTCTCATGTACTTAATTTTTGATACCGAAACCACTGGATTGCCCAAACGATGGAATGCCCCAATCACCGATACCGACAACTGGCCTAGGTGTATTCAAATTGCGTGGCAATTGCATGATGAAATGGGAAACCTATTGGAACATCAAGACATGTTGGTGCAGCCGGATGGATTTAACATTCCTTACGAAGCTGAACAAATTCATGGCATTTCCACGGCATTGGCTGAACAAAAAGGCAAGCCCTTGCAAGAGGTTTTGGAAGCGTTTAACATTGCTTTGGATAAAGCAAAATTTGTTGTGGGCCAAAATGTGGATTTCGACATTAACATTATGGGATGTGAGTTCCATCGGATGGACGTTGAAAATCCACTAACCGAACTTCCAGTTCTAGATACCTGTACCGAAGCGACAGCAGAACTTTGTAAAATCCCTGGAGGTCGTGGTGGAAAATTTAAGCTACCCACGTTGACTGAGCTCCATGAGTTTCTTTTTGGAGAACCTTTTGCTGAAGCGCATAATGCAACGGCGGATGTTGAAGCTACCACCCGATGTTTTTTGGAACTGGTACGAAAAAAACATTATTCCATTGAGAAATTAGATGTTCAACCTGATTATTTTGAGCATTTTTCAGAAGCCAATCCTCAAGCAATCCAACTTATTGGATTAAAACACATCAATCTTAAAAAAGCATCCAAAGAAATTGCGGATGCACTTTGGGCAGAGGATACTGGTGGAATTTCAGAAGACGAAATCAACAAAAATGTTGAAAGCATAGCTGATGCTCCTTTTACACATTTACACAATCACTCTCAATTTTCGGTTCTTCAGTCAACCATAAATATTAAAAGTCTGGTCAAAGCCGCTGCAGAAAACAGCATGTCCGCGGTTGCACTTACAGACCACGCGAATATGATGGGAGCTTTTCATTTTGTAAAAGAAGTGAAAGCCCACAACAAGTCTGTCAAGGAAAAGAATGCCGAATCGGTCGAAAATGGCGAAACCCCTTCAGCAAAAGAAATTACTCCAATTATTGGATGTGAGTTTTACATATGTGAAGACCATACCAACAAAAATGTAAAAGATTACGGCTACCAAATTGTGTTACTTGCCAAAAATAAAAATGGCTATCACAACTTAGCCAAAATGTCGTCCATTGCTTATACTGATGGCTTTTATTATGTGCCCAGAATCGACAAAAAGATTGTAGAGCATTATAAAGAGGATGTCATCGCCCTTACAGGAAACCTTTATGGCGAAGTCCCCAACAAGATTCTAAACATAGGAGAAAAGCAAGCCGAAGAAGCTTTGTTGTGGTGGAAAGAACAATTTGGCGATGATTTGTATGTGGAAATGATGCGTCATGGTCAAGAAGACGAAGATCGTGTAAATCAGGTTTTGGTTCCTTTGGCGAAAAAGCATGAAGTAAAAATCATAGCCACCAATAACACTTATTATTGCGACAAAAAAGATGCCGAAGCTCATGACATCCTGCTTTGTGTAAAGGATGGTGAAAAACAAACTACTCCAATCGGAAGAGGTCGCGGATATCGCTATGGATTGCCAAATCAGGAGTATTATTTCAAGTCTTCAGATGAAATGAAGACACTCTTTAAAGATATCCCCGAAGCCATCCTGAACATTCAGGAAATCGTTGATAAAGTAGAACCCTTCGATTTGGCCAGAGACGTGTTGCTTCCAAAGTTTGATATTCCCAATGAGTTTATTATGGAGGAAGACAAAACTGATGGAGGAAAGCGAGGCGAAAACTCCTATCTAAAACATATTACATTTCAAGGTGCAGAAAAAAGATATGGTGAAATCACTGATGAAATCACCGAGCGTATCGATTTTGAGCTGGGCACTATTGAAAATTCCGGGTATCCTGGTTATTTTTTAATCGTTGAGGACTTTATTCGTGAAGCCAGAAATATGGGCGTTTCTGTTGGTCCTGGCCGAGGGTCTGCAGCGGGTTCGGTGGTAGCCTATTGTTTGGGCATCACCAACATTGACCCATTAAAATATGATTTACTTTTTGAGCGTTTCCTAAATCCAGATAGGGTTTCGATGCCTGATATCGACATTGATTTTGATGATGAAGGTCGCGGAAAAGTCATGGACTATGTAATCGATAAATACGGCGCCAACCAAGTTGCGCAAATTATCACCTATGGTACCATGGCAGCCAAATCTTCGATTCGGGATACGGCCCGGGTTCTGGATTTACCATTGAACGATGCCGACCGCATCGCGAAGCTCATTCCCAATATGTCTAAGTTGAACAAGATTTTTGGGATTGAGGAATCGGAACTCAAGAAAAAGTTTAGAGCAGATGAGCTTGAAAAAGTCCATGAATTGCTGAATATTTCTGAAGGAGATGATCTTGAGGGTCAGACCGTCAATATGGCCAGAGTTCTTGAAGGCTCACTTCGAAATACAGGAATCCACGCCTGTGGGGTTATTATCACCCCTGACGATATTACCAATTTCGTTCCCGTTGCCACAGCAAAGGATTCGGATTTATATGTAACTCAATTTGATAACTCCGTTGTTGAAAGTGCTGGACTCCTTAAAATGGATTTCTTGGGACTAAAAACCTTGACCCTAATCAAGGACACGGTGAAAATCGTGAAAGCACGAACCGGAATTGAACTGATTCCCGATGAATTTCCTCTGGACGACGAAAAAACTTATGAGCTTTTTCAACGTGGAGATACAGTGGGAATATTTCAATATGAATCTCCTGGGATGCAAAAACACATGAAAAACCTAAAACCTACGGTTTTTGATGACTTGATAGCCATGAACGCTCTGTATCGTCCTGGGCCTATGGAATACATTCCCAGTTTTATTGCCAGAAAACACGGTGAGGAAGAGATTACATATGACCTTCCGGACATGGAAGAATATCTCAAAGAAACCTATGGCATAACTGTTTATCAGGAGCAGGTGATGTTACTTTCCCAAAAACTTGCTGGATTCTCGAAAGGTGACGCCGACGTACTTCGAAAAGCCATGGGTAAAAAGATTTTCGCCTTACTGCAAAAATTGAAACCTCAGTTTTTAGATGGGGGTGAAAAAAACGGACACCCAAGAGATGTTCTGGAAAAAATCTGGAAAGACTGGGAAGCCTTTGCTTCCTATGCCTTTAATAAAAGTCATTCTACCTGCTACGCATTTATCGCCTACCAAACGGCCTATTTGAAAGCCCACTACCCTGCCGAATATATGGCAGCAGTCCTTTCCAATAACATGAACGACATAAAACAGGTTACCTTTTTCATGGAAGAATGTAAACGGATGGGGCTTGAAGTGCTTGGACCTGATGTTAATGAATCTTACTACAAATTTGCTGTAAACCAGAATAATGCAGTCCGTTTTGGAATGGGGGCCATTAAAGGGGTTGGACGTTCCGCTGTAGAAACCATAGTAGAGAATCGAAAAAAAGACGGACCCTATAAGTCTGTATTCGATTTAGCTAAACGCGTTGAGCTTCGCTCTGCAAATAAAAAATCATTCGAGAATCTTGCTCTGGCGGGAGGATTTGATTCCTTTGGCGACACACAAAGAGCACAATATTTTCACGATGAAGGAGACGGAATAACCTTTTTGGAAAAAGTGATAAAATCCGCGGCAAAATATCAGGAAAACAAGAACTCCTCACAAATGGATATGTTTGGAGGTATGAGCGAGGCCCAGATTTCGGAGCCAGTCGTTCCACCTTGCGAGGATTGGGGTACCATGGAAAAACTTCGAAGAGAAAAAGAAGTGGTTGGTATTTATATCTCGGGCCACCCTCTAGATGACTTCAAAAAGGAGATTAAAGCATTTTGCAACAGTAACATCTCCGCTTTCACCAATTTGGAACAATATGTGAACCGAGAGTTGACGGTGGCAGGAGTAATTACCGATGTACAACATCGTATCTCCAAAAATGGTAAGGGGTGGGGGCTTTTCACCCTGGAAGATTATAGCGAATCCCATGAGTTCCGGATTTTCGGTGAGGAGTATCTGAAGTTTAGACATTTTTTGATGATCAACTCATTCGTCCATGTTAAGGCTTTCGTGCGTGAAGGTTGGGTCAATAGGGAAACAGGTAAAAAAGGGGATCCCCGATTACAGTTCAATGACTTTAAACAGCTTCAAGATGTGATGGATTCCTATGCTAAGAAACTTACCATTAAACTGGATATCGCTCGATTACAAGAAAACCGAATACAAATCCTGAAAGATACTCTTCGATCACATAAAGGAGAACACACCCTCAATTTTGTGGTTTATGAAATGCAGGATGAAATAAAACTCAATCTATCCAGCAGAAAACAAAAGGTAAAAATCAACAGCGAGCTTCTTTCTTCCTTGGAAGAGAATGAGATACATTACAAATTGAATTGATGGCGTCAATAGTTTATGTTGATGGTACAATAATTAAAATGAATCTTTAAGCCGTAAGGAATGTGGTCAATATTTGACTAAATTTGCGAATATTAAAACAAACAAAATGGCACTAGAAATAACAGATGCAACTTTTGACGAAGTAGTACTTAAAAGCGACAAGCCAGTCGTAGTAGATTTTTGGGCTGCATGGTGCGGTCCCTGTAGAATGGTAGGTCCTATCATTGATGAAGTAAGTAACGAATATGAAGGCAAGGCAGTTGTTGGAAAAGTTGACGTGGATGCAAATCAACAATTTGCAGCTAAGTATGGTGTACGTAACATCCCTACGGTTCTTGTTTTCAAAAACGGCGAGATTGTAAACCGTCAGGTTGGAGTATCCCCTAAGAAAGCTTATACCGACGCAATCGAAGCAGTGCTATAAAATTAGTTTCGAAAACATACATTTTAAAAAAGGTTTGGCTTTTGCCAAGCCTTTTTTGTTTTATATTGATCTCTTAATCCAATTATGGACATTCGATCAGAACTTCATAAAGCTCCATTATTCCAAAATCTTGAACTTTTGGCAAATCAAATTGTTGAAGGTTTTATTAGTGGTATCCATAAAAGTCCTTTCCATGGATTCTCAGCAGAATTTGCGGAACATAAAATCTATAATCCTGGTGAAAGCATTAAACATATCGATTGGAAGTTATATGCGAAAACAGATAGACTATATACCAAAAGATATGAAGATGAGACCAATTTAAGATGTCATATGATTTTGGATAATTCAGCTTCAATGTACTATCCAAAAATTGAAAACCTGGGGTTTGAAAGTCTCAACAAAATAGGTTTTGGCGTATTGGCCATTGCAGCCCTCATGCAAGTATTAAAAAAGCAGCGTGATGCTGTGGGATTAAGCATCTATTCCGATTCATATAATTTCTATTCTTCTGAAAAAAATAGTGAGCGACATTTTCAAATGTTGTATTCGAAACTCAATGAGGTTTCAAGCACCGTAAGTGAATCACAAACAACCAAAACATATACATATCTACATCAAATTGCGGAAAAAATCCATAGACGTAGTCTGATATTTTTGTTCTCGGATATGTTCCAAACAGAAACGGAAGAAGCCCAACTTTTTGAGTCGCTTAGACACCTGAAGTATAACAAACATGCTGTAGTCCTCTTCCATTTGCTCGACCATGAGCATGAACTTAGTTTTGATTTTGAAAACACTCCGAAACGTTTTTTAGATTTAGAAAGTGGCGATCACATTGATGTTTACGCAGACAATATCAAGAATGCTTACCAAGTAAAAGTGAAAGAATACATTGAAAATTTAAAGCTGAAATGTGCACAATATAAAATCAAATATGTCGGTGTGGATGTGGGCTCAGACTTTTCTCAAGTATTGAACTCATTTATGATTGAACGACAGAAATTTGTTTAATCATTATTTTTAAAAAATCTCTTGTTGAATAAGAATTGACAGTGTATATTTGCACTCGCTTTGCAAAAAGCATGAACAAGATTTGAATCTGACTGTTGTCAGAGTCTTTCTGAGATAAAATCATTGGTCTGGTAGTTCAGTTGGTTAGAATACCTGCCTGTCACGCAGGGGGTCGCGGGTTCGAGTCCCGTCCAGACCGCAAAAAAAACCTCTCAAGAAATGAGAGGTTTTTTTATTACCTCCCCTTTTTTAAATCATTCTATAGCAGAATTTTCTTATCCATATAGAATCAAAAACGGGACATAGCAACAGTAAGAAAAAGCCAAGTTTGGATGATTGTTCTCACCTTTTTACCTCCTCTAATCCAGCCACCTGCTCGATGACATTCTCAACATCATAATCTACAATCTTGCGAGTGCTATAGCTTCTTTTGATATCATTCATATAAGTATGCACCTCTAGTGTATAATAGCTGTCCACCTTGAAAATAGGGTTGTGTGTCGAATCATTTTCCGATATATGATTAACCTTTCCAAAAGCTCTGGCTACGTAAACAATTTTACAATCTACGTTCTCAGGGTTTACCCATTCTACGGTTACTTCTATACAATTTCCTTTTTGATCTTTAAACTTATAAATGGCATTTTTTGGGATATTTCCAACTTCGTATTCAGATTTCACAAGATTTAAAATCCATTTTTCCAAAAAATTATTCTTCATAGTGGTTCATTTGTATTTATTCATATTTAATCAGGATCCATTATTGGTCCAAGTTTTGATTTCAATAATTTTGAGGATGAATTTGTGTTCCTTTGAATTGCAGCTACTCCATTGTTTAGGAACATGACCCTGGCGAGGAAGATGAATTTTGGCGACAATAAAGGGGTCCTTCTTTTATGTCAAGCCATTTTATTGTGATTCCATTATTTATTTGACCACAATTCTTTTAGCCATTCTATCGTATTATTTCTTGCGGTGGTGCTTTGAGGTACATCGTCAAAATCAAAACCATGTCCTACATCTTTATATAGATTGAGCTCAACCGAGGTTCCTTTTTCCTTAAGCACATCTATCATACAAAGAGTGTTTTCGGTCAAAAAACCATTTTCCGGTATGTTGTAAAGCATTGGCGCATATGGATAAAATACATTCGATTCAATGGCCTCATCGCCGCATGGATGCTTGCCCCAATAGTTATATCCTACCGAACCTCCATAGTAGAAAACACCTCCTGCAAAACCTTTTTGGGGTTTTGGTTGCGGAGGCAAGACTCCATCAGAAAAACCGTATTCTTTGCCTTCTTGACTTTGTGTCCATTTAAAACTATCTGGGACTCCGCTTGTATTCATTAAGGTTGAAGCTACAGCAGTTGCCCCATCAGAAAACCCTAGAATAGCAATCTCATCATGCCTTATAACATAATTTCCATTATCGTATTTTAAGTTTTGAAGCAGAGAAAGCGCAGCATTAGCATCTTTTGGTCTTTCAAACTGAGCACTAATTCTAAAATTATCTGGTAGTTCCCTCCACTTCCCTGTTCTTGTAAGAACTCCTCGCACAGAGTAACTGTCCACAAATGCACCAATAATGCAATTCTGTGTAAGAATGCTCTGCCACTCTGTAAATTGACCTGACATTGTCCTTGACTCTGGGTCGTTATTCGCCCACATTCCATTGGAACCATGCATAACAACTACAGCAGGTAACTGTTTGTTTTCACATCCATCAGGTATGGAAAGAAACACTGGAATTTCAAAATCATCAACAGATATGTATACAATTGTTTCTGTTGTATTTTCCGCTATGCTTATGTCTTCCATACTTTGGCCTGGCCCAAGACCATTTTCGTCATCACTACCACAACTTAAGTGCAATAAGCCGGTGATGATTACAGCCTTAAAAAAAATTCTGCTTTTTCCAAAAATCATTTTCTTAGATATTTAATTGTTTAATAAGTGCATGTACAATTGGATATCCCTTGAAAAAGGTCTATTCCAAGTGTTAAAACATGTGTTCCAGAGGAATACCCTAATATCTCATTCATAATAACTTGGTATGAGTATCCAAAATAAAAGTCTCCCTTTTTAAGCCCCACTATGGGAGCAATGTAAAGTGGGTTTCCAGGTTGGTCATTCAAAAAGCGGTAGGTGAAACCTGCATAGTAATAATCCAAAAAATCATACCATCTAAATTTGATATTGACATCAGTAACCGAGCGGCCATCGTTTTCAAAATATTGAAAAAAGACAGATGGTTCTAATTCAAATTTATCTCGTGGATCCTTGCGATACCTATAACCCGCATAGAGGGAGTAATTACGTAGTGTATTTGGCTCAAAAATAGGATTAAAGTTTTCTAAACTTTTGTTTAAGATATTGCTAGCATTTAAACTCATATAAAAACCTCCCTTTCGATATAACACTCCGAGGTCAAAGTTTGGATTATTGGAAGACCTGTCATCCAACACACCTGGATCATCATTAGTGTTAAAGTTTTCAATATCAATCCGAAACTGGTTCATACTAAAGCTCAATGCGAATGAAAAGAAATTGTCTTCATGTCTATCAATAATCAAATGATGGGCAAAAGAAACTTTTCCCCCACGTTGCTTGGTCTCACCATTGGAATCATTGTAAAGAACCATTCCCAGCCCTGACTTGTTTCTCAATCTCACATCTGCAGACAAAGATTGGGTATCGGGAGCATTTTCAACTCCTACCCATTGGGTAAGCCCATTCATACGAACCTTTACATAATTACCGATTCCAGCATATGTTGGTGACATCAAAAATGGGTTGTCAGACAAATATTGTGACAGTTGCGGTATTGTCAATTCCTGAGCTTTTGCACAGTAAATGCCAATAAACATAAGTAGGTATATTATTTTTTTCATTGTTTGTTATCTGTATAGGGTAAAGTTGCCTACAAATTCACGTTTACTACCATCATTTAATTTGACTATGTACCAATAATCTCCTGAGGGCAAAGGTTTGCCCTCATAAAAACCATCCCATCCATTACCTAAAGCCCCTAGAAGCCTTATTTCTCGACCATAACGGTCAAATATGACAGTTTCAATATTTGGGAAACCTTCAATGTTCTCGGGTTTCCATACATCACGTATTCCGTCATTGTTTGGAGTAAAGAAATTTGGAATCTCAATATCCAAGAATTCCAATGAAATAGTTTGTATTACCTCACAACCATTTCCATCCAATACCCTTACCGAATGTATTCCACTGTAAGTAATAGAATATGTATTATCACCGGACCCTGAATGGTCATCAAAGAAATAGGTGTATGGTGCCGTTCCTCCAGTAACAGTTGCGGTTATCTGATTAATGTTAGAACTGTTAAGGCTCAAGCGTAATGGCTCCCCTTCTTCAATCTCAAAAGGAATAGTTTCCATACATCCATTTACGTAAAGAATTGATAGAAAGTGTTCCCCTTCAGAAATATTGATAAAATCAAGATTGATAATAAAATCATTTGGGTCTGTAGAATCTAATGCATATAACACATCAGATGAAACTATTGAGTTGTTTAGCTCAACATCGATATAGTTTGAAAACTCCCCTAAATCACAACCATAAACCGGTGTTATTTCGGCACTCAAATCTATTCCTTCAGCTTCAATATCAAAAATCTCGCTTGTTTCACATCCTTGGGCATCTGTAATATTCAAAGTATAGGTTCCAGAAACCAAATCATTAATAGTAAATGAATTTGTGTTAAAAATTATTGCTTGCATTGCATTCAGCTGAACGGTATATGGTGTCACTCCAGTCTCCATTAAAACATTTATGGAACCTGTTCCACTATCTAAACACAATTCATTATCCATGCTAACCAATGCTGAGATTCTGTTGACCGTCACGGTGAAGCTGCTCTCATCGGAGCAGTTCGGGGTCGTCCCGGTCTCGGCGTAGATGAACACGGT
>NZ_CANMPQ010000004.1 GCF_947499695.1 uncultured Allomuricauda sp.
GGACCTGACGGAAACCAGGGACCAGCAGGACTGCAAGGTCCAGATGGAAACCAAGGACCTGATGGAAACCAGGGACCACAAGGACCAATAGGAAATCAAGGGCCCGATGGAAACCAAGGGCCACAAGGACCAATAGGAAATCAAGGGCCCGATGGAAACCAGGGACCCGATGGGAACCAGGGGCCACAAGGGCCAATAGGAAATCAAGGACCTGATGGAAACCAGGGACCTGACGGTAACCAGGGACCCGATGGGAACCAAGGACCAGTAGGACTGCAAGGACCAATAGGAAATCAAGGACCAATAGGACTGCAAGGACCAATAGGAAATCAAGGTCCAGATGGCAACCAGGGACCACAGGGACCAATAGGAAATCAAGGGCCCGACGGGAATCAGGGATCAGTTGGACCACAGGGACCTATTGGAGACCAAGGTCCACAAGGACCACCAGGACCAGCTGGGCCCGTACAAACATTAAGTAAGTCGGGTATCACAATTACCTTAAGTGATGGCGGAGGTTCCGTTGATGAAACAGTAACTAGTTTTTCACAAAATAATGGAACCGGTGTACTAACATATACCAATGAAGATGGAACAGATCAAACCGCCAATGTGGTCGGTGCCGAAACGAATAACAGTATCTCTGTTGGCGCTAATGGCGGTGCTTACTATGAAAGTCCAATCAAGGCATTTGGAAAAATTGCATCAAATGGTGCTGTAGTAAGGGCAACTTCAGGTGTAACTGTAACCAAATTAGGTGGAAATGGTCGTTATCGAGTTAATCTACCGCCAGGGTTGGTATCTGACGCAAACTATATAATACAATTAACACAACCAGGAAGAGGCGGTGCTGGAAATGATGACCCTGGAATATCATATAACAATCAAACACCAGCTGGTTTTGAGGTCATTGTCGGTGACAACGATAATGGTGGAGGAAATCGATTCAGGTTTAATTCCGAATTTATGTTTACCATTCTAGATTTATAAAAACTATGAGAAAAGTATTCACAATATTAAGTTTTATTCTAACCGCCCATCTTTCCTATTCTCAAATTGAGGCAGGTTTATTATTTACCCTCAATACAGGAACTACTTCAGAAATAAATGCAATAACCGGCATGCAACAGGGACAAATGCTGTTCAATACAGATACCCGTCAAATGTTGGTTTTTAACGGAGCTAACTGGGTTACAAATTCAAATTCCAACTGGCTTTTAAACGGAAATGTTGGTAGCAGTGGGTCGTTCTTAGGCACAACCAATGATGTCAGTATGGATATACGATCTAATAATGTGAGCATGCTTGAATTTGGAAGACGACAGACTCTGGGGCTGGTGCAAAATTATCTTGATTATACGGATGGAAATCAATACCTCACCTATCTTAAAGGTAATAACGGAGTTTCAGCATTACAATTTCAGGCGGATGCTGCAGCCTTTTACAAACCTATGTTCTTTACGAATAGTGATGGAAATTTTAGACTTAAAGGAAGTGCCGCAGGTACTGATTTTTTTGAAATTGGCTCGAATGGGGTTTCGAACAACGGAGAGTTAGAATTTATTATTGCCGATGATGGTGCAGAACCTTTTCTTTTCAAACGCTTTGATTACAGAGATCAGCAACTTAAGGAGCTTTTCAGAATTCAAGGAAGTGCAAATTCACAAAATGCCAAGCCTAGAGTGGGAGTAAACACTGGACAAATGGCCAACTCAACCATGCAGGTTAACGGATCCATGTCCACAGCAATTTTAAGAATTACGAATAACATCACACTTACAGAAGATCATCATACTGTAATTATGACAGGTGGTTCTCCAAACGTAACCTTACCAAATGCAAACAGTTGTCAAGGGCGGATTTACATTATTAAAAATTATTCAGGTGGCAATAGATCCGTCTCGACATATCGCGCAGATAATGGCGGCACCAGCACTCAAATACGAAATGGTAGATGTTACGTGTTGCAAAGTGATGGTACAGAATGGCAACAAACTGTAAGAGATTAAGTGATAATGCCATTTTAAACATAGTTCGTTTATGTTAAGAGCAGGAAAAAACATAAAATCATTATTACTTGGGTTAGCATTAACCTTTACTTCTTTCATGTTAGGACAAGATGCTTTACATAATTTTGGGAATCTTCAATTTCATTCGGATGTTTCCGTAGGTTTTCATATTGATTTAATAAATGATGGACCATTGGAGAATAATCTTGGGTTGGTAGGATTTTACAGCCCTCTTCGATTATCTGTTTCTGGAGCCTCTAGCCCAATATTTAATGATATTGAAATCGTAACGGATAGCGGATTGCTCTTAAACACCTGGGTAGGTGTTACAAATAATGTCAATTTTATTGTTGGCGATGTACTTACTGCAAAGGACACATCTGCCAGCTACCTTAATTTCATGGGTAGTGCATTTGATACTGGAGCAGGTGATTCAGCTCATGTTGATGGCTATGCAGGTGCAACAAACAAGGAAATAGTTACATTTCCCATTGGAGATGGGCAACGGCTGAGATATCTTACACTAACATCAATAGCTCCAAACAATTTGGCAAGATGTGCATACTTTTTCGAGAACCCCAACAATCCAACTTCCATAGTTCAACAATTTAACACGGATGATAAAGAATTCGACGATCTCCAAATAAGCGAACTTGAGTTCTGGAAATTGGAGAGCAGCCAACGTTCAGTGGTTACCCTAACGTGGGATATAAATAGTGATACTGCCCAGTTAGTGGAAACAATGGATAACCTTACAGTTGTTGGTTGGTCCAAAACAGAAAATCGCTGGGAGCAGCTCGGCAATTCTGCTATGAGCGGCAATATGCAAATAGGAAGTATCACTTCTGAAGCATTCGTTCCGAACGACTATGAGATATTGACCCTAGGAGGAACCGATGACCTTCTAGAACCTTTTTCTGTCTTGGAATTGGACAACTACTTTTTAACACCTAATGGAGATGGCATAAATGACTTCTTAGTTATTGACGGTATTGAAAACCTGCCCAATAATCTCTTAAACATTTACAATCGATATGGTGTTTTAGTATATTCCAAATTAAACTATGCTAATGAATTCGGTGGAGTTTCAAACCGTAACCTGGTAATCTCAAGAGATACGGGTTTATCTTCCGGAATTTATTTTTATACCCTTACAGTTGTTGATTTAAGACAAAAATTCCAAGGATATCTCTACATCTCCGAGTAAACGGTATTTCTTGTAAGAGCATACAATACGTTGCAAAATACTTCTTAACTTGCCCAATAAATCTATTTCATGAAAAGAAGGAGTTTCATTAAAACAGCTTCGATATCAGGATTGGCCTGTACCCTACCCCCTGTTTTTCCAATACCTATCTATGAGGATTATTCTGTAGACGAGTTAATGGGCAAAGCGGATATCGATCTCTTTGGAGAAGGCATCAACTTGAGAAAAGAGGCCTATGAAGCTTTTATAAAAATGAAAAAAGCAGCGTATTCAGATGGATTTGATATAAAAATGATCTCAAGTTTCCGGGATTTTTACAGACAAGAGAGTATCTGGGAACGAAAATACCTTCGCTTTACAGAAGATGATGGGATGGAGCCGCTCGATGCCATCGATAAAATCATCGAATATTCTACAATTCCTGGCACTAGTAGGCATCATTGGGGAACAGATATAGATATTATTAACGGTTATCCAAAAGTATCCGGTGATGTGCTGGTTCCCGAAAAGTTTGAAGCGGGTGGACCTTTTGAAGACTTCAAACTTTGGTTGGATGAAAATTCTGAAAAATTTGGCTATTACTTGGTCTATACCAACGAACCCAAACGTCGTGGTTTTAAATATGAACCCTGGCACTATAGTTATGCCCCAATCTCAGTACCTATGTTGACCGCTTTTAGACGAGTGAACATCTTGAAAATGCTTCAAAACGAGGAATTTTATGGGTGTGAGTATTTTACTTCCGGATTTTTACGAACCTATATCCAGAACAACATTTTGGATATCAACCAGGCCCTCCTATAGGTCTTTTTTTGTATATTGAATTCTCTAGAACACTAACACCATGAGAAGAGGAAGTTGGAAAATCCGAATCCTTATCGGATTGGCCATTGTGGCCTTTGCATTTGTTCAACGTTGCAATAATAAAGAGGAAAATCCCTATACCGGAAGGGTGCAGAATATTAACATGTCTGCCGATCAAGAAATAGCCATAGGATTGCAAAGTGCCCCAGAAATGGCACAACAGCATGGCGGTCTATACCCCGATGAAAGAATGCAAGCCCTGGTAGATGCTGTTGGACAAAAGCTTGTAAATAATAGTATTGCCCGGGAAACACCCTATAAATACGATTTCCATTTACTTGCAGATGACAGAACCATTAATGCGTTTGCCCTACCTGGCGGACAATGTTTTATCACCTATGCGCTTTTCTCCAAACTGACCGAGGCTCAATTGGCCGGAGTCTTGGGACATGAAATTGGTCATGTAATAGGAAGACATTCGGCTGAACGCATCGCGGAAAGTAGCTTTTGGCAAACCTTGACCATGGGCGCATCCGTTGGGGGCGATATGGGAGGTTTAGTAAGTGGCATAGGACAGAATACCCTTCTAAAAAATGGAAGAGGGGATGAACTGGAAAGTGATGAGCTTGGAGTTTTATTTATGATTCAAGCAGGCTACGACCCTAACGAAATGATTGAGGTTATGAAAGTATTAAAGGATGCAGCTGGTCCTAATCGTGTGCCAGAGTTTCAAAGTACCCATCCGGATCCAGAAAACAGGATAGAAAAGATCCGTGAAGCCATAGAAAAATATTCAGGTCGATAGAATTGGCGCTTTATCGATTAAAAATAGCCTTTGCCAAGTTTTGATTACCTTTGTGTGACCCCAAATCAGACATACCTTCTTATCCCATTTATGCTAGTAAATTAGAGAACAATGGGAACACTATTACATTTTAAGCAGCTCTATACAGAGGCATTTGATAATTGCAAACCAAGTTTTGTGGTTGTCTTGCTAAAAGGTTATACGATATTTTGTGGAATATTATTAACCATGGCCCTATATGCATTTTTGTACCGGGTCTTCACAGGATTTGATTTTTAAAATACTCTTTTACACGGACACTATAAGTAAATGAGAAAAGGGCCCAACCTTACGGTTGGGCCCTTTTTAGTTTGGATGAATAAACCCCTTCCCTATTTTTTCATAGCCGATTTTAATATCTCCAAGGCTGCCGTTGCGTTGGACAACTCTGCATATTTCTTTGCAGTGTAACCCTTATCACAACGTTTCTTGACATCAGCACCGTTTGCAATGAGCAATTCCAAAATTTCCGATTGATTGTAACGAGCCGCAAAATGGATAGGTGCCATACCCATTGACTTTTTGTTTACATCTTCACCGAGTTCAATTAATTTTTTTACCGTACCGACATCTCCCTTCAAAATAGCCTTGCAAAAAGAACTAAGTTCATCTGGGATTGCAGATACAATTAAATCTTCTTCAACAGAAGTTGATGGTTCGGCGGCAAATGCCCCTGTAACCACGAACATAAAAGCCGCAGCTACGGTTAGGATTGTTTTTTTCATGATGAATAATTTTTGATTAATGATTAACTATTATAAAAATAGACTGTGCAGGATGGCTTATGTTACAGCATTAACAGTTAAATAACTAAATTTTAACAACGCCTCATTTTTTAACATAAATAATTAACAATCTGTCAGGCAGAAATCCACCCGAATACTGGTGCATCAAGCCAATTCACGTTATTTTTGGGCTTTAACTCTGATAGCATGAATAAGAAAGTAATCCTAATGATTTTGGATGGCTGGGGAAAATCTCCCGATCCTAAGGTATCTGCAATAGAGCAGGCCGATACGCCTTTTATAGACTCATTGTACACCCAATATGCCAACTCCAATCTGTTGACAGATGGCATGAATGTGGGACTGCCAGAGGGTCAAATGGGAAACAGTGAAGTTGGACATATGAACCTTGGAGCCGGAAGAATTGTGTATCAAGATTTGGCTAAAATCAACAAAGCGGTCAAAGAAGATACCTTAAAACATGAGGAAGTACTTAAAAATGCCTTCGAGCATGCCAATAGTCAGAATAAAGCCGTGCACTTTTTAGGGTTGGTAAGTGATGGGGGTGTACATAGCCATATAGACCATTTAAAAGCCTTGATCAAGGCAGCTGATGATTCGGGTGTGCAGAACGCTTATATACATGCTTTCACTGATGGTAGAGATGTAGACCCTAAAAGTGGAAAAGGTTTTCTAGAAGACGTGAACCAGTTTTGTGCCGGAAAAAATACCAAACTCGCAACTGTGGTAGGTCGTTATTATGCTATGGATAGAGACAAAAGATGGGAGCGGGTAAAACTGGCATATGATGTAATGGTCAACAATATTGGTGAAAAGGTATCAGACATTTCCCAGGCTATGCAAAAAAGCTATGATAACGATGTAACCGACGAATTTATCAAACCCTTGGTACTTACAAATGATCAAAACGATCCAATAGCCAAAATCAATGAAGGAGACATAATTGTATTCTTCAATTTTAGAACAGATAGAGGTCGGGAATTAACACAGGTTCTATGTCAGGAAGATTTTCATGAACAGAACATGCATAAACTAGACCTATATTATGTTACCATGACAAATTATGATGACTCCTTCCAAGGAATTAAAGTGGTCTATGACAAAGAAAACATCCAGGACACTCTAGGGGAGATATTGGCTAAGCATGGAAAACAACAAATTCGCATTGCGGAGACCGAAAAATATCCACACGTAACCTTTTTCTTCAATGGTGGAAGAGAAGAGCCTTTTGAAGGCGAAAAGCGTATCCTTTGTCCTTCCCCGAAAGTAGCGACTTACGATTTGCAACCCGAAATGAGTGCTTATGATATTAGAGATGCAATCATTCCTGAACTAAAAAGTGGTGAGGTTGATTTTATATGCCTCAATTTTGCCAATCCAGATATGGTTGGCCATACAGGAATTATGGAAGCTGCGGTCAAGGCTTGTGAAACTGTAGACGAATGTGCAAAAGATGTAATCACTGCAGGTTTGGAAAGTGGTTATTCTACCATAGTTATTGCCGACCATGGAAATTGTGACACCATGGTTAATCCAGATGGAAGTCCAAATACGGCCCATACTACGAATCCTGTTCCGTTAATTTTGGTAGATGGTGATATCAAAGAAATAAAAGATGGTGTTTTAGGTGATATTGCGCCCACAATTTTACACATGCTGGGAATTCCAAAACCTGAATTGATGACTCAAAAAACATTGGTTTAAGGAACTATGATTCCCATGCCGACAGGGCTATTAATTGATTTCAACTTATCTTTGCACCCATGATAAAAATCAAATCTGCTGAGGAAATTGAATTAATGCGCGAAAGCGCTTTAGTAGTCTCCAAAACTTTGGGCATGTTGGCTTCCGAAATCAAACCTGGAGCAAACCCATTACATCTGGACAAGCTAGCCGAAGACTTTATCAGAGAACAAGGTGCAGAACCCGGTTTTTTGGGTATGTACGATTTTCCAAACACCTTAAATTGGAGTCCAAACGCACAAGTGGTTCATGGTATTCCCAACAATGAACTTTTGAAAGATGGAGATGTAATTTCCGTAGATTGCGGTGCATTAAAAAATGGTTACTATGGCGATCATGCCTATACTTTCGAGGTTGGTGAAGTTGTTGAGGAAACCAAAAAACTACTGCAAGTAACAAAGGAATCCCTTTATATAGGTATACGAGCTTTTAAAGAAGGGAATCGTGTTGGTGACGTTGGTTATGCCATTCAAAATTATTGTGAGAGTCATGGGTACGGTGTGGTCCGTGAATTGGTGGGACATGGTTTGGGCACAGAACTTCATGAAGACCCCCAAATGCCCAATTATGGAAAACGAGGTCGTGGGAAGAAATTCGTAAATGGAATGGTCGTGGCCATTGAGCCAATGATTAACATGGGCACAAGAAGAATTAAACAGCTTAAAGATGGTTGGACCATTTTAACCGCAGATGGGAAACCAAGTGCTCACTTTGAACATGATGTCGCTTTAATCGATGGAAAACCAGAATTGTTGTCCACCTTCCAATATATTTATGATGCTCTAGGAATCAAAAGTGATGAAGAGCAAGAGTTCCGAAGTAAAAAACTTCAAATTTAAGTTTACCTGTTTATCATCAAATAAATGAAACGGTTCTTCAAATTTTTCTTGAATCTTATTCCAAGGCCGTTACTCATTAAGCTTAGTTATTGGGTTAGACCAATAATTGCACTTTTCTTAAAAGGTAAAAAGCATGTAGACCCCATCGATGATAGAAGTTTTAGGACCTTTTTGCCCTATGGATATGAGAATCCAAGGGAAAATGTACTCTCCCCCTCTACTCTTTCTCTAGAACGACATCGTTTGCTATGGTTGTATTTAAAAAATGAAACGGAGTTTTTTAGTAAAGACCTGCGTCTTTTGCATTTTGCACCGGAACAGGCATTTCATAAAAGGTTCAAAAAACTAAAAAATCTAGATTACACCACAACCGACCTAAACTCACCGCTTGCAGATGTAAAAGCGGACATCTGTAACCTGCCTTTCAAGGACAATTCATACGATGTCATTCTTTGCAATCACGTGTTGGAGCATATTCCTAACGATACCAAGGCAATGCAAGAGTTATATCGAGTTCTAGCACCGGGAGGATGGGGTGTTTTTCAGGTTCCTCAGGATTTGAAGCGGGAGAAGACCTTTGAAGATGATTCCATTACAGACCGAAAAGAACGGGCTCGGATTTTCGGACAGTATGACCATGTACGTATCTATGGAAGGGATTATTTTGACAAACTCCGTGAAATTGGATTTAAGGTAGAGGAAGTGAATTATACTGCAAATCTCCCCTCAGGGGAAATTGAAAAGTATCGTTTGGCTAAAGGGGAAATCATTCCGTTGGTAAGAAAATAGCTATTTTTTAACCAACGCTTTAAAACCAGAAGTCATAAACTCCTCCGTCTTACCTTTATCATTTAAATAAATGATATAGCCTTCCAAGGCAGACAGTCTCTCCAACAATTTAATGGACTCATCCAAATCCATTGCCATTAAAGCGGTGGCATAGGCATCCGCTTCTGCACAAGTATTGGCGATCACACTTGTTGCTAAAATATTAGAGGCTTTGGTATACCCAGTTTTAGGGTCTATAGTATGCACGTATTTTTTCCCACTCTTGGGATCAATTCTGAACTTCCTATAATTACCTGAAGAAGCCATGGCCTTATCCTCTAACTGGACAATCTGTTTTAATTGTCTGCTTGTTTCTACTTGAGGGTCATCAATTCCCACAGACCATTGCTTTTGTGAGATTGGGTTCTTACCCTTGGTCAATACCTCGCCTCCTACTTCAACCAGATAATAATTGATTCCTTTCGCATTCAACAATGCTCCTAATCGGTCAATGGCATACCCTTTGGCCACGGCATTAAAATCAAAACGAATTTCGGGACGGGTTTTTGAAATTGTTCCATCAGTATTCAGTTTTACTTTATCCCATCCCACATAGTGCAACAAGCTATCTATTTTTAAACTATCCAATTCCAATTGATTTCCTGGGCCAAACCCCCATGCATTGGCCAAAACACCAATAGTAGGGTCAAAATAGCCCTTGGAAACTTCATGAACCGCGGTTGAGATTTCAAAAACTTTACGGAACATTTCATCCACTACCACGGTAGTATCTCCATTATTAATTTTTGATATATCGGACCCAGGAATATAGGTAGACATAGATTGATTAACCACTTGAAAAACGGAATCTATCTCTTTTTGAAAATCAAGTTTTTCAGTTGAAATGTATATGATTGAATAGGTCGTGCCAAGAGCATTACCTATGTTTTGATTCTTTATCAACGGGTCGGTGCTGCAGCTCCCCAAGAACAAAACAACCCATACAAAAACTATATTTTTCATTACGAAATTTCTATCAAACCTTGATAATCTACTATATACTCTTCATTTAAATACACCGGCAATTCCCTACTGGATGCATTAGAAAGTCCAACACCCGCAAAATATGTACGTGCTTCAAACTTTTCTGCATGACTCTTTACTTTCTGCATTAGTTTCGCATCGTAATCCTTTGGATTATTCGGAAACTCCACATTCCGGACCACAATAAAGTGAAGAATCTTTTCCTTCAAACAAACATATTGTGGGTTCTTTTTTGGCTTGCTATTTATAGCCATGAATTCATAGCCATCTGCTTCCAATTGCCTGCCCACAATATTCATGGCCAGGTTATGCAGTTCCTGTTCGTTTAATGCTCTCCGTTGTTCCATAAAAAAAACCGACACTTTCGCATCGGTTAGGTGTATTTTTTTACCTCTCGGCTGCGCTCGAGGTGTTGAAATCAAAGGTTTTACCCTCCAAAGTCATCGAATCTGATATTTTCATCTGGGATTCCGAAATCCTCCCCCATTTTCTGAACAGCTTTGTTCATCAATGGTGGTCCACAGAAGTACAACTCTATGTCTTCAGGTGCATCATGATGGTTCAAGTAATTGTCAATTACACAATTGTGAATGAATCCAACAAAACCATCTCCTTCTGCATCGATATCCTCCTTTACCTTCCAATTGTCCTCTTCTAAGGGTTCAGAAAGTGCCATATAGAACTTGAAGTTCGAAAACTCTTTTTCCAACTGCTTAAAGTGGTCGATATAAAAGAGTTCTCTTTTGGAACGTCCACCATACCAATAGGTAACTTTTCTATTTGTCTTTAATGTTTTGAACAAGTGGTATAAGTGCGATCGCATTGGCGCCATTCCGGCTCCACCACCCACATATAACATCTCAGATTCCGACTCATTGATGAAGAATTCACCGAATGGGCCAGAAATCGTGACTGGATCACCGGGCTTCAATCCGAAGATATACGATGATGCAACTCCTGGGTTTACATCCATCCATCCATTTTTAGAACGATCCCATGGTGGCGTAGCAATACGTACATTAAGCATTATCTCACGTCCTTCAGCAGGATAAGAAGCCATTGAATAAGCACGCTCAACGGTTTCAGGATTTTTCATTGTCAACGGCCATAGGTTGAATTTATCCCACTCATTTTTGAACTTATCCGGAGTTTCATGTTCTTCTGGATGCGCAGTAATGTCAATATCAGCGTACTTCACTTCGCATGGTGGAATCTCAATTTGAATATATCCTCCAGCTTTATAATTCATATCCTCTGGAATCTCAACCACAAACTCCTTTATAAAGGAAGCCACATTGTAGTTTCGTACAACTTTCGCAGGCCACTTTTTAATTCCGAAAACTTCTTCCGGAATTGTAATCTCCATATCCTGCTTTACCTTAACCTGACAGGCCAAACGTGCACCATGGTTCAATTCTTTTTTAGAGAAATGTGGAGTTTCTGTAGGCAGAGCTTCACCACCGCCAGAAAGTACATGACATTCACATTGAATACAGGTTCCACCTCCACCACAGGCAGATGGTAAAAACACTTTTTGGTTACCCAATGTTGTCAACAAGGAGCTTCCGGAAGCTACTTCGATTTCCTTTTCACCATTAATGGTAATGGTAACGGGACCCGAGGGCGATAATTTTTCTTTTGTGAACAACAACAAGGCCACCAACAATAACAATAAAACCAAAAATGCTACTACGGTAATTAGAATGGTACCTCCGGTACTTGTGGCTAATATCATCTTTATTCGTTTATAACTTCGTTATAGGAAACTGCCTTTTCATCGTCTTCAATTTCCTTTTCAATTTCTTTTTCTTCAATTGTTTTGGCGGTAGTATTTTCGGTAGGTTCTGGTGGCTCATTATCACCAGTCAACATTCCACCAAAACTCTGGAATCCTATTCCCATTAAACCAGTAATGATAAAGGTAATTCCCAACCCCCGTAATGGAGCTGGCACGTTGGAATATCTTATTTTTTCACGAATGGCAGCAATGGCCAAAATAGCCAAAAACCAGCCGATTCCTGAGCTAACTCCGTAGTTGAATGCCAATCCTAATGAAGGAATTTCCCTTGCCTGCATAAATAGCGAACCTCCCAAAATAGCACAGTTTACCGCAATCAATGGCAAGAAAATACCTAAGGAATTATATAGGGATGGAGAAAATTTCTCCACTACAATTTCCACCAATTGAACCATCGTTGCAATGGTTGCTATAAATAGGATAAATGATAGGAAGCTCAGATTATAATCTGCATATTCTGGGCCTAACCAAACCAAGGCTCCATCACGTAACAAGTATTGATCCAACAACCAGTTTAAAGGAACGGTTACGGCCAATACGAAAATTACTGCCGCTCCCAATCCTACTGCTGTGGAAACTTTTTTGGATACAGCCAAATAGGAACACATTCCCAAAAAGACCGCAAAGACCATATTATCTATGAAGATGGACTTAAAAAACAATTCTACATGCTCTAACATACTCTTATCCTTTTATGCTTCTTCAATTAATGCTTTGTTTCTGGAGCGTTGTACCCAGATAATAATTCCAACAACGATCAGTGCTGCCGGTGGTATGATCATAAAACCATTGTTCTCGTATCCCGTGGCATACAATCCTGTTTTTGCGATTGGATCTCCTAAAACAGGAATTCCAAACAAGGTTCCAGAACCTAAAAGTTCTCTGAAAAACCCAACAATAATCAGGATGACACCATATCCCAATGCGTTACCAATTCCATCCAAAAAGGATTTCCAAGGTCCGTTACCTAAGGCAAAGGCCTCAAATCTTCCCATAATGATACAGTTGGTAATGATTAATCCAACGAATACGGCCAAGGTCTTACTCAATTCATAAGCAAAGGCCTTTAACACCTGGTCAACCACAATTACTAATGTGGCCACCACAATCAATTGCACGATAATCCGAATTTTTGACGGGATTACGTTTCGCAACAATGAAATTACTACGTTACCCACTCCAAGTACGAACAATACCGAGATTGACATAACGACGGATGCCTGAAGTTCTGCCGTAATCGCCAAAGCGGAACAGATTCCCAATACCTGTATAGTGATAGGGTTGTTATCCGCTAATGGATCTAATATTAGATTTGCATCTTTTTTTGAAAGTAGCCCCATATTATTTGGTTCTAATGGTTTCTAAATAAGGTTTGTAAAGTTTTAATGTCTCTTTGATCATAGCAGTAACCCCATTACCTGTAATAGTAGCGCCTGCCAAGGCATCAACTTCGTTATCTTCTTTATCGTTGTTCAAGGGATCGTTGTTTCCTTTGACCACTGAAATTCCTGCATATCGGTTTCCATCTAGAATGGATTCACCTGTAAAATCATCCATGAAATAGCGAAGCTTAATATTTGCTCCCAATCCAGGTGTTTCTCCCTTATGATCAAAAACCACACCTTGCACAACCATATTTTCATCAAGAGAGATATATCCCCAGATAGCATCCCAAAGTCCTTTTCCGTACATAGGAATGATGTAGGATTTCTTTCCGTCTTTTTCTCCCACAAATAATGGAAGTTCCGCCTCATCTCCGTTTTTGATGATATTCAATTGCTTCTTCATATCAATAAGATATGCCTCCTCTCGCTCCTTGGTTTCAGAACCAACCACCACCAATTGTTGCTTGATGTATTTGGAAAATTCTCCTTCTACAACATCAGTAGGGATAAAGCTGACGCTTCCGGCACCCTCATTTTGGTTGACACCCATTGCGTAGAGGATGTTCTGTTGCTTTTCAAAGCGTTCGTTCTCATCTATTCGTGGTCGTAGCCCTGAAGCTAAGAATGCAAGCAGTGAACCTACGATGACCACCATCACGGCTGCAAAAATTACAGTATAGCTGTTTTTGTCTGTATTGATCGCCATAATTAAACTGTTTCCGTTTTTAATGCTTCAACTTCACCTGATGTCTTAGGATATATAGTGGCGTTTTTTAAACGCTTCATTCTTCTCTTGATGTTCCCTCTTACTACATAATGATCTATGGTTGGCGCAAACACATTCATCAATAGAATGGCCAAGAACACACCTTCGGGGTACCCTGGGTTAAATACGCGAATCATAACAGATAAGAATCCAATCAAAAATCCGTAAATCCATTTACCTCTGTTCGTCTGCGAACCTGTTACCGGGTCTGTAGCCATATATACAATACCGAAGGCTAAACCTCCTACCAATAAGTGCTGCCAGAATTCAAAATTCATAAGGCTGTAAAACTTACTATATTCCGGAATCCACCCAGCGGTAACAACGCCGTTGAAAATCAATCCCATGGCCAAAGCACCGATTACGGCACTGACCATGATTCGCCATGATGCGATTTTTGAAAATATCAGGAACAATCCTCCCAAGAGAATCAACAAGGTTGATGTTTCACCCACTGACCCCGGAATAAATCCAAAGAACATATCAGAAAGTGAATATGACATCTCCGTATTACCTTGAGCCAAATACCCTAAAACTGTTTCTCCGGAAATAGCATCTGTAGTTCCGGATTTTGTAACTCCATCCACTGCACCATGCACCCAGACTTTATCTCCACTCATCCAAGTAGGATAAGCAAAGAATAGAAATGCGCGAATGGTCAATGCCGGATTCAGGATGTTCATCCCTGTTCCTCCAAACACTTCTTTACCGATTACAACACCGAAAACCACCGCTACTGCTAACATCCAAAGTGGTATATCCACAGGTACTATAAGTGGCACAAGCATTCCAGTCACCAAATAACCTTCTTCTACTTCGTGGCCCTTGATTACTGCAAAAACGAATTCAACTGCCAGTCCTACTCCATAGGAAACGACTACTAGTGGTAAAATAGTAATCAATCCCAACCAAAAGTTGTCCCATGTTAAGAAGTGCTCCATCAAAGAGAAAGCTTCTGGAGCTCCGTTAATGGCAATATCCTGCTGGTACCCGGTATTAAACATCCCGAACAGCAAACAAGGCACCAAAGCCATAATCACTGTATTCATGGTACGCTTTAAATCGTCAGCACCTCTTACATGCGACCCAGAATGGGTAGTTTCATTGGGAGCATATAAAAAAGTGTGTATTGCGTTGAATGCCGGGGCCATTTTTTTGCCCTGGTATTTCAATTTGGTCTTATGTAACTTTTCTTTCAATCCCATGTTTTATCCAATTTCTTGATGTAATAAATCCAATCCTTCTCGAATAATTTGTTGGTGTGGTTGTTTGGAAATACAAATGAACTCCGTTAAGGAGAAATCCTCTGGCGCTACTTCGTAAAGTCCCAACTGTTCCATTTCATCCAAGTCTTTCACCATACATGCCTTCAACAACTGTAAAGGATAGATATCCATTGGAAAAACTTGTTCATATTGACCAGTTACCACAAAAGCTCTATGCTCTCCATTGGTATTAGTGGTAAGGTCGTATTTCTTTTTGGGCTGCATCCATGAAAAAGTAAGTGCCCTAGTTGAAGAAATTTTATTGAAAATAGGTTTGTTCCATCCGAAGAATTCATAATCATCTCCTTCTGGAATGGCAGTTACAGTGTTATTGTAAAATCCTAAATATCCTTCTGGATGGGTTTTTGCGCCCGTAAGCACATCACCATTAATTAATCGAAACTTATCTTCTTTCACCCCAGCAGCATACAAAAAGGTAGAAATTTCTGCTCCTATTTTTGTTGTATAATATTTTGGTGCTTTAACAACAGAGCCCGTTAAAGCAATAGTTCGTTCTGCATTGAACTTTCCTGTCAATAACAACTCCCCAATAATTACCAAATCTTGTGGTGTTATTGTCCAAGCAGTTTCTCCTTTGTTAATCGGGTCAATCCTGTTAATCTGAGTTCCGACCAATCCTGCAGGATGCGGACCAGAAACATTGTGCAATGTAACTCCGTTCAATCCAGCCAAAGGCGAATTATTAGACTTTCCAATTGAAACATGGATTTCGCCGGGAGTTAATTTACCAAGTGCATTTACAGCAGCTTGAAGCTCAGCTTCTTTGCCATTCAATACATAATCTGAGTCTGCAGCCAAGGGCGCAGTTGTATATCCTGATACAAAAATTGCTTTTGGAGTGACATCTGGATTTGCGATAATATCATAGGGACGTTGCTTGATGAAAGGCCATAAACCTGACTTGAGCAGTAATCCTTTTATCGCATCGACATCTGATTGTTCAATATCCAATGGTTGATGGGATACGTACTCTTGACTTTTATCTGCCAAGATCTTTAACGTTAATATTCTTCTTCGTGCTCCTCGAACTATTTCCACCAATTCACCACTAACCGGTGAAACAAAGAGCATTTCCTCCTTGTTTTTATTGTAAAACAATGGCTCTCCGGCTTTTATCTCGGCTCCCTGTTTTACAAGCAATTTTGGTGTAATTCCGTGGAAATCTTCTAAATTCAGGGCATATACGTTACTTAAAACGGCTTTGGAAGTAGTCTTTTCTGCTGCCCCGATAAGGTTGATGTTCAACCCTTTTTTAATCCGGATGTCTTTAGACATATTGTTGTAGACCTTTTGTTATCAAAATTGCCGCAAATTTAGCACTAAAAGGATTGTTTTCATAATTATTTGACCATAAAAATGGGATTACATCGAGCTAAATTTGTCAGGCATACTTTTTGTTTACCTTTACTCAAAAAATACGCTCCTAATGCGTTCAATGATCAAACAAATAGTGTTTTGTTTTTTTGTTTCAGGGGTCTTCGCCCAAGTACAGGAAGAAGTAAACCCACCTGCCAATATCAAAACCATAGTTTTTAGAGGTCCAACAGAAGATCAATTTCCCGTAATTTCTTTAGGAGAATCCATCTCTTTGGAATTTGACGATCTCACTGCCAGTGAACAAGATTATTATTATAAAATAATACACTGTGATTATGATTGGACACCCTCTCAACTACTGAAATCGCAATACCTTTCGGGAACGGATAATCAACGTATCATCGATTACGAAAACAGCTATAACACCCTTCAGCCCTATTCCAACTACAAGCTTTCCATTCCCAATCAAAATGTCCGTTTAAAAGTTAGCGGCAATTATCTTATTGAAATTTACAACATGCACAATGAACTCCAGTTTTCAAGAAGATTTGTTGTATACCGGGATTTGGTCTCTGTTAGAGGTGAGGTAAAACGCTCAAGGGATTTTAATTTTCTAAATGAAAAACAGGTGGTTCAATTTTATATCAATACCGCAGGTTTTCAAGTTGTAAATCCCAAAAAAGAAATCAAGGTTGCCATTTTGCAGAACCATTTTTGGCCAACTGCGCTTTATAACGTAAAACCTCAATTCACCTTGGGAACTGAACTTGTTTATAAATACGACCAAGAAACGAGTTTTTATGGAGGTAATGAATTTTTGAACTTCGACACAAAGGATTTAAGATCTCCAACTTTCGCTATTTCTAAAGTAGAATTCATTGACCTCTATAATCATTATCTATTTACCAACGAATTCAGATATGATATCCCTTATACCTATTTCCCAGATATTAATGGGGATTTTGTAGTGCGAACGCTGCAGGGTGATGATGTGTCTCGCGAAGCTGAATACACCAACGTGCACTTCAGTTTACCATACACCAATGAAATAGGTTTAGATCAAGTATATGTTGTAGGCAGGTTCAATAATTTTGATTTAAGCGAAGAAAATAAAATGAGTTTCAATGAGGAGTCTGGAAAATTTGAGCTCAGCTACCCTATTAAACAAGGTTTTTACAATTACAAGTATGTAGTTGTAGGCGAAGGTGCAGAGGCGGATATGAATCTGGTTTCCGGTAACTTCCACTTTACTGAAAACAATTATTTGATTTTGGTCTATTATCGAAACTTTGGGGATTTATATGATAGCATTATAGGTATAGGTTCCGTCAATTCACGAAATATCAGTAATTAATTATCTTTAGCGGCAAATCCTATCGGGATAATGACCAACAAACCAAGCTTAATATCCAAAGGACGTTACGAACTCAAGTTTAGGGGCAACGAATGTCGCAACTGTGCACATCCCCTTGATATTAGCGACAAATACTGTCCCAACTGCTCGCAAGCGAACAGTACTAAAAAATTGGTGCTCAAAGATTTTTGGGATGAGTTTTTTTCCAGTCTCATCAACTACGATTCCAAGCTGTTAACAACCTTATATGCACTGCTGGTCAAACCTGGAACGATTACGAAAGATTATATAGAGGGAAAAAGAATTTCTTATACCAATCCATTCCGATTTTTATTGAGTCTGGCCTTTCTATATTTCCTGATGGTTACCTATGACAATAATTTTTCCAATTTGGATGAGCTTGGCCTCGAAGACAAAATTGAGAAGACTGGTCCCCTTAGCTATGGTTATAAGACGACGGATAGTACAGATACAAAAAAACAAACCGAGGAAGTTATAGGACAGTTGGACTCTCTAAGAAATTTGGAAAGGATACAAATTCCTGGAGTGCAGAATATAGACTCCTTGGGGTCGATTATAAACCAAGGAATAAGGGAAGAAGCAAGAAAAGATTCGTTTATGCTAGCAAATCCCAGAGCGTACGTTCAACAATTCCAAAAAGAGAGCCCTGGCAGTTTGATGCAAAGAATGGAGTTTTTCTTTACGTATTTACAAAAGGATTCCATTAAAACCTTTGAAGAAGCAGAGGAAAAATATGGTGTTGACCAAAACTTTAAAAATAAAATAGCCTTCAACGGATCCAAGAGTTTCCTGAAAGCTATCGCACAACCGGGCACCTATATAAACAATACAATAGCCAAGCTGCCCTTGGTCATTTTTCTCTTCCTTCCACTATTTACTGTTTTCATATGGATGGTATACACCAGAAAAAAATACACCTACACCGATCATCTTATCTTTAGTTTCCACAACCAGTCATTATTATTTATCTTGCTCATCCTTAGTCTGATAATAGATACTGTTTTCAGTACGTCGAGTGCAGGGTTATTTTTACTGATTTTCGGTTTTTATCTGTACAAGTCAATGAGAAGGTTTTACGGACAAGGAAGGGTTAAAACGATAATAAAATACCTCTTTCTGAACACCATGTTCACGTTATTAGCATTGTTTGTGGTCATTGTGTTGTTTACAGGAAGTGTCTTTACCTATTAATATATGTTTACTCAAATCACAAAAGGAATCAAAGTATCGGTGCAAACCACTTTTGAAGGTACATTTTTCAAAAACTATAAAATGCACTATGCCTTTGGGTACACCATTACCATTGAAAACCAAAGTAAGGACACCGTTCAGCTCATAGCTAGACATTGGGACATTTTTGATGCTTTAAAGGAAGCGGATACCATTGATGGCGAAGGCGTGATTGGTAAAAAACCGGTCATAAAACCTGGAAAATCCCACACATATAGCTCAGGTTGTCTCTTAGCTTCGCCAATAGGGGCCATGAAAGGGCATTACCACATGGTGAACTTTGCTTCTACCGAAGAATTTGAGGTAGATATTCCTACTTTTAAGTTCGCTGCTCCTTTTGCGATAAACTAGTTGCAATTCTTTTATAATCGTAACACCTTTTCATATCTTTGTTGGAATTTTTAACATCTAAAATCCATCATAATGGGAAAAGGTTTTTTTCAAGTTCCAACTGCTTATAACGAACCAATAAAAAGTTATGCTCCAGGTACTCCTGAACGCGAGGAAGTGCTTAAGCAATACGACGCATATTACAATGGAAAAGTGGAGGTTCCGCTTTATATCGGAGCAGAGGAAATAAAGACGGGAAACACCAGACCTATGTCACCCCCGCATGAACATGCCCATGTTGTAGGCGAATATCATCTTGCGGAAAAGAAACATGTGGACCAAGCCATTTCCAATGCATTGGAAGCAAGGGAATCTTGGGCCAATTTAACTTGGGAACAGCGTGCCGCAATTTTCTTAAAAGCAGCAGAGCTTATCGCAGGTCCTTACAGAGCAAAAATAAACGCTGCCACTATGATGGCACAATCCAAAACCATTCACCAAGCAGAAATTGATGCCGCATGTGAGTTTATAGATTTTCTAAGGTTCAATGTGGAGTATATGTCCCAAATCTATACAGAACAGCCAGAATCTGCCGAAGGTATTTGGAATCGTGTGGAATATAGACCATTGGAAGGTTTTGTATATGCCATTACCCCATTTAACTTTACCGCCATTGCCGGAAACCTTCCTGCTAGTGCCGCTATGATGGGGAACGTTGTACTTTGGAAACCTAGCGATAGTCAGGTATTTTCTGCTAAAGTGATTATAGATGTCTTCAAGGAAGCTGGTCTTCCTGATGGCGTAATCAATGTGGTCTTTGGCGATCCAATTATGATTACAAATACGGTTTTATCCCATGCTGACTTTTCAGGACTTCACTTTACAGGGTCCACTTTTGTTTTCAAGGAATTATGGAAACAAATCGGGAATAACATCCACGACTATAAAACATACCCTAGAATTGTGGGTGAAACAGGAGGAAAAGATTTTATTGTAGCACATCCATCGGCAAAGCCAGCTCAGGTAGCTACTGCTATTGTTAGAGGTGCCTTTGAGTTCCAGGGGCAAAAGTGTAGTGCAGCTTCCAGGGTATACCTACCTAAGTCAACTGCCAGCGAAATTCTTGACTTGGTCAAGACAGATATTGAATCATTAAATAAACCAGGGTCACCTGCGGATATGAGCAACTTCATAACAGCAGTTATCCATGAAGGTTCGTTTGACAAATTGGCCAAGTACATAGATCAGGCCAAAGCCGATGACAATGCCGAGATTATTGCAGGTGGTGGATATGACAAATCTGTCGGTTATTTTGTGGAGCCCACAGTTATTTTGACCAAAGACCCAAAATACACTACTATGTGTACTGAACTTTTTGGTCCTGTTGTCACCATTTATGTATATGATGACAAAGATTGGAGCAAAACTTTAGAATTGGTAGATGGAACATCTGACTATGCATTGACCGGAGCCGTTCTAGCTACGGATAGATACGCTATTGACCAAGCTACCAAGGCATTACAAAATTGCGCAGGTAATTTCTATATTAACGATAAACCAACGGGAGCCGTTGTAGGCCAACAACCGTTTGGTGGGGCCAGAGCCTCAGGAACCAACGACAAAGCTGGTTCTGCTCAAAACCTGTTACGTTGGGTTTCTCCACGATTGATCAAGGAAACTTTTGTTACCCCAGAAGACTACAGGTATCCATTTTTGGGATAAACGATTTAAATAAAGGCTATTACAACCGCATTCCAACCTGTAGGAGTGCGGTTTTTTTTGTCCAATGGATAATTAAACAAGGAGGTTTTATAATTTATTTGTAAATTTAACGTTAATTAAATGTAAATTAATAGTAACATACATTTTAACTTAACTCCACATCATGAAAAATCAGATGCAATTTTGGCAAAAATCGATTAGTGAAAAGTTTGACCATATGTGGGAATATGCCAAATGTTATTCACGAAAATGCAGAAGGGTCTATTATAGAATGTGGATAACATAGAAGGCATCTCAATACTCCTCTGGTAAATTTTCTCTTTTTCAACTTACAAAAAAACCTCCCTCCAACTTCAAGGACTGCCTATCCAACCCCCTCCATCTTTATATTTAAAATTAATACCTTTGAGAGAATTGGACAACTAAAGAAATTTAAAACTAATCGTTTCAAAATGAAAAAATTAACCACATTGGTTCTCAGTGCGGTGTCAATGCTGACGTTTGCCCAGCAAAATGACAATACTGTACAAACCTCCATTAAAAACATGCTTGCTTTCAACCAAGGACAGATAATTCAATTGGCAGAAGCTTTTTCTGAAGAACAATATGGATGGAGGCCTATGGAAGGTGTGAACTCAGTAGGAGAAGCACTGCTTCACGTTGCAGGAGCAAACTACTACATTGCATCCAAGCTTGGATTTGCACCACCAGAAGATGTTGACGTAATGGGATTGGGCAAAATAACAGGAAAGGAAAATATCATTGCAGCCATAAAACAGTCCAATGCCTTCGTTTTGGAAAAAATGGACATGGTGGAAACAGAAAAATTTGGTGAGGAGGTTGACTATGGTTTTGGAAAATTCAATCGCCTTTCCGGACTTCTCATTATTATGGAACACAATGGTGAGCACAAAGGACAATTAATTGCTTACGCACGTTCCAACGGAGTTGTACCCCCGTGGAGTGCCGCTCAGTAAGACTTATGCCCCTTTTAAGGGGCTTTTTTTTGATTGCTAATCTAATTCAACCTTTAAACTTTTGGGGTAGGTACACCACTTTTTTGGTCTCGAAAAAATCCTCGGAAAAATGCGCTTTTAAATCAAAGACTTGACTTGTTTTATAATCCTTTAGTTCTTCGGTCAAATCCCCTCCTTTTAAATATAGAATTCCATTTTTTCGCTCATGTTGGGAATCCTTCTTGATTTTACCCTTGGTCCAATGCACAAAAGTCGGCATAGCCGCTACGGCACGGCTTACAATAAAATCATAACTACCATCCAAATCCTCAACCCTAGAATGATACGCTTTAACATTATCTAGGCCAAGACCTTCTATTACTTCCTGTACCACCTTGATTTTTTTTCCAATAGCGTCAACAAGTGTAAACTGAACTTCAGGATATAAAATAGCCAAAGGAATCCCTGGAAACCCACCTCCGGTTCCCACATCCAATATTTCCGACCCTTGATTAAACGCCTGAATTTTGGCAATCCCCAAAGAATGCAATACATGACGAAGGTATAATTCATCAATGTCCTTTCTAGACACCACGTTAATTTTCTTGTTCCAATCTTGATACAAGGCATCTAAACATTCAAAATGTTGTTTCTGAAGATCGGTGAGCTTCGTAAAATATTTGAAAATCAGGTTGGCATCCATAGGCAATCTGTTAATTTGGGCAAAATTAATACTTTTGACATCTTAACATCGTTTTTATATAAAGGTGACCTATTTGAGTGTTCAATTTGGTTACCTTTGGAAAAATTTTTTTTATGGAAAAGGAGATTATCCGGTTCTCAAGAAAAGACTCAGCGCAGTTCTTTAAAACATTAAATAAAAGGGTTAACCAGTACTTTAATGAAAATCAAATAAAAAAGACCGGTAATTGGAAGCTTCACCTTAAGACGGTGGTAATGTTCGCCATATTTCTAACCCCTTATTTTTTGATGTTGACACTAAATCTACCGTTTTGGGGGTATATTTTATTGTCGATCACCATGGGAGTTGGTATGGCTGGCGTAGGAATGAATGTAATGCATGATGGAAACCACGGTTCTTACTCCAACAAAAAATGGGTTAATAAGTTAATGGGAAGCAGTATATACATCCTTGCCGGGAACGTTTACAACTGGCAAGTGCAACATAACGTATTGCACCATACATACACCAATATCCATGAGCATGATGAAGATATGGAAGCGGGAAGAATTCTTCGTTTTTCAAAACATGCTGAATGGCAAAAGCATCATAAATTTCAACACTACTATTCCATATTCCTATATGGTTTGTTAACTTTTAATTGGGCGATTACCACGGATTTCCAACAGATGTATCGCTACATGAAAAGGAAATTATCTTATGGTAAACTACCTAACCCGGTTATCAACTGGAGTACCTTGGTAATTACCAAACTTCTTTATATCACCATTTGGATTGTACTGCCGTTAATCTTTGTCGAAATTGCATGGTGGCAAGTACTTTTAGGCTTTTTTATCATGCACTATGTTGCGGGAGTAATTTTAAGTGTAGTATTTCAGTTGGCACATATTGTTGATGATGCCGAAACTCCACTTCCGGATGAAAGCGGAACAATGAAAAATACCTGGGCCATACATCAATTGGCGACAACAGTTAACTTCGGAACAAAAAACCGTATTGTTAACTGGTTTACCGGAGGATTAAATCACCAGGTTGAACACCATATTTTTCCGAATATCAGTCATGTTCATTACACAAAAATCTCCAAAATTGTGAAACAGACTGCAAGGGAATTTAATTTGCCCTATAACGAATATAAAACTACCAGAAAAGCAATAATTTCGCACTTCAAACATTTGAGAGAGCTCGGTAAAAACCCTGCTCTTCAATACCAGTAAAATAATTGGATTTATGAGCAACCAACTTTCGGATAGGATTAATAGTTTAGTCCCTTCCGCCACTCTTGAAATGGCTGCAAAAGCCCGCGAACTAAGAGCCGAGGGAAAAGATATCATTGGTCTTAGTTTAGGTGAACCCGATTTTAAAACCCCAGATTACATTAGGGAGGCTGCGGTACAAGCGATTAACGATGGCTATAATTCATATACACCCGTAGATGGATATGTAGAGCTTAAGGATGCCGTGATCACCAAATTTAAGCGTGACAATGGAATCGACTACGATCGTTCACAGATTGTGGTTTCAACGGGAGCGAAACAAGCTTTGTATAATGTTGCCCAGGCCTGTTTGAACAAAGGTGATGAAGTAATTTTACCTTGTCCTTACTGGGTTAGTTATAGTGATATTGTAAAACTTACCGATGGGGTTCCAGTTGAAGTGGCTACTACCATCGAAAATGATTTTAAAATGACCCCAGAGCAGTTGGAAGCTGCCATCACTCCAAAGACCAAAATGCTTTGGTACAGCTCCCCCTGTAACCCAAGTGGGTCTATCTACAGTAAGGAAGAACTTCGGGCATTGGCCGATGTTCTTCAAAAACACCCACAAATCATTGTAGTCAGTGATGAAATTTATGAACACATCAATTATGGTGTGACTGCCCATGCTTCCATGGCGTCTTTTGAAGATATGTACGACCGCACTGTTACGGTAAACGGAGTCGCTAAAGCTTTCGCCATGACAGGCTGGAGAATAGGTTACATAGGAGCTCCCACTTATATTGCAAGAGCTTGTAACAAATTACAGGGACAGGTAACAAGTGGCGCCAATTGTATTGCACAGCGCGCAGTAATCACAGCCCTTCTGGAATCACCCAGTCGTGTGCAATACATGATAGATGAGTTCAAGAACCGTAGAAAGCTTATCTTGGAATTGCTTAATAATATTCCAGGTTTCAAATGTAATGAGCCACAAGGCGCATTCTATGTATACCCTGACATCAGTTCCTTTTTCGGAAAAAACCTAAATGGTAGACAAATCAATAATGCTTCCGACCTTGCCATGTATTTATTGGAAGAAGCTAATGTTGCCACAGTTACTGGCGATGCTTTTGGAAATGGAAACAGTATCCGTATTTCCTATGCTGCCAGTACAGAAGAAATTATAGAGGCTATTGCTAGAATTGCTTCAGCAGTATCTTAAAAAGACTTACATTCTGAAAAAAGGGAGCCAAAAGGCTCCCTTTTTTATTTAGCATGACATATCAGCTACTATTTTCCAATCACCATTGATTCTTCGCAATACAATGACAAATACGCCATTTGCGTCTCCCGCTTTTCGAGTGAGGTGATATTGTCCCATCACATAATACGAATTCGATTCAATCTTGGTGATAGCGTCGACAGTCAGTTTTAGCGTTCCGGTTTCATCTTTTGAAGGGTATCTTTCTTGATAATTTGAAAGGGTTTTGTCCCAACCCAATGTAAGCCCTTTTGCTCCATAAAATTGAAGGGAATCGTTTTTCCAATAGGTTTGCATGAATCCTTCCAAATCATGGTTGGACCAAGCAGTTTCTTGATTCTTCAGCAGTTGAAGTATTTCTGCTTTTTCATCTTCTTCAGAAACGGAACAACCTATACAACATAGGGCAATTCCCATAAGTAGAAACAGGGTGTTTTTTATCATCATGATTGTTGAGCTTTAAACGGAAGTTAAGCTACGTCTTTTCCTAGAAAAACATCTTGCTCTATTCCTTATTCAGGTATTGCCGATATTTCTTTTTATTCTTTAAGTGCTTTTTTACTGACGAAACAAACTTAGAGTCAGTTTCCAAGTCTTCAATCATAAAATCGACAGGTAAACCCGTACATCCTGGGTTATCGTACCAATATATTAACCTAAGGTTATCGCAGTCAAAAAAATACTCATACACTTTTCCAAAGAAATTTCCCTCAGTGGTTTGAAGCCAAAACAAATCTATTTTCTTGCCAATTTTATTACTCCAGTCACAATTATTTTGAAGCATTTCAACCTTTTCTTCTAACCCTCTCTTAGCAATTATCGAATTATCTATTAAATGAATTGGAAAAGTCTCAGTGTTTTGAGCATTTATTGAAACAATACTTAAAGCGAATAATCCTATCAAAACTATGTATCTCATTCTCAATTTGTTTTACTATGTTTTTTTCCAGAAATACGGGGTAAGAATAATCAAGACGGTGAACAGTTCCAGCCTTCCTAAAAGCATTAAGAAACCGCACCACCACTTGCCAGCATTTGGTAGGCTATTGTAGTTACTAACCGGATTGAGACTTCCTAAAGCCGGTCCAACATTACCTAGTGAGGAAGCTGAACCTCCAATTGCAGATACAAAATCAAGGCCTAAAAGACCCAAAACCAACGATCCTATAATAAACAACAACATGTAAAGCACAAAAAAGGCTATAATATTGTACACGATATGTTCGGTAACCGTTTTGTTATTGTATCGCACAGGAATAATGGCATTGGTATGTAATGTTCGTTTAAACTCCAGCAGTCCATTTTTTATAATGAGCAAGTGTCTCATTACTTTTATTCCTCCTGCCGTGGAACCCGCAGACCCTCCTAAAAACATCAACCCGAAAAAGAAAATCGTCAAAAAAGGTGTCCAACTGGTAAAATCTGCTGTGACGAACCCCGTGGTGGTTACAATGGCCACCACTTGGAAGAGAGCATGCCTAAAGGCACTTTCTGTTTCCCCAAAAACCATGGGATGAAAATCTGATATAGGAACATTGGCCTTATAATAAACGACCAAAGCAGCAGTAACGGTAAAAATGACTATAAAACTTGCGTAATATTTAAACTCCTCGTCCTTTATAATTCGTTGCACCTTCCCAGTAAAGGCGAAGTAGCTCAACACAAAGTTACTTCCGGCCAAAAACATAAAAAGAATAGTAATGTATTGGATTAGCGGTTGGTTGTTCCAATAAGCAAGACTTGCATTTTTGGTAGAAAATCCACCCGTGGATAGAGTTGCCAAAGAATGATTCATAGCATCAAAAAGAGACATTCCGGCTAGTTTCAACAGAATGGTTTCAGCAACGGTGTACCCAAAGTAAATCAACCATAACCGTTTGGCAGTGTCTGTAATTCTAGGATGTAATTTATCCCCGGCTGGGCCAGGAGCTTCAGCAGCAAATAATTGCATTCCTCCAATCCCTAAAAGTGGAAGAATAGCTATTGCAAGTACAATAATACCCATCCCACCAATCCAATGGGTCAAGCTTCGCCAGAAGAGGATTCCCTTTGGTAAAATTTCTATATCATCTAAAATTGAGGCGCCCGTGGTGGTATAACCCGAAATGGTTTCAAAAAACGCATCAGTTACAGTTGGAATGGCTCCAGAAAAAAGATATGGAAGTGTCCCAGAAATGGACATAATAATCCACCCAAAAGTCACCACAATGTAACCTTCCTTTCGTTTTACCTCCTTTTTATGACCTCGAGTACCAAACATGGCCATGATACCAAAAAGCATAGTAACTATGGCTGCAAGGGTAATATCCAAGGTGGCTCCATCATCATAAATGCCACTTACAAAGGCAGCCACAAGCATAAAAGAACCATTGCATAGCAGCAATAGCCCCATAATATGAATAATGATTCGGGTATTAAGTCCCATTACAAGAACAGCTTTTCTATCCTAGGAATTGCCTTGGGCAAACAGCAGACCACTACTCGGTCACCTTCTTGAATTTTGAAATCCCCAAGAGCAATTATTCCCTTTCCATCCCTAATCACACCTCCAATACTGGCCTCTCGTGGAAAATTAAGCTCACGGATTATCTCTCCATTTACAAGTGAGGTAGCTTTTACCTCAAATTCCAGTATCTCGGCGTTTAGATTGTTCAAACGTGTCAAAGCCAGTACTTCTCCCCTTCGTATATATCTAAAGATATTGTTTGCCGCAAGAAGTTTTTTATTGATCAGGGTATCCACTCCAATCGAATGGGACAACTGGAAGTAATCCATATTTTCGACCAAAGCAATAGTCTTCTTTATCTTTTTTGATTTGGCCACCAAACAGGACATAATATTTGTCTCTGAGTTTCCGGTCACCGCTATAAAAGCATCCATGGACTCCAAACTCTCTTCATCCAACAATTCTACATTTCTACCATCCCCATTGATAACCAGTGCATGCGGAAGATCATCAGCTATATCAAAGGCTTTTTCCTTGTCCTTTTCAATCAGTTTGACATTGAATTTCTTATTACAAAGATCGCGTGCGGTATTGAAACCAACTTTACTGCCACCAAGAATCATAACATTCTTGATTTCCTTTTTCTGCATGCCCGTTAGCTTGTAAAGCTCATCCACACCGCCAGCAGAGGTAATAAAATACACTTGATCCCCCTCTTTAAATACCGTGTCACCTCTGGGAATCAGTGTAAATTGGGTTCCCATACGCTGCAAGGCAATAGGCATAAAGTGAAGTTCTGGGAATATTTTGGCCGCTTCTTTGACCATTTTACCAACGAAAGGAGCCGATTTTGGCAAGAAAACCCCAATCATTGTAAGCAAACCTTCCTCAAATTCGTAAGTGTCGTTAAATGCGGATTGGTTTAATAACAATTGTATTTCAGTCGCAGCCAATTCTTCCGGAGAAATCAATTCATCAATCCCGAGTTCATCAAACTTGATCATTTCGCGATTGTCCATGAACTCCGTGTTGGAAATCCGGGCAATGGTTCTTTTGCACCCCAACTGCTTGGCCAACATACAAAGCGTGAGATTTGTAGTTTCTGAGGCCGTAACCCCAATGACCAATTCAGAGCTCTCAACGCGTGCGTCGCGCAGCACTTCTATAGAAGTGGCATCACCTCGAAGCACTCGAATATCTAAATGGTTATCAGCATAGGACAGACTTTCCTTATCCGTATCGATCAATGTAATATCCTGTGCTTCATACGACAATAATTTTGCCAAATGAAAGCCTACCTCACCTGCTCCCGCAATTATAATTTTCATTGATTAGAATAAGATGTTCTCCAAAAGTTCAAATTGTGTGTTACAAACGGCGAAAAAGAATAATAGCCGCGGTCCAAAAGACAAATACCTAACATAATACGGAAAAGCTTTCCATGATTGCACGGCAAAATTACATAATTATTTTTGTACCCCTTCCATATACCTAAGTTGTATATTTGCCAGCAAATTTAGCAGATGTCAAAAAAAGTAAAACCATATAAGGATTCTGACCTTGGAAAAAAGGAACAGGTACGGCAAATGTTCGATACTATTTCTGAGGATTATGATGGATTGAACAGGGTTATATCATTTGGCATTGATTTAAAATGGAGAAGAAAGGTAGTATCTATACTGACCAAAAAAACTCCAAAAAACATTCTGGATATTGCCACCGGAACTGGTGATCTGGCGATAGCCATGACGGCCACCGGTGCTGAAAGAATTGTAGGATTGGACATCTCTCAAGGTATGCTTGACGTCGGAAAAACCAAGATTTCTGCCAAAAACCTTGAAAATACTATTGAAATGGTGGTTGGTGATAGTGAAAACCTTCCATTTTTGGATAATACCTTTGATGCAATAACTGTTGCATTTGGGGTGCGTAATTTTGAAAATCTAGAAAAAGGTCTAAGCGAAATATTCAGGGTGCTCAAACCAGGTGGAAATTTTGTGGTGCTAGAAACTTCAGTACCAACAAAGACACCTTTCAAACAAGGGTACAGAATATACACGAAGTATATACTCCCCGTAATTGGTAAAATTTTCTCTAAAGACCGTTCAGCATATGCTTATTTGAGCGAATCCGCTTCTGTTTTTCCACATGGACAGGCATTCAACAATATTTTGGATAAAATTGGGTTTATAGGTATAGAGAACAAACCCCAGACATTTGGGGTGGCATCTATATATGTCGCTACAAAATAATTTGATGAAAAATGTCCTTCTTCTTTTTGGCTTGCTAATCCTGGCATGTCCAAATTCCTTAGCCCAATTTAAAAAAGACCCTATACTCAATCTTCAAACTGAGGACCAAAAGCTTTTGAACTGGGGTTATTACTTGGGATTCAACCAATATGATTTTCAATTTGAATATCAAAATGATATTGGCGAGGATATTCTCGTCAATAAAAGCACGGGGTTTAATGTGGGGCTCATTGGAGAACTGCGTCTAAACGAATTTTTAGACGCCCGATTTGAACCAGGTTTGCTTTACACTGCCAGAACTTTGGGTTTTCCAGGGTTCACTTCTGAAGCAGATGCATTAAGAGAGGTTAAATCCACATACATTCGATTCCCATTATTGCTAAAGGTCAGCGCCAAAAGATTTGGTAACTGGAAACCTTACGTAACCGGAGGAGTTTACGCAGCAACAAACCTTGGTAGTAAAGAAGATAGTTTAGATGATAATAGTAGTGGCGAATTCCGAATGAAGCAAAATGTATATGGTTATGAAATTGGCTTCGGAATCGACATCTATACTGAGTATTTCAAGTTTTCTCCTTCCATTCGTGGGGTTTTTGCCCTTACGGACGAAATTATTCCAGATAATGACCCAAACAGTCCATGGACGGGAAATATCGATGCCATGCGTACCCGGGGCTTTTTTATCAATTTCACTTTCGAGTAACCACCTAACTTCGCCTTTCCCTATCGTTTAGGGTTTAAGAAATGTCGTTTGTCGATTCAGTTTTTTAAATAAAATAGGTTTCCTATTTTCATAAAAACTTGTGTATGCGGTATTTACTGATTTCCTTGTTTCTCCTTATAGTTGGATGTCAACCCCAAGAAGAAGAGCGCCCGAATATTTTATTCATTCTGTCAGATGATCACACATCTCAGTCCTGGGGTATTTATGGTGGACATTTCAAAGATTATGTAAAAAATCAGAACATTCAACGATTAGCAAATGAAGGGGTGGTTTTGGATAACGCCTTCTGCACGAATTCTATTTGCAGTCCAAGTCGTGCGGCAATATTAACTGGGCAATATAGTCACCTGAATCAAGTATATACGCTGCGAGAATCCTTGCCCGAAGGGCACCCCAACATTGCCAAATCCCTAGGGTCATCGGGCTATCAGACCGCAATCATTGGAAAATGGCATTTAGATAAACAACCAGAGGGTTTTGATTATTTTAAGATACTTCCAGGCCAGGGCAGGTATTGGGATCCTGTTTTTAAAGTTAAAGAGGACTGGCAAGATGGATATATCAAAGAAGGAGAAGGAATTGTTCATCAAGGTTTCTCGACGGATGTGATTACTGATTTGACCATCGAACATTTGAAAAAAAGACAGCAAGACCGGCCTTTTATGATGGTCTGCAGTTTTAAGGCGACCCACGAACCTTTTGAATATCCAGAACGATATAACGACTACCTCAACAATGTAAAACTTCCCGAACCAGCATCTCTTTATGATTTTGGCAAGGAAACTACAGGAAGGAGTTTTAAGGGGCAAAAATTGGAAAAACTAGGTGCACGATGGGATAACGCAACGAAAAATCCGGATAAATTCTGGACTTCTTATCCAGGACTCCCCTACCCACTTGATGGATTGGACAGCATTCAAAAACGAAGTATGATATTTCAAAAGTTGGCCAAGGATTTTATACGCTGCGGTGCCGCTATTGATGACAACATTGGTAAATTACTGGACTATCTAGATGAAGAAGGCATTGCGGACAACACCATCGTAATTTATACAGCAGACCAAGGATACTTTTTAGGGGAACATGGTTTTTTCGACAAACGATTGATCTATGAGGAAAGTTTGCGCATGCCATTCGTAATTAGATATCCAAAAGAAACAATGAAAGGTAAAAGATTGGATGATATCATTTTAAATATTGATTTTGCCGCGCTGTTGGCAGACTATGCAGGATTACCGTCCCAAGATTACATTCAAGGTAAAAGTTTTCGAGAAAACCTAAAGGGAAATACTGCCGAAGATTGGCGGGAGCAAATGTATTATCGGTACTGGCTACACTCACCGGATAGACCGGCTCACTTCGGAATTCGCAATAAAAGGTATAAACTCGCCCTTTTTTATGGACAGGGGCTAAATATGTACGGAAGTGATTCCATTACCACGCGTCCTGCATGGGAATTCTATGATCTTGAAGAGGATCCAAAAGAACTTCGAAACGCCATTAACGACTCAAAATACGTTGAAATAATTTCAAAAATGAAGTCCGAATTGAAAAGGCAAAGGGATCATTTCAAAGACACGGATGAAAACTACCCAGAGATGAAAACCATATTGGACGAAGAGTTAAACTAACCTCATCTTCGGATTTCATTTAAAAGAATAGCTGTTGCCGTAGCCACATTCAAACTCTCCGTTGTGCTTTTTCCAAATTGCGGAATAGCAATTCGTTGCTCAATTACAGCCTGAATCTCTTGGGAAATCCCGTTGGCTTCGTTCCCCATGACTAAAATCCCTTTTTTTGGTAATTCTTCACTATAAACCGAATTTCCGTCCATAAAAGCACCATAAACGGTTTTTTCTGTTTCCCTCAGATATTTTGCCAAATCGGTATATACAATATTTACCCGAGCGACAGACCCCATGGTTGCTTGCAATACTTTGGGATTATAACAATCCACGGTTCCCATGGAGCAAATAAGGTGATGTATTCCAAACCAATCGCATAATCGAATAATTGTCCCCAAATTTCCAGGGTCTCGGACGTTATCAAGTGCAATTGCCCAATCGCCGGATTCAGTGGGCTTCGCATCTGGTATATGAAACACTCCAAGTACTCCATTGGGTGTGCTTAGGCTACTCATTTTTTCCAAGTCTGCCGATGGTATTAAATCAAAATCATTGTAATTCTGACTATCCATTTTAGTGTCCACAAACAACTGAAATGGTTCCAAACCTGCATCGATAAGCTCAAAAACTGCTTTTTTCCCTTCAACAACAAACAACTTATGTTGACTTCGGTACTTTTTTTGCTGTAAGCTCTTAACTAGTTTAATTTGGTTTTTGGTAACCATCTAAATCGCGTATTTTTGGCTTCTATGAGGGCACTTTCAGGTCTATTGCGTAACAGAGCAAAAATAGGATTATTGTTGCTTATGTTAAGCATGGTGGCATGCAATACCTTGAAAAAAGTGGATGATGGAGAGTTTCTTCTCTCCAAAAACTCCATTTATGCTGATAGTTCAAAGATTACAAGCAGTGATATCAAAGGCCTTATTTCCCAAAAACCGAACAGTACACTACTTGGTTATCCACTCCGATTGAATCTATATAACCTGGCCAAAGAAAATCCTGATTCCTCGTTTCAAGATTGGCTGCATAGAAAAGAAAAGCGCGAAAAGCGTTTGAACAATCTATTATCCCAAAAACAGGTGAACCGTCTAAAAGAATCATTTGTTGTCAAGGGGGCGAGTGATTTCTTAAAGAGAATTGGGGAAGCGCCGGTCATCATAGATACAGCATTGACCCAAAAATCCGTGGATAGGATAAAAGCCTATTATAACAGCAAAGGCTATTTTAACAACTCTGGCACCTTTAACATAGTAAAGGGAAAACGTAAAAAAAGGGCCGAGGTTGAATATCAAATCACCTTGAACAAACCTTTTTATATTGATACGCTTCAAAAAAACATTACTTCACCTCAGTTAGATTCTGTTTATAACGATGCTTTTAATCAATCATTGGTAAAAAGCGGTGATCAGTTCGATTTATCTCATTTTACGGTGGAACGGGAACGTCTCACTACTTTATTCAGAAATTCTGGGTTTTACAATTTCCAAGAAAGTTCTATTAACTATGACATTCTGAGGGACACCACCAAAGTGGCCGATGACCAGAAGATGGATGTTCAACTCAACATTCAAAAACCGAGAAGTATAAATGATAGCAGTACGACCGACAATACTTATAAAATTCATCGTTTCAAAAAAATCAATATTTACGCAGATTACCTTATCGGTGGTAGCACCGATTCTCTGAAATCTATAGACCATGAAAACTATACCATATATTATAACGATAAATTAAAATACAAACCCAAGGCACTAACTGATGCCATTTTCTTTGAAAAAGATAGTATTTATAGAGATTTGGATAGAATAAGGACGTATCGACAGATTACAAACCTGAATACTTTTAAATACCCAAATATTGAATTTATTACGGAGATTGATAATCCTTTACTGACCACAAACATTTATCTGGCACCTCGACCCAAGTTTTCATTGAATTTGGATTTTGACGTTACACATTCCAATATTCAGCGGGTTGGTACGGCTTTTAGTGCATCTGTGATCACCAGAAACGTTTTTGGGGGTGCCGAAACTCTTAACATTTCAGCAAGAGGCTCCGTTGGTCTGCTTAATGATCGTGGCTCATCTTTGGCTAGTGGTTCATTTACTTCGGAAATAGGAGGTGACATCAATATTACCTTTCCAAGAATCTGGCTTCCGTTCAATACGGAAAAGATTATTCCCTATTATATGTTACCGCAGAGTAGGTTTCTTGTGGGTACCAATTTTCAGAAGAATATTGGCTTGGACAAACAATCTTTCAATACCGTACTTTCATACAATTGGAATCCATCCAACAGTCTTCGCAACTCGATAGAGTTAATGAATGTGGAGTTTGTGCGAAATGTAAATCCGGATAACTTTTATAACGTTTACCAGAATACTTTTAGCAATTTGGATGACATCGCAGATGACTTTCAGGATGATCCTCAATATTCGGCGTTTTTTGAAACACCTACAAATCCCGACCCCAATGACCCTTTAGTATTGATTGTTCCGACTGGGGCCAATGACTTTGTTCAAGCAGTGCTGAACAATGAAATCCCAGTGAGTCAAGAAGATCTTGAGGAGGTCAACAGTATCGAAGAGCGAAGACAACGATTAACAGAGAACAACCTTATTTTTGCAAGTAACTACTCCTTCTCAAAAAATAGCAAGGTTGATATCAATGATAACGATTTCTATCAATTTCGTATGAAATTGGAAAGTGCCGGTAATTTGCTCTCCGCTTTGGATGGCGTTATTCCGTATAACAAAAACGATAATGACCAACTATTGGTCTTTGGGGTTCCATTCTCCCAATACTTTAAAACCGAATTTGATTTTATTCGTCATTGGGAAGTTGCCGACTCCAAAGTATTGGCTTTTCGAAGTTTTTTAGGACTGGCAATTCCTTATGGCAATTCAGAAAGTATACCTTTTGTGCGTAGTTACTTTGCAGGAGGGTCCAACGATAACAGAGCTTGGAATGCCTATGAACTCGGACCAGGTAAAACAAATAACATCAACGATTTTAATGAAGCCAACCTAAAACTTGCATTGAACTTAGAGTACCGTTTTCCCATCGCTGGTGATGTAAAAGGTGCTTTGTTTGCTGATGCTGGAAACATTTGGAATGTATTTGACAACGAAGATAATCCCGATGCCATTTTCAGTGGGTTTGACTCATTGTCCGATATAGCGTTGGGTACCGGTTTTGGCCTGCGGTACGACTTCACTTACTTTGTATTTAGATTAGACATTGGTTTCAAAACCTATAATCCGGCCGAAGAAGCATCCAAACGCTGGTTCAGGCAATATAACTTTAAGAATGCTGGATTCAATATCGGTATAAATTATCCTTTCTAGACCGAATATTTTATTACTTTTGTTCCCTTATTTAACCAAAATTAACTAAGTATGTCCCACAACATTAAACCGGGCGTTGCAACAGGCGATGAAGTTCAAGCAATTTTTAATCACGCTAAGGAAAATGGCTATGCGCTTCCCGCTGTGAATGTGATTGGATCCAATACCATAAATGCGGTTTTAGAAACCGCCGCAGCTTTAAATTCTCCAGTAATTGTTCAATTCTCCAATGGTGGAGCACAATTCAATGCCGGAAAGGGATTATCAAACGAAAACCAAAGAGCAGCAGTTCAAGGAGCTGTTGCCGGCGCAAAACATGTACACCAATTGGCGGAAGCCTATGGTGCGACCGTAATATTGCATACGGACCATTGTGCCAAAAAATTATTGCCATGGGTAGATGGGCTTTTGGATGCCAGCGAAGAGCACTATGCAGCAACTGGAAAATCATTGTTCAGTTCACATATGATCGATTTATCTGAAGAACCCATTGAAGAAAATATAGAAATCTGCAAAGCGTATTTGGAGCGCATGAGCAAAATGGACATGACTTTGGAAATTGAGCTTGGTGTAACTGGAGGTGAAGAAGATGGTGTAGATAACACGGATATAGACAGTTCTAAACTATATACTCAACCGGAAGAAGTTGCTTATGCCTATGAAGAACTTTCAAAAGTAAGCCCAAAATTCACTGTTGCAGCTGCCTTTGGAAATGTTCATGGCGTGTATAAACCTGGAAATGTTACTTTGACTCCTAAAATCTTGAAGAATTCACAAGAATTCGTTTCTGAAAAGTATGGAGTAGAGCACAATCATATTGATTTTGTTTTTCATGGTGGATCAGGGTCTACATTGGAAGAAATTAGAGAAGCCATCGGATATGGTGTAATCAAAATGAACATTGATACCGATTTGCAATACGCATTCCTTTCGGGAGTTAGGGATTATGTTCAAGGTAAATCCGGGTATTTGCAGGCTCAAATAGGAAATCCTGATGGAGCTGATCAGCCCAACAAGAAATTCTATGACCCACGAGTTTGGCTTCGCGAAGGAGAAAAGTCTTTTGTTGAAAGACTAAAACAAGCGTTTGAAGACCTCAACAACGTGAACACACTTTAAAACTAGCACAGCGGTTTAACCTAATATAGATTCCATGTCATCTTGGTTCAAAAGAAAAGAAAAAGGAATACAAACAGCTACAGAGGAGAAAAAAGACACCCCAAAAGGTCTCTGGTATAAATCTCCCACCGGAAAAATTGTTGAGTCTGAGGATTTAGCCAAGAATTTTTACGTGAGTCCAGAAGATGATTATCACGTAAGAATTGGTAGTAAAGAATATTTTGAGATTCTTTTTGATGATAATAAGTTCAAGGAATTGGATGAGAAATTATCAGCGAAGGACCCATTAAAGTTTGTGGACACCAAAAAATATTCGGAAAGACTAAAAGCCGCTCAGCAAAAAACCGGATTGAAGGATGCCGTTCGCACGGCAGTGGGTAAATCGATGGGTAAAGAATTGGTCATTGCTTGTATGGATTTCAGCTTTATCGGTGGATCCATGGGAAGCGTGGTCGGTGAAAAAATTTCACGAGCCATTGACCATGCCAAAAAGAAGAAAGTACCATTTGTGATGATTTCGAAATCCGGTGGAGCTCGAATGATGGAGGCAGCGCTTTCCCTCATGCAGTTGGCAAAGACTTCTGCCAAATTGGCTCAGTTGGCCGAAGCAAAAGTGCCCTACATTTCACTCTGTACTGATCCAACCACTGGTGGAACAACTGCGTCTTATGCCATGCTCGGTGATATTAATATTTCGGAACCGGGAGCACTCATTGGTTTTGCGGGACCCAGAGTTGTAAAGGATACGGTTGGAAAAGACCTTCCTGAAGGTTTTCAAACTTCAGAATTTTTAAAGGAGAATGGTTTCCTGGATTTTATCTCCCACCGAAGGGATTTAAAAAAGAAAATCAATCAGTATATCGATTTGATAACAAATCAACCCTTAAGAGCATAAAAAAAGCCCCGATAATTGGGGCTTTTCTTTTACGCTTTCCAAATCGTTACTTTAAAAATCTACGTAAAAAGATTTCATTTTCCGTTCCATCGGGCATGGTCAATATTCCTTTGGCGTCACAAGTTCCATCACCAAAATCCAAAGAAGCGGTATTATCATTTCGGGAAATCTCCAAAACTCCGCTTACAATAAATCTACAAGCCATTTCCCTGCGCAAAGGTTCAATCACTTCCTTCACAAAGACGTTACCTTCTCTACCCACATAAGTTCTTTTACCGGTAATTAAGAATACATTATCACCCCAGAACCCAGAACCATAACCTTCAATCCATTCTCTTGTACGAGTTCCTTCAAAAGAAGCTGTATCTCCATCGGACCAAGTAGCATTGAAAGATGCGTTTGCCGTTGATTGTGGGTTTTCGTTTTCATTTGAACGAACACGCAGTATGTCAGCACTTCCTTCGATTGCGACACCGTTGAATGTAAAATTGTCAAGACTCAGCGCCAAAGATTTAGTAGCTGCTTCCATATCTTTTGCATAACTTAAATTGATGATTCCGCTTAAAACATTTCCATTGGGTAATTCGCAACCTTCTCCAAAATCAATAGTTTTTTCCTTGGTTGTGTCGGTTATGACCGTTGTGATGGTCACGCAATCTGGAAGAAAGTCAGTTTTATGGGGAATTTTGGAAATAAATGAGATTTCATCAGATGTATATACATCTTCGGCAATGGCAGTAACTTCTTCTGAAATCATTTCGGTTTCATCACTATATTTCAATTCAGTAGCCGAAATAATCTCTTCGCTGGACAATTCTTCGGTGGATGCCTCTTCCGTAGAACATGAGGTTGCCACTAATAGTAGCATTGCCATAAAAAATGTAGTAATCTTAATAAAATTGATTTGTTCAAGATTCTTTTTCATAATGATTAAATTTTAGGGTTTGTGGTACTATGACCTACCTTAATTCAAAAGGTTTAATCTCATGTTAAAATTTTTCATTCTAAAAAAAGAGGTTATCTTTGCACGCTGATTGAGAGACAATCAATACATAAAAATCATTTAAATAAATATTGGAATGTATTTAACAAAAGAAGTAAAAGCCGATATCTTTAAGAAACACGGCGGCTCTGAGAGCAACACTGGTTCTACGGAGGGGCAAGTTGCATTGTTCACCCACCGTATCAACCATTTAACACAACACCTTAAAAAGAACCACAAGGATTACAACACTGAGCGTTCTTTGGTGAAATTGGTAGGTAAAAGACGTAGTCTATTAGATTACCTAAAGAAGAAAGACATTGTAAAATACCGTGAGTTAATTAAAGAACTAGGTATTAGAAAATAAAAACTAAAGGGGAGGCTTGGCTTCCCCTTTTATTTTGCCAAACCAGTTTTGGCACCAAAGTCCCAACTTAAATATTGGGCAAACACAAAAAGCTGCCTACAGTTTTTCATTGGTCAGTGCCCTTGGCACACACAACAACAACACAACCCGACCGTCCGGATGGCGGTAGACCAAATGTTTAACGACCCACATCAATTTTAGTGGGTAAGATTTATTTTATGATTCCAAAAACTTTTAAAGAGGTCATTGACCTCGGTGACGGTAGGGAAATTTCTATCGAAACCGGAAAATTGGCAAAACAGGCCCATGGTTCTGTTGTTGTCCAATCGGGCAAGTGTATGTTATTATGTACAGTTGTTTCCAATTACAAACAAAGCGATGTTGATTTTTTACCGCTTACAGTTGATTATCGCGAGAAATTTGCCGCTGCAGGACGCTATCCAGGTGGTTTCTTCAAACGAGAAGCAAGACCAAGTGACGGTGAAGTATTGACCATGCGTTTAGTGGATAGGGTACTAAGACCTTTATTCCCTAAAGATTATCATGCCGAAACACAGGTAATGATTCAATTAATGTCTCATGACGAGAATGTAATGCCTGATGCTATGGCCGGACTTGCCGCTTCCGCTGCAATCCAACTTTCAGATTTTCCATTTGAATGTGCCATTTCAGAAGCCAGAGTTGGCCGTGTAAATGGTGAATTCGTTATCAACCCAACCAGAGAGCAATTAAAAGAATCCGATATTGATATGATGATCGGTGCCTCAGCAGATTCTGTAATGATGGTTGAAGGAGAAATGGATGAGATTTCCGAAGAGGAAATGACCGAAGCTATTAAATTTGCACATGAAGCCATTAAAGTGCAATGTGCTGCACAAATAAAATTGGCCGAAGCTTTTGGCAAGAAAGAAGTACGAGAGTACGAACCTGAGAGAGAAGATGAAGATCTAGCCAAAAAAATACATGACCTTACTTATGATAAGGTTTATGCTGTGGCCAAGGCAGGCTCAGCTAAGCATGAACGAAGTGCTGCCTTTGATGCTATTAAAGAAGAAATAAAAGCTACTTTTTCTGAAGAAGAACTAGAAGATTTTGGTGATTTAGTTACTAAATACTTCTATAAAGCAGAAAAAGCAGCCGTTAGGGATTTAACCCTTAATGATGGTTTGCGCCTTGATGGTAGAAAAACTGATGAAATCAGGCCAATTTGGTGTGAAGTTGATTATTTACCATCTGTGCACGGTTCTTCTATCTTTACAAGGGGTGAAACTCAGGCTTTAGCTACCGTAACTCTTGGAACATCCAGAGAAGCTAACCAGATAGATATGCCTTCTTACGAAGGTGAAGAAACTTTCTATTTGCACTACAACTTCCCTCCTTTTTCAACAGGAGAAGCCAGACCAATCCGCGGTACTTCACGAAGAGAAGTAGGTCACGGTAACTTGGCCCAACGTGCTTTAAAAGGAATGATTCCTGAAGATTGTCCTTATACTGTAAGAGTTGTTTCCGAGGTATTGGAATCCAACGGTTCATCTTCTATGGCAACAGTTTGTTCTGGTACCATGGCGTTGATGGATGCCGGTGTTCAGTTGAAAAAACCTGTTTCAGGTATTGCCATGGGATTGATCTCCGATGCAGATTCCGGTAAATATGCTGTTTTATCCGATATTTTGGGTGATGAAGATCACTTGGGAGATATGGACTTTAAAGTGACAGGTACTGCAGATGGTATCACTGCGTGTCAAATGGATATCAAGGTAAAAGGCTTATCCTATGAAATATTGGTAAAAGCTTTGATGCAAGCCAAAGATGGTCGTTTGCATATACTAAAACACCTAACTGATACAATTGAGTCCCCTCGTGCAGACGTTAAGTCTTACGCTCCAAAAATTGTTACTAAAATTATTCCTGGTGAATATATCGGTGCAGTAATTGGTTCTGGAGGAAAAGTGATTCAAGAATTACAAAAAGAGACCAATACCACAATTGTGATCAACGAAGATCCAGATACTGAAGAAGGTATTGTGGAAATTTTAGGTACAGGACAAGAAGGTATCGATGCTGTTATTGCGAAAATCGATGCCCTAATGTTCAAACCGGAAGTTGGTAGCGTTTACGAAGTAAAAGTAATTAAGATGCTTGACTTTGGTGCTGTAGTAGAATATGTTGAGGCACCAGGCAATGAAGTACTGCTTCATGTATCCGAATTGGCATGGGAACGTACAGAAAATGTATCCGATGTTGTGAACATGGGTGATGTTTTTGATGTGAAATATTTTGGTCTTGATCCAAGAACCAGAAAAGAAAAAGTTTCTAGAAAAGCGCTTTTACCAAAACCTGAAGGTTATGTAGAAAGACCTCCACGTAATGATAGAGGTGGAGATAGAAGAGGCGGAGACCGCAGAGGTGGTAATCGTGATAGAAAACCAAGAAGAGACTAAATCTTAGTCAATTCGTTGAAATTAAAGGCTCCAAGCACTGCTTGGGGCCTTTTTTACAACAAAAAATCAAGAAATCTTTATCAAAATGTAACTTTTTGCATTTTCCAACGTATAACTTAATGAGCTCCGGTTCACAAATTTAATTTGAAGGGAAAATAAATGAGACAGTTAAAGATTACAAAACAGGTTACCAATAGGGAAACCGCTTCGTTGGACAAATATTTACAGGAAATCGGTAAAGTGGACTTGATCACTGCCGATGAAGAAGTAGAATTGGCACAACGAATTAAAGCGGGAGACCAGATAGCCTTAGAAAAATTAACTAAAGCCAACCTCAGATTCGTGGTTTCTGTTGCAAAACAGTATCAAAACCAAGGATTGACCCTTCCTGATTTAATCAATGAAGGAAACTTGGGATTAATCAAGGCCGCACAACGTTTTGATGAAACCCGTGGATTTAAATTTATTTCATATGCCGTTTGGTGGATTCGTCAATCTATTCTTCAAGCTTTGGCCGAGCAATCTCGTATTGTTCGTTTGCCCTTGAACAAGATTGGTTCCATTAACAAAATCAACAAGACTTTTGCTTTCTTGGAGCAAGCTCATGAGCGAATTCCTTCTGCTGAAGAAATTGCCAAGGAATTGGACATGACCGTTGAAGATGTAAAACAGTCCTTGAAAAATTCAGGTAGACACGTTTCCATGGATGCACCATTGATTGATGGTGAGGATTCCAACTTGTATGATGTATTGCGAAGTGGAGAGTCGCCAAATCCAGATAAAGATTTGTTGCACGAATCTTTACGTACGGAGATTGAGCGAGCTTTGGAGACATTAACACCAAGAGAAGCAGATGTTATCCGCCTTTACTTTGGTTTAGCGGGTCAACATTCAATGACTTTGGAAGAAATTGGTGAAACTTTCGACTTAACAAGAGAACGTGTTCGTCAAATAAAGGAAAAAGCAATCAGAAGGTTGAAACATACCTCTAGAAGCAAAATATTAAAGACTTATTTGGGATAATCATAAGATTATCCGCACAAATTACAGTTAAACAAACCTTAAATTTGTTTTTTGGCAAGAAAGTTGTAATTTGTAATCCTACAACAGTTTATCATGACTGTTCGTTTTTTGATTGATGAATAAACTCCGGCTGATTACCGGAGTTTTTTCATTTATACACTCAAGTATCCCTGTAAAAAAAATTGACACTATTCCACTTCAGGTGTTATTACTTTAGATAAAGACGAATTCCTGCACCCAATAAGAGCATAGATTTATCAACCTTACTGTTAAAATGATACATCCCTTCCACTGGAACAATCAGTGACAAGGAGTCGGTAAGAAAAAAGTCCAGTTCAAAAGAAGCAAAAACACCATATACAAAACCACTTTCAGGGATTTGAATCTCAAACAAAGCCTCGGGCTTCCCCCCATTAATCCTCTCATAACCTGCAGAGACACCTCCTCCAAAGAAAATGGAAAAGCCTCTATTAGACCAGGTTAATATAGTTGTGAAATAACCTAGATTCAACAAATAATCCTCATAGGGGTACTCGACGGTGGAATCTGGCTGTTCTTTAGCAAAAGAAGCCACTAGAGACAAGTGGTAGTAATCTGTTACGGTATGATAGTAATTGGCACTAAAATCCAATCCATAGCCATTAGCCCTATATTTCGGTGTTAAACCGAAGGATAAATCACTTCTTTGTGAAAGGACTTGTTGGATTGAAAAAATGGTCAAAACAGCGATAATAGCTCTCCTCATTTAAAAATAGACTATGTATGTAAATTTTTCTGTGAGCTAGGGTCAGATGCTCAATGAGGTTGAAGTAAATTTTTGATACATCCATATCAGATGTACACTCATACTGTTTAACAATATTAACGAAAATAAAACTAAGCTTTGTGCTAAGAGAATATTTTGAAATATTTCCAATAAAAAAAAAGCTCAAGTAAACTTGAGCGTTTTTCAATGGTTGTGACCACGGTAGGATTCAAACCTACGACCGCTGGAGCCGAAATCCAGTGCTCTATTCAGCTGAGCTACGTGGCCTTATTTTCTTTTATTATGAACTTAATTTTGTCCGTACTATGGTGGATATCGTTTTTCCATCGGCTTGACCCGCCAATTCTTTTGAAACAATTCCCATTACCTTACCCATATCTTGCATTCCTGAAGCTCCAATAGAATCGATGGTCTGTATCACCACTTTTTCAATTTCTTCCTCAGTAAGTTGTTCTGGCAAAAACTTTTCAATTACCGCCACTTGGGCTAATTCTGGTGCCGCTAGATCTTCTCTCCCTTGCTCTGTGAAAATGGATGCGCTGTCCTTACGTTGTTTTACCAATTTCTGAACCAGTTTTACTTCATCCTCTTCCGACAGCTCTCCACCCCCGCCTTTATCAGTCTTAGCCAATAAAATTGCAGATTTAATAGCTCGCAAAGATTCCAAAGCCACAGTATCCTTAGCTTTCATGGCCGTTTTCATCTCTGTCATTACTTGATCTTGCAAACTCATTTTCTCTATATTTTGGGCTGCGAAGATAAAAAATAAACCCGAAAGTCGCTTAACTAACGGGTTTAGGTTTTCCATTAAAAAATGGAGTCAATTTAAACACTACTAATCAACATTATCGTGCAAAAAAGAGTTGTTGGAACGCAACTGCAAATCATCATTGCTATCCTCACTCAAAGTTGTCCTTGATACTTTTTGTTCTTGCGGAGCATCATTCAAATCAACCCCTTGTCTCTTGTAAGCAGGCTGCTTCTCTATTTCATCGATACTATTTCTATTGTTCTGAAATTTGTAATTGAAATTCTTAAGCTTCTTTCTGCGTTCGTCAGCTCTATCTTTCAGCATATCACTAATAGAACTGTTAAAAGGGTCAACATTACCTGAAGTATCTTCACTGGTTGCAGAAGCTTCTGTTTTTATGGTCTTCTTTTCGAAAACCAATTCATCCTCCACTATTTTGGGTTCATGGGTCTCAGCTACTGATCTAGCACCTGTCAGCTGTGTTTCCAACTCCATGTACTCCTCGAGGTCATAGCGTGTTTCACCTTCCTTTTTATATTCTAGAACGGGCTTTACCTCAACATATTCATTTACATCAATATCCTTTACACTATCATCCAAATTAAAGGTGATCGTGTGCTCTTTTTCCTCTTCTTCTTTGGTATTGTTAGTATTCAATGGCATATCAAAGCTCAAAGCAAACTGGTCCTCAGCAGCAGCTTCAGGAGAAACAACCTCAGGTTCTACAACTTCAATGTCATTTAAAATATGCTTGGCTTCAATGATTACAAAATCATCTTCCACATTTTCCGGAACTACTTCTTCATAAAAAACATTGAAGTTTTTGATGTAATTGGTAGTAGGGATAAGTTCAGATTCTGGCGCTTCGGGTTTTGCCTCTTCTGGTTCTTCCATTTCAAGGGTATGCCGAACGACCGTCGGCTCTGGATCGGCTGGAGCTTTCTCAATATTGATTTCCTGCACTGCAGTAGTTTCAGCAGTCAATTCCTGCTCCGCAGTCTGCTCATCTTCCAGGGTATAAAAAACCTTTTTGGTTTCGGTGTTTACAATCTCATCCTGTTGGTCCACATTAAAACCTGTAGCTATAACGGTTACAGAAATTGCATCACCCAAGTTTTCATCTTCTCCAACACCCATAATAATGTTGGCTCCGTGGCCAGCTTCTATCTGAATATGGTCGTTGATTTCACCGATTTCATCAATGGTAATTTCCTGTGTTCCCGAAACAATAAGTAAGAGTACATTTTTTGCTCCGTAGATCTTGTTATCGTTCAACAATGGCGAATCCAAAGCTTTTGCTATGGCCTCACCTGCCCTTGCAGAACCGGATGCGGTAGATGACCCCATAATTGCGGTCCCACTATTGGAAAGCACCGTTTTTGCATCTCTCAGGTCAATATTTTGCGTATAGTGATGGGTTATTACTTCGGCAATACCTCTTGCTGCGGTTGCCAACACTTCATCCGCTTTGGAAAATCCGGCTTTGAACCCCAAATTACCGTAAACCTCCCTTAGCTTATTGTTGTTTATTACTATCAGTGAATCTACATTAGCCCGTAACTTTTCGATTCCTGCTTGTGCCTGCTTATTCCGCATTGCACCTTCAAATTGGAAAGGTATGGTTACGATACCGACGGTAAGAATATCCATTTCTCTGGCCGCTTTGGCTATGACGGGAGCTGCACCTGTTCCTGTTCCTCCGCCCATACCCGCAGTGATAAAGACCATTTTGGTAGTATGCTCAAGCATTACCTTAATGTCTTCCGCACTCTCTAGTGCTGCTTGTTCGCCAACTTCTGGATTGGCCCCAGCGCCTAGTCCTTCGGTCAATGAAACTCCCAATTGAATTTTATTGGGAACAGCGCTATTCTGTAACGCTTGTGCATCTGTATTGCAGATTACAAAATCCACTCCGTTAATACCGGCCTGGAACATGTGATTGATGGCATTGCTACCACCACCTCCTACGCCAATCACTTTTATTACGTTGCTTTTGTTCTTTGGAAGGTCAAAAGCAATATTGTCAAATTCGGTGCTCTTACTCATGACAGTTTTCTGTTTGTTATTTATGGGGTTATTATTCTGCATTGTCTAAAAAATCCTTCAATTTCTCAGACCATTTATCAAAAATTGATTTTCTAGGTACTGTCTGCGTACGTACAGATTGACCTGCTGTGCTTTCCTGTCCTACCAATACTTCCTCTTCTACCTGCTCCTCTTCACTTTCCAACACACTACCGGCCTTGGTTTCCAAAGCATTCATTAAAAGTCCTACCGCTGTTGCATATAATGGACTTGCTACTTCTTCGTCTGAATCTCCTGCCAAATGTTCATTGGGGTAACCAATACGGGTGTCCATTCCTGTGATGTACTCCACCAATTGTTTTAGGTGATTCAATTGACTACCTCCACCGGTTAGAACAATTCCTGCAATCAGCTTTTTCTTCTGATCTTCGTGTCCGTAGTTTTTGATTTCAACGTATACCTGCTCTATAATCTCAACTACTCGTGCGTGAATTATTTTTGACAGATTCTTCAACGTTATCTCTTTTGGCTCCCTGCCTCTTAATCCGGGAATAGAAACAATCTCATTATCCCTGTTTTCTCCAGGCCAGGCTGAACCAAATTTTATCTTTAAAAGCTCGGCTTGCTTCTCAATAATGGAGCAACCTTCTTTGATATCTTCGGTAATTACGTTACCTCCAAATGGAATCACCGAAGTGTGACGGATTATTCCATCTTTAAAAATGGCCAAATCCGTAGTTCCACCACCTATATCTATCAAAGCTACTCCCGCTTCTTTTTCTTCTTGACTTAAAACTGCTTCTGCCGACGCCAAGGGTTCCAAAGTGATATTTCCAAGGTTGAGTCCTGCGCTTTTAATGCATCGCCCAATATTTTTGATAGAGGAAACTTGTCCTACCACCACATGGAAGTTGGCTTCCAAGCGACCGCCGTACATTCCTTTGGGCTCTTTAATTTCTGATTGACCGTCTACCTTATACTCTTGTGGCAATACATGGATAATTTCTTCTCCCGGAAGCATCACCAACTTGTATACCTGGTTGCACAACTTTTCCAGGTCATCATCGTTAATTACTTCCTCAGAATTTGGTCTGGTTATGTAGTCGCTATGTTGAAGACTTCGGATATGTTGGCCCGCTATACCAACAACTACAGAGCCAATTTTTAATCCTGCATCCACTTCTGCTTGCTCAACAGCTTGTTGGATAGAGGAAATGGTTTGGGTTATATTATTAACCACCCCTCGGTGAACGCCCAAACTTTTAGACTTCCCTGTTCCTAAAATCTCAATTTTACCGTATTCATTTTCCCTTCCAATGATCGCTACGATCTTTGTAGTTCCAATGTCCAACCCAACTGAATATTTACCTTGTTCCATATTTTAAATTTTGGTACAAACCACTTGATTGTCAAATTCCAAACTCACAACAGCGTATTTCTCCAAAGAATTATCCTTGGTTGCTTTTGCATAAAACGCCATAAAATTTTTGAACTTCTCATTAAGGTTTTCAACTCCTCCTAAATTCACCACAAAGTTTTCCAAACGAAACTTGAGCTGATATTTTCCTTCTTCCTCAATATGAATGCCAATAACATTTTTTCGCAAAAAATCATCCTCATTGATATAATTGAGAATGGTATAGGCGTCTTCCAAGGTTTTACCAGTGATTTCGCCGGTAATAATGGGAACCCTTGCCGAATGATTGTTGGAAAGTGGCATACGCTTTCCTAAATCATCTAAATAAAATTTAGAGACTCCCTCTATTCTCCCAATCGGTTTACGCTGAACAATCTTAGATATAAGTTCTCCATTTATAGTAAGATAGACCTGGGCATTTTTCACCATATCGTTGGACAGAATTACCTCCTCTATGGTATTCAAAGCTAACTGTTCTTTAGACCTATTTTTTAAGGGGCCATAATTTTGTATTAACAATTTATTAACTGAGGTTTCGGTTAAATATAAACTGTTGTCTCCCAAAAAATTAATGGATATATCTGTTACTTTTTTCTGTTTGCTTCTGTAGTCGGCAAAGCCATATAGTCCACCTATGGCCACACCTAAGAAGGCTAATTTGATGTAATTCCAATTAATTCGCATAAGCCAATTCTTTTTTGATTTTTGGCACTTCTAATCCTATATCCCCAGCTCCCATGGTGACCAAAACTCCCGTTTTACAATGCTTTATTTCTTTTATTAAATTCTCTTTTGAAACCAATTTCTTTTTCGGGTTATCTATTTTCCCCAATAACCAAGTGGATGTAATACCTTCAATGGGGTTTTCACGTGCCGGATATATCTCCATCAACAAAATGGTATCGAACTTTGAAAGACTGGATGCAAAGTCATCAGCAAAATCCTTTGTTCTTGAAAATAAATGGGGTTGAAAAATTACCGTCACCTCCTCGTCCGGATGCATCTCCCTCACCGCATCATAAACGGCATTAATTTCTGTTGGATGGTGGGCATAATCATCAATAAACACAAAATCCTTTTCCTTCAATTGGTACGAAAACCTGCGCTGTACGCCTTTAAATGTACCCAAAGCTTTGGCTAGGCGGTGGGGTGGGGTCCCTGTTTGCACCGCCATGGCAAAAGCAGCTAATCCATTCAGCAGATTGTGCCTTCCAGGCTTATTAAAACGAACTTGTTTCAACACTTCTGAAGGCGTGATCAAATCAAATATGTAGGTACCACGTTCAATTAAAATGTTTTCTATACGATAATCGGCATCTTCCCCAATACCGTAGGTATATCCAGACAAAGGCAATCCATTCCGCACAAAAAGGACTCCTTCGGGTTTTATTTTCTTGGTGAAATCGACAAAGGATTTCTGTAGTGCTTCATCATTTCCATAAATATCCAAATGATCTGCATCCATAGATGTCACACAAGCAACATTCGGTGATAATTGTAAAAAAGAACGGTCAAATTCGTCAGCCTCCACCACAGAGTATTCGGTTCCTTCGAGTACAAAGTTGCTATTGAAATCTTCCGAAATACCACCCAAAAATGCGGTTATTGGAGTACCGGTTTCCTTAAGGATATGTGCCAAAATACATGACGTGGTGGTCTTACCATGGGTTCCTGCAACCGCAAAGCAGAAGGTATCCTTCGTAATTATCCCCAGAACTTCAGAGCGTTTTTTTACCTCAAAGCCATTTTTTCGGAAAAATTGCAATTGCGAATGCGATTCAGGTACAGCTGGAGTATAAACCACCAAGGTATTTTCAACATCTTTGAAAGATTCGGGAATCAAACTCAATTGATCCTCAAAATGAACATCTATCCCATTTTCCACCAACTCGTCAGTAATTGGGGTTTGGGTTTTATCGTAGCCCATTACCTTCTTACCCACAAAATTGAAATAGCGCGCTAAAGCGGACATACCTATCCCTCCAATACCAATAAAGAAGACGTTATGTATATCCTTTACATTCACGATAATAATTTTTCTATTTCATCAACAATATGCTCCGTAGCTTTTGGCAAGGCCAATTTTTTGATATTGATTCCCAACGAATTTTGCATGCTATTGGAATTCATCAATTCCGAAAAGGTTTCTTCAAACTTTTCGTCCAGTTGGTTTTCTTTTAACAATATGGCTGCCTCCTTATTCACTAAAGCCTTTGCATTTTTCGTCTGATGGTCTTCCGTCACATTGGGTGAAGGGATGAAAATTACAGGCTTTCCAACTAAACAAAGCTCGGATACCGAACCGGCTCCCGCTCTTGAAATAATAATATCAGCGGCTGCATAAGCATAATCCATTTTGTTTAGAAATGCCTTTACTGCAATGTTCTCAGAATCGAACTTTTTATACTCATCATAATAAAGTTTTCCACATTGCCATAGAAGCTGAATGCCCTTCTGACCAAAGAACCCTAGTTCTTTTGCAATTAGTTGGTTGATTCGTCTGGCACCAAGACTTCCTCCAATAATCAAAACGGTTTTCTTGTTTGCGTCTAATCCAAAAAACTGGATGGCAGCCACTCTATCAACATTAAGGTTGACCAAATCGGAACGTACCGGATTCCCCGTCTTAATTATTTTTTCCTTTGGAAAAAACTTCTCCATGTTGTCATAGGCAACGCATATAGCGTCTGCCTTTCCAGCCAACAGCTTATTTGTTATTCCCGCATAGGAGTTTTGTTCTTGAAGCACACAGGGCACCCGGGAAACCGCGGCCATACGCAGTAATGGACCGCTAGCAAATCCTCCGGTGCCAATAGCCACATCGGGTCGAAACCTTTTTACTATGTTGCGTGCTCTCAACAAACTACTTATTAGTTTTATTGGAAACATGAGATTTTTCAATGTCAGCTTCCGTTGTAATCCACTTATCCACAAGCCTTCAATTTTATAACCTGCCTGTGGTACTTTTTCCATTTCCATTTTATCCTTTGCTCCTACGAACAAAAACTCCGCTTGTGGATGTCTTTTTTTTAGTTCGTTAGCTATGGCGATCGCCGGATAAATATGTCCTCCTGTACCTCCTCCAGAAAATATAAATCTATAATTGTCCACTTAATACTTCTAAAGGATTGGTTTCGTCTATATCGTAGGATTCCTCCTCTAAATTTTCTTTTCTATTGCTCGCACTCAATACAATTCCAATCGCCATGCAGGTCATCCAAATGGATGTCCCTCCCATACTAATCAGGGGCAACGGTTGCCCTGTTACCGGAAACAATTGGACCACCACCGCCATATTAATAAAGGCTTGAAAAACAATGGGCAGTCCAACACCTATTACCAGTAATTTTGAAAAAACTGTTTTTGCTGAATTCGCTACAACCACTATCCGAAAAAGCAATAGCAGATAGAAAAATAGCAATGCACCTCCTCCCAGCAATCCATATTCTTCAATAATAATGGCAAAAATGAAATCGGATGTACTTTGGGAAAGCATGTTCTTGATTACACTCTTTCCTGCGCCTTTGCCTACAACTCCACCTTCTGCTATGGCAATCTTTGCCAAGGTCAATTGATGCAGATCGTCTTTCCCTGCTTTTTCAGGACTCCAAAAGGTTTCAATTCTTGATTTCCACGTTGTTGCCCTCTGCCCTGGAATTACCTCAGGGGTCTTAAACACCACGAACAAAAACATCGAAGCCAGAACAAGACCTGCTCCAACTATACTGAACAAATATTTTAAGGGGTACCCTCCTAAGAAGCAGAGCACCAATACTAAAAAGCAGATAATGGCTGCTGTCGAAAAGTTTTCAGGTAAAATCAACAAGACTACTAGGGCAGTTGGCAACCAAAGCGGCAAAATACTTTCCTTGAAAGTAATGGCTACATCCTTGACTTTCGTCAGGTAACGCGCAATCCAAATCATCAATACTACCGAAGCCAGTGTTGACGTTTGAAAGTTGACACCAACAAAGGGAATCTTAATCCACCTATTTGCCGTTACTCCACCAATTTTAGTCTCCACAGTCAGTGTGTATGCCAAGAGAATCAACACAATGGGCAAGGCAATGATAGAAAGTCCCTTAAAATAGTGTGTTGGTATCCGATGGACCGCATAGATGATTCCAAAACCTAAAAACAAGAGTATGGCATGCTTTACTAAATGTCCAATAGTTGTACCATCGTCATTTACGTACACCAAATTGGTGCTGGCACTATATACTGGCAAAAATGAGAAAAGCGCCAATAGGGCCACTACGCCCCAAATAGCTTTATCACCTTTCAAATTTTTAAAAACCGCCAACATGGTATTTTTATTTATAGATTTTTGACTGCTGTCTTAAATTGATTTCCTCTATCCTCATAATTTTCAAAAAGGTCGAAACTTGCACATGCTGGTGAAAGCAATACAGAATCTCCTCTTTCAGAGATTTTGTAGGCAACTTTAATAGCCTCCTCCATGGAATATGTCTCGACCATTAAGTCGATTACGTTACCAAAGGCATCCTTTAATTTGGTGTTGTCCATTCCCAAACAGATAATTGCTTTTACTTTTTCACGAACCAAGGGCATCAACTCGGAATAATCGTTCCCTTTGTCAACTCCTCCAGCAATCCAAACGATAGGTTTTTTAATGCCGTCTAGTGCATAATATGTTGCGTTAACGTTGGTTGCTTTAGAATCGTTTACGTATTCTACGTGATTTATCTTCAGTACCTGCTCCAATCGATGCGGGACACCTTGGAATGTCTGGATGCTGTTACGGATAGTTTCCTTTCTCACGTTTACCAAAAGTGCAGCCAATCCCGCGGCCATGGTATTTTTTACGTTGTGCTGCCCTTGAAGGGCCAAAATATCTGTACTCATTTCCAAGGTTTTATGTTCTACGTTCATTTTTATTATTTCATTTTCGAGCCAAGCTCCCTGTTCTTGCTTTTCCCTTAAGGAAAATGGAACTAATTTGGATTGAACTGGGTGCTTTTTAAGCCAGTCTTGAATTACTTCATCATCGGCATCATAAATCAGATAGTCATTTCCATCTTGATTCATGGCAATTCGAAATTTCGAAGCGATATATTTCTCAAACAGATAGTCATATCGGTCTAAATGATCAGGTGTAATGTTGGTCAAAATGGCTATGTGTGGTTTGAAATCCACAATACCATCCAATTGAAAACTGCTTATTTCCAACACATACTGGTCAAAATCTTGTTCAGCCACCATTTTAGCATAGCTATCACCAATATTTCCAGCCATTCCCACATTTATTCCGCCATCTTTTAACAAATGATGGGTCAACATGGTCGTGGTGGTCTTTCCATTGCTTCCGGTAATGCCGATTAAAACTGCATTGGTATATTCTGATGCAAACTCAATTTCAGAAATCACTGGAATGCTTTTTTCAACCAGTTTTTGCACCAAGGGTACTTTATCTGGAATTCCCGGGCTTTTCATTACCACATCGGCATTTAGAATCTTGGATTCGGTATGTTTACCTGATTCCCATTCAATCTCAAAATGTTCAAGAACGTTGCTGTACTTTTCTTTTACCTCTCCTTTGTCTGAAACAAAGACTTCAAATCCTTCATTTTTGCCTAAAATGGCTGTTCCGACGCCGCTTTCACCTCCCCCAAGTACTACCAAGCGAGCCATTATCTAATCTTAAGCGTCACAATACTGACAATGGCCAATAGAATACCTATAATCCAAAACCGTGTGACTATTTTGCTCTCGTGATATAATTTCTTTTGAAAATGATGGTGCAGGGGAGCCATCAAAAACAATCGTTTCCCTTCACCATATTTCCTTTTGGTTCTTTTGAAATAGCTGACCTGTAGCATTACCGATAGTGTCTCAGCAAAGAAGATTCCGCACAATAATGGAATCAACAATTCTTTGCGGACTATTATGGCTATCACGGCAATAATTCCACCGATTGTAAGACTTCCCGTATCGCCCATAAACACCTGCGCCGGATACGCGTTATACCAAAGGAATCCTACCAAGGCACCCACAAATGCAGCTAAAAAGACTACAAGTTCTTCTACTCTTGGCAGGTAGAAAATGTCCAAATAGTCCGAAAATTGAATATTACCTGATACCCAGGCAAATATTGCCAATGCCATGGCTATTATGGCCGACGAACCGGCTGCTAAACCATCAATACCATCGGTTAAATTAGCGCCGTTGGACACCGCGGTAATGATAAAAATCACCACAGGAATAAAAATCAACCATGCGTAGTCGGTCATTCCATCGCCCGCCCAAGAAATCCAATCGGCATAATCAAGCTCATTATCCTTCATGAAAGGCACATTGGTTTTCACCGCCTTCGTTTCCTGTCCAAAAACTTCTACTACCCTAAAATCCTCGGTAATTCGAGTAGTATCTTTTTCTTTGATAGTCACCTGAGGATGGAAATACAAAACTGACCCTACAATCAAGCCCAATCCCACTTGACCCATTATTTTGAATCGACCTTTTAGACCTTCTTTATCTTTCTTAAAGATTTTTATGTAATCATCGATAAAGCCAATGATACCCATCCAAATGGTGGTAATAATCAAAAGAATGACATAAATGTTCTTGATATCAGCAAACAATAGCACAGGTAAAAGTGTTGATATGATAATAATCAACCCTCCCATCGTAGGGGTGCCCGCTTTTTGTTTTTGGCCTTCCAAACCTAAATCCCGAATACTCTCACCTATCTGTTTTTTTTGTAGGAAGAGAATTATTCGTTTACCGTATACCATTGCAATTAAAAGAGATAGCAATACTGCCATGGCCGCCCTAAAGGTCATGAATCCGAAAAGGCTTGCCCCTGGCAATTGGTATTGTTTCTCTAAAAAATCGAACAAGTAGTATAACATGGGTTACCTTATTTGTTTAAATCAGCCAAAGCCGCTTTTACTTCTTTAAAATCATCAAAGTCCACACGAACCCCATTTGTTTCCTGATAGGTTTCATGTCCCTTGCCCGCCACCAAAATGATGTCATTGGCCAAAGCCAATTTACAGGCGGTCTTTATCGCCTGTTTTCTATTTTCAATGGACAGAATTTTTTTGGTATTGTGAGCTTCTACCCCGGCTTCCATTTCTTCAATAATCGCGGAAGGTGATTCCGTTCGTGGATTATCGGAGGTAAAAATGGCCTGATTGCTCATTTCAGATGCGATATGACCCATAACCGGACGCTTAGACTTATCACGGTCACCACCACACCCCACTACGGTGATGACGTTTTCATTTCCAGTCCTCAATGCATTGATAGTTATCAACACATTTTTTAGCGCGTCCGGAGTATGGGCATAATCAACAATTGCCGTTATTTTCTCTTTTGATATATGATATTGGAACCTACCATCAACATTCTCTAATTCACTGATAAGTTGAAGGGTCTCCATTTTTTCAAGCCCTAAAACATCTGCAGTGGCATAAATGGCCAATAGGTTATAGGCATTGAAATCTCCAATCAGTTTTGTCCAAAGCTCGTTTTCATCAACCTTTAATAGTTGCCCGTTGAACTGTTTTTCCAAGATTTGAGCTCGATAATCCGCATAAGATTTTAGAGCATATGTGAGCTTTTTGGCTTTTGTGTTTTGCAACATTACCAACCCATTCTTATCGTCGATATTGGTTAGAGCAAAAGCTGTTTTCGGTAGGTCGTCAAACAGTTTTTTCTTGGTATCCCGATATTCTGCAAAGGTTTTATGATAGTCTAAATGGTCATGGGAGAGGTTGGTAAAAATGGCACCTTCAAAATGAAGACTTTCCGATCTTTTTTGATGTATTCCATGTGAGCTTACTTCCATAAAACAAAACTCCACCCCTTCTTCATTCATTTGGGAGAGATACTGATTAATAGTAAGTACATCTGGTGTGGTGTGAGTTGCAGGATACTCTGTATCATCTACCATCACCTTTATAGTGGAAATCAATCCTACTTTAAACCCTGCTTTCTTAAACAAACGGTACAATAAGGTGCTAACCGTTGTTTTGCCATTTGTACCTGTAATGCCAACAAGCTTTAAGTTTCTTGAAGGGTTATCGTAGAAGTTGGCCGCGATGGTCGCCAAAGCACTATTGCAATTTGGGACTTTTAAATAGGTAACTCCATTCACCAAAATATCTGGAAGTTCTTCACATACTACCGCTTTTGCCCCTAATTCGATAGCCTTTTCAATGTATTTATGTCCATCAGTTGTTAAACCTCGAATGGCAACAAAAACATCATCCATTTCAACTTTTCTGGAATCGAAATGGACATTTTTCACCATAACGTTGGTATCTCCGCTAACAGCAGCAAGGCTCACCTTATATAATATGTCCTTTAACAACCTCATGAAAGTTCCAGTACAATTTTTTTGACTTGATCAATATTTGTGCCCTGATCTACCGATTGTTTTCTAACCTTTCCGTTTCCCTTTACTTCAACTCGTATTCCCAGATTTTCTAACAGAGAAACCGCATCCATTCCACACATTCCCTGAACATTTGGAACTTGTTTGTGGTTCATCTGAACTTTTGCATAATACCTCTCGTAATTTTCCTCTAACTCCTTATCATTCAAGGCCTTGCCCTCAACTTCGTCCACCATTGGAGATGTTGTGTAAATCTTTTGCGCCATGGATTTGAAAACCGGTCCAGAAACGTCTGCTCCATAATAACCTACGCTTTTATCAGGTTCATGAATGACCACGATACATGAGTATTTTGGATTGTCTGCAGGGAAATAACCAGCAAAAGACGAGATATATGCCATTTTATCTGGGTCTTTTGCTACATAATTCTTTTGCGTGGTGCCCGTCTTTCCGGCCATGGAAAAACTCTTGGAATATAGTCCGTTGCCTGTCCCATAGTCCTTTTCCACCACATCTTTAAGCAATTGTTGGACCTTATTAACGGTTTCTTTTGAGCAGATGGAAGGGTTTAAGACTTCCTTATCAAATTTCTCCAAGATTTTGCTCCCTTCACGCACAGCTTTTATCAATCTAGGTTTTACATATTCCCCATCATTGGCTATGGCATTATAAAATGCTAGGGTTTGCATTGGCGTAAGAGATACTTCGTAGCCATGTGACATCCATCCTAATGAAATACCAGACCAACCCTTATCGCCAGGATAACGAATAACCGGTTTTCCTTCTCCGATTATAGGTAACTCTAATTTTTTATGAAGTCCCATATTCATCAAGCGATTGACAAACTTCTCTGGGGTTTCTTTATAATTTTCGTGGATAATCTTCGCGAAAGCGGTATTGGAAGAGACAGCGAAAGCATGGGAAGCAGAGATTTTACCGTACCCTCCCCATTTTGAGTCTTTGACCACCCTATCATAGATTCGATATCTTCCTTTTTCAGTATCGATTACGGTACTGGTATCTATTACTTTATCTTCAAGAGCGGCCACCATGGACATCAGCTTAAAGGTAGAGCCGGGTTCATGGGATTCACCAACAGCATAATTCAGCTTTTCATAATACTTTCCTTCAGAGGTGCGGCCCAAATTGGAAATTGCCTTGATTTCACCAGTTGCCGTTTCCATCACAACAACACAACCATGATCTGCATTGTATTTTTCAAGTTGCGCCAATAGTTCGTGATGTGCTATATCTTGAATATTGATGTCGATAGTTGAAACAACATCCAATCCATCTTGAGGCTCAACAATATTATCAAGACCAACAGGTTTCCACTGCCCTTTGGCTATTTTCTGCTTCAACCGTTTTCCTTCTTTCCCCCTTAAGTACTGTTCTCCGAAAGCACCGTCAAGCCCCACTCTTGTATAATATCCGTTTTCATCTACACGTTCGTATCCAATACTTCTAGCCGCCATTTTACCCAAAGGATATTCCCTTACCACACGATGGGTTTCAATGAATCCACCTTTATATGGACCTAATTTGAATAATGGGAATTGCTTGATTCGGACATAGTCCAAATAATCTACATTTCTTGCTACCAGTTTATAACGATTGCTATTGGCTCTAGCTTTTCTGAAAAGCTGTCTGTAGTATGACGAGGGCTTATTAAAAAGGAATCCCAATGAATCAGATAAGGCAGCTACGTTATTTTGAAAGTTTTCTTCTGAAACGGTCTTGGCATCAAATCTAATCTCATACTTTGGAACTGAGGCAGCCAATAAACTGCCATCATCGGAATATAAATTTCCGCGATTAGGTTCGATAGTGAACATTTTCTCAGTGTTGTTCAACGCCAACTCCTTATAATCTTCACCCTTGATCATCTGGATATCCACTAGTTTCACCACAACACAAATAGCGAAGACCAGCAGACCCCCTGCCACCAGGTAAAGTCTGTTCATGATATTTTTTTCAGTAATCGCCACTACTTATTGGATTTGACCTTAATTTTTTGCGGGGGAATTTTCGATGGTTTCAGTCCTTCTACAGCAACTGTATGACGCAAGGTTGATTCCAATTTCATTTGCTGAACCCTGGAGCGGTGTTCAAAGAACTCACTCTTCAGTTTTCTTACTTCTTCGCTCAAAGCGGCTATTTCGTGCACTTTTTTATCGGCATTATGACTACTGGAAATCATCATTGCTGCCAGAAAAGAAGCAAACAGCAAAAACATCCAGTTTTTGGGAGCGTCTCCGCTCACCAAAAACTTTCCTTTTAATAGATCCAGTATTCCCTTTTTCATTTTTGTGTTCGGTTATTTTATTAGTTCCGCTATTCGGAGTTTTGCACTCCTTGCACGGTTGTTTTTTGCTATTTCTCCGGCTGATGGGATAATTAACCCTCCTACTTTCCTTAATGGAACATCTATATTTCCATAAAAATCCTTTTCCGCCTCTCCTTCAAAACGTCCAGCCCTGATATAGCGTTTCACTAATCGGTCTTCCAATGAGTGATAGCTAATCAAACTCAACCGCCCTCCTACTTTCAGAACTTCGGGCACTTGGAGCAAAAACTCTTTGAGCACCGCAATCTCCTGATTGACCTCAATGCGAATGGCCTGATAGATTTGTGCCAAAATCTTGTTCTCTTTCATCTTCGGCAAAAACCTACTCAATGTCTTCTTCAAGTCATCTGTGGTTTTTATAGGTCCATCTTGTCTGGAGGCTACTATTGTTTTTGCCATGGCATTTGCATTTCTCAATTCACCATATTGAAATAATACCGATGCCAACTCTTTTTCTGGGTACTTATTAACCACTTCGTAAGCGGATAATTCATTGCTTTTGTTCATCCTCATATCCAAATCCGCATTGAAACGAATAGAGAATCCCCTGTCCGCCTTATCAAACTGGTGGGAAGAAACCCCAAAATCTGCTAAGATTCCATCAACTTTCTGAATGCCATAGAACTTTAAATACTGTTTGAGAAATTGAAAGTTTTGATTGATCAATTGAAATCGCTCATCATCTATTGCATTCGCTAACGCATCCTCATCTTGATCAAAGGCAATCAACTTGCCCTCACTTCCTAATCGTCTCAGTATTTCCCTAGAATGTCCGCCGCCGCCAAAAGTGACATCTACATACACTCCATTTTCTTTAATGTCCAACCCATTGACCGATTCTTGTAATAACACCGGGTTGTGGTACTCGCTAGTCATCGTCGTCAAAAATCTCCTCTGCTAAATCGGCATAATCTTTTTCACCTTCAGCCAAGACCGCTTCATACTTATCCTTGTTCCAAATTTCTATCTTGTCAAAAACTGCGTTGAGCACAACTTCCTTTCCGATTTCTGCGTAAGTGACCAAGTTCTTTGGTATTTGCAGCCTACCGGTATCGCCATCAATCACAACTTCTTGCATACCAGCAACAAAATTTCTCACAAAAGCATCATACTTGCGATTTATTTTGCTTTTCTTCATCACCTTTTGCATCAAAACATCGAATTCCTCTTTTGGATACAACTCCAAGCATTGCTGAAAAACCGACCTTTTGATTACAAAGCCTTCCTTCAAAACAGGCAACAACTGATTCTTTAAGGATATGGGCAAAATCACCCTTCCTTTGGTATCAGCTTTACAATTATGTTGTCCTATGATATGGGTCACTAGAAATCAATTGGTTAAGAATAATAACTCAAATATATAGATTTTATTTCCACATTTCTCCACTAAACACCACATTGTTGATAAATTTTCCACTTTTTAAAGAAATCCACATCATTCTGAATCAAAAACCAGCGGTTGTTTTGTTTTTGATTTACAGCATTCTAGAATCACCTTAAAAACCAGGGTTGCAGGAAGGCCGCTATACGGAAAATGGAGTGATATGAATTGCCTATATTTGCCCTTCTTAGGACCAACTAACTTTAGATGGAAGAACAAATCATCAAAGAAGGCAAATACAGCTACATTGAAAAAGGAGAAGGCACCCCCATGATTATTTTACATGGATTAATGGGTGGATTAAGCAATTTTCAAGGGGTCTCTGACTATTTTCCATCTAAAGGCTATAAAGTACTTATTCCGGAGCTTCCGATTTATGAGATGTCCATGCTAAAAACTACGGTGAAGAATTTTGCCAAATTTTTAGAAGATTTTATCGAATTTAAGGGCCTGAAGGATGTTATTCTTTTAGGGAATTCCTTGGGTGGCCATATTGGACTTTTACACACCAAAATGTTTCCTGAAATGGTAAAGGCTTTGGTAATCACAGGTAGTTCTGGGCTTTATGAAAGTGCTATGGGAGATGGGTATCCCAAACGCGGGGATTATGAGTTTATAAAAAAGAAGGCCCAAGATGTCTTTTATGACCCTGCTGTAGCTTCCAAGGAAATTGTGGATGAAGTTTTTGCTACGGTAAATGACCGAATGAAATTGGTGAAAACCTTGGCCATAGCCAAAAGTGCTATCCGCCACAATATGTCCAAAGATTTGCCACACATGAACACCCCGACTTGTATTATTTGGGGTGAAAATGATACCGTGACACCTCCAAAGGTGGCCAAAGAATTCCATGAACTACTTCCTGATTCCGATTTGTTCTGGATTGAGAAATGTGGTCATGCACCAATGATGGAACATCCTGAGGATTTTAATAAAATTCTTGAGAACTGGCTCAACCAAAGGAACTTCTAACCTATGAAAATTACATCGGCCGAATTTGTGATGAGCAATTCCAATGTGGCCAAATGTCCGAACGAGCCACTACCGGAGTATGCTTTTATTGGACGCTCCAATGTTGGAAAGTCCTCCTTAATAAATATGTTGGTGGATAAGAAAGGCCTGGCCAAAACTTCCGGCCGTCCTGGAAAGACCCAACTTATAAATCACTTTAAAATCAATAAGAATTGGTTTTTGGTAGATTTGCCAGGTTACGGCTATGCTCGTGTTTCCAAAAAGGATAAAAAGGTTTTTCAAAAGTACATTACCGACTATTTCCAAAAAAGAAAGCAATTGGTTTGTGGTTTTGTTCTTGTGGATATTCGCCACGAACCTCAACCTGTTGATTTAGAATTTATGGAATGGCTTGGGACAAATCAAATCCCTTTTGCCATAATTTTCACTAAAGCAGATAAACTGAAACCAGCCGTAATTGAAAAACAGGCCAATGCTTACCTTCAAAAACTACTTGAAGGTGCTTGGGAAGAAGCTCCTCCACACTTCATAACCTCTTCGGCAAAACATCTGGGCAGGGAAGAGTTGCTCAGTTATATTGATGAGATAAATACGGAGTTCTTTGCTGCACAATAACTTCGTTGTCCATATAGTTAAGTCCTTTCACTAACCAATTTGACCAATTCATCGGCAGTTTTTACTCTATCCAATTCTTGGGTCGAAATCAATACATCGAATTCAGACTTATTTTCAATCAGAACAATAGGAAAGGTAAATTTGTATCCAAACTTTGATGCATATGATTTGGCAAATTCATCCTTATGAAGGAACACCATTTCATGTTGACTTTCTTGTCTAAATCTTTTCCAAGTCTTGTTTTCTGACACAAGTCCAAAGGTGATATCACACAAATTACAATCGTAAGTTGAAGGGCTAAAAACTTTGTGCATGCTATCCAAAACTGCATTTCCAACTCCCGAATTAGCGTTATAAACAAAGAGCAGTTTAGCAGGTTCTCCGTCTTTCATATTCTAAAATATACAGATTAGTCATAAAAAACGACCAAAATTGACATTGACCAAGAAAAAAGTAGTTAGAGACTATTTGAGCTCCAATTTTTCCGCGAAATAGTCGCAAAAATCCTTCATGGTGGCAGTCATTTTTTCGTCTTGTGTTGCTTTCATAAAGGTATCGGTCATGGTAACTAAGGTTTGGTGAAAGAACACCTTCATCTCATCTACCGGCATTTCCTTGGTCCACAAATCTATCTTCAAGGATTCCTGATTCTTACTATCCCAAACGGAAAGCATCATCGCTTTGGCATCTTCATTTTGCACGCCACCATCTTCTGCCGACCAAGTCAATGTTTCAGGAACTCGATTTTCATCCAATCCTACGGTAAGTTTTATTTCTGAAGTATGTGCTATAGCCATTTATTTTCGTGGTTTGTATTTTGATTTATTAAAAATTTCTTCGGCGGGTAAGGCCAACATTTGATGTAATGTAACATTGTTATTATCCATAAAGGCCCTTACAATTTGCCACCCCATATATCTCCCAGTCCTTCCAGGGGATTCGGAATCAAGCTCAAGTCTAAATTTTGAAAATGGTGCCGGGTCCAAAAAACGTCTATCCAGTTCAGATTTCGTACTATACAGTAATTCTCCTTCAACGAAATAGCGCCAAATCTGTTCTTCGTTTTCATTTATCCATATAATCTCTTCATCAGAATATCCGATTTTTTGAGCATCGCTAGCTTCCGGAAGCAATTTGTCTTTTAAATACAATTCCTTGCCATAATGGACCATTCTCGACAAGAATGTCCGGTTACGGGGGTATTGCAAAACCTTTTTTGAAAAGGCACTTGCCACATCAGAACTCAGGTATTTTTTATCCAATCCAGCGGCAATGTACCGTTGAATCCCTCTATAAAAACGATGCTCCGAACCCAAATAATTATCCAATCCCACCAGTAAAAGTGAATCCGTCAATATTATTCTATCATTATAACGTACATCTGAGGTAATCGTCACCACCTGGGGAACACTATACTTTGGGAAATAATAGGTTATATGCTTAAAGAGCGATTCCAATTCTTTAGTCTGTTCTTCAAAATCACCAAAAGTCCTATCCACTTCTTGCGACAGTTCAATCTGAATGGTATCTGTAAGCTTGGCAATCCATACGCTATCAGGAAATTGAGTAGGAAATAAATATGGATATTCGACCTTTAAATCCTGTATTCCGTCAATAGTTGCATTTGCAAATGCCCTATCAAAACGAGAAATGCGAAGGTCAATAGGAAGTTTTTCAATCGATTGCTCAGTATTATCAACCTCTTTACAAGCCAAATACAAAGCAGAAACAACAAAAAGTAAAAGGATATGAGGGTAAAAACCCAAGTATTTTGGCAACCTCTTCATTTTTAACACAACAGCGTTTAAATTTACAGGCCACAAAGGTAATTTATTGAATCTAAAAAGAAAGGTATGCAAACCGAAAAGGTAATTGAGCACATTGTTACATGGTTAAAGGATTATGCCACCAAGGCAAATTGTAAGGGATTTGTCATCGGGGTTTCCGGCGGAATTGATTCTGCGGTAACTTCCACCCTCTGCGCAAAAACAGGCCTTGACCTTTTATGTTTGGAAATGCCTATTCATCAAGGGGAAAACCAAGTGACCCGAGCTGACAGGCATATTGACTGGCTCATTGAAAATTTCAATAACACTTCACGTCAAAAAGTAAATCTCACACCAGTGTTCGATAGTCTTGTTGAATCCTTTCCCAAGGTTGATAACGAAGAGGACCGTTTTATGTCATTGGCCAACACTAGAGCTAGGTTGCGTATGACCACATTGTATTATTTTGCCGCTTTAAATGGTTATCTGGTGGCTGGAACTGGCAATAAGGTAGAAGATTTTGGCATTGGATTTTATACTAAGTATGGTGATGGCGGGGTGGATTTAAGCCCTATTGCCGACTTATTAAAGACAGAGGTCTATGCACTAGGAAAGACTTTAGGAGTTAACCAAGATATCATGGATGCCGCTCCAACAGACGGACTTTGGGGAGATAGTAGAACAGACGAAGATCAAATTGGAGCGTCTTACCCAGAATTGGAATGGGCCATGTCAATGGACAATAAAGGAAAGACACTTGAAGAATTTTCTGATAGAAAAAAGGAAGTATTCTCTATTTATAAAAAGTTTAATACTGCTAATAAGCATAAGATGATTCCTATTCCTATTTGTGAAATCCCTGAGCACCTAAAATGACCTTTCAACCTAAAAATCCCAGCTTAAGACGAAAAAAACCATAGAAATTCTGTGGTTTTAAGAAAAAAAGCAGAGTTTTACGCATTCAAATCGTTATCTTGCTCGACACGCCGTGTAAGTAATTTAAGAATAAAACTCAAACCAAATGATTAAAGTTTTAATAGCTGACAACCATCCCATAGTTCGTCTTGGCATTAAACATGTGCTAGATTCCAGTTCAGATATTGAAGTAATCGCTGATGTTTCCACTACTTCTGAACTGTTCGAACTTTTGGAAAAAGTTACTCCAGATGTTGTAATGCTTGAAATGGATATTCCTGAAATCAATGGGGTTGCTACCTTAAGAAAAATGAAGCAGGAGTTTCCTAACGTAAAAACACTTATGTATAGTGGCCAATCTGAAGATGTTTACGCTCTAAGTACCATTCGTGCAGGTGCCTTCGGTTATCTTTCAAAATCCGCAGATTTGGATTACATTATCACAGCAGTTCGAAAAGTTAGTCAAGGGAATATGTTTATTACCAATGAACTGGCTCAACGTCTAGCTTTCGACGAAGGAACTCAAAAACCAAGAAGATTCTTCAGAAAATTATCTTCCCGTGAGGTAGAAGTCCTAAAACTTTTGGCCAGCGGAAAACGTAATAAAGAAGTTGCTGAAGGGTTGAACCTAAACGAAAAAACCGTTAGCACCTACAAGGCTCGTTTAATGAAAAAATTAAATGTGGACAACTTGGTGGACCTTTTGCAGCAAGCGAAAGCATTGGAGCTGTATTAAGCACACGAAATAACCAATTAAATTGATAAAAATCTCAGGATAGCCTGGGATTTTTGTTTTCAGGAAAGTACCCGATTCAATTTGGCGTTCAACAATTTATTGAGTTGCAAATAGTTGACAATTTCCTCTAATACTTCCGAATTATCACCATTGTTATCCTCAGTGCTTTTCTGAAGTTTTAGGATTCTATTTTTTATCAAATTACAGCGTAGGGTGAGTATGGTCTCACCAACCAGTTGTGCCACACCATGCTGCTTCCCTTTAGGATAAATGTCTTTTCTGGTCCAATCATCCAAGGTGTATTTTTCTTCCTCCATTAAAATGGAAGATACCTCACGAACCATCTCCTGATCCAAGTTGGACAGAAACGAGTTCACAGCGAAATCTTCACTTTCATTTAAGTCTTCTATAAGTTTATAATAGATGGCCCTAAACTGCTCATTTGTAAGCTCAATCTCATCCTCTTGAAGATCGAGGTATACCTTTTCATACACTTTAGCTTCCACTACTTCAGGCTCTAACACCAAATCGCCTTCTTCGTTTTCTTTTAATACCAAGTCCTCAAATTCCTGTTTTTGATTGCCATACAAAAGAAGCATTTCTATTATTTTCCGTTCCAATTCATATTGAACATCAACCTTTTCTACCGTTTGTTCAGTTTTAACAACTTCAAAAGCCTTTCGTTCTTGTTTTAGCTTCTTAGCGGCATCAGCAAACCCTTTTTTATCTATTTGGGCAAGGGTATTGTAGAGCACTTCTTCGGAAATCTGCATCATTTTGGCACACTCCTGAATGTAAATTTCCTTTTTGATGCGATCCGGAATCTTGCTGATACTGTTCACGATATCTCTAACCGTATCCGCTCTCTTTATGGGGTCGTTGGCCGCCTCTTTTGCTAAAAGTGAAGTTTTAAACTGGATAAAATCCTTGGAATTCTCTTCCAGATAGAGCACCAAATCTTCATAGGTATTGTTTTTAGCAAAGCTATCGGGGTCCTCCCCTTCTGGAAAAGTACATACCTTGACATTCATGCCCTGCTCCAAAATCAGGTCTATTCCGCGCAATGAAGCTCTTAACCCCGCAGCATCGCCATCAAAAAGAACCGTAATATTTTTTGTAAGCCTATTGACCAAGCGAATTTGCTCTGGAGTCAAAGCTGTTCCACTGGAAGCCACCACATTTTGAACTCCCTTTTGATAGAACTGAATTACATCCGTATAGCCCTCTACCAAATAGCAATTATCTTCTTTGGCAATAGCCTGCTTTGCAAAATAAATACCATAAAGAACCTTACTCTTATGATATATTTCACTTTCCGGTGAATTTAAGTATTTGGCGGCCTTTTTATCGTTGGTCAAGATTCGTCCTCCGAAACCAAGCACTCTTCCACTCATGGAGTGAATTGGAAATAGTACTCGCCCCTTGAACCTGTCAAACCTTCTAGTTTCACCACCAGCTTGTTCTTTAACAATGGTCAGTCCCGTTTTTTCCAAAAACTCCAGTTGATAGCCATTATCCAAAGCAGACTTGGTGAAGGCTTCCCATTCGTCCAGGGCATAGCCCAATCCGAATTTTGCTATAGTCTCATCGGTAAAGCCACGCTCTTTAAAATAGGTAAGTCCAATGGCCTTCCCTGGCTCAGAATCCCAAAGGGTTTCGGCAAAATTTTTCTGAGCGTATTCCGAAACCAAGTACATGCTTTCCCGTTCATCAGCTTGTTCTTTTTGTTCATTGGTCTGTTCGGTCTCCTCAATTTCAATATTGTATTTTTTGGCAAGGTACTTTATGGCCTCTGGGTAGGTAAAATGCTCATGTTCCATTAAAAAAGCCACCACATTTCCTCCTTTGCCACTACTGAAGTCCTTCCAAATCTGTTTTACAGGAGAAACCATAAAGCTTGGGGTGCGTTCGTCGCTGAAAGGACTCAAACCCTTAAAGTTAGACCCTGCTTTTTTCAACTGTACAAAATCCCCAATCACCTCCTCTAAACGGGCGGTTTCATAAACTTGGTCTATGGTGGTTTTTGAAATCAAATCTGAAATCTAAAATAGTCTTTAAAGGTAACTAAAAAACGAAATTTTCCTAGAATGAGTTTGTAATCAAATCGTAATTGTTTTAAGTCAAAAGCGGCTTATTATTTTAAAATGGAATTCTCTCTCCCGCAGTAACAATTGAGCACATTTTAATCGTCTTCAAATAAATTGTACTTTAACTCGGCAACTGTACATCAAATAATCAAAAATAACCAACCATGCTCACCACCATATTGACAAAAGTAGCCCTTCCCTTATCCCTAGCCATAATTATGCTTGGAATGGGAATGACCTTAGTTCCCGCTGATTTTGGAAGAATCATCAAATATCCTAAAGGGGTTTTGTTAGGCCTTACCAATCAACTGGTTTTTTTGCCCATTATTGGTTTTTTTCTCGCTTGGGCTTTTAATTTAGACCCTACTATGGCCGTTGGCATCATGGTTTTGGCGGCATGCCCAGGTGGCCCCACTAGCAACCTCATTACCCAGGTGAGTAAAGGAAATATTGCACTCTCTGTTACCTTAACTGCCATCGCTAGTTTTGTGAGCATTCTCACCATCCCCTTTGTTATTTCGTACGCGCTCAATTACTTTGGCAGTGGTAGTGATATTATGATTAAACTGCCAGTTTTGGATACAATTCTACAAATAATGGTAATAACCGTCATACCAATTTCCATAGGAATGGTTATCCGCAGATTAAAACCTGATTTTGCAAATAAAATGGAAAGGCCCATGCGCATAGCTTCGACCGTAATATTTATTCTCGTATTCATTGCAGTGATTGCAGCCAATTTCAAACTGTTAGGTGAGGCTATGAAAAAGGTTGGCCCGGTAACATTAATCCTCAACGTAGTGACCATGGGATTGGGATATTTGACTGCTAAACTATTTCGACTGAATTTAAAAGATGCCATTTCCATCACAGTGGAAAGTGGAATACAAAATGGCACTCTTGCCTTTGTAATTGCCACCACGATTCTAAATAATATAGAAATGGGAATCCCCACAGGCGCTTATTCTATTTGGATGTTTGTTACGGGTGGAATTTTAATGTGGACCCTTGGTAGACGAAAGAATTTGGAACCCAACACAAACCCCTAACTAATCCACTGAATAGTTTTTTTTGTTTTAGAAGCAAAACAAATGTGTATTGAAACTTTGCATGGTTTTTTACAGTTATCATTTTTTCTTTGGAATAAAACTTGATATTAAAACCAATGACAAAACATTTAAAGTTTATACCATGAAAGTATTATTTGCTTCAATCCCCATGTTATTGTTTGTTATGAATGTTTCAAATGCTCAATTAGTTTATTCTGTTGACCAAGAATATAAAGCCGATGTTACTGTTTTTGTGGTTGATCAAGAATACAAGGCAGATCTTTTGGTATTCAAAGTAGATGCTGAATATAAAGCCAAAGGAAATGAGGGGAAATGGTTCTTTACAAATGCAGAATATAAGTCAGAAAAGAAAATTTACTTTGTAGATTCCGATTATAAGTCAGATTTGAAAATCTATTTTGTGGATGCCAACTATAAGTCACGATGGAAAGACAAATCCAAGCAACATTTAATGTATTAGGTTGATTTTGCAAACCTGTTTCTCCAGAAAATTTGTAAAAGAACCCTAGATTTGTGATACTATGATTCTTTTCTTTGGCACAAAACTTGGCAAAAAAGAAACCAAAACATTGCATAATGTTTCTTGCCCTCATTGCGCACAAACCGGCACGTTGAATGCTGTTTCGCAGCCCAGCTATGCGCATTTGTTCTGGATTCCCATTATTAAGCTGAAAACTTCACAATTTGCAGAATGTTCACATTGTAAACGAGGTTTTTACAAAGAGGAATTCACTTCAGAAATGGAAAGGGCTTTATAAAATACCTGTTGCTCAAATGCCAAATCGAACCAAACCGAGGTATCAAATGATTCCCGATAAGGTCCGAACTGACAGTATTGAAGTTGATTGGTTACAAATCGAACCGAAGGCCCAAGGAAATATTTCTTTGCTCTACAGCAGCATCTTTAAAGATGGGGTTCAAGTCATATTTTGCATACAACAACATCCCATCAAAGCCAGCATAAGCGCTGAGTCCATAAATTAAATCACTGGTGTTATAATCTCTTTTGAACTTATCTTTTACTTGTTCTCCATCTCTAGAATATTTCAACTTTTGGCGAGTGCCTAGGTTGAATCCTCCATATCCACCTATTCCAAATCGCACTTGGTTTTGAATAGAGTATCGAATACTTTTTTCGGTTTTTCGGAAACGTGATGGACCAAATTCAAAATGCACAGGAAAAACCAAATTATCCATACGTAATTTTGATTTATCCAACTCAAATTCAAATTCTTCCAACGTGGTTTGGTCACCATCTTGAACAAAAATCCGATTGCCGTCAGGTTTTAATCCATTGAATTGAAAAGAGAACCCATAATGGAGCCTCAGCCAATTGGTGTTTCGAAAAACACGTGTACGCCATTGTATGCCTAATTCTAAAAACCGGCTTCCCGCAACTTTGTATGGCGAATCATCCAAAGATTGCCCTTCTATTATGGCATTGTTCAATCCTACAGCCAAAACAAAATCAGTATAGGTCCGCCTGTCAAATTTAATTTCCTTCCATCTTCGTTCTTTAAAAGAGAAAGCACGTTTCCCATCTATATGGATTCCGAATGTGATATGCTCATTGTCTATCGAATCCGTTTCTTTCAGTGTCAATACGTTTTCTCCATTTCTTTCAATCAACAGAATCTGATTATCAATGATAGCAACTCTATTCTCAATATTTAGAGCTCTTTTTTTGGCTACTTCGGCCTTAAGCGTATTTGCTTCTTCCTCTGTCAAAGCACCACGCTTCATGCGCTGGTTAATATCCTTTACCTCCAGTTTCAACGCTTCCTTTTCTTGCTGGACAATTCTCTCTTTTTGCGCTTTTAAATCCGCTACTTGTTGTTCATATTCTTCCTGCCCCATGAGGTTTTGGGCTAGTAATGACAATAGTAATACCGTAAGATACAGTGTGGTTTTTCTCATGATGATTTCTTGATTTTATCCCTTCTTGCCCACCCCTTCCTATTCTGGAAGGGGAAAGCTCAAAGGTCCTTTGATTGATGAATAATTATTAATTGTTCCGGTCCGCGACCGCAGTTCGTAGTTTAAAATAGCCGTCTTTAAGAGCGTCAAATATTTGATCTCTAAAAGATTCGTCGAGCTCGTCCTCTACTTCGGTGAGTAATGCCATGGCATCTACCTTGTCCGATTTAAAAATCTTATCTGTAAGAACCTGTCGCTGGGCTGCCCTTAAAAGTGAATCAATTTCAGCATTGCTCACTTCATTGTTCATACTTTCCAATAATGCTACTTGAGCGGCCACTTCCTTTACTTTTTGCGCAATCAACCCATCGGGAGTATTAATAATCCCATCTTTCAAGGGTTGATTATTGCTCGTTTTGGCTATCGTTTCTTCCAATGCCACAGCTGATATATCCTGTTCCGAAGTTGAGTTTTCAATTACCTTCTTTTTTATTTCCGAGCTCACTATCGCTGTATTATCTTCTTCGCTTTCCAATGGAATTAGCTTATCACTGTCTCGGTTCACTTGTTTTTCTTTTGAGCTCTCTACCTCTACTATCTGCGGTACGTTCGGGGTTGGGGGTTCTTTTTGAAAAAAGAAAATAGAAACCAAAATAATCCCAATAAAACTAGCAGCTACCGAATATATGAGCCAACCTTTACTTGACTTCGTTTTGGGAATTTCAATTTGACTGGAAATCTTATCCCAAGCGTGACTTGAAGGTGCAATTCTGCGCTCTTCCAAGGTATCTTTAATATGTTTTTCCAACTTTTCCATGATACTATCTATTTACCCTTTGATTGCACTCGGGGCGACATTCCTTTTAATTTTAAACTTTCTTGGAGAATTTTTCGAGCCTTGAACAGTTGTGATTTTGATGTCCCTTCCGAAATTTCCAAGATTTCAGCTATTTCATGATGTTTATAGCCTTCTATGGCATAAAGCAAAAACACCATTTTATATCCTTCTGGCAGATTATCAATTAGCTGCTGCACGTACTCGACATCCAGCAGTGATGTGTTTTCATTTACTTCTTTTGGGCTTGATTCCAGAATCTCATCATCATAGACCACAAATTGTCTTTTACGCAAGTATGAGATACTTTCCCTGACCATTATTTTCCGGATCCAACCTTCAAAACTTCCACGATGTTGAAATGATGTCAAGTTTTCAAAAACCTTCACAAACCCATTCACCATAATATCCTCCGCAAATTGAACATCTTTAACATATTGTCTGCATACACTCAACATCTTAGGGGCATATTTGTCATAAAGGAATTGCTGGGCCGTTCTATTGCCTGCAATTGACCTTTTTATCAATTGCTTCTCATTCGTGTATAATGAAATAATTTTCAACAGTGGTTCCCGGTTTTGTTCTTATAAATATAGACGAGGTAATTTCCAAAATGGTTGCCTGGTTTGGAATTTTTTTATCTTGTATTTGCCATTATGGGATAATTGAATGGCAAAAAACTATACGAAGCTTACTTTTTGCGGTCTACAACGTAGTTTACCATGAGGGTAAGAGCGCTTTTATAGTCAGAATCTGGGTAGTTGTTCAACAATGCTAATGCTTCATCTTTGAATTCAAGCATTTTGGTCACCGCGTATTCAAGTCCACCCATCTCCTTGACATAAGCAATAACCTCTCTGACTCTTTTTTTGTCTTTATTGTGATTTTTGATGGAACTGATCAACCAGCGCTTTTTTTCATTATCGCTTTGGTTAAGAGCATAAATAAGAGGTAATGTCATTTTTTGCTCCTTAATATCTATTCCTGTGGGTTTTCCAATTTTCTCGGCACCGTAATCGAAAAGATCATCCTTGATTTGAAATGCCATACCGCAAAGTTCCCCAAACTTGCGAAACGTTTCTATGTGTTCGGTGTCCGGTTTTACAGAGCAGGCACCCATACTACAACATGCCGCTATTAGGGTCGCTGTCTTTTGGCGTATGATGCTGTAATATACTTCTTCGGTAATATCCAACAATCGAGCTTTCTCAATCTGAAGAAGCTCGCCCTCGCTCATATCCTTCACTGCATTGGAAATAATATGGAGCAAATCATAATCCTTATTTTCCAAGGCCACTAAGACCCCTTTTGAAAAAAGAAAATCTCCTACCAAAACGGCTATCTTGTTTTTCCAAAGGGCATTAATTGAGAAAAATCCTCTTCGTTTATGGCTATCATCCACAACATCGTCATGAACTAGGCTAGCGGTATGAATCAATTCAATAATGGATGCGCCACAATAGGTTCGGTCGTTAATCGTGCCCCCATTGATTAATTTGGCCGTAAGAAATACGAACATAGGGCGCATTTGCTTTCCTTTTCGATTTACAATGTAGTATGTAATCCGATTAAAGAGCGCCACTTTTGATGACATGGATTTTAGGAACTTTTCTTCGAAGAGTTCCATTTCCTTTTCTATCGGTTCTCTAATTTGCGAAACTATCTTCACTACCCCCGATTTGGTGAATTTGGTTTGAGAGTCTAAAAGTAGGTAAAATGAAAGAGTTGGTCACGGGAAGTTTAAAGTTTTAAGCCAGTAAGGCAAAACCATCGATAATCTGCGTTGCGGAGTGGTTTCCTTTTTAAAATTCCACGCAACCGATTATGGCTTCGCATATCTTGATTAAAAAAGACTATGAGGTTAACGTATTTTGGTTGGATTATCATCGTTTTTGGTATTGCTGTTTTAAGTTGCAATACGGATGATGTGGAGGAAACAGTTGAAGGTTCATTTGAAGGGGTTTTTACCGTTACGTATTCGAACAATGAGACCTTTTCAAATTCAGTTGAGGTTACCTTAAATAATGGAATATATTCGTCTACTGCAGGTCCCGATAGACTTCCAGCTGGTGGAACCGGAACTTATGAAATACTATCCAACACTATTACGTTTGAAGATGAAGGTGTTTGGACTGCCGATTTTGACTGGAACCTAATCTTAAATGGAGCTTACAGCTACACCCTTTCTGGAAATAAATTAATACTATCTGCTGAAAAAAACAACGTAGGAACGTATACGTACGAGCTCACAAGGAACTAATCCATTATTTTTTATTGGCCAGCTGTCCACAAGCTGCGTCAATGTCCTTTCCTCTGGATCTGCGAACAGTCACCGTAATTCCATTTCGCTCCAGAATTTTTTTATACATATCAACGGAATCATTCGAGGCTTGTTGGAACTCTCCATCGTCAATAGGATTATATTCAATCAAGTTCACTTTTGATGGAGCGAATTTACAGAACTTTACTAATGCATTAGCTGCCTCCGGGGTATCGTTGATGCCTTCCCAAATCACATATTCATAGGTGATTCTATTCTTTGTCTTGCTATACCAGTATTCCAAAGCCTCTCTCAAGTCTTTTAATGGAAATGTAGCATTAAAGGGCATTATTGATGTTCGCACCTCATCGATGGCTGAATGCAAGGAAACGGCCAAACCGAACTTTACCTCTTCATCGGCCATCTTTTTTATGATTTTTGGAACACCCGAGGTAGAAACTATAATTCGTTTGGGCGACATTCCCAATCCTTCTGGGGAGGTGATTTTTTCAATGGCCTTGAGAACGTTATTGTAATTCATCAAGGGCTCTCCCATTCCCATAAATACAATGTTGCTCAGCGGTCGATTAAAATATAGTCTGCTCTCATTATCGATAGCAACTACTTGGTCATATATTTCATCCGGATTAAGATTGCGCATTCGCTTTAACCGGGCCGTAGCGCAAAATTTGCAGTCCAGACTGCATCCTACTTGACTGGATACGCATGCTGTTGTTCGAGTATCTGTGGGAATTAGTACAGATTCGACCACCAATCCATCGTGAAGGCGTACCGCATTTTTAATGGTACCATCCGAGCTACGCTGCATTTGGTCTACTTGAATGTGGTTGATAACAAAGTTATCTTCAAGCATCTTGCGCGTTTCTTTGGAAACATTGGTCATTCCATCAAAGGAGTGGGCAGATTTTTGCCATAACCACTCGTACACCTGATTTCCACGGAAGGCTTTTTCTCCTTGCTCCACAAAAAAATCACGGAGTTGCTCTTTTGAAAGTGCACGTATGTCCTTCTTTTTTATTTCCACGGGTCAAATATAATCAAGAAAAATCCCGTAGGGTTTTAACCGAACGGGATTTCCAATATGGTTTAATACGTTGACTTTTGCTTTAAATGATAAGCATTGCATCACCATAGGAGTAAAAACGATACCCCTCTAAAATGGCTTGTTTGTATGCTTTCTTCATTAAATCATGCCCTATAAAGGCAGAAACCATCATCAATAATGTCGATTTTGGCAAATGGAAATTGGTAATCATGCAGTTTGCAATACTAAACTCGTATGGAGGGAAAATAAATTTATTGGTCCATCCTTCAAACGTATTTAGGGTATGTTCCGATGAAACAGCGCTTTCCAAGCCTCTCATAACAGTTGTTCCCACTGCGCAAATACGTTTTTTATTTTGCTTGGCACTGTTTACAACTTCAGTGGCTTTTTCATCAATCACCAATTCTTCGCTATCCATCTTGTGCTTGGACAAGTCTTCTACCTCAACTGGGTTAAATGTTCCTAGACCAACATGAAGGGTAACTTCTGCAAAATCCAATCCTTTGATCTCCAATCTTTTCAATAAGTGTTTTGAAAAGTGAAGTCCAGCAGTAGGCGCTGCTACAGCACCTTCGTATTTGGCATAAATGGTCTGGTAACGTTCTTCATCTTCCGGCTCAACATCTCTTTTGATGTACTTTGGAAGTGGTGTTTGACCCAATTCACGAAGTTTTCTTCTAAAATCCGTGTAAGAACCATCATAAAGAAAACGCAATGTTCTTCCTCTTGAGGTTGTATTATCGATTACCTCAGCAACCAAACTTTCATCTTCCCCGAAATACAATTTGTTTCCGATACGAATCTTTCTAGCAGGGTCTACCAAAACATCCCAAAGACGTTGTTCTTGATTTAACTCGCGTAGCAAAAAAACTTCGATACGGGCACCAGTTTTTTCTTTGTTTCCATATAGTCGAGCTGGAAATACCTTTGTGTTGTTCAAGACCATTACATCTCCTTCATCAAAATAATCGATTAGGTCCTTGAACATTTTGTGCTCAATTTTTCCGGTTTCACGATGAATCACCATAAGCTTGGATTCGTCCCTATTTTCTGCTGGATATTCAGCTAATAGTTCTTTAGGTAGTTCAAAGTTGAAGTTTGATAATTTCATGCAGGCTTTTTTAGGAGTTTTTTAAAAGAGGGCAAATATACAATCTCGACATAGGGGATGTCAAGTAATTTGATGATTAAATGTGATTTACAACTTGTCGATTGAAAAACCTAATGTTTCCAAGTCGTTCCAGAAATCTGGATATGATTTAGAAACCACACCTGCATCATTGATTTTCAATGGAATACAGATACCCAAGGGTCCAAAAGCCATGGCCATGCGATGATCATTATATGTATCCACGGCTACATCGGAATTTATAGTTGGGCATGGCTGAACCGTCAGACTTTCAGTATCAATGTCAACTGTAGCGCCAAATTTTTCCAATTCAGCTTTCATGGCAGCCAGACGATCAGTTTCCTTTATAGGCAGCGTATGCAGGCCTGTTAGATGACATCCCATACCAAGACCCAAGCAAGTAACAGAAATAGTTTGCGCAATATCAGGAGCATTGGACAGTTCATAAGCGACCGTTTCTAGATTACAGTTTCCAGTTTTTGAAAGGATAATCTGGTTGTTGGAAAATGTGGTTTCCACGCCAAAATCTTTATAGATTTTAGACAAAACACTATCCCCTTGTAAAGAGCTTTCTTTGTAGGAAGACAACTGAATTTTAGTTCCGACTTCGCTCATAGCCGCAATACTGTAAAAGTAGCTCGCAGAGCTCCAATCTGATTCTACAACCAAAGTTGTATCCTTCACTTCTTGAGCTGAGGAAACGGTGATTATATTGTTCTCAAATTTAGTTTCAATCCCAATCTGATCCAATAGTCCCAGAGTCATTTTAATATAGGGTACGGAGGTTATTTTTCCCAATAATTCCAGTTCCAAACCATTTTCCAAACTTGGAGCAATAAGTAGTAATGAAGAAATATATTGACTACTGATGTTCGCAGGTAACGAAACTTTACTTTTCGTCAGTTTCTTACCGGTAATTTTAATGGGAGGATAACCTTCTTGGTTTTGATACGATATTTGCGCGCCCAATTTACGTAGTGCTTCCACCAAAACTTTGATTGGGCGTTCTTTCATTCGTTCGGAACCTGTCAGAACTACTTCCTTGCCTTCTTGTGAAGCAAAAAAACCTGTTAAAAATCGCATGGCCGTGCCCGCATGGTGTATGTCAACTTCTCCCGTATTCTTTTTAAGCCCAGCTTGCATCACCTGGCCATCATCTGAATTTGATTTGTTCTCAACTGTTATATTCGGAAAAAGTGCCTGCAGTAATAAAGATCTATTGGTCTCACTTTTGGAGCCGGTAATCTGTATGGCTTGATTGATTTTTTTATCGTTTGAAAAGGAAAGTTGGAGTCTCAATTACTTCGTGTTTTATTGAAACCCCAAAACTAGAAAAAACCGCTTGATCGAGCTGTGATGTAAACTCTTTTATTTAAGTTTTTCGTTATTCTGGTGACGATCGTGGTCCCTTTTGGTCTTTAGCTCCAATTTTTTATCAAAAGCATCTTGCAAGTCCACTCCCGTTTGATTTGCCAAGCACAAAACCACAAACATGACATCTGCCAGTTCTTCTCCCAAATCTTTGGTCTTATCTGACTCTTTTTCACTTTGCTCACCATAACGCCGTGCTATGATTCTGGCCACCTCACCGACCTCTTCTGTCAACTGTGCCATGTTGGTCAGTTCATTAAAATAGCGAACGCCATGTGCCTTGATCCATTCATCAACGGCTTTTTGGGAGTTTTGGATGTTCATCACCTAGATTTTTGACAAAACTACTTTTTCCGTTTCTTTTTCTACTATTTGCGTATAAAATTGTTTTAGAAACTCATAATAATTGGCTGGGATTACCGCTGTTGGAGAGCTTAATGTTGCTCTTAAATTTATGGTTGTATCTGTTGCTGATATAAGATATTTAAATGAGCCAACATTATCGGGTAGTGACAAGGCCATTGATTCTGGAACTGATTCGACCTTATATCCTTCAGGGATTTTAATGGTGATCATATATTTATCCTCCCAGGGAAATCCGTAGTCCACTGGATATTCTCTTTTTTCTGCCTTAAACGGACTTTCCATAGTGCATAGGTGCAGCATAGGTGAAAAGTATAATTTGCCTGAAATTGTCTCAATCACGTCCTCTTTATAAAGGCTATAATTCTGAACTATCGGTTTATATAGCTCTTCATTATTTTTTAGTTCATAATCCGAAATTTCAATATCACCCTGCTCTTTTTCCAGTTCTTCCAGAAAGGATTCTTCGGTGCCCTTGTTATACATGTTTCTGAACATGTAGGCGTTGTTTTGCGTATACTGTTGCCGTATTTTGGCATCTATTGATCCATCTTCATTTAAATCAACTTGCATCATGACCATGTCAATGGATTTTTTTCTTGGCATTAAATCCATAGTTTCAGAATTACCATTTTCCGAAACCATTCTTCCGAGCCAATTCAAAGTTCTGGTTGGCAGTACATCCATAGTGCTGTAACTGTTGGTGGCATCAAGAAGATGATAGGTATCTCCAACCTTAGCTGCGGCAATCACATAATTATATCCTTGAAGTGTTGGAAATAAAGGCACTCCATGATCCCTTGTACTTGTAAGCACCGGATGCGCTTTTATACCGGCATGTTTAAGCATTGCTACGAGCATTAAATTAATATCTGCACTATTGCCCGTTCCTTCCTTATATGCTTTTCGCGTTCCTTCATCAACACCATATCCTCTATAGGTGTTCCACTTTACCTTTTGTTTAGCAAATTCCAGTACTTTTTTGATTCTTGCTTCCTCTCCAGCAACTCCCTCTAGAGCAACATCCAACTCTTCCTTGAAATAATTACTCTTATCAAGTTCGTCACCAAACGAACCGCTTGTATAAATGGTTTTAACAACGTCATCCCATGTTTTGGAATATGCCTTATATGTGCTCCCAGGAATTTCTAGTGAAATTATCTCAAATTTTACTCCCGCACGGTAATTCCTAATATTGGAAACGAAGTTCTCTCTTTTCATTGCAGGTATGTGTTCCAAATCGAAGCTCGTTATGGTCACATTTAAATTGAGATTGGGATCACGGGACGAATCTACTTTTGGAACCAACGGAAGAAAACCTTTTTGTCGCTGCCTGAATTTGAAGTATTCCAATATTCGCATACTGGCCACAACCTTTTTTATGGGAATGGCATCTTGAAAGATAAACTCGTCAATACTTTGAACATACGGAGATCTTATTGTATAGCTAAACTCCACAACCGAACCTGCCTTTACGTTTGGCATGGTAAATTTGACCTGATTCCTATTCTTGGATTGCTGGGTCTTGAAAATTCCATCTTTACCCAATTTTGTCTCAACAATATCATCCCCTTCAAGCGTATAGGTGTATCCCTTAATGGCTGTAGCTTTCTCTTCTGAATCACCTTCGTACAGGTTGATTGTTTCCGTAGCATAATCAAAGCCATCCGTATTATAAATCTTTATTCGCTTATGAATCTCTGTTATGAGGAAAAGTCCTTCTCCCTTGGAATACCTGTAAAAGGATTTTCGGTTGATATACAAATATGCCGCTGGAGCCGTGGAATCTTTTGCATAAACTTTCTCCTTTAATTCCTCTTTTGAAACTTTCCTGAATTTATAGTCTTGGGCACTTAAGGTATAGCCCATGGTTAGCAATAGGACTACAATTACTTTTTTGGTCATTGGTCTTAATTTGATATTATAAGTTTTAGGTTGTCATTTTTGGCCACGAACCGTCGAAAGGTCCTATAGGCATTGTACTCTTCTTTAGGGTAGTCCCCCTTAAGAACAAGAAGCTTTCTTTTGTACAATAGTTTGTTATCGTCTTTTTTCGAAACTTCTATTTCATAAGTTCCAAATTTGGTTTCCTTGGTTATTTTCTCTGGTAATTGACCTATGGAAAAGTCTTTGGGCAACTCAATCGTGCATTCATCTTCATCCAAAAACCCTCTTTGTATTCTAAAAGGCAGCTTTCTACTGCGGTACCTAGTCGGAACATAGCCGTTATTGTTGAAAGCGTTGACCGGAATTATGAGGTCACTCCCATTTTTAGAGACGTAGTCCGAAGCATGGACACTTACCTTTTCCGTAAAAACAACATCTTCCCTATTGTTTTCAAAACTGAATTCATCGACTTCAAGGCCGTTTATATTGTCCCAAAATTCGCGATAATGCTTAATAACATCTTCTTTGGATCTCCCCTTGATTCCGAACCTATTATCATATTGAACTCCTGTTGTTTTGATAGTAACCTCACCATCAATAGAGCCATCTTCCAAAATTTGATATTGCGATACTGTTTTTTGAAGATTTTTTTCATTTAAATAGGCTGCGGTTCTGACAATCTCACCGCCATCAGGCTTTACCACCAACACCTTCCTATCATCTGTAAAGTCTCCCACGAATCCAAAAGGATGTACTTGAGAGGTGCAGTCAATCCAATAATATTGATCATTATATGGAATGGCTAAAATTGCATGATTCCCTTGTAACAAATCTGCAAAATCATCTACAAAATCAACTTTTGTATTTCCTGCCTGGACCACCACGTAGTATGAAGCTACCCCCACTGCCTCCAATAATGCCTTGGTATAATTTGAGAGGCCTTTACAATCGCCATATTTCACCTTATCGACCTCAATAGCACTTATAGGTTGAAAACCTCCAATTCCTATTTGCACGCTGATATATCTTGTTTGGTCCTGCACATATTGATAGATGATTTTTGCCTTTTCCAGATCATCGCTCACTCCATTGACCAACATTTTGGCCTTTGCTATGGTGCTTGCTTCCAAATCGGTTCTTCCGGACAATAGGTTCTTATCAATCCAAAGACCCATTTCCTGCCAATTATCAATTTTGGCATTGTATCCTTTATAATGAAAATTGGGCAGTCTTACCGATAGCTTTGGGCAAAATGTATTGAAAGGAGGGCTCAAACTTTCTCCTTTTAATGCTTGAATATTGTTGGAAGTGTATGATACAAGAGAGTTTTCATCCTTTTTGTCAAAAGCGATATTGGTCAAATTGTTTTCAACAACTACGGGTTTTAAATCCTGGGAGGGATACGAAATAGAATATCTGCTTTGCTCAACTGAAATGCCATAACCTGAAATAAAGTACCATTGCGGCATAACTCCTGTATCTGAGGTTTCAATTTCATATATAAATTCAATTGTATACGGATATTGAATGGGTACATATCGATGAAATAATAACCTATCATCCAAATACAATGAAAAGCCATCTACCGCTGCAATATCCCTAAAGTCCTTTTTCTTAATGTGCTCTATTTCATTACCCTCAGCGTCATACACAAAAGCCTCTATTTTTTTTATCCTTTTCTCTTTATCATAGAAAGCACGAGTTCTCGCAAAATTGTCTCCATCCTTATTGAGAACTGTAATGGCGGTATGCGCTGTATAAGCCATTTTATTTATGGCACTTATTTGAATATCCATGGCATCCAAACGTGCTACAGCGTCTGCATTTTTGAGGAGTTCGGGAGAAATCTCTGAGAATTTAAACTTTTGGGAAAATGAAAAACAAGAAATTAAAACAAATAGAAAAAAGGTAGGAATTCGCATTGAGGTTGGTAGGTTGATTTAGATGGCTCTAAGTTGCCGATTTTCCAACAAATTATAAAAACAATTTCGATTAAAGGTCACTATTCCTTGTTTTTTGTATCGATAAAAATGGTAACCGGACCATCATTCAATAAATCAACTTTCATATCCGCTCCAAAAATTCCTGTACCAACTTTCTTGCCTAAATCCTGTTCTATATGTCTAAGAAAATTCTCGTATAACGGAACTGCTACATCCGGTTTTGATGCTTTAATATAGGATGGACGGTTTCCTTTTTTGATCAATGCATGCAATGTAAATTGACTTACCACAATCACATCTCCTTTTACATCTTGCACAGAACGATTCATTACGCCCTGGTCATCATTGAAAATTCTTAGGTTGACAATTTTTTTGGAAAGCCAGCTTATGTCTTCTTTATTATCCGCGTCCTCAATTCCCAGTAAAACCAGAATACCATCTGCTATTTCTGAAATTACTTTTCCATCAACCGTAACACTTGCTTTTGAAACACGTTGAATTACCGCTCTCATTTATCGTTCTTTATGGATATCTATTCTGTAGTTGTCTTCTTCACCAGTAAGCATTTGAACGTAGCTGCGATAACGACTCCATGAAATTTCATCGGATTCCAAGGCATTTTTTATGGCACATTTGGGTTCGTCCAAATGCAGACAATTGTTGAATTTGCATTCTGATTTCAACTTAAAAAATTCCGGGAAGTAATCACCAATTTCATCTTCGTCCATATCCACAATACCAAACCCTTTTATTCCGGGGGTATCCACGATTCGGGCATCAAAGGAAAGGTCATACATTTCGGCAAACGTGGTCGTGTGTTGTCCTTGAAGGTGTTGCTGGGAAATTTCTGCAGTTTTAAGTTTCAATCCGGGCTCCAAAGCATTTACTAAAGTAGACTTCCCCACACCTGAATGGCCTGCGAACATACTTGTCTTTCCAAGCATCATGTTTTTAACTTGTTCAACATTATCTCCTTCCTTGGCTGCTATTTCAATACAGTTGTATCCTATTTGCCGATATAATTGTATCAAATAATCCACCTCAACCATTTCATCTTTATCATACACGTCCATCTTATTGAACAGTAAGACAGCTGGAATATCATAAGCTTCGGCGGTAACCAAAAAGCGATCTATAAAACTGGTAAAGGTCTGTGGGTTGTTCAAAGTGATCAACAAAAACACCTGATCCAAATTCGTGGCTATGATATGGGTTTGCTTGGACAGATTTACCGATTTACGAATAATGTAATTTTTTCGTTCCATAATCTGGTAAATTACAGCCACAGTTTCGTCGCCTACCTTCTCCAAATCGAATACAACCTCATCTCCAACAGCGATGGGATTGGTGCTTTTGATACCCTTTATACGGAACTTTCCTTTAATGCGACATTCATAAAAACTACCGTCCTCCGCCTTTACGGTATACCAACTTCCGGTAGATTTATAAACAGTCCCTTGCATTATTTGTTAAAATTTTCGATACAAAGAAACAATAATCCTCTTATTGGTACGATATATGTAGTTAACAGTTTATTAAACCAAAAAATTCTAATCATGAAAAAAATCTTTTTTATCGCAGTGATAGCCCTAGCTGCAACAGTTGAAATGAGTGCACAACAATTTAAGGTTATTACCAGCGTTGAATCCATCGTACCTAACGGTCTGGGACGCTCTAGAATCGTTAATGCGTTGGAAGATAAAGATTACAGGGAGTATACCAGTGTACAGACAGAGGATGACAAGACTCGTAATAAATCGAAGCGAGGAGAAATTCGTGTAAAGAATTTTGAAGAAACCAAATTGTTGAACTTTTACAACATTGGTGGTATCCGTTTTCAAAACATTGCTGCAAATGATGCTTTGATCACTTCAATGATCAATGATATGGTTGCGAATGGATGGGAACTTGCTTTTGTGAACAGTGCCGTTGAAAGTGAAGGAGGAAAAGGCGATGGTCAAGGTATTTTTATTACCAGATACATCTTTAAGAAATAAAAACATATTGTTTTACCATATGAAGCCCCTTGAGAAATCGAGGGGCTTTTTTTATGCTCCATATGCAACCCTTGGTTCTTACCGATTGTCTTTTTGATATCATAAAGAAAATAATCATGAAGAAATTTTATTAGTTGCAAGTTTGGCCTTGACCATGAACTTTGGTCTAAGCGCCCAAGAGTATAAAGTGATTACAAGCGTTGAGTCCATTGTACCGAATGGATTGGGTAGGTCACGAATTATCAATGCTCTAGAAGATAAGGACTATCGCGAGTACACAAGTGTACAAACGGAGGATGACAATACCAGGAACAAATCGAAACGAGGAAAGATCAGGGTAAAGAACTTTGAAGAAACCAAATTGTTGAACTTTTTCAATATTGGTGGTATCCGTTTTCAGAACATCGCTGCCAATGATGCCTTACTATCTTCAATGATCAATGACATGGTCACCAATGGTTGGGAACTGGCCTTTGTAAGTAGTGCTGTTGAAAGTGATGGCGGCGAAGGTGACGGGCAAGGTATTTTTATTACCAGGTACATTTTCAGAAAGTAGAAATCTATATAAAACAAAAGCCCCCTAATTAATAAGGGGGCTTTCAATAATCAACTTTTTGCTAATCCACCATATACACCCTTCCACCAATAAAAGTATTCTTATATACCTTTTTGGGTTTTCCATAGACATGCACATCTCCGCCTGCCTTTACGCTGATATCCACAACTTCTGAAGCAAATATATCAGCTTCACCCCCAGCTGATATTTTGATATCGGTAGTGGCGGTGCGCAAATCCTTACCGTCGAAAATTCCTCCTGTGTTGATTACAATACTTTGGTTCTTGGCGAGTCCGGTCGCTTGGACAATTCCTCCGGTCACCGCCCTTATATTGGCATACTCTACATCCATCCCTATATGAATAGCTGCTCCTTCTTGTGCTCTAAGTTCTATTCTATCCTTTTTCACCATTTCATTGCAAGTAATTTTAGCTCCCTCGTTACCATCAATAACATCCAAATTGGTATAATAAACTTCAATTAGGGTATCCTCACCCAAGAATTTTCTATCCAACTGCATGCGAAGTTTCAATACTCCATCCCTATTCATCCAAATTATATCCTCTACATTCCTTCCTTTGATTACGATGCGCTCTTCATCCGATTGGATAAGGTTTACTTCTATTAAATCAAAAACTTTGATTTTATTAAAATCTCCTACCTCAGTATCAATCATTCGCTGTGAAAAAATAGCTGTGGTAAGAAACAAAAGACCTAGTGTTAAAACATTTTTCATAGTTGTGTTATTTAATCTATATAGAGATGAATCCATTGACCAACTGTTACAGTAAAAAATAAAAAAAACCATTTAGAACAGAAAATTATTCCGTCCTAAATGGTTGAACACCACTAAATATCCAAGACTAGTTATTGATAATCTTTTCTTGGTGGTTGATGGATTCTTGGTGGATGGCCTTGAACATACGCAAAACGAATTCTTCGCTAAGCCCTCTTTGTTCCCCTTCTAGAATCATATTACCCAAAATCGCATTCCATCGGTTGGATTGGAGTACGGCTACGTTCTTTTGCTTTTTAAGTTTTCCTATTTCATCGGAAATTTTCATTCGTTTGCCCATAGTATCAACCAATTGGTTGTCGATAACATCAATTTGGGCCCTGAGATTACTCAGTTTGCTATTGTATTCGGCTTCCTGATCAGTTTCCTTACGTATACGAAGATCTCTCATAATCTGAACTAGAGTTTCAGGTGTTACCTGTTGAGCAGCATCACTCCAGGCATTATCTGGGTCATGATGGGTCTCAATCATTAATCCATCGAAGTTCAAGTCCAATGCAGTTTGGGAAACATCAAAGATCATGTCCCTCTTTCCTGTGATATGGCTTGGGTCGTTTATGATAGGTAAATCCGGAAATCTTGATTGCAACTCAATTGCCATTTGCCATTCCGGAATGTTACGATATTTGGTTTTTTCATAGGTTGAAAACCCTCTATGGATAACTCCCAATTTCTTGATATTGGCGGTATAAAGTCTTTCAACAGCTCCCAACCATAAGGATAAATCAGGGTTTACAGGATTCTTGATCAGTACCACTTTGTCCGTTCCTTCTAAAGCATCAGCTATTTCCTGAACGATAAATGGGCTTACGGTTGAACGGGCACCAATCCAAAGCAAGTCCACATCATGCTCCAATGCAAGGTCTACATGGGCTCTATTGGCTACTTCCGTTGCTGTCTTAAGGCCCGTTTCTTCCTTCACTTTTTGCAACCACTTTAATCCGATGGCGCCTACTCCTTCAAAATTACCTGGACGTGTACGAGGTTTCCAGATTCCGGCACGGTAATAATTCACATCCGTATCTTTTAATTCATGAGCGATTTTTAGTACCTGCTCCTCCGTCTCAGCACTACATGGCCCGGCTATTACCAAAGGATGTGGTAAATTCATGCCATCCAGCCATTTTCTCATTTCCTTAGTGTTTTCCATCTTCTTTTTTATTTTTTTGTAAGTGGTATTCCTTTTAATATTTGTTTGATTCTATTGGTATTACTCATTTCATTATAAACATTCTCAAAATCGTTTTCGACAAGCAATTGTTTGAAAGTCTCCAAGTTTTGAATGTATTCTTCCAAAGTTTCGATTACGTTCTCCTTGTTTTGTTCAAAAATTGGTGTCCACATATCCGGTGAGCTTTTTGCCAAGCGTACCGTGCTCTCAAAACCACTGCCAGCCATGTCAAAAATATCACGCTCATTTTTTTCTTTTTCAATAACTGTCTTTCCCAACATAAATGAGCTGATATGTGATAAATGGGATACGTAGGCAATGTGCTTGTCATGCGCTTCTGGGTTCATATATCGAATACGCATTTTTAGTTGCTGAAAAATCTCCAATGCTCTTTCCTGAAGTTTGAAAGCCGTTTTTTCCACTTCGCAGATAATATTGGTCTTTCCTTCATACAAACCAGAAATCGCAGCAGTAGGACCTGAAAATTCAGTTCCCGCTATTGGGTGACTTGCCAAAAAGTTTCTTCGTTTTGGGTGATTGGCAATGGCTTCGCAGATGAGCTTTTTTGTTGACCCGGCATCAATGACCACAGTATCATCGCCAACAGCATCCAAAATTTTGGGCAGATCAACTAGGAGTGCATCAACGGGGATAGTTACAAAAACCAATTCTACATGTGAAAGAACCTCGTAGGAACCCTTTTCGTCAATGAGTCCAAGGGCCAACGCCTCATTTAAATTCTCCTCGCTTACGTCGATTCCAATAATATGGGAATCGGGGCGCAACAGTTTAATGTCTTTTGCAAACGATCCACCAATTAATCCAATACCTATAACAGCTATATTCATATCAAAATCTATCGATGGCTTCTTTTATCTTTTCTTCTTTCACGCAAAGTGAAAACCGGATGTATCCTTCTCCATTGCTCCCGAAAATGGTTCCGGGAGCAATAAATATGTTCTTTTCAACCAGTATTCGGTCTATAAATTCTTCGGACGAAGCAGCTCCTTCTGGAAGTTTGCACCAAACAAACATTCCAACAGCATCTTTTGAATATTCGCAGCCTAATTTTTCAACCAACTCAAACATCAGTTCCCGTCGTTTGGCATATACCTCATCTAGGTGTTCAAACCATTCAGGTCCACTCTTCAAGGCAGCAATAGCTCCTTTTTGGATACCATAGAACATCCCTGAATCCATGTTACTTTTTACCTTAAGTACCGCATTGATGTGCTCGCTACTGCCCAAAACCATGCCCACTCTCCAACCAGCCATATTGAAAGTCTTGCTTAAACTGTTAAGCTCGAGTGTACAATTCTTGGCTCCTTCAATGGACAAAATGCTTATTGGATCATGGGACAAAACAAAGCTGTAAGGATTGTCATTGACCAACAAAATTTCATTTGAATTGGCAAAATCCACCAATGCTTTAAGCTGCGTTATAGTGGCGGTCGCTCCGGTAGGCATATGTGGATAACTCACCCACATCACCTTGGTTTTGGATAAGTCTTGTTTAGAAAGTTCATTCAAATCAGGGAACCATCCATTTTCAGCTTTTAAATCATAGGTTTTTGGCACAGCACCCACCAATTTGGTTACGGAAGCATAGGTTGGGTACCCAGGATTGGGCAACAATACCTCATCACCTTCATTCAAAAAAGCCATACTGATATGCATAATACCTTCTTTGGACCCCATGAGCGGCAAAATCTCTGTAGATGAATCAACTTCAACTTTAAACTTGGCTTGATAGAAGTTAGCTATGGCCTCCCGAAGCGCTGGCAATCCTTGATAACTTTGATATTGATGCGCCCCAGTATCGGCAATGGAGTCTTTCAAAGTTTCCAAAACCTTTGGCGAAGGAGCCAAATCAGGACTACCTATACCCATATTAATAATGGGCTTTCCGGCATTGATCATACCTCTTACTTCCCTCAATTTTCTGGAGAAGTAGTATTCCTGAATTGTATTTAGCCGTTCAGCTGTTATCATGATACCAATGCGTTTTTATATTCTCCCAAAACCCTAAAATCTTCGGACATAATTTCCAATAAAGCTTTTGCCTTGGCAAATTGGTCATAGGTCTCAAAGGTTACATCCACAAAAAAGGCATACTTCCAAGGCGTCTCAATCACAGGTAGCGACTGGATTTTGGTCAAATTCATATTACAATCACTCATCACATTCAGTACCGTTGCCAAACTTCCTCTTTTATGATCTGTAATAAATCGTAAAGATGCTTTGTTGATTTCTTCCTTTGGTAAAACCTTATTTTGCTTTTTAAGGATGATAAATCTTGTAGCATTATTTTTTATGGTCTGGATTTCTGCAGCAATAATATCCAATTTGTACAAGTCTGCCGCGACTTTTGGAGCAACGGCAGCAATATTGGTCAATTGACCTTCTTTAATGCGTTTGGCTGTTTCTGCGGTATCAACACTTTCAACTAACTTAATCTCAGGATATTGTTTAAAAAACTCTTTACATTGCAACAATGCCATAGGATGAGAATGTACCTCTTCAATATCTTCAATCGTGGTTCCTGGCAAAACCATCAAATTATGGTGGATACTTAAATAATGCTCTCCAATAATGTGGATATTGTTATGATAAACTAGGTTGTAATTTGGGATTATGGAACCTGCTATGGAGTTTTCTATAGCCATAACACCTTTATCTGCGGTACCATTGCACAAATGGTCAATCATTGCATCAAATGATAGGCACTCAACCAAATCAATATCATCTCCAAAAAAGTCATTGGCAACTTGATGGTGATTTGATCCTTTGATTCCTTGTATGGCTATTTTTAAGCTCATGGCAAAAAAAAATCCCGATTTACATCGGGACTTCATATCTTTTTTATACTTGTTGTATATCTAGAATAGTCCCGTACTTCTCTTAAAAAAGAAGTAGAAATAAAAACCGTTCCAGAAATACGTCTTTGTCATTTCATTAAATTCTTGGGCTAAGATAGGTATTCGGATGAAAAACAAAAGACAAACCCAAAATTTTTTCGATTTTTAGTGAAAATGTTCAATTTGTTACATTTTGCTTTGCAGAATAATGATTTTTTTAAGGATTTGAAATTTTGCGCCAATCAAAATGGACTATTCAAATCACTTGTATAGTTCAAATTATGGATTGTGTTTCCTTCAGAGAAATCTAAAACAGTATTTTTGATTCAAATTCGTTCTCATGTCAATCAAAGTCAATCACATTACAAAAACCTTTGGTAAGCAAAAAGCACTAAATGATGTTTCTTTTTCCATAGAAAAAGGGGAAATCGTGGGTTTTTTGGGACCCAATGGTGCCGGAAAATCGACCATGATGCGAATTTTGACCACCTACTATAAAGCAGATCAGGGCGAAGCTGAAGTCAATGGACATGACGTGCTCAACGAAGAAAAAAGTGTTCAAAACAGTATTGGGTACCTTCCGGAGCAAAACCCTTTATATCATGAGATGTATGTAAGGGAATATTTGGCATTTAATGCAGATGTCTATACCGTTCCAAAAAAAAGGATTGAAGAAGTCATTGAACAAACAGGACTTTTAGCGGAAGCGCATAAAAAAATTGGTCAACTTTCCAAAGGCTATAAACAACGTGTAGGGTTAGCTGCAGCATTGCTTCATGACCCTGAGGTGCTGATTCTTGATGAACCAACTACCGGACTTGACCCCAATCAATTGATCGAGATTCGAAAATTGATTCGTTCAATTGGAAAACAAAAAACCATATTACTTTCAACACATATCATGAAAGAGGTTGAAGCGGTATGTGATCGGGTTATTATCATCAATAAAGGTGAAGTGGTGGCAGATAAAAAACTGGAGGGACTTCGCGAAGCAACAGAACAGATTATAGAAGTTGAGTTTGATTATCGTGTTGAGGAAGTATTATTGAAAAAACTACCACATGTCTCCCACGTCAAAAATACAGGAGGCTTTGTTTACGAAATAACGTTTAGTACCTCCGAGGATATGCGACCTGCCGTTTTCGATTTTGCCCACGACAACAAGTTGAAAACCCTTCAATTAAGCCGAAAGAACAAAAATCTGGAAAGTTTGTTTACGGAGCTGACTTCTTCATCTTAATCTCAAACAAATTGTGCCCAAGTTCAAAGGGTAAAAATCAGAAGCTATGAAACAATTTTTTAAAGTATTTTTTCTCTCCATCGCAGTTATTTATTCTTGTAAGACGGATAAAAAAAATGAGAGCTCTGCAATTGAAACCAAAAAACTTTCGGAAGAAAAAGCATTTTTTACAGCAAATCCGCAAGCCATTCCTGAACAAGAAGTAACCACGCTAAAAATTGGTGAAAGTGCCCCTGACTTTAATCTCCCAGGAACAGATGGGAAATTTCATTCTTTAAAAGACTACAACAATGCTAGTGCATTGGTTATCGTTTTTACATGTAACCACTGCCCCACTGCGCAGGCATATGAAGAGCGTATTATACAACTGACCAAGGATTATAAAGATAAAGGGGTTCAGATAATTGCTATTTCTCCCAACTCCACTAACGGACTATTGCTAAACGAACTTGGATATAGTGATTTGGGGGATACTTTTGAGGATATGATCGTAAGAGTAGAAGATAAGGGCTTCAATTTCCCCTATTTGTATGATGGCGACACCCATAGTGCATCCTTACAATATGGGCCGGTTGCCACACCACACACTTATGTTTTTAACAAAGACCGTAAACTAACTTATGTGGGTAGGTTAGACACTTCTGAAAAACCAGGTACCGCAAATGCCGAAGACGTGCGCAACGCTATTGATAAAACACTAACTGGTGAAACTATCGAAGAACCAGTAACAAAAACTTTTGGTTGTTCCGTAAAATGGGCGTGGAAGGATAAATATGCCAAAAAAATAAACAAAGAATGGCAAGAAAAGGAGGTAACATTAGAAGAGCTTTCTGCAGATGGTATTGAAGAACTTTTCAGGAACGATTCTGATAAATTGAGGCTTATGAATCTTTGGGCTACTTGGTGCGGCCCATGCGTGCATGAGTATCCGGAATTTATAGATATTCACAGGATGTACCGCGGACGTGATTTCGAGTTTATTTCGATCAGTGCGGACAATCTTAAATCAAAAGACCGTGCCTTAAAGTTTTTACAGAAAAAGCATTCGGCATTGACTAATTATATCTACTCAGAAAATGACAAATATAAGATGATTGAAGCCGTGGACCCTGAGTGGGACGGTGCATTGCCCTACACTGCATTGGTGGCTCCTGGCGGTGAAATTATATATCGGAAAATGGGCACAATTGATGCTTTTGAATTAAAAAAGACAATTGTGGAGCATCCTATGATAGGGAGGTATTATTAAACTAGTTTATCCGTTTTAGATTCTCGTCCACATCCTTGTTTTTAAAATTTGCGCTTTTACTGTTTCCAAAGCGGTATTTCACAGAAAGTGCTACTTCTCTGGCATCAGCAAAATATACTCCATCAGCAATAACTCCGTTCAAGGCATACTGCTCTTCAAAATTCATTGCACGTGTAATATCATTGAATCGTAGGGTGCAGTCCCAATTTTTAAAAAAGGTTTTGGATAATGAAGCTTCAAAAATTGCCATACCATTTCTTTTAAAAATACCTTCTTGCCGTCTGCCCATCGCCCAAGCTCCCATGACTAAGGTCGTATCTTTTGTAATCTTCAATTGGTGGTTTGTATAGACATACATATATGGTTTGGCCGATGAAATAGTGGCGCCTTCGTCTTTCAACTGGTTATAATTAAGTGTAATTGTGTTGTTTGAAGTCCATATTCCTTTGGAATAGGGTAAAGTGACCCCAGTATAAAATCCGACTTCTTTCTCCAGATTTACCAAGGAAAGTAGGGCAGTATCGGCTTGGGCATCATACGAGATGGTGAAATTGGTCGGATTCGAACTTTGGTAATATGTTAGGAACAAAGATTTGTTCCCTTTTTGATAGTTTGCCGAAACTTCATTGGTCAATGTGGGCCGTAAATTGACATTTCCCGAACCTTCCAAAAATGGGTTGATAAAAGCCGTAATGGAACTGGCTCTGGAGAAATCTGGCCGTCGGATACTTCTGGCATAGTTAAAACTCAACGTTTTGGTACTATCCAAAACAAAAGAGATGTTGGCTTTGGGAAACAAGTTGATATTATTTCTGGCGACAATAGGTGAATCTTGAGAAGCAATATTACCATCCACCGTATTATGCTCAGCCCGCAATCCAGTTTCAAAATCGGTCTTCTTTCCTAGTTTACCTGAAACGGAAGTATAACCTGCCAACAACTCCTCTTCATAACCAAAATCTATAAGCGTTTCTGTATTCGTTGAAACCTGCCGAATTTGGGTAAAAGCATCCGCTTTGGCTTGGCCTATATTGGTTCCTAGTTCCAATTTTAGATTCTCGGAGAATTTCTTTTCTATATCAAATCGAAATGCAAACGAATTGATACTGTATTCCTGTGCCCTAGTTTGATCTAAAACAAACTCCGAATTATTAATGCTGTTTGTGATTTCCGTATCCAAAGTCTGTTTGAATCCTGAATATTGAATCCCGGTAAAAAGATTCCAAGTATCGGGCAATTTTTTATTGAAGTTGAACGAAGCGGTATAATAGTCCTTGGTGTTATCGTTTCCGGTTCGTGTTTCAATAAATTCTTCATCATCTCCGTCTGCTAAAAAAGTATCCGTAAAAAATGGAGCATCATCGGTTTGAGCACGTATGGTTGAATTAAAGGAGACGTAGTCAGAATCATTCCATTGAAAATACAACCCCAACCCTCCATTTATTTGAACTCTATCATTTCGAGGTATCAGCACAAGATAGTCTACCAAAACATCTCTTTCAGGAATCTCAAACAAAAAACTATTGCTTTCCCATTGTTGTAATTGATTATACGCCAAGTTGCCACGAATGGTCAATTTTTCATCAGAAAAGCTAGAAGTAAACCCGGAATAATTATTGAAATTCCTACGTGCAGATGCCGTCTCGGTTAAACTTCCCTGCAAACCTTTATTTGCTTGAGCCTTAAGAGTAATCAATAGCACCGCTCGACCCTCAGCTTCATATTTTGCAGATGGATTATTAATAAGTTCGATGGTTGCTATGCCATCCACTGACAATGCCCCGAACTCTTCCATAGAGATGCGTTGATTGTTCAAATAAATCAAAGGATTGCCCTTTCCTAAAATGGAAACTGACTCCCGGTCAGGAGACACCTGGACATTCGGAAGACGGGAGAGTAAATCTATCGGGTCTGGAATTGACGAAAAATAAGGATTTTGGACATCCACTTTTAGATTACCCCCTTTATACTCGATAGGGTTCTTGGTGGCAATGACTTCCACTCCCCTTAACGCTGTTGCATTTTCTTTTAAGGTTATAGAGAAACTCCGGTTTGCATCTAGAAAGAATTTTTCTTCATGCAATTCATATCCCAGAGCAGAAATCTGCAAGATATAATCCCCTTCTGGGACATCTTCTAAAACGAACTTGCCGTCCAATACTGTTGTGTATTTCTCCAAAGTATTGGATTCGCTTTGAAGCAGGAGAACATCGCAAATCGAGACAGCAATCTCATTTTCGTCAAAAACCTGTCCTTCCAACTTATGAAAATTTTGGGCATTGGCACTACAAACCAATAAAAGGAACAATACATCTAATCGCCTCAAAGTATTATGTTTTGGGGCAAAATAAAATCGGAAACTCCTTTGTTAAAGAATTTTAGGGTCTGAATTAGGTACTAGTACCTGTACCTTTTTGCAGTAATTCCTTTCTATTCACAACATTTAACTTCGCATAAATGTTGGTAATATGGGTTTTGACCGTGCTAAGGCTTATAAAAAGTTCACTGGCAATTTCTTTGTTGGTCTTACCCTTTAAAATCAGATTTCGAACCGTGACTTCTTGCCTACTTAATTCAGGTAGTGGTAAACTTTTGCGCTTAGTTCTGAAATAAATAGTCGAAAGGACCAAAGAACAACAGAGTATGATAAGCACCATATTTAGCCATTGACTTTGTGTAAGTTTTTGGTTTAGTATCTCTTGAGTAATTAATGCCATCTTCTCTTCTAAAAAAAGATATTCTTTTTGGGGAATTTTACTATCGCGAAGCTCTTCCAGAAGTTTTGCATAATATGTTGGGTTTTCGGCCATATCACGATTCAAAAGTTCTTTTTCATCCAATAATTTTACCGCCATTAGTTTTACACCCAGTATTTGGATGGAATCCCTGGTATACGCCCTGAATTGTTCTTCCTTTACAAGTTTTGTCTGTTCGGCTCGAGATAGTCTCTCTTCAAAATCTTTGAGTTTTTTCCATTCACTCAAGGAAAGTTCCTCAAGTCCTTTATTTAGAGTACTGTCTTTTTCTGAAGTGTGGTCACTAACTTCCTGTGAAAACACGCAGTTCGCACAGAGAATCAACAAAAAGAATACTATTTTTTGAATATTGAGCACCCGTAAAGTTTGAGATAAATTTCAACAAAAAAGAAAGAACAATCAAGGTGTCGATGTAATTTAATTCATTCCTGAGTCATTCTTCGTTGTTCAAAAATGGTAATAAACATGCGCACGCTGATATTTCGGGCACGTTGTTTGGCTTTTTCCGCATTATCTCCAACAAAGTTGGTGTCAATAGTATCTATCCAATATCGAAGCCAAATTCCGAAGTGCTCGTTGGTTATGGTTCGATTCATTTTTTGATCTACTTCCGCATGAACCATTAATGGGTTTCCCCTATATTTTTGCACAAAAAAAAGGTTGGTCTCCCAAAAGTTGGTCAATTTTTCAATATGCTCCGGCCAATCTTCAATTAAGTCATTGAAAAAGTGACCTATCTCAGCATCCTTTCTGACCTTTTCGTAAAACTTGGTCACCAAAAAATTTACATCTTCCCGGGTTTCTATCTGCTTTCTGGACATACTAGTACGAATTTATGATTAATACTAATGTACTGAGCAACACACTTATAATAAACAGGTTAAAAATCACTTTTGGCTTTTGCTGGGATAAAACAGCTGCGTTGAAACCCATGCAGGCTATAGTAACTAAAAACAATTGTACCATTTGAATTGGGGCCACCCCTTTAATTAAAATATAAAGAGCCGCAATAGATCCCAGGCAGCTCTGGGCAATAATAAAAATAGCGGCATATCCGCTCATATTCCTTTCAAATTCCAATAAACCTTTGTGATAGAGTTCCATGATATATGTCATTTGTCATATTATGAAACAAAATTAAGTGGGTCTTGAGGCTGTATTTTATGACTGAAATCATAAAACAATGCTTAGTTCAGTCTCTAGCGTAAAATTTTGTGAGATTGAAGCTGAACCATCTTCTTTTTTTCTAAAGACTTGATAGCTCGTATTACAGTTTCCACCCGTAAACCGGTGAGGTCAGCCATTTGTTGACGGGATAATTCGACCAAATACTGTTCTTCTTTTGGAATGTTGTGGATATGTGTTTTGAAATAATCTATCAATTTCAGTAACCGATGCTCCGGACTTTCGGTGGAAATCTCAGCCACCATGGTGGCCTTATAATGCAATCGGCCAGCAAGAATCTTGGTCAACTCTAAATGTATCTCTGGATTTTCTCGAAGTAATTTGAAAAAGTTTTCCTTTTCCAGTCTCCAAACAGAACTATCCTCAACCGCTTCAGCCTGGGCGGGATATTTCAATTCAGCAAATAAGGGGGGTTCGCCAAAACTTGAACCCGATGAAAATAGGCCTTGTATGAACTCTTTCCCATCTTCATTGAAGTTGTTCATTTTAATCTTGCCGGAATTCACCTGGTAATAATACCGGGCTTGGGTATCAACATTGAATAGCACTTCCTTTTTTTCTAGGTGTATCTTTGAAGCATCGTATTTTTTCAAAACCTCTTCTGGAATCATAACTTTTCTTCAAATTCCACACAATCCAATCGAATATCGGTATGCTTCAATTGTTTTTCTAGAAGATTACAAAAATGCGTATTAGCCGTCTTTTGATAGAATTTACATGCAAAGCAAGTGCGTTGTACCGTCAAAACCCCAATTTGATTCAGTTGATAAATCAATTTGCTCAAAGTTTTGAAAAGGTTCTCCTTTTCTTTCGCATCAATAATTTCCAACTGTTCAGCTAAGGGATTGGCAAAATGTTCTGTTTCAGCCACAATCTTTTTTCCTTCGCCAGAAAGAAGAATAGAGTAGCTTCGGTTATCTGCTGAGGAATGGTCCTTGACCACTAATTTTTTTTTGACCAAAACACGTATGGCATCGCTTATTGTAGGTTTGGTCACATTAAACTCTTGGGCTAAAAAGCTAACGTTGTTGAATTCACTTTTGTGATATGCTACAAAAATCAAAATCTGAATTTGTATAGGGCTTAATCCCAATAATTTCGCTTTTTCCCATAACAGTACTTTGAAAGCCTGCGAGATACGCTCCAATCCAGCAATTATTTTGCTTGAAAGGTCCTCTTGCTGCTGCTCCGGGTCAAAAACGCTTCTTTTATCCATAGTAAACAATGCCCGCCGATAGTTTCGACAGGCAAAGTTAGTTATCCTAATTAAATTAGGAACAATTTTCCATTTCAATGATATGATATCCTTCTGTCTCGATGTTCTTCACTACATTTTCCGGCGCAGATTGCATATGACAGAAGCGGCATTCGTTGGTGGATAGTTTTCCGGTTTCAAAGGGCTTGGAGACCAAATATTCCTTTCCATATCCAAAAATAACTTCCGTATCATAGTGGTGGATGGGACCAGAATATCAAAATGCATTACTTTTCCATCACCTCTTGGCACATAAGTATCCCAAACAGAAACTTCCATCATTTAACAGTATAGGGTAGGGACAGATCACCACTGGCAATGCTAAAAACTTCATAAACACCCAGCATTGGTAAATTCTCTTTGCTGGTATTGACCTTCATAAAAGCTGAAACACCATCATAGTTGAAATCAGTTTTGTTATTGATTCTATAATTTGGCACAACAACTTTTATGCTGTTATTCTGGTTCATCACTGGATATCCAGGAGAATCCATATACATTGGCATCCCTGGGTTAGTAGGTGGCAGCACAACAGTTTTATCCGCTTTCTTGAACTGCTTCACAGAAAGTCCGCCCGCAACGCGCTTGTCTTCAGTAAGCACAACCCAATGCGGATGCCATATTACACCATCATTATCAAAAACGGAATCATTGTTCTCATCCCAAAGTGGCGTATCATCAAAATCGGGATGCGATGTTAGGGCCAATGCCACAATGCCTTCGGTATCTCCAAAACCAACATCAGTAGGTTTTAAGTTTGTGGGAAATACATATCCTAGAACCGGTGCCCCATCCAACTGTCCGGCCGGTATTGGAACGGTCGCACCGGCCTGTCCACCTACCGTAATCTCCCAAACGATAACTCCTAGATCCGGTTTGTTCGTAACTACTACCGTTTTAATTTCAAAATCAGCATTGTTATATGGGCTTTTCTGGGCACAGGAAGTAAAAAGGCCACTACCCAATAACAAAATCGACATAAGTAAATTTCTTTTTTTCATTTTACTATTAATAAGGATTCCTAACTTTATGAATTAAAAAAATATCAAGGCTTTAGATCTTCTATAGAAGCACCATAATTAATGTGCAATATATTACCATTTGGGGTTATTAAGGCTGGTACTGACTTTACTCCTTTACGCTCAGCCTCACTAACCTTTTCTTTGTTTTCTCCGACATGAACTATCGAAATATTCTCGGTGCCGATTAGGCTAACCAAGTCTTGTTCGGCGCTAACACACACAGGGCAACCTGCATGATAAAAAACTGATTTACTCATTTCATTTATTTTTTAGGTTTTTCATTATTGCTTTGCAAATATAGTAAGGATTCCTAATTAAATAAAATATTTATGTCATCAAGTTTGTTTTGCACTTTTGGATCAGTGCAATTAATTAAAATTGAAATCACCTTTTTTTCATTCGGATACACAAAAAAGTTAGAATATGCACCAACACTGTTGCCTATATGACCGACAAAACTTTTTCCATGGACGTCTTGACTAACTTGAAAGCCCAAACCATAATAGGTTGGATTCTCATCAACAGTTTGTGAGGTAAGAACTTCCTGAAGAATTCTGGATTCTACTATCTTGGGATTCAATATTTCACTACCCAACTTGGCGATATCATGACTAGTAGACAAATAGCCTCCTCCGGCCATTTTATAATGATTATTGACCACAACGGCTTTTTTAAACCCCGTAGCTGATCTGGTGTAAAACTCAGCAAGGTCATTTTCTCTGTCTGAAATATCACCATTTATGTCGGTTGGATAAGTATTTCCCATTCCCAAAGGGTCCAACACTTTTTTCCTGACATATTCCTCAAAGGAAATACCGCAAGCTTCTTGCATAGCCAGAGAAAGTAAAACAAAATCAAAGCTGTTGTACAAATACCCTTTACCAGGTTCAAAAACCAAAGGGTCATTCTTAAAAACTTCGATACTCTGTTGTATGGAAAATGGTTTGTTCAGTGCAAATTCTTTACCGCGATACCCTCGGATTCCTGCAGTGTGCCCAGCCAATTGCCGCAGTGTAAAATCATATTCCTTTTTAGGGTGGTATGGCACATATTCATAAAAGGATGCATCCAAATCGATAAGCCCTTCTTCCAGCATTTTGGCCAAAGCTATTCCTGTGATACATTTTGAAATACTTGCAATTCGAAATACGGTGTTTTGGGGATCAACAGGAACCTTTTCTTCAAGGTTGGCAAAACCATAACCTTTATCAAAAACGGTATCCCCGTCCTTTAGAACGGTAACCGCCATTCCTGGCACCTTACCTTGAACAGCAAGGTCGTAGAGCATTGCATTTGCTTTTTCCAATCCATACAACCCTTCCCAAGACTTTTCTGGTGGATCAAATAAATCTCTAAAAAAATTGACAAGTGATTTCAACTCCATGGGTTAATCAGCTCCTAATGTAGCAAGAAACTTAATTTAAGAATTGCTTTGCAAGAAATCAATCCCTAAAAATCAATTTCCCATTAAAAAGTTCTTCGACATTAACTTCTGGTGGGCGGTTGATACTAATTACATCTCCTGTTCCCCTTATCACCCCAGAAATACTTGATTGAGGGTTCACAATAATGTCGTTGGAACCACGATGGTTCATACTTACATTTTGCGCCGCGAGACCTTCAGCTTCTATCCGAGAATCACCCGCAGCTATAACGACATTCAAATTGGCTGATACTCCGGCAAGTTTGAGAAACGCAATTCCATTAACGGTTATTCTAACATTTTCTGCATTAAGCGTCAAATCAAAAGATCCATCTGTTGTCTCCGATTCTGAATTAATGAAGCTTTCTGAAATTAAATTAAGGTTAGGGTAATTTAGAACTCCATCGCTTGAAATCAATAATCCAGTGCTGCTCCTGACTTCTGTAATGTTAGGTGAGGTCACATAAATTGTGGTCAAACCATAGTCCCTGATAAAATTGCATCCATTTTCATTTCTTAGAATGAGTCGATTGTCTGCTACTGACGCGGTAACTTCATTTTGTAGAAACTCTCCGGTTTCAATTTCCACTTGTTGTTCTGCCCCTTCTTTTAGGACCAGATTGATATTCTCGAATACGGTGATTGTTGTAAAGTTTGGTACCTCTGTCGTAGTCCTTATCAAATCACCAGCATTTTGGAAGCAATCTGACGTATTCTCACCATTACAAGCTATCAAGATTAAAGTCAAGTATGAAATTATCCCTTTCTTCATAGTCTTACTCCTATTCCAAATTCAACGGTTTCAGCCTTTGCGCCATGTGATTTTAGGGTAATTGCTCCAAAAACTTTATCTCCAAAATATCGCTTCAATCCTACCCGGTTATATACTCTCCCTTCAAAATCAAAAGGATAGTACACGTAATATCCTAGTTGAGCAATAACACTCATTTTGTTGATAAACAATTCATGTCCAACAAATAATCCGACCCGCTTAAAATCAGTATCCGCCGCAACATCCAGTTCAGGAAATGCAATGGATTGAAATCGAATTAATTCCTTTAAAAAATTGGAAAAGAACACATCTGTTCCGAATTGAATAGCACTTTTTCTCCCCAAACGTTTGTCGGCATAGGCGGAAAATATCCAAAAACCATATCTCCCAGAATTGATGATATCACTTTCATTGGCTCCCGTTCTGAAGGCCAAATTATAACGAATGGGTTCAGTTGTTTTTTCCTTTGATTCTGAAGCGATAAATTCATGGGTATCCCCACCATCCAAATCATAGGTTAACCCAACATTCAATGCCATTGTGTTTGTGGAGGTATTGGGCGCTTTAAAATTGGCGTTGGAGTAATGAATCAACGAAAGTCCAGCCTTCAATCCTAATCCGGAGAACAAATTTTCTTTATGGTAGTTTATCATCACTACCGTTGATGCAAGCAGATGTGACCCGAAGGCGTTATTCCTGAAATTGTTGTTCTTATCGTATGGATTGGTATTGTAAGCAACTCCTTGGCCAATACGAAGTTGTAAATTCCGTTTTAAAAAATAAAAATTATAGTGAGCATACAATCCGAAGTTCTCTCCCAAAGTTGAATTGTTCATGTTTTGATAAATGAACGAAAACCCGGTATCGGGATATCCATAAAGGGATTCCCATTCTTCATTTCCAAACCGTTTCCGGTTAAGTCCAAGAATTATTCCCCCGGGGTGATTGGTTATCAAATGGGATATGTCCGTGTTATGCAACAGAATGGAACCATAAAACTGGCTGGCATCCAACACATACTTTTTAGGGATTTCTTTTTGTTGGGAGAATCCACTTAAAAAGCTAAAAAAAACACATAAATAAAGTAGGCGCTTCATGAAGCGCTAAAGTAGGAAATTAAAAAACCTCCTTGGCAATTGCTTTGATATTATCTGATTTTCCCATCGAATAATAATGCAAGACAGGCACACCCGCATCTTTGAGTTCTTTTGACTGTTCTATGCACCATTCTACGCCAACTTGCCTTACTTCTTTATTATTTTTACAACCTTCGACCGCTTCAATTAAATCTTCAGGAATATCTACTCGAAACACTTGTGGCAGTAAATGTAGATGTCGTCTAACCGCGATTGGTTTTATTCCAGGTATGATGGGTACAGTGATTCCCATTTTACGAGCTTCATCCACAAATTCAAAGTACTTTTTATTGTCAAAAAACATTTGGGTTACCACGTAATCGGCTCCCAAATCTACCTTATGTTTTAACCGCTTTAAATCGGATTTTAATGAAGGTGCTTCCATATGTTTCTCCGGATACCCTGCAACCCCAATACAGAAATCAGCGCAATTGTCCGTTTCGATAACCTCGTGCAGATAGTTTCCCTTGTTCAAATCCTGTATTTGACTGACCAAATCTGAAGCAAATTGATGTCCCCCATTTGTGGCAGAAAAATATTTCTCTTCCTTCATGGCATCACCCCTAAGTGCCATAACATTATCAATTCCCAAATAGTGACAATCCACCAAAAGATACTCGGTTTCCTCTTTGGTAAAACCACCGCATAATACATGTGGAACCGTGTCCACATTATATTTATGTGTGATAGAAGCACATATTCCCAAGGTTCCAGGACGCATTCGGGTTAATTTTTTGTCCAAAAGTCCATCACGATCTAGGTATACATACTCTTCCCGAGAGGTTGTAACATCGATAAAAGGAGGTTTAAATTCCATTAATGGATCTATACTGTCGTAGAGTTCCTGAATGCTTTTTCCTTTTACAGGTGGTATAATTTCAAAGCTGAAAAGTGTATTTCCTTTTGCTTGTTTTATGTGATCGGTTACTTTCATTTGTTATTCTTCAACAATGTTTGGAGCGAGCCATTTCTGGGCTTTCTCTAACTCAATTCCTTTTCTATTGGCAAAATCTTCTATCTGGTCCTGTTTTATTTTTCCCAGTCCAAAATACTTAGCCTCTGGATGTCCAAAATAATATCCGCTAACGCTGGCAGCTGGCCACATGGCCAAACCATCAGTAAGTTTTACCCCAATTTTTTCTTCTACCTCCAACACTTCCCAAATTGTAAGTTTTTCAAGATGGTCAGGGCATGCCGGGTATCCTGGAGCTGGACGTATTCCCCGATATTTTTCATCAATCAATTCATTATTGGAAAAACTTTCACATGAAGCATAGCCCCAGTGTTGTGTTCGGACTTCCCTATGCAGATATTCGGCAAAGGCTTCAGCCAACCGATCCGCCAGAGCTTTGACCATTATGGAGGAATAATCATCTAGGTTCTCTTCATACATCTTGGCCAATTCTTGAGTTCCAAATCCAGTGGACACGCAGAAACAGCCCATATAATCTTGTATTCCTGAAGATTTTGGAGCTACAAAATCCGCTAAAGCAATATTTGGCACTCCTGCCCTTTTTTTCAACTGCTGTCGGAGCGTTCTAAAAATAGCTTGTTGGTCTTTACCCAAAGTAATCTCGATATCATCTTCATTTTCCGAATTGGCTGGAAATAATCCAAAGACAGCTTTCGCTTTTAGTTGTTTTTTGCTCAAAATCTCTTTCAGCATTTTTTGGGCATCCTCAAAAAGTTCCAAAGCTTGTTTTCCAACAATCTCATCTTGCAAAATCGCAGGATATTTCCCGTGCAAATCCCAGCTTCTGAAAAACGGCGTCCAATCAATAAAATCTGTCAATTTCTTTAAATCGAAGTCCTCCCAAATTTGAATTCCCATTTTATTGGGCTTGATAACATCTTCGGGATTCCATCCAATTTGAAATTTGTTTTTTCGAGCTTCTTCCAAGGTCAGATATTCTTTTTGCTTGGTACGATTCAAGAATTTATCTCGAAAACTCTCATAGTCCAGCTTGACGGTTTTTTTATAGTTGTCAGAGGTTTCTTTTTGAAGCAAATCACCAACAACCGTCACCGCACGGGATGCATCGTTTACATGAACAACAGCTTGACTATATTGAGGGTCGATTTTCACAGCTGTGTGTGCCTTACTGGTGGTAGCTCCACCTATTAAAAGTGGTACAGTAAATTGTTGCCGTTCCATTTCTTTGGCCAAAAACACCATTTCATCCAACGAAGGGGTGATCAAACCGCTCAATCCAATAATATCAACCTGTTCTTCTTTGGCCTTGTTGATGATTTTTTCTGGAGGTACCATTACTCCCATATCAACAATTTCATAATTGTTGCAGGCCAATACCACACTCACAATATTTTTTCCAATATCGTGCACATCTCCTTTTACAGTGGCCATTAATATTTTACCAGCTGCGGAAGTTTTAGCATCCTTGGATTCTTCAATAAATGGAGTAAGATGGGCAACAGCTTTCTTCATCACACGAGCGGATTTGACTACTTGCGGAAGGAACATTTTTCCACTTCCAAACAAATCTCCGACCACATTCATCCCTGTCATCAAATTGCCTTCTATCACCTCTAATGGTCTAGAAGCCGCTAACCTAGCCTCTTCCACATCTTCAACGATATATTGATCAATTCCTTTGACCAAAGCACGGGTTATTCGGTTTTGCAGCGGTTCTTCCCTCCAGGATAAATCGACTTTACTTTCTTTGGCCGTACCGACAACAGTTTCCGCAAATTCCAATAATCGTTCCGTGGCATCCTCACGTCGGTTTAGAATCACATCTTCAACATGTTCCAAAAGATCTTTGGGGATGTCATCATAAATCTCCAGCAAAGCTGGGTTAACAATCCCCATGTTCATTCCAGCCTTTATGGCATGGTACAGAAATACAGAATGCATGGCCTCTCTTACGGGATTGTTTCCTCTAAAAGAAAAAGACACATTACTCACGCCTCCGCTAACGCTGCAATGGGGCAGATTTTCACGCACCCATTTGGTTCCTTGAATAAAATCAAGAGCGTTGAGTTTATGCTCATCCATTCCAGTGGCAACGGGAAAGATATTAAGGTCGAAAATGATATCTTCCGGTGCAAAATTGACCTCATCAACCAAAATACGGTACGAACGCTCCGCAATTTCAACCCGTCGCTCATAAGTATCTGCTTGGCCAACCTCATCAAATGCCATTACAATGACGGCAGCTCCATACCTTTTAATCAATTTAGCTTGTTGAATGAACTGCTCTTTTCCTTCTTTTAGACTAATGGAATTGACCACACATTTTCCCTGTACTACTTGTAGGCCCGCTTCTATGATATCCCATTTTGAACTGTCAATCATTATAGGAACTCTGGCAATATCAGGTTCGGCCACAATCAAGTTTAGGAACCTTACCATAGCCTCTTTTCCATCAATGAGGCCATCGTCCATGTTGATATCTATAATCTGCGCTCCTCCTTCTACCTGATGTCGTGCAACGTCTAAAGCTTCATCGTATTTTTCTTCCTTTATCAGACGAAGAAATTTTTTAGAACCGGCCACATTGGTCCGTTCCCCAACATTGACAAAATTACTGTCTGGGGTTACCACCAAGGGTTCCAGGCCCGATAGCTTTAAATATCTTGGTTTCTGGTCGCTCATACGGAAACGGCTAGTTTTCTTGGTTGATAATTAGCCACCAAATCTGCTATGGCCTTTATATGTTCTGGAGTTGTTCCACAGCATCCACCAACGATATTGACTAATCCTTTTTCCACATATTCCATGATTTGGGAGGCCATTTCCTCCGGGGATTCGTCATACTCGCCAAAAGCATTGGGCAAACCGGCATTGGGGTGTGCAGAAACGCCGTAATCTGTTTTGGCCGATGCCACTTCTAAATGAGGGACTAGTTGCTTTGCACCCAATGCGCAATTGAATCCTACAGAAAGAATGGGAATGTGTGAAATCGAAATTAGGAAAGCTTCCGCCGTCTGCCCAGAAAGTGTTCGTCCAGAAGCATCAGTGATGGTACCGCTCACCATAATTGGAACCTCAATATTACGTTCATCTTTCACCTCCTCTATTGCAAACAAGGCGGCCTTTGCATTGAGTGTGTCAAAAATGGTCTCCACCAAAAGGATGTCGGAACCACCATCTAAGAGCGCTTCTACCTGCAGTTTATATGCTTCTCTCAATTCATCAAAGGAGACAGCCCTATACCCTGGGTCATTAACATCCGGTGACATGCTTGCCGTCTTATTGGTAGGACCTATACTACCCGCAACAAATCGAGGTTTATGAGGTTCTTTGGCAGTAAATTCGTTGGCTACTTCCTTGGCTATTCGGGCAGATTCATAATTGAGCTCATATACCAGATCTTCCATGTAATAGTCTGCCATGGCAATTGTAGTTCCAGAAAAAGTGTTGGTTTCAACAATATCAGCTCCGGCTGCAAAATATTTTCTATGGATTTCTGCAATAGCTTCAGGTTGGGTGAGCGAAAGTAAGTCGTTATTGCCTTTTAAAGGATGTGCCCAATCCTTAAAACGTTCTCCTCTAAAATCTTCTTCTTCGAATTTGTACTGTTGTAACATGGTACCCATCGCCCCATCCAACACTAAAATCCTTTCCTGCACTATTTCTTCAATTCGTTTCATAACACAATTACCCTTTTTATGGGATATAAATTGTATCAAGAAAAGTGTGGAAAATACGTTGGAAAGTATTCTTCGTTATCCTTCCCAAATCGAATCTGCGATAAGGGTAGAATTTAGCACCTTCTTTATAAAGTTAAAGGGTTGCTAAGGTTTCATAGGGTCTAATCCCTCCACCTTTCTTGATAACAATTTCAGTTTTTAAATGAACTAGGGACAAAATAAGCACTCTTTATTATCAAAAGCAACTTAAATACCCCTTTTTTCTATGTTAAAACCTTCCAAAGTGAAACAAAGGAAGGTTTTTGACTAACTCAAAATAACCTAAACAAAACTTTAGATTATACTTTGCACCACTTCTTTTTTGGCTTCTTTTTTGGAACCATCAAATCCTTCTACTCCTCCAACCGTGGTATATTTCATTACAAATCGTTTATCAGGATTGATAATTTGATAAGCATATTGGCACATTACCGCAGCTTCATGAAATCCAGATAATATCAATTTCAACTTCCCTTCATAGGTATTGACATCCCCGATTGCAAAAACTCGAGGTATATTGGTCTGGTAATCCTTTGCATTATTGACCTTGATGGCATTTTTCTGGATTTCCAAGCCCCAATTTCCAATAGGTCCCAATTTTGGAGAAAGTCCAAAAAGAGGAATAAAGTGATCAGTTTCTAAATAAGTCTGTCCTTTTGCTTCGTCATTGTGCTTGATTACTACAGCTTTCAGCTCGTTTTCCCCATGTACTTCTTTTACTTCTGCCTCAGTATATAATTGGATTTTACCGAGTTTAGCCAATTCTGAAGCTTTTTCAACAGAGTCCAACGCACCCCTAAATTCATTTCTCCTATGTACAAGGGCCACTTCAGATGCTACATCGGCCAAAAATATAGCCCAATCCAGCGCAGAATCACCACCACCGGCAATTACCACTTTCTTATTTCGGTATACCTCTGGGTCTTTAATAATATAAGAAACTCCATTGTCTTCATAATCAGCAATGTTAGGAATAATTGGTTTTCTGGGTTCAAATGAGCCCAATCCACCCGCTATTACCACAACAGGAGCATGATGTTTGGTTCCTTTGTTTGTAGTAACAATGAAAGAACCATCTTCTTGCTTGTCCAAAGTTTCGGCACGCTCACCTAAGGTGAAACCGGGTTCAAAAGGCTTAATTTGTTCCATAAGTCTATCCACCAAATCGCCTGCCAAAATCTCGGGGTAGGCGGGGATATCGTAAATGGGTTTCTTTGGGTAGATTTCCGAACATTGTCCTCCAGGTTGAGGAAGGGCATCAATCAAATGCGTTTTCAACTTCAACAAACCCGCTTCAAAAACTGTAAACAATCCTGTTGGTCCAGCTCCTATAATTAAAATATCCGTTTTGATCATAATCTTAATTTAATACTCTCAGCAAGGCTGATATTTATACTTTTTCAAACAATTTTATTCCCTCTTCTTGATGGTTCTTTTGAATCTCAATGATTTTTTGACGATGTTTAACGACTTCGCCAATTACTATAATGGCCGGATTGGACAACTGCTGCTCCTTTGCCTTGTTCTCAATGGAAGCAACAGTACCAATCCCAATTTTTTCACTTTCTGTAGTGCCATTTTGGATAATGGCCACAGGTAGGTTTGATTTTCCTTCTTTTTTAAAGAGTTCCGTGATCTCCGGTAATTTTGACATACCCATTAGAATTACAACCGTGGCATTCGATTTTGCGGCCAAAGCTACATCTGAGGAAAGTTTGTGTTCTTTTGTGGTTCCCGTAATCACCCAAAAACTTTCAGAGGCTCCTCTCTTGGTTACCGGTATATTTTGAGCTGCAGGTACTGCAACAGAAGATGAAATTCCAGGAACAACTTCAACACTCAAACCATGCGACGCGGCGTATTCCATTTCTTCTGCACCTCTTCCAAAAACAAAAGGATCTCCACCTTTTAATCGCACTACATGCTTGTTACTACTTGCACGTTGCACTATCAACTCATTAATCTGCTCTTGTTGATAGGCATAGCAGCCTTTTCGCTTGCCTACAAAAATATGTTCTGCGTTTGGGGCATATTCCAATAACTCTGTGTCAACCAAAGCATCATACAATACAACGTCTGCATGCTGCAATGCCTTGATTCCTTTTAAAGTAATCAAATCCACATCCCCAGGGCCAGCCCCTACAACTGTCAATTTTCCGTTATACATGTGCCAATTCTAATTTTCTGAAGGATTCCAATCTGTCTAAAACCAACTTTGCATCATCCAAAAAGGATGTGGCAAATGCTTGGCTGGGTTCATTTTTGTTCAATTGGAGTGCCAAATTTTCGAAGTTTTCCGCGAAATCAACCTTTCCCGTCTCAACATATAGCCTATCGAAATCCTTGATGATTGCTGAATGGGTATTTACTTTGACCTTTTCAGATGTCAACAGTGCCTTGGCAGAGTTAACAATAGACTGGTAGGAATAATAGATGCTTGCTGCCCATTTTTCTTCAATCAACGCTTCTTCCGCTTTTTCAATCTTCTCTTGACTTTCAAAAAACAAGGTGGCGACCAAATCAACAATGACTCCGGCACACTCTCCTATTCCAATCTCTTTTTTATATTTCTCTTCGGTACCCCAGTCAATAAAATCATCTTGCGTAAGGTTTTCGATATCTGAAAGCGGTTTTAGAAACTCATAGAAGTAATGTTCTCCTTTAGCTTCATAATAATGAGCAAAGGAAGCCCCATTGCCATTTGCATTAAAATCGTCCAGAATCAATCGGAGGGCTTGGGGGCCTCTCTTACTTGGAATTTTTACCACTTTATCTGCAAACCTGGCTTTACCGTCTCCAAAGTTTCCACCTCCCAATAGCACCTGAAGTGCTGGAGCAACCAATTTATCCTTGGTTCGTATAGACATTCCTTGGAATCCTATGTTGGCCATATTATGTTGGCCACAAGCGTTCATACAACCACTTATTTTGATAACCACATCTGGGTTACTAATGTATTGTGGGTATTCTGCTTTGATTACTCGCTCTAATTCTTCGGCGATTCCAGTACTACTTGAGATACCTAGATTACAAGTATCCGTACCTGGGCAAGCTGTAATATCCAACGCTTTGTTGTACCCTGCTTCTACAAAACCTAATTTCTTCAGTTCTGAATAGAAAAATGGAACCAATTCTTCTTTTACGTAAGGAATAAGAATGTTTTGGCGAAGTGATAAACGGATTTCTCCAGCTGCATATTCTTGCACCAACTTGGCCAATTCCCTAGCTTTATCAGTATAAAAATCTCCCAATAGCACCTTGATTCCAATAGCTACGTAGCCTTCTTGTTTTTGAGGTACTAAATTGGTGGATTTCCATTGTTGGTATTCCTCGTTTTCCTCTATCTGAACTGATGGAACTTCAACATCTGCCACCTCAGGTTTTGGATAATTTTCAAAATCTATTGGATAGGTCTGAATTGGAATAGCAGTCTGTTCTTCTTCCAATAAAGTTTTAAATCCTTCTAGTCCAATGTCTTTCAACAAGAACTTCATACGGGCCTTGGCGCGACTCCTACGTTCTCCGTACCTATCAAAAACACGGATAACACCTTCCATCAATGGAACAATTTTATCAGTTGGAAGAAAGCTATAGAGTTCATCTGCATGGCGCGGTTGGGAACCTAATCCACCCGCCAACATTACTTTAAATCCTCTTTGTCCATTCTCAACCTTGGCAATAAAACCTAAATCGTGCATATAGGAAAGTCCGGTATCTGCATCGCTTGATGAGAAGGAAACCTTGAACTTTCTACCCATTTCTTGTCCTATAGGGTTTCGAAGGAAATATTGAAAAACGGCATGGGCATATGGAGAAACATCAAAAGGTTCATCAACATCGATTCCAGCTGTTTCACTAGCAGTGACGTTTCGAACGGTATTTCCACAGGCTTCGCGAAGGGTTACATCATCTCGTTCCAATTCGGACCAAAGTTCTGGTGTACGTTCCAAGGCCACATAATGGATTTGGATATCCTGGCGTGTAGTTATGTGCAATCGACCTCTTGAATATTCATCGGAAACATCGCAAATGCGAAGTAATTGATTGGAAGTTACTTTGCCATAAGGTAGTTTGATTCGTACCATTTGAACTCCCTGTTGACGCTGTCCGTAAACCCCACGTGCTAAGCGCAGACTTCTGAATTTTTCTTCATCCAATTCGCCTCCTTTAAACTGACGAATCTTCTGTTCTAATTCAATGATATCTTTTTCAACTACAGGGTTCTCTATTTCCGTTCTAAAGCTTCTCATTATTCTATTTTTCCTATCTATTTAATAGGTTTTATTTAAAACCATGTTATCTATTCACAGCGTTCATTGGTCGCATTTAGTTTATGAAACCAACACCGGCTGTGGTATTTGTTCTACTATCTATGATGATAAAGGAACCGTTTGTACGATGGTCTTTGAACCGATCGTAAAAGATGGGTTTGTTCAATTTTAACCGCACCTTGGCGAGGTCGTTCATCTGTAAGGAGGTCACATTTTCTTCGATACCAGAATAATCTGGATGGATCTTATGTTCTATGGCATCCACTTTGGCCAATACCTTATTTACTCCATGCTGAATCACATACTTTCCTCCAGTTAAAAGGTTATCGGAGTCCATCCAAGAAACCGTTGCGGTAAGTTGCTTATCTATCGTAGGCAAATCGCCATCCTTGACCAACATATCTCCCCTACTAACGTTTACCTCATCCTCCAAAGTAATAGTTACGGAAGATCTTCTTGGAGCAGTTTGATATTCTTGATCGTAGAAATAGATGTTCTTAATTTTGCTTCGTGTCATGGAAGGTAGTATAACAACATCGTCACCTACATTCAATTCTCCACCATATACTTTACCAGCAAATCCACGAAAATCATGAAAATCCTCAGTCTTTGGTCGGACCACATATTGTACAGGGAACCTCGGAGTTCCTACATTAGATACAGCCGCTAGGTCTAAACTTTCAAGGTGTTCTAATATAGTTTCACCGGTGTACCATGGTGTATTTTTGGATTTCTCAACAACATTATCTCCTTTTAATGCACTAACAGGAATAAATGTGATTTTTTGTCCAGCATAATCTCGTTTGCTCATCAATTCCTCGAAGTCCGCTTTAATTGAATTGTATTTCTCTTCGGAGAAATCTACCAAATCCATTTTATTGACAGCAACGATAACTTCTTTTACACGAAGTAAGTTGTTAATGAAAAAGTGACGATTTGTTTGTTCTATCACTCCTTTTCTAGCATCAATCAATATGATTGCCGCTTGGGATGTAGAAGCACCGGTCACCATATTTCGGGTATACTCCACATGCCCTGGGGTATCCGCTATAATATAACTTTTGTTAGCTGTAGAAAAGTAAATATGGGCTACATCAATAGTAATCCCCTGCTCTCTTTCTGCTACCAATCCATCTGTAGCTAATGAGAAATCAAGGTAATCGTACCCTTTTTGCTTACTGGTTTTTTCAATAGCCTCCAATTTATCGTCTGTCAACGATTTTGTGTCGTACAACAGTCGTCCAATCAAGGTGCTTTTTCCATCATCTACGCTACCTGCGGTAGCAATTTTCAATACTTCCATAATCTCTTAAAAATAACCTTGTTGTTTACGTTTTTCCATTGCCGCTTCGGAACGCTTGTCATCGATTCTAGCTCCACGTTCCGAAATTTTTGATTCCCTGATTTCAGCCACTACTTTTTCAATAGTATCGGCATACGACGCCACAGCTGCAGTACAGCTCATATCACCTATGGTTCTAAAACGCACCATGCGTTCCTCAACCACCTCATCCTCTGCTCTAAATACCACATCGTCCTCTGCGGACCATATCAATCCATCTCTTAAAAAGATGTTTCTTTTGTGTGCGAAGTAAATAGGGGGAATCTCAATATTTTCTTTTTCAATGTAGCTCCAAACATCTAGTTCAGTCCAATTGCTTATCGGGAAAACTCGAACGTTTTGACCCATTTCAATTTCGCCATTCAGCATATCGAACAATTCAGGACGCTGGTTCTTTTCATCCCACTGTCCAAAATCGTCACGAACAGAAAAAATACGCTCTTTGGCTCTAGCTTTTTCTTCATCTCTTCGTGCCCCACCGATACAGGCATCAAATTTGAACTCTTCAATAGCATCCAACAAAGTCGTGGTCTGTAGCATATTTCTACTGGCATACTTTCCGGTTTCCTCAACTACTTTACCCTGATCTATGGAATCTTGAACATTTCTCACAATAAGCTCAACACCAAGCTCTTCAACCAATTTATCACGAAACTCAATCGTTTCAGGAAAATTGTGGCCGGTATCGATATGCATTAATGGAAATGGGATTTTTGCTGGCCAAAATGCTTTTTGCGCCAATCTTACCAGTGTTATTGAATCCTTTCCTCCTGAAAACAGCAAAACTGGTTTTTCAAATTGGGCGGCAACCTCACGTAGTACATAAATGGCCTCATGCTCTAGTGCATTGGCGTTTGGCCTTTTATCCAAATCCAATAGTTCTGGTTTTTGTATTTCTTCTAAAATTGTGCTCAAATCTTAATTTTTTGTTTGGGTTTCTGTTTCCACAGTAATGATGATATTTTATGTATGCAATCCACATTCACGGTTTTCCAACACCTTGGTAGGATCAAAATATTTATGTTCGTTGGGTAAATTTCGTTCTCTTAAATAGGCGTCTAATTGTGTGTCGCTCCAGTAATAGAACGGGCTGACTTTAAGCACCCCATCCTTGCTCAAGCTCAGCACATCCAGGGAATCTCGGTGCGCCGTTTGGCCCTGCCGCAGATTGGTAAACCATACATCTGGTTTGTGTTCCTTCATCGCTCTTCTAAAAGGTTCCAATTTTACTTGCTCTGTAAAAATTGCATGTCTTGGGTCATCTATCTGTGGAATTCCCATAACAGAATCTCGATGTGCAGCGGTCTGTTTTGGCACGTACAATTTAATATTCAAACCTAATCGGGATATGAGTTCCTCGGCATGTTTATAGGTATTGGGTGTATTGTAACCGGTATCGCACCAAACTACTGGAATGCTTTTATCAACATCAGTGACAGCATGAAGTATGGCTACTTCGTATGGACGAAAATTTGTGGTAACCACCGGGGTATTTCCATTGGCAATAGCCCATGAAATTATTTCCTGGGGATCAATCCCTTTAAAATGTCGATTTAGTTTTTCTATACTTTCTAGTGTAAATGCCATATCATTCTGATTTATCTACCCCAGCCAATCTTGTTCCAGATTCTCTCATGGAAAAAATAGAGAATCATTTTTGTGATAAAATCCGCCGAAGCAATGGAAGCAGCTACGACAACCTCATCCACAAAAAAATACGAAATTATCAAGGTATCCAAAGTACCAACCACCCTCCAGCTAACAGCTTTTGCGATGCTACGAATTGGTCTTTCCGAATTCTTATCTTCCTTAAAAGATGTCTTCTCTTTTTTAGTATTGAGTATGAGTTGGTCTGCTATCATAACATTATCCTATCGATTTACTAGGAATTACAAACATAGGTGTTTTATTTTATTGTAATCGTTAAAAGCTGCATAAAATTACTATTACCCTATCGTTTTTGTAGATTTATATGGATGTTGCGTTCAATTTTATGGATTTATTGATCCAAAAGAGAAAATACTATTGAATTTTAATCAGGAAATGAGGTCGGCCAAGGTGTTATTGCGGTATACCTCCAATGCGCTGTCCCTCACTTGAAGCATCAATTTGTTTACAGAGCATTTGTTTTCGTCAGGACAGTCTGCACACTTCTCGTAGAAGTTAAGGCTTACACAGGGCACCATAGCAATTGGGCCTTCTAGCACCCGCATTACAGCAGTCATTAAAATATCTTCCGGTTCTTTGATGAGATAATAGCCGCCACCTTTTCCCTTTTTTGATCCTAAAAAACCATTTCGTCTTAAGGTAAGTAGTATGCTTTCCAAAAACTTTTGTGAAATGTTTTCATGCTTCGCTATCTCCGCAATTTGAACGGGCTCACGAGTTTCCAGAGAGGCCAGGTAAGTCAATGCTTTTAAACCGTATTTTGTCTTCTTGGAGAGCATCCAACGAAGATAGCGAAAATTAACAATCGACTGTTCTAATTTGGGTGAAAGTCAAGATTACCTAGCCCAACGCCTGCTCTATGTCGGCGATGATATCTTCTATATGCTCAAGTCCCACAGATATTCGAACTGTTCCATCCGAAATTCCAACCGACTTTCGTTCTTCCAGAGTTAATTTACTATGTGTAGTTGACGCAGGATGTGTAACAATGCTTCTGGAATCTCCTAAATTGGCAGAAAGGGATAACATTTTTACCGAATCAAAGAATTTGCGTCCCGCTGCAAGACCTCCTTTTACCTCAAAGGCCACTACACATCCTCCTGCCTTCATCTGTTTTTTAGCCACCTCATATTTGGGGTGGGATTTCAAAAAAGGATATTTCACCCATTCTATCTTTGGATGGCTTTCTAAAAAAGTAGCCAACTGCAGTGCATTTGCACAATGTCGGTCCACCCGAAGTGCCAAGGTTTCAAGACTTTTGGACAAAACCCAAGCATTGAAAGGAGAAAGTGACGGCCCAGTTATTCGAGAAAAGCGATAGATCTTATCAATAAGATCATCATTTCCGACGGTAATTCCCGCTAAAACACGTCCTTGTCCGTCCATCAATTTAGTGCCTGAATGAATGACCAAATGGGCACCAAACTTAATCGGCTGCTGCAAATAGGGAGAAGCAAAGCAGTTATCAATAATAAAAATCAGATTGTGTTTTTTGGCCAAGTTTCCTAGCACTTCCAAATCCAAAACATCAACTCCGGGATTGGTCGGGGATTCTGCATAAATAATCTTGGTCTTGTCGGTTATTAAACCTTCAACAGCATCCAAGTCATTAATATTAAAATAACTGGTACTGATGCCCCATTTTGGGAAAAACTGGGTAAACAATGAATGGGTGGAGCCAAAAATGCTCCTACATGAAACAATATGGTCTCCACTTTCCAGCAGTGCTGCGAAAGTACCATAAACCGCAGCCATTCCGGATGCAAAGGCAAAACCACTTTCTGCACCTTCCATTTTACAAACCTTATCAATAAATTCCGAGGAGTTTGGGTTGGAATAACGGGAATAAATATTCCGGTCTTTTTCCTCAGCAAAAGAGGCGCGCATGTCTTCGGCATCTTCAAAAACAAAGCTGGAAGTCAAATACATGGGGCTGGAATGCTCCAGGAATTGTGTTCGTTCTATTTGCGTGCGAATCGCCTCTGTTTCAAATTGTTTTTTCTCCCTCATATTTTTTCTGCTATTCTTAAAATATCACCGAAAACACCACGTGCAGTAACTGCAGCTCCGGCGCCGGCACCTTGAATCACCAAAGGATTTTCACCGTAGGATTCCGTATAGATTTCGATAATCGAATCGGACCCGCTCACCTGGCCTAATGCACTTTCTTTGGGCACGGAAACCAGTTTCACATCCAAAATGCCCTTGTCTTGTTGTAAATCGCCATGCAAGTCTCCAATATATCGCAATACATGTCCCTCTTTTTGCGCCTCTTTGACCTTTCCAAACACCTCATCCATGGCTTCTATTTTTCCTTTGAACTCATCAAAACTTAGTGGTTGTAATTCTTTTGGAATCAAATTTTCAATCTGGATATCATCAAACTCATTATGTAAATCGAGCTCACGAGCCAAAATCAACAGTTTTCTTCCTACATCATTTCCTGAGAGATCTTCTCTTGGGTCTGGTTCGGTAAATCCTTTCTCCATTGCCTCTTTAACAATTCTGGAAAATGGAACCTCATTTTCAGAAAATGTATTGAAAATATAGCTCAGGGATCCTGAAAAAACGCCTTTAATCCTAGTTATGTTTTCTCCAGATAAATGTAATAGTTTTATAGTATCGATAAGTGGCAACCCCGCTCCAACATTAGTTTCGTAGAGGTATTGTTTTTGATTTTTTTCAAGGTGTTGGCGTATGGATTTATAGTAATCAAAGTCTAGCGTATTTGCTATTTTGTTAGAGGAAACCAAATCGAAACCATTTTCTATCAATGCTTCATAATGGGATACAAATGTCTTACTTGCTGTGTTGTCAACTGCTATCAGATTTTCCAAATGATTTGCTTTTGTAAATTCAATAACGTCCTCCACTTGATACGGAACACCCGCGGTCTCTAAATCCGTTTTCCAATTTTCGGTTATGCCTTCGGCATTCAACAGTACTTTTCTGGAATTGGAAACCGCAAACACACGAAGGTCAATATCTTTTCTGTTTTCAATACTGAATTTGGAATCCAATATTTGGTCGATTAAGGTGCCTCCCACATTACCATGCCCAAAAATGGCCAGGTTCACCTTTTTGGCTATTCCGAAAATCTGTCCGTGGACCACATTAATGGCCTTGTTCAAATCCGATTTCTTCAATACCAAACTCACATTTTTACCTGTCACGGTATTATTAAACAGGAGCGGAACTATCTGGTTTTTCACCAAGGCATTAAAAGGTTTGTGAAAAGTACTCAGGTCCATGCCCACAATGGAAATTACTGATACATTCTGGATTACTGTAATTTGATTGACATCTTGGGAACTATAATCTGTTTCGAACTCTGCATCTAGCACTTTTTTGGCTTTTTGCGCCTCTTTTGCATCAACCACCAAACCGATACCTCTTTCGGAAGAACCCTGAGATATAATCCCAACATTAATATTGTTTTGTCCAAGTGCTTTAAAAATACGGGCGTCAATTCCTACTTTTCCTAAAAGCCCCCTTCCTTCAAGATTAATCAAAGCGACATCTTCCAAAACCGATAGAGATTTAATTCCTCCATCGTCTTTTTTAGGGCCAATCAGTGTTCCTTTATTATCACCGTTGAAGGTATTGAGTATCCGCAGAGGAATGTTCTTCTCGATAAGGGGAATTATGGTTTTTGCATGTAAAATAGTAGCTCCAAAATTGGCTAATTCATTTGCTTCTGCATAGGAGATGGCATCAATCAGCTTTGCATCGGGCACCAAATCTGGATTGGCCGTATAAATTCCGTTTACATGGGTATAATTCAGTAACTCACTGGCGTCTAAAAAATTAGCAAGAAGTGCTGCAGAGTAATTTGTTCCATTTCTTCCCAAGGTTGTGGTTTCTCCTGAACCATTTGAAGCAATAAAACCGGTTACTATGGGCACAATATCCGCAGAGATATCTTTAAAACATCTGATGACATTTTCTTTGGAAAGGCCTTCATCCACTTCAGCATTGGTAAAGGTATCATCTGTTTTAATCAAAGTTCTCGAATCAATTAACTGTGCTTTGATTCCAGATTCTTTCAACAAGGAGGTAACTGTTTTTCCGGAAATCAGCTCTCCATAGGCCATAAGTTCATCCTGAGTTTTTGCACTGTAATCCCCAGTAAGTGAAACGCCTTTGAGAATTTTTTCCACCACCGCCAGTTCATCGCTGATGACAGCGGTATTGGACAACCCTTCTATTTGATAGCTGGAAAAATCTTTTAGCTCCCCTTCAAAATCTTTTCCTCTTGAGGCTTTCTTCAACATAGATTCCAACTGGTCAGTAGCTTTTCCTCTAGCAGATAGCACAACCGCAAAGTTTTCCTTTTCTCTTGCCTTTTCTGAAATAATCTTAAGGACTCTTTTAATGCCATCTCCGTTGGCCAAAGATTTTCCTCCAAACTTTAGAATCTTGATTCGTTCCGATTTCCCATTTTTTTGAAATACCGGTTCCAAAAGCTTTTCTAGCTGCTCAAACTCCATCAAAAAAGCATCATGACCATGTAGTGACTGCACTTCACCATAGGTGACATTCGTATTGACCAGTGCCAGTCGCCTAAAGGTTTCTTTATTTTCCTCTGCGGTAAAGAATAAGTCTGAATTAACCCCAATAATATGAATCTTGGTGTCACTTTCTTGAAGCGTCTTAAAGGCTTGGTCTCCTTCTCGGGTGATATCAATAGTCTTCAAAAGTTGGTTCATTAGCTTATATGCAGACAATTGAAATCGCTCTTGCAGTTTCTTCCCATGGTGCATCAACCAGCTTTCTACATTAAAAACCTGCAGTTCTTCATTTGTGCTGCGCTGGAATCGTTCTTTGAAAGATTCCGGGGTGCGATAACATAGCATCGCATGCATGCGGGCATCGTGAACAGGTTGCTTGGAATTCACCAAAAACTGTTCTTGAATCTGGCAATTTGCAATCAACCAATCCGTGGACTTCCAATCTGAAGCTACTGGAATCAAATGTTCGGTAATGTTTGGGTTTAAAGCAGTCATTTCCCAGGCAATGCCTCCACCCAAGGAGCCTCCGATTATCGCATACAAACGATCAATTTTCAACTGCCTCAATCCTTCAAGAAAGATTTGGGCGATATCTCCTGCAACAAAATCCTTATAATTTTCAATCACAAAACCATCGTATCCATTTCCAGGGATATTGAAAGCTAAAATGGTGTACTTACCTGTATCAATGCTTTTGCCCTTTCCAATGATATCGGACCACCAACCGGATTCTCCCGTAACATTGGAATTTCCTGTCAATGCATGATTAACCAATATAAGAGGAGCAGTATGTAATTCTCTTCCGAAAATTTGATACGACAATTTCAGGTCCTGAGAAGTACCGCTTATGGTTTTATAATTCTTTATTTCCGTTTTGTGGAGCATTTCTTAAAAATTGATATCGATTGGACAAATTACCTTTCGATGAACCTAGAATGGCTTTGCTTTATGCTATTTTAATATCAGAACTATTACTTAATGGCTGCAAAGGCTTGTTCCAAATCAGCTTTTAAATCCGATAGGTCTTCCAATCCTACAGAAAGACGAATCAAGTCTTTGGTCACCCCAGCTGATTCTTGCTCTGCTTCATCCAATTGCTGGTGTGTTGTGCTGGAAGGATGAATAATCAAAGATTTAGTGTCTCCAATATTAGCCAGTAACGAAAATACCTTAGTCGCATCGGTCAAAGTCTTAGCGGCCTCAAACCCTCCTTTTACCCCAAAAGTGACCAAACCACTTTGTCCTTTAGGTAAATATTCTTGAGACAATTCATAATATTTATTCCCTTTTAGGCCAGGATAATTTACCCATGCAACTTCCTCCCTATTTTGTAACCATTCTGCCAAAGCCAATGCGTTTTCGCTATGTTGTTTAATTCGAACTGGCAAAGTTTCCAAGCCCTGAATTATTTGAAAAGCATTAAACGGACTCATGGCACCACCAAAGTCACGTAGTCCTTCCAAAATCAATTTAAAAGTAAAAGCAGCTGCACCTAAAGCCTCACTGTATACCAAACCATGATACCCCGCTGATGGTTCTGTAAATTCAGGGAAATTTCCGTTGGTCCAGTCAAATGTTCCCGCATCAATGATAGCACCTCCTAGCGCCGTACCATTACCGTTGATATATTTCGTAAGTGAATGAATCACAAGGTTTGCGCCATGTTCAATAGGATTTAACAACCCTGGAGTGGCAACTGTGTTATCTACTATAAATGGAACTTTAGCAGCTTTGGCCTCTTTTGAAATCCCTTTTAAATCTAACACATCCAGTTTTGGATTACCCAAAGATTCTACGAAGAAAACCCTTGTGTTGTCTTGTACGGCCTTACCAAAGTTGGATGGGTCAGATGCGTCCACAAAGGTGGTGGTAATGCCCAAACGCGGAAGTGTAACATTCAATAAATTATAGGTTCCACCATATAAACTGCTTGATGCAACAATGTGGTCACCAGCCCTCAACAAGGTCAGTAATCCCGTGGAGATTGCCGCCGTTCCCGAAGCAAAAACAACTGCTCCTACACCACCTTCGATAGCAGCCAATCTTTCTTGCAGAATTTGATTGGTAGGATTGTTTAATCGTGTATAAATAAAGCCAAGTTCGGCCAATGAAAACAAGTTTGCAGCATGGTCAGTATCATTGAACACATAGGAAGTGGACTGATAAATCGGTACTGCCCTTGTTCCGCTGGTTTGGGTCGTGTCATGACCCGCATGCAAAGCATTGGTTGAAAATTTTTGATCACTCATGATTTCTAGTTTTTTAAATTATTAATTGCGATAAATTAAAAAGCCAAACCCTGCCCGACCATTTGGCCGATAGGAAAAATCAAAAAGTTATAAGAAAGTGAAACCGAAAATATATCGGTCGTTGTTATCTATTCCCATATGGGATAGAATTTAGCACCTTCTTGACATTGGAAGTCAAGGGTTGCTAAGGCTTCATAGGGTCTATTCCCTCCACCTTTCTTGATAACTATTCAATACGTGTTTGAACTTGTGAGGACAAATATAAAGGCAGAATCATTTAAAATCCTAATGATTTTGGGAAATTTTACGTATTCGGGTGATTTTAATGGAGCAAGTTACAGAGATTTCTCTCGCTCATGGTGTTCGGATTGGAAATGTTTTCATTCCTCAATGATGGACTCTATTTCATCAACCTTCCAATCCCCATTTTCATTTTTCAAATAAACAAGGGCTGTCATTCCACATTGCTGACCACACGACATAGTAAAGTCTAGTACTCCATTCTTCCTCTCTTTATCAAAATAAATTCTTGAAAAACCTACCAATCCCATCAAATAAAATTCTTTCTTCCTTTTCCATCGTATTTTTGAATCAGGAATTTCACTTAGATACTGATAATAGTAGTTTTTTGATTTTTTGATTTTTGAAATATCTAATTTATAAGCCTTTGCAGAATTCAACTTTGCTAACTTCAAATCGTGATTTGAGAAATGAAGATTGATATATTTTTTATAAAATTTTTGATCAAACTCATACACAGAATCCAAAATTCCAATTATCGTATTAGCCGAAGTTTCCTTCATCCAAACTGAAGAACCATCAACTGTTTTTTTCAACATAAAACCTTCCGAAGTATCAGGAAATTCAGAATCAATAATTTGGGGTACGATTTGATATAAGACCTTTTGTTCAAATTGCAAACCTGTTTGTCTACTTGAACAACCCAAAAAGACAATAATTGAAATTCCAAACAAACAATTTCTAAAATCCATATTAATTATAATTAACCGTCAAAGGAAAACCTCTCCAATACCCGTTACAAAACTCAAAACATTTTAAACAAGGTCGTTACCAATCTTCCATTATAATCTGTTGATTCAAGGGACAATAGCTGCTTTGCTTCCTTTACTCTTAAATAAAATGGTGCCGCTTGCAAATCCAAACCACTTTGTTTTTTTATTCGAATTCCTTGGCCAGAAATGATATCGATATTGGGAGAGAAATCATCATGAGGCAAATGTTCTGTCAAAACCACATATTTAAAATCATATAACTTCTCAACAATACTTTTGATTTCCGCGTTGGATACATGTTGCAGTACTTGTCTTAAAATGACACAATCCGCAGATGGAAGGTCATCTTTAGCTATATCCAAACAATGGAATTCCAAATTGGAGCTCTTGAATTTTGTTTTGTTGTAGTTTATCAGTTCTTCAACAATATCCAATGCAATGTACCTTTTCGTATGCCCTACCAATTGTGCCCCCACATTGAAATCTCCACAACCTAAATCAAGAACAGTCAATGGGTTTTCAAAAGATTTTAAAAATGATTGCAGAACATGCACATAGGGTTCAACCAATTCAGGATGATGTGATCCCTCACCCGAATAAAAATTAGAACCATTGTCCCCCCAAAGCTTAGCCTCATAAATTTGCTCCATGGCCTTTTTAGTGGGCCATGGCTTTTTCATTTTCTTGGCTGAGCTTATTTTCATTTTAAGACTGAAAACTCAATGCTAGAGTCTGTATAAACGGTATGGGTCTGGGTTTTGAAGTCTTCCTCATCCGCCTTAAAGATATTGTCCACATAGGTTTGTGGATTCAAATCAATCAAAGGAAACCAGGTACTCTGTACTTGAATCTGCAGTTTATGCCCTTTTTTAATGGTATGGAAGACATCTTGCAATTTGATATTTACATCCGTTTTTTTGTTGGGTGTAAAAGGTTCCGGTTCGGAAAAACTGTTTCTAAACCGTCCACGTAGCACCTCGCTGCGAACCATCAAATGATAGTTGGACATCTTTAGATGGTCTTGCATTTCTTCATTGGTTTCAACATCACCTGGATGTACATCGATAACCTTTACAATCCAATCAGCTGCCGTACCGGTAGTTGCCACCTTTAAATTTGCCATAATATCCCCGGCCAATGTTAGGTCTTCTTCCATGACCTCTGTTTCAAAAACCAGCACATCTGACCTGCGAGCTGCGAATCGCTGATCATCCGTCATATATTTTCTGGGTGTAAAAACAGTTTTTACATCTTCTGAATATGGAACTGGTTTTTTGATATCACTTATAAATTGAATCCCTTCAACATCTTCGGAATCAGAGGTCAAATTTTGGTTTCTGGATAGAAACATAGTTTGCTTTTCAACTCCTGGTGGAGGCCAGGAATCATATGTTTTCCAGGCTTTACGTCCAGAATCAAACACATAGGCTTCGGGGAGTCCGCTGTTATCCCCTCCATCACCTTTTAAAAAGTGATTGAAAAATTTCGTCTCTATGTTTTCCTGATAAAATTCTGAAATGGAATCTCCGAAATAGTAATTCCCCACTAAACTTCTTCCATTTCGTCTTGCCCATCGACCATGATCCCAAGGGCCAAAGACCATAGTATTGTAGCCATCGGTATGTTTTTCAATGTTTTTATAAGTTTCCAACGGTCCATAAAGGTCCTCCGCATCAAACCATCCACCAACAATCATAGTGGCCACATGTGACTTGGATTTATCCAAATGCTGAATCAATCCGCGACTTTGCCAGAGTTCATCGTAATTGGGATGCTCCTTTATTTCGTTCCAGAAATAATCATCCGTGACTCCCTCTGGTCTCATCGTAGGAGTGTCCACGGTTTCATATTCGAAAAAGGAGTTCAAATTTTTCAATGGTCCAGCATCCAAAAAGAATTGGTACTGGTCTTCCGTTTGTAAATCTGGAAAGGTATACCACGCTGTATCTATTGGTTGGTCATTGTTGGGTCTTGGTGTACCAAAAAGGGAAGTCACCCTAAAATAGCTCAACAAATAGGCTCCGTTATGATGGAAATCATCAAAAAAGAAATCTCCAATACAAGCCTGGGGTGAAGCCGCTTTCAATGCCGGGTGGGCATCAATGGTAGCATAGGTCGCATAATACCCAGGATAAGATATACCCCATACACCTACCTTACCGTTATTGTTGTCTACATTGTTCACCAGCCATTCGATGGTATCATAAGTGTCTGAACTTTCATCTACATCTTGATCCGAAGTTTTATTAGGGATATAGGCACGCATGTTTTCATAATGTCCTTCACTTAACCATCGTCCTCTAACATCTTGGTAAACAATAATGTTTCCCTCTTTCATCAAATGGATGTTAGGTCCGATTTGCTCTCTAAAGTTTTCTTCTCCATAAGGTCTTGAACTATATGGGGTACGTTGCATTAAAATGGGATATTCTTTTGAGGTATCTTTCGGGGAATAAATGGTGGTGTGGAGTTTGGCTCCATCACGCATTTCGATATCTACTTCTTTTTTGGTGTAGTTATCCGCAACATAAGTATTTTCTTGCTGGACTTCTTTTTTTGTATTCTTTTTACAGGAAGAGATGGCTAATGCTAAAATGAACATTAGCAATAACGAACGAAATACTCTTTTCATCGTATAGAAATTTTGATTGACGCCTAAAACTACGAAGAAATCTTAAGCTGATGTCACCTCGTTCTTAAGTAGTAGAAAATGGTAATGGGTTTATAGTCCGAAAGCTTCCTTTACAGCATTAACCTTATCCAATTTTTCCCAAGTGAAAAGTTCCACTTCTTTTTCAACCCTCCCGTTATAGGGTGATTCAAAAACTTTGGTAAGCTTTTGGGGTTGTTTTCCCATATGCCCGTAGGCCGCAGTTTCCAAATAAATTGGGTTTCTCAACTTCAAACGTTCTTCAATAGCAAATGGACGCATGTCAAAAAGTGCTGCGACTTTCTTGGCAATTTCACTATCGGTCAATCCCACATTACCCGTACCAAACGTATCCACAAAAATAGAGGTAGGTTCCACTACCCCGATAGCATAACTTACTTGAACCAAAATTTCATCAGCAACACCAGCAGCTACCAAATTTTTTGCTGCATGTCTTGCTGCATAAGCAGCACTTCTGTCTACTTTACTTGGGTCTTTCCCACTAAAAGCACCACCACCATGTGCGCCTTTTCCGCCATAGGTATCTACAATGATTTTACGACCAGTCAAGCCCGTGTCTCCATGAGGTCCGCCAATGACAAACTTTCCAGTTGGGTTAATATGATATCGGATATCATCATTGAATAAAACTTGTATGGATTCAGGCAGTAGTTTTTTAACTTCTGGAATCAAAATAGCTATAATATCCTCCTTGATTTTCGCCAACATCTTTTCATCTGAATCAAAGTCATCATGTTGAGTTGATACTACGATGGTATCAATGCGTTGTGGTACATTGTCATCTGAATACTCGATGGTCACCTGCGCCTTTGCATCGGGTCTTAAGTATGATATGCTATCGCCTTTCCTTCGTAATTCGGCTAGAACTTGAAGAATCTTGTGTGAGATATCCAATGCCAAAGGCATATAATTTTCAGTCTCTTTAGTAGCATAGCCAAACATCATTCCCTGATCACCCGCTCCTTGCTCTTCTTTGCTTCCTCGGTCAACACCCTGGTTAATGTCCTGTGATTGCTCGTGAATCAGGGAAATTACACCGCACGAGTCTCCGCTAAATTGATATTCTCCTTTGGTATACCCAATTTTGTTGATGACCTCTCGAGCAATGTTCTGCACATCTAAATAGGTGTCACTTTTAACCTCTCCGGCCAAAACAACTTGTCCAGTGGTTACCAAAGTTTCGCAGGCCACCTTGCTTTCTGGGTCAAAAGCCAAAAAGTTGTCTAAAAGTGCATCACTGATTTGGTCTGCTATTTTGTCTGGGTGTCCTTCACTTACGGATTCTGATGTAAACAGATATGGCATGTACATGTATTTTATATGGAGAGATTTGACGGTACAGCCCAAAAAAGTTTACACTCCTTTTTAGCATTTTTTAGCGAGGTTGCAAGCAGTCAAATCTTTCCTCAATAATCGGGTGCTAAAATATGAAAATGTTTTGGTCTTAAAAACCAAATATTTTTAAAAACCCAATACTAATAAATAGGAGGTTTATCCGTATTTTGCTATCTGACTAATTTAAAACTCATGAAAAACAAAGCTTTACTTTCCATTCTACTGTTCTCATTTACTCTTATTGTGTTAGCTCAAGACAAAAAGGACGATAAGAAATGGGATGTTTCCAATCCTTACACCGATTGGAAAATCAATGAAGTTGATTTATCGACTGATGAAGGCACCTGGATGAACCTTGATGTAAGCCCAGATGGAAAGCATATCGTTTTTGATATGCTTGGTGACATTTATACCATGCCCATTACGGGAGGAAAGGCAAAGGCTTTGCGCTCAGGACTTCCTTTTGAAGTGCAACCTCGTTTTAGCCCAGATGGCAAGAGAATTTCATTTACTTCCGATGCCGGCGGTGGTGACAATATTTGGGTAATGGATATGGATGGCACCAATGCAAAACAGGTTACCAAAGAAAATTTTAGGTTGTTGAACAATGCTGTTTGGACACCTGATGGCAACCATTTAATTGCCAGAAAACACTTTACTTCCCAACGATCACTGGGCGCTGGTGAAATGTGGCAATATCATATAACAGGTGGAAGCGGTCTAAAGCTAACTACACGTAAAAATGACCAGCAGGATGTTAACGAACCTTCGGTTTCAAGTGATGGTCAATATTTATATTACTGTGAGGATATGTATCCAGGAGGTTTCTTTCAATATAACAAGAACCCGAATGCACAGATTTATGCCATTAAACGTTACGATTTTGAAACAGGAAAAACCGTAACCGTTACAGGAGGACCAGGCAGTGCTTCAAGGCCAACGGTGTCTCCTGACAATAAAAAACTTGCATTCGTAAAACGCGTTCGAACTAAGTCAGTGTTATTTATTCATGATTTGGAAACTGGTGAAGAATGGCCAATCTATGACACCTTAAATAAGGATCAGATGGAAGCATGGGCCCTTTTTGGAACCTATCCCAACTTCAGTTGGATGCCAAATGGTGCTGAAATTGTTTTTTGGGCTGGAGGAAAAATCCAAAAAATTAATATTAAAACCCTTCAAGTTACACCAATTCCGTTCCAAGTTGATACCAAAATTAAAATTGCAGAGACCCATCGAGTACAGCATCAGGTAGATTCGGATGAGTTTACAGCCAAGGTTATCCGACATGTAAAGACTTCTCCGGATGGAAAAAGAATCGTTTTTAGTGCTTTGGGGCACCTTTGGACCAAAACTCTACCCAATGGCAAGCCGAAGCGCTTAACTGATAGCAAGGATTTGGAATTTGAGCCTTCTTTCTCTCCTGATGGAAAAGAGATAGTTTATGTGACTTGGGACGATGAGCAATTGGGAGCAATCCATAAAGTTTCATCAAGCGGTGGTAATTCAACCAAATTGACGTTAAAAAAAGGTATTTATCGCTTCCCTTCTTTTTCCAACAATGGAAAGTACATTGTATATGGCAAACAAAGTGGTAGTAATGACCAGGGGCGCTCATTTACGAAAGAGCCTGGGATTTACACTATGGCAACCAATGGGAATTCTATTAAAAAACTTACTGAAAATGGTTTAACACCAACATTTAGCGCGGATGATCTTCGCATTTTCTTTCAAACTGGCGGAAAATTCTTCGGGTCATTGACCAAGGAGCTCAAAAGTGTCGATTTGAATGGGAAAGATGAACGCACTCATTTTAAGTCTAAATATGCTAACCACATAGTGACATCCCCGGATAACAAATGGCTATTGTTTTCGAATTTGCACAAAGCCTATGTTGCACCGATGACCATGACAGGTCAAACTGTAGAATTCGACCCAAAAAGCAAAGCTTTTCCGGTGACTCAAGTGGCCAAAGATGCAGGGTACAGTCTTCATTGGTCCAAGGATAGCGAAAAACTTCATTGGACATTAGGCAGTGAATATTTCTCCAATGATGTGGAACAACGATTCACTTTCCTTAAAAATTCTCCTGATAGCATTCCCCCAATTACAGAAAAAGGAATTGAGGTAGGGTTGGTTACCAAAACAGACAGACCTAAAGGAAGAATCGCATTTACCAATGCGAGAATCATCACCATGGAAAATGATGAAGTCCTGGAAAATGCCACCATCGTCATCAATAACAATACAATTGAAAGTATAGGTGTAGCTTCTGAAATTGATATTCCTTCAAATGCTACAATAATTGATGCAAATGGTAAAACCATTATGCCAGGAATAGTTGACGCTCACGCTCATATTGGAGCGTTCAGAGCTGGATTGAACACCAAAAAACACTGGCAGCTCTATGCAAATCTTGCATTTGGTGTCACCACCGCTCATGATCCTTCGGCCAACAGTGAAACTGTTTTTGGTCTTTCCGAATTGGTAAAAAGCGGTGAAATGGTCGGACCAAGAATATACTCCACAGGATTCATTTTGTATGGTGCCGACGGAGATTTTAAAGCTGTGGTCAATAGCTTGGATGATGCTCGTTCAGCTATCCGAAGAACAAAGGCTTTTGGAGCTACTTCTGTAAAAAGTTATAATCAACCGCGACGCGAACAGCGTCAACAAGTAATGCAAGCCGCTAAAGAATTAGGGGTCAATGTGGTTCCTGAAGGCGGATCCACTTTTTTCCATAATATGAGTATGATCATGGATGGCCATACCGGAATTGAGCATAATATTCCAGTTGCGCCGGTTTATAAGGATATCATTACACTTTGGAGCAATAGCTCCAGCGGTTATACACCTACCTTGATTGTGAACTACGGTGGTTTAAATGGAGAATATTTCTACTACGAGCGTGACAATGTTTGGGAAAATGAAAAATTGCTGAAGTATACCCCAAGACACATTGTTGATTCTAGAAGTCGACATAGAACAAAAGCGCCACAAGAAGAATATACCAACGGACATGTTTTAGTATCTGAAACCGTTACTTCGCTTTCCAATGCTGGGGTAAAAGCCAACCTTGGAGCCCATGGTCAATTGCAAGGTCTGGGCGCACATTGGGAACTTTGGATGCTCAAAGCTGGTGGAATGAGCAATATGGATGCGTTGAAAGCGGCTACTATTAATGGTGCTGAATATATCGGTATGGGAAGTGAAATTGGTTCCCTAAAAGTAGGCAAGTTGGCTGATTTGATTGTGCTGGACAAAAATCCGTTAGTGGATATCGAAAACACCAATTCTGTCAGATACACCATGATCAATGGACGCTTGTATGATACGGAAACCATGAATGAAATTGGTAATGAAACTAATACACGTAGTAAATTCTATTGGGAAAACAACAAGTACAACCAGGCTTTTCCGTGGCACGAACAAACTCAAAGTTTTACAATTCCTGGCTGTAGTTGCCACGCGTTAAAGCACTGATAATGGTTTTTCATCGAAAGGTTGATAAAAGCGTTAAGCTCGGTTTTAGCTTCCACAAGATTCGTTGTATATTGTATGCCTTTGCAACTAAACACTGTAAACTAATAACCATTCAACATTATCACCCATGCACATTGCCGTAGCAGGAAACATTGGAGCAGGAAAGACCACATTGACCACCTTACTTGCCAAACATTACAGGTGGGACGCCCAATTTGAAGATGTAGTAGACAATCCCTATTTGGATGATTTTTATACCCAAATGGAACGTTGGAGCTTCAATCTTCAAATTTACTTCTTGAACAGTCGTTACAGACAAATTCTCAAAATCAGGGAAAGTGGAAAAAATGTGATCCAAGATCGAACCATTTATGAGGATGCCCATATTTTCGCACCGAATTTGCACGCCATGGGATTAATGACCAATCGTGACTTTGAAAATTATAAAAGTCTTTTCGAGTTGATGGAAACTCTGGTTCAACCACCAGACTTGTTGATTTACCTACGTAGTTCTATTCCCAATCTCGTAAATCAAATCCATAAACGGGGTCGAGAATATGAAAATAGCATATCCATTGATTATCTAAGTCGACTTAATGAACGTTACGAAGCATGGGTAAACACCTATGAAAAAGGCAAGCTTTTGGTTATTGATGTGGACAATATCAATTTTGTTGATGAGCCTGAAGATTTGGGCCAAGTAATCAATAAGATTGATGCTGAAATTCACGGGTTATTTTAAACCAAGAATATTGGTTTGTACCTATTCAACAATTGAAAAAAGACTTCCTAAATCTTAAAAAAGGTGCGATTGGTCGCAACTGCACATATTTGCAGTTCTATTGAACGAATTTCACAGAACCATACTAATCTGAGCAAAAATGTAAAATCATTAATTTTTACATTTGGCATTCCTAAATTCAGTAGACCGTGCTGTTCAATATTGAAGTTGCCATTCACTTTATCGTTATTCTTCTCGGTCTCTTTTTTATTTACAACTTGAATAAAACGGACAAGAGAAATAACCTATCAAACGATTACCTTTCCATTTTTGTCATTGCCAATATTATACTCATTTTTAGAGGCCTTAGATGGACTATAAATCCGCATTTCTCCGGTCATAGACTCTTTCATTTTTTAGATGCTTCCATTTTTTTCTATGGTGTTTACTTATTCGCATATATCAAGCAACTTACTACAAAGACAAGGTTTCATATACCAAAAATCCATTTTCTGCCTGTAGCTCTATTTATAGCTTTTAATTTGGTCATTGCATGCCTCTCATTAGAAGTTTATTGGTCACGCATAGATAGTTTTCTCGTGGTGTACGTAATCAATGAAGGTATTTCTTTAGTGCTATGTTTTACCTATTTGATATTGTCCTTTGCACATTTTAGGAAATACATCTTTGATGAAAAAAAACAACTTTCCTATGTTCAGAATACGTCAAAATACATCTACGCCTTCCTATGGTCAATTTTACTATTTCTTTTAATTTGGGCCGTAAGCTATGTTGGGGACAGAATAATGCAAATTGGGCTGGACAAATCTATATATATAGCATTGGGCATAGCCTTATTAAGCAGCGTATGCGTTATAGCTTATTACAAACTACGGTTCCCCGAATTATTTCAGCTTGAAGAATTAAAGAGCACCCAAAGACTTTCTAAAAGTCAAGTTGGTGAATTAAAAAGCAAAATTGATGCATTAATGTCCAACCAAAAGACATATTTAGAACCAAGGCTGAATTTGATGGAATTTTCACAAAAACTAGACACTTCTCCCCACGATATTTCTTGGTTTCTAAACAACATTCTGAACAAGAGTTTTTATGATTTTATCAATGCCTACCGAATTAAGGAGTTTATTAAAAAATTGGAACAAGGTCAGCACCACACCCATACACTTCTAACGCTTTCCATCGAAGCCGGCTTCAATTCAAAATCAACCTTCAACAAAGCTTTTAAAGAACAGACTCAGCAAACTCCACGAGAATACATCAAAAAGAAAGCACTATAATCATTTAGTGCAATCTTACCTTCCTTGTTTCAATACAACATTGCACTTACTGACCAGTATGTGGTTTTGCAACCAAGCGGTCGACTGCTCTTTGATTATTGGTCAAATTTGACATGAACAAAAATCATATTACAGTTAAAATGAAACATTTGATTAAAAAAACAGTAGTTGCCAGCTTTTTGACATTATTCTTTGTTGGATGTAACAAAAGTGACGACTCGGATAGTCCAAAGGAGGAGAGTGCCAAAATTTTCAGTTTACAAGCGGGAAATTATACTGGACTTTGGAATTCCACAACCCCATCCGCAACATTCACAAACCTTCCAATCTCTGCTAGTATTGTAGAAACTTCTTCGGGTAATTTTGATGGCGAATTTTTTATTAGTGGAAATTTTGTAAGTTGCTGTAACAGTGGAGCAAATGATGGCACCATAAGTTTTAGCATAGACGAAAATGATCTAAGTAGCTTTCGTTGGGATGATATTATTCCAAACTGCACTGGAACCTTTACGGGAAATGGAAAGTTAACCAATGAAAATGCATTTAACGTGAGCTTTACTGGAACGGATTGTGATGGTAGTCATACAGGCACGATCAGGTTATCTAAAATATAAATTTCGTAGTTAGAATGTGGTTAGGTAAAAAGTACTTTTGGATATTTTTGACTGTTATTCTAGGATATTCTTGTTCGGAATCTGACAGGCCTAATATGGAGCTGTTTGAGGAAAATGGTGAAAATCCAAATGAATCTTCGCAATCTGAACCTACCACAATTAATATAGATACTTCTGATTTAAAAGATCTACCGGAAGATACCGGAGGTGTCCATATGGCGTATCCCTTGGGCGCTAACGAAGCGGTATTTGGTCATCATGTTTATACTCCTAGTGGTTATACGGAAGACGGTCCGGAATATCCGTTGTTGATTTTCTTACATGGATGGGATCCAAGTGGTTATACTGGATCTGATGAGGATGAACTTCATGAAGTGCTTATAGGAACCACCCCTCCCGGGCTGATAAAGAAAAACAAATGGAATCCTTCCTATCCTTTTATTGTCGTTTCTCCTAGGTTAAAAACAGCCTATTGGCCACATCAGCAGATACATGATTTCATAAAATACATCATTGATAACTATCAGGTAAATACAAGTAGAATTTACTTGACTGGTTTAAGTTTAGGTGGTGGCGGCACGTGGTATTATATAGGAGAAAGAGGCCTTGATAATTATGCAGCAGCAATTGTTCCCATAAGTGCGCGAGGTGAGGAAAGGATTATTGACAATCTGACCGACATCCCAATTTGGGCTTTTCACGGAGATAGTGATAATACAGTATTGGCTTTTCAAAATTATGGATCAGTTCCGCTGGTACAATTTATAAATAACAAAAATCCTAATGTAAAAGCCAGAGTTACTGTGTTTAGAAACACCGGGCATGATGCTTGGTCACGAACCTATTCGGATGCTTTTTCCAGTGATGTTATTTACGATCCTTTTGATGTTTCTATATACGATTGGATGCTTCAATTCAAGAAAGAAGAACTCTAACCATTTAATTCTTCTCATAATTCATAACCCTACTAATGGTATTTGGCAAAATTCCTCGCTGTCCAAATATATCAGTGGTTATAAAATGTTTGGAAATACTATTTATACCAGGTGTTCAGAATAACATCTACCAATTCGTCATGTCTTGACCATGAGATATTATTTCTGTCGAAGACTCCAAATTCATCTCCTAATCCATTATCCCACCAAACAGGCAACATTCCTCTATCTTTGGCATATTCAACAAAAGCCTCGGCATGATTTCTTCTGGCTGTGGCATTATTCTTGTCAACCGTTCCCCATTCTCCTAAAATAACAGGTCTTTTTTCTTGAACGACCCATTTATTGGCAACGAAATCAATAGCATTGCGCAAATTGGTCCTATCCTGTTGGTTACCCCAATTAAAGGTGCCATTTGGTGCTTCATGTGTAAACTCAAATGGAAAATAATAATGAATGGAAATAATTACGTTAGGGTCATTGTTGGGTATTACCAATGCATCCATGGTAACATCATAAGGGGCAGCTGAATATGGTGCGATCATAATATGTCTTTTTTCGTTGTTTCCACCTGTAGCTCTTATAGCATCCAATGATATTTTGTGATATTGATTTACCACATCCCTACCCTCCGCAGTACCACCAAGCCATTCTTGAGCGCTACCCTCATGTCTAGGCTCATTCATGGTCTCAAAAATGAGATAATCGCCGTACGATTTAAATCTAAGTGCAACTTGACTCCATAAACTTCCCAATCGCGTGCCTACCTCATCAGCCATGGCGTAGGTAGGAATCATCCATGGGTCATCATGATGTACGTTTATGATGGTATGCATGCCATTGGCAAGAGCGTAATCAACAATTTCTTGTATTTGATCTAAAAATTCTGTTTCTATAGTGTAATCAGGTGCGGGTCCTTGATGATAACCCCAGGTAACAGGAACTCTCAAGGTACCAAACCCCCTATCTGCTATAGCATCTATCATTTCCTTTGTAGGCAATGGATTGCCCCAAAAAGTTTTGTCCCTATCCTCTACATCCATGCTATTGCCAAGGTTCCACCCAATGCCCATTTCCTCAACCAAAGCTGCTGAGGTAATATCTCTTATAACTCCTGATTGTGCTTGTTGCGGATTTAGACTGGGTATCTGCACTTCCTGTTCTTCCGATTCTTGCCCTTCAGTATCAGGCTCATTACTTACCTGTGTATCTTCGGAACAAGAAAACATTAAAATGCAGGTACTTGCAAGAATTGAAAACCATAGATTCGTAATGATTCTTTTCAATTTCATTTCATTGAGGTTTTAAGTAAACCAATATTTCAATCTAATAATTTTTACAGAATATTATATTATTGCTCGTAATACTCACTATAAATGTCCCTAAGTGCATCGCCAGTACTGGATCTTGTACTAGCAAAATGGTCCCCTTGATAGCTACTATGAATTATATTTAGACAAGATATATTCCTTGTAGCTAAATCCTCCGCATAGGGGTCAACAGATGACGAAAATCCGCTTTTCATACTTGTTATCACCAATGTTTTATTCAAAGGAACACCTGTGCTCAGCCTGTCGTTCAGCAAGTTCTGCAAACTTGAGGTGCTCTGAATGAATGGGTCGAACGCAAGATGGTTTTTAAATATAGGTGGATTCTCTTGATCACTTAACATCATTGCCAATGAAGCCAGGCCAGAGGCAGACCCCCCTTGTATAGTACGATCTTCTGACAAAACTCGATATTTTGACTCCACCGTAGGAATAAACTCTTCCGTAAAAAAACGGTTATAAGTGTTTATCCCTGGAAATATATAATCGACCGCCCTGCGCCCGGCAGGACCTTCTTCAACTCCTACAACAATAACCGGAAGTTCATCAAAATCCACCACTTTAATAGGTTGCATTGCATTGGGTATACCCCAAAATTGAGCATCCAGCCAATACAGCACTGGAAAACTTCTTTCCGGTTCCAATTCATACTCAGGTGGGAGATACACATGGTATCTATAGGTAATCCCAGTAATGGATGAGGTTATTTCCTGATGCGTTTCCAAGCCACCGTTCACTACAAAATTATCCAACCCAAAAAGACTTGGATCCAATGGAAAGACAATTGCATCCTTTCTTTGGATGAATGCCTCCCCCTCACAATCCGCATTTGTACGCTCTGGCAAATCAATGGATCCATTTGGGAGGTTACCTTCGCCTTCAATAGAATCATCCTGTGTACAGGAAAATACAATCATGCTGAAAAAAGAAAAGAACAATACACTCTTGCCCATTTTTTGCAAAAAAGTCAATGTATCCATAATCGGAATATGATTTAGATGAACGGAAATATACAATTAAAGCTTTCCTAAATCGTCTGAATGTAACCATTGCTACATATTTACATCTTATTGCCTCAATTATTTTGATTGCATTCCCCGTTTCTGGTTGAACTATGAAAAGCTTTATGCTTTTTACTCAGTCAAATGACCAGTTCCCTCATTCCCGGTTGTACTTGCTCGATTTTGAGTCTAGTTTTAGATTAGGGTTAGCGCCCATTATTTCTAACTCGAAGCTCAGGCTTCACAAATTTTGAAAACATGGAATTAAAGAAAAATCCAAAATTGGAACTGAAAAAGAATAGTACCCTATATTTTTTGATAGGGCTTACTGCCATTTTATTATTTGCTTATGTTGCCATTGAATGGAAAACCTACTATTCAACATTCGATGATGATTTTGCAAGATTAAGTCCCGATGAAGAATTGATTGAAGTAGCACCCATAACTTTTCAAACGCCCCCACCCCCACCCCCCAAGATTCAAGCACCTCCGGTAATTGAAATTGTTCCTGATGATGAAGAAGTTATTGAAACCGTAATTGAATCCGATGAAATAGATCAGAATACGGAAATAATGGACGTTGAGGATGTTGAGTTTGTCGCACCTCCAATTGAAGATGAGGTAATTTTTATTAAAGTTGAAAACCCGCCCATTTTTCCAGGCTGCGAAAATGAAAAGACTAAGGAAGGTAAAAGGTCATGTTTCCAAGAAATGATGCAAAAGCATATTCGCAAAAACTTTCGCTATCCAGAGATTGCACAAGAAATGGGATTGCAAGGTAGGGTAAGCATCATGTTTACCATTCAAAAAGATGGAAGTATCGATAACGTTCGAATGCGAGGTCCACATGAGACTCTGGAAAAGGAAGCAGCCAGAATCATTTCCAAATTACCCAAAATGACCCCAGGAAAGCAACGGGGCACTCCGGTTAAAGTCCCTTTTTCAATTCCGATCACTTTTAAGCTCCAATAAGCTGTCACCATGAAAATATCAAGTTGTCGGTTTAGAGACGTGGAAATGATTTACAGATTGATTGTGTTCATGGTGACCGTCTGTGGCGTCTAATAATAAAATGGACGTCACAAAAAAGGGCCGCACTTTAGTGCGGCCCTTTCGTATATTAATTGAGAATTGAAGTTATTCCTTCGCTTCTTTGTATTCGTTTACCAACTTTTCTACCTCTTCTTTGGTAGCAGCAGTAAATTCTTTTGCTTCCTCTGTAATTTCTCCATCAACTTCTGAAGTAGTCATTACAATTGCTTTGAAAGCACCATCTTCGGTATTGCTCATTTCAACATTAATATGTTTCTCCATTTGTCTTTCAACAACCTCTGTAGCAATTTTAGTTTCGTTATATGCCATCATTTTATCAGCACTTATCGCAATACTCGGAGCAATAACCAATGCTACAACTGACATCAATTTCAACAAAATGTTCAACGATGGACCTGAAGTATCTTTAAATGGATCACCAACGGTATCACCAACAACAGCAGCTTTATGAGCATCTGTTCCTTTACGACCATCAGACTCTATCATTTTCTTTGCATTGTCCCAAGCACCACCTGCATTAGATTGGAAGATTGCCATTAAAACACCTGCTGAAGTAACACCTGCCAATAAACCGCCCAACATTTCGGCTCCGCCAATAAATCCTACTGCAACAGGAACTGCAATTGCCAACAGACCTGGCAATACCATTTCTTTAATAGAGGCCTTTGTAGAAATGTCAACACATTTGTCATATTCGGCATAACCATCGGCAGCATCAAAAGTAGCACGCTGCTCTGGAGTCGCTTTAGACATATCTGTATCCACAGCTTTCATTACCTCCAAGGCCGCTTTCAATTGCGGAATATCTCTAAATTGACGACGTACTTCTTCAATCATTGCCATTGCGGCACGACCTACTGCATTCATAGAAAGTGCAGAGAATACAAAAGGTAGCATTGCACCTACAAGGAGTCCTGCCATTACCGTTGGTTTAGAAACGTCAATAGAAGTAACGTTTGCGACTTTCATAAAAGCAGAAAATAACGCTAAGGCTGTTAAAGCAGCAGAAGCGATAGCAAAACCTTTACCAATTGCAGCAGTAGTATTACCAACAGCATCCAATTTATCCGTACGCTCACGAACTTCTGGATCTAGTTCGGCCATTTCAGCAATACCACCAGCGTTATCAGAAATAGGTCCATAAGCATCAACTGCTAGTTGGATTCCTGTATTTGCCAACATTCCAACTGCAGCGATTGCAATACCGTAAAGACCAGCAAAATGGTGTGAAACCAAAATCGCAGCAGCAATTAAAAGAATAGGAATCATTGTTGACATCATACCAACACCTAAACCTGCAATAATATTTGTAGCGGCACCAGTTTCTGATTGTTTTACAATAGAATTTACTGGTTTTGTACCTGTACCTGTATAGTACTCTGTAATCTTACCAACACCCAAACCAGCAACAAGACCGGCCAAGGTTGCCCAAAAAATACCCATAGCTCCAAAAGGCAATCCATCGACTGTCTCAGGAATTAGAGCATTAATAATGAAATAAGAAGCAACTACCATTAAACCAGCTGATCCAAATTCACCAATATTTAAAGCTGTTTGTGGATTTCCACCATCCTTAACTCTTACAAAGAAGGTGCCAATAATTGACATTATTATACCTACCGCAGCTAATACCAATGGAAGGTAAACCGCACCTAAGCCAGCAAAATCGGGAGTAATAATAAATGCACCCAAAACCATTGTACCGATAATTGAACCTACGTATGATTCAAAAAGGTCAGCTCCCATACCTGCAACATCTCCAACATTGTCTCCAACGTTATCCGCAATTGTAGCAGGGTTTAATGGGTGATCTTCGGGAATACCTGCTTCAACCTTACCTACTAAATCCGCTCCAACATCGGCAGCTTTTGTATAGATACCACCACCAACACGGGCAAAAAGCGCAATAGATGATGCACCTAGTGAGAATCCAGATAATACATTTAATACTAAACCAAGATTATCAGCTCCAGGCCACATATTTTGATAGACCATAAACAATCCGCTTAGACCTAATACACCTAGGCCCACAACACCCAAGCCCATTACGGCACCGCCCGCAAAAGCAACTTCAAGAGCTTTTCCTAAAGACGTTTTAGCCGCTTGAGTAGTTCTTACGTTTGCTTTTGTAGCAACACGCATTCCAATAAATCCTGCTAATGCAGAACAAATTGCACCTACAATAAAGGATATGGCCACCATACCGTTGGAGCCAGTCTCACTACTGCCTTTGAAATAAAGCAATGCAGCAACGGCAATTACAAAAATTGATAGAATTTTATACTCGGCCTTTAAGAAAGACATAGCGCCATCTGCAATATTTTTAGCAATTCTTGCCATTTTTGCATCTCCTTCATCTTGCTTTCCAACCCACATATTCTTAATAAATACGAAGACAAGTGCCAAAACACCAAATACCGGTAAATAGTTTACGATCAGTTCCATTTTATTTGATTATTTATATTTTTTTTAACGGATGCTAAAGTAGTAAAATACGGACTAATAAAAAAAATGCGCTTTTGATTGTCAAAAGCGCATAAATCTTTATTTGGTTTTATCTTAAATGGTAAAAGTTCTTTTCTTTTTGTGCTCACTTTCATCGTAGCGGTTCACGCATTGATGATAGATTTCTATGGCCTCATTAACGTCTCCCCATCCACCGGTATCAACCTTCTTCTCTTCCAGATCTTTGTAAACCGCAAAAAAGTGTTCTATTTCCTTTTTTCTATGTGGATTGATATCGGTTATATCTTCCTTCTTGTTCCAAACGGGGTCACTCACAGGTACACAGATTATTTTTTCATCCGGCCCTTTTTCATCCGTCATATGGAAAACTCCAATAGGTTTCACCTCCATTACCACCATCGGGTAGGTTGGCTCTGTTCCTAAAACCAATACATCCAAGGGATCTTTATCCAAAGCAAGAGTTTCAGGTACAAACCCATAATCCCCAGGATACATCATCGACGAGAACAAGGTTCTATCGAATCGAATTTTATTTAGGGTAAAATCATATTCATATTTATTTCTACTTCCTTTTGGAATTTCAATCAGCACATCGAAGGTTACTTCTTTCTTTGACATTATGAGGTTTTAGATTTTTTGCAAAAATAGTGCTCCTTATGGGAATAAGGTCAACAAATCTCGACCTTTCTGTTAATTAAAAATTAAATCCGAAGGTACCCGTGACACCAAATGCGCGGGCATCTGGATTGTCTAGGTAGTTCCCCCTAAAATTGAAGTCAATCCGGAATATCTTGAATATGTTTCCTATTCCAAAGGAATATTCCCAGTAAATCTGGTCTTCCGGCGCTATCAACGGAATATTGGTAGGCGCGCTCAAAGCTTTGTTTTCATCTGAAAGTTGCCCCCATGCCCCTCTAAGACCAACAATTTCTCTAAGGTTCCAATTTCTTAGGATTGGGATTCTCGAGAATAATCGACCATTAAAATTATGTTCCAAATGCACTGCGGCATAGGTATCGGTCACAAACTCGTAAAAATCAAGATTTGGAAAAACATTATATAAGGAAAAAAGTGTCTGATTACCAGGTACAACACTCAATAGGCTCAATGGTACTTCTCCAAAGGTCTTACCCAGTTCAATGCTGCTTGTTAAACGTCCAAAACCACCAATTTGCCAGGGTTGACGATACGAGAACTGTAGTCTTTCGTAGTCAAAATCACTTTCTAAAAATCCACTGATTCCCTTGGTGTAATTTAATAATAGGGTGCTGTGATCGTCATTGATATTGGCACGTTCCACGCCATAACCAATTGTTCTTTTGCCTGGAGTATATATTAAGGTGGTATTTATGTCGAATTGTTTTACCTCTGAGGAAATCCCAGTAGGCGAATCAGGGTCCACATAATCCAAACTAAAGGCATTCGGCAGCGCAGAACTCAACGTTCGAAATGAACTTCCCAACCGGACCCTGAAATTTTTCACCGGTTCCACCTCTAAATTAAAAGTGGACAAATTGATATTGGTCAACCGATCGTTTGCCCCAACTGTCACTAAAGAAGAGGAGGCAATACTTCTTCCCAGCACATCATTTGTACTAGTCAAACTGAGTCCCAATTGCTCCACATCTCTTCGATTTCCTCCTGAGAGTATAAGCCTGCTCTTTCTATCTAATAAGAATTTACCAGAAAGTCCGTGCTTCGCTTTTTTATCCGTAAATCCGTACGCCATATAGCCTTCAAGGCGCCAAGTATCATTCTGTCCAAAATAGGTTCTAGCCCCAAGCCGAACCCTGGTTCCCTCTGCATCGTTAAAGCCGAGAACACTATAAATGTTACCGATATCTATGTTCCATTTGTCTATTTCTATGTAACCAGAGCCTAAGATGCTCACAATATCATAATACGTCCTGAATTTGGGCACTGTTTTTAAGGTATCCAACAGTTTGAATATACCAGATTCATCCTCATTGAGTTTTTCCAATCGTGCATTTTTCCAAAACGTGCTGTCTCTTGCAAACACTCTTGGGTCATATGGGTCTGATTCGGCCTTGTAAAATTCTTCCGGACGGTTTGTATCAAATTGATAGTTATCATAAACCGTTGTTCTTTTGCCATAGACTCCTCGTGACTTTTCTTTTTTGGAAAAACTAAAATCACTGAGCATGTAATCTCGCTGCAAGAGAAAAATGGAATCATTGACCACATCAAAATCCTGCTCAATGTAAATTTCCTTTACCCAGTTGATGTTGGCGCTTTTGGTAACCTGCAGATTGATTTTTTTGATGGCGTAGGTGGAATCATTCACCCAAAAATCTCCTTTAAAAGTCAATTCATTCTTCCGCCTTGGGTAGTAGATGATATTGTAACACCATTTATTGTCGATAAATGTACTATCGGAAAGGACATAATTATAGGTATCCACACCTGTTTTTGATAACGGACTGGTAAAGCTTTTGTCAAAAAACTTAAGGTAGTTTTCATAAATATCGTAATCGGAATACAGGTCTTCAACAAAGGCCGTAATCGCTTGGTTTCCACTAAAACCGGAATTTTTATTCCCTAGCACATCTTCCTTTTCCTCATTTAGCACATTATCACCATAAACTTTGGAGAAGCTTTCGTTCAAAAACATGGGCAAATAGGTTTTCCCTGTTATTCTGGAAGTGTCCAAATCCTCAAACATAAATTCCAGTCCCTTGAACATCTTGCTCTTTATAAGAGCACTGTCTATAGTATTTAGGTCAAATTCAACTTTTTCGTACTTATCGTACTGGTATTGTTTAAACTTTCGAACACCGTTTTCTCGTTTTTTAGCCCATATCTTCTTTAAAATATCTATAGCCGGATTGTTCTTCTTGGATTGTTTTCCTGTGTATACGATCACTTCTTTTAGTTGTTCGGTGGATTCGACCAACACAATCTCCATATTAAAGTTCACCTTTTGTTCCAACTGAATCTCTTTGGTTTCATATCCGATAAAAGAAACAAGAATAGTACTGTAGGTGTTATCAGATTCTATATAGAACCGCCCATTATCATTGGTTATGGTTCCTTCTGATGAATCTTTAAAAACAATGTTTGCAAAGGCAACAGGTGAACCAAGGTCGTCCACAACTATACCTCCTACTTTGGTCTGGGAAAAAGCTAAAACACTGAATAACGTCAGGGAAAAAACTAAAAGGAATTTCTTCATTTTTTGATATGTGCCACTTTAAAAATTCTTGGTAAGAATTTCAATAGTGTAATGGTCTGTTCGATTTAAAAGTAATTTCTTATCAAAAACTGTTCCTTAAAAAAGCCTCACCAACTTTTGTTGACGAGGCTAATATACCTTACAATTATAAGTTGACTACTTATATAACACTTTCTTAACAGCTTTGACAACATCTTTGGAATTCGGCAACCATTCCGCCAAAAGTACCGGAGAATAAGGAGCTGGCGTATCTGCAGTGTTTATTTTCACTATTGGCGCATCCAAATAATCAAATGCTTTGTCCTGAACATGGTAAATAATTTCAGTAGCAACATTTCCAAAGGGCCATGCTTCTTCCAAAATAACCATTCGGTTTGTTTTCTTTACTGAATTCAAAATAGCATCATGGTCCATTGGTCTAACCGTACGTAAATCAATGATTTCACAACTAATGCCTTCTTTCTCCAATTCGTCAGCAGCTATATAGGCCTCTTTAATGATTTTCCCGAAAGAAACAATCGTTACATCGGTACCTTCTCTTTTAATTTCAGCAACGCCTATTGGAATGGTGTACTCGCCTTCAGGCACTTCGCCTTTATCGCCATACATCTGCTCTGATTCCATAAAAATGACCGGGTCATCATCACGAATTGCTGATTTCAACAATCCTTTTGCATCTGCAGGGTTCGAAGGAACCACAACCTTTAACCCTGGGCAGTTAGCGTACCAGCTTTCAAACGCCTGAGAGTGTGTTGCAGCCAATTGACCTGCCGAAGCAGTTGGTCCTCTGAACACAATAGGACAGGCAAATTGCCCACCTGACATCTGTCTAATTTTGGCAGCGTTATTTATAATTTGATCGATTCCTACCAATGAAAAGTTAAACGTCATGAACTCTATAATAGGTCTGTTACCAATCATAGCAGACCCAACGCCGATACCGGAAAATCCCAATTCAGAAATTGGCGTATCCAAAACCCTTTCAGGTCCAAATTCATCCAACATCCCTTTTGAGGCTTTATAAGCGCCATTGTATTCGGCAACCTCTTCACCCATTAAATAAATGGTATCGTCCCTGCGCATCTCTTCGCTCATGGCCTCTTTGATGGCTTCCCTGAATTGTAGTGTTTTCATTAAGTAGTACTAAAAAGTTTCGTTCGTGTACATAAAAATGCACGCAAAAATAGCAAAATCTAAAAGAATAACCCTGAGGTATAATTTAAAAAAAGTATGAAATTTTATTATGCATGCATAATAAATATCGAATATTTATGGCTATCTTAGCGCCGTTAAATTCAAAGAGACTATGAAGATTTTAGTTTGCATCAGCAACGTACCCGATACCACTTCCAAAATCAATTTTACGGAAGGGGACACCAAGTTTGATACAAATGGTGTTCAATTTGTTATTAATCCCAACGATGAGTTCGGACTTACCCGTGCTATGTGGTTTAAGGAAAAGCAAGGGGCTTCTGTTCACGTTGCCACCGTTGGAGGTCCACAAACTGAGCCCACTATTCGCAAGGCTCTGGCCATTGGTGCGGATGAAGCCATTCGAATCAATGCAGAACCTACCGATGGTTTCTTTGTTGCTTCACAGCTAACGGAAATCATAAAAAGTGGAGGATATGACCTTGTTATTGCAGGAAGAGAATCCATCGACTATAATGGTGGAATGGTACCAGGTATTCTAGCTACTCTGCTAGACATGAATTTTGTAAATACCTGCATCGGTCTTGAAATTGAAGGAGATAAAGCGACGGCCACCCGTGAGATAGATGGTGGTAAAGAAACAATAAGCACCACGCTACCCCTGGTAGTTGGGGGACAAAAAGGACTGGTCGAGGAAAGTGACCTTCGTATCCCAAATATGAGGGGTATTATGATGGCTAGAAAAAAGGTGCTCAATGTAGTTGAGCCTGTTGATGCCTCAAAACATACCCAAGATCAAAAGTTTGAAAAGCCCGCAGCTAAAGGACCTGTTAAATTGGTAGATGCAGAAAATGTTGGGGAATTGGTCGAGCTATTGCACAATGAAGCTAAAGTGATTTAAGAACTAGAATCCACAAAATTATGTCAGTATTAGTCTATACCGAATCAGATAAAGGAAAATTTAAAAAGAATGCTTTGGAAGTGGCTTCCTATGCGCACAAAGTTGCCCAGGAAGTTGGTGGAAGTGTAACCGCTGTTACCATTAATGCCGAGGATGATGCCTCTTTGGGCAATTATGGAGTATCCAAAGTACTGAAAGTCTCCAATAACCAATTGGACACATTTAACGCCAAAGCGTATGCTAACGTTTTGACCCAAGCCGCCCAGGCTGAAGATGCAAAAGTCATTATTGTAAGTTCAAGTGCCGACACCAAATTTTTGGCACCAATTTTAGCGGCCAAGTTGGGTGCGGGTTATGTTCCCAATGTAGTGGCAGCGCCAGAAGGTACCTCTCCATTTACTGTAAAGAGAACCGCTTTTAGTAACAAAGGCTTTGCCTATACCGAAATCAGCTCAGATATTAAAATTGTTGGAGTATCGAATAATGCCTATGGAATCCATGAAAATGGAGGTTCAGCTTCTGTTGAGGATTTTAGTCCTTCACTTTCCGATGCCGATTTTGCTGTAAAATCAGTAGAAGTCGACAAAGTAGTTGGAAAGGCAACTATTGCCGATGCAGATATCGTAGTTTCCGGAGGTCGTGGCCTTAAAGGCCCAGAAAATTGGGGTATGGTCGAGGAATTGGCCGATATTTTAGGAGCGGCCACCGCTTGTTCCAAGCCCGTTTCCGATTTGGGATGGCGCCCACATGGTGAGCACGTTGGACAGACCGGAAAGCCCGTTGCAAGTAACCTTTACATTGCAATCGGTATTTCGGGAGCTATACAACATTTGGCTGGGGTAAGTTCCTCAAAAACCAAAGTAGTGATCAATAATGACCCAGAAGCTCCCTTCTTTAAGGCTGCGGATTATGGAATCGTTGGAGATGCCTTTGAAGTGGTCCCAAAACTCATCGAAAAATTAAAAGAATTTAAAGCCCAAAACGCTTAAATTTTGTTAATTTGCCCTTTGCAAGGGGCTGTTCAGATAACTGGTATCGCCACTTATTTGAACAGCTTTTTTGCGTTTTAGGAAGAACTTATGAGTTTAGTACGGTTAAAAATAAAGGGGATTTCATACAGCCAGACACAAAATGGTGCCTACGCCCTTATTTTGAATGAAGTTGAAGGAGACAGAAAACTTCCCATTGTAATAGGTGCCTTTGAGGCACAATCCATAGCCATTGCACTTGAAAAAGAGATAAAACCACCAAGGCCACTTACCCACGACTTGTTCAAAAACTTTTCGGACAGGTTCGAGATTGTGGTCAAGCAGGTCATCATCCATAAATTGGTTGATGGTGTTTTCTATTCCAGCATTATCTGCGAGCGGGATAAAGCGGAAGAAATTATCGATGCAAGAACCAGTGACGCCATTGCATTGGCGTTGCGTTTCAACGCACCTATTTTTACGTACAAAACTATCTTGGACAAAGCAGGTATCTTCTTAAAGTTTTCCAACAAAGAGGATGAGGAAAATGAAGACGATGATAGTATTGTAGTGGATGAAATTCTTCAAGAAGGGGAAACCGTGGAAATTGAGTCAGGAGCCTCGTCGCAAGGGTATCGAGAAATGACTTTGGAAGAACTCCATAAAGAATTGGACAAAGCAGTTGCCAACGAAGACTACGAAAAGGCTGCCAAACTACGGGACGAAATCTCCAAGCGTAAATAAACCAACTACATGCCGAACAAAACCAGAAGTTTACTCATACTTTTATTATTTACTTGTGCAGTCACTTTTGGTCAGAACGCACTTCCAACGGATTCGCTAAATCTTGCTGTTGAAACCTCGGTCATTGATGACATAGCACCTCAACAAACACCTGAGTTGATTCCAAATCAAGGATTCTCCATAAACAGTCTTTGGCGCGGGGCCTTGGGTATGGCAGTATTGATATTAATATCCTTTCTTTTCAGCTCAAACCGAAGAGCCATTAATTGGAGGACGGTTGGAATAGGACTTTCGCTGCAGCTACTAATTGCCATTGGAGTACTTAAGGTTCCTTTTATAAAATTGGTGTTTGAAAAAATTGGACAGGTCTTTGTCAGCATCCTGGATTTCACACGAGCTGGGAGTAAATTTTTATTTGAAGGCCTAGTCGTTGACATGGATACCTTTGGATTCATTTTTGCTTTTCAGGTATTGCCCACTATTATTTTCTTTTCTGCTTTGACATCCGTGCTCTTCTATATGGGAGTGATTCAAAAAGTGGTAAGAGCCCTGGCTTGGCTATTGACTAAATCTTTAGGCATTTCAGGAGCAGAAAGTCTTTCCATTGCGGGAAACATCTTTTTGGGGCAGACCGAAGCACCTCTTCTAATAAAGGCCTATTTGGAAAAGATGAACAAATCGGAAATCCTTTTGGTGATGATTGGGGGAATGGCCACCGTGGCCGGAGCTGTTTTGGCTGCCTATATTGGGTTTTTGGGAGGAGATGACCCTGCATTGCGTTTAGTTTTTGCAAAACATTTGTTGGCCGCATCCGTGATGGCCGCTCCGGGAGCCATCGTGATTTCTAAAATTTTGTACCCCCAAACCGAAAAAGTAAATACTGACGTAAAAGTATCCACAGAAAAAATTGGCTCCAATATTTTGGATGCCATTGCCAACGGAACCACTGAAGGACTCAAATTGGCAATGAACGTAGGGGCCATGCTTTTGGTTTTTGTTGCATTTATTGCAATGATTAATGGAATTTTGGGTTGGGTTGGCGATGTCACAACTTTCAATGAATGGATTGCTATAAATTCTCCATATGATAGTTTTTCCCTTGAATCGATTCTTGGAACCGTCTTCGCTCCTTTGATGTGGTTGATCGGCGTTTCTGGTGACGATGTAATGCTAATGGGGCAACTTTTAGGTATTAAACTGGCCGCTAGCGAGTTTATCGGCTATATTCAGCTTGCCGAACTCAAAAACATGGGCAACAGTCTTCATTTCACCTATAATAAATCCGTGATTATGGCTACCTACATGCTCTGTGGATTTGCAAATTTTGCTTCTATCGGAATCCAAATCGGCGGTATCGGTTCTTTGGCGCCAGGACAACGTAAAACTTTATCTGAATTCGGCATGAAGGCCGTTTTAGGTGGATCTTTAGCTTCACTACTTTCAGCTACTATTGCCGGGATGATTTTAGGATAATAGGGTAAAAGGAGGAAGGTTAAAGTTTAACCTCCGAAATAAACTTATAAAATCAACCTCGAGATTTTAAAAGGTGTATACCATGAGAAATTTTCGAGAGTTGGAAATCTGGAAAGAGGCCAGAAAATTAGTAAAGGAAGTTTACTATGTCACCTCCAAACTACCTGAAACCGAAAAGTACGGACTAGTTTCACAAATCAACAGATGTGTTGTTTCCATTCCGGCTAATATTGCGGAAGGCTCTAGTAAGTTTTCGCAAAAGGATTTTGTTCGTTTTTTACAGATTAGCTTAGGTTCAGCATTTGAGCTTGAAACGCATATCATTTTATGTCAAGATTTGAAATTCATTTCCACCGAGCAATCCGTCCCACTACTTCAAAAAATTCAACGGCTGCAAAAACGAATCACTGCACTTATAAAGTATAACAAACAAAACCATTAAACTTTTACCCTTAACCTTTAATCTTTAACCCTCCACCCAAAAACCCTTCACCTCCATTTCGTTAATAAAATCTAATAAATCACAACCCTTCACCTTTTACCTTTCCCCCTTTACCTATTATCTTTAACCCCACTATGAAACAATACCACGACTTACTAAAACACGTATTGGAACACGGAAACCAAAAGGGCGATCGTACCGGAACTGGAACAAAAAGTGTCTTTGGCTACCAGATGCGCTTTGATCTTTCCGAAGGATTTCCCATGGTGACCACCAAAAAATTACACTTAAAATCCATTGTGCATGAACTGCTGTGGTTTTTAAAAGGTGATACCAATGTAGGCTACTTGCAGGAGAACGGCGTCCGTATTTGGAACGAATGGGCTGATGAAAATGGAGATTTGGGGCCAGTGTACGGACACCAATGGCGCAATTGGAACAGTGAGGAGATCGATCAGATAAAAGAAGTGATCGAAACTTTAAAAAACAACCCCAATAGTCGAAGAATGTTGGTTTCTGCCTGGAACCCCAGTGTACTGCCAGACACTTCCGTGTCTTTTGGTGAGAATGTGGCCAACGGAAAGGCGGCCTTACCCCCGTGCCATGCCTTTTTCCAGTTTTATGTGGCCGATGGTAAACTCTCTTGCCAGCTCTACCAACGTAGTGCTGACATATTTTTAGGTGTGCCCTTTAACATTGCCTCCTACGCCCTGTTTACGATGATGATGGCCCAGGTGTGCGGCTATCAGCCCGGGGATTTTATACACACCTTTGGTGATGCCCATATTTACGACAACCATATGGAACAGGTGGAGCTGCAACTGAGTCGTAACCCTCGCCCATTGCCCACCATGCGGTTAAACCCCAGCGTACAAAACATTTTTGACTTTACTTTTGATGATTTTGAGTTGTTAAACTACGACCCACACCCCCACATTAAAGGGGTTGTTGCCGTGTAATCACAAGATTGCGTATTTTATGCTGGCCAGTGTAGTTTCTAATTCCTCTAAAAATGGAAAACGAACTAGCACTTGATTAGATAGTTTTAACATAACGATTCGTTATCTCATGCAATACGCACCATCCAAATGTCTTTCAAAATATATCAAACACTATCTTTTATTTAATATCACATCTAGTAACCTGAAAAAGTATCGGCATTTTGCAAATGGTCACCATGGCTTGGTTTTTATTTTAAAAAATAGTGAACTAATTTTACTAAATTCAAAGATAGAATTGCCGGAAACGTTTATTTTGGGACAGTTGTCGGAGAATCAAGAATTTCAATTCAAAGGAGTTGTTTCCGTTTTGATTGTATTGTTCCAGCCATCCGGTTTTTATGAATTAACCGGTATTCCAGGAAGTAAGTACATAAATAGCTTTGAAAATTCCAGTTTAATTTATGGCAATGAAATTTTGGAGCTCAAAGAACGTCTACAAGCATGCTCCGATTCGAGCATTATGGTCAATTATTTGAATTCTTATTTTACCGAAAAAGCAAAAGGTCAGCAACATACCATGGCTGGTCTTGAAAATGCCATTGGCATAATTAATAATGAAAAGGGCAGGTTGACAGTAAAAAAGCTTTGTGCTAAAACCGGAATCACCGAGAGAAAGATCCAGAGATTGTTTTTAGAACAAATCGGTATCTCACCAAAGAAATTCATTGGCAACATTAGATTCCATTCCTTTTTAAGACAATTAAGAAATGAAGGTAATTTCTCTTCATTGACCAAATTAAGTCTTGACGCCGGTTACTATGACCAAGCACATTTAATAAGGGAATTCAGAAAAATAGTCGGCATTGCTCCCACAGAATATCTGAAAACATCACGTCTTGCTGTAAATCTCTTTGAGATATAGCACATCCATGTCGGGTTTGTACAATTTTTATCCCTTAAGGATTGATAGTTTTATCTTTTATCACTTATATCATGGATGAACTAAATATAGCAGTAGCCCAATTTCAACCTAAAGATGGAGATAAGGCTTACAACCTAGCGGTAATCGAGAATTTAACAAGAAAAGCAAAAAGTAGAGGAGCTGATGTGATTAGTTTTCATGAAATGTCAATTACAGGTTACACTTTTACAAAAGATTTAAGTTATGACGAAATTGTCAATCTAGCCGAGTCAGTTCCTGCTGGGGAAAGCATTCAAGCACTCATTAGAATTTCAAAAGAAAACGATATTGCCATCTTGGCCGGTTTGGTAGAAAAAGAAAATAAGGCGGTATTTAACACTTATGTTTGTGTGAGTCTAGGAGAAGTAGTGGCTAAATTTAGAAAACTGCATCCCTTTATAAATAGGCACATGTCAGCAGGCAATAAGTATGAAGTATTCAATCTAAAGGGTTGGAAATGTGGAATATTAATTTGCTATGACAACAATGTTATAGAAAATGTAAGGGCAACTGCAATATTGGGAGCAGAATTAATTTTTGCCCCCCATGTGACAGGCTGCACTCCATCGGCAATGCCGGGAAGAGGTTATGTAGATGACAAATTTTGGAAAAACAGAGAAACAGATCCGGTTTCGCTGAGATTAGAATTTGAAGGTCCCAAAGGACGAGGATGGTTGATGCGTTGGTTGCCTGCAAGGGCATATGACAATGGTGTGTATTATGCATTTACCAATCCAATCGGATACGATGGCGAACACCTGAAAAATGGAAATTCGATGATTTTGGACCCATACGGAGAGGTTCTCACTGAAATAAAATCGTTTGAAGATGAAATCACAATAGCTAAAGTCACTAAGAATAAAATTCCGCTTGCCGGCGGGTTCCGATATATGAATGCCCGAAGACCAGACTTATATAGAGATATAATTGGTAAAGAACATACTTCAAACTTTAAACCCACTTGGATCAATGAAAAATAGTTTTCTGTTTTAACAACGATTGGGTATCTAGTTTTAACGGCCATCTAAAACATATCCTTTGTTCCTCAAAAACCTAGTGATATCTCTGATTGCCGTGACCACCTGCTGTATTTCCATTTGAGAAAAGGCACCTTCCTCTAATTAAAACAACATTTCCACCCCCAAATCCAGAACATTGGCCATTTCGGTTGGGGTGCTATAACCTTCTTCAATAAGTTCTGCTAAATTTTCTAGTTGTTCTTTGCTCACCGGGTTTTCTCCTTCTACCCTTAACCCTTCCCAATCGAATCCAAAGATAATTCTCTACTAATTGATAAGGGTCATAACAAATTGTGACTTTTGACTAACTTGCTGTAGTATAACTTTTAATCCTTCACCTTTTACCCAACTCATGAATCTCGATATCCTCCAACAACCCTTCACCCTCACCCAAACACAAATCGATTTTTACCAACAAAATGCCTTTATAAAAATCAAGGAGGTATTGCCACCAGATGTTGTAGCACATATCAACACGGTAATATCAACCAAAGTGGACGAACTGAACACCCAAACCACCGCCCTTGAAGAACGAGACACTTATGGCAAAGCCTTTTTACAGATTTTCAATCTCTGGACCCAAGATGAGCAGATTAAGGAAATTATGTTCAGTAAACGATTGGCACAATTGGCGGCAGATCTTATGAAAGTGGATGGAGTTCGTATGTATCACGATCAAGCCCTTTTTAAAGAAGGTGGTGGGGGCATCACACCCTGGCATGCGGATCAATACTATTGGCCACTGTCCAGTGACAATGTTATTACGGCTTGGATTCCGTTACAGGCTGTTCCTTCGGAAATGGGTCCGCTTGAATTTGCATCCGGCAGTCAAAACATATTAACGGGAAGGGATTTATCCATCAGTGATGAAAGTGAAACCCTGATTGGTGAAAAATTACGACTGAGCGATTGCACTAAAGTTTCCGAACCTTTTGATATTGGAGAAATAAGTTTTCATTCCGGTTGGATTTTCCATAGGGCCGGTGCCAATACTACCAGCCAAACCCGAAAAGTGATGACCTGCATTTATATGGACAAGGACATCACCCTAAAAAAACCCGAAAACGATGGCCAGGTCAATGACTGGGAAACTTGGTGCCCCGGAGTCAAAATCGGTTCAGTCATCAATTCGCATTTAAATCCAATTCTTTTTGAGCGGTAGGCGATTTCTAATTTGTTTTGATTTCATACGTGCATAGGCTATCTTGACCACCAATAGCCCCCGACTTAACCAAACATCATTCATGAACAAACTTCTTTTATTGGGCTGTCTTCTTTGCTTTCAAATTTCGTTGGCACAGTCAAAAATCTATAAAAGCAATGAGGTAGATACTTATCCCATTATCAGCAACGATATCTGCAAAAACCTTGAAACCGAGTCTTGCTTTACGCTACAATTGATGTCTCATGTTTCCACTAACCTTAAATATCCTGAGGAGGCCTTGGAAAAGGGAACTACCGGTAAAGCTTACGTGCAATTCATAGTGGATTCGTTGGGAACGGTTTCGGATATAAAGGCTAGGTCTTTGGAGCAATCCTTTATCGAAGAAGCTATTCGCGTGGTAAACACACTCCCCAAAATGGTTCCTGCCCAAAAAGATGGAAGAGCAGTGTCTGTTTCACATAGCTTTCCCATGGTTTTTACCATTGATATTGAAACAGCACCAACAGAAGAACGGGAACCCCTTATTGCATGTGAAAAAGCGCCGTTTCCTGCAATCTTTTTGAAATGCAAAAGGGCTAAAGATCAAAAAAGATGTTTGGAGGACAAACTTTTTGAAATCATAACCAAATCCAAAAGGCTTCACTTAGGCGATGGGGAAAAATTTAGTGGCAGGGTCAGGGTCTATTTTGAAATCAGTACTGATGGAAGTATTTCTAACGCCGTAGCCGTGACCACTTTTCCCGAAGCCAAAACAGCTGTTGAAAAATACCTAATGGAAAATGAGGTGGTGCTCGAGCCAGCTAAGAACGAAAATAATGAACCCATACCGAGCCATTTTAAAGCGGAATTAAGTGTACTTGCCGTAGGCAGGGTAAGAAATTAATACTATAACAATGAGGATAATTATTTGTTTGTTTTGCCTTCTTTTTGTCGCCAATGGTTTTGCACAGTCCAAGATTGTGTATTTCCCTCAAGAGCAATTGATCCACCCTGATCTTCCAGAACAGAAAGACCCAAGTGTTTATCTGCATGAGATCGTTAAAAACAAAATGATTACCCTTTTGTCTCAAAAAAAGAGCTTGAATGCAATTAAAAAACACGGAAAAGACACTACAAATGTTGTCTTATCATTTCAAGTTGACCCTGAAGGATTTGTGATTCAAGACAAAGTCAATGTTAGTGTAAACTCCGGAAAATTATGGCAAAAATTTGATAAAAAGCTAAGCAAGGTGATATTCGGTCTTCCAAAATTCAAAGTTTCAAACAGGAAATCGGAAACCTATAACTCGATTCATTTTTTACCTTATCGCTTTGTTGTACAAGGAAAAAAGGAACTTGAAATAAAGTATGTTCCTAGTAAGGACACCTATGCTGGTGGGGTAATTCAAGAAATACCTGTTTTCCCTGGTTGTGAGAACTTGTCCCAAAAAGAAGCAATATTATGTTTTCAAGAAAAAATGCAAGATCATATCTCCAGTCATTTCATTTATCCTCCAGAAGCAGCAATCAACAACATATCAGGTAGGGTTAACATCGTCTTTATTATTTCAAAAGAGGGAAATATAACGAACATCGAAGCAAAGGGTCCTCACAAGCTATTGGAAAATGAAGCAATAAGAATTATCGAATTCTTGCCAAAAATGGAACCTGGAAAACAGAATGGAGAGCCTATCAAAATACCATATTCTATTCCAATTACCTTCTCAATATAAAAAAACACCCAAGCTGATCAACCTGGGTGTTTCTTAACAAACAATTAAACAATCTACCTACTCATTTTCTTTTTCATAGTCGGTTAGTGTGGTAGTTCTCTTTTCACTTTAATGGAGTTGGAAAGGTCATAAAATCCATCCAAATCGGACACATTGTTTCCAGCTGCCAATCCGTTAAGGCCTTCTTCATAGGTAATATGCCATATAAAGCAAATACCTACTCCCGCAGCATCAAAGTCTACGCCTTCAACAGCTTCCAGAGTTGGTGGCAAGCCTAAAATATTGTTGTATTCATCGGTAATTACCCAACCTTGCTTGCTTCCATTGAGTTCGCTATCATCCAAAGTGATTCCGTAGACCATATCTGGTGTTCCATCCACCTTAAAGGTAAATGGACCTCCACTGATGTATCCCGCATTCAATGGGCTTCTAACCACTTTTACGGAATTTGAAAGTGCATAGTATCCGCTTAAATCAGATACATTGTTACCGCCAGAAAGCCCGGTCAAACCATCTTCGTAGGTAAGGTGCCAGATAAAACAAGTTCCAGGTCCTGCGGCGTCAAAATCAACACCTTTTACTGCATCCAAAGTTGGAGGAAGGCCCAAAATATTGTTTTTGTCATCGGTAATCACCCACGTCTGATTGGAACCATTCAGTTCCGTATCATCCAAAGCTACTGCACTTACCATATCGGGTGTTCCATCTACTACAAAGTAGTAAGGTCCTCCGGAAAGATAGCCTGCATTCAAAGCATTCCTAGTAACCGTAAGTGAATTGGACAAGGCATAATAACCATTCAACCCAGATACATTATTTCCAGCTTCCAAGCCTGTAAGTCCTTCTTCATAGGTAATATGCCAAATCAAGCAAACTCCAGCTCCTGCACCATCAAAATCTACGCCTTCAACGGCGTCCAATGTTGGTGGCAAGCCCAAAATGTTATTTTTATCATCGGTGATAACCCAGCCTTGTTTAGAGCCGTTAAGGTTCGTGGCATCCAAATTAATTCCGCTTACCATATCTGACGTTCCATCAACAGTAAAGGTGAATGGGCCTCCACTGATGTATCCGGCATCCAAAGCATTTCTTGTCACGGTAATTGAATTGGAAAGTGCGTAAGGACCTTCTAAATCAGATACATTATTACCAGCTGTCAATCCAGTCAATCCCTCACCGTAGGTAATGTGCCAGATCAAGCAAACTCCGGCTCCGGCTCCATCAAAATCTACACCTTCAACTGCGTCCAACGTTGGTGGCAAGCCCAAAATGTTATTTTTATCATCTGTAATTACCCAACCTTGGTTCGGTCCTGTGACATTAGTGTCATCTAAAGTAATTCCGCTAACCATATCGGGTGTGCCATCAACCGTAAAGGTGAATGGTCCTCCAGAAATTTCGCCAGCAGTCACATCATTTCTAGTTACCGTAATCGAGTTGGAAAGTGCATAATCTCCTTTCAAATCGGAAACGTTATTGCCCGCTTCCAATCCAGTAAGTCCCTCCTCATACGTTAAATGCCAGATAAGACATACTCCTACTCCTGCACCGTCAAAGTCCACACCTTCAACCGCTTCAAGAGTTGGCGGTAATCCAAGAATATTGTTTTTATCATCCGTGATAACCCATCTTTGTTTTGAACCATTCAAATTGGTATCATCCAATTCTATTCCACTAACCATGTCAGGTGTTCCATCAACCGTAAAAGTGAAAGGTCCACCAGAAATTGTTCCAGCGTTAAGTCCATTTCTTGTAACGGTAATAGAGTTGGACAAGGCGTAGTTACCAGTAAAGTCAGAAACATTGTTCCCTGCTTCCAATCCTGTTAGTCCTTCTTCGTACGTCAAATGCCAGATAAGACATACTCCAGCACCGGCGCCGTCGAAATCGACACCTTCCACAGCTTCCAAGGTTGGTGGGAGACCCAAAATGTTGTTCTGATCGTCAGTAATTACATAAGTTTGATTGGTTCCGTTAAGGTCAGTAGCATCCAATTCGATTCCACTTACCATATCAGGAGTTCCATCCACAGTAAACGTAAATGGTCCGCCAGAAAGCGTTCCTGCATTAAGACCGTTTCGGGTCACCATTATGGAATTGGATAATTCGTACTCGCCTGATAAATCGGCTACATTGTTCCCAGCTTCCAAACCAGATAATCCTGCTTCATAAACAATATGCCAAATAAAGCATATTCCAGCTCCGGCTCCATCAAAATCAACACCTTCAACGGCGTCCAGTGTTGGTGGGAGGCCTAAGATATTATCAGAATCATCCGTGATGACATAGCCTCTGTTAAGTCCGACCACATCAGATTCATCCAATGTAATTCCACTTACCATGTCAGGAGTGCCATCCACAGTAAAAGTAAAAGGTCCGCCAGAAAGCGTTCCTGCGTTTAATACCAATGGCGCATCAACCGAATCAGGGTCACATGACCCTAAAATCAATCCAATGCCCAATAATGCGATAATAGATTTTAAGTTGCTCATTTCGTGTTCTTTTAAATTGCCTTACAAATGAAAAGGGAAGTTGTTGCAGAAGTATCACGTAAAAGTCAAAATTCATTATTCGCTGAATATCAATTCATTACAATTAAATATTCGATGAAGTGTAAAGATTTATCTAAAAAATAGACTGTTAAACGGGTATACCACCAAAATTTTATACGGAATGGTGAACTTTCCGTGATATTTTACTTTTTACTTCGCTATATCATGAAAAAAGTATTGATTGTTGAGGATGACATTGAAATTATTCGTCTGTTAGAAATACATCTTAAAGATTTGGGCTGCAATGTTATCACCGCGAATCGAGGAGACATTGGACTTCAAAAGGCCGTTGCTGAAAATCCGGACTTGGTCATTTTAGATGTTATGCTTCCCGAAATGGATGGTATTGAGATATGTCAAAAGTTACGTGCGCGAGACATCAAAACACCCATCATGATGCTAACCGCACGTTCTGAAGAAATTGACAAAGTGCTCGGATTGGAAGTGGGCGCTGATGATTACCTCACCAAACCTTTTAGTGTCCGAGAGTTTATCGCCCGGGTAAAGGCAATTTTCCGTCGACAAAAAATGGACACCATCGAACTTTCTTCTGATGAGAACCCAAAATTAATGGAGTTCGATATGCTGTCCATTGATGTTGATATGCGTAAAGTACTATTGGGAGGGCAAAAAGTGGAACTTTCTCCAAAGGAATTCGAATTACTTGTACTCCTATCGTCCAATCCAGGAAAAAGTTATGATCGAACCAAACTTTTGAATATGATTTGGGGATACGATTTCAAAGGATATGAGCATACGGTAAACTCACATATCAATCGACTTCGATCCAAAATTGAACCCGATATGAGTAATCCAAAATTTATTTTAACCACATGGGGTGTTGGTTACAAATTTAACGAAGAGCTTATAGGGGCATGACCAAAAACCGACCAATGAAAAACAGTATTCTTTCTGGAAGATTTATATTAAAACTATCCCTTTCCTTTTTGGCCATTTTATTATTGGCGGGAATTGGGTACACGGTGACTTCCATATATCTTTCCAATAAATATTTCCATGAGACCACACAACGTCTACATGCCAATTTAGCGCAAGACTTAATTGATGAAAAGTTTAAAAATGCCGACCCTTTTGATTCAGAGGGAACAGTAAACAAAGCTCTTTTTGGAGATATTATGCATGATATGATGGCCGTTAACCGTGCCATTGAGGTCTACCTTTTAGATAAAGAAGGATATGTACAATATTCTGTTGTATTGGATCATGATGCTCCGGAAACCAAACAAAAAAAGGTGGATTTGACCCCAATCAAAAAATTCATCAATGAAAAAGGCAGCAATTATACGCTAGGTGACGATCCAAAAGATTTAACGAAACAGACCATATTTTCAGCAGCTAGTTTCAACAAGGACGGAAATGAAGGTTATGTGTACATCATTTTGGCAGGAAAGGACTTTCTAACCACCCGAAGTGATCTTTTTAACAGCTACTTTATGCGCCTCGGATTAGGAGGCTCCTTATTGACATTGATTTTCGCAACCCTTTTGGGTGTGCTTGCCATTTGGTATTTAACCCGAAGTCTGCGGAAAATCATCTATGCAGCAAAACGTTTCCAACAGGGTGACTTGCAGTATCGCATAGAAAATGCTGAAAAAACGGATTTAGCCAATGTGGCAAGTACGTATAACCATATGGCCGACACTATTTTATCTGATATTGAAAAAATAAAGTCTGTAGATCAATTACGACAAGAACTTATTGCCAACATTTCGCATGACCTGCGTACTCCACTCTCCATAATTCAAGGTTATATTGAAACGTTGCACATGAAGGATAGTAAACTTACCGCTGAGGAAAGGGCAGAATATCTAAAGACCATTTCCCGAAGCAGTGAGCGACTGTCCAAATTAATTTCTCAATTGTTCGAGTATTCCAAACTTGAGGCCAACCAAATTCAACCACAAAAAGAGCCTTTTCTGATCAGTGAGTTGGCTAATGATATCCATGGAAATTATAAGTTATTGGCCGAGCAAAAAAGTATTGATCTAAAACTATCCATGGCCGATAGCGTGCCTTTGGTGTTTGCAGATATTTCCTTGGTGGAAAGGGCCATTCAAAATTTAATGGACAATGCACTTAAATTCACTCCAAAAGGAGGAAAAGTTACCGTAAAAATCGAAACTGAGGATGACCATGTCCAAGTGACCATCAAAGATTCCGGACCGGGAATAAAAAAGGATAATCAGGCTTTAATCTTCGAACGTTATCGACAAACCAAAGCTGGTCAACAAAAAGAAGGTGCCGGTTTGGGGCTGGCCATCGTAAAGAAGATTGTTGAGATTCATGATAGTAGCATCAAGGTACTCAGTAAGCCAAATGAAGGAACTTCCTTTAGTTTTAGCCTGCCTGTTTACGCTGTTGGCTAAACCATATTTGTTATCTTTAAAGGGTAAAATGCTGCTATGATTCTTACCGATTCCCTGTTGGATTTTTTTCTTGAAACCCGAAAACATTCCGAAACTATTTGTGAACCCTTGGAAATTGAAGACTATGTGGTTCAACCTATAGTGGATGTAAGTCCTCCTAAGTGGCACTTGGGTCATACCACCTGGTTTTTTGAAGAATTTATTCTGAAACCGCATTATGGTGGGTATGTTCAGTTTGATGAAGATTTCTCCTTTGTCTTTAATAGTTATTACGAAACTGTAGGCAAAAGGGTGATCCGGTCGGATCGTGGGAATCTTTCAAGACCTTCGGTAAAAGAGGTTTATGCATATCGAAAATACATTACGAAAAAAATTCAGAAATTTTTTGAAGCTCCTCAGAATGATACCCTAAATGCTCTTTTGGAAATTGGCATTCATCACGAAAAACAACACCAAGAGCTTTTACTTACCGATATCAAGTATATTTTAGGAAACAATCCTTTGCTACCCGCTTACTCGGAAAAATTTCAGGACCACCCCATCGAAGCGCATGAGCAGGAATGGATTTCGGTGGAAGAAGGTATACACGAAATTGGACACAACACAGAAAGTTTTTGCTACGATAATGAGCTGGGCAAACACAAAGTGTTCCTCCATGCTTACGAAATCTCCAATAAATTGGTAACCAATGGGGAATTCATAGAGTTCTTAAATGATGGAGGGTACCAACGTTTCGACATTTGGCATGCTGAAGGTTGGGATTGGGTAAAGCAAAATCAAATTGCTTCTCCACTATATTGGCACCAAATAGAGGGTGAATGGTACCATTATACTTCCAAAGGACTTGAAAAAATAAATCCAGATACTCCATTAACCCATATCTGTTATTTTGAAGCTTTTGCTTATGCCCAATGGAAAGGTCAGCGACTGCCCACTGAATTTGAATGGGAGGTGGCCCAAGCCTATTTTCCTTGGGGGAAACGCTGGGAATGGACTGAGAGTGCCTATCTGCCCTACCCCAATTATCAAAAGGCTGATGGGGCTCTTGGCGAGTACAATGGCAAATTTATGGTCAATCAGAAAGTGCTTCGGGGAGGTTCCGTGGCAACACCTGAAAAACATACTAGACATACATACAGAAACTTTTTTCACCCCCAGTTACGTTGGCAGTTTACCGGATTAAGGTTGGCCAAATAATTTCGACATAGATTCCATGCAAAAAACACAAACTACCTCCTTCAAATCAACTTTTGAACAGGAAGTGTACGAAGGTCTTACTGCTTTTCCCAAGCATTTGTCCTCAAAGTATTTTTACGATGAAGTAGGCGATAAGCTTTTTCAGGACATTATGAATATGCCTGAGTACTACTTGACAGATTGTGAGTACGATATTCTAGATGCCAACAAGAAAGCCATAGGTGAGCTTTTTAAAAAGGATGGTGAACCTTTCAGCCTCTTTGAGCTGGGAGCAGGAGACGGTAAAAAAACCAAAATTCTACTAAAGCATTTTGTTGAAAATCAAATCCAATTTGATTATCGACCCATCGATATCAGCCAAAATGCGCTAAATCAACTAGAAGGATCCATCAAAAAAGAAATTCCTGAAGTTGAGGTAAATACGTTACAAGGCACTTATTTTGAAACACTCCGGGACATTGGCAAGGCAAATGGAAGAAGAAAAGTCATTTTATTTCTAGGGTCGAACATGGGTAATCTATTGCACCCACAAGCCATAGAATTTTTAAAGAATATGAGAGATTCGATAGCTGAAAATGATTTGATCTTTATGGGTCTGGATCAAAAAAAGAACCCCCAGACCATTTTGGATGCCTACAATGACAAAGCCGGTATAACGGAAGCCTTCAACAAAAATGTGCTTACACGAATCAATGGCGAAATGGATGCAAATTTTGACCTTGATAAATTTCTGCATTGGGAAGTCTACGATCCTGAAACTGGTACGGCCAAGAGTTATTTAGTATCCAAAGAGGAGCAAATGGTCAATATTGAAAGTTTAGAGCTGGAAATACGTCTTAATGCTTGGGAAACCATTCATACAGAAATTTCCCAAAAATATGATGATACCGTTGTTGCTTGGTTGGCCGAACAAGCCGACCTAAAGATTGTCACTAGTTTTACAGATAACAAACAATGGTTCAAGAACTATGTTTTTAAAAAATAGGATATGAAAGCAATTTGGAACAATACGGTGATAGCAGAAAGTGATGATACTGTGGTAATTGAAAACAACCACTACTTTCCAGCTGAAAGCATCAAAAAGGAATTTTTTAAGGCCAGTGATACCCATAGTACCTGTCCATGGAAAGGTGTTGCTTCGTATTACACTTTAGAAGTGGACGGAAAAGAAAATGCGGACGCAGCTTGGTACTATCCCGAAACCAGCGAATTGGCCAGATCCATTAAAGGTCGCGTGGCCTTTTGGAAGGGAGTCACCATTGAAGCTTAGTACTCCAATGGCGACTTTGATGGGTTAAAGTTCAAGTACCGCGTTCTCCGTTCCCGCGTAGTCGTTCCACTGGTAACGGTCGGCTTCAGCTTCGTTGATATAAGTGTCATCAACCAAATATCTGAACTCAAAAGAATTGTCTTTTGGTAAGTCAAAGATACCTTTAAACGTTCCGTTCTTTAGTTTTCTTAAGGTGCTTCCTTTAGGGTTCCAATCATTGAAATCGCCAACGACTGCTACTTTCTTTGCTTCTTCTGCAGGCACTGTAAATGTAACTTTACAAACAGGCTTGCTTTTTAGGTATTGCTTTTTTATTGCCATGGTATTTTATTTTCCAATTAAAAACTAGGACAAAACAATAGATAAAACCGCTTATGCACAATAAGTTAGGTACGATTTATCAAATTGATAAAATGCGCCTAACAATGAGATTACTTTTATAAAATGAAGGCCTCTTTTTTTTCAAAAAGTAATATTGACTATTAAGATTTGATGATATCAATAATCTTGTCAATTTCGTTTTCTGTGTTGTAGAAGTGAAAACCAAATCGAATTCCGCTACCTCTTGGAATGCAGGTCACATTTTCATCCAACAACTTGTTAAAAAGATGCCTGTCTCCTTTAATATTAAATATGGTGCTATGTTGTGGTCTATTAACAACCATATCCTCCAATAACCCAAGCGAAGAAAACCCTTCTTTCGCCCGATTCGATAGTTTCTGCAATTGAGTCCCTATATGATCCATCCCAATAGAATCCAAAAAATTCAACGAAAACTGTAAACTTCCAAAATTGAAGGAATCCAAATGGCCAGGTTCCAAATGTTTGCAAAACGGAATTGAGTTCCTTAAATCTATGTCTCGGTCCACTGAGCCATTTCCAATAAACTTGGGATCAAAACGTTCTTTGGCTCCTTCAGAAACCAAAACAAAGCCATTTCCGTATCCCGATAGCAACCATTTGTATCCACTTGCGCCAAGTATATCAATCCCCGAATTGGTAAAGTCGAAAGATTGGGTTCCGCAAAATTGTGTTCCATCGACTATGATCAATAGGTCGGGAAAATCGTTCTTCAGTTTTTTGACAAAGTCAAGGTCTATTTTAATTCCATTTATCCATTGTACCACGCTAAAGGCCAAAACATCGACCTTGCCAGATGCAACTTCAGAATGGATTTGCTCTTCAAAATTTTCACTTATTTCGATATAACTGCGATTGAAATCTCGTGTTTCAAAGGGCCAGTTTAGGGATGGGTAGTCATTTTCCAGCAGTAGAATACGACTGCCATTTGGCAACCCTTCCAACAGCATATTCAATCCTAATGTAAAATTGGGCACTAAGGAAACATTCTCGGAACTACAGCTAAAAAATCGAGCCACGGTATCCCTAATGGCATACATATTCTCAAAGTTCTTTCTTTTAGCTTCGCTGCCACCAATCAAATAATCCAAATCATGTTCTTGGCGCCATTCCAACAAATCTTCATACAACAATCCGGTAGCTGGTGTGTTTGCATAAATGCACTGCTTTAACACAGGAAATTTTTTTCGGAGATTCTGCATTGCAATAGTTTTGAGTCTAATTAAGTTATATTTGTCGATAAAGATAGCCATTCAATGTTATCCAAAAAGAAGCCAGAAAGTACCGTTGATATTGAACAGCATGAGTTGCTGGAAAATGCGCAAAAACGGGTTCGACAGAAAAAAAAGTTGTTCTCCCATTTTGTCATGTTTTTGATTGGAAGTGTACTACTAATACTCGCAAACAAAATCTTGAAATATGGTGAAGGGTACGACTGGTCTATCTGGGCTATTCTTTTATGGGCTTTCCTTTTGATACTGCATACTTTTAATGTTTTTGTTACCCATAGATTCATGGGAAAGGATTGGGAACGCCTTCAAAGGGAAAAATTGGTCCAAAAACAAAAGCAGCGTATTTCAGAAATACAAAAGGAAATTGAAACGGAATTCCCTATTTCCGGTGTCAATAAAAAAAAAGATCAGTGAAACAATTGATCATCATTGCAGCAGCGGCTGAAAATAATGCCTTAGGCATAAATAATGACCTTCCGTGGCATTTACCGGACGATTTTAAACGCTTTAAGACACTTACATCGGGGCATAAGATTATTATGGGTAGAAAAACCCTGGAGAGCTTCCCAAAGGCATTACCATACCGGGAGCATATTGCAATAACCCGAGATCAAAAATATTCACCAAAATTTCCGTGTACGGTGGTACATAATTTGGAAGATGCTATTGAACTTATAGGACCCGAGGAGCGTGCTTTTATCATTGGTGGAGGAGAAATTTACAGGCAATCGCTTGATTTTGCTACTGATATTGAACTCACCCGAATACATCATACTTTTGAAGCGGATACTTTTTTCCCAGAAATAGATGATTCAATTTGGAAATTGGTCAAGGAAGAATATCATGCTAAAGATGAAAAGCATGCGTTTGATTTCACCTATCTGACCTATACTCGGAAATAAACTTTAAAAGTCCAGATAACTTACTTGGATGTTATGTCCCTTCACAAAACTCTTCAATACTTCGAGCTCCCTATTTGTGTGAAATTGATTTTCTGAAGGATTTTTTCGTGATATGGCCAACAGGTTTTGTTGCTCCAATACCGCTCTGGTCTGTCGGGCAACTGCCTCTCCAGAGTCTATAATATTTAGGTCTGTAGGGACCATTTTTTGAATTTGGGGAATCAAATAAGGATAATGTGTACAGCCCAATACTAGGCAATCAATCCCGGCCTCCAACATTGGAGCAATATACTTCTGTAGCAAAAGGTAGGTTTCTTTAGCATTTACTTGTCCTCTCTCAATCAAATCGACCAAGCCTGTACCCTCCCGTTCAACGACTTCAATACCGGATGCATGCAATTTGGAAGTATTATGGAAAAGACTGCTGGACAACGTCCCCTTAGTGGCCAAAATCCCGACCTTCTTTGTATTTGTCTTCAGGGCAGCAGGCTTAATTGCTGGTTCTATGCCAATAAATGGAACTTCATAGGTGGTTCTTAAATAATCAATGGCGTTTGTTGTTGCTGTGTTGCACGCGACCACAATCAATTTACAGCCTTTTTCAAGTAGAAGTTCGGTATTCTTAATGCTTAACCTAAGTATTTCTTCTTTAGATTTTGTTCCATATGGGGCATTTTTACCGTCTGCCAGATATATTACGGATTCGTTAGGGAGCATTTTTTGGATCTCTTTCCAAATGGATGTGCCACCTACTCCTGAATCAAAAATGCCTATAGGCTGCTGCATATTCAAAAATAGATACTATTGAATCAATGGAATAAAAAAACCGCTTTTTTCTGCCGAAAGAAGCGGTTTAAAAGTATTTTTTAAATATGTCTTAGAAGCCCAATTCTTGTTTTACAGCAGGAAGTAAATCTTTTCCTTTTGATACAATTAGACTAAGCCCTGGGCTAGCATCGATAACGTAATCGAAACCTTGCGCTGCGGCTACTTTTTCAATAGCGGCTTTTGCTTTATCGGAAATAGGAGCGAACAACTCTTGTTGCTTCTTCTGCATCTCCTGAACAGCAACTTGCTCTGCTTCTTGAATGTTTTTCTCAAAGCCTTGAAGTTCTAGAGCTCTTTTTTCATTCTCTTCTCGAGATTTAGCACTAGACTCGTTTTGGTATTGTGTTACTTTATTTCTTAACTCGGTCATTGAACTCTCCAAGTCGGCTCTATATGTCTCTTGTAATTTTTTAAGCTCTGCTTGTGCTGATTTCATCTCCGGCATTTCAGACAATAACTGCTGCACATTGATGTGGGCAACCTTGCTCTGCGCATTTACAAAACCCGTAGCGGCAACAAATAAAACTATGGCTACAGCAATTTTCTTTACATTTTTCATGATTCTAAGTTACTATTTTGAATGTTAATTTTAGTGTTTCAATATTTACTGTTGTATTGAATCTTTTTCTTGTTCTTGCGCTTTTTCCCGTTCTTCCAGTTTCGCTTTTCGTTTGGCTTCGCGCTCTTCCAATAATTTTTGTCTTCTAGCCTCGTACGCCTTCTTGCGTTCCTCCCTCAATTTTAATTGCTCTGCTCTGCGCTCATCTGCTGATTTTGCTTTGGCATCTCTAGCAGCATCGGCTTTCGCTTGACGCTCCTTTAAGGCTTCACTCACTTCTTTATCATCTTCGGCCTGCTCTTCCTTAAACTTATCCAATCTGCTTTTTTCATTAGCTTTTTTGTTGGATTTGCTCACCTTGCGAGTCCGTGCTATCTCCCTTAAAATCAAGTCACTGATATCGTGTCTTTTTTCGGAGTACAACATTACAACATCTGCCGATTTATCAAAAATAAAATCGTATCTTTTATTTCCACCTATTTTTTGGACCTCATTGAATACTTGATCTTGTATAGGCTGAATCAAAAGTTGTTTCTGTAAGACCAAATCTCCCTGCGGTCCAAAGCGATCTTGCTGATAGTCGAGCATTTCTGCTTCCAAAATCTGGATTTCCTCTTCGCGTTCCGCAATGAGTTCATCCGTCAACAACACTTTTTCCGCCATCAGGTCCTTCTTCATTTGCTCAACAACACTTTGTTTAAGCTCAATTTCCTGTTTCCATTTGATGGCTTTGGCATCTAGTTGTTCCGTTGCTTCTCTATACTCCTCAACATTTTCAAGGATGTACTCCATATCTACATAACCTATTCGTACACCTCTTTGGGCAAAGCTATTTAGGGATAGCAGTAAAACAATCAATGACAAAAGAACTTTACTATTCATTTTTGATTCCGCTTTTACAAAGAAAATATCGTGCCAAAATAACTAATTAATTCAAAATGAGCTACTTATTAAATTACAAAGCTTGTATTTTCTTATAGTTAAAATTGCTGACCGATAATGAAGTGTGTTTGCCAGCCGCTTGGTCCAACAGAAGATGGATTGGCATCTGTATCAAATCCATACCCAAAATCAATACCCAAGAGACCAAATGCCGGCATAAAAATACGTAGCCCCACTCCGGCAGATCTTTTTAATTGAAACGGATTAAATTCATTAAAATTGTTAAAGGCATTCCCTGCCTCTAAAAAAGAGAGTGCATAGATGGAAGCTGAGGGTTTCAAGGTAAGCGGGTACCTTAACTCTAAAGAGAATTTGTTGTAGATAGTACCACCGTCCCTTTCATCTTGTCCGGTAATCGCATTTCTACTGAACGGAGTCAATGAGCTATTCTCATAACCTCTAAGTTGAATTACGTCCCTGCCGTCCAAGGTAAAGTTTCCAAGACCGTCCCCACCTACAAAAAAGCGTTCAAACGGTACGTCCCCTATATCATTGTTATAACTGCCCAGAAAACCAAATTCGGCATTGGTTCGTAGCACCAATTTATCTACCAGGTTCGTGTACCAATCTCCCTTGAACTTGATCTTGTAGAATTCCAACAGTTTAAAACGTTCTTCCTCTAAATTTTCAACCTCACCGCTTAGTTGCACAAATTCGGCTTGTTCTTCTACTGTTCCAATATTAGGCCCACCAATTTCAATCAGTCTGGCTGTTTTTTCATCGATTTGGGTTCGGATGTCCTTAAAGTCCTTATTTCCAAAAAGTGAATATGGAGGTGTAAACTTAGCCGTTAACTCAAAGTTTGAACCTCGAAGTGGAAATATTCTACTTGGTCCTTGAGAACTTCTTGAAATCCCCAAAGTATAGCTCAACGAATTGGAACTACCATTACCAAAGTTGAAAAGTCCGTTGTTGAAATTGTTAAAATCGTATAATTGATAAGCTAAGGAATGGGAGATGGTGAAGAAATCATCTGGCCACTGAACCCTTTTTGCCAACCCTGCCGAAATTCCTGTAATCGCAAAACCTCTACTCTTATCTACATCAAACCTACCGCTGTTATTAAAACTAGTAGCAAATTGTTGGGTTCTTGATAGGGATAGATTAAATCGAACTGGTTTTTTACCACCTAGCCATGGTTCCGAAAAATTCAGACTGTAGACCCTAAACGTTCTACTGGCCTGTAATCGAAGTGAAAAGGTCTGTCCATCACCCATAGGGACAGGTTTGTAAGCTTCACCGTTGAAAATATTTTTTAATGAGAAGTTGCTGAACGAAAGCCCCAGGGTTCCGATGAATCCACCTCCACCAAAACCACCTTGAAGTTCAATTTGGCTGGAACCTGATTCTACTAGACTATAATTTATATCAACAGTACCTGCATTTGGGTCCGGGTTTTGAATGTCTGGAGCAATTTGTTCCGCATCAAAAAATCCAAGTTGTCCCAATTCACGGATACTCCTTACAATGTTATCCTTGCTGTATTTTTGACCAGGTTTTGTGCGCAACTCCCTAAAGATTACGTGGTCATTGGTCTTGTCATTCCCAGTAACAGTTACGTGATCCAAAAAGGTTTCTTTACCTTCTATAATCCGGATTTCAAAGTTGATGGTATCATTAATTGCCGAAACTTCAACTGGGTTGATACTTGAGAATAGGTAGCCATTGTTCTGATATAGATTGGTAAGATCTTCTCCATCAGGCTTTGAATCATCTGCGATTCGTTTTTTGAGTAGTACTCCATTATAGGTTTGCCCTTTTCGAATACCTAAAACTTGGCTCAATATTCTGTCAGAATACACCGTGTTTCCAACGAAATTCACGTCTCCGAAATAGTATTTATTTCCTTCTTCAACATCAATCTTTAAATCGATGCTGTTTTCATCTACCTTGATAAAGGTGTCCGACAACACTCTTGCATCTCTATAACCTCTTTCGGCATAGGTATCTATAAGGCTGGATAAATCTTCCTTGTAGTCTTCTTCAATATATTTTGACTTTTTCCAAAAACGATAGAATTTTCGTTTTTTGGTCTTTTTCAAAGATTTTAATAGTCTTTTGTCAGGCAGTTGCTCATTGCCTCCAAAAACAATATTCCTGATTTTTACTTTATCTCCCTTTTTTACATTGATCACCATACTTTGGGAGTTAGCGCCCACGGTGTCATTCGCCGTTGCAATGGTTACCCTAGCATTAAGAAAACCCTGTTTTTTATATTTGTTCTGGAGATAGTTTTTGGTATTGGCAATTAAACTTTCCGTTATTTTCTTACCCTTTTTAAGGTCGGTATCGTTCAAAATGTCTTCTACCTTCCGCTTTTTTACGCCATAAACAGTAACATTGCTAAGTGTTGGCCTTTCAAGAATACTAAGTTCAAGGAATATTTGATCGCCTTCGATTTTGGTATAGTAGAACTCAACATTACTGAATAATTCTAAACTCCATAATTTCTTAATTACAGCACTTATTTCTTCACCCGGAATGGTAATCGGTTGCCCAACACGAAGTCCCGTATAGGTTTTTACGGTTTGTTCGTTATAGCTTTGAAGACCCGTTACAGTTAGTCCACCTAAAATATAATCCTTACCATTCTCAAAAGAGGTGTCCTGTGCAAAGCTTTGGCCCGTGTAAAGTAAAAGAAGGAGTAGTTTTAAGTATAGTTGGGTGGTATTTTTTATAACCTTAGTTAAGTTGTTCGCTTGTTTTTCCAAATCGTCGTTCTCTATTTTGGTAACTTAATATTGCCTCTACCAAATGATGTTCACTAAAATCGGGCCAAAATACGTCAATAAAATGTAATTCGGCGTATGCTATCTGCCAAAGTAAAAAATTGCTTATCCTTTGTTCACCACTGGTTCGGATAAGCAAGTCCACATCTGGCATGAAATGCGTGTAAAGATGAGTATTTATAACGGTTTCGTCAATATTTTCAGGTGAAATTATGCTATTTTTAACTTTGATACTGATTTCCTTAACTACTGATTTTAATTCCTCACGAGAGCCATAGCTTAGCGCTATCGTAAGTGTCATTCCAGTGTTATCCTTGGTTTTGGAAATTACTTCCGCCAGCTCTTTTTGTGCTTTCTTGGGCAAGGAATCAAGATTTCCAATAGTCCTAAGTCTGATATTATTCTTATGAAGCCTTTTCCATTCTTTTCGAAGTGAAGTCACCAAAAGTCGCATCAAAGTTTCGACCTCGAGTTTTGGTCTATTCCAATTTTCAGTTGAAAAGGCATAAAGCGTAAGAAATTCTATTTGGAGTTTTGCGCAATTTTCAACGGTCTTCCTGACCGCTTCTACCCCATTCTCATGTCCAAAAATCCTAAGTTTGCCGCGTTGTTTGGCCCACCTACCATTGCCGTCCATTATAACGGCAATATGTTTTGGAAGTTTGTCTTTGTCTACGTCCTCTAGTGTGTGCATTTTATTGAAAACAATCCTGGCAAGGTTTGCGCCCAAAGGTATACGTTAATGTTATACCTGAAAAGACGTACCAGTCATCGCTCAATATATTTCCGAATCTAAATTGCTCAAAATTGGATCCTTCCGGGTTACTTCCGTCCAAATTGTCCGTAAATGTGTACCTGGCCCCAATTTCTGCACCTAGAATCAAAAATTGATTCAAACGATACTTCGCCCCTACCGTCATTGGAATTGCAAAACTACCGTCTTTTTGGTTAATATCCTGCACTTGAAGGGCATCAAAATAATTAAAATCGTATCTAAAGTAGGTGAAACCCGTATAAAGATAGGGAGTAAAAGCTGGTCCAAGCTTATGAAGATTGTACTCTACAAAGTTAAATTCCAATCCCGCGGAGAATTCCAAGACGGAATTATCTATACTATACTGTCGTTGGCGTCGTGAAGATTTGCTGGATTTGGAGTCATCTGCGGTAAATGTTCCATAAAGCACACTTGCTCTCCACGCATACCTCTTGCTTTTATTCCATTTAAAAAGTCCTCCAAAGGCGGGGCCGGATGGCAAAATATAGTTTGTTCGCCCCACATCACCAATCATGTTGGTTCCTCCCGCAAAAAGACCAATCTCATAAGTCTGGGCGTTGACATTAAACACGCAGCAGAGTACAATAGCCAAAACTATCCGCATACAATCAAAAAATTAAACATATTAGAGGTAAAGGAAAGTCTATATGGTATACTGTTAGAATGTTCTCTTTTGATAAACAGTTTTTAGCTTCTTTTATTGTTTTTGTTAGACTCAATTCCGTCTATCTTCACCCCAAAGCAATTTATTCCGAAGTGTTTTCAAGAAGCTTTCTGAAGTATATTCAATCATTTTGATGGTGAAATTTGATTTTTTCACCTTGATTTCCTTACCATTCGGAATATCTGCTATCCTAGAATCCAAGGATACCAAATGGGTTTCTTCACGTCCAGAAACCTTTAATCTTATTTGGGTGTCATCTGATATTACCAAAGGACGAGCATTAAGATTATGGGGTGCAATAGGGGTCAAAACCAAAGATTTTGCTGTTGGTTCTATTACCGGTCCCCCACAACTCAAGGAATAACCAGTCGATCCTGTCGGTGTTGATACGATCAAGCCATCTGCCCAGTAAGAAGTTAAATATTCCCCATTCAGGTAGGTTTCCACATTGATCATCGAAGTGGTATCCTTTCGGCTTACTGTAACTTCATTTAGAGCAAAGTTGAGTTCACCTATCTCATCGAGATCGGAATTAACTTCTACCTCAACAAGGCTACGTTCTTCTATTTTATAATTGCCCGCAGTAAATTCCGTTACCACCTTGCGCACATCTTCTTTTTTGAAAGTGGATAAAAAACCCAATCGACCCGTGTTTACTCCCACAATAGGAATTCCCAAATCCTTTACATAGGTTACAGCCCTAAGCATGGTTCCGTCTCCTCCAAAACTTACAAATATGTCGAAGGATGAATCTAGGCCAGCATCCTGCGAAAAGGCTCCATAATCAAATTTTGGAATATACTTGGACACCAAGTCATCAAATCCCGTTTCCATAAAAACAGAGGCATTGACCTTCTTTAGTTCTTCCAATAACGCTATAATGTAGGCTTTGTCTTCTTCTTGAAAACTCTGGCCGAAGATGGCTACTTTCATGTTACACGTTAAGGTATTTTTCCAAGTAGTCTGACCGTTGTTTTAAATCTTCCAAAAACTGGTCGTCGCTATTGCCGAAAACAATGGTATAGTTGTATCTTCTAAAGGTCTGGGCCACGTCATTAAGATTTTCCGAACCGACTTTTAATGTTATTTCAACAATATCATTCTGTGAATCGGTAATAAAAGCGCCTAATAAGCGTGCATTGTTCCCTTCGACAATTTGTGCTATTTCACTAAATGAATAATCCTTTACCCCAATGGAAACTACCAGAATACCCCCTGGCTCCCTAAAAAAAGGCGTATTGATAAAGACTGACACCACATCTTCCAAATCATAATATCCAACAATGATTTCATTTTTATCAAGAACAGGTAGAATATTGGCCTCATTTCTAGAAAACATTTCCAAAACATCTAACCATGAGGTTTCTTTGGTCACAAAAAAAGTTTCAAGTTCAAATCGGAAATCCTCAATCTTTTTATCCGGCTCAAAGCAGGCCAAATCGTTCTCAGAAAGTAATCCTATAAAAGCCCCGTTCTCTGTCACAGCTACATGGGAAAAAGTTGTTTCCTCAAAAAACTGAATAATCTCTTTCAAAGTCTCAGAGACCTCAAAAATGGGGACAGTGGATATGATTTGACTTTGAATTTGCATAACAAATTTTTCAGGTGCAAAATACTAATTTTAAATCGCAAAAGGCGTGCCTAATTCTTATTTTTGACGTTCAAAATTGGAATACATGACAAAACTTAGTGTCAATATTAATAAACTCGCAACCCTAAGAAATTCACGAGGAGGCAACATGCCCAACCTTTTAAAGTCTGCCGCAGACATTGAATCCTATGGAGCACAGGGCATAACCATTCATCCAAGACCAGATGAACGGCACATACGATATAGTGACGCCTATGAGCTTAAAAAGGTAGTTACAACAGAATATAATATAGAGGGCAACCCCATTCCGAAGTTCATTGATTTGGTGTTGGAGGTCAAACCCACACAGGTCACTTTAGTACCAGATGCTGAGGATGCCATAACGTCCAATGCCGGTTGGGACACCATTAAACATCGGGATTTCCTAATCGATGTAATTAAGACTTTTAAGAACAATGACATCAGGACTTCAATTTTTGTAGACCCAAGCGTTGAAATGGTAAGAGGAGCAGCAGAAACGGGAACTGACCGGATTGAATTGTACACAGAGAGCTTCGCCCATGATTTTGCTCATGGCAAGAAGACAGAAGGAATCCAACCCTTTGTTAAAGCTGCCGAAATGGCAAGCGAAGTAGGGCTAGGCATCAATGCGGGACATGATCTTAACCTAGAAAATATTCAATTTTTCAAAAAAAATATCCCAAACCTCCTAGAAGTATCCATAGGACACGCGCTCATTTGCGAATCACTCTATTTAGGTTTGGAAAATGTAGTCAATATGTATTTACACCGATTGAAATAATGGAGTTATTACATTCAAAAATTATAGGCGAAGGAAAACCCATAATAATCCTACATGGTTTTTTGGGCATGTCAGATAATTGGAAAACGCTTGCCAACCAATATATACAACATGGGTTTCAGGTGCATCTGGTCGATCAACGCAATCATGGGAAAAGTTTTCATTCGGAAGATTTTGACTATGAATTTATGAGCGAAGACATCCTTAACTATATGGACTTTCACCACATAGGAGCAGCAAATATTATTGGACATTCCATGGGAGGCAAGACTGCAATGCAATTGGCAGTTTCAGTTCCCGAAAGAATACACAAACTGCTTGTGGCAGATATTGCCCCTAAATACTACCCTCCGCATCATCAACCCATAATAGATGCATTGGCCAAACTCGACTTGGCAACAATCGGAAGTAGGAAAGAAGCTGACGAAGTACTTTCCCAATATTTACCAGAGTTTGGCATACGCCAATTCCTATTAAAGAATTTACATTGGATAGAAGCGGGGAAATTGGGATTTCGCTTCAATTTTGAAGTTCTTAAGGATAAAATGGATGAAATCGGTGAAAACATAAGTTCCACATCCAAATTCGAAGGTCCTGCACTGTTTTTGCGCGGAGATCGTTCAGAATATATTCTTCAGAATGACCTTCTTGAGATAAAAAAACACTTTCCAAATGCCGAAATAGACACTGTATCCAATGCAGGTCATTGGTTGCATGCCGAAAACCCAAAACAGTTTTTCGAAAAATCACTACACTTTCTAAATTCCTAAAATTACTAGCTTTTTATTATGCATGCATAATTTTTTTACCCATTTTATTGTCTGTATAACAAATTTCACCTAGTTTTGGTAGCATTGGTTTGAACATAAAACTAACTTAAGCTAACACAAAACAGATTTGAATATGAAAAAGTTATATGCCCTGCTCCCCTTTTTAGGGATATTCCTGATTGCATGTGAAGATGATGAATCTCCGATAGTAACACAACCGGATCCCGATCCTATTGTTTACACTGCCGGTTCGGCAAATTTCTCGAATTATATTTCTGTCGGAAACTCACTGACAGCAGGTTTTTCTGATAATGCATTGTTCCGTGATGGACAATTAGCTTCTCTTCCCGTTATGCTGGCTTCAAATTTTGATTTGGTAGGCGGAGGAGAGTTTAATGTTCCCTTTATGGCGGACAATCTAGGCGGATTGACCCTTCAAGGAAATCCTATCAGCGGAAACAGACTGATTCTCGCATTTACCGCGGATGGTCCTGCGCCAACTCCTGTTACTGGGGCTGGAACTACTGAGGTTTCTACAAAGTTAACAGGCTCTTTCAACAATTTTGGAATTCCCGGTGCCAAAAGCTATGAATTATTGGCTCCTGGCTATGGAAGTGTTGCTGGAGTTGCATTAGGACTGGCCAACCCATATTTTGCTCGTTTTTCTTCAGCAGAAGATGCAACGGTAATTGGAGATGCAGCCGCTCAAGGAGCTACGTTTTTCTCTGCTTGGGTAGGTGCAAACGACATACTTTTATATGCCACCAATGGTGGTTCAGGAGTTGATCAAACAGGAAATCTGAATCCTGCTACGTACAATAGAAATGACATCACAGACCCAAATGTTTTTGCCGGTTCTTTAAATGGCATTCTAATGGCTATGACTGCCGGAGGAGCAGATGGAGTTATCGCAAACATTCCAAATGTTACGGATATTCCATTCTTTACTACAGTACCTTTCGCTCCATTGGATCCTACGAATCCCGCATTCGGACCTCAGATTCCCGTTTTAAACGCGCAGTTTGCCGGATTGAATCTAGTATTCCAAGCTTTAGGGGTTCCTGAAAGACAATTTACTTTCTCAGATTCAGCAGCAAGTGCTGTGATTATCAAAGATGAAGACTTGGCAGATTTGTCAGGAGCAATCACTACAGCTCTTGTTATGAATGGTGTAGATGTCGGAACTGCAGGTGTAACAGGTTTATTATACGGTCAGGCGCGTCAGGCTAATGAGAATGATTTATTGGTCCTTACGAGCAGCTCTGAAATTGCAACCTTAAATGAAGATGCTTTTGCCATGTTACAAGGCCTTGGTGTTGATCCAGCGACAGCCGGACAATTATCCGTAAACGGGGTTACTTTCCCACTAGAAGATCAATGGGTTCTGACCCCTGAAGAACAAACCGCAATTGAAGATGCTCGCACAGCATATAATGCTACCATAGCAGGATTGGCAACCCAATATGATTTGGCCCTTGTTGATGCTAGCACTTTACTTTCCGATTTGAATGCAAATGGAATAGCTTTAGCAGATGGAAGTACAGTAACATCAACTTTTGCAACCGGAGGAGGCTTCTCTTTGGATGGCGTTCATCCAGCTCCAAGAGGATATGCTATATTGGCCAATGCATTTATTGAGGCCATCAACACAAAATTTGGCTCCAACCTCCCCGGAGTAAATCCTTTGGATTTCACGGGACTTTATATCGATTAGAAAACACTACTCAAATTCACTATATTAAAGGCACCGTTTTGTGGTGCCTTTCTTTTTCAAAAATATTGAGCTTATGAAATTTATTTTAAGACTTCTCCTAAATGCATTAGCAGTGGTAATCCTATCTTATATCTTACCAGGAGTAGGTGTAGATTCGCCAACCACCGCAATAATTGTAGCTTTGGTTTTGGGTATACTGAATTTTTTGGTCAAACCTCTCTTAATAGTCCTTACACTCCCCATAACCATTGTCACTCTGGGTTTGTTTCTTTTAATTATAAATGCCATCATTATTCTTATTGCTGCTCATTTTATCTCTGGGTTTGAAGTATCAAGCATATGGTGGGCCATTCTTTTTAGTCTTCTGCTATCGTTTTTACAGTCTATTTTACACTCCATACTTAAAGAGGATAAAAAGAAATGATTTAGTTTGGGCCTCAATGTTTTAAAAACTTGCTGTCAATCAGAAAATGCATTACTTTTGCCACCCATTTTTGAATAGCAAATTAGGTAGGAGATGAATATCACAAAAGAGCAGATTGACGAGCTGAATGCAGTTGTAAAAGTTGCCATAAGCAAGGATGACTATCAAGACAAAGTAGAAAAAATCCTTAAGGACTACAGAAAACAAGCAAATATTCCTGGTTTTCGCAAGGGGCAAGTACCCATGGGACTTATTAAAAAGCAATATGGTAAGGCCGTATTGGTAGACGAGGTGAACAAATTGTTGCAGGATAACCTCAATAAATATCTTACTGAAGAAAAATTGGATGTTTTGGGCAATCCATTACCAAAACAACAAGAAGATTTTGATTGGGACAATGATAATCTTGATTTCGAATTTGAATTGGGTCTTGCGCCAAATTTTGAGGTAAAAGTAAAAACCAAAAAAGCAGTCACCCAATACAAAATTGTTGCAGATAAAAAGATGATCCAAGAACAAATGGATCGCATCCGGAAACAATATGGAAAATTAGTTTCAAAAACAGAAGCTGGAAAATCGGATGAAATTACCGGAGTCTTTGTAAATGAAGCTGAAGAGATTGAAAATAAAACCACAATAGAGTTAGATAAGGTCAAAGCGAAAAAAGCATTGGAAGCTCTTGTAGGGAAAAAAGTTGGAGATACCGTTCAACTAAAAACAAAGGGACTTTTCAAGGAAGACTATCTGTTGACCAGTGCACTAGGTATCAACAAGGAAAAATCTGAAAAATTAAATATCGAGGTTGCCTTCACTATTGAAGAAATCAATGAGCGCCAACCCGCTGACCTTGACCAAGAATTGTTCGATAAGTTATTTGGAAAGGACAATGTAAAATCGGAAAAGGAACTTCGCGAAAAAATTAAGGAAGATTCGGAAAAGCAATTTGAACAACAGTCCGATCAAAAACTGCTGAACGATATCACCGAAAAACTTATCGATGATACCAAGTTTGATCTTCCATCGGAGTTTTTACAAAAATGGATTCAGGTAAGTGGTGAAAATCCATTATCAGATGATCAGGCCAAAGAAGAGTTTGAAAAATCTGAAAAAGGACTTCGATATCAACTTATAGAAGGTAAAATCATTAAGGAAAATGACCTTCAAGTTCAATTCGACGAATTGAAAGAATTTTCCAAAGGTTTTATCAAATCACAGATGGCGCAATACGGTCATTTAGACCCCCAAGAAGAAGAGTTGGAGAATATTGCCAATCGCATTATGGGGAACCAAGATGAAGTCAAAAGGCTTTCTGAACAGTTGATGAGTCAAAAACTATTGACTTTCTACAAAGAACATGCAAACCTCAAAGTAAAAGAGGTTACGTATGATGACTTTGTTAAAGAAGCCTATAGCTAGATTGAGCTAAAAAGAAAATTAAGTATCTTTACGGTGCCGAAAGCTCAGTTTTCGGCACCTTTTTTTTAAGCAAAATCGAAGAAAATCCTATGGATTACGGAACAGAATTCAAAAAATACGCTACCAAACATCACGGAATAAACAGCATGTACTATGACCAAATCGTAAGTAGTATGCATCCCGTGGGCATGACCCCTAATATTATCGAGGAAAGACAATTGAATGCCATTGCCATGGATGTTTTTTCAAGGTTAATGATGGACAGAATCATCTTTTTGGGCACTGGAATCAATGATCAAGTGGCCAATATAGTTCAAGCACAGTTGCTCTTTTTGGAAAGTGCAGACGCCGTCAAGGATATTCAAATTTATATCAATTCACCAGGTGGGAGTGTTTATGCCGGTCTTGGAATCTATGATACCATGCAGTTTATCAAACCTGATGTTGCCACCATTTGCACAGGTATAGCTGCCTCCATGGCCGCAGTATTGTTATGTGCTGGTGAAAAAGGGAAACGAAGTGGGCTATCCCATTCAAGGGTTATGATCCATCAGCCTTTATCAGGTGCACAAGGACAGGCTAGTGATATTGAAATCGCTGCCAAGGAAGTTCTTAAAATAAAAGACGAATTATATCATATCATAGCTAATCACTCAGGACAATCATTCGATAAGGTCTATGAAGACAGTGATCGTGATTACTGGATGAGGGCTCCTGAAGCCAAAAAATATGGTATGATCGACGAAATATTGGTAAGGGATAAGTCCTAAAACCGTACTAAGAAGTCAAAAAAAGACCATCGACAACAAACAAAATCTATATTTTTTACGTTATTAGTGGTTGAACTTTAAATGTTTATATGGCAAAGGAAAACTTGGAATGTTCTTTTTGTGGTAGAAAAAAACCTGAGACCAATCTTCTTATAGCTGGTCTTGACGCACATATTTGCGACAGATGTATTGAACAGGCCCATAGTATTGTAGCGGAGGAATCTAAACAATCTAAAAACCAAGATCTGTCTTCAGAATTGGTCTTGAAAAAACCAATCGAGATCAGAGACTTTCTGGACACTTTTGTTATTGGACAAGAGCGCACCAAAAAGGTGATGTCCGTTGCCGTATATAACCATTACAAAAGACTTCTTCAGCCCAAAAGCTCAGAAGATGACGTAGAGATCCAAAAGAGTAACATCGTTATGGTAGGGCAAACAGGAACTGGAAAAACCCTGATTGCCAAAACTATAGCACGTATGCTCAACGTTCCATTAGCCATTGTTGATGCTACTGTATTAACAGAGGCGGGTTACGTAGGTGAAGATGTAGAAAGTATACTAACCAGATTACTGCAAGCCGCAGATTATAACCTGGAAAAGGCGGAAAGAGGCATCGTTTTTATCGATGAGATAGATAAAATTGCCCGTAAAAGTGATAATCCTTCCATTACTCGTGATGTTTCTGGCGAGGGTGTTCAGCAAGGGCTGCTAAAATTATTGGAAGGAACAGTAGTCAATGTTCCGCCTAAAGGTGGAAGAAAACATCCTGATCAGAAGTTCATTGAGGTCAATACAGAAAACATTCTTTTTGTTGCGGGAGGAGCCTTCGATGGTATTGAACGTATTATCACCAAACGCCTAAACATGCAAGCGGTGGGTTACAGTGCTTCAAAAGCGGAAGATCGTTTGGATAACGAAAATATCCTTCAATATATAATTCCAAAAGATTTAAAGGAATTTGGACTAATTCCTGAAATTATTGGTAGACTCCCAGTGCTTACACATATGAATCCTTTGGATTCAAAAACATTAAGAGCTATTCTGACCGAGCCAAAAAATGCCATTATCAAACAATATGAGAAATTGTTTCTGATGGATGGCATTACGTTTAGCATTACCGAACAGGCTTTAAACTATATTGTAGAAAAAGCGGTGGAATATAAACTAGGTGCCAGAGGCTTGCGTTCGCTATGCGAAGCCGTTTTCACGGATGCAATGTTTGCCTTGCCAAGTAGCGAAGAAAAAGAATTTAAAGTCACCAAGGCTTATGCGGAAGAAAAGCTCTCGCACGAGACCATTAAAAAATTAAAAGCGGTTTCCTAAACTACACTGCTTTTTTGGTCACTTTATCTAAAAGTTCCAAACAAACTTCAGCAATGATTTTTTCGTCGGAGTATAACTGATGCCCAAAATTGGGAACCACATGAAGTTCAGTTCCCATCTCATCTGCCCATTCATTTCCGGGGCGAAATTCGTCTTTGCCTCCATAAATTAAATTCGTGGGCACATCTGGCTTTTCATTTTCCAATCGTATTCTGGTAGGAGAAATTGCCGTCAGTGATTTCATAGGCAAACCTTTCAATGCGGCTTTCCATGCAATGGTACCTCCAGTACTGAATGCTAAATAATGACTCGCTTCATTTTCCTTTTTAAGCAAATGAGCAACTGCCGTATCAATTCCGCCGTCAACAAAAGCTTTGTGAATGTTTTCTTCCGTGGAAACAGGTGTATCTATATTGCCCAATTGTTGGCAATCATAAAATACGATATCATAATATTGTTGTAGGTACCCAAAATAAGAAGTAATCCAGAGTCCTTTTTTTACCCCCCACATATCGGAGATGATAACAAGTTTTTCAGCCATAACTTTACTAATATTCGGTTTATTAAGATGAGGGAACTCAAAATATCTGAACCAAACTTCAGTCATTAACGTTAAAAATCCTGATTTATTTGTCCAAAATTAAAGATTGTTCGATGAACGGCATTCATTTACGAAAACGTTTTCGTTAATTTCTTCGAATATTGGTTAAAAGTGTCATTGTTGTTCCAAACTATCAATACCCAAAGTCAATACCTCCCAAAGAAGGCCCTTCAATGATTAGATGAATTGTGCCAACTGTAATAACAGTAGCCACAGCCATTAAAAGACTTTTCCCTACTGAGAACTTTCGTTTTTTCACCTCCCAAACATCCTTGTAGGCTATTTGAATTTCTCTCCCATCTGAAAGACCAACAATGCCAGTTTCGGTTAATCCAGTTATTTTCACTTTAACATACTTGTCTTCGTCCCTATCTAATTTGAGTTTATATTTTTTGCCCACTACAAGCGGTTCTTTAGTGTTGTTTAAATTTTTATAGGAGTGACAACTTTGTAGTAATAGACAAAGCAAAAAAGCAATACTAATGGTTCGCATGATTAAATTGTTTTTTGGTTACATTCAAAACTATTGGACCATGAGAAAAGAGATGTCCTATAATCTCTCATTTGGAAAAATCCGGACGAATGCTACTTAGAAGATTAACCTCGGTACTGTGATGGTGTTTTACCCGTTATCTTTTTGAATGATTGGTAAAAAGTGGACTTTGAGTTGAAACCACATTCCAAACCTATGGCTACAATGGTGTAGGCTTCAAAGTCAGGGTCTTTTAATATTCTCTTTGATTCGTTTACCCTAAGCGTATTTATATAATCCGAAAAATGGAGTTGTTCTTCATTGATAACCTTGGATAAAGTACTCACACCAATTTGCAATGCTGATGCCACTGTATTCAAACTTAGATTGGGGTCTAGAAAAAGTTTGTTTTCAAGGATAAAAGAATCAAACTGATCAAAGGTGAACTTCCCACGGGTTTTTTTTGTCTCAGACGAAAATACATTCTCCCCCTTATTAGGAGCAAGAATCGCCCTCAACGCTACTCTATCTTTTAGCAACCTATATCTGAAGAACGCTTTATAAGCCACCCAATAAATCAATATCGAAGAAGTCAATCTTAAAGGATAATATGAATACGGAGGTTTTACTATGTGCAACACACTGTTAAGTAGGACTGCAATCCCCCAAAAAAGAAATACTAAAGCACCCCATCTTAAAAAGTGTACAATCCAAATAAGATTATCATAAACCAAAATTTCCGCATACTGCCCCCTATGTCTTTTAAGTAACAGAACACATTTAGTGTAGAGGTAAACGGAATAGACCAAGGTTAAGAAGTCCTCTAGAAGATTGTACTTATGCAGCAAATCTATCGGTGTAGTTTCTCCAATCACGGAAACTATCAAGTACCATCGAATTGAAGATGCTACCAAGAAAAAGGCAATCCCTTGTTTTATCAAGTTGGACTTTTTACTTTCCATCCCCAGATAATGTAGCAGAAATGTATAAAAGGCAGGTACGATAAGTATGTACCACGGTATTGTTAGGTAGGTTGATATATTGCCATACTCCAGAATGTTTTTATCAATCAACCAGGACTGGAGGTTGTTCAAGGAAAGAAATATGACAAAAAGATTAAGGTAAAATATAGGTTTTTCAATTTTCCTTCGCATTGCAAACGTTACAAATACGAAGACAAAGCCCTGAATAGCCCCTACTATGAGAAAAAGATTAAAAATCGCCCTGAAATCCATTGAGATCTCTTGAAAGTTAAGAAATCTCGTTCATTTGGAGTAATTCATCAATATAACCTCTTTCATTGGACAGTCTGGGAATCTTGTGCTGTCCGCCTAGTTTGTTCTTGGATTTTAACCAGTCATGAAACAGGTTTTGCCGTGCAACATGCACTTTGGGCATTCGAAGTGTAATATTATTATACCGTTTGGCCTCGTAGTCAGAATTCAGCGATTTTAGTGCATTGTCCAAAAACTCGGTAAAGTAGGCAACATCTTTTGGTGGTTTTCGAAACTCAATAATCCATTCATGGCCCCCTTTTTCGCTACCGTTCATAAAAATGGGCGCTGCAGTGTAATCCATGATCTGAGCATCAGTTTTTTGGCAAATCTGGTTCAAGGCCTCCTCTGCATTCTCAATAATGAGTTCTTCACCAAAAGCATTAATAAAGTGCTTGGTACGCCCTGTAATTCGAATTCTATAAGGGTTTGTTGAAGTAAAACGTACCGTATCGCCAATCTTGTAACGCCATAAACCAGCATTGGTGGTGATGACTATGGCATAATTTACTCCTGTTTTAACTTCCCAAAGTGGAATGGCTTTTTCTTCTTTTCCATAGGAATCCATGGGTATGAATTCATAAAAAATACCATAATCCAACATTAAGAGGAGGTCCTGGGAATTATTCCTATCCTGAATCCCAAAAAATCCCTCTGAGGCATTGTATGTTTCGTAGTAATTGAAGTTTTTCCTGGGCAATAATTTCTTATACTGATCTCTATAGGGTGCAAAACTCACTCCTCCATGAAAATATACTTCAAGGTTTTCCCAAATTTCAAACAAGTGGTTTTTACCCGTTTTTTCCAATACATCATTCAGTAATACCAACATCCATGAAGGAACACCTGCCAAGCTGGTCACATTTTCCTGAATACTCTCATCGATAATGGCTTTTAACTTGGGTTCCCAATCACTCATTAACGATACCTTGTTACCCGGAGTACTACTATATTCGGCCCAAAGCGGCATATTATCAATTAGAATAGCAGAAAGGTCGCCGAAAAACGTCCCATTATCTTCATACAACTTTTTGCTACCCCCAAGCCTCAAACTCTTTCCAGTAAAAAGTTGGGAATTCTCATTGTTGTTAAGATATAAGCAAAGTAAATCCTTACTGGATTTATAATGACAATCTTCCAGAGCTTCAGTGCTTACGGGAATAAACTTACTCTTCGCATTGGTCGTACCACTGCTTTTGGCAAACCATTTTATCGCCGTGGGCCAAAACAGATTTTGTTCTCCACGTCGACTTCGTTCAATCAAATCCGCTATACCCTCATAGTTTACAATGGGCACTCTGTTTGCAAAATCCTCATACTTTTCAATGTCATTAAACCCATACTGTTTTCCAAGCATGGTATCTTTTGAAAAATCAACCAAATGCTGTAAAACTTCACTTTGCACATCCAACGGGTATTTCAAAAAAAGCTCAATTTGGTGATAGCGCTTTTTAAGTAACCAAGAAGCTATGGAATTGAATAAAGGTATTGGCATTTTTAGGTATCTTTAACCTATAATGAGGTTGGGTCTTATAGCTAAAATAGGTCATCTTGCCTTCATTTTCAAATCAGTCTAAAAACATATCAATTCCGCCATGCTTTACGAAGGTGTTCTCCGCAAAATGCAAACCGAATTAGGGAATCCTATCCAATATTATCTCGTTTTTGAAAACGATTTTTTAAACATGAACCAGCTTTTGGACAAGGAAATACAAATCGATTTCATTAAATATCAATGTCTGAATTGCGGAAGGGAAAGACCTATCTATCGACAAGGTTTTTGCAAATCTTGTTTTTATGAATCTCCGGCTGCAGGGGATTGGATCATGAAGCCTGAATTGAGCACAGCCCATTTAGGCAAGGAAGACCGTGATTTGGAATATGAGAAAAAAGCGCAGCTACAACCACATATTGTCTATCTGGCCAATAGCAGTAACGTAAAGGTTGGGGTAACCAGAAAATCCCAGGTCCCGACTCGGTGGATAGACCAAGGAGCTCATGAAGCTATCGAAATTGTCGAAGTGCCCAACAGATACTTGGCAGGCATCACCGAGGTAGCGCTAAAAGCTCATGTAAGCGACAAGACCAGCTGGCGTAAAATGCTCACCAATAGCATAGAAGATGTTAATCTTGTGGATTGGAGAAATAAGCTCAAGTCCAGTGTTCCAGAAGAGGCATCTGATTATTTCATCGATTCAAACACCGAGACACACATGGATTTTCCAGTGTTGCAATATCCCGAAAAAGTCAAGAGTCTTAATTTGGAGAAGACACCAAGTTACACCGGAGTCCTGAAGGGTGTAAAGGGTCAATATTTGATTTTTGAAGATAGCACTGTGTTCAATGTCAGAGGTAGTGAAGGGTACTATGTTGGTATAGGTATTAAGTAATTTCATCTCTGTATATCACTTTAAATGAAAAAAGCACTTTTCTTTTTCACTTCTTTGGCCCTACTCTATAGCTGTTCTAATAAAAACAAACAGCCCAAACCCTATCAAACGGATAATTTAAAGGTCGAACCCATAAGTAGTCATAATATTTTTGCGCATATCTCTTACTTGCAAACCGATGATTTTGGAAAGGTGGGATGCAATGGTATGGTTTATTTCAATGAAGATGAAGCAATAGTATTTGACACTCCTACCAATAACATGGCTTCAAAGGAGCTTATCGAATGGATTGAAAAAGAGCAGAAAAAGAAAATTGTGGCCGTGGTAGTTACCCATTTTCATGAGGATTGTTGGGGTGGACTTGATCAATTTCATGGAAGCAACATAAAATCATATGGCAGCCAAGAAACCATTTCTTTACTCAAACAAAAAGGATTGGAGCTTTTACCCAAAAACGATTTCAAGGACAGTATTGAAATTAAGGTCGGTTCCGCATCAGCTCTTGTAAAACATTTCGGTGCGGGCCATACCATAGATAATGTGGTTGGGTATGCTTCAGAAGAAAAGGCTCTTTTTGGTGGTTGTCTTATTAAATCAGTGAACGCCAGCAAGGGCAATCTAGAAGATGCCGACGTTTCTGAATGGTCTACCACAGTTAAAAAAATAAAACAAGAGTTTCCAGATTTGGAAATTGTAATCCCCGGACATGGTAAAAGCGGAGGGATAGAACTTTTGGATTATACCATTCAATTGTTCGAGCGATATTAAGTTGAAAAAACCAAAATAAACAAACGTGAGAAAAGAGTTGATTCTTACCATCATACTGTTGGCAGGCATAAGTCTAAATGCCCAAAAATCCATAATGACCTACAATATTCGCTATAACAATCCAGGAGATAAGGAAAATTGGTGGGAAAATCGCAAACAAGAAGTTGCAGATTTAATACAGCACTATAACCCCGATATTTTAGGGATTCAGGAAGGTTTACATGACCAGGTGACCTATTTGGGCAACACCCTGGAAAATTTCAGTTTTGTTGGTGTAGGACGAGATGATGGAAAACAAAAAGGTGAATACGCAGCAATTTTCTTCAACAAGAAGAATTTGGAATTGGTCAACACCAAAACTTATTGGCTTTCTGAAACGCCGGATAGGATTTCTGTGGGATGGGATGCTTCTATGGAGCGAATTGTGACCTATGCCAAATTCAAGGACAAAGGCACCAAAAAAATAACCCATGTGTTCAATTGTCACTATGACCATATCGGGAAGCTAGCAAGGGAAAATTCCTCAAAACTAGTCCTTGAGCTTATAAAAAAAATGGGAATTGCCAATGAGCGTGTTGCCGTTATTGGGGATTTAAATAGTCATCCCGAAGAAAGTCCAATTCAAATCTTGAAAACACAACTGCAAGATGGATATGAAATCAGCGTAGCCTCAGCCTATGGCCCTGTAGGAACCTTTAATGGCTTCAATCCAAATGAAAAGCTCACGAGAAGAATAGACTACATTCTAACCAAAAATTTGAAGGTTGAAACTTTTCGCACCATTGACGACCGGAGAAAGAATGGATTGTATCCTTCAGACCACCTTCCTGTCCTCGTTACTTTGGATTAGTTATTGACCGTATCCTTTTTCTTTTTACCCAATAGACCACCCAAGATGGATTTTGCGGTATTTTTTACCGGATCTTCAGAATTGGTGGAATCTTTGGTCTGAGTACTATCCTTTTTTCCTCCCAAAAGGGTTCCAAGAGCCTCTTTGACACCTGAAGAACTTGTTTGGGTAGAATCCTTATCATCCTTGGCAAATACATCTGATAATAAATCCTTGGCCGTGTCCTTACCCTGGTTTAACAATTTCTGCTTTTGAATCTCCACCAATTGTTTTGTCAATTTGGAAACTCCAGAGCTCAAATCTGTGGTTACATTCGGATTTGTGTAGTTTCCTCCAATATTAGCCACCACAGGAATGGTCAAATCCTTTAAACTATCATCATCCATTTTAGCAATCAAATTGTTCACATCATTGCCCAAATATTTGGCCGGGACATCCAAGGTTGCTGAGTACTGCAACTGTTTATCAAACGTATGGCTTCCATCCACATTTACAGCTATATCCTTATACTTTAGAGCAAATGGTTTTACCTTTACAGAACCATTGTCAAAACTCAATGCGGTTTTTAAATCGCTTAAATCTAAATCGTCAGTGTTTAAAAAGTTAAGTTTGGAACTCATTGCAGACAGCAAAGGTGCGTTTTCCGCTTTTACCTTTGTTGATAACAGCTCTGCCAAAACATCACCGGAAATAGAAGCCAAATTGGGTGTAAAATCTTCTTTTAAATTTCCTGATATTTTGATATCCGAATTGAGTTTTCCCTGAAGGGCATTCGCCAATGGAGCTAACACCTTAAATAATTCCAAGGAGGAAAAAGATTCTCCAATATTAAAATTGTTCATTCCTAAATCCATGTTGAAGGTCGATGTATCTTCTTTGGTAGAAACCGAACCTGATACCCCTAAAGTCCCTCCGAACAAATCGGATTTCAAGTTTTGGACTGTTGCGGTTTCATCTTTAATGACCAATTTCCCCTGAACATTTTTCAGTTGGAGGTTATCATATAGCACGGTTCCTGCAGTAGCATCAATGGTGCAATCCAAAAAAGACGGAATCTTAATACGTTCCTCTCCTTCTGAACCAGTATCGCTGGTCTCTTCTTCAGAACTTTCCTCCTCTACCATAAAATCGTTTAGGGCAAAAGTATTTGAGACGAGCGAAAAGTTACCCTCAATATTTTCGTTATTGAACACAAAACCGAGCAGATTCGACAGAGTTCCCGTAGCATCAAAATCGGTTTGTCCTGTTTTACCTTTAAAAGAATTTAATGAAACCGTCTCCGGAGTAAAATCCACAGCAGCTGAGCTAATAGCTACGGAATTTTTCAATTCCTCAGACTTATACTCAAAATTAGAAACCGCTAAATTGCCATTGGTCTTCGTATTTTGATACTGATTGTTTTCCAAGCTGGCCATATCAAAAGAAGTAGTGACATCAGCTACCAAGATCCCTTTCAAATTATAGTCGGAAGGCATAGGATACGCTTTGGAAATGTTCTCCAGGTTCATTTTTCCATCCAAATGTGCATTCACCTTGGTATTGCCCATCAAATCATTGATTCTGGACTTTAAACTAAACTTATCCTGGTCAATGGTAAAAGTGGCATTCTTAATGTTGACATAGGTGTCCTCAGCAACCCCTGTTTGATTGTTGATTTCAGTGTCGATATATACATTTTGAACCGATTTTGGCAAATCGGGATACTTAAAAGAGGCGTTTTCTGAATTTATTTGAATGTTGAAAGTGGGAATATGTTCTTCATCAACAATGCCCTTGAACTGTCCAGCCACCTCAAAATTACCAGTGGTTTGTACATCTTCTATATTCTTGGAATAAACTTCCGGAATCACAGCCAAAAAGTTTTTGAAGTCGGAAGAAGGCGTTTTGAAGTTAATATCCACTTCCTGACTCTCATCATTTACCTGTACAAATCCATCAAAGACTAAAGACAACTGGTTGATCATTACTTTATTTTCCAAAAATGAATATTTGTTTTGTGCCAAATCAATCCCTATTAAGGCATCCAAAAACAATTTGTTGTTGTTTAGGTATTTAACGCTATCCAGTTCAAAAGAGACCAAAGCATCCGTCATCGTTTTAAGCTCAGATTTCTCCAATGAAAGGTCACCCGCACCAGAATGATTTAGCTCCGAGATTGTCAAGTGCATTCCACTGACCAAATCAGCGTATGTGATTTCAGAATTGGTAATTTCATAAGCATCCATCGCCAAGGTGAAATTTGCACCTTCTTCACTTTCAGCAGCACTTGCGGTTTCATCGGAGGTTTTGCCAATGTCATAATTGGCATTTTCCGATTCGTCCACTTTTATATGAAGTTTTGCTCCATCCACTTTCAGGCTTTTGATGGTTATCGGTTCTTCAGCCGTTTTGAACAATTCATTAATTGACATCTTTAATGCAATCTGGTCGGAGGCAAATAAGGTATCACCCTCAAAATGAGCATTATTTACCAAGGATAATTGTTCCAATTCAACGTGGGCATTGGGAAAACTTTTAATCAAGCTCAAACTTGCATTTTCAAAATCCAAGGTCGCATTGATGTTATTGTTGACTTTATTTTTGATGATATCGGCTATCTTTCCCTCAAGTAACATGGGCAAGGCAATTAGCAACGAAATCAAGACAAGTAGGGTTATGCCAATGATTTTTAAGGCTTTAGTTCTCATAATTTGGGCGTTTATAACGACAAAATAAGCAAGAAGAGTCTAATTAAGGGCTATTTCTTCCCCTAATTTTAGGTTAAATCTTCTGCGTATTAGATATACGAAAAGATAGAGCAAAGGGGTGTCGAGGAGGGCAATAAAAATCTTAAAAACAAATCCACTGATTACAAGACCATAAAAAAGTTCCCATGGAATCTCACCAAAACTGCACAATAGCAAGACCACAGTAAAGGTGTCTATGAACTGGGAGGAAAAGGTTGAAAAGTTATTCCGAAGCCATAGGTATTTGCCTTTCGTAAGTCTTTTCCAGAAGTGGTAGAGTTGAATATCTACAAATTGAGCCAACAGATAAGCCATCATAGAGGCAAAAACGGCCACTATGGTATTTCCAAAAACCGAATTGAACATTTCGTTGGAGACCGGAGACCAATCGGTTGCTGAGGCAGCGGAAGCTGTGGACACGATCAACAAGGAAAAGAAAGAAGCAAAAATACCAGCTACTACCACCTGATTCGCTTTCTTTTTACCGAAAATCTCTGAAATTAAATCTGTTATCAAAAATGTGATAGGGTAAGGTAAAATCCCAACAGAAATCTCAAACAATGGTGCCCCAAAAATGGTTACTTCTCCAAAGGGGTGCCAATAAAAGAATTTTTGAAAAATAAGGTTGGACACCACTAAGGAAGTGATGAACAAAGCCCCTAAATAGAGGTAAATGGAAAACGCAATTCTCTTATCCTTTTGCGTCATCCGATTATTTGATATTTAGGCTAAATGGCATTTTGGCCTGGATTCCTTTTTGTTTGGTCAATTGTTTGAATTCTTTTAGTATCTGATAGGCTTCATTCCCGATTTCTTCTTGAATCAGGGCTTCTCCCAATTTGGCTTTGGCCCCTCCAAAATTCTCCATAAAAACTTCAAAATCAGATTTGTATTTAGGGTATTTCCGAATTCCGTAGGTCTCCAATTCAGCCATTTCTGCCGCAGCGGCAATGGCATCTTCCAAATTCCCTAATTCATCTATCAAACCATTTTTTTTGGCATCCACACCACTCCATACTCTACCTTGAGCCAATACATCCACTTCTTCAACACTCATATTTCTTCCTGCTGCCACACGCTCTAAAAAAGTATTGTAGGTATCTTCAATTCCTTCTTGTACCACATCTCTGAACGAATTGCTCATCGGCTCAAATAATGAATAGTCGACAGAGTTCTTGTTGGTCCCAACTTGTTCTGCATTGATTCCGATATCTCCAGCCAATCCACTTACATTAGGGATTGTTCCAAAAACACCAATAGAACCGGTTATGGTTGTAGGTTCTGCAAAGATTTTATCCCCTCCTACCCCAATATAATATCCTCCAGAGGCAGCAACGTTTCCAAAGGAAACGACCACTGGTTTTTCTTTTTTGGCCAACTCCACTTCACGCCAGATAATATCCGAAACCAAGGCACTCCCCCCTGGTGAATCAACCCGCAAAACGATTGCCTTAACACTTTCACTTTTAGTAGCTTTTTGAAGTGCTCTTGTAATCAGGCCTTGTCCAATAAATTCTTTGGACCCTTCACCATAATAAATCTCTCCCTGAGCATAAATTACTGCTACTTTATTCTTGCCGACATTATATTTTGTTCCACTTGCCAATGGAATATAATCTTGAAAACTCACATAATTAAGGTCATCATCCTTGTCAACTCCAAGGCTTTCCTTCATTAAACTTTCATATTCATCAAAGTAAAGATTGCCGTCTATCAAACCCGAAGCAACGGCAAACTCAGGAGTGCGTCCACCCAATGTATCTGCCACAATATTCAGTCTATTTGTGCTTATACCTCGTGAAGCACCAATCTCACCGACCATTTCGTCCCATAAGGAGGTGATCAGTTCTTGAATTTGCTCACGATTCTCAGGACTCATGGTATCTGAAAGATAGGGTTCAACAGCGCTTTTGTATTTTCCATGACGAATCACTTCCATTTTTATGCCTGTTTTTTCCTGTAAATCCTTAAAATATAACACCTCTGTCGACAATCCTTTGAAATCCATGCCTCCAACTGGATTCAAATACAACTCATCTGCTACACTGGCCAGGTAATAGTCCTTTTGTGTGAAGAAATCGGAATGCGCATAAATGAACTTCCCGGTAGCTTTAAAGTCTTTCAGTGCTTTACGAATTTCTTGCACTTGGGCAAGACCGGCTTGCACAAAACTGGTGGTAAGGCTAATTCCCTTTATTTTTTCATCTCCGCCAGCCACTTTTATAGCATGAATTATCTCATCTAATCCTGCCTCATCGTTCCAATATCCACCGAAGGGGTCAGTTTCATCCTTACCCAAATAATCCCGGATGGGTTCCGTAAAGCTTATTTCCAAAATGGAATTTTTCTTAACCACCACTCCATCATCTGCACTGCTTACTAAAGCCAAAAATATCATGAACATGCCGAACAGTATGCCAAATGCTACCAAACATCCCAAAATTGAGGCCAAAAGATTTCTCAAAAAATTCATCAAAAAAATTTTATTCTGCGTCAAATATAACCATTGTTATATTGTTTTGTTTACTTTGTTTTTCTGATTATGGGTCATAAACAACAGGCATATCTTTCTTTGGGAAGCAACATGGGCAATCGCTTTCTTACACTGCAAAACGCCCTTTTCAGTATTCAAGAAAAAGCTGGGAAAATTCTGGCCGTATCTGCTGTTTATGAAAACCCGGCTGTTGGTTTTGACGGAGATGACTTTTTAAATGTTTGTATTGCGGTTGAAACGGAACTTGTTCCATCAAAATTGCTCGAAACTATACTTCAGATAGAACGTGATTTTGGACGTGAAAGAAGTGAGCATGACGGCTACCAATCCAGAACCTTGGATATTGACATCATCCTTTATGGCAACGATACCGTCAATTCAGATGAGCTGACCGTTCCACATCCTAAGATGGTTGACCGAAATTTTGTATTACGACCTCTGGCCGATATTGCTCCCCAATATTACCATCCCATTCTAAATAAGGATATTCGTAATCTTTTGCAGCAATGCAAAGATCGAAGTCAATTGAAAAAGACGAAGCACAAACTGTTTAAAAATAGAACGGAGCTTTTTTCGCAACTTCAGTTCATAGCGATTGAAGGTAATATCGGGGCAGGAAAATCTACCTTGTCCAAGATGATTGCAGCCGATTTTAACGCAAAGTTGGTATTGGAACGTTTTGCTGACAATGCCTTTCTTCCCAAGTTCTATGAGGACCAAACCCGTTATGCCTTTCCTTTGGAAATGTCTTTCTTAGCAGATCGCTACCAACAATTTACCGACGACACTTCGCAATTTGACCTTTTTAAAAACTTTATGATCAGTGATTATGACATTTTTAAGTCACTGATTTTTGCAAAAATCACCCTGCAAGAAGAGGAATTCGATTTGTACCGTAAGGTGTTCAATTTTATGTACAAGGAGGTCAAAAAACCCGAAATCTATCTGTACCTCTATCAAAACACGGAGCGTTTGTTGGATAATATCAAAAAGAGAGGCCGGGAATATGAACAAAACATAAGCCCTTCTTATTTGGAGCAGATAAATCGAGGGTATTTGGATTTTATTAAAGGACATCCCAATCAGAACAGTATGATTTTGGATATCAGCGAGTTTGATTTTGTAGCCGACAAAAAGGATTATAACACCATTTTAAAGGCGCTTTCGGACCAAATTCTTTTATCAAAGTTTTAAGAGAATTTTCAGAAAAAGTTTGCATATAACGAATGGTTTTATTTTATTAGCCTTCTCTTTACAGAGGAACTAACTAACTCAAACTATATGTTTAGCCCTGATTTTTCAGGGCTTTTTTGTTTTTAGGGCATTCATTTTAGACCAAATATCCCAAACCGCCACTCCAGCACTTACCGAGATATTCAAAGAATGTTTTGTACCAAATTGGGGAATCTCTAAAACCACATTACTCGCAGAAACCACTTCTTGTGAAACTCCTTTTACCTCATTGCCAAAAACCAATGCCAATGTTTCGCCTTCAACAACATCAAAGTCATTGAGCATAGTGGAATCTTCCGCCTGTTCAACGGCGATTACCTTGATTTTTTCGGTTTGAAGTTCTTGAATAAGCTCCAAAGTGTTCTGTCTGTGCTCCCAATCCACACTTTCGGTTGCTCCTAAAGCTGTTTTTCTAATATCCTTGTGGGGCGGAGTGGCCGTAATCCCGCACAAATAGATTTTTTGAATCAGAAATGCATCCGCGGTACGAAACACCGAACCTATGTTGTTTAAGCTTCGGATGTTGTCCAAAATCAAAATTATGGGAGACTTGCGCACATTTTTAAAGCCTTCGACATCCAATCGGCCCAATTCGCTGTTTTCTAGTTTACGGTTCATAGGTTTTCAACATCCAAGTGAAAATATCAACAAAAATTTCTGATCTATAGGGAAAACGGTACTTTCGTTTTTACCCGGTTCAAAAATAACGGAAAATCCATCGCTTTGGCAGCATCTTCACAAACAAAGAAAGTAACCCCCCTAATGCAGCAATACAATGCTATCAAGGTAAAACACCCTGATGCGCTGCTACTTTTTCGTGTTGGGGACTTTTATGAAACTTTTGGTGAAGATGCCATTAAGGCAAGTAAAATTCTTGGAATTATCCTTACCCACAGAAACAATGGGGGAGATAAAACGGAACTGGCGGGTTTTCCTCACCACTCGCTCAACACCTATTTACCAAAATTGGTAAAAGCAGGTCAACGTGTGGCTATTTGTGACCAATTGGAGGATCCCAAGTTGACCAAGAGCATAGTAAAGCGGGGTGTTACCGAATTGGTTACTCCCGGCGTTGCGCTAAATGATGACATTTTATCTGCCAAGCAAAATAATTTTCTCTGCGCGGTGCACTTTGGACGCAATAAATTTGGCGTTTCCTTTTTGGATATTTCTACCGGTGAGTTTTTAACTGCGGAAGGTTCCGCGGAACAGGTCGATAAATTGTTGCAAAATTTTGGCCCAAACGAGGTTTTGGTTTCCAAAGCACATAAAAAGGAATTCACAGAGCTTTTTGGAACACAATTCCATAGTTTTTATTTGGAGGACTGGATATTTCAGGAGGATTATGCCCAAGAAAGTCTGGCAAATCATTTCAAGACCAAAAATCTTAAGGGTTTTGGTATAGATCATTTGGGTTATGGAATAATCTCTTCTGGAGCCGTACTGCATTATCTGTCGGAAACCCAACACAGGCAGTTACAGCATATCAACAAAATTCAGCGTATTGCCGAAGAGGAATATGTATGGATGGACCGTTTTACTATTCGCAATCTGGAATTGTATCATTCTACCAACCTCAATGCGGTGACGCTGCTGGATATCATCGACAAGACTATTTCTCCCATGGGTGGTCGCCTTTTAAAGCGATGGCTGGCCCTTCCGCTGAAAAATATTGAAAAGATCCAACAACGCCATCAAGTGGTTTCGTATTTAAAAGAAGAAGAAACCCAGCTTGAAAAAACCCAGCATTGGATCAAACAAATGGGTGATTTGGAGCGTTTGATCTCCAAACTGGCCACCGGAAAAATAAACCCCAAGGAAGTCATTCAGTTAAAAAATTCGCTTGAAGCGGTTGGTCCCATAAAACAATTGGCTACCCAAAGTTCCAATGCTTCACTTCAATTGATCGGGGAACTGTTGGATGATTGCGAGCTGCTTCGCAACAAAGTAAAAGAAACGCTTAATGAGGAGGCGCCCATCAACCTGCAAAAAGGAAATACGATTGCCACTGGTTACTCCGAAGAGCTGGATGAACTGCGCAATATTGCTTTTTCCGGAAAGGATTATCTCGATAAAATGTTGGAGCGAGAAACGAAGCTAACGGGCATTACTTCACTCAAAATTGCCTCCAACAATGTTTTTGGCTACTATATCGAAGTGCGCAACACCCACAAAGACAAGGTACCTGAAACCTGGATTCGAAAACAGACCTTGGTCAACGCAGAGCGCTATATTACAGAGGAACTCAAAGAGTACGAAGCCAAAATATTGGGTGCCGAAGAACGTATTCTGCAATTGGAGCAACAACTGTTTGACCAACTTTTGGTGTGGCTGCAAGAATACATAGTTCCAGTGCAAAAAAATGCACAGTTAATCGCGCAACTGGATTGCCTCTCTGGATTTGCCCAACTATCCAAAGAACATGATTACATCTTACCCACTATAAATGACTCCACAAGTCTGGAGATCAAAGACGGACGACATCCAGTTATCGAAAAACAGTTGCCTCTTGGGGAGAGCTATGTTACCAACGATGTTTTCCTAAATCGTGATGAGCAGCAAATCATTATGATCACCGGCCCTAATATGAGTGGTAAATCGGCCATACTCCGTCAAACCGCCCTAATTGTCCTCCTCGCCCAAATGGGAAGTTTTGTTCCCGCATCCGAAGCAAAAATTGGTGTTGTGGACAAGATTTTCACGCGTGTGGGGGCAAGCGATAATATTTCGATGGGTGAATCTACCTTTATGGTAGAAATGAACGAAACAGCCTCCATTTTGAACAACCTTTCGGAACGGAGTCTGGTTTTATTGGATGAAATTGGCAGGGGAACCAGCACATATGATGGAATTTCCATTGCTTGGGCCATTTCTGAATATTTGCATGAACATCCTTCCAGGGCAAAGACACTTTTTGCAACGCATTATCACGAACTCAACGAAATGACCAATACTTTTGGGCGCATTAAAAACTACAATGTTTCGGTAAAGGAGTTAAAAGATAATGTACTCTTCCTTCGGAAATTAATCCCGGGAGGTAGTGAACATAGTTTTGGAATCCATGTGGCCAAAATGGCGGGGATGCCACAACAGGTGATTCAAAAAGCCAATAAAATCCTGAAAAAGCTCGAAAAATCACATTCCAGCGAAGAAATAGCGGGCACCTTGGAGGCAACGCAACAAGAAATGCAGCTCAGTTTCTTTAATCTGGATGACCCTTTACTCGAAGAAATCAAGGAAGAAATTCTGCATTTGGATATTGATACCCTTACTCCTGTGGAAGCATTGATGAAGCTTAACGAGATCAAACGTTTGTTGGGCAAAAAGAAAAAGGCTTCCTCCTAAAATATTTCTTTCTTTTTTGCGGAATTGTTTTAAATTTGCATCCGCATCGGCAGTAACTGATGCTGCAGATGTTCTTTAAAATGCGAAAATAGCTCAGTTGGTAGAGCATCACCTTGCCAAGGTGGAGGTCGCGGGTTCGAATCCCGTTTTTCGCTCCAAACGCTGTTTACAGCGTTTTTTTGTTTAAGTCCTGCTCGAGTGGTGGAATTGGTAGACACGCCGGACTTAAAATCCTGTGGGCATTTGCCCGTGCGGGTTCAAGTCCCGCCTCGAGTACAGAAACCCTTCTTAATCAACTGATTTTGAAGGGTTTTCTTTTAAAAAAAGTGGCCAACCAATGCTATTGTGTATGTATAACTACTAATGATACCGCCACTATACCTTTTCACTACCTTTATTTTATAAAATCAGGAATTGACATAATATTCCAGCAGATTAATTTTGGACAAATAAATAGTACATTTAGTACAAAATAGTAGGGACATGGGGGAGTTTTCCTTATATCCAGTAGTTTAAGGTAATTTAAGAAAACCGTGATAATACGAAAGGAAATAAAAGACGACAATGAACTCTATTTGTATTTCAATGGAAAATTGATTTACAAAAGATGGTTGAATTTAGGATACGGAAAAGTTTTTGATACTCACGCTTTCGGAAAATATACTGATTACAGTATAACGGATTTTGACCTTGATGAAACGCCTGAAATGATTCACGTTAAGGCGAATCTAAAATTAGTTTCTACCGAAAATGGCGGAAGGGAAACAGGAATTAAAAGTGGATATCGACCAAACCACATTTTTGAATACCAATCAAATGGACGATTCAAATATGCATATTTGGGAGATATTCAATTTGACCAAACCGAATGGATTATGCCTGGAGAAACTAAGGAAGTTTTGGTTAGATTTTTATCAAGGCAACCAATCGATGAATATATGGATATTGGAAGAAAATGGTGGATTCACGAAGGACCAAATAGAATTGGAGAAGCAGAAATAATTGAAATTGAATTCCCAAAAAGTGAATAAAAAACTACCTGCAACAATGTATAACCGCAATTACGGCGGATTCGACTACGTCCGAATCCACTCGGAATTGCTAACGTCTGTGCTTAATCGAAAAACAGTAACTAAAAACCCGTAACTGACGGTTATACGAGACCGTTAGCTGCAAGCTGGAATGACGAACTCACAACAAAATATCGAAATACCGTTTAATGAGGAATTCTGCACTCAACTGGAATACCGAATTTGTCATGAATTGGAAAAATCGACTGACCCAAAATTAAAGGGATTTTGGTGTGATGGAGTTTCGTTGTTCCCAACTGAAAACCAATTGACTAAAAAATATGTGAATGATAAGAGGAAAATAGAAACTAAAGCGTGGATTGGAAAATCTGGACAAACGGAATTTAAAGCGACTGTTCATTTCGGAAAAAAAGCCCTGAGCAAATATGCTAAAGGAACGGAATTAACCGAATGCATTCCTGATTTGGAATCTCAATCTGAATGGATTGAGATTGATTTAGAAAACAAAAACATTGAAATAAAACTAGATTAATTAATGCTGATTGGATATTTTGACTATGTAGTTTTTGGAATTTTAATCTTCGTCAATATAAAATATTGGAAAACAAACATTGAGAAAAAAACAGGATGCATTTTAGGCGGACTAATGTTCGGGTTTTTATTGCCATTTATTTCGATGATAATTGAATTACAAATTGTTGGTGAATGGATGGATAGTTTTGAAGTTGCTTATACCTTTTTAAGATTTCCGACTTATTGGATAATTGGAATTATTCAATTAATAACTATCGGAATTAAATTGAGTATAAAACCTGACGAAGAAAATCAAACTGAACGAATTGAATAAAGTAAAAAAGCCAGCAGGTAACAATGGCTATAATTCATTGCTTACCTCTATCCTTAATAATTTTAATTGAATTTAATTTCAAACGAACAAGCCTACGTAATACATTCAACAGTGCCTTCCTCTCGCTACGCTCGTCGGAGGCAATAACGAAATCATAGCCTAACCGTTCTCTGCAAGCTAAAAAAGTCGACATAAAACAAAATATATCGACTCTTAATAATACCAATTGAAAATAACTCTACAAATTCACGACACCACCATCGGCAATAATTTCTTCGCCCAAAATAAAGGTAGAATCCTCTGAAGCTAAGAAAACTGCCACCCTACCCATATCAGTAGGCTTACCAATTCTTCCAATTGGAATTAATTCTGTAAACGATTGTTTTGCGTGAACCGAATGTTCTTCGGGAATCCCAAGGTTTTCAAACAACGGCGTATCAACGGTTCCTGGACTCAGTACATTTACCCTTATTTTTCTATCCAGTAAATCTTTAGAAAATGTACGAGCAAAAGAACGAACACCAGCTTTTGCAGCAGAATACACCGTTAATCCGGGCATCCCTTTATGAATGGCAATTGAGGCAACCAATATCACGGAAGCACCATCTTTTAAATAGTGAAGCGCTTTTTGCACGGTAAAAAAAACACTTTTTAAGTTTAAATCCATCATTCTATCGTAGTCTAACTCACTAGCTTCTTGAATGGTACTTAACGAACCTTCTCCAATTGCCCCACCTGCATTTACTACAAGAACATCTAATTTCCCAAACTTTTCAGCAGTCGTGGTAAAAAGGTTTTCTAACTCTGTGGTATTGGTAACATCTGCCTTAATTCCAATAAAATCATCACCCAAAATGTCCAGTGCTTTTTCCATTTTGTTAGGATTTCTACCTACAATTACACCTTTCGCACCTTCATTTTTAAACTCTTGAGCTATACCTAAGCCAATTCCACTATTTCCGCCTGTAATTACCGCTACTTTGTTTTCTAGTCTCATTTTTTAAGTTATTGAATATTAATTTTTGTAAATACAGGATCAAACGTATCAATGGCTTTCATAAGAATAGGAACAGCCTTGGTTTTAAAATCCTGATTAGCAAAAAGCTTGTCCTTGTCTTCAAGACTTCGCCACTCAACAATAAACTGCATTTGCGGACTGAATGTCGCCTGACCTCTACTGTCTTTTAAACTCTCAAATACGATTTTAAACTCTGGATAATCACCACCATAACTGCGTTTAATGGGTTCTGCAATTTGATTGTATTCCTGCAAAATTTCCCCGCCATCTTTTACAAGATTTGCTGTTCCAATCTCATAAATCTTATCCGATTTAAACTCAATAGGTGAATCTTGGCTCACATTAAACCAACCAAATTGCATTTCATCTTGAATCGCAGCATCTCTAAGATGTGTGATTTTTTGGTAGTCTTTATCTGCCAAAAGATTTAAACGAGATTGTGGACTATCCCATTCAAAAATGGCCACCGTATTTACCTGAAATTTTTCGCTTTCCGATTTTACAACCAAGAATGAAACGAATGGTTTCCCACCATATTTTGCAGCAATTGGAATTACTTTTTGAATGTATTCACCCAATATTTCAGCTTTTTCTGGGTTTACTGTGGCGTAAGCAAATTCATAAACCTTGTTACTCTTAAAAGTAACTTTTGTCGATTTGTTAATGTGCATACAAGTTTTCGCACAATCTTTTTTTTGTGCGTATAGACCTGCTGATAATAGTACTGAAAACAGTACTACATTGATTTTTTTAAAATTCATTTTTACGGTTTTTAATATTAATACCGCAAACTTATTTACTATGTTTGTACCATACCATTTTTACGGTACATACAATTTAGTGCGTAGTTATGAGGAAAGAGAACTCTACCAATGCAGAAAATCAGAAAATCCTAGAAATGTCTTGTGGACTTACCTATGCTGTTGAGTTGTTAAACGGTAGATGGAAAGTAAACGTCATTTGGAATCTTTCCAAAGGCATTAATCGATATGGACAAATCAAACGAAATATCCCAGGGATTTCAGAAAAAATGCTAACCCAACGTTTAAAAGATTTGGAAAAAGAGAGTTTGATTATTAGAGAAGACTTTAAAACCGTTCCACCTCGTGTAGAATATCATTTAACAGAAGCAGGAAAAGAATTGGTTCCTGTATTAAAAAAACTGTGCAATTGGGGAACTAAAGTAAGAAAGGAAACTAGTGTATTATTCTAAGCCAGCAGAGAACAATGTGTATAAGTAATAGCGGTTTAAGTGATAAAATCAAAGTGTAAACACAAAACAAAGGTCAGTGCAAAACCGAAAGGTTTGTGAGTAGAAATCCACTACTACTCATACACTAGACCGTTAGGTGTTATTTAATCTAAGTATGAAACAAACATATATATCAATTTTAAGCGCTGTTTTGTTATTAGGTTGTTTTTCTGGACACAAACCTGTAGACAAGTTCACTTATAATTTTCAGTACTATGATATGGAAAATGACGAAGTACAGAACAAAGGACAAGTGGATTTAAAAAAAATAACTGAAGAATTCAACAACTTTCCATGGGAGGAACAAACGGCAAAGTTTAACAACCCTGAATCAAAATCTAATCCAACAATAGGCATTAAAGACCATATGAATGACCACGATCTTGGAATTATGACATATCCTGGAGATGATGGTCCCGTATTTGTTATTTATCATTCTTATTTAGTAGATGGGGAATGGGAAGAGAGTTTCCGCGAAGGATACAGCAGAAATTCAATTGAAAAAGGCCTTGAACTATTTTTCAATCGAAATCATCGAGAACTACCAAAGTTTCTTGAAAAGAATTCAACAAAGGAATTTGGAATCCCTATATTTTAAAAAACAACACCTAACATTGTGTATAGCTCATTGCGGTCGGAATTTCCATATGTAAATTCCAGCCTGATTCGCTAACTTAGGGCTACGGCGGAAAAGTCCGTTGGACATTTTCCGCAACGAAGCCATACACGAACCGTTGTGTTTAATTATAGTAAACTCCAAACTAACTAGAAAATAACGGGAATGAAGACTAAAATATGTCAGACATAGAGAAACCTTACAATGTAGCCTATCTCAATTTTAGTATAATTGACGAACTTGACTATGTAATTGGCGGGTATGGGAAACCCAAGCAGGAATTTATTTTCTCATTAAATAGTTTTATAGAAAGTTACGTACTAAATGAAACCTTTCATTTTTCTGTACTCGAATGGTATCATTTTACAAATACAAATAAAAATACTTTCAAAAATGGCAGACCTATTTATAACATACTGTTTAACAAAGGAGATAAAATAATCTTTAGAGACTGGTTAGGTCCGTTTTATGGTAAGTGTGTTTTTTGTGAACCATTTATCGAAGGAAAAGATGAGAGTCAATTCCATATAGATAATTTCCAGAAAAACTCATCAGAAGAAATTAAATCAAAATATTTCAAACCCATAATCTTTTTGGAACCAGACGAAAAGTTTCCCTATCTCTGGAGAAATTTCGGATTTAATATTTTACCTAAAGAACCAAATTACTTAATAATAGCTATAGGTAGGTCTCAAAAAGAAATGCTACAGGGACTTTACAATGAAAATTCAGATATAAATTGTCATTCTTGTATGCCCTATAGCGGAATGAAGGCTCAAAAAGAAGTCAATACTTCACTATTGCCTTCAAATCAATCTTACAAAATCTTATCTGAATTTCACAATCAAAAAATTGAAACCCTAACTAAATATACTGGCTATAAAAAAACACCTATACCTCCTTTAGTTTCCATAGTCCTATCCCAATGTAATGAACTGTCTGATATACCTGTAAAATTAAGGCAATTAAGAGAAGACTTTACAGACTTAAGAAATTCGTTTAGCGAACTTGAAAAAAGGATTGACGAAGCTGATAATATCAAAAGTCAAATCGAGGCTATTGATGAAATAAGGGATTTTTGGAATTCGTTTTCAAAAAAATATAATAAGAAAAGTTCCAGGATTCTACATCACTTTTGGGATATAAAGAAAGCTTCAGGGGTAGATGGCGCATTAGAAAAAGTCGTGGATAATCAAGATGCGGCTGAGGACTTTCTATCAAACCTTAATTATGTTAGTCTAGCAGGAAAACTAACAAGTAAAGCCTACTCTTTTTTTAAAGATAAAAAATCATTAAATCGATTTCAAGGAATAATTGATTTGTGGGACTTATCTCAAAATACGCCAGCGTTAAAACAGCAAGCAAAGGATTACGAGCGATTGTTTAAGGTTAAAATTGACCTTAAAGTACTACAGCAACTTTATCTTAACACAGTCTAATTTTTAATCAAAAAATAACTAAACACAACAAAACCTATAAACAATACGGGTTTCGGGCTTTACCGAAAGGTTTGCGTATTTTTAGGAAGTTGCGAAATCTTTGGGATTTCGCTTTAGTCGAGAAAAAAATAAAACAAAACCAAAAGATTTCGCTACGTGCATGGCGGAAAGCAAACGCTAGTTTGCTCCCGTACTGTTCATAGCTAAACCGTTGGCTGTAATATGAAAAAAATCGCGATTGTAATATTAATATTGAGTTTCAACTTTAGTTTTGGACAAGTTGAAATTCCTTTTTTTGAACAAATCGCATTCGATTTTTACAAGGACAGTTTATTGACAAAGTTCCCTGTTGAAAAACGAATAAAAATTCCAAAATACACGACTGACTTTCACTTCTCTTCTTATAAATTTCAAGTTAACCAATGTCTGACTGGAGAATTATTGACAGAGGGAAAGGAATTGAAAATTTTCGAAATTTATGCTCTTGAACAAATGGATTTTGATTCCCCAACTCACGTGATGAATTATAACAACTTGGATAAAAAACAGTTTCGTATTAAAAAATCTATAAGTAGTAGTGGTATGAATTTAAGAATTTCCCAACCATATCATAAAAAAGATGATATTGAAAATTTTTATGTAATTGTATCGGAAAACTATAAAAGAAAAAGCACCACTTATTACCTATTAATTGACCAAGATGGAAATGTAAATAATTGGTGCAGGAAAGAATCAGAATTGATAATAATATATTAGCGGATAAAAAAATACTACAGCCAACAATGTATAACCGCAATTACGGCGGATTCGACTACGTCCGAATCCACTCGGAATTGCTAACGTCCGTGCTTAACCGAAAATTTACGCATATTAACCCGTAACTGACGGTTATACGAGGCCGTTAGGCACAATTAGAAGCGAACATTGATAACAACAAGTCACAAATCGAAACCAATTAACGGATTGACTCACTCAATCGGAGCTAAACAAACCTCGGAATCGTTGAACGGAATCGGAATTTATAATGACTTGTCTATCTCGTTTGACAAAGAAAAAGGACATCGGATGGGAATATTTGTTCCAGGTTGGAATGGACGAAGTATGAAAGGAGAATCAAGAGACCTTTTAGGATTTTGGAGAGTGATTTCTGGAACATATTCAAAACCATTAGAAAAATGGACTGTGAATTTAAAAGCAGTGGAAATTAAAGACAATAAACAGATAAAGAAATTTCTAATCGAAATCGGATTACCACTCTTGCGAAATTGGTTCGAATCTGAAAAACCAGAGACTTGGTATAATGGACATCGGAATTTCCTAATTGGACTGAATGAAAATCTGACTGAATATTGCACTTGGGAAACCCAAAATGACCGAACAATAAAAAAGAAAATTGAAAAAATAACTGTGCCTAACAATGTATAACCGCAATAACGAGGGGTTCGACTACGTCCTAATCCACTCGGAATTGCTAAAGCCTGTGCTAAACCGAAAATTAAGGCATATTAACCCGTAACTGATGGATATACAAGACTGTTAGCCATTATATAGAAAAACAATACTAATCAAAAACAAAAAATATGAAAACAGTAGGAATTATTGGTGGTTCAGGCTTCATTGGAAGTCATACTACAAAGAGATTTTTGGAGGAAGGATTTAAGGTCAAAGTATCCGCTACCGACATTTCTAAAACAGAAAAATACAGCCATTTAAAAGAACTACAGAATTCAGAAAACCTAGAGGTTCTTCCTCTAAAAGTTGAAAACAAGAATCAACTTGAAGAATTTATTCAAAATTGTGATATAGTTGTTCACGGCGGAACACCTTTTCAGTTGGACGTACAAGACCCTAAAACAGAATTATTTGACCCAACAATTAAAGGAACGGAAAACTTCCTTGAAGTAATTAACATAACACCAGGAATTGAAAAGGTAGTTTTTATTGCCTCTGTGGCATCTTATAACACGAATTTCCCATTGCTTCCTGAAGGAAAGGATACTAACGATACCATTGATGAAAATGATAAACCATTTATGAGCGAAGAAAGTCATCCTTATGCACAGGCAAAATTTATTGCCAATCAAACGGTAGAGAAATTTATAAAAGAGCATCCGAATACTGATTTTGAAATAACAAGTGTATCACCTGTTGCCGTAATGGGAAAATCTCTATCGCAGAGAGAAGATTCTACTTCTTCTGGCTTACAATTCCTATTTAAAAACAAAATAGCACCGAATCCATTTGTGCAAATGCTATTTGATACTGATACAGAATTCGCAATAGTTGATGTAAAAGATGTTGCGGACGGAATTTATTATTCAAGTACAAAAAAGGGTTTACACGGAAAAAACTATTTATTGAGTAGTGAAAGCTGGAAAGTTTCGGATATTACCAAAATGCTGAATGGCGAAAAGCCTAAAGGAAACGCCAAAACTATTTACAAAAACGAAAAGGCAAAAAAAGAATTGGGAATCGACTTTAATCCCGCAGAAATTCCATTAAAAGAATTCGGAAATTAATAAAAAACAAAGGCTAACAATGGTTATAAGTAATTGCATATACGCAACTACTCATAGCCGAGAAGTTGACAAAGCTTCACAACTGGGTTACAAATACTTTTTTGGTTCTCCGACTCATAGTTCTAAATAGTGAAATATTACAATACCCTGAATATAAGATTCATGATAAAGTGGCATTGAAAGTATTTTCCAATTAAGTAGTTGAGTGCGATAATGGGAAACAATTACCCAATTCCCTGTGTCATTAGAAATTAATATGGGCGAAAGCATATGAATTACTATCTTCCATAAATTATTAAAAATCGACTGATCATGAAATTCCAATTTCGCTACTTACCATTTGTCTTATTACTCCTAATTTCCTGTAAACAAGAATCTTCTTCCGTTTCCTCCTTGATCGATTACCAAGGAGATGAAACGTATTCGGTAATTTTTGGGAGCACCACAATTGGACACCTGAAAACGCAAATTTCAGGAGATACGATCCAAATAGACTATGATTATAAAAACAATGGACGTGGCCCTACCATGAACGAAACTATAGTCTTAAACAAGGAAGGCTTTCCTGTTCAATGGAACATTGCCGGAAACACCACTTTTGGAAATGCCGTTGACGAACAGTATACATGGAACGGAACTGTAGCTTCATGGACAGATGCTACTGGAAGTGATAGCACTAACCTGGACAAAGCCAAATGGTATGTAAATCAGTCGGGGAGTCCGTATTCCGAAATTCTTATGGCTCGCAGCCTTCTCAAATCTCCTAATCAATCAGCCGATGTACTCCCGGGAGGCGCACTTCGACTTACGGAGATGGAAAAAGCCAGTATTATGGTCGACTCCACTTCTCTGGACCTTACCACCTATGCCATGTCGGGAGCCGATATGAATCCTTCTTATTTTATTGCCGATAATGATCAACGGCTATTCGCTATTATAAGTCCTTCATTTGTTATTGTTCGCGAAGGGTTTGAAGCAAAAGAAAAAGAACTTCGGGCCTATGCCGAAAAATATTCCACGGAACGATTTGAATCATTGCAAAAGAAGTACGCCCATAATTATGGAAAAAAAGTACGAATCGACAACGTAAGAATATTTGATCCCAAATCTTTGGCACTCACTCCACTTTCGTCCGTGTTGGTGGATGGGGACCGAATTGTAAGTATTGATGCGCCCAATACAACTGGTACCGATGAAGTTGTCATCGATGGAGCTGAAGGCACCTTGGTGGCCGGAATGTATGAAATGCATGCACATACGGGAGATGAAAGAGCTTTGTTGAATGTTTTAGCAGGAATTACTTCCTTTCGTGACATGGGAAATGACAATGCGGTATTGGATGAATTAATCAATAAAATAGATGCCGGGATTCTGGCCGGACCCAGAGTACATCGTCTGGGCTTTATTGAAGGAAAAAGTGAATACAGCGCAAATAATGGAATTTTAGTCTCAAGTGAGGAAGAGGCCTTGGCAGCCGTGGATCGTTATCACGAAATGGGCTTTTATGGCGTGAAATTATACAACTCAATGAACGGGGATTGGGCTCCAGCCATTGTAAAAAAAGCCCATGAATATGGCATGTTTGTATGTGGCCATGTTCCCGCTTTCTCCAATGCCAATGCTATGTTGCGAGCCGGTTTTGACGAAATGACACATATTAATCAAACCATGTTAGGCTGGGTATTGGAACCGCACGAAGATACACGCACCTTGCTTCGATTGACAGCCTTAAAAAGATTTCCAGGCCTAGACCTTAACAGTCCAAAGGTTCAGGAATCCATGAATTTATTTGTAACCAATAAAACCGCAATGGATCCTACACTCGCCATTCATGAAGTTTTGATGAAGGCAAGAAACGGTGAAATCTGGGAGGGCACCAAAGATTTCATTGATCATATGCCACCAAACTCCCAACGTGGGTATAAAGTAGCTTTGGCCGACGTGGCTTCCCCAGAAGATGACAAAGCCTATCGGGAAGGTTTCGATAAAATTGTGAAAACCTTAAAAATGATGAAAGATAAAGGAATCACCATTATCCCAGGGACCGACTTGGGGGGAGCTTTCTTCTACCATCGTGAACTTGAACTATATCAGCAATTGGGGTATACCCCAGCCGAACTATTGAAATTGGCAACTTATGATATGGCCCAATATCTAGGGGATGATAATCTTGGCATAATTGAGCCCGATGCGTTGGCCGATTTCTTTTTAATCCCCGGGAATCCCGTTGAGGACATAAAAGCCATAAAAACGATTTCTATGGTATCCCGAGCTGGCACCTTCTACTTTCCTAGTGAAGTGTACCCTGCTTTTGGCATCAAACCGTTCACCAAAGTACCCGATGTGAAAGAGTAAACTAAACTTCAATTGAGGTCATTGTCGAACATTTAAAAAATTAAAAATGAAGAAAATAACCGCGATACTTTTTATGATAGCACTTGTTTTTGGGTGCAAATCGGAGAAAAAAGAAATAGAGATTGATAGCGATACGGATTCTAAAGAGATATTGAAAACCATTGATAATTGGAACGAAGGATGGGACGCAAAGGAAGTGGAATTAGCTATAAAAGACTATTCCGAAAACACGGATTGGACCAACGCCTTCGGAGATAGAATGCAATCGAAATCTGAATTGCGACAACTTCTCACAAAAATTTTTGCGATGGATTTCGTTATGAATGGAGAAGATAGTTATGTTAATGATGATGTTCAATTCCTTACTGACAACATTGCAATATTGCGTTCAACTAATGTAAGAACGGGTCAAAAATGGAGTGATGGCACTTTAATGAATGACCGGTATATTAATCATTTGAGAGTATATGAAAAATCAAACAACGAATGGAAAATAATTAGCCATATGATCAGTCAAGCACAGGAGAAAAAATAAAACGTTTCGTAACGATTGCCATAATTCATTACGGATTCGTTCTGAAACAAAATCATAACCCAGACCGTTAGGGGCAAACCGAAAAACGAATAGTCAAGAATTGATTTATGAATATTTATTTTCTAATCGCCGGAATTCTATGTTTCGTATTGGGACTTGTTCACTCGATACTTGGAGAGTACATGATTTTTAAAACCAAAAGAAACAAAGGAAAGTTGGTTCCAACAAAAGTAGGCACTGAATTGAAAGAAAGGCATTTGCGAATAATTTGGGCAACCTGGCATTTGGCTTCATTTTTTGGTTGGTGTATTGGAACATTTCTGGTTAAAATAGCATTAAACCAAGGTAAGTCAGGTGCCGAATTTGTTGGTTTTATAATTAACTCAACTATCCTTACAATGCTTGCTGCTTCCCTATTGGTATTAATTGGAACTAAAGGAAAACATCCAGGATGGATAGTTCTCTTATTGATAGGAATATTGCTGATAATTGGGAAGTGACCTAAAAACAACACAACAGTAATTTTAAAAAAGTGCTTAAATGAGGAGCAAAAGTGTAGGTATTTGTGCGACTATAACATCCTTACTTTTCTTTTGCTCGAGCGCCTTGGCTCAAAATTGGAAAAATCCAGCTCAGAAATATCTGAATAGTTATAAAGATTATTCAAATGCTCAATGTCCGATTCCAAATGACAGCATTAAAAACTTTGTTTATTTCTCTAGAGATAGACACAGCATAAAGAGTCATCCGTTTTTAAAGCATAAAGCTTTTAAAGGTGCGCAAATCATGTATTCCTGGAAACAATTGGAACCAACGAAGGGAAAATATGACTTTTTTTTAATTGAAGAAGATGTAGAATATCTCAACAAATATGGTAAAAAGCTCTTCATACAACTACAAGATGCTACTTTCAACGTAACATATAATCCGGTACCCAAATATCTTATAACTGATGAATATGCTGGCGGGGCTGCATTACATTACGAACACAAGAATCCAGAGGGCTGGGTCGCAAAACGATGGAACGCCAATGTACAGGAAAGATTCTCTTTATTATTACAGGCATTAGGAGAAAGCTTTGATGGTAAGATAGAAGGAATAAACTTGCAAGAGACCGCAATAAACATCTCAGAGGCAAAAGAGTTAGACTTTTCAGAAAAACTATATGTGGAAGGACTCAAATCAAATATGCTGGCATTAAAAAAGGCTTTTCCTAATTCCACTACGATGATATATGCCAATTTTATTCCAGGTGAATGGCTTCCATGGGATGATAAAGGATATTTAAAGAGCATATACGCTTATGGTGAGGAAATAGGTGTGGGTTTGGGTGCACCCGATTTAATGGTTACAAGGAAAGCGCAACTCAATCATGCTTTAACCCAAATGCACGAAGGAGATTTTAACGTTCCAATTGGTATTGCTGTGCAAGATGGCAACTATATCGGTAAAACTGGAGCGGATCTAGATTACAATGAACACAAGGACAAAGGAAAGACCAGAAATAGTATAGTACCATTGCTACATGCTTTTGCTAAAGATTTTTTAAAAGTGGATTATATGTTTTGGGTAAATCAAAAACCTTATTTTGAGGAAGATGTATTGCCTTGTTTTCCAAATGAATAAAACCTTGATTTAAATTTTTAAACATCAATATGCGATATGAGGATGAAGGATTATATTTACCCTAGCGCCAATCAATTAAAATCTAATACCAATGAATAAAACCCTACTACTCCTATTGCTTTTCGTGATTGGATTTACATCCTGTAAAGATTCCAAAAAGGAAATTGATGAACTTGAAATAGCAAAAAGGTACTATGAGGCTCTCAGCACTTCCGACACAGTTGAAATAGCAAGCTTGTTGACCGATAGCCTGCTTACTAAAGAAACTGAATACGATTATGAGCAGACATTTACAAAGAAAGAATACGTTGAATGGCTGAAATGGGATGCCGTATTTGAACCGACTTATAAAGTCCTCCACATTGAGCAAGAAAATGAAACTGTGAAAGTCAAGATTTCAAAAGTGGACAAAAGAGTTCTTTTTCTTCACGAAGGGCCCATTGTTACCAATCAGGTCGTCCGGTTTGATGCTAATAAAATAATCAGTATTGAAACCACGAAATATGAAGTTTTCAATGATTCAATATTTTCTAAAAATAGAGGCGAGCTTTTAAGTTGGGTTGATGAAAATCATCCCGATTTAAAAGGATTTATCCATGACCAAACAGAAGCAGGTGCTCAAAAATATATGGAGGTCATTCAATTATATCAGAATAGAAAGGACACACCATAACAGTAAACCTAATGAGAATAACAGCCATAACTATTTTGTTACTTTCCTTATGCGTTAGCTGCGGCAATCAAAATAAAAAGGGCAAACATCCGTCATCTGAAAAGGATATTTCTTTAAAAAGCAATTGGCGTATCACTTCAACAACCGACTGGGTGAATAACCAAGGTTTGCTTAATGTTGAAAGTATTGTTCACGATACATCAAACCAGGTGTTCTATGCCTCTAATGGAGAAAACTATGGTTTGGGAACAGACGGATTTATTTCCAAAATAACAAAAGATGGAACGCTACAGGAATTGAAATGGATTGAGGGCCTCAATAGACCTACCGGAATGGCAATCCGTGATTCTTTGCTATACGTTGCGGATGTAAACGCTTTGATTGTCATTAATACAAAAAAAGGAACTGTCGTTGAGCGATTTTTGGAGCCTGTAACCAATTCCGGACTGAACGATGTTGCAATCAATGAAATGGGCGAAGTTTATGTTTCCGCCTCATTTGTTCATTCCATTTTTAAACTGAAGGAGGGAAAGCTCATACTCTGGGCCAAAGACGAAGAAAGACTTAAATGGGCAAACGGTCTGGTCGCAACCAATAAAGAAGTAATTGTAGCAGGTTTGGATATGAGCACAATAGATTCCGATTCAAGGCACATTGATTCGATTCAATTAAATCCATCCATTAAAGATTTTGATGGATTAGTTCCAGATGGTAACGACGGCTTTTTTGTTACGACTGTTGAAAATAGTGGGTTTTACCATATAAATAAGCAAATGCAAGTGACCAAAATAATGGAAGATGCTGCGTATTTTGGTGATTTGGAGTTTGATAGGGCCAATAAGACTATTTACATCCCACGAGGAAATAGAAAAACAAACGAATTTTACATAACCGTTTGTACCATGGAGGAATGGTCTGACACCAAAAACCGTTAACGTAGGTATTAAAATTGCTCACATTGATTCTTATTCATGGAAAAAATAATTCAAATAAAGATTGACGAGTTAATCTTCGATTGCCGTACAGAAGGTAATGAAGAAAATACCATGGTGATTTTATTGCACGGTTGGCCGGAAACTTCGCATATGTGGAAAAAACTGATGTCCAGTTTAGCAGGAAAGGGATATTACTGTGTTGCCCCTAATATGAGGGGGTATAGTGAAAATGCATGCCCCAAAGGTAAAAAGCACTATACACTGGATAAATTGGCGAAGGACGTTATTGATATTTCAAAGTTTCTGAATAAGCCTAAATTTCATCTCGTAGGGCATGACTGGGGAGCGTTGATAGGTTGGAAATTAGTCCATGACCATCAAGATAAAATTCTGAGCTGGACAGGTATTTCAGTTCCACATCCTCAGGCATTCGGAAAAGCGATAATGACCAATGAGGAACAAACCAAAATGAGTCAATACATAAAAAACTTTCAATTGCCCTACCTCCCTGAAAAGCAACTCAGAAAAGATGATTTTAAAATTCTTCGAAAGTTGTGGAAAAATTGTGAACCAGCTGAAATAGAGGATTACCTGAAGGTTTTTAGCAACCCAAATCAACTGACCGCCTCTTTAAATTATTATCGCAGTAATTACAAACTTTTAAAACAAGCGGCAAAGGGTCAAATATTGGGAGACATAAACGTTCCAACTCTTTTTATCTGGGGAAACAAGGATATCGCGGTTGGCTCCCATTCCGTTAATGAAGGTCATGGGTTTATGAAAAAGGACTACGAATTCATTGAGTTGGATTCAGGACATTGGTTGATACAAACAGCATATACTGAATTGGAAAAAGCCATCTCCAAACATATTGTGAGAAACAAACTTGGTTAGCAGCAACTTGCTTATGATAAAATCTATAGTATCAGTTGTTAACCACTCATATGAAAATTGCTAACTTAAAACACCTAAGTGCAGGCTGCACAGGAACATTATCAATATGAGATATCTAATTGAAAATATTATCCAGCAATATCAGGATGTTCAGAATAGTAAATTATGGATAGGCAGCACGTTTACTAGTAAATTGAATCAAGTTGATGAAAGTTTGGTTTTCACAAGACCAATAGAAGGTCTTCACAGTATTGCAGAAATTATTTCCCATCTCACGTTATGGCGAAAAGAAACTATTTTGAAGATTCAAACAGGGCAAGGAAGTAAAACCGACGATTGCGAAGAAAATTGGTTATCTAACGACAAACTTAAGCCTTTGGGGTGGCAGAATCTTAAATCAGAATACGATAAATCGCTAACGGAATTGATTGATTTATTAAAATCAAAAGATGATAAATTCCTGAACCAACTTTATTACGACACTGACTTTAAGGATGATTATCCATATAGTTTTGTGCTTTATGGAATGCTTCATCATGATCTTTATCACTTGGGGCAGCTTGGAATAATCATAAAATATTTAAGGGAAAAACCATAAATACAAAGGTGAGCTACAAGGAATTGTATCATCTTCATTTCTATCTTAAGAACTTCCCTTGTTAGAATTAAGATCCGCGTAACTTGATTCCAATACCTGTAAAATAGATAGGAAATGGTCAGCCCTGCAAGAACATGTAACTATTTCATTTCCAAAATGGGCATTATGGTAATATCATTGAAATCAAGTAACGGGCATTCCTTGGAAATCTTAATGGCCCGTTCCAAATTTTCCGCTTCAAGGTGAATATATCCAGTCAGTAAATTAACACCTTCTAGAAAGTCACCTTCCATATGCACTTTATTTTCACCTTTTAAAAGAGCTCCATCCTTTTGGAAAGGACTTCCAGCTAAATAATTACCAGTTTCGGAATACTTCTGCATCCAAGGTCCATAGTTTTGTAACAATACCTGCATGTCTTGGCGTGTTGGTTCCACACCTTTACTTTTTACAATTAAAATAAATTCCATAAGTTCTGTTTATATTGGTTTTGTTTTAAGAACAGTTCCAAACAAAAAAAGGGGACATTTTCTGTCCCCTTTATGGGATGATTGTTGTTTTTATAAAGTATATCAAAACCGATTAATCATCAACTAAAACGAAGAACATGCAAGAATTTCTTTTACTTATTCATGGAAGTGGTTATAAAGATGAGTCTCCCGAAATGCTCAAAAAGCATCTTGATCGTTATTTTAATTGGATGAACGGTCTTGTAGAAAAGGGTAATTTCGTCAAAGGTCACCGGTTGGACAATAGCGGAAATTTTCTGGTGGACAAAGATACCGTAGTAAGTGATGGCCCCTTTTTGGAACCCAAGGAAATTATTGGCGGATATATTCTTATCAAGGCCAATGACCTTGACATGGCCACCAAAATTGCTCAAAGTTGTCCTCTAAGTGATGAGTTCCAAATTTCGATAAGGCCAATGTACACAGGTCCAAATGAACATGAATTCCCAAAATGAACAGGTAAAGCTTGTTATTGAGACTCTTTTTCGTACTCAGTATGGTAAAATGGTCTCATACCTCACTTCGAAATTCGGATTGGGTTTCTTGGAGAATGCAGAAGATGTTGTTCAAGAAACACTCTTTACCGCCTTTCAAAAATGGGCGTTTGATGGTATCCCTGAAAATCCCGAAGCTTGGATTTTTGTGGTCGCTAGAAACAAAGCCTATAATATTGTAAAGAAGCAACAAAAAAACTCCGAAATTGAGCTTGCCCGGCTGGTCGAGGAATTTTCAGCAAACGAAGATCAAATCTTCTTAAATCGGGAGATTGAAGACAATATGCTCCGCATTATTCTTCTCTGTTGTAATCTTAGCCTTCCCGTTGAGAGCAAGATTCTTTTTATTTTGAGTTGTTTGTGTGGATTCAGCAGAAAGGAACTTTCACAAGCGCTACTGATGAAGCCGGAAACAGTCAAAAAACGATTGTTCAGGGCCAAAAAAACCATTCGTGAACAAGACTTGAAACTAACAGATTCCAATCCGGAATCTTTAAAAGAGCAAATCGGCACTATCTGTAATATCCTTTACATTCTTTTCAATAAAGGCTATAATTCCTCCAGTCATGAAAATGTAATTCGAAAAGATATTTGCTTTGAGGCAATGCGCTTGGTCAAATTACTCTTAGACCATTTCCATGATCATTCAAGAACGCATGCTTTGTTTGCACTCATGTGCTTTCATTCAGCACGATTTGAAAGCAGAATTGACGACAAAGGAGCTATCGTATTGTTCAAGAATCAAGACAGAAACTTGTGGAACCAGGACCTCATCAAATCTGGAATATACCACTTGTCCCAGGCGTCCACTGGAAATGTGATAACCGTATATCATTTTGAGGCAGCTATTGCCGCAGAACATTGCACGGCTCCAAACTTTGAAAAAACTCGTTGGACCTTTATTTTACAACAATATAAGCAGTTGTATAAACTCAAGCCCTCACCGATAATACTGCTCAATATTGCAATCGTAAAAAACATGTTGGGTAGAACCACAGAATCCATAAATGAACTGCAGCTGTTAAAAGAACATCCACATTTACAATCATACTATTTGTTGCATGCAACTTTAGGTGAACTGTTTGGAGCTCAGAAGAAGTATGCCCAGTCAATTCAGGCACTAGATACTGCCCTACGATTAACTGGTTCAATTCAGGAACAGAACCTATTGTTAAGGAAAAGGCTTGAAATGGAGTCAAAATTAAATTCTTAAGAAGATATTTTCTGGATTTCGTCCCCATTTACCTCTAACATATGTCTTCATTGTAAACTCTACAATGAAATCTATTTTTTTATTTATGGCAATGGTCTTTACTGTTGTCACATTTTCTCAAAAACAGGAGGTTCATCTTGGAAATCTGAAAGTTAACCATCATGTTAAAGATACCTTGGAAGTCCGCAAATTTTACAAAGATGTGTTAGGCATGAAATTGATTACCCCTAAATCTCCCGTACCAAGGGATTACGTGGAATTTTCAAATGGTTTTCGAATAAACATCATTTATTTAAAGGAAAATGTCCCTTCAATTGCAGATTTCCATGAGGGTCTTTGGATTCGAATTCACACTGCGGATTTTAAAAATGTTGCCGAGCGCGTCAGACAATCAGGAGTAAAAATTATTCGTGATAAAGTAGAAAAAAATGAAATCTATTTTCAAGCTCCCGGTGGACAGATTTTCCGGATGGGAGAAATACTATATAAATAAATATCAATATGAAAAAAACACTTTTAATTCTTTTAGTAACTATGGGAACGAGCAATGTATTAACCGCCCAAGACAAGGCATTGGACAAAACATTGGCTTTAGACCTTCTCCATCGGACATGGGAAGAGCTTGAAAAAACCGTTTCTTCCCTACAGGATACCGACTTGAACTATACTCCAAAAAGCGGAGGTTGGTCCGTCATGAATAACCTAGAACACCTCACATTGGTAGAGCCCGTACTTATTATGGAAATCAAAAAAATTATTAATGGCAACGCTTTGGACACAAATAAAGACCTAAGTTCAGAAGATGGTTTGATCATTACCCAAATCACTGATAGAACCAGAAAGGTAGATACTCCGAAGCCTTTTAAGCCAATGCAAAAAAATAAACATAAAAGTAAAGATGATTTTTTACAGGAAATCAAAAGCACGCGAATGGATTTAATCGCACTATTGGAAAACACCGAGGCTGATCTTCGCCATCTGTTTGGGCCTTACCCCTATGGGGAAGCGGATGCCTATCAGCAATTTATTATCGCAGCGGCTCATTCTTATCGTCATGTAATGCAAATACAAGAAGTATTAAACGAACTAAAACCTGATAAGAAAGCCAAATAATTAGGTAGTTTCTTTTCTAAGACCGCTCTATAAGAGCGGTTTTTTTATGTTAACCTAGATATTATTCTACCCAAAACTCAGGGACTTCTTCTGAACCAAGTTCTCGGCAATCTCCACATACTATAGGTACCACAACAAAAGGCCCACCATCAATATCACCATCGTTTTTTGTCACATAGCTTACAAGTCCTTCCTCCATGAATACTCTAAGGACACAACCTTCAGAAGAACTAGCAAATGGTGGAGCAATCTCCACACAACGATCTACATACTGGGGTAAACCTCTATCTGGAAATAAATCTGAGTAATTAAAAAAAACACGCTTTTCTGATTCCGAGTTTATATCGAAGAAACCTATTACCTTTTCGCTTCTGTCATATGTGTTGGCTATGTTTCCCTGAATAAATCCTGGTTGGTTTTCTGAAAACACTGACTCGCTGCTCGAAAGTTCATTTAAAACTTTGTAAAAATTAAAGCTCTGGTCTGACTGCACATACTGCCTTACAAGAATGCTATAACGATGCGAAATAATGTAGTTGTCGGTTGGAATAAACCTAACCATAAATTGGTCTACACGATCTTCAGACAAATCTTTTGTTGAAGTCTGTAGAATATTGACAGATTTATTTTGTTTGAAACAAACCTCCTTATATTCAGTGTCAGGGGACTCCTCCATGGCACAGCGAGTACCTTCAATAGGAACTAAGGTTTTGGGCCTCCATTTTGGAGCAATAATTTTATAGGTCTCTTCATACTCATATCGATAATTCTTTGGTGATCCATCTGCGTCAAAACTGTTTGCAAGGATAGCCACTCCTTCTTCTCCCAAATCATTAGTAATCACTTTTATCGAAACACTATCCAATGGGTTTCGTTCGGGCAATACTTCCTTGCTAGATTCATATATCGACCCATTTTGAGTTGTTATTAAAAGTTGGTATTCTACCCCTTCTTTAGCCGCAAATTCATTCTCGGAGGTATAAATGCCATTCTGCATGTCAATAAATTTGAACTTATGGCCTTCACTGTTACATAAGGAAATTTCCGCACCGGCAAGAGGGTTTAACCCTCCTTCAAATTCAAAGGTTCGGGAGAGGTAAATATTTTGGTGTTTCAATTTATCAGTAAGCGTTGCTTGCACAACCAATAAGTCCTCAAAATCAACAAATGCTGGACTAATTTCTTCAATACAACTTGAGATAGTCCCTATACCAAGTAATAATACCTTAAGATAAAACCATTTAACAACGACTTTGATACGCATAAAAAAGAGGAATGATAAAGGCCGGTATCCCGGCCTTTATTCTAGCTAATTCATTAATCTTAAACGAGAACAAAACTTTCTCTATAGATTATATGTTTAAAAATAGACAAGGAAATGTCCAGGCCACGAAGAATTGTTTTGAACGACCATGGTTTTGTTGCGAACGGACGTATAAAAAGTCTATTATATTTAATAGTTTCACCTGGTTTTCACAAATAAAAAAAACCGCTCCCAAAGGAGCGGTTCTTAGAAAACTCTAAACCCAAAAAAGGTTGGTTATTCACAGATATTCAGTACAATTTCACCTGGAGTTGGGCCAGGGCCGCCAGCAGCGGCGACAGACCCATTGGGTGCAATCAACTCATAGGTGTGTTCTTCTTCAAAATTTCCCGGCGTATATTCCCAAAGAAGTTCGGAGGTACCGCCAGGCACATTGATTACAAAGGAAGATGCTGTTCCATCAGCAACGGATACTGTATAATCAGTGCTAGACCCATCTATAGTCACTGTAATAAATGCTCCATCCCAGCCATCTCCAAAACTATCATCCATATCTAAGGTATAATCGCCAGTAAAAGGAGTGACAGGAATGCATTTAATACCTGCCCTATACGCATATGGAGAAGAAAAGAAAGATCCCCCAGATACATTTCCTGATGCATTTATATCGGTAAAAGACCGTCCATCAGTCAGATTCAAAACCAATCTGACATTTATTTCATCTCCTCCGGTAACATTTGCTGGTGTATTAGTCACACCAATAGTGCTCAAGGCTTCACTCAACGTAATGGAAAAGCTAGTTCTAGGAAGACCGTTTGGCCCAGGACTGAAATCAGAAGCTTGCAAACTCATAAGTAGTTGCTCTTGCGAAGTGGTGATTCCATTGGATTCGGTATTATCCACAAAATCCAAATAGATTTCCACATCTCGAAAAAGATCCCCATCTTCCAAATCCTGTTCTTCAATGGTCATTGCAAAAATAGACTCTGGATCAAATACGTTAAAGCTTGTACTTTCAAATGATATTGTCCGGATAACGGCTCCGCGTTCCACTGTCTCCTGAATTTTCAGACTTAACTTGTCATCCTCACTACATGAAACTGTCACCAATGCTAGGATCACTAGACTTAGCTGTAATTTTAGTTTAAATAAATTGTTTTTCATTGTAAGTACTTTTTAGTTAGCTATCGGAGAATTGTTAGTATCCCAGAACACTGGTTCTGTATGGCTTGCTTTCTGACTTATACTAGAATTGTTGTTCACAGCGTCGGAAGGATAGTATAAGGAACGTATTACACTTCCAGGATCGGGCTCAAGATTGGGCTGAAGTGTAGTTGGATACCCGGTTCTTCGATAAAAATTATAAGTTTCCACACCATTTCCGAAATGGGCAATAAAAAACTGCTCTCCCAAAATATCCCATTTCCCCTCGGTATCCGCGTTCTGAAAATTGCTTTGCAAAGCACCACGGTACGCAGTGATATCTGCCGGTGATGGCTCAAAGGAAGTGTCGGCTCCCGCCTCCCTTCCTACAAGAAAGTTTTGCACTTTAGCCACAGATTTATCAAAAGCAGCTAATAAAAATCCTTCCGCGGCAGTTTCATCTCCATTAACCATTGCTATCTCCGCTCTCATGAAATCCACACCAAAAGCAGTCAGCAAATTAGTAATCCCATTTCCTCCAGAACCGGCAGTTGCGGAGACAGCCTCAAAGGAGTCGTCATCAAACCTACCACCAACTGGATAAGAACCGTAAACAGCTCTCCTTAACCCATCTGGTGGAATACCATCAGTATCACCATGATCACGGCCCCAATAGCCATTATCCAACCAGCAGAATGTGAAATTACCATCTATGTAATGTTGTGGTGGGCTTTCCAATGAACAGCTCAAAAGTTCTTCATCTGGCGAAATTTCCGCTCCCGGCACATTAGTGTTTTGCCTATAAAAGTAGTATCGAGTCCTAGGATCATTCGTTGTATCCAAAAGGTTCATCAACCATGTGGACATATATTCATTTGCACCTCCCGCAGTATAGTTAAGTCCATATCTTGGATGCCTTACATCGGGTTGAGAAGCATTGGTCCCTGGCCAGTTCCATTGGAAATCATCTGCAGTGTCCTGAATGTAGTTGCCTCCTGAAATTATACTATTAAAGGAAGTAATTGCATTCGAATCAACCAACCTACGTTGTAAATAGATTTTCATCTTCAAAGTGTTCGCTGCTGTTATCCATTTATCATAGTCATTTCCATAATAAAAATCCACATCGGGATCGTTCAAAGCATCAGCATTAAAGCTTGCAATCGCTTCATCGATAAGACTCAACGCGGCATCGTAGACATCTGCTCCGGCATCCAATCCCGGGTTAAAAATCCCTTCCCTGGCTTGAATAATTTCAGAATAAGGTACGTCCCCGAAAAAGTCTACCATCGTAATCATGAGGTACGCTTCAATGAATTGGGCAATACCTATATGATGAATTTGCCCAGACTCCTCGGCCAATGGGGTCATTGCTCTAATATCCGCTATTATACCCCTGTAACAATTGTCCCATTCATCATCTACATCACTGGCTTGATATACACTGGCATAATTCCTTCCATTCATATTTACGATTCTGGTAATTTCCATACCTAGTTCGTTTAATCCGTCTCCATCGGTGTTACCTCCTGAGTCCCAATTATCATTTATGTCATTGTCCGCATCCCCCTCAAATTGTCGCACAAAATCCTCTTGGATTGAGTTAATAAAAAAGTCGACATTTGCTTGTTCTGGAACAAGATCGTTGGGGTTATTGGTTAAATCTAAATCTGTTGTTTCGCATGATGACAGCATCAAAATTCCCGACATCAAGGCTCCTAGTATATTTCTATATAATTTCATGCTTCTTTTTTTTAGAATGATGCTTTAATACTAAATCCATATCTCCTAGAACTGGGTCCGTTGATAAAATCAAAACCAAAGCCATTACCAACACCGGTACCCGACGTATTGGGGTCCAGATTAGCTCCTTTAGGCGTATTAACAGCTCTAAACCAAAGGTTTTGTCCTGATAGTGTAAAGACGAGTTGTCCGAATGGGGTTTTATCCAAGAATTTTTTCGGGAGAGCATAACTTAACGAGGCTTCTTGCAAACGGATTGCCGTAGCATCATAAACCTGTGCCTCACTCTGTCCAAACAGTAAATTATTGAAGAAATACTGCGAGTTGTTTAGCTGCACTCGGTTTGGGCTACCGTTGACATCCACTCCTTCCAAAATATAAGTATCTTCTCTATTAAGTGTTTCTGGAATCAAACCTCTTCCCAATAATGTAGAAATGGTTTGCGAATAAATATCTCCACCTTGGGTATAATTCCATTGGAAACCTAGGCTAAAATTCTTATAGGATATGGTATTGCGCATGTTCATCACCCAATCTGGGTTAGGGTCACCTATCACTCCATCTGTAGGATTCGGCAGATAGTTTCCATCTTGGCCGACCACCAAGTTTCCTGAATCATCACGAAGAATCCTTGTTCCAAAAAGTACTCCGAAGGGTTCTCCCTCGATCGCGGCGTTTCCAAGGTTACCAAAACCACTAAAAACAACCTGATCAGTATCCAACCCTAAATCAGCCACGGTGGTTTCATAAGCCGTAAAGTTTACATTAGTAGTCCATGAAAATCCATCATTGGCTTTTGACCGTATCCAATTGACCCCTAAATCTGCCTCAACACCCTCTGATTCAATTTTACCGATATTAGTAGAAGTAATTGTAAAGCCAGTTGCGGGGTCTAATGGTCTATCCAAAATCAGGTTATTGGTGTTTCTTTTATAAATAGAAGCTTCTAGGGTGATTCGTCCATCCCACCATCTACTTTCAATTCCCAATTCAATCTCTTCCAATGTTTCTGGTTCCAAGTTCGGATTACCCAAGCGAGAGCCGGTACTATTGGAAACAATATTGGTTCCAGTATTATCCTGAGTGTCCTGTGTATCCAAAAACAATGTATTGGCAATAGGATATGGTGAAATGGTTTCAAAATTCGCTGAAACTCCAATACCGGCCCTTATTTTTAAATAGTTCAAAATCTTTTCTGATTTTAATCCATCTATAGCCTTTGTCGGAATAAAGGATACACTGGCGCTTGGATAGAATTGAGACCTGTTATCTCTAGAAAAATTGGAAACCCAGTCGTTTCGAGCAGCCAAAGTTAGATAAACCATGCTGTCATAGTCGAAGTCCGTCTGTGCGTAAACACCAACAAGATTTCTCTCCCTAAACGTCTGAATCTCATTTTGATTGAGGAAATTGAAGTGACGAAGCACCCCAAAAACCTGCTGCCCATCACTAGCTACTCCATTTTGGTCGAAAATCGTTCTTCTGGAAGTTGCTCCAAGGTTAAAAGTCGATCCAATTTTATCCGTTATATCGAAACTCCCATTTAGCGCTAAATTATGATCCCAAATGGTACTCGTGTTGTTCCATGTCTCGTAAATACCGCTAGCCAATCGGATATCATTACTCTGACTATTGATTCCTCCTTTGTTTTGAAAATTGGCATTGTTCTCCGAATAAATATCAATACCAGCTCTGTATAAAATATTCAAGTTATCCGTCAAGTCATATTGCAATGAAGCTTGTCCAAAAACTCGATTGGTTTCTTGGTTGAACTCCGCATTGAAAACTGTCCAAAGTGGATGTTGAATCGTATTATCCTGTCGGTAATAAACACTTCCTCCGGTAAGTGGGTCCTGATAAGGAAGCCCTTGGATATCGATGCTTCTTGGAGTAAACCAGATATCCCCAAAAACTGAGGAACCTGTACCTGTCGCCCCACTTCCTGAGCTATATGCAACTGGGGGAGTGACAAATTTGGTCCTCGAAAAATTAAGAGTACCTGTCGCGGTAAATTTATTGGACAATTGAGCTTTTCCTCCAATGGACAAATTGTTTCGGGTCAAACCATTGTTCGGAGTAAAGCCATTATCTTTCAAATGGCCGAAACTCACATTGTAGCCTATTTTCCCATCTTCAGAACTACCTCTTACCCCAATAGAAGTATTTGTCACAGTTCCTGTCCTGAAAAAATCCTTAACACTATCATAAGGTCTCCACTCGTAACGAGCCCCTTGAAACTCCGGAAAAGCGGCTTGGATAGCAGCAGTGGATGTTGAATACGGATGCGCTAATGTTCCATTATCATCAATTTGAGATTGGGCTCCCCAACCGGCAGCACCTTCCCGTGAAAAAGATGGACCCCAGTTACTAAAAAACCAACCAAAGTTTTGATCAAAACCATTTCCATATTCATTTTGATAATCTGGTACTGAAGCAACCTTATTAAAAAAGAATGACGAATTGACTGTAATCTCCGTCTTTTTCGGGCCTGTCCCTGCTGAACCGGATTTTGTGGTAATCAAAATTACTCCGTTCCTCCCTTGCGAACCATAAAGCGTAGCTGCAGCCAGTCCTTTAAGGACATTGACGCTTTCGATATTGTTTGGATCTAAGTCCAAGAATCGACTGGAACCATTGTTACCATTGATAAAGTCATCACGGTCCCCAATTCTACCGGAAGCATTTGTATCCGTACTAAAAGGAACTCCATCTACAATAAACAGGGCCTGGTTACTAGAACTGAAAGTGCTATAGCCTCTAATTATCACATTGGTTCCTGAACCGGAAAGTCCATTTTGCTGCAAAATTTGAACTCCAGAGGCTTTTCCTTGCAAAACCCTTCCTACGTCTCCTTCAGGCCTGGATTCCAATTGTTCATTTCCTACTTCGGTGACCGCGTAGCCCAGAGCTTGTTTCTCCCTTTTAATTCCTAAGGCAGTAACTACTACTTCCTGGAGCGCTTGAGCATCCTCATTCATGGTCACATTTATGGTATCCGAAGTACCCACTGAGACACGCACATCTTTTTGACCAATGTAAGTGAACAGCAATACCTGGCCTTCACTGGCTTGGATGATATAATTACCATCAAAATCTGTTTGTGTTCCAATTGAGGTTCCTTCAATAACGATGTTGACTCCAGGCAATGTAAGCCCAGATTGGTCTACCACCGTACCAGAAATAGTCTTCTGTTGGGCATTAATAACTACCGCCAACAGCAGTAGTAATGCCATAAGCAAACGTTTCTTCATAAGTTAATTTTATTTGAGTTATGGCGCCAAATTATCTGTTTTTATAGGCTGATGTCCCCATTTTGTGGTGAACGATTGTCATTATGTTTTAAAGGGTGTAAAAACAATTCTGAATGGACGTATATACCAATAATGTAGATGACAAGGGTAGATTTGCATCTCAAATCATGAGTACTTTTGATAGTTTTAATAGAGCTCTTGTGGAACGTATGGACTTTACATGCTTAATTATCGATGACGAGGCACTTGCAAGAAAAAGGGTGAGAAGATTGCTGGCCGAGGCGGAAAATGTGAAACTTTTGGATGAATGCTCCAATGGCGAGAGCGCTATTCAGAAAATCAATGCGCTAAATCCTGATTTCATTTTTTTGGATATTAAAATGAAAGATATGACGGGTTTTGATGTTCTAAAGCAACTTGACCAAACAAAGATTCCATTACCAATCTTAATAAGTGCCTACGATGACTTTGCCATTAGAGCTTTTGATTTTAAGGCTTTTGATTTTCTGTTGAAACCGTTCAACAAAGTACGCTTCTATGAGTGTCTAAACCGGGTACAGGGACATCTCAAGATTTTGAAGTATCGGAATAATGCTATCCACTTTAACCAAATCATCACGGAGATTGATTCAAAAATTGAACGATTAAACGTAAAACCTTTAGACAAAATCCCGGTAAAACTTGGCAACAAGACCATTTTTGTACCCACCAATGACATACTTTACTTTTTAGCCAGCGGTAGTTACTCTGAATTGTATCAAAAAGACAAAAAGGTGGTTCTTAGAGATTCCTTAACAAATATTTTCAGATCCTTAGACAAAACCAAATTCATACGCATACACCGCTCCACAATTATAAATCGGGATTATATTATTGAAATCCAAGCTTCCAGTTATTACGAAATCGATGTTATTATGCCCAAAAACAGAAAGTTCAGGGTGAGTAAATCTTATAGAAATGCAACCATGCAAAAGCTAGGACTATGAAAAAAAAGAATCTGGCTTTTAACAAAAGTGAATATTACAAACTGGTGCTTATTCTTTCCATATTTTATACCGTCTGGAAAATCATTAAGCACCTTAACTTCATATGGCTATATAAAAATAATATTCCAACCTTTGGAGAGGTACAAAACCCAGCGGATTACCTTGACGCTATCATTATAGATTGGTTTGTAGTAATCTTATTCATGTCCGTTGTTGCTTATGCAATGGGTAAATGGTCCGGCACCAATAGAATTACATTAATTAAACTTTTACCCCTTCACTTACTTTTATCTTTCCTTTTAAATTTTTTCATTTTTCCCTTGCAGTTTTTATCGTATAGATTACAAGATAAAATTCATTTTAAAGAAGGTTATTTTCGGGTTTTGTTAGATAGGGTCATTAAATACATGGACCTAAATTTTCTTACTTACTTCTCGATGCTAGGCATCATTCTGTTGTTCTATTATTTTAAAAACAAAAGGGATGAGGAGTCGATAAAAATCACTTTGGAAGCTCAGCTTATGGAGGCAAAGTTATCTGCTTTAAATTCCCAACTCCAACCACATTTTATATTCAACACTCTGAACAGTATATCCACACTGATTGATGAAAATCAAGAAAAGGCTCAAAATATGATTGCGTATTTAGGAGCCATGCTCAGAAATACTTTTGATAAGAAAAAATCTCTTGTTGTTAATCTTGAGATCGAGTTACAAAACCTGAACAATTATATTCAAATATTAAAAATCCGGTTTGATGAGGATTTGGAGGTCAATTTTATAGTTGAGGAAAATATAGGTAAAATCAAAGTGCCAAATATGTTTCTGCAACCTGTTGTAGAGAATTCAATAAAGCATGGGTACGGATTCCACAGAAAAAACTTATCCATTCAAATTTGCATTGCCCAAAAGGGAAATTATCTGTCCTCAACCGTTATAAACAATGGCATTCCCTTAGATGTCAAGGGTATAATCAAGAAGGGTTTCAATGGCAATGGTTTAAGGATTTTAAGGGAAAGGTTCCAAGCGCAATATGGAAATGATTACTTGTTTGCACTCAAAAACTTAGATAATGATAAAGGAGTGGTCACCCAAATAGATTTTCCGATTTTATGAATCAAAAACGCCTATCACTCTCCAATTAAATCGTAATTTGATATACTAACTTTATTCATGGATTATTATGAAAAAAAAGCATTATACCATTTTCATGTTTTTGTCTTTTTTAATTGGTTTTTCCCAAGTTGAAAGTGAGCAAAAACAGCAAACTCAATCTCCTTTTTTGTTCAATCCTGAAAACCTAGATCAAAATTCTAAGGATTTATCGGCTATATATAAAGCTATGGCAAACTATTATAAAGGGGTGGAGAAAGCAAATACGGCCCTTTTGGCTAAAGTCTTTCATTCAGACTGGTTTATGAGAGATACCGAAACCCAACATAAAGGTTCACTTCATGTGGAAAGTAAACAAAAATTTATACGGCGTGTAGCTGATCATGGTCCGTATCATGGTTACGCAAAAGATAGAAAATTTGCATCAATTGGACTGGCCAATGATAACATTGCATTTGTTAGAGTGAATAAAACGGGAGCCACCAGTTTTTTTCTCTACAAATTGGATGGTGAATGGATTCTTATGGACAAGTTATGGGCCACTATAGACCTTGATAACACCCAATGGGATGGCTACGAGTATTCCAATGTTCAAGAACTTCTACATTCCTATTTTGAAGCGGTTCAAAACTCGAACCAAAAGATATTGAATCAACTACTACACTCTGAATGGGACAAAAAAATATTGAATCATCAAAATAACTATAGTGTTATCGATAAAAAAACGTGGTTAAAAAATTTAAAGACAAACCCTTATCCATCTGACCCTATAAAGTTAGTTTCAACTGATCTTTATAATGGAAAATTGGCCATAGTAAGGGTCGATTTTACAGAAGAATCCACCACTACTTTTTTCATTTGTTTTAAGATGAATGGGCAATGGACAATCGCTGGAGAACGAACCACGATAGGTAGCTAATACTTTGCCTTATTCTTGAGACACAACTGACAAATCAGTTGTCATTGGCCTTAAGCCAATAATCTCTTCCAGAAACTTTTCAGTTTCCTTTTGTACAGATTTCAAATCCTTAGAAGTAATTGAGCAGGTCATTACATGATCACCGGTTTCAGGAAAGGCCTTTTTTCTTTTCAAATCCGGCGCGGTTCCCAACATATCATACATTTCAAGCATGGCTGGCACAGAAACCACATTATCCTGAATGGAATCATTTTTAAAGAAATACCCCAAAAAAGTGGGTTGTGTTACTTGTTGAAATGTTTCGGGAATCATCGTATTATCAACCAATGTTTGTAGTTGAGTTAGCGCTTCCATCCGATACTTGGTAGTCCAGTATTTTTTCTTTTCCTCTGTGGCTTCAAACTCATAATAATCACTATCCTTCACAGCTTTCGCCAATTGAATTCCCCAAGGCCCGGCCAATAGTTTGGCACTTTGATCATAGATTTCAATATTTGGTGAATACAACAATAATCCAGCAATATCAGGGTCATTGCCAGCAAGGTGAAGTGCCAATGTACCACCTGTGGAGGTCGCCATTATAATTACTTTATTTCCTAATTGTTTTGCAATGGCAATAGCTTCCTTTGCAGAATCCAACACCTCATCAGCGGTTAAATCCAGCATGCCTTCTTTTTCATTCAAGCCATGCCCGGCCAAACGAGGTAAATAGAGGTTACATCCATAACGCTTTGCCGTTTGCTTGTGAATGGGGTCTCCTTCTTTACTGCTAGCAGACCATCCATGGATATAAACTATACTATATTCAGTTTTTGAGGGAATACTGTCAGACCAAACAATTCGTGCTTCATTTTCCGGTTTGATATTTGGAATTTCTCTTTCTTTTTGATTGATCCACTTTTCCAATTGAACCAAATCAGCTGGAACTTCAGGAAGAGCTTTATTCAAATTTGGCTCATCCACTTTCGGACCTAACAAATAGGTGACGACTATAAGGATAACAATCAATAAAAGGCCTTTAAATATCTTTAGAAGTAATCTCATGGAAATGGGCTTAAGTAGACTTGACGAAAACGATTTTTACGGAGTTATATAAATATACTATTTTAGACAGACGTACTTTTAGCTTTCATGTCAAAACTTAAAATTCTACTCAGAAACCTTGGCCCGGGATTGTTGTTTGCCAGCATGGCCATTGGTACTTCTCATTTAGTGCTATCAACAAAGGCTGGTGCCCAATACGGTTGGATTATGATAGTGCCCATTGTTTTGGCCAATATTCTAAAGTATCCCTTTTTTGAATTTGGAATTCGATATACCACTGTAACTGAAAAAAGTTTGATTCAAGGTTACCTCAATCTGGGCAAAAAATACCTGTGGATCTATGCGTTGGTGACTATAGTTTCCATTTTTACCCTATTAGCAGCACTATATGTGGTCACTGCCGGTTTGTTCATGAATCTATTTAACATTACCACTGTTGGTATAGGAACAGTAGCATTTTGTTTGTTTGTTTTTATAGGTGCTCTATTGATAGTTGGAAAATATCGATTCCTAGAAAATTCGCTGAAAGCTATCATCTCCATTTTGTTTATCGCACTGATCATTACAACCGCTGTTGTTCTCAATAAGGGCGGTGTGCCAGGTGCGGAAACTTATCAAAGACCTAAAATTTTCAATGAAATTGGAATTTTGTTTTTAATAAGCCTTATGGGATGGATGCCAACTGCTGTTGAAGCCTCGGGCTGGGTAAGTTTATGGAGCATAGAAAATATGAAGACCATGAAACAAAAGCCATCGCTCAAGGAAGCACTGCAAGAATTTGGTTTGGGTTATTTTATGACCGCACTTTTAGCCATTTTCTTTTTGATCATTGGTTGGATGACGCTATACGGAACAGGCACAGAATTAAGTGGTAGTGCAATTGTTTTTGCTGACCAAGTAGTGAGTCTATTCACCACTAATATTGGAAGCTGGGCCTATATCTTAATTGCTGTGGCTGCTTTTGCCACAATGTTTAGCACATGTATGACTGCCCACGATGCCATATCTAGGGTAAGCTTGGACGTTCTCCAGAAACTCTTCCCAAAAACAACCTCCTTTTCCGGTAAACAGGCATTTCCCATTACCGTGATATTAATGGCCATTATCAATTGGATAGTAATTGTTGGTTTTGGCGCCAATATGGGTAATTTGGTCGCCGTTGCAACCTTTGTTTCCTTTGTAATGGCTCCACTAATCGGATGGATGAATTTAAAAACTGTAATGGGTAATGATATGCCTATGGAATATCGTCCGAAAAAGAGATTACAATGGCTTACTTATATCGGAATGATATTCCTTGCACTTTTCGCTTTGTATTATTGCTGGATTTTGCTCTCCAACTAGTTGAAAAGTACATTGTCGTTGAGCACCACAATCAGTGACCGTTGATTTTGCTTGTGCAGCATCTCCAAGCAATAGACTCCGTTTGTGCAGTTGTTCAAGATTTTGTCCTCACCATATCCAATCGAATAGATGATATTGGTTGAAGGGACTCCTTTTTTTATCAAATATTCCTTTATAGCATCTGAGCGACCTTGAGTTAGTCTGAAATTGGTACTGCTTCCTCCTCTGCTGTCCGTATAGGTTTCTATACGTAATTGAACCACGGGAAACGCTTTAACAAATTCGATTGCCTTATCTAATTCTGTTTCTATCTCTGGGGTTATTTGGGTAGAACTTCTGCCGAAAAAGAAGTTCTTCATTTTCACAACCATTTGACCTTCCTTTTCTTCGACCAAGTCGTTGTATGAAGCCAATTCAATATTATACGAGTCGCTTCCCAATGCTTCCAATGCTTCCTGACTCAGTTGCTTACTCAGTGTCGAAAATCGTTCTTTCCCTGCTTCCAAAACAACATGTTCTTTCCAGGGAATCTCCAATCGATAATTTCCCTCCTCATCGGAAAAAGTTTCTGCAAACAAGGTGCCATCATCTCCCAAAAGACGCACAGTAGTTTTTTCAATTCCATCAGATTTCCTGCTTGACTTCACCACTTTTCCTTTTAGAGCTATTGTCCTTAATCCCGGTTTTTTATCAACCTTAAAACCGTAGAGATCATCCTGTCCTTTTCCTCCTGCCCTATTTGAAGCAAAATACCCCAAAAGTCCATCACCTTCGTTTCGCATCACCAGTCCAAAATCATCTTCATTTGAATTGATTCCAATTCCTAAATTAACGGGAATACTAAAACTTTCACCTTCGATATTCGACTTATAGACATCCATACCACCAAGACCGTAAAAAACATCTGATGAAAAATAAAAACTGTTTTCAAAAATGAAAGGAGCAATCTCATTACCCGAGGAATTGATTCGCGGACCTAGATTGATCGGGGCAGACATGATTTGCCCATTATTGGTATAGACAAAATAGATATCGGTACCGCCATAACCATCTTCAAAATCGGCTGAGAAATAGAGTTTTCCGCTTTTGTGATCATAGAAAGGATAATAGAAAGAGGTACTCAAATCCTTAAGTAGCAACCTTAATGTTCCGCTTTGTGGTTGCATGGCAATGGCCAAGGCATTTTTGCCATTCTCATCAAAAGCCATTTCTCCATCTTCTGTATTGGACATTACATAAAATATGCTCTTTAATTCCTTTGAATAACTTGGTGTGGCTCTATGAAAATCAGAATCTGCTATTCCCGAAAACGGAACGGCGGACGAGATTTGACCGTCTTGTAGTACCGAGGCCTCATAGATATTGAGGTAACCAGTTTGTCCATTCTTCTTTTTATCTAAAATTCTTCCGCTTGAAAACAAGAGTTTGTTATCATAAAAACTTGGAGAAAAATCCAACTGTGAACTATTACTTGTAAGGTTAAAAACCTGAAAATCCAAATTTCCTCCGAGCGTTTCCCCATTCAACAACTGTGTATTAAAATCCAGGTTTTCTAAAAATTCTTTAGGAAACTTTGCAGACATGGTGGTCAAAAAAGCATCCTTACGTTCTTTTTTTGAACTCCTAGAAATGCTTTGCAACATTTTATTCAAATGGTGATTGCTCTCCAATTTATCCTTTTCATATAATTCAATGTATGCCTTGGACGCTTTTTCGAAATTATTGGTTTTGAAATATGAATCGGCCAAATTAAGGTATTGCTGCTCCGTCAAAGCTCCATTAGCTAAATCAGACTCATATGCTACTACGGCATTTCTGTAATCGTACTGAAAAAAATAAGTATCTCCCTTTGATTTTTTGGATTGAGACAAACCGGCCATCATACCAAAAATGAAAAGAGATAGCGCAAGGGATATTTTTTTTGTTTGTACCATATTAAAAGAATCTTGGGGAATCTATTTGTTTGGGTTTGCCCTTTTGGTTTTTGCCTTTGTTTTTATTTCTGGAACCTCTGTTTCCAGACCCTTCACGACCTATATAAAACTTCAATATGGCTTCATGACTACCTCCTGAGTATTCTCCAAGCCCATTGGTGTTGTAATCGTAAGTATACCCAATGAACATGGTATTGGAAATTTGAATTCCTGCCAATCCGCTTACTGCATTGTCAAATCTATAAGATGCGCCTATGGTAAGCGCATCTATAAATTGAAAGTTAGCGGATAAATTTATATTGACCGGCGAACCTGATAAATAATTTACTAGAAAAGCGGGTTTGAATTTGGTTCTATCGGAAACCTGAAAAACATATCCGCCTATGGCATTGAACTGCATGTTATCTTCAACAATGGTGGCAACTTCGTCATTGTAAAGTCCATTGGTCAAGAAATTCGGTACGGAAAGCCCCAAATACCATTCTTCTTCACCGTACATAAACAACCCCGCACCTACGGTAGGGTAAAAATTGCTTTGATTTTCACCAACAAGTGTTGGGTCTGATGGATTGACAAAGGTTCCCTCGGAATAATCCAAATTTAAAAAAGAACCTCCAGCGACCATTCCAAAAGAGAGTTTGGTGTCATCAGAAAGGTTTACTTCATACGAATAGGAGAGGTTGGCATAGGTTTGTTTTGAAGGACCTAGTTCATCTTGAACCACATTCAGACCCAATCCACTTTTCTCATTTGTGAATGGAACATTTACTCCAAAGCGAATTGTAGTTGGAGCTCCAGGAATATCTACCCATTGTGCTCTATACAAACCAGCAATTTCAGGACTCTCAACGGTTCCAACATACGCCGGGTTAAAACTCCCAATGTTATACATATATTGAGTGTACAGCGGCTCTTTCTGCGCTTGGATACTTGAACCAAGAACCATTAATAGCACCAATATTGCTCCCTTATATGAGTCTAAACCAATTTTTTTGGGCATATTCATGTTATCTTAAGATTTGGATCCAGCCTTTAACCACTTCACTTCCATCGCCATTTAAATCCAGTATATAAAAATAGGTTCCCTTGGGTAAATCACCATTACTTCCTGTTCCATCCCACGAACTATCATATGCGTCCATCTGAAATACACTGTTACCGTACCGATCAAAAATTTCTATGGTATTATTGGGGTAATCCCCATTGGGATCAATAAAAACCAATGTGTCGTTGATACCATCACCGTTGGGTGAAAATATATTACAAATAGTACCAGGGTCACTACAAGGACTCTGACTTACCCTAACATCAACCGTTGCTGAATTATTCGAGTCAACCCCGTCCACAGGAAAAGATGATGTTATGTTTACCGTATTCTGAAGCAGTCCTGCTGAAGAAACGGTTGCCGTAATTTCCAAAGTAACCGTCTCCTCGGAGGTCAATTCATCAATGGACCATTCACCTGTTGTTTGGTCGTATGTCCCTTTTGAAGTTGTGTGTGAAACATAGTCAAATCCAGTACTCCCACCCAACAAATCAGTTACAACAACATCAAGAACCCTATCCATCGTAGTATTTTCAAGAGTAATGGTAAATGTGATATTGCTATTTAATAGGGGTGCGTCATTATCTACTTCTTTGGTAACCGCTAAATCAATAGGATCCGGATTACAATCTGGTGTTAGGAAAGGGTCACAAGAATCCAAAGGATCAGATGCATTTTCCGGAACTGCGGTTGTGCTTGGGTCATCTATTACTAATACCTCTTCACCATCAGTAAGACCATCGCCATCGGTATCTGCAAGATTTGGATCTGTTCCCAAATCCATTTCTTCCCCATCAGTCAAACCATCACCATCGGTATCTACCACACAATCACTAACTGAAATTGTGACTTGGACAGTTGTATTTGTACAAGGAGCTGCTGCTCCATCTGTTGTATATTCGAAAACATAACTTCCATCTGGCAGACCCTCAAAATCCACATTGTTATCTGTACCGATGGAGAGTGTACCACTTGAAGGGTCAGTTATGATTGCCCACGTTCCAGAATCTGCACCGGTAAGAGTAGTGTCTAAATCTATTACTGTTAGACCTCCATTTCCGACGGTACTGCATACTTCAGTATTAGAAGGTGTTCCCGCCGATGGTGTTTGGTTTACTGTGGCCACAACTTCGACACGAGTCGTACTACATCCATTAGCTGTAGCGTCAACATAAAATGAGGTTGTCGTTGAAAGTGTTGGTGTCTCAAAAGATGGGCCTGTACCTAAAATAGTTCCTCCGGTTGGCAAATCATACCAATTTAAGAAGCTTCCATCGCTTACGACGGCAGTTAATGTCAATGTACCATCGCCGCATCTGGTATCTCCAGAGGTACTGTCGATTATGGGTGTATCAAAACGCTGTAGAGTAATTGTTAAAACAGGACTGGCACAATTATTTGTTGAATCATAAAAGAAACCGAAATAGGACCCTGGAGCATTTACCAAACTATTCCTGTGCGCTATAGTTTCCAAAGGATCTGGATTTGTGCTCCAAGTTAGTGCACTACCTGCAGGAGCGGTATCCGTTACATAATCATCTAAATCTGCCAATACAGTATCGCAGAACTCAGTGGGTTCATTGACATCTAAAGAAGGTGCATTGATTCCTGCATTGCAAGGAATTGCGCAATCTTGAACAGTTACCACCAAATCGACGGATTGGTCAACACAAGGTGCAACTGCCCCGGAAGTTGTATAGGTAAATGTGTAATCCCCTAGAGGTTGTCCGTTAAAATTAACAATATTGCTGGCATTTATGGTAATCGATGCTCCTCCAGGTGCATCTGATAATATCCAATTTCCCGTATCAGCACCTGTTAACTGGTCATCCAGGTCTATTACACTGTCCCCTTCATTGGAATCATCACAGGTTGCCACATTCGAAGTGGTTCCTGGGGAGGGGGTAAAATTTTGAGTAATTGTGACACTTAAAGTAGGACTTGCACAGTCGTTTAATGCGTCATAGAAAAATCCAAAATAGGTGTCAGGAGTGCTTACCGTACTTGTTGCTAGATAGTCTCCTGTAATATCTGTATCAGAATTGGTGCTCCATCTTAAATCTGAACCTGGAGGAATTGCAATGTTGTTATAGGCATCAAGATCTTGGGTAAAGGCGTCACAGAAATCCCTAACTACTGAATTATCAATTATTGGCGGTGCATTACCTGCAGCACAAGAATCATCATTATCGAAGGTAATCGTTGCCGTATCTGAAATATTGATGGGCAAAGTGGTACTCAAATTCCCCATTGAGACCGTAATTGTCTCATTGACTTCAATGACACTATCTGCATTTGGAGTAACCTCAAAAGTTTCCGATTCTCCCGCCGTGCCTGCAAATGTTAGGGTTTGGTTTAATATGCCTGTATAATCATTATCAGCAATGGTAGCCGTGCCATCGTTGGTCGAAACCTGAACGGTAAATCCTCCGTCCACCGGATTATCAAGCGTCGCGGTTACCGTAATCGCACCATCATCCTCATCACCGCTTGCATCGGCAATAGTTACAGTAGCATTGTCATCATTGTTTATTCTGTATCCGGTTGTAGTCTGAGCAGCTAGGGTGGCATCACCCGTGGGAGCACTCAATACTAGATTTATAACCTCATTGTCCTCAACTTCAATGTCTCCATTTATGGAAAGTGTAGGTATCGTAACAGCTGTTCCAACCGTGCCATCATAAGTTGCAGCAGGTATATTTACCACCTGGGGACTGTTGAAGATATAATCTACACCTGAAGTTGCATTGCCTGTGCCAGCATCCGTAACTGTAACCGTGGTTGCATTGGTCACCGTACCAGTCACCAAAAGTACCGCAAGGTTACCGCCACTATTCTCTGCGTCCACTCCCGTCACTTGAGAAAACTCAACCGTTACACTGTCATCGTTAGTAATGGTACCTAAGCCAGTACCATCGTTTATTACTGCATTGACAGGTGCACTCAACACTACAGTGAAATTTTCATTGCCCTCCACATTAGTATCTCCGTTGACCTGTACCGTTACCGTAGTGCTCGGGTTGCCAGCCGTTATCGTTCCGCTGCCACCGATTATCTGCACGTAGTCACTATTGGCAAGGGTAGCCGTGCCATCCGCGGTGTTGACCGTGAAGTCTATATTGTTGGCAGCGTTTCTACCATCGTCCACGCTCACCGTGAACACAAAGTTCGTCGTCCCGGCATCGCCCTCCGCCAGGGTAACGTCCGAGATGCTTATCGCATCAACCACTGCAACATCGTC
>NZ_CANMPQ010000005.1 GCF_947499695.1 uncultured Allomuricauda sp.
CTGTCTATACAATATGTCAAATGAACTTCTTCAATATATCCAAGAGAAAAAAAATGGCCCATATCCCATGACCAAAAAACCCTCAGAAATCACCCAGCCTTATCAGCTAAGCGGGTGCAAATATAGAACCCTTTTTTTCTTCTGACCAAACTATTGACATTTTTTTTTGAAAGATTTTTAGCCATGCGTACCTATTACTCTGAAAAGACCTTGTTTTATAGGCATTTACGGCGCTAAAAAAATATTAAAAAGGGGCAAAAAATCACTTCATCATTAAAAATTGACCCTTCTATATAGCCAACTAATGTATTATTTTGAATACAGCTTATGACGCAATAAATACCATACCAGCGTCTTATCATATCACAACCATAAAATGTTACCTCATTATCCTTTTAACAAGTTTAGAATCAGCCTATCAATCTATAGTAACACTTTTTGTTAAAATAAATCAATGTATACTATATTGTGTGCCTTACCACAAGGTGTTATCTTTGTGCCCTTATTATCATATATAAAGGGAATGATCAAGATTACATTACCAGACGGAAGCATCAAAGAACATGAAAATGGTGTAACTCCGATGGAAGTTGCAAAAGGAATTAGCGAAGGATTGGCTCGGAATGTTATTTCCGCATCATTTAACAATGTAACTATTGAAAGCACCACCCCTTTAACTGAAGATGGCGGTTTAATTCTATATACATGGAAAGACAGCGAGGGTAAGAAGGCCTTTTGGCATTCTACCTCTCATGTTGTTGCTCAAGCTCTGGAGGAATTGTATCCTGGAATCAAATTAACGATTGGTCCTGCCATTGAAAACGGTTTCTATTATGATGTAGATTTTGGAGAGCAATCAATATCTGAAAAAGACTTTCCTGCAATTGAAAAGAAGGCATTGGAAATTGCTAGGGGAAAACATGATTATAAAATGCGAAGTGTAACAAAAGCTGAAGCACTTTCCTATTATAAAGCCCAGGATAATCAGTACAAGGTAGAACTCATTGAAAATCTTGAAGATGGCACAATCACATTTTGCGACCATAGCACTTTTACCGATTTATGTCGTGGTGGGCACATTCCAAATACAGGAATCATAAAAGCCATTAAAGTTTTAAGTGTTGCAGGTGCTTATTGGAGGGGAGATGAAAACAACAAACAACTAACCCGTGTTTATGGTACTTCGTTCCCAAAACAAAAAGAACTTACCGAATATCTGGAATTGTTGGAAGAGGCCAAGAAACGGGATCACAGAAAATTGGGTAAAGAACTGGAACTGTTCACTTTTTCTAAAAAAGTAGGCCAAGGACTTCCACTCTGGCTCCCAAAAGGTGCAGCACTTAGAGAGCGCTTAGAGCAATTTCTGAAAAAAGCGCAGAAAAAAGCAGGATATGAAATGGTGGTCACACCACATATTGGCCAAAAAGAACTCTATGTGACCTCTGGCCATTATGCAAAATATGGAGAAGATAGTTTTCAACCCATACATACACCTAAAGACGAAGAGGAGTTTTTATTGAAGCCAATGAACTGTCCTCATCACTGCGAAATATATAATAGTAGTCCATTTAGCTATAAGGACTTACCTATAAGATACGCTGAATTTGGTACCGTATATAGATATGAACAGAGTGGTGAATTACACGGATTAACTCGAGTAAGAGGTTTTACGCAGGATGATGCCCATATTTTTTGTACTCCAGATCAGTTGAATGATGAGTTTAAAAAAGTGATTGACTTATCATTATATGTCTTGGGCTCCTTGGGGTTTGAAAATTTTACTGCGCAGGTTTCTGTTCGTGATTTGGAAAAACCTGAAAAATATATTGGTGATACTGATAATTGGGAAAAAGCTGAGCAAGCCATTATCAATGCTGCTGAAGAAAAAGGTCTCAATTTTGTAGTTGAAACTGGAGAAGCTGCGTTTTACGGACCAAAATTGGATTTTATGGTCAAAGATGCACTCGGAAGACAATGGCAATTGGGCACCATCCAGGTTGACTATAATCTACCAGAACGTTTTGATCTTACGTATAAAGGCAGTGATAATGAGTTGCACAGACCCGTAATGATTCACCGTGCACCTTTTGGAAGCATGGAGCGCTTTGTGGCATTGCTACTGGAACATACCGGAGGGAATTTCCCATTATGGTTGATTCCGACTCAGGCTATCGTATTGCCTGTCAGCGAGAAACATGAAAAATATGCGGAAAAAGTTTTGAATTCTTTAGAAAATCACGAAATTCGCGCGCTCATTGATAATAGGAATGAGACGGTAGGGAAGAAAATTCGTGAGGCTGAGCTCAAAAAAATTCCGTTTATGCTCATTGTTGGTGAGCAGGAGGAAGCAGCAGAAACTATAGCTGTAAGAAGGCATGGAGGCGAAGATTTTGGAAGTATTAGTCTAAGTAAGTTTTCCGACTTGGTATCTACTGAAATAAATAGTACCTTAAAGTCGTTCTAAAAAATTGAGTTTAATTAAAAAGTATAAGTCATAGCAATACGAAGAAGATTTAGACCCCAACCAAGGAGGGAAAACAAAAACCCTCATAATATCAATGAAAAGATTACAGCCCCTGAGGTTAGGCTTGTTGGGGATAATGTAGAAATAGGAGTGTATCCTATTGCAAAAGCACTGGCAAAGTCCAACGAACTGGAACTTGATTTGGTCGAAATTTCACCAAAAGCAAATCCACCAGTTTGTAAAATTATTGATTACAAAAAGTTTCTTTACGAGCAAAAGAAACGAGATAAGGCCATGAAGGCCAAAGCCACCAAGGTGGTTGTTAAAGAAATACGTTTTGGTCCACAAACGGATGACCATGATTACGAATTTAAAAAGCGACATGCTGAAAAATTCTTAAAAGATGGTGCCAAACTAAAAGCTTATGTCTTCTTCAAAGGAAGATCGATAGTTTATAAGGACCAAGGTGAAATATTGTTGCTACGTTTGGCCCAAGAGCTTGAAGAGCTTGGTAAAGTTGAACAAATGCCAAAGTTGGAAGGAAAGCGAATGACTATGTTCATCGCCCCCAAGACCAAAAAATAAGTAGAGCGGGATGCTGAACTTTGTTCAGCGTAATATATAAATAGGAGAAAATGCCTAAAATGAAAACAAAATCCAGTGCCAAAAAGCGTTTTAAGCTTACCGGTTCTGGTAAAATCAAAAGAAAGCACGCTTTTAAGAGTCATATATTGACGAAAAAATCGAAAAAGCGTAAGCTTAAGTTGACACACTCCACATTAGTACATGAGGCTGATGTCAACAGTATTAAAGAACAATTACGTTTAAAATAATTGTTCAATCAGGTACATTAATTATTAACCATGGAGTTGGGCCCATACAAGTGTCAAAAATTGACCGCCCACTACAAAAAAATGTAACATTATGCCAAGATCAGTAAATTCAGTTGCTTCCAGAGCCAGAAGAAAAAAGGTGATGAAGCAAGCCAAAGGTTACTTTGGAAGACGTAAAAACGTTTGGACAGTAGCCAAAAATGCGGTAGAAAAAGCAATGCTTTACGCTTACCGTGATAGAAGAAACAAAAAACGAAACTTCCGTGCACTTTGGATTACCCGTATCAATGCAGGTGCAAGAATGCATGGAATGTCCTACTCTCAATTCATGGGCAAGGTAAAATCTAACGGTATTGAACTTAACAGAAAAGTTTTGGCCGATTTAGCAATGAACCACCCAGATGCTTTTAAAGCTATCGTTGAAAGAGTAAAATAAGAGTTAATATAAACTTACCCCGCTTATTAAAATCCCGCTCAGCTGAGCGGGATTTTTGTATTTTAAAGCTTTATTTAAAGCATGTTAAAATACACTGTTACCTTTTTCATTGTCATTTTTACAATGGCAATTTCATTTAGTCAGAACAATAGTATTTCTTTTCTGGCCTTAGGCGATAGTTACACTGCAGGCACAGGTGAGTCAAAGGTGAATAGCTGGCCTTTGCAATTTGTGCATCAATCTCAAAAAAAGAAAATTGATGTAAAGCCTTTCAAAGTTTTAGCCCAAGCTGGTTGGACTACCACAGATTTATTATCTGCTATTCAAGCCGAACAGCTAGAACCAAACTATGACCGGGTAGGCCTCTTGATCGGTGTTAATAATCAGTACAAAGGAATTGATTTTGAAGTGCTCGAAAAGGAGTTTCCATTACTCTTAAGAAAGAGTATCCAAATGGCCAAAGGTAATCCGAAGAACGTTTTTGTACTTTCCATTCCAGACTGGAGTGTTACACCCTTTGCGCGATTTAAGGATAAAACAAAAATTGTTAAAGAGCTTAAAGCTTACAATGCATTGATTGAAAAAGAAACTAAAGGTCAGGGTGCTACCTTCATTGAGATTACAAAAATGTCAAGAAACGCGTTGGTAAATCCTTCCTTAATTGCATCTGACAGTTTACATCCATCAAAAAAAATGTACCGCATGTGGGTAAAGAAAATCAATAAAAAACTCTTCAAATAATTCAGCTTCCAAAAGCAGTTAGTACCAAGGTTCTTCCGGAGGCATGATCTCGATGTTCACAAAGATAAATACCCTGCCAAATACCCAAATTCAATCTCCCATCGGTAATCGGAATTTGAACAGAACTCCCCAATAAAGATGCTTTTATGTGTGCAGGCATATCATCAGGGCCTTCATAGGTATGTATATAATATGGAGCATTTTCAGGCACCATTTCATTAAAATGACTTTCAAAATCCATGCGGACCGTTGGGTCAGCATTTTCATTGATGGTCAGCCCCGCTGAAGTGTGTTTAATAAAAACTTGTAAACTTCCAATCTTCATGTTTGTCAATTCAGGAAGCGCTTCAACCACAGTGTCTGTAATCAAATGAAAACCTCTTGCATATGGTTTAAGACGTAGTTCTTTTTGGTAAAATTTCATAAGTTGTGAAATTAATACAAAGTTTACAGCATTCCCCAATCATCCCATACCTTTGCAACTTTAAAATACACTATGGACCTTTCAAAAATAAAAATAGTCGTCTCCGACATGGATGGAACGCTGTTAAATTCCAACCATCGGGTAAGCGATAGATTCTTTGAAATTTTTGCAGCACTCCAAGCCAAAAACATCCGATTTGTGGCTGCCAGCGGTAGGCAGTATCATAGTATGGCCGACAAACTACATAAAATCAAAAATGATATCATTTTTATCTCAGAGAACGGTGCCTTGGTAAAGGAAGGTGATGAAGAGCTATCCGTTACTCCCATAAATCAGAGCCTGACTAACGAGCTCCTGAAAATTGTCGATTCAATAGATGGTGCTTATGCAATGCTATGTGGAAAATACAAGTCGTATTTTGACGGTAACTCTATGTCTTTTCTAGAACAACTCAAAGAATATTATTCCCAATATGAGGTTGTTGAGGATTACTTGTCGGTGACTGATGAAATTGTAAAAATTGCGGTTTACCATGGAGTCAGTGCTGAAGAATATATATATCCAAAAACAAAACATCTAAACGATCAGGTTAAGGTCAAGGTATCTGGTCAAAATTGGGTTGACTTGAACCATATTGAAGCTCATAAGGGAAACGCATTACAAAAAGTCATGGACATCTATAATATTAAGTCCGATGAAGTTTTGGTCTTTGGAGATTACAATAACGATTTGGAAATGCTATCGCTGGCAGACAATAGTTTTGCAATGGCCAACGCTCATCCCAACGTAAAAAAAATAGCGAAGTTTGAAACCGCTAGTAACGATGATTTTGGGGTGGAACGAATTTTGGAGAAACTGATATGAGCGACATCAAACTTCTTATTTCTAAATTCAACCTTAAACCACATCCCGAGGGCGGTTATTTTTCCGAAACTTACCGAAGTGAAGGACAAATTCCAGCTTCTACCCTACCCTCAGCGTATTCAGGAAACCGAAACTTTTCCACCGCCATTTATTTTTTGCTTACCTCGGATACATTTTCAGCCTTCCACAGAATAAATCAAGATGAAATTTGGCATTTTTATTCAGGCTCACCTTTGAAACTATATCTGATTTCAGATAAAGGCGAGTATTCAGAACAGAACATCGGTAATGATTTCTCTGATGGACAAGTTCCTCAATTTGTGGTACCAGGAGGGTATTGGTTTGCAGCTAAAACCATCAATCCCGATAGCTTCTCTTTCGTGGGTTGCACGGTAGCCCCAGGTTTTGATTTTGACGATTTCGTTTTACCGAAAAGAGATGAACTCATTGCGAAATTCCCAAAACACCAAGAAATTATAAAAAGATTAACCCATTCCTAGGTCAAGATGGAACAGCTTGAACAATGTATATCTAATCAAATTCGCATACAAAAAGAAGATCTTCACAAAATATCTTCCAATTTCCAGAAGGTTGAGCTAAAAAAAGGAGATTTCTTTTTGGAGCCCGATAAGGTTTGTAGAAAAATGGCCTTTATAAATTCTGGTTACTTGCGGATGTATGACATTGCAGATGGCAAGGAAATCACATTTTGGATTGGAAGTGCGGGTAAATTTATTACCTCACTTTCCAGTTTTGTTTTTGAAACACCAAATCACTGGTACATTCAAGCACTTTCTGATTGCACCTTGTGCATAATTAAAAGAAGGGATCATTTTAATTTATGTGAAACTACTCCGAAATGGCTTGAATTCGATAATCACCTATTAGCCCATTCCTTCGCGCTTCTTGAAAAGAGTATGTTCTCGCAACTACACACTACAGCTCAACAACGTTTGGACAATCTACTAGCTGAAGAACCGGCTCTTTTTAATCATGTACCGCTTAAGTATATTGCCTCTATGTTGGGTATTACCGCTGAATCATTAAGTAGATTAAGAAAGGGATAGGTTCTTTATTTCTTACCAAATGTCAAGAGAAGTTAAAACTTGAGGTAGGACTTTTGTAATAAAATCTACACAATGAGTTCACTTCAATTTTTCTTACTGGCCAATGCCATTTTCTCCATGCTTTGCGGAATTTCTCTAATAGGTTTTCATAAAACCATAGCCAAATGGTTCGGAAGGTCTAAAGCTACTCCTTTTTGGGTTTTGGGAATAGGTTTGGTGATTTTTTCAATATCTGTTTTTGTCCAGGTGTCAAGACCGGATGCCGTCGGAGTCTTTTACATTATTATTCAAGATTTCATTTGGGTTTTGGCCAGTGCTGGAATACTCATATTCAAACCTTTCAACATTACTGGAAAAGGCTATAAATGCATTGCCCTTGTCGCCCTGATTGTACTTTTCTTTGGATTGGGTCAGTTATGGGGATTGGCCAAAATTGATGGAGGGCATGCAAAAGGTTCAAAACAATTGATCTATGAAAGGGTTGTATCGGCTTCCAAGCAAGAGACATGGGCTGTTGTTTCGAATGTGGCCAACTATCATCAGGTAGCACCCAATATTGATAGAGTTGAAATCTTATCAGGTTATGGGGAGGGAATGGTACGCAGGTGTTCGCATTCTACTCAGAGTTGGACCGAGACTGCTACTCTTTGGAAAGAAGGCGAGGCATATGCATTCACGGTGGATACATCAGCCAAGGATTATCCATTTCCATTTAAGTCGCTCAAAGGCACTTGGAAGGTACAAGCTGTTGCCGAAAATCAGACCAAAATCATTATGATTTTTGATTTTACCTATTCGAAATGGATACACAATCTAATAATTCATCCATTTTTGAAAAAGCAATTTTCGGGGGTTTGCGAGGAGTTGCTCAACAATTGGGAAAACGAACTAATTGACTAGTCGTAATAATTGAACATTCATCAAACTCAAGCAAGGAAGTTTATGTTTTTTGCTTCTTTTTTCGGGCTGCCGGAAACAATACGTTGTTTAGAATCAACCGGTAACCGGGTGAAGTTGGGTGCAGTTCTAGCTCTGTTTTTGGGTCTCCTACCCTGTGTTGGTAATCTTCAGGGTCGTGGCCACCATAAAATGTAAAGAACCCCTTCCCCTTTATACCATGAATGTATCGCGCTTCACTATTTAGCTTGTTTTCTCCGAGAACCATTACGGTAGGTTTAACCTCATCACGAGTGAATGCAGTTGTTTGCCCCATAAACCCTTTGACCAAACTGGTGTGGTTTTGGGTGAGCATCGTAGGAACGGGATCCCATTTGGCTGAGAATTCCATCAATGAAAAATAATCCGATTCTCTGGGAACATTTCGGCGTTTATTGGTCATGTCAATTGAGGAAAACTCATAGCGTAGAGGATTACGTTCAAGTGTAAAATCGGAAAACGCAAATGTTCTACTAAAGTCTAATTTACCCTGGTAGTTTGCGTCCGATGGATCTCCATCAAACATAGGTTCGCAAATGTCCACACCTTCTGCGGCCAATGCTATGTCAAAACTATCAGTGGCCGAACACATGGCAAACATAAATCCTCCACCGATAACATAATTTCTAATTTTTAATGCTACCGCTCTCTTTTCTTCAGAAACCTTGTTAAATCCCAACTTTTGAGCTAGTGCTTCTGCCTCAGCTTTTTGTTCAATATACCATGGTGCCGCGCGATATGCGCCGTAAAATTTTCCATATTGACCCGTAAAATCCTCGTGATGTAAGTGTAACCAATCATAAAGGGCCAATTTATCGTCCAACACTTCTTCATCATAAACAGTGCTATAAGGAATTTCCGCATAGGTCAGTACCATAGTCACCGCATCATCCCAAGGTTGGTTTCCCTTGGGTGAATAGACCGCTATTTTCGGAGCTTTTTCCAATATAACAGCATCTTGGTTTTGTGAAGGGCTACTGATTTCATCCAAGATAGATTCTGCTTTTGCATCAGTCAACACTTCAAAAGACACTCCGCGGATTTGGCATTCCTTGCGTATGGCCTCTCCATCTGGCAATAAAAACGAACCTCCTCTATAGTTTAACAGCCATTGTACCTTTTGCTGTTTGTTCAACACCCAATAAGTAATCCCATATGCTTTTAAGTGGTTTTCCTGACCTTCTGCGTCCATAGGGATAAGAATTACGGAGGCCTTTATGGAAATTGAAAAGAGAAAAAATAAGAATATTGAAAGTACACCTCTGGATTGCCCTCGAAGGGATACAAATGAAATTCTATTAGAAGGGTACGTCATTATCTGGATCATCGTCGCTGTTCATTGCGCTGCCAAATGCCTCATCCGTACTGGGAAGATTTGGGGTTGCAAAAGGATTTTCCTCATTCGCATTCATCTTCGATTGGAATTCGAATGGGGAGTCAAAGTCATCCAAGTTATCAAATTTACCAAGAGCACCCACAAACTTTAACCTAATATTCTCTAAACCACCGTTACGATGCTTAGCTACAATAAACTCGGCCTGACCTTGTGTCGGAGTCCGTTCCTCATCATCCCACTCGTCAATTTTGTAGTATTCAGGTCTATAAATAAAAGAAACAATATCCGCATCTTGCTCAATAGCACCAGACTCTCTCAAATCCGACAGAATAGGTCTTTTACTACCTCCTCTGGTCTCCACTGCCCTAGACAGCTGTGATAATGCAATAACAGGAACATTCAATTCTTTTGCGAGAGCTTTTAAGTTCCTTGATATGGTGGAAATTTCTTGTTCACGATTCCCCCCTTTTTGACTTCCACCAGCTGTCATTAACTGTAAGTAGTCAATAATGATAAGTTTTATACCGTGCTGAGAAGCCAATCTTCGTGCCTTGGCACGTAAATCGAAAATAGAAAGAGATGGGGTATCATCAATGAACAAAGGTGCTTTTTCCAATGTCTTTACTTTAACATTGAGTTGTTCCCATTCGTGCTTTTCCAAGCGACCTGTCCTCAATTTTTCAGATGAAAGTCCTGTTTCCGAAGAAATCAATCGTGTAATCAATTGCACCGATGACATTTCCAATGAAAAGAATGCAACCGGAATCTCAGAATTAACGGCAATATTCCGGGCCATGGAAAGTGTCAAAGCAGTTTTACCCATACCAGGACGGGCGGCAACAATCACCAAATCACTAGGTTGCCATCCTGATGTCAGTTTGTCCAATTTGTCAAATCCGGAAGGTATGCCACTCATCCCCTCTTTGTTCGAGATTTCCTCAATCTTCTTTTTGGCTTGAATTACCAAATCTTGTGCAGTCTCAGCGGACCGTTTCAAATTGCCTTGGGTAACTTCATATAATTTTGCTTCCGCATTGTCCAATAAATCAAATACATCTGTTGATTCACTGTATGCATCTTCAATAATCTCACTGGAAATTTTTATTAGACTCCGTTGTATATATTTCTGAAGGATTATCCGGGCATGAAATTCAATATGTGCCGAAGAAGCTACTTTTTGTGTTAATTTTATAAGGTAGAAGTCCCCTCCTACAGCTTCTAACCGAGACTCTTTCTTTAATTGGGACGAAACGGTTAATAAATCGACAGGTTCGGAAGATTCGAACAATTTGAAGATGGCCTCATAAATAAATCTATGTGCATCTTTATAAAAAACATCTGGATGTAGGATATCTATTACTTCATCGACACCTTTTTTGTCAATCATCATTGCACCCAACACAACTTCCTCTAAATCAACAGCTTGCGGAGGAATTTTACCTCGCTCCAGGTTTATGATAGTGGATTTGTCAACTTTATGACCGATAATTGGGCTAGGCTTATCCATAAGTGCGAATGTAGGTAATTAACCTTTAGTTAACTTTAAACTTTCATGCTCCGATGTTCACAGGTCTTCAACAAAGTTACTGTTGAAAACTCAGAAATATTGTTAATAACGTGAGAATGTTTGAAGAAAAAATCTAATAAAAAGGTACGACCTCCGAAAAACCCTGATTACCCGTTGAACACGCCCATTGAGGCATATTTTTCCATCCTTGCTTTCACCAATTCTTTTGGTGATAACTTTTTTAGCTCCTCGTAATGGGTGGAAATTTTATTCTTAACGGTATCAAAAGTTTTTTCTCTGTTGGTATGTGCCCCGCCTAAAGGTTCACGGACAATTTCATCTACCAACTTTTGTTTTTTCATATCTGAAGCGGTAAGCTTAAGTGCATCAGCTGCCTGTTCCTTATACTCCCAACTTCTCCATAATATGGACGAACAAGACTCGGGTGAAATAACAGAGTACCACGTATTCTCCAACATAAGAACCGTGTCTCCAACTCCAATACCCAATGCTCCTCCTGAAGCTCCTTCTCCAATAATGACAACAATGATTGGAACTTTAAGACGGGTCATTTCCAAGATGTTTCTTGCGATAGCCTCTCCTTGACCACGTTCTTCAGCTTCAATTCCAGGATAAGCACCCGGTGTATCAATAAAACACACCACAGGAATTCCAAATTTTTCGGCAGATTTCATCAAACGAAGGGCTTTGCGGTATCCTTCCGGATTGGCCATACCAAAGTTCCGATATTGCCTGGTCTTTGTATTATATCCCTTTTGTTGTCCCACGAACATATAGCTCTGATCGCCAATCTTCCCTAGGCCTCCGATCATTGCCTTGTCATCCTTAACGTTTCTATCGCCATGGAGTTCCAAAAAACTATCTCCACATATGGCGTTGATATAGTCCATGGTATATGGCCTATTTGGATGTCTGGATAATTGTACCTTTTGCCAGGCGGTAAGATTCTTGTAGATATCCTTCCGGGTCTCTTCAAGTTTCTTTTCTATTTGTTGGCAGGTCTCACTGACGTCAACGTCACTTTCCTCGCCTATGACCATACATTTTTGTAATTGGTCCTCTAATTCTTGTATTGGAAGTTCAAAATCGAGATACTCCATGTAAAGTTGATTTCTGAATATGGTGGGCACAAATATAAAACTTTACGGCACACTCCTAAAAAATGATGAATTAAAAATAATAAGGTATCAACGTTTGGCTTTCATGAGCATATAAACTGCAAATACACCAAATATTAAGTTGGGCATGACTACCGCCAGTAATGGCGAAAATCCAGATTGTTCTGCCAAGGTACCGAACACTTTATCAAAAAAGATATAGATAAAAGCTACCCCTATACCAAACGCTAGGTTAAGACCCATGCCCCCTCTGCGTTTAACGGAGGATACAGCCACCGCAATAATGGTCAGGATAAAAGCTGCAATCGGTAGCGCCCATCGTTTATATTTTACAAGAACGTAGGCGTTGATATTTGATGCGCCTTTGCGTTGCTGGTCATCTATAAACTCATTGAGCTCAAACAGGTTTTTCGTTTCGGCTACATAGGAAACAGGTGTAAGGTCTTCAATTTTGAAGGAAAAAACGGTATCCAATCTTCGCTTTGTTTGCATCACCTCAACATCATTTCTCAACTTACGCTTTACATAATTGGTTAAACGATATGAGCTGTCCTTTTCTATCCATCGAATACTGCTAGCCGAAATTTTCCATTCCAATTTTTTCTCCTCGTTGAAACGTTCGTAGGTAAAATCCCTTCCGTTTTTCCTTTCCGGGTCGAAGCTGCTCACATACAAATAATCATTCTCGTTTAGCTGATTGAAGATGTTAGAGGTTTCCTGAACTTTCCTTCCTTTTTTAAAGTATTTGTATTCGAATTCGTTGTATCCTATACTGGCATGTGGTACAATGAACATTCCCATCAAAAAGATAAGAACAGCTACCAACGTAGCTCCAATTAAATACGGTCTTAAAAATCTCCAATAGGAAACTCCAGAACTCAGAATAGCAACAATCTCCGTATTACTGGCCAGTTTAGAAGTAAAGAATATAATGGACAGGAATAAGAATATAGGGAGTAACAGATTTCCTATTACTAAAGTAAAATTGCCGTAAAACACAATCACCTCGGCCAGTGGAGCTTCATTATCAATGATTTTGCCCACTTTTTCAGCCAAATTGGCCATAATACCAATGGGAACAAAAAGAAGGAGCATCCCCAAAAAGGTCACCAAATATCGCTTTAAGATATATCTGTCGAGTATGGTAAGCATTACAATCTTTTATCCATTTGTTGAACCATTTTGGTCTTCCATTCTCTAAAATCCCCTGCTAAAATACGTTCTCTTGCAGTACGTACCAACCAAAGATAAAATCCAAGGTTATGAATAGTAGCTATTTGCTTCCCTAAATATTCGTTGGCCGCAAAGAGGTGCCGGAGATATGCTTTGGAGTACTCTGTATCCACAAAAGTGATTCCCATCTCATCAATGGGTGAAAAATCGGATTCCCATTTTTTGTTCTTTATGTTGATGGTTCCATGAGCCGTAAACAACATACCATTTCGTGCATTTCTCGTTGGCATAACACAATCAAACATATCCACACCCAAAGCAATATTTTCCAATATATTAATAGGAGTGCCAACCCCCATCAAATATCTCGGTTTATCCTCTGGCAGGATATCACAAACGATTTCCGTCATTGCGTACATTTCCTCTGCGGGCTCCCCAACAGAAAGTCCACCAATAGCGTTTCCTTCTGCTTCTACTGAAGCAATATATTCCGCAGATTGTTTTCTCAAATCTTTATAGGTGGATCCCTGAACTATTGGGAAAAAACTCTGGGAATACCCATATTTAAAAGGCAATTTTTCCAAATGAGAAATACACCTATCCAACCATCTATGGGTCATGTGCATAGATCTCTTGGCATAATTGTAATCGCAGGGATATGGTGTACATTCGTCAAAAGCCATGATAATGTCAGCGCCAATGGTCCGTTGAATCTCCATTACATTTTCAGGAGTAAAAAAGTGTCTTGAGCCATCGATATGGGATTTGAAATTTACCCCTTCTTCTTTTATCTTACGATTGTCAGAAAGTGAATACACCTGATATCCTCCGCTATCGGTCAAAATATTCCTATCCCAACCCATAAACTTGTGCAACCCGCCGGCTTTTTCCAAAATGTCAACTCCCGGCCTTAGGAACAAGTGATATGTATTACCTAAAATAACATCTGGATTTATCTCATCCTTCAGCTCACGTTGGTGTACCCCTTTTACAGAGGCAACCGTACCCACAGGCATAAAAATAGGTGTTTGTATTGTACCATGGTCGGTGGTCAGTTCTCCTGCCCGTGCCTTGCTCTCCTTATCTTTTTGAAGTAAAGTAAATTTCAACACTCGTGTTTAAGACCGCAAATATAGCTATCTCATTTTCCACAAAGCCTTAACAAAAAAATAAAGTTTAACTGTTAAAAAGCAGTTCGTAAAATAATGTGTTAGCGCTTGTGTAGCAGAACGATTGCCGTTACTTTTGCCACCATAAAATAGATACAATGCCAAACACTCAAGAATTAGAGGATTTAGTTATCCAGGTTAGACGGGACATTTTGAGAATGGTCCATAAGGTAAATTCAGGACATCCAGGTGGTTCACTGGGGTGCACGGAATTCTTCGTTGCTCTTTATAATGAAATCATGGAACTTAAGGATGGATTTGATATGGATGGAAATGGAGAAGACCTTTTCTTCCTTTCCAATGGGCATATCTCTCCGGTGTTTTATAGTGTTCTGGCAAGAAGAGGATATTTTCCAATCGATGAGCTCAATACCTTCCGATTAATTGATTCCCGTCTGCAAGGTCACCCTACAACGCATGAAGGGCTTCCTGGGGTCCGTATTGCCTCAGGGTCTCTAGGTCAGGGCATGTCTGTAGCTGTAGGAGCTGCTTTGGCGAAAAAACTAAATGGAGATAACCATTTGGTATACAGTTTACATGGAGATGGAGAATTGCAGGAAGGTCAAAACTGGGAGGCCATTATGTATGCCGCCGGAAACAAGGTAGATAATTACATTGCCACCGTTGATTTAAATGGACAACAAATAGACGGATCAACAGATGATGTATTGCCACTAGGAGATGTTGCCGAAAAATTTAGAGTTTTTGGATGGGATGTTTTGGAAATTGAAAATGGAAATGACCTAGACCAAGTTATTGCTGGTTTAAATGAGGCCAAAAGCAGAACTGGAAAAGGAAAGCCTGTTTGCATAATAATGACGACAATGATGGGCAACGGGGTAGATTTTATGATGCATACCCATGCGTGGCATGGCAAAGCCCCGAGTGATGAACAATTGGAAACTGCATTGGCTCAGAATCCAGAAACTTTAGGTGATTATTAATTCTTAAGAAACAGACATGACCAAATATACAGATCAAGGAAAACAGGACACTAGAAGTGGATTCGGAGCGGGAATGACCGAATTGGGAAGAACAAATCCAAATGTGGTTGCCTTATGTGCCGATTTAGTTGGTTCCTTAAAAATACAGACATTTATTGACGAGAACCCCAAGCGATTCTTTCAAGTTGGTATTGCAGAAGCCAATATGATGGGCATAGCCGCAGGTTTGACCATCGGGGGAAAAATTCCTTTTACAGGTACTTTTGCCAACTTCTCAACAGGAAGGGTTTATGATCAAATACGTCAATCCATCGCTTATTCGGATAAAAATGTGAAAATCTGTGCCTCCCACGCAGGTATTACACTTGGTGAAGATGGAGCTACACATCAAATTTTAGAAGATATCGGTTTAATGAAGATGCTTCCGGGCATGACCGTTATTAACCCTTGCGATTTCAATCAGACAAAAGCTGCAACCTTGGCTATTGCCGAGCACCATGGTCCCGTATACTTGCGTTTTGGAAGACCGAAAGTGGCGAATTTTACTCCAGTTGACCAAAAATTTGAAATTGGTAAGGCACTTATGCTCAGTGAAGGAACAGATGTTACCATTATTGCCACTGGCCATTTGGTTTGGGAATCCTTAATTGCAGCGGAAAAATTAGAAACTCAAGGTATTTCTGCCGAAGTAATCAATATTCACACCATCAAGCCTTTGGATGATGAGGCGATTTTGGCCTCCGTCAAGAAAACCGGATGTGTAGTTACTGCTGAAGAACATAATTATTTAGGCGGACTTGGAGAAAGTGTTTCCAGAGTATTGGCAAGCCATCATCCTACGCCACAGGAATTTGTAGCCACACAAGATACTTTTGGTGAAAGTGGAACTCCAGAACAACTTATGCAGAAATACGGATTGAACAATAAAGCCATTGAAAAAGCCGTTTTAAAAGTGTTGAAACGAAAATAGATTTTTCGGTATCATATTTGATATTGCTTCAATCAATTAAACGAAACACTTATGAAAAAAACGCTTCTAATGGCGGCTTTTGCCCTAATGGGAACAGCTGCATTCGCCCAAGGTGGAACCGGGTGGGGAATCAAGGCAGGACTTAGCTACAACAAGAACGGAGACCTAATTCAAACAGTCAGCAACTCTGCACAAAATGCAGTAGAGGGTGCTGAGGGAAAAACCGGATACCACTTCGGTTTTTGGGGAAAATTGGATTTTCCAAAAATGTACATTCGACCTGAATTGGTGTATACCAAAACCAAGAGTTCCTACAACGTAGAAAATAACTCCAATGACTACGATTTATCCAAATTGGACCTTCCAGTGCTTATAGGGGTTAAAATTGTTGGACCGCTCCATGTCTTTGCTGGACCTGCTTTTCAATATGTATTGAGCAATGATCTCGGGGATTTACAAGTTCAAGATGTTGAAAATGATTTCTCTGTTGGATTAAATGCAGGGGTTGGTGTCAACCTTGGAAAGATAGGATTGGATGTTAGATATGAACGAGGGTTTTCAGAAAACGAAGCCCAGTTTATAGGAAATAATATAACAAATATTGAGGGACGAGTAGATTCCAGACCATCTCAGGTCATATTTGCTCTTTCACTAAAACTCAACTAGAAAATAATTCTCTATTGAAATAAAAAAAGCCACCTAAAAGGTGGCTTTTTTGTTTTGTATAAGTAATCCTAGTTTACATCTGGATCTAAATAATCTGGAGTTCCATCACCATCGCTATCGGGATATGGTAAAATTATATTGCCATTATCATCCGATATTTCATTCCTTGTGGATACCCCATCACCGTCATCATCAGCATCTTGAAAATCAGCAAATCTTACCGTTAGACCAGCATCTTCTTCACTTTGAACATCACTGTTATCATCATATAAAAAACCATTTCCGTTAAGGTCTTCTTCGATGGAAGGAATCCCATCATTGTCATGATCAGTAGTGTTTATAGTATATAGGTCTATATTAAAAATAAGTGGACTGTATTGAGGAATCGAAGTACTGAGCGCCTCGAAAGAACCTAAGCCTGAAGGAAAAATAATCATCCCAACACCATAGCCATCTACGGTTACGGTTCCATCTCCATTTTCCGTGACGGTTCCTCCTCCTTTAAAATTTGGTGTCCCCTCTGCAAATCCTCTAAAACCTTGGGAAAGGTCTTGAAGTCTGGCTAAATCAAACCACACTGCATTATTGGAAGAAGCATCAAATGAAGTTCCATCCAATAGAAGCCCTTCGTATCGGACAAAAACCGAATCCGCAACTGTTGGGTTCTCCCCTACGCCTTCTCGAGCCGTCAAGTAATACATGGTATGAGGAATGTCGATTTCTTCCTCAGATAACAAATGCTCAATTGAAGATACCTCAACTACCATTTGGCTAACTTGACTTATTAATGGGGTCTTATCGGAGTTTGCTCCAGCTATGGTATCTATCTTGATTTTGAAATCAAAACCTGCTGGGGGTGACGCAAATTCTTCGTAATTATAAAAGTGGGTTTCTAAAAACTCTTTGATCTCTTCATCATTCTCCGGAGCCACCTCAGCCAACAATCGTGGTGGTACTGTAATAACATCAGGTCCGCCATCATCATTGTTACACGAAGTAAAAAATACCGCAACAAATAAGAAAACAAAAATTCCGTGCTTCATCAAGTTTATAATTTAGCTGCGCAAGATACGATTTTCCGCTATTTTTGCGTATTGCATTAACAAAGATTTGCAGAGTTTATGCGCATAGATAAATTCCTTTGGTGTATTAGATACTTTAAAACCAGAAACGTTGCCACAAATGCTGTTAAAAAAGGGCATATTAGGGTGAATGGCAGTGTTGTCAAGCCCTCGCGAGAGATTTATCCTATGGACACCATTGTTTTAAGAAAAAACCAAATAGATTATCAGCTTACAGTTTTGGATATTCCAGAAAGTAGGGTTGGAGCTAAATTGGTAGATATCTATAGAAAAGATACCACGCCGAAAGAGGCATTTGAGCATACAGATTTGTTAAAACATGCCAAAGACCATTACAGAAAAAAAGGATTGGGTCGGCCAACAAAAAAAGATAGAAGGGATATTGATGGATATTTGGATGAATCTGAATGATTGGTTTCTTTATCTTTGATCAAAAGCTTGTTTTATGGTGAATCGCATTCTTACCCACGAACAAATACAACATACTGTCAAGCGCATAGCTTATCAAATTTATGAGGCGAATGTCGACGAAAAAGAAATTGTTGTAGCTGGAATAGTTGGAGGCGGTTTGAACTTTGCCAAAAAAATAGCCACAGTGCTTAAAAAGATTACCGACGCACAAATTGTGCTTTGCCAGCTTCAAATGGACAAAAAAAATCCATTGCAAAGTGGTGTGAACACTTCAATATCGGAAGATGATTATAAGGACAAATCCATTGTTCTTGTGGATGATGTTTTAAATTCAGGTACCACATTGATCTATGGGGTGCACCACTTTCTAAAAACCCCTATCAAACAATTAAAAACTGCTGTCCTGGTAAATAGAAACCACAAAAAATACCCAATTAAGGCTGATTATAAGGGAATCTCACTTTCCACTTCCTTGAATGAACACATTCGCGTGGAATTTGAATCCAAAAACGATGCGGTATATTTAGAGTAGCAGTTCTCTTATTTCAGCAACTATTTCTTCCATAGATTTATTATCGCAGTTGATACTGTGCTGAGCTTGTGAATAGAATTGTCTCCTTTCAAAAAGGTGTTTGCCAATAAACTCGGGAAGTTCGTCATTTGACAGGTCGCTCACCAACGGTCGTGTATCCTTTTCTTTACTAATTCTATCTGCTAAAACCGAAACCGGCAATTGCAAATAAATGGAATGGTCAGATTTTTTCACAATCGTATCCATATTATTACCATAGCATGGCGTTCCTCCACCAGTGGAAAGTAGAACGGATTCATTTTCGTCCAGCACTTGTTCTAACATTTGATGTTCCAGTTTTCTGAAGTAGATCTCTCCCTTTTGTGAGAAAATTTCAGAAATCGACAGTTGGTTTTGTTCTTCGATATATTCATCCAAATCGATAAACCGAATTCCCAATTGTTCTGCCAATAATCTTCCAATTGAAGACTTACCGCTCGCCATATACCCGACTAAAACTACTTTCATTTAAAGGATTTAAAGGTGTTTTCAAAAAAATACAAATTTATCATTAATTGGGTTTGTCTAATAAATTATTGGGCTTATATTTGCACCCGCTTAAGCAAAGAAGCGAAGTAATTTTTGACCTGATAGCTCAGTTGGTAGAGCATCTCCCTTTTAAGGAGAGGGTCCTGGGTTCGAGCCCCAGTCAGGTCACTTCAAAAATAGTGATGTCATATTAAAAGCCTGTAACTAAGTTACAGGCTTTTATGTTTACGAGCAGTGATATATCTAAAGTTCGACCATATTCGAACTTATATATTTTCACTAAACAAACATCTCCTTGTGTTCCTCCAAATATGTCTTAAAACTACGGGGCCTATGACCTGTAATTTCTTGAACTGTCTTGGTTAGTCTACTGAATCTCCCATCACCAACCTCCGAACTGAACTCCTTTAAGTGTTTGGCCAAAAATTCATTTATAGTTGGATGACTCTTAATATTCTCAATCCAAGCATCCACTGAAATCGGAACAAAATCTACTTGTTTATCAATAGTTTCAGAAATATCCTTTGCAACCTTTTGTCCCGAATAAAGCGTTGGGCCGGTTATTTCATACCTATTGCCTATGTGTTTAGAAGTATCTTCATCTGCTAAAATCTCAGCAACTACCTCCCCTACATCTTTTGGGTGCACTATAGAATACTTTGCATTTGCAAGTGGGTAATAAAACTTTTGGTGGTCTGCAACAGTCGGAGCCGCAAATCCGAGGTAATTCCATGCAAAAAGAGCAGGTCTAATGTGAACAGCACCTATGTTAGCCCAATCCATTATGCGTTCTGCAATACTATGATTTTGCGTTGCTGGACTTGGCGAATTTTCGCTGGCCCCCATTTGAGACATTGCAACCACCATTTCCAGTTTCATGTTTTTGGCAGCTTTGGCAAAATAGGCCGCCGCCTTTGGTAAATAATCAATAAACGGGTATAAAAAATATGCTCTTTTTATTCCTTTCATGGCAGCTTCCAAACTATCTGTATCCATAAAATCACCTTTTACCACCTCTACTCCTAGAGCTTCTAAGGCATCACTTCTATGGTCAACAGTGCGGACCATGGCTCTAACTCTTTTTCCTTTGGCCAGTAAGTGTTCTATGGCATACTGGCCAGTTGTTCCGGTAGCACCGGTTATTAAAATTTCGGTTTTCATTATACTTTGATTTATATATTACTACTTAATTGATTTTTGATTAATTATGGTTTTATATTCAAAGTTGTATATGCAACTTTATATTTGAAAAAAACATTTGTTTTAAACGCTTATCATAGAGCTCTTAACCGCCTTGCCTTCCTTCAAGAAGTTTATGGAATGATAGAGCAACTTGGTTGGCTTATCCATTTGCACAAAGTGCCCAGAATCTTCTATGATTTCCAATCTCGCATTAGTTAATCTTGAGGCCAATAATTCTGACAACTTAACATTAATAAAACGATCGTGCTTACCCCATATTACCAAAACAGGTTGTTCAATCTCATGTATTCTACTTTCCAAATAAGCTTGACCTGGAGCATTGTTTTGAAAGAATGACAAGAAGGCATTTTGAGTGGTCTTGTTGTATCCATCAGCTAGAAATTCTTGCTGTACCTCGCTAGGAATATTATGTTTCTTATAAAACCCTTTGTTATAAGCAATCTGGGCCGAAATCTTAGGAAACCATTTGATAAGTGCCTTTGCACGAATAGAATTCTTCCGTGCAAAACTTCTTACTTCCCAAGACGAATACGCACTCGTAGGAAACGGAATTCCATCCATAACTATAATTCTTCCAATCCTTTCAGGGTTTTCAACCCCCATAATCAATGCTGGAGATAGGCCAATATCCGTTGCCATAACGTGAGCATGGTCAATATCCAAAGTATTCAAAAAGTCCATTGCCATAGCTGCAAAATTTCTTGGATTATGATCCTTGAGATTCGAAAAGGCTTCACTACCCCCGAAACCCGGCCAATCTAGAGCCAGCACATAGTAATCTTTTGATAAAGCTGGTGCAACATCATACCATGTATGAAGGTTTTCTGGTACACCATGCAATAATAGTATCGTTGGGTTTTCTTTTTTCCCTAATTCTGCATAACGAATGTTTAACCCAAATTTTTCAATTTGAACCTTTTTAGTGGGCAATAATTTTGACTGTTGTTGATTTGTTTTCATAATATCTATTTTAATTGTTATTGTTTTTGAAAAGCCACCTGCCAAACAATTTGATCATTAATGGCATAACCACAAATACCATAGAAGTAGCTATCATTACTACTACAATAAAAAGTACTGCCCTGCGATCCATTTGATGCACAGGAAGGATTTGTTTTACAGCCCATTCAAAGAATAGCAATAAGGGATATACTGCCAAAGCGGTAATAAGCGTCTGTTTCCATGGAATCATCTGTTTCATAATAAATACTTACAAGTTGTATATACAACTTTGAGTTTAAATTTTTTTTACTGAATTCTACTTTCTAAGTTTTGAAGACTCCGTAATCCATCATCGTTCAATTTTTCGACTAAAATATCCATTGCTTTCACCCATTCCGGAATAAGAATTTTTACAAATTTTTTACCTTCTGTGGTCAACTCAACCTCTGGCCTGTATTCATCTGAACGTAATATCAGCTTTCTTTTTTCCAGAAGTTTAATATTTCTGCTTACAGTTGATCTTTCTAGACACAGGACTTCCCCTACCTTACCTTGCTCCGTTCTTCCCAACTCGTGCATTGTGAACAGAATGGTCATCTGGTTTTCTGTAATCTTGTGTGCTCCTAAAAACTTTCTAATATGTCCATCGGCAATTCGTGATAATCGACGTAATCTAGACCCAATACAATGTTTTAGTTCATGCTTCATAGGGCAAAAGTAATTTTAAATGTTGTATATACAACTTAATTAACAGATATTTATAATTTCTTAGACCATTTAGCCCTTTTCCTTACTCATTCTTCCCAGAATTCAGGTATTTCAGTATCTCCTAAAACAGTACAATCGCCACAAACCCTAGGAACTATGAAAAAGGGACCCTCACCCACTTGAGGTATACTATTATCATCTTTAAATCGGGCCACATTAGCCTCAATAATTGGGCGTAATACACATAAACCACCTTGATTGATTAAAACGGGGGCACTTTGACCGCAAGGATCAGCGTATGGAGGTAAAGGTTCTTCAGGATAGAAATCTTCATAATTGAAGAATATCCTTTGTTCAGTAATAGACGCAACATCGAAAAAACCCAGAACCTTTTCGTTTCTATTCTCATTGGAAAACATATTCCCTTGCAAAAAACCCGGCTGGGTCTCAGAAAGAAGACTCTCGCTACTTGAAAATTCGTCCAATCTCTCGTAGAATGTATAAGCAATATTGGAATGTACAAGCTGCTTCACCAAAATCGAATACCTATGAGATATGATGTAATTGTTCCTATTTAAGAATCGGACCATGAAATTGCTTACCCTGTCCTCTTCCAAGTCCGTGGTATTGGTAAGGATAATCTCATTGGACAGATCCGTAGTATAGCATACCTGCTCGTCGCGCTGTTTTGGTATTTTTAAAACACCACAACCCCCAGCTGGGTCACCTATTAAATCCATAGGTGCCCAATCTGGAGCTATAATCCTATAGGATTCCTCATAGACATATCGATAATTCTTAGCACTTCCTGAGGGATCGAAACTGTCCACCAGAATCGCTATACCATCTTCCCCATCATCATTGATGATTCTTTCAGCCCTAACACCGTCAATTTGTGTGGTTGGACTTAGTGTAACCTCGTCGGAACTATAAGATCTTCCATCTTGTGTAGTTACTAGCAATTGGTACGCAGTATTTGGTTGGGCTGCGAATGCCTGTGCTGAAACATAGGTGCCTGCACTAGCCTCATCAAAGACAAAGGTGTTCCCGCCAGCGACAACCCTGACTTGGGCATTGGACTCCATTAAGGGTTCCTCTTCCTCAAATTCAAAGGTACGCGACAGAAAGACCTCTTGTTGTTTCAATTCATTGGTAAGTGTAGCCTCGACGACAAGAGCACTTTCAAAATTCTCAAATTCTGCTTGGAACGGTTCAACGCAACCATTATTGACCAAACAGGTAATTAACCCTATTCCAAGAAAAAGCTTAAAATTAGCTATGCGCATGCCATATCTTTAGTTAGATGCAATAAACTTAAATAAAATATCATGATGAAGAAGCCGTATTCATCGGTAAATATTTTAACCCTTATAAGGGTTATAGCACCTTACCTTCTTTGATGCTCTCTATGAGTCTTTCAACCGTGGTTTCCTCAAAGTTTTTCAGGAAAATAGTTTTGGCATTTCCAACCAAGTCATGAAGTACACATGGGTTATCATTGTCACATTCATTGATACTTAATACACAAGATTGCAACCGATGCCGACCCTCAATGGCTTCAACAATAGAGATCAAGGGTAATTTTTTGTTTTTGCTACTCAAGTAAAAACCTCCCTTTGGACCTCTTGATGATGATACAACACCCTTCTTTGAGAGCTCTTGTAGGATTTTGGCCAAATACTCTTTTGGAACATTTATAGCTTCAAAAAAATCCTTAACCATCAGTTTATCGTTCTCGTCTGAATGCAGTGCCAAAAACAGGACGGCTTTGATAGCATATTTTGTTGAAGTGGTGAGCATAAGTAATTAATTATGAGATACAAATATAAAAAAGATGTTTTTGTCCGAAATGTGACATTTATCATATTCTCTCAGGATTTGGGTCAATACTTTTGGCCGTATAATCTAACAATTGTAGTCCAATGAAAATTATAATAAAAAGCAGCACATTCTTATTCATCCTCCTCCTCTTGGCTTGCGGAGGAAAAGAAGAAAAGAAAAAAGAAGGCTTTCAAGTACAGCGACAAAAGTCCAGTACGGAAAAAGTTGACACCCAACCAGAGGCAGATGCCGTCAAACCTTCTGAGAAAGTCGACCTTTCCAACAAAGGGGTTGGACCTATTAAATCATTGACCTTAAATGATGAAATAGACGTGACCCTATCAGCAGAAGGGAAAGCCGTATTTGAACAGATGTGTCTGGCTTGCCATAGAGTCGGGAAAAAATTTATTGGACCTGCCCCCAATGGTATTTTGGAAAGACGTTCTCCCGAATGGGTCATGAACATGATCTTGAATCCCGAGGTCATGGTAAAGGAAGACCCCTTAGCCAAAGAACTTCTTATGGAATTTAATGGATCTCCCATGGCTAATCAAGGCTTGACAGAAGAACAAGCCAGGGCCGTGCTCGAATATTTCAGAACCTTATAATGTTTAACTATGAAAATAATCACCAAAATCAAAGTATTCTTTGGTTCGCTCTTGGCACTATGCCTTTTGTGTAGTTGTAAGAACGAAGCCAAAACAGAGACCTCCACCTCCACCCCGGTGGTACAAAAAAGCAACAAAAAACAAGGACAAGCCTTTCTTAAAGATGACGAGGCACAACCCAATGTGTTGGATATTGCCATCGGCTCTGAGGCCCACACAACCCTAGTGGCCGCCGTTCAGGCTGCTGAATTGGAAAATGCCCTTGTAAATGCGGGCCCTCTAATGGTTTTTGCACCAACAAATGCAGCTTTTGAAGCTCTTCCTTCCGGTACTGTTGAGAATCTATTAAAACCTGAAAACAAAGCTTCACTGGCCAACATTCTCCAATATCATGTAACTCCGGGAAAATATTCCAAAGACTTCCTGAAGAAATTCAAAAAGCTGGGACAAGCAAACAATCAAGATGTTGCTGTTGAAGTAAAAGGAGATGATGTCTTCATTGGAGGAGCCAAAATAATTGCCAGCGTCCCGTGCGGGAATGGTATTGTGCATGTGGTGGACAAAGTAATGTTGCCGCCAAGTGAATAACTGTAGAACAACCTTAAAAACAATAACAATGAAAAAAATCAATTTTTTAATCCTTGCTCTTATCAGCAGTTCTCTACTGTTTACAAGTTGCAATCAACAAAACAAAAGTTCAAGTGGAGCATTGGCTTCAAGCGCTGCGGAAAAGGTATATGTGGCACCTGGAGAGCATGACGACTTCTACGCATTTGTTTCTGGTGGATTCAGTGGACAAATGTCCGTATATGGTTTACCATCTGGTCGTTTGTTCAAGGTAATACCCGTTTTCTCTCAAGATGCTGAAAAAGCTTGGGGATACAATGAAGAAACCAAGCCCATGCTGAACACCTCCCATGGATTTATTCCTTGGGATGACTCTCACCACCCTGATATTTCTCAAACCAATGGTGAGATTGATGGTCGTTACGTTTTCATCAACGGAAACAATACACCGAGGATTGCCAAAGTGGATTTGAGTGTGTTTGAAACTACCGAAATCATCGAAATTCCGAATAGTGCCGGTAATCATAGCTCTGCTTTTGTAACTGAAAACACCGAATATGTCGTTGCCGGAACCCGTTTTTCAGTTCCAATTCCGCAGCAAGATATCTCGATTAAAGAGTATAAGGGCAATTTTAAGGGGTCGCTTTCCTTTATAAGCGTTGACCCTGAAGACGGCGGAATGGATTTATCCTTCCAAATATTAATGCCAGGGTTCGATTACGATTTGGCCCACCCAGGCAGAGGTGCTTCTCACGGTTGGATGTTTTTCTCAACATACAATACCGAAGAATCACATACTTTGATGGAAGTTAACGCTTCACAAAATGACAAGGACTTCATTGCCGCTGTCAACTGGAAAAAGGCAGAGGAATACCTTGCTGAAGGTAAATTTACTACCATGCCAGCCAACTATGCGCATAATGTTTATGATGAGCATACGCACACGGCCACTTCAACAATGAAGAAGGAGGTCCGTATACTTGATGCTTCCGCATTACCAGGTTTAGTGTATCTATTACCCACACCAAAATCCCCGCATGGTTGTGACGTCAACCCTACTGGTGAATACATAGTCGGTAACGGAAAGCTTTCATCCGATTTAACTGTGCATTCGTTCAATAAAATGATTGATGCCATTGAAAATGAAAAATTTGAAGGCGAGGCTTATGGAATTCCTATTCTGAGCTTCGAAGATGTTTTGGCCGGAACAGTAAAACAAGCTGGATTAGGCCCACTGCATACCGAGTTTGATGGCAACGGAAATGGATATACCACCTTCTTTATTTCATCCGAGGTTGTAAAGTGGAAAGTGGGAACTTGGGAAGTGGTCGACAGACAACCCTGTTATTATTCCGTGGGTCACTTGATGATTCCGGGAGGTAATTCCAGAAAGCCTTATGGCAAATATGTTTTGGCCATGAACAAGATTACCAAAGATCGCTACTTACCTACTGGGCCAGAAGTTACGCAATCCGCCCAGCTATATGATATTTCCGGTGAAAAAATGGAGTTATTGCTAGATTTTCCAACTGTGGGTGAACCCCATTACGCAGCAGGTATTCCGGCTGAATTGGTAAAACCGCGTTCCAAGAAAATCTATAATCTAACCGATAACAAGCACAAATATGCCACAACATCTGATGCCAATGTTCGCGTAGAGCGCGACGGAAACGAGGTTCATATTTATATGACCATGATTCGGAGTCACTTTAATCCGGACAATATTGAAGGTGTCAAAGTGGGCGATAAAGTGTATTTCCATGTTACCAATTTAGAGCAAGATTATGATGTACCGCACGGAGTGAGTATGATTGGTGCTAATACTTCAGAATTGTTAATTATGCCAGGACAGACCGAAACCTTCGTTTGGGAACCCAAACAAGTAGGGGTTTGGCCATTCTATTGTACCGATTTCTGTTCGGCATTGCACCAAGAAATGCAAGGTTATGTCAGGGTTTCTCCTGCTGATTCAGATATTGAACTCACCTGGTCTTTAGGCGAAGACTGACGTTGTTAATCCAAATTCTTGGATTTTAATTGGATAAGCGGGAGGACGTCCCCTCCCGCTTCTTAAACCCTAGAGCATAAAAAAATGAAAAAGACCTCAAAAATTGTAATGTTGATTGGAGTTTTGCTGCCATTGCTTCTGTTTGTCTTTCCCCTTTGGAAAATAACACTTGAAGCTCCGCAATATCCAACTCCTCTGGGAATGTACATCCATATCAATGACTTTTCTGATGCAAATCCCCATGACATCAAGAATATCAATTTGATGAACCATTATGTGGGAATGAAATACATTCCGGAGGCCATCCCAGAATTTAAAATATTTCCCATCGGTATTATTTCAACAACAATAATTGGTTTGTTGATTGCCTTCAAAGCAAAACACCGCTGGTACCTCTATTGGTTTGTACTTATGATTTTATTAAGTACAGCCGGACTTTATGATTTCTATCTATGGGAACATGACTACGGACATGATTTAGACCCAAAGGCCATAATGAAGTTTACCAATCCAGATGGTTCCGTCATGGGCTTTCAACCCCCTCTATTTGGGTCCAAGGATATTTTAAATTTTAAAGCACATTCTTATCCCCAATTAGGAGCTTTTAGCCTGGCCCTTGGAATGGGATTATCATTTGTTGCTTACCTCCTTGGAAAAAAGGAACTCAAAAATTCCAAAGCATGAAAAACCTAAGCGGAATTTGTTTGCTGGTCATTTTATTTGTCACCTTGTTGGTTGGTTGCAGTGTAAAACCTCAACCTATTGTCTACGGGACGGATGGTTGTCATTTTTGTAGAATGACGATTGTGGATCAACAGCATGCCGCCCAAATGGTGACCAAGAAGGGAAAAGTATTCAAGTTTGACGCTGTCGAGTGTATGGTAAACCATTTGAAAGAATTGGATTCCAATGATATAGCACTATACCTCTGCAATTTCTATACAGAACCGGGCAAACTCATTGATGCCACTGAAGCCACTTTCCTGATAAGTGACGGAATACCTAGCCCAATGGGTGAGTTTTTGACGGCGTTCAACACCGCTTCGGAGGCAGAACTTGAACAACAAAAACATGGTGGCCATCTATTTACATGGAATGAACTTCTTGCTGAATTGAACCCTTAAAATTTCGCAAACGGATGTATATCATAAACGATAAGATAAAAGAACAAGAAACCAAAGGTTTACAGGTGAGCGCTTTGGTGAAAACAGATACCCTTGAAATATTGACTATCAGTTTGGAAAAGGACGCCACCTTTCCTGAACATACTTCCCCAAAAGATGCCCAATTAATTGTTTTGGAAGGAGATATCGATTTTCACATCAATCAAAAGAAGTTCGAACTGACAACTCATCAGCATTTCAATTTTCCTGCAGATGAAAAACATTGGGTAAAGGCGAACAAAAATTCCAAGTTTTTAATTGTTCGATAAACAGCGATGAAACCTCCCAAAACTATTTCAAAAACACACTCATCCGTATTCCTAGTTTTTCTTTTAGGTATGGTTTGCGGTGTGCGAGCCAAAACCATAACGGTTTGTCCTGACTGTACCGCAAATACCATTAAAAAAGGTATAGTGCTGGCATCTGATTTTGATACGCTTCTAATTAAAAAAGGTACATATAAGGAATTCAATATTCGAGTGAATAAACCCTTAACTATAGTAGGTGAAAACTATCCAATAATAGATGGTGAAGATAAGGGTGAAATCTTTACTGTTATTTCGGATAATGTCACTATAGACGGACTTTTCATTATTAATGTTGGTACTAGTTACACCGAAGATTATGCAGCCATTCGGGTAGTGAAAAGTAAAAACTTCCTCATTCAGAACGTGGTTTTGGAAAAGCTGTTTTTTGGTATTTATCTGGAAAAATCCAGGGATGGTAGAGTTTTTCATAATAAAATCATTGGAGATGCAGTTGAGGAATTCAACTCCGGAAATGGCATCCAACTTTGGTACAGCAAGAATATAGAAGTAGAGCAAAATATTGTGCAGCACGTGCGGGATGGTATTTATCTGGAATTTTCTGATGATATCTTGATCAAGAACAATATCAGCACAAACAATGTTCGCTATGGGCTGCATTTTATGTTCTCCAATAAAGACATCTACGAAAACAATGTTTTCGAGAATAACGGATCTGGGGTTGCAGTAATGTTCTCCAAAGAAATAGTGATGCGAAACAACACTTTTAAAAAAAACTGGGGAGCCGCTTCCTTTGGAATGCTATTAAAAGAAATCAACGATGCCGAAATTAGTGGAAATACCTTTGAAGAAAACACAGTGGGTATAAGTATTGAAGGCTCTAACCGAATCAAATACCAAGGTAATAACTTCCTCAATAATGGTTGGGCCCTAAAAGTTAGGGGAGCCTGCTACGGAAACACATTTTCTGCCAATAATTTTCTACATAATTCTTTCGACCTTTCATACAACAGTAAGCTTAATGACAATCTTTTCAACGGAAATTTTTGGAGTGAATATACCGGCTATGACCTGAACAAAGATGGAATCGGGGACGTACCCTACCGTCCAGTAAAACTCTTCTCCTATATCGTTAATCGCACGCCGGAGACCATTGTCCTGCTGCGGAGTCTTTTTATGGATATTATCGACTTTTCGGAAAAAGTCTCTCCTGTCTTTACACCCGATGAACTTTTGGATGCAAACCCTTTAATGAAACAACTACAATGATACAGATAGATAATCTTTGCAAACGATTTGGAAAAAACCAAGTGCTTCGAAATCTGAACCTGACCATTGAACCCAAGGGAATTGTAGCTATTTTGGGGCCAAATGGCTCGGGTAAAACCACCTTGATAAAATCAATTTTAGGTATGGTGATTCCCAATCAGGGAACCATAACAATTTCAGGTGAGAACATTCGAAACAAATGGAAATACCTTGGCGATATTGAGTATCTACCTCAAATAGCAAACTTCCCGAACAACTTAAAGGTCAGGGAACTCATTCGAATGATCAAAGATTTGCATCAACAACCTTCAAAAGAAGAAAAACTGATATCCCTTTTTGGTTTAGAACCTTTTTTGAACAGAAAACTCTCAACCCTCTCTGGAGGGACCAAACAAAAAGTGAATATTGTCATGACCTTTATGTTCGATGGTCCATTGATTATTTTGGATGAGCCAACAACAGGATTAGATCCAGCAGCCCTAATTCAGCTAAAGCAACTTATTCAGGAAGAGAAATCAAATGGAAAAACCATTCTGGTCACTTCCCATATCATGCAATTTGTTGAGGAAGTAGCCGATGAAATCGTGTACTTATTGGAAGGAAAAATATACTTCAAAGGGAGTATTACTGAGCTAAAAAACCTGACGCAACAAACCAATGTTGAACATGCCATAGCGGCTATAGCATCCTAAAAATCATATGTTTAAGATACTAAAATACAGTTTTTATGACCTCATCCGAAGCAGATGGAGTTATGTTTATTTCCTGTTCTATCTAGCCTTAGGTTTTGTGTTATTGTTCTTGAACAATGATGTTTCTAAAGCCGTCATTACCTTAATGAATGTCATCATTGTTTTGGTTCCGTTAATTGGAACAATATTCGGGGTAATGTACTATTATAACTCAAGAGAATTTACCGAACTCCTATTGGCACAACCCCTGCGACGTACTTCCATTTTCTTGGGACAATTTCTTGGAGTTGCTGGTTCTCTAGCATTGAGTTTGGTTTTGGGATTGGGCATTCCTTTTGTCATTTACGGATTGTTCCGAAGTGATGCCATATTCGATTTTACGCTTTTGTTGATTACCGGTGCCTTTTTGACCTTTATTTTTACCGCACTCTCTTTTAATATCGCACTATCCAACGAAAACAAGATAAAGGGATTTGGTTACGCTGTTCTTTTGTGGCTTTTTATGGCTGTGATATATGATGGGCTTTTTCTAATGTCCTTAATTGTCTTTGAGGAATATCCTTTGGACACCTTTTCTTTGGCCGCAACTATGCTGAATCCGATTGATTTATCCAGAACATTGATACTTCTTAAATTAGATATTTCAGCACTCTTGGGGTACACGGGAGCAGTCTTTAAAGATTTTTTTGGAACGAATAAAGGACTTGTTATTTCCTTTGTCATGCTCATGCTATGGACAATTATTCCAGTATGGAGATTAATTCGTAAAGCGAAGACCAAAGATTTCTAAGATAAGTTGTCATTCAGCTTAAAAATTTGAGGCGACTGTCTTTTTTCTGAGGTTATTGGTCTACAAGTAAGGATATCTTTCTTTTAATTTTCATATTTTGCTAGGGTAATTCACAGCATATGCAAATAATCGAATCTTCCCAAGTCTATGATGTCATTATTGTGGGATCAGGTGCAGGTGGTGGTATGGCCACCAAAATTCTTTCGGAAGCAGGACTTAAAGTAGCCGTAGTTGAAGCTGGGCCCTTTTTTGACCCTGCAGACCCAGAACAAATGACCCAACTTAAATGGCCTTACGAATCGCCTCGTAGGGGTGCAAGTACAACTAGACATTTTGGTGATTTTGACTCAGCATATGGCGGATGGGAAATTGAGGGAGAACCCTATACGAATTCCGGTGATAGCGATTTTAAATGGTTTAGATCGCGAATGCTAGGGGGCCGAACCAACCATTGGGGAAGAATCTCGTTACGTTTTGGTCCCAAAGATTTCAAAAGAAAAGACCAAGATGGTTTGGGTGATAACTGGCCCATTGGTTATGAAGATGTAAAACCATACTACGACAAAGTAGACAAGTTAATAGGGGTATTTGGCACCAATGAAGGACTTCCGAATGATCCGGATGGTTTTTTTCTACCTCCTCCTAAACCTAGACTGCATGAGCTTTATTATATAAAAGGTGCACGTAAATCTAACATTCCTGTGTATCCCTCGAGAATGTCGATGCTTACCAAGAAGATAAATAATGAACGTGGTGTCTGTTTTTACTGCGGGCAATGTTCAAGAGCTTGTCAAGTCTATGCTGATTTTTCAGCAGGTACGTGCCTTATCTTCCCCGCACAGAAAAGTGGCGGTCAGATAGATCTTTTTGTCAACTGTATGGTCCGAGAAGTGACTACTAACCAAGAAGGTAAAGCCACAGGGGTTTCCTATATCAATAAAGAAGACAGAAAAGAATACAAAATCAAAGGTAAAGTTGTTATTCTAGCTGCTTCGGCTTGCAGTTCCGCAAGAATATTGCTCAACTCCAAAAGCAATCAACACCCAAATGGTCTGGGCAATAGTAGTAACGTAATCGGCAAATATCTTCACGATTCCACGGGAAGCAACCTCATGGGTTTTGTTCCTGAACTCATGAATAGGGACACCTATAACGAAGATGGTGTTGGTGGTATGCATGTATACACGCCATGGTGGTTGGACAATAAAAAACTGGATTTCCCAAGAGGTTATCACATTGAAATGTGGGGTGGTCTAGGTATGCCAAGCTATGGTTTCGGATTTAATCCAAACGCATTGAATAAGTTTTTTGGTTTACCTGTGGGAGGCTATGGTAATAACCTTAGAAAAGACATAAAAAAATATTATGGCTCCGTGGTTGGTATGGCCGGTAGAGGTGAATCTGTTCCCCAAGAGGATAACTATTGCGAAATTGATCATACCAAAGTGGACGAATATGGTATTCCCGTCCTAAAATTCAATTATCAGTGGACAGACCATGAGATAAGGCAGGCGAAACACATGCAGGATACATTTGAGGAAATAATCCATAACATGGGCGGTAAAGTAATCGGTGAAAAAGCTGGGAAAGATAAAAATTATGGCATTTTGGCTCCTGGTGAAATTATCCATGAGGTCGGAACAACTCGAATGGGAGACAACAAAAAAACTTCCGTTGTAAACAAATACCAGCAAATGCATGATGTGGACAACGTGTTTATAGTTGATGCAGGGCCTTTTGTTTCCCAAGCAGATAAAAATCCAACATGGACCATATTGGCATTAGCTTGGAGGGCATCTGATTATATCGTCGAAGAACTTAAAAAGCAAAACATTTAGCCATGGATAGAAGAAAAAGTTTAAAATCTATTTTGTTAGGAGGAGTTGCTAGCGGATTGGCGGTCCATGGATGTAAACCACAATCCGAATCTGTTAGTGAGGAGGTAGTTCCGTTTAAAAGTTTCACCTATGGGAGAACGCCGAAAGAACAAGAGCGTGACCAAGAACTTTTGGCAGAAGTATTTTTCAATGATCACGAAATGGAAACGATAACGGTTCTTTGCGATTTGATTTTGCCAGCTTCTGATGAATATGGCAGTGCAACTGACGCAGAAGTACCCGATTTTATAGAGTTCATGGTCAAGGACATCCCGGAGTTACAGATTCCTATTCGAGGTGGACTTATGTGGCTAGACCACAAATGCAACACCGATAACAATACTATCTTTAAATCAGCCACTGTTGATCAACAAAAGATCATATTGGATACCATCGCATTCCCTGACCCAGAAGTTCCTGAGGAAGAACAACCTTTGGAAGTTCAATTTTTCTCTACAATGCGTAATCTAACGCTTTCTGGCTACTATACTACAAAAATGGGCATTGAAGAACTTGGCTATAAAGGCAACATGCCCAATGTATGGAACGGTGTCCCGGACGAAGTACTAGCCAAGCATGATGTATCCTACGATGAAGAATGGCTGGCCAAATGCGTAGACCAGAGCAAAAGAGCAGTTATTGCTGAATGGGATGAAAATGGCAATCTTCTGACCTAATCGATTACTCATCATAATTTGTTTAAAATCCCTATTGGAACAAGTTAAATTTTAACGATATTTGCCCGCAAATTCTATGCCCACGTGGTGGAATTGGTAGACACGCTACCTTGAGGGGGTAGTGTTCGAAAGGACGTGCTGGTTCGACTCCAGTCGTGGGCACTTTTACTATTGATAATCAATAAGTTACGAGTTTAGGGGAAAGATTGGGGAAATATTTTCCTAGTTTTCCCTTTTTTTTATCTAAAATAATCCTAAGATCATATTCAGTCTTTAATTGATTGGTGCGGTCAATCCTGAATTAATAGCCGCTAAAATCAGAACTATTGTTAAGGCTAAAATTGATGGAACAAAAGCTTTGATGAGTTGACCTCTTGACCATAAATATGCTACGCCTGCCAATGAATAAACAATCATCTGGGTAATCAAGGCCGTATTCCAATAAAAGTATTTTCCATTAAAAAAATACAACAGAACAAAAGTCCAATAAATGGACAAAAATCCAATTAAATTATCTCTTCTCCCTACTTGATCAAAAGCATAGGCAAGAAAAACCGTTCTTATGGACGGAATAACAAACACTAACATGTTAATAATGTAAAAGTCTATAAAATAAACATCATAGCTTAACCCTAGAAATTCGGCAAACGACCTAAAATGAATTGATATATATGTCCGATAAAAAGTAATCCCTTCAAGGATAAAGCCCTTCCATTTAAAAACTGTATCAGATAATGAAGTAATGGAGCTTAAGGTGACAAAGAAAGATACCCCTAAAATAACTTTGGATAGAAGTGATTTCTCACCCCATTCATCAATTAATTCATCAAAATCTGCTTTTAATCCCATATTTAATACTTGGTTACCCATTCCTGTGTTAACCAGTTCCCTATCAATCCCAAGGATCTTTTTCGACTGTGATATGCGCTCCGTTATACCTGGACATTGCTTCAGAATGTTCCATTGCCTTTAAATTCATTTCTTCGGTCCTTCTGTCCACCGAAAGTTCGAAATATAAAGAAGCACTTTTATCAAGGAACAGATAGCAGTCGTGCAGTTCATCTTTATAGGAATCCATTTTTATTCCATGTTCCCAGAAGTATTCAAACTGGGCTTCTCTTGACATGCTTTCAAATTGGTGTACATCCATCATTCTTGGTTAAATAGGTCTTTCGGTATTGGTTTGTTCTCGTAATCTATCTCTATTTCTTCGTGGTGTACAGGGGTTGTGATATCCTCCCTGTTAGAGTCTACTTTGGTTTTGTAAAGATCCCTACTTATTGGCTGTGCAAACAAGGATTCATCAGGCATATCTGTAGAGATAATATGCTCAAGGTCATTTCTTTTGCTGGAATTGTCCAACCAACCTTCTACTTGTTCGTCACCTAGTATAACAGGTCTTCTTTTCTTGGTGTGGTGGATCTTTGCGAATAAAGGTGTTGCTTCCCTGGTTATTATGGAAAAGGTCACATGACCGTCATTCGTGAACTCATATATTCCGGCAAGCTTAGTTATCTCTTTATCCCTTCGTTCGAAAAAGAACGGTATCGAAAATTCTTTTCCTTTCTTTGGTTTTACCCTATAAGGCTCAAAAAATCCAGTAACCGGAACAACACATCTTCTATGTAAGGCACTATCCTTGTACATCTGGGAAACAAAAAGCTTATCATCTCTTGCATTCAGTCCAGACCCGTAACCTATGGTTTTCTTATAATACTCGGCTGCTTCCTCGCCTTTCTCCCATCTAGGTATCAGTCCCCACATAATCGGAGTAAGAAATTTAGGATTCTCCTGTGGTTGGATGAGCATCAGCGGATGTTCTGAAACTTTCGTCCCACCTGCCATGAATTGTTTAGCGAACCCATTGATATGGAACCTAGCCAGATCATTGTCATCAAGGAATTCAGGGAGCTTGGCAATAGCGTTCATTGCCTTCTCTATCTGAATGACTTTTCTTGATTGTGCGGTTGCGTAGCACATTGTTTTGAGGTTGAAAAACCAAGTTAGAAAAAAACTTTAACTTTTCAATATTGGAATCTTTACATATTTTTGGATTTATTCCATGCGTTACACAAAATACCTAGCACATATCGTAAAGGTCAATGGGCTGCCAAACTTCACTTTGGAGCAGTACCAAAAGGCCATGAACATAATGGTCTTGGAGTGTCGGATAGAGGGCGTGATAAAATCCAAGAAAGAAATAAATGATACTTATAAACTGGATATGTTGGTGTATCGGGAGAGTAAAAAATTAGCTGAACTGACGGGAAATATTCCTGAGAAAGATTTTTGGTACACACTATTCAAGGGTTAAATGGAATAAAAACCCGCCTATTGACCTAGCCACCTATCCAACCTTCTACGCTGACCATCTGTCAACTTAGTTAAATCCATCTTGAGGCAAGTATCGTTCGAAATGATGTTTACCGGTTTTTGGTTGTTGACCGGGTCAAGTACTATCTCAATCCCTTCAGAGTTTTTAACCTTGCCAACACTAATGTCGTTACTTATTTCATTGGTGACCGTAGGTTTGTTCACGGCTTCAGAAACCGTTTTACTGTTCAGGGTCTTTTCAAATGATAGCCAGGAAACCTTATGCCCGAAATTAACGCCCAGTGTCAAACCTGAAACAAAACCAATTGACAATATAAACAGTGCTTTCCAAGGTATTTTTTTAATAATTGTAATCCCCATAGTTATTTTCTTTTCATTTCAAAATGTGGTGTGTCCACAAATCCGTTCTTTTTACCATCTTTATTAAAGTCACCTCCCCATCTGTTGTCAGGATGGAGGCTAACCCAGAAATCCCCCAAGGGTTTGATCTTATCGTAATCATAGGTCAAATCGTTTCCGATGAAAAAATTGAAATCCACGGCCAGTCTATCCAGATGAAGGCTTTTGAGTGTTTGACTCTTGCCTTCGGCCTTTAGCCTTTTTTGCTCCTCTAAAGAGCGCCAAGCATGTCCAAAGGTCAGTTCAATTCCATATCCATAAGCATAGCAAATAAGTTCCGCTATGTTCTTGGTAAAAATCCTTTGGCGTTGACTTAGTGTCATTTCTTATTGTTAAAGTATCTGTTCAACCATCTTTTTACGAAGAAGGCACAAGCAGCGCCCAATGACATTGATACAATGGTCATAATTATCTTGTGCATATCATCAATATAGTTGAATTGAGCCGTGAAAAAACCCACTAGCAATATCCAGGTCCATTGGGCCAAGGAAACCATTCCATCTATAAAAACAATTATCCTATGAAGCATTGCCCCCTCCTTTCTTTTTTGATGATAAATTTGAAAGAAAGCCCGTACTGATGTTAAACAGTTTTTCAATCCTTGATAACTTTAAGCTCAATGCTATAGCTACAGTACCGAACAATAAAAAGAAATAATACACTGTCGGCCAGCTAGCTTCTTGACCTTTGGCCATCTCCTTTGTCTCAAACCAGAACGGTACTAGCCATAGTGCGCACCCCAAAAGCCCAAAAAATGTTGCAATAACTATGCGCTGCCATTTACCTAATTCATCTACCCATTTACTCATAACTGATATTTTTAATTTAATGTTATCGTTGGTGAATTTCCTGACCTTACCACTCCTCCAGATCCATCAATGTTCAATGTTGGCGATGCATCCCCGGTAACAGTTAAATTTGTTATGCTGTTCGTATTGCCGAAATCCCCTATTAGCCAACCTACGGAGTTCGTTAAGTTCAATGTTGGAATGTTCAAGGTGTTATCCGTGAAATCCATGTTCGTTATAGGAGCTCCCGCTGAATAGATCAATCCATGGAACAAAGACGAGCTGACCGTAGAATTGATATTTACTATATTGTCATGGAAGTTTATTGAGCCCTTTGTTCCGGTGGTGTTCGTTGTCCTGATGACAGCTTGATGGTTTCCGAAATCTGATGCTGACCAATTGTAGGTGAATATATTATCATAAATCTCAGTTTGTCCGGTTGGGTTGTAATACGTCAACATCTGGATTCCAGCATTGGTAAAGTTGTTGTTGTAAATTTTTGTCCCTATCAGATCACCAGTATAGGTAGATGTTCCCGAACCTAACCGTATTGCCGCATAATTCTCCACGTTGGACATAGAAAAATCATTGTCCTTTACAATGGCATCAACTGTTTCGGTCAATGAGAACAAATGATATCTAACAGGCTCCCCATCCACACCTTTCGCGGTATTGTTTACGAAATAGATGTGCTCTAGGTCAAATGACGAACTGATGCTAAAAATATCCACCATACTGCCCATTTGTTGCGCAGAAACATAATCAGCCTCTAAAACTTCTTCAAAATGACTGTTCTGAACGGTCACATTTGAAATATTGACCTTCATTGCCCTACGGGTGTTATGACGATAATCCTCATTATCGAAGAACCACTCGCCTTTATGTGTATAAGTTCCCCCTCCCTGGTGTATTACATAGAATGCCTCTGCATCATCACCTTTTATCCTTCTTACGATATTGTTCCTAAAAACCGCATCATAATCGGTAGTTGCCAAATGTCCTCCTTGCATCGTGAAATAAAACCCCTTGGAAACGCCGGCAGGTGAATTGTTATAGTTCCCGTCACCCTCTGCGATGATGTCCTCTATCAAGCAACCCTCTATCTCCCCATAATCCCAAACATCATCATCTATCTGGAAGGTTCCACGTATGGCGGCCGCACGATAGGTCGTGACCGCATAAAGGCTATGTATGTGCAGATCCTTGAATAGATAATACTGCTGTTCGTGTATATAGATAAACCGGCCATAGGTGTCGGTTCCGTCCATTTCACCATTATAGATATAAGGATTCAGGTTAGTGAAATCAAAAACATAGCTTGTGTTGGTCGATGTCGTATTGAAATTTGAGGTATTTGTTACGGATACCTTTGCGTTGTTCATATCCCAATCTATCATACCGGTACGGGTATAGTCCGTATTGTCGTTCTTGATATATGTCCCGTCCAATGTTGATGTGATATGCGAGCAGTTTATTATTGCTGCATCTATGGCAGCGTTGTCATCCGTTGCATCCCCTGAAGTCGCCCCAAATACATTGATGCTTACCCTGCTAAGCTCATAAACTTGGTTGAACCTTGCTGAAGCAGCGAATATCTGTGAGGTTCCGTTCTGTATCCCTGAACCGTTCAAATTAATATTGGTTCCGCTAATGACCCCACCGCCAGCAACCAAAACCATTCCACTAGCAGCAGTGGCACCCGTTGCATCAAATGTTCCCGTAACCGTGGCGGTAGTCCCGGCATTGGATGAGTTGGTAAAATCTGCCAATGATGTAATTGTCGATGTTCCGCTTACACTAGGTTGGTTTTCATCATCATCATCAACAATGAATATGGCTGCCTTGTGCAAACCTTCTAATTCGTACCCTGTCCCCTCGTCCAAGGTTAAAAGGACACTTTTATAAGGCTCTATATCCGTGTCTGAATTGGTATTAAGGGTAACTGTTTTATGTTGCTCCCCCGACCCAAAAACAACAGACCCGGAAAGAGCTGTATAATCAGTGATCGGTTGCGCATGTCCATTATCGTGATAGCTTACCGTTATATCTGAACCAGAATTGTTTGGCTCACTAAGTGATATTGTCCAAGTCGTAGAACTGCCCTCATTGACCGTTGGGGTATCAGCTAAAACAGATGCAAGTATTGACCCCCCGCTTGAATCCTCACTAAGTATTGTTACCGTGGCTATATTTGGATCACCAATAACAATCCCTGGTGTAGTGTCCAATTGTGCTATTACCGTTTCACCTACCTCTACTAAGCCATCGTCGATTGGAACTACCGTAATGGTTGCACATGTCTGGCCTTCAAGGATTGTTACAACTCCAGTAAGATTAACATAATCTGACCCTCCTGTAGCCGTTCCGTACCAAGTATAGTTTACGATTGTTCCTCCGGCCGGAGCCGCACGATCTATACATATAGAAAACCCCCCATTGGTCAAAGGCGATTCGCTTGCGGTATTTGTCGGAGAAGTAATGGTTGCTACAGGGTCGCCCACAGGTTCAGTGCCTAGCGAAATCCGGCTACTTACATTAATTACACCGGAATCAGAGTTTAGAACTACTTGGGCTTGTCCAACAAACCCAAATAAAAACATTATGCAGAATAACTTTTTCAACTCAATTTGTCTTTGTAATGGTTATGTCATCCCAATAGGTGGCATCCGCATCCCCATCGTCATCATTTGTATACACAAAAAAGCTCCCTGAACCCGTTATGCTCACTCCGGTAAAGGTGAACTGGCTCCATTGTCCTGCAGTATATGAAATAGTTTGGGTAGCACTTATGGAGCTGCTTGTGATCTTGATCCTGATATCCCTACCAACATCATCTACCCATACCCAACCGGTAACATCCACAATATCCCCATTGGAAACATCCCCTCCCGAGCTTGGGTTCGACCCGGAACTAAAATCAAAACTGTTGTTATCGAGTCCACCGTTTGAAACCTGTCTCAAAGAATGTGTTCCCGTCCTGGCCTGCTCTGTAGAGGCTGAAACCGTTCCTGAACCAGCAACCCATCCCGCTGTCGAAGTGGAACTGTCCGGGTCGGCCGCTCCTGCAACGTTGTCATAATATTGGACCTGTGGTGATGACTGGGAAGCAAATTTTGTGAACCTATCTATACTCTGCCCCTTAGATATAGTGCAAATGAAAAATAGTATGTAAAAAATGTTCTTCATTAATCAATGGTATACTCAATGATTATAGTTCCAGTAGCACCTGCAACAGCACTTCCGATACCGTCAACATCAAAGTCCAATACTGAAAAGGCGTCAATCGATGTATCCGATATTACAGGAGGTGTTGCGGCAGTACTGCTCCAGTTCTCCGTTGCGTCAATAGTGATAGGTGTGCTTAATATAGAAACACCATCCTCATTTATATCAAAAGTCGCTACACTTCCGGTTGGCGCTGTTGCCAAATGGGCATATACAGCGGTTATTGTTATATCCCTGTGTTCTGGAAACGAGGTTACAGAAGTTCCCACCACGATATCACCACCTTCAGCGGTGATTGGGATTATATGGGTTCTTTTTTCCTTTTCAGTGAGTACCCATAAATCACTTGTAGTCAAGGTTGCAGCATCTTTTTCGGCCTGTGTTCCCATGCCTAACCTGATTCCTGTCTGTCCGGAATCCGGATGCTCTGTTATCTTTGTATCAAGTTGGTTTTTTGTCACTGCATCTTGGGCATTGACACCATCTAAAAGATTGATTAAAGAAGTGTTGTTCATATTGACCCCTCCTGCAAACTGCGCTACTTGACCGGCTTGGACAGTAAGCCCCCCATTGAAAATGTGAAGGTTGGGCCATGTATATCCAAGAGTTGTATCGAACTTTGAAAATCCTATCGAACCGTCCGCTATAATGGTCAGGGTTGAAGGGTCGATGAGATCAAACCTTCCAGAGGTTGAGCTAACGGCCCATAGATGTCCAGGTGTTAGTGTTCCATTTTCTAAATAAAGGTCATCATTTAATATTCCGTTGGGCGCTATTTTACTTGAAGCTATGGAATTATCAGCTAACTTCCCATTGGTTATGGCCAAGTCCTGTATCTTGACGGTTGAAACTGAGTTGTCATTCGGAATTCCTCCCCCAGAATAATTTGCATCCGCAAAATCCTTAGTAATAACATCCCTATTATTGGTAGGTGTTCCAGTACTATTGAATACATATGTATGGTCAAACACAGTAGTATTATAGCTGATTTTGAAATCCTCACTATTAGCAGTTACTCCGGCTGGTAGAATTCCACTATTGCCAATATACCAATCAAATGTGCTGGTCTCATTATAAAATTGAATTGCCGCACCAGCGGTATCCTGCATTAAAACATTCCTATAGAATCCCGTTAGAAAGGGCAGTAAAACACTTCCAACACTCCTTGTTCCCGCTGCATCCGGTAAAATATTGGAATCCACTGCGTCACTCCATAAGTCACCACTACTACCGCTTGTTTGCCAATCAGAACTGCCCAACTCGGTATTTATTAGAGCCACTATATCGTTTCCATCTAAATTAACCTCAGACCAAACATCGTCATCTGAAGCCATCTCAAGTTTTCCGGTTGTAACATTATGAATTAACCATGTTTCGCCCGTTGGTACATCATAGGTGTCGCGAATCGTTGTTGTAATCTTTCCTCTGAACTTAATAGCGTCCACCTTTGGACCTCCTTGTGAAAATCCAAGGAAACCTATCATCATTACCGCTACAAAAAAAATCTTTTTCATTTCTTCAATGGTTTATCATATTCTAGCACCACCTCGCCTTTTTTGTTCATTATCTGGATACCATCTTTGTAGTATTTCCATTTCAAATCCTTTTTTACTAAATAGTAAAGATTTGCAACCAACAACAATGCAATGGTTATTAATAATCCTATCATGGTGTCAAACTGTTTCCATCGTAAAACTTTATAAACTTTGCACTGTCGTCCAAATCATCAGGGATTGTTGTCACATCGGCAGCTCCTATCCCTATCACCAACCTATTGGTTACTGAATTCATATAGAAAACCCAGTCCGCATCTTGGATTATCGTATCATCAGTTCCGGTTCTTTTATAGACTAGACATCCTAAAATGAATGTCAGTGTTTTTCCTTTTAAGAGGTTTCTTAGTTTGACCTTAAAGGATGAACCTGCCGCATCATCCGTTGTATCACTTACATCAATTAAATGAATAAGGTCATCAAGTGAAATCCCATTTATCAATTCGGATATGTCCGTAACCTTTGGCATTATTGAAAAACTAGTTCTTGACTGTCTTGGAACAGTATTACACTTCCGTCCTGGAACAGGTCACCATCGACCTGAACTACTACAGGCTCACCATATCCAAGTATGTTGCCCGTAAATGTTATAAACTCCCCTACCGCAGCAGACTCACCTATTTCAGTAAAATATCCAAAACCCTCATCCACAATGGAGCCGTTCAATGAAAGCCCCCATTCAATCCTCGTCCTTGCCCTTTTATAAGCTTTAATATCATCATACGTGACGATTGTTGAATCATTGAGTTTTTGAATGCCCTCAAATGCAATACTGAATTCCTGAGTGGTCGGTACGCCTGTCTTCCATCCGTTTGGCGTAGCCCTAGTGGTAGTATCTAGAATGTTGGTGGTCTCATTAAAGTTATTGAAGGTCAGGCAGCCAATAGGAACATAAACACTGTCCGCTTTTATGTGCAAAATCCTTACTTCCCCTTTATCAAAACTCATAAGACAAATTTATGAAATAATTATTTATCATAGATTTTATCTATTATTCTATTTTTGGTTTGATGGTGTTGGCGTATATATTGGTTTCCGTGTGGCTGTGCGCAATATCGGTTGTGGTTCTTTCTTCCAGCACGACTTCTCCTTCATTGGAATAGGTATCGAAGGAATATTCTATAACACGGTAATTGGAGGAGTCCAGGTCCGGTATCTGGATTATTTTATGGGGTTCGAAGAAATTCCAAAAACCACCCGAAAAAACTTTCTTCTGTCTGAAGTGGGCCAACCTGTTCCAAGCATATATCCTACCCATAGGGTAATAGGCCGTATTGTCCCTAATTTTGTCCTTTATCGAAATAATGGCATCCCCAAGACTTAATTTGAAAAGTTGGTTCTGTAATACCTCTCCTTCATTTGTAGCTATGTAGGTTTCGTCCTTTTCTGATTTGATTCCGCTTAATGTATCAGCTTCCACGGCCCTACTCTTCCCTGTAACATTATCGTTGACCCCTTCGAGATCACAGGAATGTAGCTCTATAAAATCAGTAATATTGGCGCTTGTTTCTGGAAGTGAAGCGTATATCTCCATTTGTAGTTCTCCAGGGGATGTTGAGGGTATTGGGGGCAATTGTGCTTCAAATTCAGTCAATTCACCATTAGCAACTGAAAAACTACGATTACTTATTAAGGCTGAAGGCTCCAATACCCATCTGGGTACGAACTCAAATTCTGAGGTCAACCCCACTCCTAGTCTATAGATACTCCCGGAATCCGATTCGTATTTTAAATTCCATTTAAGATTTGCATTGTCATAATTTGCCTGTGCGGTCATCTTGACTTTTATGACCTGATCCTTTACTACCTGTACAAGCTTTGATGAAATAGAGGCCAAAGCATTCGTATTGACCGATGAATCATATCTGAATACTTTCAAATATCCAGCGTCGGTAGCTTCCGAATAATCACCACCTGCGGACCACCCAGGCATGGAAACACCGTTTACCCCACCATCAAAAGTTGGATTGTCCAACAGTGTTGTCCGGTAAACATATTCATTGTCAACCACCAGCTTATCATATCCCCGTCTATAGTAAAAGGTCTGGTTTTCTTTAGCGTGTAGAATATCTGTAGGAGCAACAGATATAGAGTCGGTCTTGATCTGTAAAGGTGTAAAAGGAACTTCTTGTAAATCAGAAATATCATTGCCATCCTTATCGTATGAATTTATGTAAGATGGTGTGACCAGTAATCTACTGAATAGGTAATGTTCCAAGAGCCACGTATCACCGTTAATCTGGGTGACGGTCAACTGAAGTCCATTGAGAACTTTTTTAAGAACATCCAAACAGCCTTCGGATTCACCACTATCCTCATCTATGAAGGCATCTTGAAAAATAGTTGTATCCTTTAACAGCCTGCCTCCGGTATATTGTGTTGTAGATGTTTGATAATCATAATATTCATATGAAAGAATGTTAAAGGATTCGGTTTGGTCCTCAAAACCCCTTTTGAGACAGTTTGCTATAATCTTGGCCAGTTGCTCCTCTCCATTATATTTTGCTCCGGCAAGATCAACATAACTAAGGTCTTCCAAGAACGCCAACGGGTCAAGTGCATCCAATTCGATTTCCCATGTATCCTTGGTAAAGTCGTTGGGCGTGTTTTCGCTAGTCAGATAACCAAAGAATATTTTATTGGTGTTCTGGAAAAGTTCTACCCTCCAATACCTTTCTGGTTGGGTCAATAAATCTTCCAATGGTTCCGCAAGGGTTGCTATAAGGGTAAGATTCAACACTTTCGAACGTATCGGATAGGAGTGGTCTTCTACCGCATTCAAGGCATAAACGACCTTGCCATCAATATTGATAACAGGGTCCGTGTAATCTGGATTTGAAATGTCACAAACGTATTCATCACCATTTACAGAAGTGTATTCTATCCTATACTTTACAGCCATTATCCGACACTTATATTTCCACCCAACCTTTCATTTGCTGATAGATTATTGTTCAATACCCCTATCAACTTTCTTCCACTTATTTCGAAAACGACCCTACCACCTCCAAATCCTGAAGATGTAAAAGACGATGAATTGCTACCACTAAAGCTTGATGAACCTTGACCTCCTATATTTCCTGATCCGATATTCTGGACAGCTCCACTTGCTGCACTTAAAGCTGATCCAATAGCTACCAAGACACCTCCGGCTGCTATTGCTGCGACTGGACTTTTAAATAGGTTTTTAAGCGCTAAGCCTGCCACCCCTGCTGCAATGGTCGCTTGCCCCAATTGAACTGCAATGCTCCCCATAGTTTGGAGAATACCGCGACCAACTGCATCAATGATGTTTCCTCCTTGAGCGATTGTCTGGCCAATTGCAGCAAAACCGTTTGACAATCCCTGAGCTAGACTTTGGGAAATGTCCAATACAACTCCAGTAACATTCCTAAACTTTTCTGGGAGTTGGTCTAGTGAATTTAATATAGGAGCAACTAGGCCATTTCCTTGTCCGGTCTGTGCCAATCCTTGACTTAACCCGGTTTGTATAGTAGTTAAGCTTGACCTAACGGAAGATTCGACTTCTTTGTTAATTTTAAGAATATCATTTTGTATCTCCCTTTGTTGTGCCAGAAGGTTATTTAACTGTATTTGTAACTTTCGTTCTTTTTCTTTATCCTCAGCACTTGCAGACGCGAACTTAGACCTGTCTATCTCAATTCCTAACAGCTTTTCCGCATCAGTTAGAAGCGTTTCAAATGCCAATGTATTTATTGCTCCAACTATTCCTTTAGCTTGTTTGAACAGTTTCCCAAAAAAGCCCGTTATGACCTCAAGGTTGTCTACCCTGGCATTCTCAAGCTTTTGAATAGCCAACAATTGTTTTTGTTCCTCAATTAGATTTGCAAGTCCAGATAATTGCGTATTCAGTAGGTTTTTACGGCTACCAAGTATTCCAATAGTAGATTTTCCTTGAAGGGTCAGGCTTTCCTCAATAGCTTTTGATACTTTAAGTTCGGAGGCGAAAGTCTCATTGATACCGTCAATTGTTTCTTGTAACTTCTCTGCTTTTTTAGAAGAACTAAAAAGCTCATCTCCGAATGAGACCAAAAGTGATGTGATAGTTGATATTGCAAATAAAATACCTGCAGGTCCGGCAAGACTTCCAACCAACAATTTTAGGGCTGCCCTTGTCCCGCCAGCTTGTGTCCTTAAATGACCGAAATTTTGTGTGAGTTGGGTTATGTTGTTCGCAACCCCTTGGATACCAAATGGCGCATCTTGTATGACCCTATTGAATTCAAGTATTGTTGGAGTGGTGTTGGAAACTCCCTTACCTAGTTTATTGAAAGACCTCTGGGTTTTGGTATTCGTTTTGGAGGCTACACCTTCTAAAGATGCTAATTCTCTTTTTGCCCTAGTAAGTTCGCTCTCCAGGCGCTTTATATCTGCTGTTAATTCTACACTAAGATTTGCCATCCTTATACTTTTTCCAAGCGTCCTCTAATGCCGAAACATGCGCATCGTTCAAACTATTCTTCTTTTCATCAAGAGGCCAAAAATCATTCTTTTTAGGAGGTTTCTTTTTCCCCCATATATACCTGTTGCAATGCACCTCATATGTTATTTCCCTTATTAGGAACTTTTGCCATTTTTGTACCCTTTTAAAACCAAAAGAGCGGATTTGAAACTCCGCCCATGTCATATCGTAAACCTCTTTCAATGAGCATCCAAGCTCACCACATCCGAACGATATTACGTCCCGGTCCCAATCAAATTTTTTTTTACTTCTTCATCCTGTCCATCAATCAATTCCTTTATTGTAGGTACATTTTCATAAAGGGATCTCATAAACCTTCTAGTGACTTCATCGGTCTGCTCAGTTTGCAATCCTTCTTCCTCAAGCCATTCAATTACCTTAAACAAATCAAAATCCGGTGTCCCCCCGTTATCTTCAACATGATATTTAAGACCATAGTAAAATAGGAGTGGCAAACTCGCAAAAGGATTCTTTACCAATGAAACCATGAACGCTTGCGGGTCATTGTTCTCGTGTTTGATACAGTCCCCGATTACTTTGATTCCAAAACGGAGGGTTCTTTTCTCCCCTCCTATTTTTATATCGATATGGTTCATTATGGCGTTATCGGATTGGCTGATACGGGTAGTCCAATGATCGAAAGTGTATATGAATACTCAACCAATGAATCCGTATTACTAGAAAGTCCTACAGAAGTAATCCGACCAGTCCCATATTCATATTCGTTTGGTGAAGCAAATCCGGTATCCCTTCTCCAAGTGACCAATGTTTCATTTCGAAGATTATCAGAAAGTTTCTTGTGCGACTGTCGGCCTGTGTCAACCAGTTCATCAACCCATTTGCCGGAACCTTCTATCGATGCAGAATATGGGCCAACACTTACATAAGGTCCGCATTTTGTTTCACCCTTCTCAACATCCCTTTCTTCATTCAACTCTTCTCCATCCGAACAGCCTATTGGCTCGTAGGCGGTTGCCGTGGCATCATAGATATAGTAAACTAACGACTTGCCTTGCTTGTGTGTTGGCATAACTATAGAAATTATTTATTGTTTATTCAAAGATAATCATTTTTACTTATTATTATCTAAGTATTGATAAGTTCAACTTATTAATGTTTCCATACGTATTATCTTTTGGTAGATTATTTCGTTTCCTTCTGTCAGAACGACCTCATTTGGTGTAGATAGTTGGATTTTGTTTACGGTCAACCCGGTACTTCCAGGTAAAGAGAAATCGGATAATTGGGTCAATACTTCTTGAGTGGCATTGTTAAGAAGAGCCTTTGATCCGGAATTCTTATTCAATCTGACAATTATCTGTATTTCGGTGGAATTCTCCCACCCATCACCGCATTTATTGAAATTAGGGTCGTTCAACTGTGTGCTGATAAGAAAAAACTGCTTTGCCTTACTATTGGTCGCCCTTCCCGTGAAGAGAGGGAAAGTCTTTCCATCCACTCCTGCATTGTGCAATCTGGCCTTTATTTCTGTATTTATCGCGTTGTCTGGAAATGCAGCAATCATATTTTACCAAATGTATTGTCCATTAGATTCTCTATATCCTGTAAAAACACTTTCCTTTGCTTGAAGAAAGCAGGGAACAGAAAAGGTCTTGGACCTCCATTTGGTCCTGTTCCAACAGGTTTTCCGAATTCTACATGTATCGCATAAGGAGCAAGCCCGGTAGCGTTTGCCATTATGCTAAATGTTAACGGTCCGAGTTTAATCACCTTAATGGATTGCTGTAACTTCGCAGTGTCAACAGGAACCAATCTCTTAGCCTCAGCCTCTATTTCTTGAGCATTTGCTTCAGTAATCCCTCCAATATCCTGCTCCAACTCTTTTGGAACCTTCTTGAGCGTAGTTATCAGCTTTTGCAAACCCTTTACTGTTTCTCTAGCCATTTGAAACCGCAATTATTTCAACTTCATATTCCTCCAAATCCTTTCTTTCAAGACCTGTCGGTATCCAATCCTTTGATTTATACCTAAAGAACAGTCCAACAGAATTGTAATCAATGTCACTTCGGTATCTTAACCTTATACGTATTGCTTCCTTTTCAATATCCAATCCGTAATCAGTGATCTTGTTCTGCGGTATGGTCTTAATACCACACCATGAATCACCAAGCTTTGTAGGTGTGTCCGATAAGGTCGTTCCTCCAGCCCCATCATCAACAGCTACATTCTGATATACCTCGATTCGATATTTAAACCTTCTGCTCAAATGATGAACCTTTTGTTATTATTGATTATCTGTTCCACCGCTATCGGCAACTTCCCTCCTATTTGCTCTTTGTTGTTGAAATAGAACTCAATGAGCATATAACCAGCTTCCTTTAGGTCTGATGGGATGGTTGTACCTCCGACATTTAGAGTGATCTTGTCATTGCTTGTATCCGAATCCTCATATATCGAATAGAGCTGCTTTTGGGTTCGTGTGACCGAATCATCCAAAGTATCGTCAGCAGTGTTTATAGGATAATCATAAACCCGTACACAACCATTCTCATAGAAATAATCCTTGTTACCAACTACCATTATGTAGTTAGTACGCTTTTCTATAAGTGAAAGCGCAGCCTCTATCATACGGGTTATCTCCGTATCCCTGGAGGTATCATCTACACCTAGATAGGTCTTTGCATTCGCAAGCGGTATGACAGTTAAGTAACTCACTTATTCTCTGTGTTGGGCGCTCCGTTCTTAGTTTCAGTACTAGGTGTTCCAGACTTTTCCTTATAAGCTTTTGCAACTTTCAATCTATTAATGAATTTATGGGCCATGATACTGTCAAATTCCCTGACATCTCCCTTTTTCAATGTTGCGTAATTCTTTGTAAACTCTACTTTCATATCGATATTAAAAAAAGCCCCGCCCATAATGGGAAGGGCTTATGTTACACTACTAATCCAAATAATTATGTTGCTAATGTTGCCAATGCAGTATCTACATCTGTTACTTTGGCGAAACCAGTCTTATCAACTGTTCTTACAAGTAACAACAATCTCTTTCTAGCTTTAAGGGTCATTTCATCCTCATTGAACTGATTATTTACAGTTCCTTTGGATAACACTACTCCTGGTTTTTCATAAATGACCGCAAACCTTCTATCGCCAACAATAATTTGATTATTAGCCATATTTTCATCCACCACCACAAACAATCCACCTAGAGTACCTGTTGCCTCATCGAAGATGTAATTGTTGTTGGCATCTTTAGCCAATACCAAATCTTCCATAACCAATGAGTTAACAACTAAAATATCCGGCTTGTATTTAGAACCTCTGTCCCGGGTGATACTGTTGCGTACCTTTATTGCTAAATCCTTTAGGTTAGGAGCCGCAATTCCACTTGCAACAGCCGTATAGGTAGGTGCTGCGGTATTTAATCCTTCCAAGTTCTGTCCAGTGTTATCACCATTAACAAGCTGGTCATCAACTACAAGGTCAACGTTGGTTGAAAGGAATCTGTCCAATTCCCCATATGCTTGTTGCTCATCCTCAAAGAATTCCTCTGTAACCGGAATGGTATCACCGACCTTTTTAAGGTCTTTGGTGTACCAAGCCCAGGCAGCAGTTGACTCAGGGAAAGCAGCCCCTTCAGCGACCATTGCAGCAGCTCTAACTTTTGTTGCATCGTCCCAATCTCGGTAACGGATTGTACCGGCATGGTTTCCGTTTTGGATGGCGATCTTTGGCAATACATTGTAAAGACTTCTTTCTTTATGTCCTAATTGCCCAATGTTGGGCAAGAAGAATCCAGCAGCGTTATTTGTAATGGCCCCTGAACGTGTTACCAATGTTTTTAACTCTACCTCGCTCCCGACACCTTTAGAAAGGTTTTTTAGGGAATCCTTCTTTTCTTTGATCTCTACCGATGGGTCAGTCGCTAACTCACCACCTTTTTTCTGGAGTTTGATATCCATTTGGTCCAAATGCTCTTGCATTGCATTCAATTTTTCCGCTCTTTCTTTTTCCAATTGTTCGCGGACCGTCTTCACTTCCTCACCTACCAGGTTTTTGACCTTTTCGTCAATCTCCTTGTTGAACTTTTCTTCAAAAGCTTTGATTTCCTTTTGAGCCTCATCCTTTGACTTACCCTCTAAATTTTTGGTAAGTGCTTCCAGCTCCTTTTGTAATTCCTCGTTCATTATGCTGTTATTAAACGATTATTAAATTCTTTTAACGTCTCTATAATCGGCTCTGGAGTGTCGCTGGACGGCTCTGAGTGATCCTTAATTTTACCAAGCTCATACGCTTGTTTTTGTATATCCTTTAGCGCTATTTCAAGCAAGATCATAGTGTCATCCGTGACCGTACCATGCCTTAGCATTTTTATTATTCTATTAGATTTTTCGGTAAGATCTTTAAATCCCATCTCTTTGGATTTAAAGCCTGTAAAGGGAGTATTCCTATTTGCTCCCATTGTAACATTGCTACCTTCATGCAACATCACCTCCTTTAAGTACCGCACATCATCTTCCTTGTCATAATCAGCTTTGATAGTGTTATATCCAAAAGAATGTTCCTTGATTATTTCCTCTGCGTAAAGCTCAATCGCATCATTCGAAAAAGTGGTGTTGGGTAGTTTTTGTGATTCAAAATAAAGTCCGGTTTGAAGTTCATCCAGAACAGCAAACTTACCATGTGGCTGCGCCCAATTATGCTGGTTCAGGAAAAATATTTCGTTTTTCCCTTTTGGCCCTCGTTCGATAACCGTTTTTGTAAACATTCCAAATACCGCGATGTCACCATAAGAATCTTTCACATCATCAAAAGTTGAAAGGAATCCAGTAACAACACGGTTCTTCCTATCAACATCCTTTACACTTCCTACAAAATCTTTGTACTCAATCATAGATTTTATCTATTGATACTACAAATATAATAAATAATACTTATTGATTTGCAAGAATTGATAAGCTTGGGTTATTAAAGATGATTCTACCGCTCTCGTCTCGTTTAGGAACTACAGCCACCGTACACCTACAGTTTATAACGTTGGCGGGCTGTCCGTTCGGGTCTCCAGGGTAATCAAGTAGATCCCCTTGGATGTTGAACTTTTGTCCTTTTGGTACTCTAAGCCCATCAATATCAAAATGGTCGAAAACGTCATCAGGCCTTCTTCTTGTCCTAGCATCCTTGGAACTTATCCATTCCTTTTCCCAAACTATATTGGAGCTTTCACCTGCCCGTATTGCTCCTTGGTTAGCTGCTGCGGTGGTCTCGGTCCGTACAATGCGCTCAATTTGCCATCTATAGAATCCCCTTGATAGAATATGTTTCTGGAGCAATCTTGAAATCGTGCGAATGTCTTTGCCCTCATCTATTTGATCAACAATGAACTTGATAAGGTATTCTATCAGTTCTTCCCTTACACTCGTTATTCTGATACCTCCATTATTTAAAAGCCACTGTTGGATAAAGCGCCTGTAGCCTTCTGAAAAATCATCTACCTCAAAACGTTTCTTTTCTATTTCCTTGTTAATTTCCTTACCAACCTTTTTACCATGGATCACTCCTACCCTTTCATAGAAATCGAGATAGGTTTCGGTAAGATCGCCGACATTGATCTGAAATGAAAGCTTGTAGTTCCATTCTTGGATATTATCAAAAGGAATGTTTGCAAGTGATTGTTTAATGCCCTTTCGGAACATTCTAAGCCCAATAGCTTCATAGCGTTTATGGAGCTGTAACCACCTTCTACGATACTGTCTTCGGGTCATTTCTGCTAAAATCCTCGTCCAACGCCTCTTCTAAAGGGATTACATCGTTTACAACTGTTCGCACCTTAAGTAAATCCTCTTCATCTATCAAATCTTCCCATCCAAGTATCTTCAGACCTTGAGCCCTACTTATCAAACCAACATCAACAGACTTTACGACCCTTTCTGTTAGCACGGTTAAATCTTCCTGTAATTCGGGAAGTTCATCATAGACCGATATTAACTCAGCATTTTCATACCCTTTGAACCTCCTTATGAATTGATTGGTGTATGCTTCATCAATAATCCTATTGTCTGGCATGATATTATCGGTAATGACTTGTTTTCTGAACTGGTTGACATTATCATATTTCCCGCCATCATCATTGTTGAGCAACTTATCCGACCATCCCAAAGCATTACATAATTGCTTTTGGTCAAACTTCAGGTATTCAAATGGCTTAAGCTCATCGGTTGTAAGTGCTAACCTTGTAAATCCAATTTCAGCAGATACTCCAGCAATCTTACCCAATCGTTCGGGGCTTGAATCCATTTCCTTCAATCGTGCCTTTAACGCAGTTGCCTGTTCTTGGGTCATTGTTGCTCCTTTTCCATGTATCAAGCCAAAAGCACCGCTATTGAGTAATGTTTTATTGTTATTATCTATTGCAGTATTGCTGCTCTGGATATTCCTTAACAATGGTCTTAATGGGCTTAATCCATATAAGTGTGAGCCTTGTAGATCAAAGTCAGGATTAGGGTATTTGATATGGATTATGTTCTCGGCCTCGAATTCCGTAAATGAATTTCCCTCAACAAGCATCCATGATTTGATTGGGTTCTCATCAAAGTCCTTCAAGTCTATATTGTCTTTAAGGACAATCTTCATTAAATGCACCGGTAGGACGTATAAAGCGCTTGGTTGTCCTTTGTTCAATCCCCCTTCAGGACTTGGGGTATAAAGAATAATTTCACCCATCGACCGTAAGAACATCTTTTGCAGAGCTTTGACCTCTGGCCATGTTTGCAATGGATTTGGACGTTTTAAAGGGAAGTCCTTTTCGATTTCATCATCACCCTCAACTACTTTCCAAGGGATGGAAGCAGCTTTATCCTGTTGTTGTTTTAATATGGAATACACATCAGGATTGTGGAGAATTCCTTTTTCAACATACGTTCTCCTATCTGTGTCGTATTGTGTCCATTGACCACCGATCGGCTGCAAAAATGCTTGTAAATACTTGTTTAAATCCTTATCGGGGCTTATGAAACTTGCCAGACCTCTTCTTAATCCATTTAGCATTACTATAAGATATATCTATCGATATAACAAAAGTAATCAATTTTCATTATACTAGAATGTAAAGAACTGAGGTTGGTTCAGAAGCCTGTTAATAGATTGTACCAAAACATCTGGTACGTCATCGTGTTCTCCGTTTGGAAATATCAGTATTCCCTGTTTTGGGTCATGGTAAAGCTTATTCAAAATGGACTGCCTACAATACACCATGCCGGCTTCAGCGAACGGGGTAGCCAAAACAGAACGCGCTACCTTGTCCCCTCCATCAACCTTTACCTCTACTGCCGGAATTCCCTGATTGGTCAAGGTTTGTTTAGCAGATTTACCACTTGCCTTTGCTTCAATGTAATGTGGTGCGTTTATGGTCTTCATCCATTCCATAAGACTTGGGAACTCCAGCCACTTAAAACCGAAGTCATTAATGTACATCTTCCCGTTATATAGCCCTGCATCCAAATATGCGCTTGCGGAATTGGTTTCTTTCTCAGTATAGGCCAAATCCCAATCACTGCCCCTTTTGGTTAGTTGGGGAAGTATTTTGTCCATTTCTTCATCAGGTACTGGAATAATCCATTTCTGCCAAATGCCCCCGTCCAAAGGTGTAGGGGTCTGCATTATCTGCCCTGAATAACCATATGAACCAAGATTGGTCCTGAGTTCTTTCAGGTCTTTTCGATTCAACCTTTCAGGATCCAACAATCCATCAACATAATTATCCCTTAGTTTTATAGGACTGACATCTTTTGATATTTCTCCAGGTAGACATATATGCTTTATCTCCTTTTCCTTTTGCAGCCAATTACCTGTACAATCCATTTGATGTAAACGCTGCATCACCAAAATCGTGGGGGTTACACTTTTATTGACCTTTCTCGTGGATAGTGTAATATCCATGAATTCGTTAGCGGTTTCCCTTTGGGACTCTGAAGCTGCCTCTTTAGGGTTCAAGGGGTCATCAACTATAAGTAAATGTGCGTGAAACCCCGTAATAGATCCGGTAACTGATGTTGCATACCTTTCACCACCTGAATCATTTTTATAATGTGTCTTGCCGTCCTGGTCTTTCTTTAAGGCAATCTCAGGAAAGTATAATCTGAACTTATCACTTCGGATAATATCCCTTGATTTGATACTATGGTCTGTAGATAATGACGCGGAGTAAGAAGCTGTAAGCGTCCTTATTGATGGGTCCCTTATCCATGCCCAAACAGGGAGCATCACTGTAACAATAGTACTTTTTGTTGTTCCTGGAGGTATATTGATTATAAGGTCGTAATCCTTTGGTTCTCTATTTACCACCTTCTCAACTACTTTTTGAAGTTCACCGCATAAATACGGGATATGCCAATTGTAAACGGGTTCTTCAGGGATTATTACACTCCAGAACTCTTTAAGAAAGTAAAAGAAATCGCGTTTGCACTTTTCAGAAAGTAACTCATGGAGTTTCGGTACTAGAATTGTTTCCTCCATGCAATGCTATTAATGCTTCTAATTGTTTATCATTTAGTTTTGATAAATCCCAGGATTGTCCCAATGTTTCATCATTTGAAGTAACATCTATCCTATCCTTTGGTTTACCGAAGCGATACTCAATCCATGTCTTTAGGGCCATGACGTTTTTTTTCTTGCACAAAGCCCAGAGATTCTCCCAAGCCTCTTTAGGATTGGCAACTGAATCCATCATTTCAATTTTGGCTATTTCATCGGCTCTTGACTTTCTTCCAGCTCCATATCTTTTACCACCGTGACCATTCATCTTGAAAAAACTTGATTAATCAAAATTATCACAAAGATACAATTAATAAGTTTTGATTATCAATACTTATCGTAGTAGCTTTCAGCGTCCTCTTTGGATACCTCTTTAATATCAGTGATATGAACCCATTTCAGGCCGAAGGTTTCTGAGATATATGTAATGAATTCCCTTTTGTTGGGATAGGTCTCTTGCCTTAGTAGCTTATCGTCGTAGATGTAGAGTGATTCCAAGTTTAGGTCCTTTGCTAGACTTGGGCCTTTCTCGGGGTACATTCCCCTATAGAATACTATGAAATATCTCATTCAATAAATATAGTTATTTCCACATCTACTGTTTTACAAGTTCTTTTCCAGATACCAAATACACATTGTCTCAACCATATTGGAAAGGTTTCTGTTCTCGGTCTTTCTTTGGGATTCTATTTTTTCCATGACTTCCTTTTTCATTGTTATGGTTACTTTTTTGGTTGACATCGCTTCACTCTTTTATTTCCAGTGCTAGCTTCTTGGTTAATCGATTTTATAATTTGTATTTCTTGCAAATCCTTACTGCAACATCTTTGGTCAATATGGAATTGTTGATCATATTCTCGATTTCAGCAGCAACCCTTTTGTTGTATGATCTTACTAAAGCCCAAACGGGAACATTTGTTGTATTTTTTAATCCCTCGAAAATTACTCCAACTTCTAACCGTGAATGAGTCCCAATTAAGTCAATCGCCTCTTGATTGTAAGCGCACACGTAGCCATACTTCCCTTTTTTACCAATTCCATAGACATCAACAGCTAATTCAACCCAATTCATTTTGATAAACTTTGATTTTTCAACGTAAGTGTTTCTTTCATCTTTCAATATTTAGATTTTGTTCCAGGACACCGTTTTGATGCATTCTTCTAAGAGCACTGTACATTATTCTTCTTTCATTCAGTTCACTTTTTATACAACTGTACCACTTCGAATAGATATTGCCTTTGCCAAATGGATTATGTGATATTCGCGCCCTTTTTCCTTGACCAACTTCGATGAGACCCCAATTCATTGGGAGTTCGTCTATTTTAATCATTCCTTTCGGCGCAATAAAGAACCTCCAATCGCCCATTCCTAACATTGGATGTTCCCTGAAAATCTTCTTTTTATCTACTAGAAAATCAGAACGAGAAACCTTAGCTTCTAACAGGAAAGTTCCATTACTGTTGAATCCGATAACGTCTGGCGTTTCCATGCTGGTAGTTCTAAGTTCCTTAAATGCAAACCCGCATCTAGAAAGGCACCATTTGTAACCAATTTCAACAAGGTCATTATGGGTAAGTGTTTCTTTGTTCATGGCTCTATTGTTTTGTTTGGTGACTCTGGGAGTGGCATCCAGTGAGTTACTTCGTAATCATCTTCCCATTCTCCGTCTGCTTCCCATTCGTTGGCCTTAGAACTGTATGTTGGACTATCGTATACATTGGCCCAAACCCATCCTGATTCTTCAGCGTCATAGATATACATATAAACCATTATCATCATAAAGTTTGACACTGTGACAACAAAAACAACTTGGTTCTCATCTGGTTTTCTTTCTTCAATACTTATCCATTCCATCCTTTCACTATTTAAATATGATTTGCTTTGTTTCCATCTCTCTATTATTTAAAATTGTTCCCTGAAATATTCGTTCGACCAATGGTACATGTCCTCAAGTGTCCTTGGTCTTGGTTCCCATGTCAGTTTTCCGGTCTTCTCATCGTATGTCTCGATACTGTCATTGGCGGTCTCCTCCCAATATATCTCCATCAACAAAAGTGCTGGGATTACTATATTGAACTCCTTTTGCCTTCCGGTGGGCTTGGTCACAAATAGTTTGGTCCTTGGTATACGGTCCCATAGGACAGCATCCTTTTCTTTCTCCTTCTTGGCCTTTTCTGAAGCGATTCCACCCATTAAGAACACACCGGCCATTAATCCAAAAACAAACGTCCATACCTGCTTTTTGATGACCTCTTTTTTAGTATATGTTCTTTCCATCTATATTGTTTTTATTGGTTCAATTTCCTTTAAAGATTTCCGCATTTCGTTGTAAACATGAAGCCCTAAGTCTGGATGTACGCAGTTTCTCAGGATTTTATCCTTTCTTTCCGAAAACTTGTAACTGGTTATATCTATTCCGAATTCTTCCTGCCATCCTTTTATTGAGCCATCATGGACGCTGTTTTTTGGTATCTCAATTTGTCCGATATCAAAGTTTGACCAGAATAGATGCCTTTCCAGTTTTATTGTTGGCTCCATGAATTTTGGAATATCCTTTTGATAATAAGGCGTAACATTCTCGACAAGCCATTTCTGTTTGTCACAGAAATATTTTAGGAAATAGATTTCTTCGTAAAGTTTAAAGTCAGGATAAATAGGATCATAGCCACCTCCCTTTGTTGCCCAAAATCTAGCTCGTGAATGAGAAGGACAATTAATTGAACTCCAAATGAAATCGAAAAACCTATAATTTTTAAGAAGATATTCATGCGCATCACCTATAATAACTTCATCCTCCGGATATTTGTCCTGATAATACTTTGCAATGGTTGGGTTTATCTCCACAGCAGTAACTTTACAGTTCTTCCACTTCTTTCGATTTCCTCCCAATCCGCAATAAAGATTTAACACTTTCAATTGCTCTTCCATACTATCCTTTGTTTGAATTTTTTCTTGGTAATACTTTGATGTTGTAGAGTATTTGGGTTGGATTGCTGCAAAATTTTCTATTACCCAATATTTTTTCTCCAATCTCATTGATTCTATCAACAATTCTCTCAACTTCACCTGAATCTAAATCGTTCTCAATATCACCAACTGAACTCCCATCTATCATCATCATTTGGCAGCCGATGTAAATTCGAGCATAGTCATCAACTTTTTTATCTGACATTGTTTTCATCTGTCCTTTGTTTTGGTGTTCAACTGATTCTGTTTTGTGTTTGATTGGCCTTAAATCCACCTTGTAATATTCATCACCCTGCCTAAACCACTGTACTCCTTCCAGTATCTGGTTTCGCGTCTGTAGAATCGGTATTGGAATTGGACTTTGCGGCATATCTCTTATTTGCTTTGGTTATCTAACAATGGAATTCCATTAGATTGTATTTCTTTATAAAGAGTAGTTCCGTTCTTAGTGATTGCGTATGGCAAAAAGACTTCTGCAACATCAGCTAGTTCAGCTTCCACTATTGCCATTTGAGCCTCTACCCAATTCTTAATGATTCTCCAACTTACTTTTAACGCCTGTTCGTCCGTAAGGAGTCGTCGTGGCACTTTTTTATCCCCCTTCATGGCTTTTAGCACTCCTGAATAGTTTGCGGGAAGTGCGAAAGCGGATAAATTACCATTGAGCACCAAACAAAAGGTTACGGCAGTTGGCACTTCACCTGTATAGTCCGTTACTATTTTAGTAGCCCCATGGCCTACAAGACACTTTTGAATTTCCATTATTGTCTTTTCACAAGCTATTGATGTTGTATAATTTAATATTGCCATATCATTTACTTTGGTTATTGAATAGTTGCTTGGCTTCACCTTCCTATCGTTACGTAAAATGTTCCTCTCTCTGAATCATTAAGCTTGAACTTCATTTCATTTCTTGGTGTGTCTGGGTAGATTATCCCGACTGCTTTCTCATATCCCATGAATGTGCATTCGCCATCAATACAGAATGCTTCCTTTAAAAATTTTTCAGTCTTCTTTTCCTCAAACTTCCTTTCCATGACTTAACTATTTAAATGACAATATCATATCTGGATATTTCAACGCTTTTTCCAAGATTGTTTCTACCATATTGTTGAAATTCCGGTTTTCCTTGATAGCTAATATTTCAAGCTCCTCCACTAACTCAGTTTTTAATCTCAAAGTCTTTCTTACGGTATCACGCTTTCCCATTGTCTCAATCGTAAAAATTTATCATCAACGCTTGTTGTCGTATCCCAAATTCCCTTGTAAGATAATTGTGCTTGTAGATTGTATAGGTCTCGCAATTCTTAGCCATTGTTTCAGCATTGAATTTTCTGGTTCTGCCTTGGATTAATCCATCATTATCTGCAAAACTTCTTATTACATCTGCTAGTTGTTTTAAAGTCTCACATTTGTTTACTGCTTCGTATTTTTCTAAATCGGTCATATCTGTTCTATTTCAAAAATTCATCGCCATTTCGGTCTGGCTGTCATTGTATTCTGGGGGTATTTCTTGTTTCATTTTTTATTGGTTGTTCAATTGGGTTTTTAATTTGTCCTCGTTGTCGAACCTGTCGAAGTAGGTCTTCAGGGCTTCCAGCTTTACGAATCTTTCTACGATGGGGTCATTGCCAAGTTTCACTCTTTCCCTATCCTCTTTTTTCCATTTTTCATCAATTGAGTGGGTAATTGCCTGTAACACCGCTTTCTCAAAAAGTAAGTCATACCATTCTTGCCAGGGTTTTCCCGTTTTTTCGCTTATCTGGTCACCTTTTTTAAATACTTGCCTATGCAGTAGAAAGTCAAAGCACTCATCATGTTTGAGTTTCAGATTGGACATGACCCTGTAGTGGTTATATGCCGATATGATTATTTCGTTTTCAATATTCACTCCGTGACCGTTGCTTTTTTGTTTTTTATACTGGTTTATGACCTTGTTGAACAGTATTGGGCTGATATTGCCTTCCATTGGTTCAAGGTTTTGAAGCTCCCCTTTTATGTACATGAGGAATGCCTTTTCTATTTCTTTGGGGCTTATTCGGTTCGCGCTCTCCCTGATCATCAATTCCGTTGCAGCAACCTTTGACGGTATCCTTTCTATATTGACCGACAATAGCATCAATATCTTTGGGATTAGGCCCTTGCATATCACGTCGTCCCAACTTTCAGGGGGCAATGTGTGGATGGGCATTAGATACCCTTTTGTCTGTTCTACCTTAACCAACTCCATATCTATCCTTTAAAAAATCCGCTTGAATTACTTTTGGTTCCACTACCTGTATTTTCTCAGCTTTTAGATAATCCAGGGAATTGGTAAGGGTACTCCTCCAGTTCTTAATTTCCCTGCTCTTCTTCCCGAGCGTATGCCAGTCGTTGTCCGACCATGCCAGATATTTTTTTATCAAAGACTTCCTGTATTGTTCCGGGTTTTCTCCCATTATCTGGAGTCTTTGCATTCCATGCTCTATAAATTCATCTAGGGTGGGGATTGTTTTCATACATACTTTGTTTTGATTGTATGGGGGATTTTGTCTAATACATTTTCCAATTGGACTATTCTTTGGCGCTGGTTGATGATAATGTGCTGCATAACCTCTTTCTTGTTCATGTTCTGGATAAGATGTATGGGGGTCTTTGCCTTGACCTTTAATATTATTTCGTTGTAGGCATCCAGATAAATCTTGTAGATATCCTTGACGGCTATTTCCTGATCGAATACCATCAAGCCATGTCTAACAGTTGCGTGGTCCCTTTTTACATAAAAACCAATATCATCCAACGTTTCCATAGTGCATGACCTACAAACCTTGTAGAATACCGACCTTTTAAAAACGTTCACATGCTTGCGGTTCTTAGTGTGGAACTCATTGCCCATGACGTTCTTTGAAATAGAGAATATGATGTCAAGCTCCTTGCTCATACCAACCTGTAGTTCCTAAGAAATTCCGTTGTTATGTAATATTCCTTTCTGCCACCTCCCAAGGGTCTATCGGCTACTGGTATTCCACTGTCACGAAGGGTCTTTATCCTTCTTCTCAGGTCCATAATCTTTAAACTGATCATGGCATCAAAACAGTTCATGCCTCTTCCGGTCAACAACTGCTCAAGAACAATCCTGCACTGACGGTTGAACTTTTCCATATTAATGTCAAAGCTCTCTTGGCTCTCCGCATTGTTGTGGCGGTGGTAGGTCTTTAGTTTCTGTTCTCTTATTTGTTCCATTTTTAATTGATTTATTTTTAGAATCCTTCAGCATCAAGCATACTGATTTGGTTAACTGTTAGCTCCTCCAAACTTTTAAGCCTTTCTTTCTTAGCTCTAAGCTTATCCATGATCTTTGATTTGGATTTTTCAAGCCAATAGATTTCTTCTCGAACATCTTTTATTTTGCTAACCAAATCCTTCATTTTTCAATCCCTTGTGACGACCATTTTTACAACAGATTTCTTAACAATCATTTTAGACTCTTTACTTCCACTGCCTAGTCTCGTGAAAAGACAGAATCCTCCCTTATCCATTAATGAATTATACACCTCCTCAACTTTTTCTTTTATTGAAATTGATTCATTTCCTTTTAAAGTTGTTTTGATAACTGTCTTCATTCCCTTAACTTTTTTTGGTACTCTGTTTTTATTTCCTTTAGTTCTTCCCTTGAATATTTGTGCTTCCTAAGTGAATCAGCTATTACCTCAAGTTCTTGTACAGCTTCCTCTCCATATTTTTTTACTAGACCCTTTCTGTAACCGCTCTCATTTCCATCTAAAAATGTGTTGCACTTTTCACACTGTTTGTTGCAGTTCATTTCGTTGAATATCAATCCAGTAAAAAGTTCTGCCTTGAAATAATGCCCTGCGTGCCAAATCTTTGCCGATGTAGTTTCACAGCTTATACAACCTTCATTAGCGTCCCTTAACCTTATCCATTTTTGGAAGGGAACCCTTGTTTCTTGGATAAGCCTTGAAATACTTTTGAGCTTTTCCCTTTGTTCTTTGTTCTTCCTCCGGATTGTGGCTTTGGCCCTCTTTTCAACTTTGGGTATAAATTGCTTTTTATAATGCTCGTGGCCTTCATCCGTTGTTTGCATCCATTCCCAAAAACAGTAGGGGCATAATCCGTACTTTCTATCGTACACCTCTTTTCCGCATCCCTCAAAAAAGTTGGAATTATGGTTTCCCTTGCATTGTTTTGATTTAGGCGGAATCCTAGTCATTTTTCATTATTCCCAGTTCATTGCTTATTGCAATCTGGACGTTCTTTGCTGCGTCCAAAATCTTTCTTGTCATCCTCAACTCTGGTACTTTTTCATTTGCTAGGGTCTGACCTGCTGCATTGCTGCCGTTATGTTTATGAACTAAAGTGTTCCATTCCTGAAAAGCCTCTATATTGTGCTGTGTCAGATAGTAGACATTGGAGGAAAGGGAGCGCTGTATCAATATCAAGTTCTCCTTCTTCAACCACGCCCCGCACTCGTATTCCTCCACACTACTAACCAACTCGTTCAATATTTGCTTTAAAGGCTTTTTCATGAAACTGGCTCTTCTTGGATTCTTTTTACAGAAAGACTATCAGCGCCATAGACCACATTTACATTGGATGGGTCAACAATTTCCCCTGTGTCCTCGTCTACCAATACTTGGTTCTTTTGCTTCATGATAAATGCGGTCTTGTATTTGGATTCGGTTGCCTTATAATCCTTCCACTCGTCGGTAGATTCCGCATATGCCTTTTTAGTCTTTACCTCTGGAACATCCGTAAAGTAATATCTGGTCGAACCCTGTCTAATGGTAAATTGATAACCACCGTCCTTGTATGATTTCTCATTGGGGTTTAGGTAGTTGCGACGGATATTGTCTATCGCAACGTCCCTTACCTCTGAAATCTCAACCTTTAAATATTCGTCCAACCCAGCTTCTTTTATCAGGGCAAACGCCTCATGTGGTTGCAATTCCCCTGATATGGCAAAGTCTTTCAACTTGCCTATGCTGTTTGTCACGTTCGTTATATGGTCTTGAATCTTCATCCTGTCTTTGTTTTATAAATTGTTCCTTAGAGCCTTCCATCAGAAAGGAAGATCATCATCACCATTGGCGACGGCATCGTGCATTGCCAGTTCAGCGTCCACTTCACTTGGTGGTACAGGTGGTTTGTTCTGGTTCATTTCGTGCTTGTCGACCTCACTTCTTTCTCGGTAGTTTTCTTTTGGTTCTTCTGATTTACCGAAATAGGATTCTTCGTATTCCTCAATCTTGGCATCCGCATTTTCAGCGCGTAATTGGCTTTCTGTGTCCAATGATGTTCCCCATTCAAAAACCGGATAAGTGTATTCAACCGTTCCACTCTTACCATCTTTATAACCATTTACTAAAACCCAATTATCAAAGAATCTATCGGTCTGGTTGTTCTGGAATTCAAACCATGTGGACAATGATGCGCCATTCAATTGGATATTGGCGACCTCTCCATTAGGAAGCATGACATATACACTTTGGGTGAATTTGCCCTTTTCAACTTCCATTTTCTCTTTTATCTCATTCCATTTTCCACGGACAACTTCCGATTTGCTGCCATCCTTGTAAGCATTCACCACAAGAACATCATCGATACTCTTTACCTCATTCGATATAAGGGCGTGTTCCTTTTTTTGATTCCATCCCTTGACCGTGATGTACCTGGATAGTGCCAAGAATTTAAAGGGTAGGTCAACAAATACATTTTCCTTTTTCTCCTTGTCGTAATAGCAGAATTTTTGGTGGTCACTCTTCCATTGGAAGAAATATTTTGCGGGGTTCTGCGTCCCTGATTGCATTCTGTTTACTCTTGCCATTGTTATTGATTTATATTGCGGTAGGTTATGCAGTTACCGCTTACTGCATCTTTAATTATTATCTATCTCAAAAAATATCTTGCCGAACAACATCAGTATCAAATACATTCCCAATACTATGATGTAGTGTTCCATTGGTTACACTATTGTACAGTTGAGCTTTTCTTCGGCTTCCTTTTTTGTCATTGTCTTGACTATTTCTGCCCACTTTCCTTGTCTATATATGTATTGGAATCCGCAGGAAATGGCATCCGTTTCAGGGTAGTAATCGAAAGCGTCCGTTGCTTCCCAAACCTTATTTGGATCTTCTACCTCAATTTCGAGAATGGGAATGTATCTTGCCCCCTTCTTAAAACCCCTTTTCTTAGCTTCTTTTATGAGCTGCTCTTCAATTTCTTTAGGGGTGGCTGTTCTGGCTTTATAATTATTTCCAATTCCCCAAACGTCGCCATCGATATTGACTACTAAACCATAATGAAGTCCATTGGTTATATGTTCGTTTACATCACACACTCTTCCAAAACTTAAACTTGCACCATAGGCCCCTTTAGAAGCTTTATCTATGTAAACCCAGTCCCCTTTTTTAAACCTGTCTTTCTTAAAAAGCTTTGGAAATCCCTGTTCAATCTTTCCCTTCCACTCGGAACATGCTGCCCCGTGGCCTTCGATTATCAGTTTCTTTTGTTTCTTGGTGAGTTTCATTGTTATCGTTTTAGTTTCTTCTTTCCGTTGTTTGATGTTATCTGTAGATACCATACCACTATCAATAATGTGAAGCTTAGTATCAGTACTATTGTTTCTGGTGTCATGGTTTTTGGTTTTCCCTGATGTAGTTTTGGGCCACAATTACCCCTCCACGAAGTTTATACTCCGAATAGGACCGTTTGGTCAGATAATTGGTCTTTAAGGAATGTACCTTTACATCAATAGCTCCTGATACAGCTTCCAGCAACCCATCCTTATGCCCTTCTCCCAAGGCATCCGCTTTTTCGACCAGTTCAATAAAATTGTCGATCAACTCGATTTTCTCTTCTACCATTTTAACTCAATTGTGGTGTTAAACTCTCTTCCAATAGGTTCTCCCTTTCCAGTTCGGAGACCCTTGCCTTTTGCTTTTCGACCTCTATACCTATGCTTTCAAGAATTGAATAGCGTTCGGTCAAATACTGTTTTTTCCTGTTCCTGACCTCTTCAAGGTCATTCGTCCTTTCCTCTTCCGTTCCGAAAATCTTGTAGTATGGAAGGGATTTAATATTCTCTCCTTCCTGATGGATCAGCTCAAGCATTTTTTCGTTGTTGTTGAGCTTTGATATAAGTCTTTTCATGATTCAAAGGTTTTTATGATTTTCTCCCTCAAAATGTCCTTCTCCAGTTCGGTTATATCTATAATGTCCTCTTCTCCCCATAATTCCAACTCCCCTACCCAAGCATCATTCTTTCCATAATTGATGGAATCGACCCTTAAGTGAAATCTTATAAGATGTTCTCCCAGATCGATTTCCTCTTGTTTGTTATAGTAGTAAGTAATTGTGTCGCCGGACTCGGTGTAGTCATGTTCCCATGTTATGTCCAGTTCAGGTATAAGGAAGTCCCGAACGTCAACAATTTTATCGTGTGTTGTTAAGGTAGATTCCATATATTTGAGTGCTTTTGTTTTTTAAATACAATGTAAATATATGTACAACTTTGTAAAGTTCCAAACATTTTTGTACATTTCGAGGCATTTTTAACACTTTTTTGAACATTTATGAACACGGAAGAATTTTTAGAGCTATATGATTCTAGTGGATTGAGCAAAGTAGATTTAGCCCTTGCACTGGATATGTCAAGAACTTCCGTTTATAATTGGCTGGGTGGTGGAAATATCCCTAAGAAAAATTGGAAGAGAATCAGGGATGTCCTAAGTAAGAGCCCGGAAGAGTTAAAAGATCTTGTAGCCAAGAATCTTCAAAAGCAAATGAATGATTATCAAGATTCGCCGGATCAACCAAATACGATTCGGTTAGATTTAAATCTATTGGACAGTAAACAAGACACAGGAAGGCTCTTGCTATTTCTTAACAAGAACTTAAACGAATTAAAAGAAGATGTTGCGTTTGGACTATTCTTTGAAAAAATAGAGAATGCTGCTGTAAATAAATTTAAGAACGCTCTTGTAGAAGATGCTGATCAAGAGTCTTTCACGAAGGAAGAATATATTAAAAAGGTATTGAGCAAAACGATCACAAAAGTTAAGTAGATTTAATCCTTAACATGCTGACAATATCTGATTCAAGGTCATTTATTACTTCTCCATCCCTTACTTTGTGATAAATTCTATCAACCTGTTTTAGCCTATGAAGCGAAATAGCTAATGCTTTGTCCAGCTCCTCGGATTCTTTTTTCTGTTCAGCAATTTCACCTTTTAACTCCCTCATTGCAATTTCATAAGGGTCATTCTCTGCCTTAAGGCTTTCTTCCGCCTTTCTAAGATTTGGAATATTCAAAAGTTTACAGAACAGGTTATACAACTGCTCCTTAATAGTTGATAATTTCATCTGCTTCATCTTGCATTTTCTTACTCAGTTTTTGAGAACTTTTCTTTAAGCTGTCTTGATAAGCCTCGTTGTAAGGGTCGGCATTGATAGCTATTTTATAAATGTTCTTAATATGTCCGTTTTTCAATTCCGATAAAATCATTAGCATCTTATATTTAAGCCATAATATGCTCTTTCTTTTAACTTGTGCAGCGTACACACCGCTAATTCCGGCCAAAACCCCGATTGCCAATAAAACATGTAGGTAAACATTCTTTGGAAGGTCGTCGTTAACGTAAAATATCCAAGCCATATAGTAGCCGGCTATCGTTAATGCAGTGAACGCTCTAAAAGTCCTTGCTTTTCTGTGAACACCTTTAAAATAAGATAGCGTTCTTAGCATATCCAAGGCAAATACCAAAATCACAAGACCTATTCCAAAATGCCAAAGAAATTTATGTGGAGAATGAAAACCGGATATAGTGGTCTTCTCTCTTTCAGCGAGGTATTTTTGTTGTAATTCTGCTTCTTGCTTTTTAAGTCGCTCTATGTGCTCGGTTATTGTTATCCCATCCGAAACGAGATAATCTTTTTGAGTCGCCCTTAAAAGTAGGCTATCCTTTAATAACTGGATGTTGTTGCTGACCGAATTGCGTTCTTTTTGTGCTTCAGCAACATTTTTAGCAGGGTGTGGTAGGTAAATATGAGAAATAAAGGTAACGGCCACAATGACCGTTACCAATACATGTAGAATAATTTTGAATATACTAACTGTTGCCGTCCCCGTTTCTGTCTCCAGGACTTCCATCATCTCCCTTTCCTGTTGCTTGGGGATCGATTGAGATTTCTTTAAAATCTTTGGCAGTTTCATTTACTTCTTGTTTGGTGTCGTCTGTACATGCAATAAACAATGTTGCTGCGAACAACGCTAATAATACTTTTTTCATCGTGAAATATTTTAAAGTTATACTTACTTTAAAATACCTCTCTTTCAGTTACTTGACAGTCCAGGGGGAGTAAACTTATCAAGATTTTATGCACTTGACGGGGCGTACAATTTACGTTCTTTTTGTCATACGTGCATTATAGGAAAACCTTAAAAATTCTGGGGTTTTTGTTGTTAACCCCGACTTAAAAGTACTCTTCTATAATTTTTGGGGAGGCAAACTTAGAACCGTCCCTGATCTTTATTCGGTTGTTAACCGTTTGTTTTCGTTTGTAACCGTTTACTAGTACACTTTGGTCTTATTTTATGCATTTTATCTTATCAATAAAAATATCGTTCCATTCAACATTTTCGACATCGTGATAATATTCTGTGCCGGACAATCTGATGATTTTAATAGGTGACCTTAACAGTTTTGTTTTGTCTGCTGCGGTCAACCTCCCGGCAAGTCTAAAATTTCCACAATCTATATCTCCCCTATGGTAAAATTTTACAATTTCATTGTTCTCCAGCTTTACAGATACAAAGGACCTACTGTTGGAATATGGACTGGCACATCCGAGATCCTGATATGTCCTAAATATCACGAACTGTTCACCTCCATATCTTCTAAACTGAATATCAAGCTCTCCAAGTGGTTTTAGTTTATAAAATTCCGTATACTTCCTGGTCTTTCCCGTGAACTCATCTTTTTCGTTGGTTTCGTACTGACATTCGTTCTTAAGCCTTGTCGCATTTGCTATCCTTTGTATGCTGTCAAGTTTCTTTAATTCTACAGCGACTTTCTTTAAACTATCATTCCTGCGCTTATATTCCTCTACCCTCTTTGCTTTGGCAATCCTTTTACTTTCTTCAGCCTGTTCAATGGCGTAGTCGGTCGCATTCTTGATAATTCCTGTTTTTGGCATGTGAATTCGACTAATGTACCCTTTGCAGTTTGCGGTTTCCACTTTGTACATTGCCCTACCAAAACCAATCACTTTTACTTTTTCATCTTTTGTAATAGTGCAATACACCTTGTCCTTCATGCTTTTGTAACTTTTAAATACATTGGAAGGGCTGGATGATAGTTTCACCTCTATAGGATGCTTGAACTCCACGTATTCTTCCGAATATTGGGGATACGCTGATAATTGTGTTATTAACCCTATTACTATTGCGGTAATTGTTCTTTTCATTGGTTTTTGGTTGTATTGTAAATGTAATCCTTCTTTTTTATAGTACCGTTCTTACGGTTTTACGTTTATCGGGGCTATATGTATTTTGTCTAAAAGTGCCCTTGTATTGTAATAATTGTTGGTTTTCTGCGTCTTATTAATACCTATATTTAGCTATATTTATATATGTTTAACATCATATCATCATATAAATAGATAGTTTTATATACTTTTGCACGGTTATTGTGTATGTATGTATGTACACACAAACAAATTGTCGAAACAATACATTGTCTAACACTTGAAATACAACCGAAATGGCACGTCCAATTAAAGAAACTCCTGTTTTGCGTGGTGATGATGCTAAGAACTTTATCGAAAACACAAAGAACGTGGTCAAAGAGACCGAGGAGGCTAAAGAGAGAATAATTGAAAACTACAATGCACTAAGTGACATTGCGAAATTCTAATGTTCAAAGATTTTGAACTGATACGGCTTGAGCCGGAAACAGAAGTAAAACCATTTAACTGCGGTGATTCGGAGATAGATGGTTTTCTTTTTGATGATGCTAAGACCTCTTTAATCGATAAAACCTCCGTCACTTATCTTTTGCAAAATTCGGATGTTACTGTTGCTTATTGGAACTATCTCAATGATAAGATTCAATATGCTCAGCTTAATAACGAAAAAAAATGGCTAGAACGTGTAGCTGGATCATTCACTAAAAACACGCCTTTGAGAAGTTATCCCGCCGTTAAAATAGGAAGGCTTGGTGTACATAAAGATTTCAAGAGAAAAGGAATCGGTACTGCTATCCTGGATTACACTAAGAATCTTTTTGTAACCAACAATAGAACCGGATGTGCTTTCATTACTGTTGATGCTTTCCAAAAATCAACAATGCTTTATGAAAAAAATGGATTTCTTTACCTATCCAGTCAAGACCTGAAATCAAAGACGAGGTTGATGTATTATGACTTAAATTCCATTTCATAAACCAACAATTTCAAAGAACTTTTATTATTTGGGTTTTTAGAGTATTTTTCCTACTCTAAATAACCGTTATGTCTTATATCGAGGACTTTTTCAAGAACGACTTCCTTAAATCCCTTCTGTTTCCAGCTACGATGATGCCCTTCTGGTATTTATCTATCTACATGATAAACAATGAATTTTATCTCCAAACAGAAATGGCAATATTGATAATAATTTGTTATGTAATCTGTTTAACATCCCTTTTAATGATGTCTAGTATAATTAGTTTATTTGACAATGATTTTCGTAACCGTAACGATCCACACCTAATGATGGGAATTTTTTTGGTGGCCACCATTTTTCTTTTGGTATGGAAGGTGATTTTGTTTTTCCTTGCTTATTCAACACTTTTCTTTTTTGATAACAAACTGTATTATTACTGGTATATCGTCATATACTTCATACCCTTATTTGTTTTATGGCCTATAGGCTACATCTATAACACAAAGCATGGGCAGGATTAAATGAATTTGACAACACTTGAATACAAAAAGAATTTTATCATATTCTGGTTTTATCGTCTTCTTTTTCATTCTATTCTCTATTATTTAAGAGTTAATATTAAACTTGCTATCCAAGATTCTAGATTTGGTAAGGACATACCTCCCCTATAGAAAAGTATGGCCTTGATTAAAACTTGCTCACCTGAGTTCTGAGTTCGTATAATTCACAGATAGCGACAACCTTAGAACACACTATCATTTGAGGTCTTTTTACCACTTCTAAAGTTTGTGGCCCTAGCTGCGTGAATCCTCTTGTACCTACGCTTGTGCCCTTGCTTTTTTCTTGCACACTATAAAAGGTTATCCGAAAAGTATCTAGCCAAAAAATAACCCCTTACGATCTGTGTGAGTCACGTAAGGGGCGTATATGGTGTACATTTTTCCCACCGAGTTTCTTCCCTCATTCTCACACAATGATGAAACAAATGTATATTGTTTTACACTTTTATACAATTTTATTTACATTTTATTTGTTTACTTATGTACAGTTTTGTACATTAGCATCAGAATCACGCTAGGGGAGTGAACTACGGAAAAAAGTTTTTTGGTTGGTTAGTTTAGTTTAAGCCCCTTGCTCCCCTAGAGTTTAAGGGGCTATTTCTTTTAGGAAAAGTGAGGTTGTTGAAATCCTAAAAGAGTTTTTTCTCCTTCCCGATGTGACCTGATGGGACATGAAAGGGAAGGGGATTTTAAGAAGACAGTTAAAAATCAATATATGTATCAGACAGCACGAAGCCAGAGAAGTTTTTTAAGGGAAAGGGGATTGATGAGCAAAGGACAGGGAAAACTATCCGTATTCAGTAAACGTCAAATGATAGTTGATAAGGAATCAGGGAAGTTAATCGAGATTCGACATACCGGAATCCCTTTTAAAAACTCAGGTTCTGCATTCAAGTTCATGGCTAGACATGGGATACGTTCTGGCACTATTATTCTGAATGGATGGAAACCTCCAAAAGGATTTGCCTTAAAAGCTGAGAAAAGCAAAATAAAGAACAAGACCAGCAATTTATCACGAAAGCAACGTGACATAATAATGGAGCTTCAATAAAAAGAATATGACCAGAGAAGCATACGCAAAGGAACTGATAACTGATTTTGGCAAGACAGATGCCATCAAGAGTCTGATTAAGGATATAGAGTCCTTAAAGCGCAGAACGGGCTGTAGAAAACTCTTATCATTCTTCTCTGACACACTTGAGATAGTAAGGACTAATTAAAAACCAAATAAGATGAAAAGAGAAAGAATTATAGAGGTTTTTCAAAAATGGAATAAGGATTTTAACGAGAACAGGGAGGAATACCGTGATGAGTCTGCAAACGATTCTCTGGAATATGCCGAAAATCAAGCTGATCATTTCCTTGAATTATACAATTCAATAGACTAAAACCAAATAACATGGAAACAACAATAAAAGAGTTTAAGTGGGAAGTTCAATATAAAGGACAATCAGTTGGGAAGAACTTTTTTACTAAAAAGGAAGCTGTTAAGGAATGGAATCGCCTTTGGAATTTGAATTTATACGGATACACCGTATCTAAAATCAAATCAGCAATATCCTCTGCTATAGGGGAGTAAAGAACAGTAATATGAATAAAGAGCAAAGGAAATTTTCATACCAATGTTTGGCTGGAGCAATTCTGCTTTTGATAAGTGGAGTTATTATACCCGAACAATCAATATTCTGGGTTTTTTCAGGAATAATGTTCGGGCTTTTCATTTTCAACTATCAAAATTCTAAGAAATGAAAAAGACAAACACCATACTGATAATACTGGCAATCCTTTTCTGGGGAATATTCTTTTATCAAGGAAATGCCCAGATACATATACCGGATTCAATCCCAGTGATTGGAGGTACGGCAGAGCCACATATTATTGACACGCCTATTCAATGGAGTGTTGTGTCCCCACTTTCGATAGACCAGAAAGAACTTGAGTTCAACGCTGTAGCACCAGCCCTTCTTTTACTAGAGCTTTATATGCATGATCTACGGACATACAATGATTCGATTATTAATAATTCCAGTCCGATTATGTGGTACATCAAGCAACCTGATTTTGCGGATTTCTACGATTGGTCACAGGAATATTTTAAGGAACAACTAAAATGAAAAAACAACTATACATATTGCTCACTTTATTGGCTTGTCCACTTTTCATGATCGCCCAACTATCATTGAATGCCGGATGGGTCGATGTGAGCGATTGGAACGAAGGTGAAGCTCCTGTTACCTGGACGGTGGGATATGACCATTTTTCAAGGGAAGGCATCGGCGGAGGACTGAACTACAGGTACACAGGAATGGCAGGGGTAACATTTTACAGTGTGGAGGCCAAGGCAAAATATAGGCTCGGTGAAAGGAACTATAGATTGGAAATAGGTGGAGGAGCGGGGCATAATCTTGATGACAAGGATTTTTACCCCGTGGTGCACATGAGGAACGCCTTTAGGATAGGGGAACTCAGTTGGCTCACATTGGACTTCGACAACAGTTTCAGAACCATGTACAAGCATACCGAGACCTATTTAATGGTAGGGATAGTGGTTGATATGAACATTTTTAAGGATACATTTTGATAGAACAGATTCTGGATTACATATCAGTACTGAACAATGAATACCGAGAGCCACAATGTTTTTTGGTGGCTTTGATGCTAAAATGTGAGTTTGGGGGAGAAATCTATAATGACGAGAACCATTGTGTCATAGCCATTGATAACATTGTTTATGATAAACGTGGTATAGTACCTATAAACGAGATTATAGAAGGGAGTTATCTGCCTATCCAGAAGTCTGGAGTCCATAACCAAGTTGCATTGATGAACGCATTGATCCATAAACACAAATAGGATTAACCACTTACAAAGTAATGACCAAAGAGGAATTGATAGAAACACAACTTCAGGCAATGATAATATTCGCTGCCAACGACCACATGATGGACGTAAAGGAGTGTGCTAAATTCCTTCGTTGTAATGAAAGGACAGTCACCAATCGCATCAAGAGCAATAACAAGCACAACAAAATAATCGCCGAGTACAAAGGTGGGTGGAGAATACCCAAGCTACAGTTCTACAAAAAACTCATCAAAGAGTTTGATAATACTCGTTCCACTTCTCTAAAAGCCGTTTAGCGTGCTGCTTTGGTGTTACCTTGATATATTTCAAGAAGTTCTTTTCCGTGGTATGCCCGGTAATGTTCATAATCGTGAGGGTATCGATCCCCATTAAATAGTTATTGGTGGCAAATGACCTTCTACAGGTGTGGGAGCTTACCATTTTCCATTTTTCCATCACACCTTTTTCAAGTCGATTTGTTTCAGGGTCTCTCCTACTCCCATATACCTTTTCCTTGATTCCCGCCTTTTCACATACTTTCTTTATCACCCTGTTGAACTCAACATCACTGCACCTTTCTGGCAATCCATTTTTAATGACTTCCTTTACCTGGGGATGGAGTGGAATAACTACCCTTCTACCCGTCTTTTCGGTTTCAATCTCAATCAGCTCCCCTTTTGGCTTGAACTTATCCCAATCACTTACACGAAGTCCGGTCCATAGTCCAATTATTGCCCAATCCCTGACCTTCCTTTCCCTGTCCGTAAGGTCATCAAACTTAAATAGTATGTCAATCTCCTTTTCATTCAAGAAGATGCTTTCACTCTTCTCCACCGGAACAAAAAAGTCTATGGAAAATACCTGTTCGTTTACTGGATAACCGTCCTGTTTAGCGTAGGCAGCGAACTTCTTTAGGTTTTTGATATAGCCCCCTATCGTATTGGTTGCCAAGCCGTGTTCCTGTTCCAAGTATTCAATGAAACTCCTATGAAAGCTCAAGTCCAGTCCATCAAACTTTACTTTGGCAAACTGGTCAAGATATCCTTTGGTTGTATTATAGGATTGTATTGTGCGCTTTTTTAAAGGGTCTCCGTTCCTTAGCCTTATCTTGTGAATATCCTCCAGCAACTTTTCGACATAATCATTGAACGAGATAACCTTTTTACTTCTGAACTGTTCCCTTAATCCATCCATGGAAGGTTCCTCCCCTGACATCTTGCAAGAATTGACATAGGTGTTTACCTTGTCCTGGATTCTTTGAAGAACAGCCTTGATTGCTGAAACATTATGATCACCCTTTTTTCTTTTTGGATATTGGCCCTCAAAATCCCAATCATTGGGGTGTATTTTTTCACCTGTCCCCAACTTCAATGATTTACCGTTTATTCGGTAAATAAGATAGATTGGTGTATCTTTATTTGACTTTGGTTCTTTTAGATAAAACATATCAGGGGAAAGATTAGGGGAAAAATCCCTTTACTTTATATTCCAAATATCGGTAATATGAGGTAAAAAACAACCATTTTTCTATCGAAAACACCATAAAACATTGAAAATCAACAATAATGCGTGCCGCAGTCGTGGGCACAAGTACTACTAATTATCAGTTAGGTACAAATCAAAGGGGAAGATTAGGGATTAAAACCTATCTCCCCTTTTTATTTTCCACTGGATTAACCAAACCTCCTTTACTATGGGGTTTAATTCCTTAACCATAAACCTTCGATTTGGTTATATTATCTTAATGATAGTGTAAGATTTTTTCACGATAAATCTATGTTTTTAGCTATACAAAAGTTATATTGTAGGTTCAAATCGACCTCATGAAAAAGCACTTAAAAAATCAAATCTACGGCTCTATTGGGATAATAATCCTTACTGTTTTATTTGTATTCTATAAAATGTGGATGGAAAAGTGACCACTGAATATCTCAAATCAAAATTAACCCATAAGGTCTATTTTGTTTTCTGATAATTGTACTCACTTCTTTTAATCCAATGCTTGGATGCATCGAACTGGACTTCCTTTCTGATGATTAAGGTATCACCTCCAAAAACATAGGTACATCTAATCATTGCCTTTTTATTATCATCTTTACCCTCGTGTTCTGTTTGAATGCTGAGTTGTCCATTTTCCAATTGAATTCGAGAAGTAACCGTCTTTTTGTTCAACAGAGTTCCATTTTTGGTAACCTTGATTTTCTCTGAATTATTGGCTTTCGGTTCATTTGGGTAAATATTATTCAATATCAAGCTATTTTCATCTTTACCCGGTTCAACAATGAGGTTTGCGGCCATGGTAAATGGATTATTCGTTTGATAATCCAAATAAGTAATGCTACCCTCCCAACTACCCACAGCAAGTTTTAAATCTTCCGGAGTAACTTTCATCTGACCATATCCATTCAAAAAAAACAATAACAACAAGCTTTTGACAATTTGTTTCATACTCATGTGCCTTTCTATAAAGATACACGAACCAAGGACTTTTGCCACAAATATTTACATCTTAAAATAGCTAATGACCCAACATACCAATAGCTTTCCAAAGCTCCTTAAGTGTCCATATATATAGCGAATGAAGTCGCCGAATAATAGTAATCTTCACAAATTTTATGACAATTAATTAGGCCAACTCCGATTAAATCGTAAATTTGTTTAACGTTTATATCAAAAAGATGAACAATGTAAAAGCTTCCTTCAGTATTCGAGACATGGAAAACCTGTCTGGAATTAAAGCACATACCATTCGAATCTGGGAAAAGAGGTACAACCTGTTTACTCCTGAAAGAACAGATACAAACATTAGAACTTATAGTATAGGAAGTCTTCAAAAGTTGTTGAACATAACCTTGCTGTATAATAATGGTTACAAGATTTCCAAAATAGCCAAGATTGATGAAGGTCAGATACCGATTATGGTGCGGGAAATTGTTTCCAACAATAGTGAAAAAAGCCATGCCATCAACGCTTTCAAATTGGCCATGGTCAATTTCGACCAAACCCTGTTTTTAAACACGTATAGCAGTCTACTCTCCGAAAAATCATTCAGGGAAATTTTCTCTGACGTTTTCATTCCATTGTTGAATGAACTTGGTCTTCTTTGGCAAACCGATACCATAAGTCCTGCTCACGAGCATTTTATAACTCATTTGATCAAGCAAAAGCTGTACATCAATACAGAAAAGCTTCAAATGTCCGAGCCCACTAAAAAGGATAAGGTTTTTGCACTCTTTTTGCCTGAGAATGAAATTCATGAATTAGGATTACTTTATATCAATTATGAAATTACCCTTAGGGGGTATAAGTCAATTTATCTTGGACAGACCATGCCTATTGATAGTCTGGAAGATTTATTGAAGTATCATGACAATCTCACCTTCCTCTCTTACTTTACTGTTTCGCCTACGAAGGATGAGTTAACCTCCTATTTCGAAAAATTCTCAAACACCTTAAACGCAACCGGCAATTCAAGTCTATATGTTCTTGGTCATCAAATACAATATGTTGACAAAGACAATCTACCTGACAATATAAAAATATTCGAATCTATAGATCAAGTCATCGGTTCTTTGTAACAGCTGTCCCAAATCAAAAAATGAAAAAAGTAATAGTTATCGGTTCGGGCTTTTCGTCATTATCTGCAGCTTGTTATCTAGCGAAGGAAGGCTTTGAGGTGGAACTATTCGAAAAAAATTCTACTGTTGGCGGAAGGGCCAGGCAATTCAAAAGAGATGGATTTACTTTTGACATGGGTCCAAGCTGGTATTGGATGCCTGACATTTTTGATAAGTTTTTCGCTGATTTCGGTAAAAAAACCTCTGATTACTATCAGTTGGACAAACTCGATCCTGCCTATAAGGTTTTCTTTCAAGACGATATCATCACCATTGGTGATTGCATGGACAAAATCTGTGATGAGTTTGAACGTATAGAACCCGGAAGCGCAAGCCAGTTAAAAAGTTTTATCACCAAAGCGCAAGACAACTATGATATTGCGATCAATAAAGTAGTGCTTCGCCCAGGATTGTCCCCCATGGAACTTGTTACCAAAGAGACGGTACTTCGTGTAGACCAATTTTTCAAAACTATAAGCCATGAAGTGCGCAAGCGCTTCAAAAATCCAAAGTTGATTGCGGTTCTGGAATTTCCTGTATTATTCTTGGGAGCAAAGCCAAGTAAAACCCCTTCCTTTTACAGTTTTATGAATTTTGCTGATTTTGGATTAGGCACTTGGCATCCAAAGGGTGGTATGTATCAAATCATCAAGGCTATGAAAGATTTGGCATTGGAACTTGGGGTTAACATGAAAACCGACAGTCCTGTAGAGCAAATTCTAATAGAAAATAGCATTGTCAAAGGAATTAAAAGTAATGGTTCAGAGCATATAGCTGATTTGGTGGTAAGTGGAGCTGATTATCATCATTCCGAAAATCTCCTACCAAAAAAGTTTAGGCAGTATTCCGAAAAATATTGGGATACCCGCACATATGCTCCATCATCATTACTGTTTTATATTGGTTTTAGCCAGAAGCTAAGTAATGTAGAACATCATAACTTATTTTTCGACACAGACTTTAATCAACACGCTAAAGAAATTTACGATAATCCGCAGTGGCCCAGTAAACCTTTGTTCTATGCCAATTTTCCATCGGTAACAGATGCTACTATGGCTCCAAAAGGTTGCGAAACGGGGTTTTTTCTGGTTCCTATAGCTCCCGGTTTACAAGACACTCCGGAATTAAGAGCACAATATTTTGACATTGTGATGGATAGGTTCGTCCAACGCACCGGTCAAGATGCCAAAAAATCCATTATCTTTAAAGAGAGTTTCTGTGTAAAAGACTTTATTGAACAATACAATTCTTATAAAGGCAATGCCTACGGTATGGCTAATACATTGCGCCAAACAGCCTTTTTAAGACCTAACCTCAAAAGTAGCAAAGTAGAAAATTTGTTTTTTACGGGTCAGCTCACTGTTCCGGGGCCAGGTGTTCCACCATCATTGATTTCCGGAAAATTGGTGTCTGACCTGATAACCAAAAAAACGTAAGACCATGAAAACTATTTTTGACCGTGTTTCCTACGATTGCAGTAAAATTGTAACTGAAACCTACAGTACCTCATTTGCCCTGGCAACCAAAATGTTGGCCACCTCTATTCGAAAGGATATTTACAATATCTATGGCTTTGTTCGCTTTGCGGATGAAATTGTTGACACTTTTCACGATTATGATAAGAAAGTACTTTTCGAAAATTTTGAAACGGCATTGGAAGCCTCAATTCAAAATAAGATAAGTCTAAACCCCATTTTAAACTCTTTTCAACATACCTATCATAAATATGGTATTCCACATCATCTTGTGGAGGCTTTCATGAAGAGCATGCGCATGGATTTGACCAAAAAGAAATACAGTACCTATAGTGAGTACAAAGAATACATTTATGGTTCTGCTGACGTGGTGGGATTGATGTGCCTTTGCGTTTTTGTAGATGGGGATAAAAATAAATATGAAGAATTAAAGGAATCTGCTATGGCCTTAGGTTCAGCTTTCCAAAAAGTGAATTTCCTCAGAGATCTCAAAGCAGATTATGAAGATTTGGAACGCACCTATTTTCCAAATACGAACTTGATGGAATTGGATGAGATTTCGAAAAAGAGAATTGTGGACGAAATTAAAGCGGATTTTGAATTGGGATACTCGGGAATTGTAAAACTTCCAGAGCAGGCCAAATTTGGGGTATACACGGCCTATAGGTATTATAAAAAGTTACTTCAAAAGTTACAGAGCACACCACCTTTGGAAATAAAAAACACACGTATTCGTGTTCCAAACTATCAAAAATTCGGACTTTTGGCTGAATCTTATGTGAATTACAAATTACAACTGCTCTAAATGAAAGTTCTTTTTTGGATACTCATTTTTCTGGCCACCTTTTCTGTAATGGAATTTATGGCATGGTTTACCCATAAATACGTGATGCACGGATTTTTATGGAATCTTCACAAGGATCATCACAAAAAAGACCATGATTCTTGGTTCGAACGTAATGACGCTTTTTTTATTTTCTATGCCGTAGTAAGTATGGTCTGTTTTTATTTGGGAGCACAGACTGAATTCTGGTACGGATGGCCGCTCGGTTTTGGAATTTTAGCTTATGGAATTGCGTATTTCCTGGTGCATGATATTTTTATCCATCAACGCTTTAAGCTATTTAGAAATGCCAATAATTGGTACGCTAGAGGTGTTCGAAGAGCACATAAAATCCATCACAAACATTTAGGGAAAAAAGAAGGTGAATGTTTTGGAATGCTGTTGGTTCCCTTTAAATATTTCAGAAAATAGAATTACTCTATTAATAGCTGGTCCAGTAGTTTTCTTATTCTACCTGAATTCCAATTGGCTGCACCTTTTTCATCCACCACTATTTTTCCAGATTTATTGATGACATATGTCGCAGGTATGCTTTTGGAAAAAAACTCCTCTGGAACCTGGGAAGCTCCAAAATAGACTGGTAAATCATAACCTTTTTTGTCCAAAAACTGTTTGACTTCCCCCCCCTCTTCATTGGTGACAAAAACAAAATTTACCTTGTCACCGTAATCCTTATACAGTTTATCAAGGCTTGGTAATTCAGCTACGCAGGGAGGGCACCATGTGGCCCAAAGGTTTACCAAAACCACTTCTCCCCTATTAGCATCAAAATTAGCCCGATTTCCCTCCAAATCAGTTAATCTCCAATCATAATTCGATAAGGTATTTTGCTTATCGGTTTCTATAACCTCCGCACTTCTCGCAAACAGTTTACCCACAAATACCTTTGCATGAAAACCCACGGGGGTAAACACAATTAAAACAATAACCAATATCCAAACGGCATTGCCCAGCTGTTCTTTAGTAAACTTCATACGATTATTCAGCAATCAATTCATCCAATAAATTGTATACCTTGGTCGTACTCCAGTCTGCAATCTTTCTTTTGTAAATGACAATATTTCCTGTTTTGTCAATAAGGTAAGAAGATGGCACCTCTTCCGGATTGATAGGTGTTTTTTCTCCAATAATCAAATACGTCACAGGAAATGTAAATCCATGTTTATCCATGAATTCCTCAACCGGCGGGCGGTTTTCATTGGTAATAATGTAGAAATCTATTTTACCTTTATAAGCATCATACATTGCCTGAATACTTGATAGCTCAGCCTCACTTGGCAATCGCCATGAAGCCCATAGGTTTATGAAGATCACATTGCCTTTAGACTCCTCAAAATTGAAGAAATTCCAATCCGCATCCTTTAGTTTCCAGTCGTAATCCGTGATTTTTTCACGTTTCGCCTCTTCTATAATTGGAGGTGAGGTCGCAAAGAGTTGATTCAGTAAAATTTTGCCATAGTGCCCCATCGGAGTGACAAAAAAGGAAAGCACAAAAAGAATGATGGCAATATTAAAAACGGTCTTTTTACTGATTTTCATTAGTTTAGGGTTAGATTAAAACAAAAAAACTCCTGATGCAATATCAGGAGTTTCTTTGAATTATCCCTAAAGTATTTTAGGCATTCTCTTTTTTAATCACATTTAAGGCAGAACCTTCATTGAACCAATGAATTTGTGATTCGTTGTACGAATGGTTCGCAATAATGGTATCCTTGCTTCCATCGGCATGTATCACTTCTAACGTCAATGGTTTACCAGGAGTGAATTCTGAAATATCAACAAAGTTGAAAGTATCATCTTCCTGGATTAAGTCATAATCATTTTCATTAGCAAAAGTCAATGCCAACATTCCTTGTTTTTTCAAGTTTGTTTCATGAATTCTAGCAAAAGACTTGACCAATACCGCCGCAACTCCTAAATGACGAGGTTGCATCGCAGCATGTTCCCTTGAAGAGCCTTCTCCATAGTTGTGATCTCCCACCACTATAGTACGTATACCTTCTTTTTTATAAGCACGTTGGGCATCTGGAACAGCCCCGTATTCTCCTGTCAACTGATTTTTGACAAAATTAGTCTGCTTGTTGAATGCGTTAACTGCACCAATTAAGGTGTTGTTGGCAATATTATCTAGATGCCCGCGGTATCGTAACCAAGGACCTGCCATTGATATATGATCTGTAGTACATTTGCCAAAAGGCTTAATAAGCAATTTAACCCCTTGAAGACTTTCTTTAGAAATTGGAACAAAAGGATCCAACAATTGAAGTCTCTCAGATGTTGGTGAAACCACAACTTGCACTCCACTTCCATCTTCCATAGGCGCTATAAAACCAGCGTCTTCAACAGCAAACCCTTCCGGAGGAAGTTCGTACCCTCTTGGTTCGTCCAACATTACCTCTTCTCCATCCTCATTGATTAATTTGTCGGTAACAGGATTAAAATCCAGACGCCCTGCAATAGCGATTGCTGTTACCAACTCTGGTGAGCCAACAAAGGCCAAGGTATTTGGATTTCCATCTGCACGCTTCGCAAAGTTTCTGTTGAAAGAATGAACGATGGTATTTCTTGGTCCATCTGCAGCTTTATCACCATAACGATCCCACATTCCAATACAAGGTCCGCAAGCGTTGGCAAAAACTGTTGCTCCAATGGCGTCAAAAGTATCTATAAAACCATCCCTGTCGATTGTATAGCGCACCTGCTCCGATCCTGGGGTAATGGTAAATTTTGATTTCGTTTTTAGGTTTTTATCTGTAACCTGTTTTGCCAAGGATGCAGCTCTTGAAATATCTTCATAGGATGAGTTCGTACATGAGCCAATCAATCCAACCTCAACGTTCAACGGCCAATCATTCGCTTTGGCAGCTTCACTCATCTTAGAAATTGGAGTAGCCAAATCTGGAGTGAATGGACCATTCAAGTGTGGTTCCAATTCATTCAAGTTGATTTCAATCAACTGATCAAAGTATTGCTCAGGATTCGCATACACCTCCGCATCGGCTGTTAGATGCTCTTTTACCTCTAAAGCAGCATCAGCAACATCAGCCCTATCGGTTGCCCTAAGGTAACGGTCCATGGATTCGTCATAACCAAAAGTGGATGTTGTAGCTCCAACCTCCGCGCCCATATTACAAATGGTTCCCTTTCCAGTACAGGACATTGAGGTAGCACCTTCTCCAAAATATTCGATAATAGCCCCTGTTCCTCCTTTAGCGGTAAGAATATCGGCTACTTTTAAAATCACGTCTTTAGGAGCGGTCCAACCGGATAGTTTTCCAGTTAATTTTACTCCAATCAATTTAGGGAATTTCAATTCCCAAGGCATTCCGGCCATTACATCAACGGCATCTGCACCACCAACTCCGATGGCCACCATTCCAAGTCCTCCTGCATTTACAGTATGTGAATCGGTTCCTATCATCATTCCACCTGGAAACGCATAGTTTTCAAGCACAACTTGATGAATAATTCCCGCACCGGGCTTCCAAAAACCTATTCCGTATTTATTGGATACGGATTCCAAGAAATCGAAAACCTCATTACTAGTTTCGTTGGCTCTTTTTAAATCAGCACTGGCTCCGACTTTTGCCTGAATCAGGTGATCGCAATGCACGGTTGTAGGGACGGCCACTTTGGGTTTTCCAGCATGCATAAATTGCAAAAGTGCCATCTGGGCAGTTGCATCTTGACATGCCACCCTATCCGGTGCAAAATCCACATAGTCCTTGCCACGGGTAAATTGTGTGCTTGGAGCACCTTCCCAAAGGTGTGAATACAATATTTTTTCTGCAAGGGTCAAGGGTTTCCCAGATAGTTCACGAGCTTTTTCGATACGCTCTCCCATTGAGGCGTAAACACCCTTAATCATGTCAATGTCAAATGCCATTCTAGATTGGATTTAAGATTTTTACAATTCGGCTAATTTACTAAAATACCACCGATTTAGGAATTAGAATTTGGCAAATAAGTCGGTTGGATATTGTATTTATAACAATTCTGAAATAATTTTTTCTTCAGAAATGCCTTCAGCCTCGGCTTTATAGTTTTTTAGTATCCTGTGCCGTAATATTCCTGCGGCAATTGCTTTAACATCTTCAATATCGGGAGAAAATTTTCCATGAATTGCTGCATGGGCCTTTGCGCCCAATACCAAATTTTGTGATGCTCGGGGTCCAGCCCCCCAATCCACATAGTTATTTACAAAATCCAAAGACCCTTCCATTCCCGGTCTAGTCTTATTGACCAATCTTACCGCATAATCAATAACATTATCAGGAACTGGTATTCTACGCACCAAATGCTGTACTTCGATAATTTCATCAGCGCTGAACAGCGTGTCGAGCTGTACCTCACTATCCGTGGTTGTTGATTTTACTACTTCTATCTCTTCTGAGATGGATGGGTATTTCAACTCAATAGCAAACATAAAACGGTCCAATTGAGCTTCTGGCAAGGGATAAGTACCCTCCTGCTCAATAGGGTTTTGTGTAGCCAGCACAAAATAGGGCATGCTCAACTTATATTGCTGTCCAGCAATGGTCACAGCCTTTTCCTGCATGGCTTCCAACAGAGCCGCCTGGGTCTTCGGAGGTGTACGGTTAATCTCATCCGCTAGAATGATATTTCCAAAAACCGGTCCTTTGATAAACTTGAAGTTTCTGTTTTGGTCAAGCACTTCACTACCCAAAATGTCACTTGGCATTAAGTCGGGGGTAAATTGAATTCTTTTAAAATCAAGACCGAGTGTTTGGGCAATTGTATTTACCATTAAGGTTTTGGCCAAACCTGGCACACCGATCAACAAGGAATGCCCACCTGTATAAATGGATAATAAAATTTGCTCAATTACTTCGTTTTGACCTACTATGACCTTAGCAATTTCGTCTTTTAGGGCCTGGTGTTTTTTTACAAGGTTTTCAACCGCGACAACGTCCGACATGTAGTTATTTCTTTACCCAGTTATTTGCAAAATCGCAGCTTTTGTTATCGGTATTTACGTGGATATAAGTGTCTTCGATATGCTCGTTCATCCAGTCCTTAATGGCATTGAATTGTTTCTCCCTTAAAGCCAATTCCTGTATTTTGATGTAATCTTTGGCGAAATCCGCTTTGTGTTCATCATAGCGATTGGAGATTTTCATAATCTTGAATTTTGGCGCTCCTCCTCTTTGATCATCTTCGCGGATGGGCCTTGAAATCTCTTCATCCTTTAGATTTCTTACTTGATTATACAAACTTGGATCCATTTTTGTCAACTCAAATCTCGAATCAAAATTGATTGGGTTTCTAAGGAGTCCACCGTCGAATTTAGTTTCTTTTTCCTCTGAAAAATTCAAAGCAGCATCAGCAAAAGTGTATTTTCCGTCCAAAATCTGCTGTCGGATACTATCCAACTCTTTAACTGCCGTTTCAATCGCACTTTGCGGTATCTCTGGAATTAAAAGGATATGTCTTAAATCCAATTCTTGTCCTCTTATTTTTTCTACATAAATGATATGATACCCAAAATCAGATTCAAAAGGCTCCGAAATTTCCCCTTCTTGCAAACTAAAAGCCACGTCCTTAAATTCCTTTACAAAAGGGGTTTCTCTAGTCATGCTATAAAATCCACCTTTAGATTTTGAACCAGGATCTTGGGAATACAGAATTGCCTTAACATTAAAACTAGCATCGTTTTCTTCAACATCCTGCTTAATTTGCTTAAGCCTATCAATCACCTTCTGTTTTTCTTCTTCTGGTGCAGTGGGTTGCTTTACAATCTGGGCTATTTCGAGCTCCGCTCCGAAAACCGGCCTTTCATTTTCGGGTATCTTACCAAAAAACTGACGGACTTCTTCTGGAGTCACCTCAATTTCTTCGACAATTTTTCCTTGCATTTTTTCGGAAAGCATTCGAAGTTTGTTGATCTCAAAAAGCTCCGTACGGAAACTTTCGATATCCTTTTTCTTATAAAACTTCAACACCTTTTCTATAGAACCTACTTGGGCTGTTAACTGCTGAATCTGCCTATCACTTTGAGCATTCACCTGATCATCTGAGACCAAAAGGCTATCCTGAACAGCCTGATGGGCATATAAACGGTCTTCCATCAATTTACCCAATACACCGCATCGTGTAAAATCTGCAGTTGATGCACCTTGACTTTTTAAATCAATAAATGTCTTTTCGATATCGGACTCAAGTATCACATAATCCCCAATTACAGCTGCTATACCGTCCAACTTAACTTTTTTTATAACCTCAGTTGAGTCGTTCCTATTTAACGATACCTCATCGCTTTCTTGGGCGTTGCCAATCCCAACCACAGCAAAAAACGCCATGGCCAACATCATCTTATTCTTTATTTCCATATACCTCAAATTCATTCTTCTGTGTTGCTTCATCTATAATTTCGGTTTTCAACCTTTTGACATAATCCAACCTTCGTCGATTTAGAATAAGTTGTTTTATATCTGGTGAAATATATTCAAATGGTGCTATATCGTTGACTTCCAGTACTTCTTTCACTCTTCCCAAATATACCCCTAAGGAGTCTTCCAATTCAAAAAATTGTGATTTTTTTAAGTAGTTCGCTTCGTTTAGGGAAGTAAGTGCGGGTATTTCTTCAATCACCCGGGAAGCACTTACCCAAATAGAGTCGTTAAAATGTATTTTCTTGAATTGTACCGCTATGGAATCAAGATAATTTTTATCCGATTCCTCCCAATCCTTCATTTTGGTAATTACCTGATCTTTGTCCAAAAATTGAGAAGGCAGCGTAACAAACCTCAACTGAACCAATTTCTCGTTCAATTTAAAATTATCCTTCTCCCTTTCGTAATACGACCTTAATTGCGAAGTGGTCACTGCAGTATCTTGTGCCTGAAGTACTAATGCTTCAACATAGGCTCTTGTGTACAACTCAGCCCGATAATCCTCGACCAAGCGATCAAACGCCGCCAATTCTTCCTCAGAAAGGTTTATTTTAGATTTTGATAGCAATAACTGTACTGAAGCCCAATTATTTATATAATTGGTTACAAACAGGGCACTGTCTTGAGCAGACATATCATCCCGAATAAGGGAAGCGACATCTTCTTTATAAAGATAGGAATCCCCAACTCTGGCCAAAGGTTCCTTTTCAGCCTTTTCCCTAAAAATGGAACTGCAGGAACCCAAAAACAACAGTATAATCAAACCAATAAAAGGTTTTATATTTTTTTGGAGCATAAGCATTCCGCAAAAATAACAATTACATCTAGGCTCGCAAGTAGGTTGCATTCTCATTAACAGATTTTTAGTAGCTGCACCTACTAACAACATAAATTATTACATTAGTGGAAAACCGGCCAAAATGAAATATACCACAGAAATAGTCATTGACCTTCCTCGCGATGAGTTTCTAAAAAAACTGGATGAACCTGAAAACATGAAACACTGGCAACGCGGGTTGGTCGACTTCGAGTTACTATCCGAAAATCCAACTCATGAAGGAGCTCAAATGCGTTTAGGGTACAAAATGGGGAAACGTGAATTTGATATGGTTGAAACCATATTGAAGCGAAACCTTCCGGAGGAATTGCATACCACTTACGATACCAAAGGAGTGCATAATATTCAGAAAAACTACTTCAAGGAAGAAAACGGAAAAACAAGATGGGTTTCGGAGAGTGAATTTCAGTTTTCGGGATTTGGCATGAAAGTTATTGCCTTTTTAATGCCGGGAGCCTTTAAAAAGCAATCCTATAAGTACTTGGAGGACTTTAAAGCTTTTGCAGAACAAGGCACATCGGTACTAAACACCTAGCGCCATGACAAAACTATTGGATAGAAAAATAAAGCTGATATGGGATTTTAGAGGTCCCAGGGCCGCCAGGACCGCAGAACACTATAGGACTCATCTTGAAGAATTCATAGTGATTGAGGAGTTGAAATTTGATATTACTGGAGTGCACCATTTCAGTGACAGCCATAGCATCGCCTATATGGTAGTTGCTGAATTTGAAATGGAAGAGACTCGTGAAATTCTCAAACCTCAAAGAGGGGAAGTTTATTTAGATGATTTTGATATCAATAAATGAAGGCACCTAAATCCATTTTTATTTTAGTTGTAACTATATCTTTCTTCGGGTGTCAACAAGAAACAACATCGAACCCCTTGAAAAGTGCGCTGGCATCGGAAAGTCCTTTGATTCGAAAAGTTATGGATAGTGTGGGCCAGTACGAAGTACAGATTCGCTATACTCAGATTGACCGTAAAAATGACAGTGTCCAATTCACTGATTTTGATTTTCAAGTGGATAGTGACAATTACTTCTACCCTGCCAGCACGGTAAAATTTCCAGCTGCGGTAGCTGCACTGGAAAAACTGAATGAAATTGACTCGCTCAACTTGGACACTCGTTTTTATATTGAAGGGGATTCAATCGAAACAACGTTTGCAAATGCCATTTCGGAGATATTTTCAGTATCGGATAATGCTGCCAACAACAGATTGATTGAATTTTTAGGTCAGGATGCACTGAATACGAGGATGTCGGCAAAAGGGGTTAACCCCATCCGGATAGCTCATCGTTTATCTGCACCTGAAGCGGATAATGTAACCACAAAACCACTCATCATTTATATAAATGATTCTACAACCGCAACAAGCAATCCTATAATCAATACCTATCTGGAAGCACTTCAATTAAAAAGAATTGAAAAAGGGCAAGGTTTTTATACTGATGACGGAATGCAAACAGGATCTTTCGACTTTTCAATGAAAAATTACTATCCTATAGATGCGCAACACGGACTGCTAAAACGAATTATTTTCCCGCAGGTTTTTTCCAAGGAGGAACAATTCGACTTAAGTCCATCTCAGTATGAGTTTCTGCTTAATGCCATGCATACACTTCCAAAAGCCTTGGGCTATGACAGCAATGAATATTACGATAGCTATGTAAAATTCCTAATGTTCGGAGATTCAATGGACCCCATGCCGGACTATATAAAAGTGTATAACAAGGTAGGGTACGCCTACGGAACCCTAACGGATTGTGCTTACATACAGGACACAAAAAACAATGTCGATTTCATGGTTACTGCCACCATTCTAGTCAACAAGGATGGTATTTTTAATGATAACGTCTACGAATACGATGAAATCGGAATTCCTTTTCTTGCCCAACTGGGAAGAGAATTATATCAATATGAACTAAATCGCAAGTGATGGAAAAACTAACTTTTGATTGTTTCACAAAAAAAGTCTTTATCAAAGCCCCCATGGAAAAATTGTATTGGTGCTGGGGTACTTCGGCAGGCATTACTTCGTGGTTTTTGAGCGAGGCGAACTACGTTTCGGATACCAGAAAAAAGCGCGCTTTGGATGAAAACATTCAATCTGGAGATAATTACACCTGGAAATGGCATAATTGGGACGGAATAGAAGCCGGAAAGGTCTTGAAGGCGAATGGAACAGATTTTTTGGAAATCTCCTTTGCAGACAGCAAGGTTTCCGTTTCCCTGGAAAATCATGAGACTGCCGTGCTGCTCGTTTTAAAACAATACGAAATATCCACAGATGAGGAAAGTAAGCTAAACATCCATCATGGTTGCAGCAATGGCTGGACATTTTGGCTGACGAATCTAAAGGCTTTTTTGGAACATGGCATATTGCTCAATGAAACTGAATTTGATTTAAGAAATATTCCTTTATCCGGTTATGAGTTTGTGAACATGTAGTCCATTAAACTTCCAGATTTTCTGAAGATTCTTTCCATTTTCCATTAAAAAGCAAAACCTCGTCAAAATTTATTCCTGATATCGGTTTGAGCACCTCATTTTCAGCATCCCATTCAATTTTTCTTCCCGTTTTCCACGACAATCCAGCCATATGCGCCGATATTGCCTCTTCAAACCCTTCTTTGATTCCACAACTTAATTTTCCACCATTTTTGATGACACTTAGCCATTCCCTCATATGCAAAAAAGTAGAATCGACCCTAACCCCGTCAATATAAGTCCACATTAGACCTTTATCGGCAAAATATTGTGAAGTAGCTGATGATACAGCATCAGGAACGTTTGCCGCGGGATTATATTGATACATTGGAATATTCGGTCTCAGTTTCTCCCCTTCCAACATATCAGCATACTTGGTTGACGCCATATCCGGCCAAATTGTAAGTTTGTTGCCAAGTTCCATCGTTGCGTCATGGCCCATCAATATCGTCGGTCTATTAAATGAATTTCCCAGAGAAGCACTATAACAAAATGTCATCCCTTGCTCTTTTCCTTCTACTTGACTGCTCCCAGTTGAAAATCTAGGAAATTCCATATTTACTTGAAGTACATCGGGTACATTTCGGCCGTCATTATGGGTGTAAATGCCGCCAGAAGCCGATACGGTATCTGGGATACCCATGTTAAGCACACAATTCAATCTATCATAGTCATGGGTTAAAAGGTCTCCGGAAAGCCCGGAACCATAAGCCCACCATTTACGCCACCTAAAAAAATGATTTTTGTTAAACGGAATCTTGGGTGCAGAACCTAAAAATTGTTCCCAATCAATGGTCTGGGCGCTTGCCTGATTATGGATATCATAATTCCAAGCACCATTGTCATCATTCCGATTGGTATTGGTCTGAATAAGTGATACATGACCTAAAATTCCTTTTTCAACAATATCTTTTGCTGTCCTAAAGCTCAAGGTCTGTCTATGCTGATGTCCTATTTGCAATGTGGCCTTGGACTTTTTGGCAGCTTCCCGTAGTTCATAGGTTTCTTCAATGGTATGGGTCATTGGTTTTTCTACGTAGACATGTATATTATTGTTCAAAGCTTCAATGGCCATCGGAGCATGCCAATGGTCTGGTGTTGCTATAACGACCGCATCCATATCTCCGCTATGGATCATTTCAGTATACGTAGCATATCTTTTGATTTTATTATCAGGAGTTGAAAATGACCTTAATGCTTTTTCTGCCCTTACATCAAAAACGTCACAGACACCGGTCAAACTCACATTGAGCTTATCTTGTCTTAAAAAATCTTCCAATGCTCTGTTATTGGGGTCTTCTTGAGCAACCATTCGCATTTCTTCCTTCCATTCCTCCGTTGCAAAACCCAAAGACCTGCAAAGTTGCTCTCCCCTAATGCCGAAACCTATAATCCCAATTCTAATCGGGTCGCCACCAATTCCTGGGACAGCCTTTGGTAAGGATGGACTAATGTTTAATTGATTTAAAATTTCGGCTCTTTTCTTCTTGCGGTTTACCACAGAAGCAGCTCCGGCCCACCAGACCGCACCCAGAATGGGAAGTCCACCTAAACCTTTCAATAAATCTCTTCTTGTCCAGTTCATCGTTTTATTTTTTAATTAATTTTCGTTTGCGGAAAAGACCAAGTCCAAAAAATCGAGCGGTCGGGTAATTGTAAATTACAATACAAGCCCCCAGCTCAATTAAGTTTTTGTTTACCAACCAGTAATTGCCCTCGACATTAATCTGCTGAATTCCAGGAAACGAGGGATGGGCCAGATAGTACAGGCCTAAAAGGCAAATTCCCACCAACGCTCCTTTCTTTTCAAAAATTCCAAGCAAAAATGTAATGCCCACAACCAAAAGTGCGGTCACATTCAAGTTATCTACCCAGTCGATAATGGAAGGTGCTGTTAAGGAATAAAAAATGGACTTGAAAGGTCCCTGGGCTGAGGCTAAATATCCAAATGAAGTCCATTCTGGATTATACAGCTTTACAATGCCCTCATATAGGAAGTGCCATCCTATTAAAACTCTTAATAGTGTAATGCTGATTTTGACCTTACGGTCGTGTGCTGTGGTGACCATAATTTGGTGTTTTTGATTTGTACTCAATAAACCAAAGCTACAACAAACTGAAAAGCAGCACTATGACATTTGTCAAATATGTATCAAAAAATAAATTAAGATTGAACGGGTATTCCGTACAGGTCAAAGTCCGAAGCTTCTGTAATTTCAACATTCGTAAAACCACCAACCTTCACGTAGTGCTGTGTTGCATCTACAAGCACTTCATTGTCTACATCAGGAGAGTCAAATTCTGTACGAGCTACAAAATGGTCCCCTTCTTTACGATCCACAATGCATTTATAAGTCTTTCCAATTTTTTCTTGGTTGAGTTCCCATGAAATTTGGGACTGAACTTCCATGATCTCATTGGCTCTTTGTTGTTTGACCTCTTCAGGCACATCGTCTTTGAGTGAATATGCATGTGTATTTTCTTCATGGCTGTAGGTAAAGCATCCCAAACGTTCAAAACGCATCTCTTTTACCCATTCTTTTAAAATCTGGAAGTCCTCTTCTGTTTCTCCAGGGTATCCAACAATCAATGTCGTACGTATTGCCATCTCCGGAACCGCGATTCTAAAATCTTCCAACAACTTGGTTGTCTTTTCCTTGGTTGTACCCCTTCGCATACTTTTTAATATGGAATCTGAAATATGCTGAAGCGGAATGTCAATATAATTGCAAACCTTCGGCTCTTTCTTCATCACCTCCAAAACATCCATTGGAAAACCAGTCGGAAAGGCATAATGCAAACGAATCCATTCAATACCTTCAACCTCTACAAGTTTTTGAAGCAATTCGGCCAAGTTTCTCTTTTTGTAGAGGTCCAATCCGTAATATGTGAGGTCTTGGGCAATCAAAATCAATTCTTTCACTCCTTTGGCGGCCAATTTTTCCGATTCTTCCACCAACTCTTCAATAGGCTTACTTTTATGTTTGCCACGCATCAAGGGAATTGCACAAAAAGAACAGGGTCTATCGCATCCTTCGGCAATTTTTAAATAAGCGTAGTTTTTTGGAGTCGTCGTCAATCGCTCTCCAATCAATTCATGCTTGTAATCTGCTCCTAAAGCTTTTAACAAATTCGGAAGGTCCGTAGTCCCAAAATATTCATCCACATTTGGAATCTCTTTTTCCAAATCAGGTTTATAGCGTTCGCTCAAACAACCTGTGACAAAAACTTTATCCACATCGCCTGCTTCCTTTTTCTGAACGTATTCCAAAATAGTGTTTACGCTCTCCTCCTTTGCATTAGCAATAAATCCGCAAGTATTGATTACCACAACATTTCCTTCTTCCTCATGAGCCACATCTTTATTGTTGGCCTTTAATTGTCCCATGAGCACCTCTGAATCGTAAACATTTTTGCTACAACCCAAGGTAACCACGTTAATTTTGTTCTTTTTAAGAGATTTCGTACGCATATTGCTATAAGTGGGGTGCAAAAATACAACATGCCAGGGCATTACATCGATTTCACTGAATATTTTTCTAAACCCAACGTTAAACCTTTAGAGGGCAAACTTGTCCAATAAAAGTCGGATTATGAAAAAGCTACTCACCTTCATTCTTATTGCAGCTGTTTTATGTTGCAGCTGCTCATCGGAATCTTCACCTGGAGACAATGAAGGTATAGACTTGCCAAGTCCGTCCAATCTATATTTTCCGCCTTCACAATCCCCAGAATGGGAAACCATTGAAGCTTCTACATTAGGGTGGGATTTGGCCGCTGAACAAGATTTGTTCAACTTTCTGGATGAAAAACAGACCAAAGCTTTCATTATTCTTAAAGATGGTAAAATAGTAGTGGAATGGTATTTTGATGACCATACTCAAAATACGAGCTGGTATTGGGCATCAGCAGGAAAAACCTTAACTGCTTTCACTGTTGGTATTGCCCAAGAGGAAAACCATTTGGACATACAGGACAAAACTTCCAATTATTTAAGTGAGGGATGGACAAGTACTCCATTGGAAAAGGAAAATTTAATCACAATTTGGCACCAACTGACCATGACATCCGGTATGAACGCCTTATTTTTTGATTGTGTTACCCCTGAATGCTTAAATTATGTGGCCGATGCAAGTTCTCGGTGGGCATATCATAATGGCCCGTACACCCTTTTGCAAAAAGTGGTTTCAAATGCGACCGAGATGCAATGGACGGATTATTTCAATACTAAACTAAGGGATAAAATAGGAATGGATGGTTTTTGGCTATCTACGAATAACTTGAACAATGTTTTCTTTAGCACTGCTCGCAGTATGGCACGTTTCGGCTTACTAAACTTAAATAACGGAGTTTGGAACAATGAGGTCATTCTGGGCGATGGTAGCTATCAGAATGCAATGAAGAACACTTCCCAAAACCTAAATAAGTCTTATGGGTATTTGTGGTGGTTAAATGGAAAATCAAGCTATCGAGCCCCATCATCCCAGACCGAATTTCAAGGAGAATTAATTCCCAATGCACCCGCTGACACCTACGCTGGACTAGGTAGAGATGACCAAAAACTGTACATTATCCATAGCGAAGGCTTGGTTATAGTGCGTATGGGTGAGGATGCCGGTGAAAATCTATTGGGTCCCTCAAGTTTTGATAATCTTCTTTGGGAAAAAATCAGTGATTTTATCAATTAATCACTGAAATTTTCAGGAATCTTTCGTGATTTGGTCAAAGTTTCAAATGCCTTTCCTAATGCATACAATTTTCCTTCCTGATATTGTTTTGCGATAAAGGTCAGATTCACTGGTTCTCCAGAGTCTTTATATCCCATAGGAATAGTCAGCGCTGGAAATTCGGCGGCGGCGGCAGCTCCAGCATCATAATTATTGATGGATAAAATGGCATCCAAACGATGCTCATTTAACGGAGTATTAAAATACGTACGACCATTGGTTTTTAATCGTTGCTTAATCAATTTTAATCCACTCGTCGAAGTAGTATCGGCCAAAATACCATCAAAACGTGCTTGTCCATATGGAATTCTGACTGTACTATCTTTTAAATTGAATTCTACGACTTCCTCAACATTTCTAACCTGCACCAATTCCTTATTTTTCGCTTGCGTTTCGATATAGAGCGGTAAATCATTTTTCATGTCTATATTCAAAATTGACAAAAAGCCATTGAAATCTACTTCCGGAGGTTCAAATTCAACTATTATAGCTCCGGCGGCTTTTAGTTTATCCATTGTCTCCTTATAGACGGTATCACTTTCCATATAATTTTTGAACGCACCGAATCTTTTGCCTTTTAGAGTTGTCTCCTCGGAATACCATTGCGCTTCCCAATTTGCCTGTACTGATTTCTCATCATCGATATCAAAACCACGCATGGCATCCAACAGAATACCGTTGTCAATGACGTTTTTGGTCATAGGACCGGGGGTATCCAAAGTGCTGGAAATGGGAACGATTCCTGTACGACTTAAAAGCCCAATGGTAGGTTTCATCCCTACAACCGAATTTTGTCCAGAGGGTGATAATATCGAACCCGATGTTTCCGTACCCACAGCGGCTACTGCATAATTAGCGGCAACAGAAGTTCCACTGCCCGCACTTGAACCACCAGTATCAAAAATTCGTCGTCCGTAAGGGTTTAACGTCTGTCCTCCTATTGCACTTTGCCCATTAGGGCATTCACAAATAAAATTGGCCCACTCACTCAAGTTCACTTTCCCCAGAATCAATGCGCCGTTTGCTTTAAGTTGCGTTACCACAAAAGCGTCATCGGTATGATTTTCTTTAAAAGCGATTGACCCCGCCGTGGTATTCATTTCTAAAGTGCCAATATTGTCCTTCAATAGTATGGGCATTCCATATATTGGGTGATGACCTTCAGCAGTGCTATCTAAAGCTTTAGCCTCTTCCAAGACATTTGGATTCAGCGCAATAACTGTATTCAATGTGGTTTCATTGGGCAGTTCATAATGATATATTCGATGCAGATAAAAAAGGGTTAGGTCAACATAGGTGAATGCTCTCTCCGCAATATGTTTTTGAATAGTTGGAATATCCTGTTCCAAAACCAAAGGTTTCATCATTTCATACCTTTCCTTGGGAAACTCGGAAACGTCCCGATGTAATTCTTCAAAAACCGTGTTCTTATCCAATACTTTGGATTGAATGAATTTGTATCGCATTCGTTCCTTTTCATGATCGGCATTCTGCGCAACTTCAACAGAATCATAGTAGGGCGTCCAAAGTGGTTCTTCTTTTTTTTCTTCGTTAATATCATTTTCAAAAGACTCCGAAGGAGATTCATTTATTGGGTATGATTCCTTTTTCTTGTCCAGAAATTGACATGACTGAAATATGAAAAGTAACAACGAATAGCCAAAAGCAACGCGAAGAATTTTGCTATGCATGATTCTTTTTATTTTAATTCCTTTTTCCATCGAAGAATATTTTTCTTGTTCATCCGAACAAATTCATCTTTCCCTAATTCATCTGCGATTTTTAAAGATTTGTTAGCGGATATTATTGCAGATTGATAATCGCCGAGCTTTGCTTCTACCAAAGATTTTACTCTATGAAAGTAATAGGTGTCCCCACCCAATTCCAAAGCTTTATTTAAGTATTCTAGGGCACGCCGATATTGTGTTCCCTTTTCTTGAAAGTAGCGTGCAGCTTCATAATAGGTTTGCGCTGAAGGGTTTTCTCTGAGCTGCTTGGCAATTTCCAATTCCATCAAGGAATTGGTATCTACCATAAAGGGTATCTGCACTTTGGTATTGGCCCAAATCAACTCCATAATTGCTGAATCATGGGTGATTGAATCAAAAGAAATCAAAAAGTTCTCTTGATGATAGGGTATTTTTTGAGGCTTGACAGAAATACGAAATACATCTTCCTCTGGATTATAGTTTTTTCTTCCGTCACCCCAATGTGTAGTGTTTTCATGAAACACTATTTGCCATTCATCGGCTTCGGGAAAAGCGTATAGGGCATAGGTCCCGGTAGGCAAAACATTGCCCATGACTTTCAAATCCGAATCAACGGTAATTTTTGTGCTTTCATTCGCCCCTACTCTCCAAATTCTACCATAGGGTACCAGATCTCCAAAAATTTGGCGGCCTTTTGTTGCTGGACGGGAGTATTTCACCATTATTTTGGAAAGACCAACATTTTGTTCCACCATCGAAAAGGGACTTGCCTTAGGATGTTTTATTTGAGCGTTACCTTGCCATAAACCAACTACACAAAACAACATTAATACTCGAAATACCATAGTTTCTATTTATTCAGTTTGAGAAAAATCCCATTACTCCAGTACTATTTCCCAATCATCCGTTCTAAATGACGATGCAGGCAAACCGGATTCATTGTACAAATTGGGAAGTGCCTTGTCATAAAAGGCAAAACGAACCGCTACTGGTTCTTTAACCTTAGAGGAGGATACCTCAACGGTGTTACCCTTGATTCTTGCATTCGCCTTATAAAATTCCTTATCAAGTCCAGCTATATAGAATTCTTCCAACGTTTTTCCATCCGCTTTCAAACCACTTTCCGCATAATCAAAAGTCACTATTATTTTATTCCTTTTGATTTCCATACCCTTATAAACCGGCCCAGTGAAAGCTACATCTTTAACACCATAGGTTTTGGCTAAGGCCCATAGCGCCAATCGTCTACCCACTTCTTGCTTATTTGTAGGGTGTATATCTTTAAGGTTTCCGATGTCATTTGTAACCGCCATTCCAGTATTTGGGACATTCAGCATGGTAAATAATTGCGCGTCACGGACAATAGCGGCTTTGATATCTTTTTTATCCTTCTCGTAATCAAAGGGAGCAATTTGAGCAAAATAAAACGGGAAATCCTTTTTCCAGAGTTCTCTCCAAGATGCAATCAACAAGGGAAATGATTTGTAATAGGACTTTGAATTGGCCCGATTTGATTCTCCCTGATACCAAATGGCACCAGCTATATTGAACTTCAAAAGTGGGTGAATCATTCCATTATATGCGGTTCCAGGCAGATGTGGCCACCATTCAAATTCCGAAATTTGTTTTGAGGCTTCGTTTAGCTCCTCATCTTGTGAAATCCGTCCTTTCGGAATCCAAACTTCTACTGGCGTACCTCCCCAATTAGAACTTATCAAACCAATAGGAACTGACATCTGTTTATGCAATTTTTTCCCAAAGAAATAGGCGACAGAACTGAAGTTCTGCATGGATTCAGGCGAGCATAAAACCCATTCCCCAGGCGTATCATCTTGCGGAGTATTGGATATACGTTGCGGTACTTGGAAAAAACGAATGTCAGCATAGTTAGCATTTTTCACTTCTTCCTCAGCATTGTCCAGACCCATATTTGGTGTCCATTGCATGTTAGATTGACCTGAAGCGATCCATACTTCACCGATCATAACGTTAGAAAATGTAAGTTCTTCATGTCCTTTAATGGTGATTGTGTAAGGCCCTCCAGCTGCAGGTGTTGGAATTTCCGTAGACCAAACACCTTGATATGCCTTGGTTGTAATCCCCTCACTATTCCATGAACCTATAATGGTAATGGTCTCATTGGTGGCAGTGGTCCACCCCCAAATAGTTGCATTCGATTGTTGCTGCAAAACCATGTTATCGGAAAGGATTGAGGGTGTCCATATTTTAGCAAAGCTGATATTCACCAGTAGTACTAAAACAAAAAAAAGTAGTTTTTTCATATTTTATTGGTTAAGCTTTTAAGGCTATTAGATAGTATTATCGTCATGATTTTGGTATGCCTAGAAGGTAAAGTATAACTCCTGGGCCAGATTTAACCCTTTTTATTTCCCATTCAAAAGATTCTTTATCTTTCAGTTGGTCGACCAACGCATTCATTTCTTTGACTGAATATGTCCGTAAAGAAGAAACAACACCATCCCAAAGCACAAATAGTGGAACTACGGGTATGAGATAGGTAAAAATGAGTCTCCCTATCTTAAAGGGTCTTATAAATGGGGTAGTCAATAAAACAGAGATAGGAGAAAAAAGCATAGCCAGAATACTTGGAATACTTCGCTCTTGCCCTTCAAAAATACCAATCACGCTATTTGAATTTAACGCATTCTGCAATATTTGTCGGGCATCTTTTGGTTTGAAATGGTGCAATGACAAGAATTGTGTTCGGAATCCTTTTAAGCTTTCCGGTACGTTTCTAGCATCAATGGATGTGGCTATAAACTCAAAATTATCAGCTTGCTTTTGGGTATATTCAAAAGCCCTTAGATTCGGGTAGAAATCGGTTAAAACAATCTTTAGATTTGGATTGGTCCTTATGAGTTCAGAATTCAGCCAAAGCAATCCTCCTCCTCCTCCTGAACCTAAATCGACAATCGTATTTGTTCCGCTTGCCCGCAGTCCCCGTTCCAAGACTGAGACAACAGGTTTGTACAGTTTAACTTTGTTGGATAAGAACTGAAGAAAATCAGTACCATAGTCGCGTAAAAAACTGGGAAACCATTTTTGGTCTTCAAATTCAAAAAGGTGTAGTCTTCCCATAGTTCTGTAATAAGTGAACTAAAATTAGGGAATAATTGGCTATTTAAGCTTGATTAGGGAATGCTATATTTTGAAGAAAGAATCTACAAATTCGTACTTATTGAAAACTTGAAGGTCTTCAATCCCTTCACCTACTCCAATATATTTTACTGGGATTTGAAATTGGTCAGAGATTCCAATGACCACCCCTCCTTTTGCAGTGCCATCCAATTTGGTCACGGCCAAACTGGTAACTTCTGTTGCCTTGGTGAATTGTTTGGCTTGTTCAAAAGCGTTTTGACCTGTTGAACCATCCAATACCAAAAGCACATCATGCGGAGCATCAGGCACTACTTTTTGCATTACCCGCTTAACTTTTGAAAGTTCGTTCATTAGATTGACCTTGTTATGCAAACGCCCAGCGGTATCAATGAGTACTACATCGGCATTATCAGCCACAGCAGAATTCAAGGTATCAAAGGCCACCGAAGCTGGATCACTGCCCATTTTTTGCTTTATGATAGGCACATCAACCCGCTTGGCCCAAACCTCCAGTTGGTCAATTGCAGCCGCTCTAAATGTATCTCCTGCTCCTAAAACCACCTTGAGTCCTTGGTTTTTAAATTGATTTGCCAATTTTCCGATTGTTGTGGTCTTCCCTACTCCGTTGACACCAACAACCATGATAACATAAGGTCTTTTATCGGAAGGAACAGTAAACTCGGAATCTTCACCGACATGGGTTTCGGAAAGTAATCCTGCAATTTCCTCTCGTAATATGGTGTTGAGTTCCTCTGCCCCTAGATATTTGTCCTTGGAAACACGTTCTTCAATGCGTTCAATTATCTTGAGTGTGGTTTCTACACCCACATCCGAGGTAACCAAAACCTCTTCCAAATTATCCAAAACCTCATCATCTACCTTGGATTTTCCGGCCACAGCTTTGCTTAACTTTCCAAAAAAGCTGTTCTTGGATTTTTCAAGACCCTTATCCAAGGTCTCTTTTTTGTCTGAAGAAAATATTTTTTTAAAAAGGCTCATACGCATTCGTCATCAATCTTCAAAGATAGAAAAGTAAGAGGAGTTATGTTAAACCCAATTTAACTTTGTTTTCGGAACAAGACATAAAAAAAGCCGCTTATAAAGCGGCTTGTGATTTTTTCGTAGAATACTACTATTTCTTATTCAACCAATCGTTAACCATTTCAGGCGCCATAACTGATTCTACAAAAGTGTAAGCTCCTGTTTTTGGAGATTTTACCATTTTGATGGCCTTGGTCAATCTTTTTGACGATGACTGAAGTGTTGCTACTGTTTTCTTTGCCATGGCTTATTTTATTACTTGATTTCTTTATGAATGGTCATACGCTTAAGGATAGGGTTGAATTTCTTGATTTCCATCCTATCTGGCGTATTTTTCTTGTTCTTTGTTGTGATGTACCTTGAAGTACCGGGCATACCAGAGTCTTTGTGCTCTGTGCACTCTAAAATAACCTGAATTCTATTTCCTTTCTTTGCCATTGTATCGTACTTAAAATCTTATCTACCTATTTTTTGGAATTGATTTCCTTCAAAACAGCTGAGATTCCTTTTTTGTTGATGATCTTTAAACCTCTTGTTGACACGTTAAGGGTAACCCAACGGTCTTCCTCAGGAATGTAAAATCTCTTTTTAGAAATATTTACATCGAATCTTCTTTTGGTTTTATTGATAGAGAAGGAAACATTGTTTCCAAACATCACCTTTTTACCTGTTACTTCACAAATCTTAGACATCTCCCTAACTTTTGAGTGATTTTAATGAGGCTGCAAATTTATGGCAATTTAATCGGATGCACAAAATTCTTTTTTAGAAATTTGCAATTTCTTTTGCTAACATCTCAAACGCCTTGTTTACAGACTTTTGAACGATGCGCTCTCTATGGTTTCCCATAGTAAATTGTGTGGCAAAAGTACGTCTTGCAGAGCTAATGGCAATAAAGACCGTACCAACCTCAGCATCGGAGTCTCCTTTGGTTGGGCCAGCATTGCCTGTTGTTGCAATAGAAAAGTCAGTCTTAAATATTTTTCGTGCATTCTCTGCCATAGAGATGGCAACTTCCTCACTAACAACAGAGTGCTTATCTATTACTTCTTTCGGAACATTTAAAACTTCTATTTTGGTCTCGGTGGCATAGCTAACCATGCTTCCTTTGAAATAGGCAGATGCTCCAGGAACCGAAGTGATGCGTTGTGCAATTTTGCCACCCGTAAAACTTTCCGCGGTTGCGATGGTCATATTTTTTTCGGTCAATAACTTTCCTATCTGACTTTCAATGGAATCTTCATCTTCTTCACCATAAATAATATCACCAATCAACGGGTACAACTTTTCAACTTCTTTGCTGACAGCCATTATCAGCTTTTCCTTGTCATCACCTTTGGCCGTTAAACGAAGTCTAACCCTACCTAAATTAGGCAGATAAGCCAATTTTATGAAGTCGGGCAGATTATCTTCCCAAGTCTCAATTTTACCTGCAATCGCGCTTTCTCCCAAACCATGTGTAAGAATGGTCTTGTGCAAAATATGGGGGCGCTCATATTCCTTAACAATTTTAGGGACTACATGGTCCAGAATCAAATATTTCATTTCGAGCGGGACCCCAGGCAAGGACACATAAACAGTGTTCCCATTTTTCATCCAGATACCTGGCGCAGTTCCATGGGCATTGGGTAAAACGGTTGCTTTTGATGGCACCAATGCCTGCTTTCTGTTTAAATCGGAAATTGGTGTGGAAATATATTTTTTGAATAACTCTTCGATGTGTAAAAGCACATCATTATTCATAACCAACTCATCATGAAAAAAATCGCAAAGCGTATGTTTGGTTACATCATCCTTGGTTGGACCCAACCCTCCTGTAATAATCACAAGGCTAGAACGAGCTCCGGCGCTTGTCATTGCTTCCAAAATATGGTCATGAGAATCTTGAACGGATGTTATTTGATACACCGAAACACCGATTTTGTTCAATTCCTTGGAAATAAATGCAGAATTAGAGTCCACAATCTGACCAATGAGAATCTCATCCCCAATGGTTATGATCTCGGCTTGCATTTACAGATTAAAGTCTTTTTTAAGCTCGGATACCACTTGAAGTACATCTTTTTTCAGTAAAGGGAATTTCTTCTCAATCTCATCGATGCTGGTGGTGTTTTTGCCAAGAGTCTCTATTTCGAGCGCGGTAGCTCTTGTTTGCTCCATACCTAATAAATCCACATTTGGTTTTATTTTATGGGCAAGTTTGTATACATTTTCATAATCCCGAGCTTCAATTGCCTTTTCAAGGTCTTCCATATCAGCGGGGACTTCTTCCAAAAATACAGAAATCACAGAGGTTATAAAGTCCTGATCGCCTTCTGCCATTTCATTTACTTTGTCGAGGTTGTAAATCATTATCTCACAGTAATTTCAAACATATTTTCTCCTTCCAGTGTACCTGAAAGGTAATCATTTGGACTAACTTTACCAACCCCTGCGGGTGTCCCAGTGAACAAAATATCGCCCTTTTTGAGCATAAAATAGGTAGATACATAGGAGATAAGCTCGTCTATCTTCCACAACATCAAGGAAGTATTGCCGTTTTGCACTTTTTCCCCATTTTTTAACAAGGAAAAACCCAGTTTGTCAAGGTTTTCGTACTTTGTTTTTGGTAACCACTTACCCACCACCGCAGATCCATCAAATCCTTTTGCTTTTTCCCAGGGTAAACCTTTGGATTTTAACTCCGTCTGAAGATCCCTCGCCGTGAAGTCAATTCCAAGCCCGATTTCATCATAATAGGTATGGGCGAATTGTTTTGTTATATGTTTTCCAACTTTTTTGATCTTGACCAAGACTTCTACTTCATAATGAACATCATTAGAAAATTCGGGAATATAAAAATCTTGCTCCTTAGGCAGAATTGCAGAATCTGGTTTAATGAAAACAACAGGCTCTTTGGGTTTTTCATTTTCTAATTCCTCAATATGGGCAGTATAATTTCTACCGATACATATCAGCTTCATCTCCAATCATTTTTAGTGGTTATTGTTACTACAATTTATTGTTAAGCTTACTGAGCTTGATTTGTGTAAGCACTTTCTTAGTGTACAACGGAAAGTCAGCATTCAAAATCCATCCGAAATAACCCGGTTCGGACTCCATTACCTCATCTACCGTCTTGCCCTTATGCTTTCCGAAAGCAAAAATAGGCTGTTCATTTTCATCTACACCAATGAATCCTGCAAAGTCAAGTGATTGTTTTCGGGTAGTGAACTGCGATAGCTTCTTAACGTTATTTTCCAAGTCGGGATAACGATCCAATTGCGCCTTTAGCACCTCGTAGGTCGCATTGGTATCTGCTTCGGCGCTATGGGCATCTTCAAGGTCTTTATCACAATAGAATCTGTAGGCCGCTCCAAGCGTTCTCTTTTCCATTTTATGGAAAATGGTCTGTACATCCACAGACATCATATGTTTCATATCAAAATCGACATCTGAACGCAGCATTTCTTCAGCCAGCAGGGGTATATCAAATCTATCGGAATTGAAACCGGCCAAATCACTGTCCTGGATCATTTTATAAATTTCCTTGGACAGTTGTTTGAAAGTGGGCTCGTTGGCCACCTTTTCATTTGTAATGCCGTGCACAGCTATTACCTCTGGCGGAATCGGCATTTCAGGATTCACTAGCCAGGTCTTGCCTTCCTTATTCCCATTTGGAAAAATCTTTAAAATGGAAATTTCAACAATTCTGTCCTTAGCGACATTTGTACCCGTTGTTTCCAAATCGAAAAAACAAATTGGTTTTGTAAGCTGTAACTCCATTTAGATCTATTTCGATTTAGAGAATAACCAGGATAACAATTCGGGCTCAGCAAATGCATTGTCCCAACTATTGTGCCCCACCCCAGGATACACGGAATATTTAACGTCTATCCCATTTGCTTTCATGGCATCCACCATTTGAGAAGAATACTTTTCGGGAACAACTTGGTCATCGTCTCCATGAAAAACCCACCAGTGTGGCTTTTTAAGTTTTTTGGAAATTTCTGGATTGGCACCTCCGCAAATTGGAAGGGCGGCAGCAAAAGTTTTGGGATTCCTTCGGACCAATTCAAAAGTTCCCATTCCTCCCATAGAAAGTCCACCGACATACATCCTATTTTTATCAAGCTTGTATGTCTTCTTCAAATGCTTAAGTAAGCCTTCCAACAGCAACATATCTTTTGTGGCCTCTGCATCTTCATAAAAAACAAACTCTCGATTTGGAAAATCTCCTTCAACATCAATTTTCGCCCATGAACTTTGGGCCTTGCACTGTGGAAAAACAACAATGGCTTTATAATTATTCCTTACTTCCTCTTTTAGAAAAAGATTTGATCCGTGAACCAATTGAGCCTCATTATCATTACCTCGTTCTCCAGAACCGTGTAAAAAAAGAATGAGAGGGTATTTTTCTGATGGATTGTAATCCTTCGGTAAAAGAATTCGATAGGGCATCGTACCTCCATCTTTTTCAAAGGTTTTCTTTTGGTAACTGGAAAGGTCTTGGGCCTGCATTGAACTGCTAAATAAAAAAAGTAAAGCCAGATTGATTAGGGCAAAATATCTCATTGACGAATGCATTTGATTAAGCCTCTAAGTTAACAATAGTGAAAAGAAAAAAACGCTTTTCTATTTAGATTTCCCTATTTATATCCCAAGCTTCGAGATAATCAGCCACAGTTTTTACGAACATACCTCCTAAGGCTCCATTTACCACTCGGTGGTCATAGCTATGGGACAGGAACATTTTACTGCGTATACCAATGTATTCTCCCTGATCTGTTTCTATTACCGATGGAAGTTTTCTTATTGCGCCTAAGGCCAAAATACCAACCTGTGGTTGATTGATGATCGGCGTACCAAAAACACTTCCAAAAGAGCCAACATTGGTAACGGTATAAGTACCATCTTTGACCTCATCAGGTTTTAATTGGTTGTTCCTTGATCTGTTTGCCAAATCATTTACGGTTTTTGCCATCCCAACCAAATTAAGTTGATCGGCGTTTTTTATTACTGGAACAATCAAGTTTCCATCTGGCAATGCAGCGGCCATTCCCAAATTGATGTTTTTCTTTTTGATGACCTTATCACCATCCAAAGAAATATTCATCATGGGGTATTTTTTTAAGGCTACGGCAATGGCCTCCATAAATATTGGGGTGAATGTCAATTTTTCACCTTCTCTTTGTTCAAATTCTTTCTTGACCTTATTCCTCCAGTTGACCACATTGGTTACATCAACCTCCACAAAGCTCTGAACATGCGCCGAAGTGGATACACTGTCAACCATATGCTGAGCAATAAGCTTACCCATTCTTGTTAGCGGAATAATTTCATCCCCTCCAGTAACATGTGTGGGTGCAGCTTTGGGCGCTTCCGGTTTTGTAATGGCACTTTCCGCTTTAGCTGGAGCTTGTGCAACTTTATCAACAACAGTTTCAACGGTAGTCGGAGAACTTCCATTGGAAGACCTGCTCTGCAAGAATGCCTTAATATCATTCTTTGTCACCCTACCTTCTTTCCCTGTGCCTGCAATAGATTCCAATTCTTCCATTGAAACTCCTTCTTCTCTCGCGATATTCTTGACCAATGGGGAGTAAAAACGTTCCGAATGCGAAAAATCTTGGCTTGGTGCGGAAACGGACTCCTTAACCTCTGCTATTTGACTTTCTAAAACGGCAACTGGCTCTTCAACATCTTCTATTTCTTCAACAACATCAGCACCGTTGCTGGAAACTTCTGGGGCTTCTCCATCTATTTGGATTACCGCTACAACTTCACCTACTTTGATGACATCATCGATATCAAATCTTTTTTCCAACAGCACACCTTCTACCTCACTGGGCACTTCTGAATCTACTTTATCAGTAGCAATCTCAAATACGGCTTCGTCCAACTCAATGGCATCTCCAACTTCTTTTAACCAAGTGGTCAATGTTGCTTCAGCAACACTTTCTCCCATTTGTGGTAATTTCAACTCAAACTTTGACATATTCCTATTTAACGAGGTGATATCGACTTATATTTTGCAAAAATACTAAAGAAATCCTCTTATTATTAATTTATATGTATTATTTCGTTCAAATTCAATTAGCCTTAATTGAATTTTCGAAGGGAACCCTGTTCAATATACTTCTGCCTAAAGTCACCTCATCTGCATATTCCAATTCGTCTCCTACAGATATTCCCCTGGCAATGGTAGATGTTTCAACGTCCAATCCTTCAAGTTGTTTATAAATGTAAAAATTGGTTGTATCTCCTTCCATAGTAGAGCTTAAAGCAAAAATAAGCTCTTTTACATCCTCTTCTTTAACGCGTCTAACCAAGGAAACAATATTCAAGTCTTGCGGACCTACGCCCTCCATAGGTGATATTTTTCCACCGAGGACATGGTAAAGTCCGTTGTATTGCGAGGTGTTTTCTATAGCCATAACATCTCTAATATCCTCAACCACACAGACCAAATTCCGATCTCGTTTGGTATTGGCGCAGATTTCGCATATTTCAGTGTCGGAAATATTGGAACACGTTTTACAAAAATTGATTTCGCTCCTCAGTTTCAATAGGGCTTCAGCCAGCAAGTTTGTGCGTTCTTCTGGTTGTTTCAGTAAATGCAAAACCAATCTTAAAGCAGTGCGTTTACCAATCCCTGGTAATTGTGACATTTCGTACACAGCATTTTCCAAAATTTTCGACGAAAACTCCATACTTTCGATTGTTTGGCAAAATTACGATTTTAGAGTTACCGATTAACTTTTGTATTTTGCAAATCAAATACAATCTATGTCGGCCACTCAGATTCTTTTGCTCATCGGTGCGTATTTTTTGGTGTTGATGATCATTTCCTATTTCACAGGAAAGAATGATTCCAATTCAGATTTTTTTAAAGCAGGTAAACAATCACCCTGGTATTTGGTTGCCTTTGGAATGGTGGGTGCATCACTTTCAGGGGTTACCTTTATTTCAGTTCCTGGATGGGTAGAGGCCTCCCAATTTGGTTATATGCAAGTGGTTTTGGGTTACTTGGTTGGGTATTTTGTTGTCGCATATGTACTCTTACCATTGTATTATAAATACAATCTTACCTCTATTTATGAATATTTATTGGACCGGTTTGGTACCGTGAGCCATAAAACAGGAGCTTTTTTCTTTTTTGTATCTCGGGTATTGGGTGCAGCATTCAGGTTATACCTGGTAGCCATTGTACTGCAACAGTTTGTTTTTGATGATCTCGGAATTCGGTTTGAGTTTACAGTAATTATTTCAATCGCACTGATATGGATCTATACCAATAGAGGAGGTATAAAAACGATTGTTTGGACAGATACCTTGCAGACCTTGTTTATGATTATCGCGGTTGTTTTGTCCATTATCCTCATTAATCGAGAACTTGATTGGAGTTTTGGAGAATTTTTAGCTTCGGAGGAGTTAAAGACTTATAACAAATTTCTTTTTACAGATAGTTTTCTTGACAGAAATCATTTTATCAAATCCTTTATTGGCGGAATGTTCGTAACCATTTGCATGACCGGATTGGACCAAGATATGATGCAAAAGAACCTTACCTGCAAAACATTGAAGGATGCCCAGAAGAATATGGTATCCTTTAGTCTGGTTTTGGTGGGGGTAACCTTTCTTTTTATGCTGTTGGGGGCCTTGCTATTTATTTTTGCCAACCAAAATGGAATCTCTATTCCCCTGATGGATGGAAATCCAAAAACGGACCTTTTGTTTCCTGAAATCGCATTGAACAGCGGCCTTGGGTTAACATTGGCCATCACATTTATGTTAGGTCTTATCGCAGCTGCTTACAGTAGCGCAGACAGCGCTCTGACTTCATTGACAACATCTTTTTGTGTTGATTTTTTAGATTTGGAAAAACAAGCCGAAGAAACGCAAAAGAAAACCAGAAAACGCACGCATGTCGCCATGAGCGTAATGCTTATTCTGGTGATTATTTCCTTCAAATACATTTTGAACAGTAATGTAATTGATAGTCTTTTAACTGTTGCCGGGTACACCTATGGCCCACTTTTGGGGCTCTTTGCCTTTGGCATTTTCACCAAACATCAGATACGAGACAAGTATGTTTGGGTAGTTGGATTGTTTTCAGTCCTTATTATTTGGACCATTGCCAACATCCCTTCAGAGTACCTGGGAGGATATGTGCTTGGATACGAATTGCTGCCATTGAACGGACTATTGACCTTTTTCGGTCTTTGGTTAATTCGAACTAAAAATCCTGCTCCTAATACTGCCCTGTAGCCAGTAAAACCAAGGTACATGCATTCTCCACTTTGACTCCGACATCCATAAGCATTGTGGCAAATTCGGGGTTTTCCGCGCCTGGATTGAATATCACCCTTTCGGGCTTTAAATCAATTATTTTTTGGTAATACTCCTTCTGCCGTTGAGGGTTCATATACAAAGTAATCGTATGGATATTTTGAAAATCAGTAAGGTTGTCCTTAATTTGTATGCCGGAAACGGTTCCTTGGCGAACCCCAAACGCAAAGGTTTCCTGTTGGTTTTCAACCAATCGATGTATTGCCAAATTGCTGTATCTACTTGGATTTAATGATGCTCCGAAAACAAGTGTGTTACCCATTTGTTAATTTATGTGTTAAACTAAACTAAAGCGTGTAACTATTCCAAAAAAAAACCGTCTATTGTACATAGAAAATTAATCATTGGTAAGTCTGTATTTTTTATAGTTAATGGTTAGTGTTTAGTATAGCTTATCAATGTAAAAACCCTGGCGTCTCGATTGTTATCGTAAGTCAGGGTTTATCTTTTGTACCACTTTTCGCAACGAACTTACATCTTCAAGTTTCAAAGGTCTTTGTTAAAAAATGTTAAAGCTCATTTAAGATGTAACAATTTAATAAGGCCATCGTCTAGTAGACATCATCAATCAATCAAAAACAAACGAACTCATGAAACGAGTAATTTTTCTTTTTGCGCTACTCTTATGTGGCGCCCAATCTACAATTTTAGCATCAATAAACACTAATGAACCTCCTATCGGGTCCATTTCGGGGGTTGTTTTAGACAACGCCTTAAATCAACCTGTGGCCTATGCGGCCATTGTAATAAAATCGGAGGATGGTACACAAACTATTACAGGCGGTATAACTAATGACGATGGTACCTTCGAGATTAAAAAATTGCCCGAAGGCTCTTTTGTTCTTGAAGTTCAATTTATTGGATACAAGACGCACTCTCAAAAGTTGATAATAGATAAAAGGAACCGCAAAGTAAATGTCGGTACCATAACATTGATGGAAGAGACCGCAGAACTTGACGAGGTCGAAGTGGTTGCAGAACGCACCACCATAGAACAACGGGTAGATCGCAAAGTAATTAATGTTGGGAAAGATTTGACAACTGCCGGCGCTACAGCCTCCGATATCATGAACAATATTCCTTCTGTGAATGTTGATTCACAAACTGGGGATATTAGTATGCGTGGCAACTCCAACGTCCGTGTAATGGTAGATGGGAAGCTTTCTAATGTACCTGTAGCACAATTGCTAAGACAAATACCTTCAACCTCTATAAAATCTATTGAACTGATTACCAATCCTTCCGCCAAATACAATCCAGAAGGCATGAGCGGCATCATCAATATTGTATTGCATAAAAACGCCAATATCGGATTCAATGGTAGCATTACAACAGGACTTACCAAAGGTATCGAAGCCAAGTTCAACTCTTCAATCGATATGAACTATCGGAACGGAAAGTTCAACTTTTACGGAAATTATGGCAATAACATTGGTAAATATGTAAATGATGGGACTATTACAAGATTGGATGAAAACTCCATTCAAATATTCGATTTTTTCAACAATAATAAATCACATTTGTACAAGGTGGGTGTGGATTTTTATCTGAATGATAAAAACACCATATCGGTATTCACAAATCAGAACATATTTGATGGCAAAGGCGAAGGCATTACCGATGTAATATATAGAAATGACCTCCCTAGAAACGTAACCCAATTTTTTAATGATGTCAGTGATAATAGAAGTGAACAATACAACTTTGATTATAAATTGGATTTTAACAAAGAGGGGCACAACATAGAACTTGAGGTAGACCACAATCAGTTTAAAAGTGGTCAAGATGCAAATTTCAGGACATCTGGTGCATCATTATTTCCGGACTATATGGATTTTGTAGATACCGAGCGCACGCAGACCATTGCCAACCTGGATTATGTGAACCCACTTGACAGTATTTCCAAAATTGAAGTTGGGTTAGAGTCTAGAAACTTTGAGACCGATGTAGATTATTCTTCAACGGGACTTTCATTCAACTCAGCAGGAGATTTAATTCCAACGCCAAGCACAGACTTTGTTTACAATATGGATATTTATTCGGCTTATGCCACTTTTAGTCAGAAAAGGGATAAGTGGTCCTATCAAGTAGGAGTGCGTATTGAAGACGTAGAGGTAAAGGCTGATACAAACACAGTGAGGTCCTTCACCGACAAATACACCCAAATATATCCATCCGCTTTCCTAACCTATGACCCAAATGAAAAGGACCAATGGCAAGTAAGCTTCAGTAAGCGAGTGGATAGGCCAGGTTTAGGTCAGGTCAATCCTATTCGGGAATGGGCAACGCCATTGATTTCATCCTTTGGAAATCCAAGTTTGGAGCCACAGTTCACCAATTCCTATGAGGTTAATTACACCAGAAGGATTAAAAATGGAAGTATTACCACAGGTGTTTTCTATAGATCAATATCTGATGAAATCAATAGAGCTGTCTATGTTGATAGATTGGATTTCAACAAGCTGATTTTGACTTTCGATAATTTTGATAATACTTCTGCCTACGGTTTTGAATTGTCTTCAAACTATAAACCTACAAAGTGGTGGAGCATCAACGGTAGTTTTGATTTTTATTCACAGACCCAGCGCGGAATTACAGAAAGTTTGGATCCAAATGTCACCAACCCTACGGAAGATGATATCGCGGTGGAAAACGTTGAAGTTGACAACACAGCATGGAATTTGCGTATGAACAACAGTTTTAAGATAAACAAGAAACTTACGCTTCAGGCCTTTGGTTTCTATCGCGGTCAGAACAGAACACTCCAGTTTGAAATCAGACCAATGTACTTTGTAAATCTTGGCGCGCGATACAGCTTTGCCCAAGGTAAAGGGACTTTGAGCCTCAATTATAATGATATTTTCAATACCATGCGATTTGCTTTTGACGGTCAGCGACCTTATCCACAAGAAGGTGGATTTAATTGGGAGAGCAACAATGTATATGTTGGACTAAACTATCGTTTTGGTGGCGGCAAGTATAGAGCTAAACAACGTAAAAGAAGGGATAGCAACACCAAACAATCCAGCGGAGGAATCTTATAACGAGCATTTGATATTCCTTGAATAGCGTGTTGGTTGGTTAGTCTTTCAAGGTTTATCATTTAAAAACCCCGATCCTGTAGGATCGGGGTTTTACTTTTGAAATTAGTTTTCAATGGGATGTCCATCTAAACTTGTACTATTTTTTGTTTTCCAATACTTCTCCAGACCAGCATCCCCCTGTTTCTCAGCCCAATCAAGTAATCCTTGGCGCTGATGTTTGTATTCCATAATCGGAACGCCCATCCCGCATGAAATTTGGACTTTTTCGATTTTTATATCTACCAATTGTCTGCCTCCTTTTATCTGTGGAAATAAATCAATGTGGTCTTTCCAAAATTTGGAATCAAATGAGTGAACTTTTGCCGCTCCGTACAACCTCAAAATCATGGGGTCACCTTCGAAGGCGCAGAACATAATGGTAATTCGGTTTTTATGGTTTAAATGGGCAGCTGTTTCATTGCCACTTCCGGTTAAATTCAGCCAAACTACCCTATTTTCATCGATAACTCGCAACGAATCCAGCCCTTTAGGAGATAGGTTGATTGACCCTTCTTCCATAGCTGTAGACACAAAAAACATTTTTTGCCTCTGAATAAAATCGATAAGAGCTTGATTCAGTTTATCGAGCTGTCTGCCCATAAAGTACTACCATTTTATAATGACACTTCCCCAGGTAAATCCGCTTCCAAAAGCCGCTAACACCACCACATCTCCTTCTTTGATTTTTCCTGATTCCCAAGCTTCGGTCAAAGCAATTGGGATGGAAGCAGCCGTGGTATTTCCGTAATTCATAATATTGTTGAACACTTGATTATTGGAAAGTCCAAATTTCTTCTGCACAAACTGCGAGATTCGCAAGTTGGCCTGATGCGGAATGAGCATATCAATATCCTGAGGGCCTAGATTATTGGTCTGTAAACCTTCCATGATTACTTCACTAAATCGCACCACAGCATTCTTAAATACAAATTGACCGTTCATATATGGAAAATAGGAGGTGTCTTCCGGGTCTTCATCATTGATGATATCGGTCACCCATCTTTTTCCCATTCCAGGGGCAATCAACGAAAGTTCTTCGGCATGTTGCCCTTCTGAATGCAAATGTGATGACAAAATTCCTTTTGAAGTATCTTCTTCTCTAGTAAGCACTGCTGCTCCGGCACCATCACCAAAAATAACGGAAACTCCCCTGCCCCTAGTGGTCATATCCAACCCATGAGAATGGAGCTCCGAACCAATGACCAAAACGTTTTTGTACATTCCACTTTTGATGTACTGGTCAGCAACTGAAACACCATAAACAAAACCGGAACATTGATTTCTTACATCCAACGCCCCTACGGTTTTAAGTCCTAAATCTCGTTGAACTAGCACACCTGGTCCTGGAAAATAATAATCAGGACTCAAGGTAGCAAAAACAATAAAGTCGATATCACCTTTATCCACTCCTGCCCTCTCAATGGCAATCTCTGCAGCTTTAACACCCATCGAAGTTGTGGTATCTGTTCCCTTGACAACATGCCTTCTTTCTTTGATTCCAGTTCGCTCCTGAATCCATTCATCATTGGTATCCATCAGTTTGGACAAATCATCATTCGTCACCACATTCTCAGGTACATAAAACCCAAGACCTGATATTTTGGAATTGTACATATGTTATACTTTAGGTATTTACTTACAAGCCATTGGCTATATCATGGAAAAGTAAAAAATATATCCAAGGAATTATGAAAATAGCAAAAAAATTAACCCAGATACTTCTTGAACTGGTTGACTTTAACCTGGGCCTTGAGGTCATGGAGCAGATTATATAGACCGAAAAAAGTACGGTTCATATACAGAAAATGCTTTGAACCTCGACTACCATTCATTTTGCGAATCTGTTCGTCTTTAGAGTAGCGCTCACTTAGATCGGCAATTCGGTCCCAAAATGTAGTGTCTCCAAAATCAAACGTTTCGTGATGAAATGGTGAAGTGAACAACGTGAGCATTTCTTTGAACAACGCTTTGAAAAAAATCAGTTCCTCTTGAGAATCTGTCGGGGTTAAAATTTCCAACTCATACAATTTTTCCATAAAAACCGCATCGTTGTTGATGTTGTTCTCCTGAGCTAATTCAAAATAAGGGACATAAAATTCGTCGGGTATTTCTTTGATACATCCGAAGTCGATAGCAATTAAGGTATCATTGGAACTTACAAGAAAATTTCCCGGATGCGGATCCGCATGAACTTTACGAAGATTATGAATTTGGAACATATAAAAATCCCAAAGGGCTTGCCCCAACTTATTTCCAAGCTCTTGCGAAAAACTAGTCCTTGTTAATTCTCCCAGATGCTTACCCTTCATCCAATCCATGGTAAGGATACGTTCACTAGACAAGTTTTTATAGTATCGGGGAAATTCCATATTCGGAATTATTGCGCAAGCCTCTGTAATTTCCTCACTCTGTTTGAGTTCCAAAATATAATTGGTTTCCTCAATAAGTTTATTCTCTACTTCTTTAAAGTACTTTTCAGAGTCCTTTCCCTTTAAATTAAACATTCTTGTTGCCAAGGGCTTAACTAAAGCCAAATCACTGCTGATACTTTCGGCTACACCTGGATACTGTATTTTAACTGCCAACTCTTTTCCATTTTTCTGTGCCTTATGCACTTGGCCAATACTGGCGGCGTTTATGGAATCTTTCTCAAAAACATCAAAAATTTCTTCCGGATATTTGCTCAGATATCTCTTGAATGTTCTTCGAACCAATGGCGCGGACAATGGCGGAACTGAAAACTGGGACAAAGAGAATTTTTCTACATAGGCACTCGGCAGTAAGTTCTTCTCCATGCTGAGCATTTGGGCAACTTTTAGCGCGCTTCCCTTTAAACTTTTAAGGCTGTCATAAATGTCATCGGCATTATCTTGATTGAGTTCTTCCTTGGAAATATCAGGATTTACCAACTTTTTTCCATAGTACTTCACATAATTACCCCCAATCTTGACTCCCGTTTTGACCAGTTTCCCGGCTCGTTCTATTTTTCCCGTGGGAATGCTATCCAAAGTCTTCATACTTTTCTATGCAAAAGTTTCCTTGTAAAGGAATTTTCCTAAATCAATTATCTTTTCCAAAGGTGTATTTTCAAAAACCTGGAAAATAGTGGTGACAGATTTTTCGATGGCGATATCCGTTTTTTCAAAATTCGGTGAGTTATCTTCCATCCAGAATTTTAATAGGAATAAAAACTGCACCCAAGCACCTTCAGAAAAAATCTGCGGGCTTTGTTTTAATATTTTTAAGTTCTTATCACTATTTTTTTCTTCAATTAGTTCTGACGTGTAATTCTTGATTTTTTTTCGCAAACCTTTTAACTGTTCCAATTGACCCATTCTATCGCCACTTTCTTTCAGCATAAAAAGGACATAGCTTCGGTTTAACGCCAAGGTGTCAAAGAATGTAAAAAAGAAGGTCAGCATCTTTTCTTCGTTCCCCATGTCACTATAGCCTTCATTTTTTTGCATTAAAGCGATGGTATTGGTAAAGAACCGCTCCCAGACGACATTCCGGAGTCCTTGAAAAGAACCGAAATACTGATAAAAATCCTCTTCTTTGATTTTGTTCTCCTTGCAAAATTTAAAAATCGATTTTGGCAAAGACTCATGCTCGAGTACTGAGCGCATGTACCAGCTTATAATTTTTTCTTCGGTAACTTTAGATTCTGAAGTATTGGGCATAACAATTTTGTTTAAATAAAAATACGAATTAAAAAACAAAATACTCTTAATGTTCCATCAATATATAACGGAAAACGCATTTTCGGGCGAAAATGCGTTTTCAACAACCTAACCAATAAATAAACAAACTTGTTGTAGCATGATTCTGTTTCATAGCAACTTCTACAACAGTTCAAATATATACATTTTTGTTTAATTATTTTTAATTTTTAATAAACAAAATAATGTTAAAGTTTAATCGCAATTGTTAAACCCTTTCATAATGTCAGTTTGTCAGATATCGCACTCTGGTATTTTTTTTGTCATTAAAGAAGAAATAAAAGAAAACTAATACACCATGGCAACAGGTAAAATCAATGTTTCTGTAGAGAACATATTTCCTTTGATCAAAAAATTTCTATACAGCGATCACGAAATCTTTCTTCGCGAGCTCATTTCCAATGCAACGGACGCCACCTTAAAACTAAAACACCTTACCTCCATTGGCGAGGCAAAGGTTGAGTACGGCAGTCCTATGATTGAGGTTAAAGTGGATAAGGATAAAAAACGCATCCATATAATTGACCAAGGTATTGGTATGACCGAGGAAGAGATTAAGAAATACATCAATGAAGTGGCTTTTTCTGGAGCGGAAGAGTTTCTGGATAAATATAAAGATGCTGACAAAGATGCTGGAATCATCGGTCATTTTGGACTTGGTTTCTATTCTGCATTTATGGTAGCAGAAAAGGTGGAAATTATTTCCAAGAGTTTTAAAGATGAGCCAGCGGTGCATTGGTCCTGCGATGGCTCTCCTGAGTTTGATTTAAAAGAAGCAAAGAAAAAGGACAGAGGTACAGAAATCATTCTGCATATGGCAGACGATTCTACCGAGTTTTTGGAGGATAGTAAAATTCGTGAGCTTTTGACCAAGTACAACAAGTTCATGCCAATTCCAATAAAGTTTGGCACCAAAACCGAAACACTTGAGAAACCTGAGGGTGCTAAAGAGGAAGACCCGGCTCCAACCCAAGAGGTCGATGATATCATCAACAATCCCAATCCTGCTTGGACAAAGCAACCCGCTGATCTAAAAGACGAGGATTATAAGTCATTTTACCGTGAGTTGTATCCAATGCAGTTCGAGGAGCCTTTGTTCAATATTCATTTGAATGTGGACTATCCATTCAACCTTACTGGAATTCTATACTTCCCAAAGTTGACCAATGACCTGAATATTCAAAAAGATAGGATTCAGCTCTATCAGAACCAAGTTTTTGTAACGGACAACGTTGAGGGTATTGTTCCTGAGTTTTTAACCATGCTTCGCGGGGTAATCGATTCTCCGGATATCCCATTAAATGTATCACGGTCTTATTTACAGGCCGATGGTGCTGTAAAAAAGATTTCCTCCTATATCTCAAGAAAGGTCGCTGATAAATTGAATTCGTTGTTCAAGAACAATCGTGAAGATTTTGAGCAAAAATGGAATGATATTAAAGTTGTCATCGAATACGGAATGCTTTCCGACGAAAAATTCTTTGAAAAAGCTGACAAATTTGCGCTATACCCCACAGTTGATGGCAAATTCTTCACGTATGAAGAGCTGGAAAAGCAAATTAAGGATAACCAGACCGACAAGGATGACAAACTAGTGGTGCTCTATGCATCTGATCAGGAGGCTCAACATAGTTATATAGAGGCTGCAAAAACCAAAGGTTATGAGGTATTGTTGCTTGACTCTCCTATTGTATCCCATTTGATGCAGAAATTGGAAACCTCCAAAGAAAATTTGTCGTTTGCCCGTGTTGATGCCGACCATGTTGATAATCTCATCAAGAAGGAAGAAACTGCAATTTCCAAACTCTCAGATGAAGAAAAAGAAAAACTGAAAGGCAATATAGAAGAGGTTATTCAAGAAAAAGGATACACCATTCAGATGGAAGCCATGGATAGCGATGCTTCTCCTTTTGTAATTACCGAGCCTGAGTTTATGCGGAGGATGAAGGAAATGCAGCAAACAGGCGGTGGTGGTATGTTCGGTATGGGCAACATGCCAGACATGTACAACCTCATCGTAAATACCAACCACGAATTGGTAAGTGAAATTCTGAATACAAAAACAGCTAAAAAACGTGAGCGATTGATTAATCAATCACTTGATTTGGCTCGATTGTCCAAAGGACTTCTTAAGGGTGAAGAACTCACGAATTTTATAGCACGCAGCTATGAGATGATCAAATAAAATTCATTGTAAACAAAAAAGGCCCGTCAGTTGACGGGCCTTTTTTCTTGTTATCAACGGTTTAAACCAACCTTCGGTTGAAGAATCGTTTTAGCAATAAGGTTTGGAAATATATCATTACTCCAAAAGTCCCTATCGTATACATTAACTTTTTTGACAATTGAACTTGCCCAAATCTATCATTAATCCAGCTGTTTGCTTCAGTAAATGAGGAAAAGTAGTTTCCCACATTTGTATCGAGTTCGCCTTCGGATTGGATTACATAAAAAATCAAGCTGCCAAAAACTATTGCCCAAAGCAAGAAAGCTCTTTTTGTAATCAACGGTTTAAACTTTAGTTTAGCTTCCCTAGCTGACTTAGCCTTTGCAACCACCATTTCGGTGAAATTATCGGAAGGTTTTTCCAACGGGGCCTCCTCCATCAGACTATTGATCAATTTTTCCAAATCTTTATCCTCATTCATAACTTCTTATGGTTTCGGGTTTTAATTGTTCTTTCAAAATTACAGCCAACCGCTTTCTTGCCCTGAATAATTTAACCTTTGCTGTATTCATGCTCAAGTTTAACGTGCTTCCCAATTCATTCAAACTTTGCTCCTCAAAATAAAAAAGGGTAAGAATTGCAGCATCTGCTGGGTTTAGTTTTTGAATACATTTTTTTATCATTTCTGATTTCTCCTGCTTCAGCATAGTATCAAGAGCATTGTTCATCTCAACTACTTGATAATTGCTAACCTCTGTTATCGGCACTGAGTTTTGTCCAATTTTATTCTTTTTAATACGGTCCAAACATGTATTATAAGCTATTCTGTAAATCCATGTCGATAACTTAGAATCTCCTTGAAAGCTTTTAAGTGACTTAAAAATCTTAATAAAGGAGTCTTGTGCAACCTCCTCAGCTTCCTCCCTATTTTTTAGCATCCGAAACGCCACCGTAAACACCAAGTCCTTATAGCTATCCACAAGTTTTGCGAATTCTTGTGAATCACCATTTACAATAGCGACTATATCAGGTTGGTTTACGATAGCATTCATTTTACGGTTTGACGACTATAAGCAACTGGAGGTTACATTAAAAATAAAAAATATGTCCCAAGTGTAACCTTACTAAAAAATCTGTCGTCTTAGTTTTCAAAGAGTTTATTAATCAATTAAAAAAACAATCAAAATGGAAGGAATATTAATCCCAATCAGCTTTTTCTTGGTAATGTTTGCAATTACCTATTTATATTTCTCAACTAGAAACAAGGAACGCCTTGCCTTAATTGAAAAAGGCGTGGATGCAGGTATTTTCTTTAAAAGTAAAGGAGAATATGATATTCCAACTTGGAAAATAGTGTTAATCAACTTCGCCGTGTTATTGATAAGTGTAGGCGTAGCTATATTTTTGGCATCAGCTCTAGTAAATACATTTGATCTGGATGAAGAAGTAGCCTATCCCGGAACCATCTTCTTAATGGCTGGTATTGGTCTTCTGGTAGGTTTTACCATGACCAAACGTCTGGAGAAGAAAGATTAAAATTGCTTTAAAATCTTTATGCAAACCACCTTTTTCAAGGTGGTTTTTTTTAGCTTTATATCATGAAGATTATTTCAACAAACATAGGGGAACCTACTTCAATAACATGGAACGGGCAGCAAACCACAACCGGAATTTTCAAAAAACCAGTTGATGAACCCATAACCCTGGAAACAGAGAGCGTTGTCAAAGACAACATTAGCGATCGAAAAGTACATGGAGGAATCTATAAGGCATGTTATCTTTTTTCCTCGGACCATTACCCGTATTGGAAAGAAAAATATCCACATTTGGATTGGAATTGGGGCATGTTTGGTGAAAATCTTACCGTAGAAGGAATGGATGAAGCCGAATTAAAAATTGGAAGTATTTATAAATTAGGGTCAGCCCTCGTACAGATTAGCCAACCAAGGGAGCCGTGTTTTAAACTCGGAATTAAATTTGGTACCCAAGATATTCTTAAAGAGTTTGTTGATCATGGCTATCCAGGAACTTATGTAAGAATATTGGAAGTTGGAGAGGTAAAGACCGGAGATATCATGGAGTTAAAAGAAGAGAGTAAAAATACACTTACCACCAAACAGTTTTACGAATTACTCTTCTCCAGAAAAAAAGATAAAGCTATTGTGGAAATGGCCTTAAAGAACGAGGCTCTGCCCGCCTACAAACGGGAACGCTTAAAGCGTTTTGTATAAAAAAGGGCCCCGAAGGGCCCGATTGAATCGAATTTCAATAAACTAAACTAACTATTTTACTACCATTGTTGTTTTGTAGGTGCCAGTGGCATCAGTTACAACAAGGGTATAATCGTCTTCAAAAGCTTTTTCAAAATTGAAAGCCTTCTCAATAACAAATTCTCCTTTAATTGATTCCTTATAGACCAATCGGTTTTGACTGTCGTATATTTTTAGTTCTACCTTATCCTGGGATAGGTTCAAAAGGTTCATCAAGATCTTTTCACCTTTTTTTACAAATACGGGATCAAGTTCAACATTGATTACCCTTCTTTCTACCTCGCTTTTTGCAGGTCCATTGGCAAATCCCATAGTTCCTAATAAGAGTGCCGCTACTGTAACATAGTTAAAAACTGATTTCATAACGCTTCGTTTTTTTAAGATTACAGTACAAATGTATGTCGGGTTTTCACTGCAAACCACCACCAGATTTTCCAATTTATATGGAATATTAACTAGCATTCAATGTTAAAATAATATTAAGGTTAATATACCATAGATTATTGGTAATTTTGCATAGAAGAAGGGATAATTACGTACCTAACTTTGTTTACTATTGATTAAATTGAATGCAATGGTTCAAAAACCTGCTTTTGAAGCTATAGCCCCTGATTTTGGCAACTCATTTACCTATCAAAAGTTCAGTGAGCGAAACGAAAACACAGGTAGAAGTTGGCATTACCATCCCGAATTGGAGTTGGTATACATTAATGGTGGTTCTGGGAAACGACAGATTGGAAGTCATGTTTCTTATTTCATGGATGGGGATTTAATTCTGATTGGCTCAAATTTGCCGCACTGCGGTTTTACGGATAAGCTTACTGGTAATAAAAGTGAGACATTGATACATATGAAGATGGATTTTTTGGGAAATGATTTTTTCAAAATCCCGGAAATGAAAAATATCCAAACCCTTTTTGAGATGGCCCAAGGTGGAATCGCCTTCTCAGGCAAAACCAAAATGAAGGTTGGGGAAAAGATGGAGGTCTTGGAATATCAAACCGACTTTCAGCGACTTTTATCCATTTTGAACATTCTGAATTTATTGGCAACCTCAAATGAAATGAATGTCCTCAACGCGGAAGGTTTTTCTATGGAAACGGAAGTAAAAGACAACGACCGTATCAATGTTGTATTCAATCACATAAAGACCAACTTCAAGGAGGAGATCAGCTTAGCAGAAATCTCGGATATGGTAAGCATGACAGTGCCATCTTTTTGTAGGTATTTCAAAAAAATCACCAATAAAACCTTCACTCAATTTGTGAACGAATATCGGTTGGTACATGCATCCAAGCTTTTAGCAGAGCAACCCATGAGTATTACCCAAGTATGTTTTGAAAGTGGATTCAATAATTTCTCCCATTTCAACAAGTCTTTCAAGGCTTTTACGGGGCAAAATCCTTCTGAGTATAGAAATCAATTAAAAACGGTTCTTCAATAGAATGGGATTATTCTCGGAAAAAATTGTTTTGGATTTAGTTGATTCAGATATCACATATTTTCCGAATTTCTTTAGCGCAGAACATGCACGGCGGCACTTTGAGTCTCTAGCACAGTCTATTCCCTGGCAACAAGATAAAATTAAGGTCTATGGAAAGGTTCACGACCAACCAAGACTCACTGCTCTTTTTGGAGATAATAAAAGATCCTATTCGTATTCGGGCATTACCATGCATCCGCATCTGTTTACTCCAGAACTGCTTCAGATTAAAAATGCGATTGAAAAAGAGGCGGATACAACATTTACCACATGTCTCTTAAATTACTATCGCGATGGGAAAGATAGTAATGGTTGGCATGCTGACGATGAGAAAGAATTGGGCATAAATCCAATTATAGCATCTGTTTCTTTGGGAGCAGAACGCTTTTTTCACCTCAGAAACAAAGCCGATAAGAGTCAAAAACATAAGATTTTGCTTGAAAATGGAAGTTTGTTGTTGATGAGAGGAAAAACTCAACATTGCTGGCAGCACCAACTTCCCAAAACTTCGAGGGCTATAGATGGTAGAATCAACCTAACTTTTCGGATTATCAAGTAATCAATCAAAAAGGTCGTTCAGTACCTTGGCCAAACGCAGCCCTCCTTTTTGCAATTGGGAGAAAAGCACCTTGTTATATTCATATCCGTATTTATAACCCAATTTTTCTCCTACTTCAACAGATTCATAAAGCTCTCCACATATTTCGTGCGATTCTTGAACCCAATCGTAAATCGTTCCTTCTTGAATTTTCTTTACTTCCTTCCTGGAAATTTGGTTCAACTCATTTCCCAATTCAGTATAAGTCATTCCGTAGGAAACAATCAGATTTTTGTCCCATAGTCTATGCAGGTTTGTTCCTTCACCAAACCATTGTACTTGAATACTGTTTCCTCCTTTGTCCTCGGCCCTACTGGCATGCATTGGCTGATGCAGATCACCTATTAAATGAATGAGCATTTTTAAGTAAAATACCCTATCCTCGCGTTTTCTATTCTTATCCTTGACAATTCGGGTACATTCTTCAATACCAACAATTAAATCACCAAATTGACTCTTCTCCGAATCCTCGTACCGAACATCCAAGGGATAGTTCACAAAATGCCACCCAAAAAATTTAGAGAACGACCTATCCGCCTTTATTTCATCCGCAAAGGTTGAGACAAATGCCAAACTATGCCCATCTAAAAGATCCTTAAGAGCTCGCTTTGCCTTTCCTGTCAAATGACTTTCTGCAATATGGCCTGTGACTCTATGCCCCGTTTTTCCCCAATAATTTGCCGAAACGAAAAAGGGTATTAGTAAAAAGAATAGGAAGGCTTTTCTCATAATTCTCAATTTGTTCAAATGTAGAAAACTGACCTCAATTACCATGTAAAATTTATATCAAATTACGAACCTAACCATTGTGTTAAAAAAGTTGAATTTATTAGCATCTTTTGGGATTTTTTTAACGAACCTTCGACTTAAATTTGGACAGCTAACTCAAATTAACCTATGTCGAAACTTCGTTGTGTACTTGTTGCATCACTATTTCCATTCATATTTTTTGCCCAATCACCAGAAAAGTCATTCGTTGTCAAGTACATAGACCAACCTATAAAGTTGGATGGCGTATTGGACGAGTCTGTTTGGGAAACAGCAGACAGCGCTCATGATTTTCAGCAAAACTTTCCTTCCGATTCTATTTTTGCAACTCAAAAAACAGAAATCAAAATGCTCTTTGATGATACTACCCTGTACATCGGAATCAAACAGGATACCCGAGGAGACGACTATATTACACCATCATTGCGTCGTGATTACAGAGCTGGTGGTAATGACAATATTAGTTTGCTTTTTGACACTTTCAACGATGGAACAAACGCCTTCCTTTTCGGCATCAATCCTTTGGGCGTAAGACGCGAGGCCCTTATTTCAGGCGGAGGTAATGACTTTGCCAATTTTGTGACTTCATGGGATGTCAAATGGAGAGGTGAATCCAAAATTTATGACAATTACTACACATCTGAATTGGCGATTCCCCTTACTTCATTTAAATTTCGCGAAGGTGAGACCAAATGGCGATTCAATAGTTATCGATTTGATATGCAGGCCAACGAGCGTAGCACTTGGGTAAGGGTTGCTCAAAATCAAATCATAACGAGTTTGGCTTTTATGGGTGACATGCATTTTGAGAAACCTTTGGGTAAATCTCGCACGCCACTGGCCATAATACCCTATGTTAATGCAATTTCTGGCAGAGATTTTGAAAATGAAGTTTCCGCCAATGATATAAAGGTAGGTGGTGACGCCAAGGTGGCCATAGGCAACGGAATGAATTTGGACATCACCCTTAATCCTGATTTTTCGCAAGTCGAGGTTGATAATTTTATCACCAATCTCACACGTTTTGAAATTTCATTACCGGAGAGACGTCAGTTTTTTATCGATAACAATGACCTTTTTGGAAATTTTGGTGGTCGCCGGGATGCAAACCCCTTCTTTTCTCGAAGAATTGGAATTGCTAAGGATACCGCGGACAATACCATCGAAAATAGAATTATCGGTGGTGTCCGATTAAGTGGAAAACTTAATAAAAATCTTCGCCTCGGTGTTTTAAATATTCAAACGGAAGAAGATGCTGCCAATGAAATAGCCTCAAATAACAATATGATGTTCACCTTGCAACAGAAAGTATTCTCAAGGTCAAACATTGGCATGTTCTTTATCAACAGACAATCATTCAACAACCCCGATTTTCTGGATGAAAGCGAAGAATATAATCGTGTGGTTGGGGTAGATTATAACTTGGTTTCAGCGGATAATATTTGGCAAGGAAAGGTCTATGGCCATAAATCATTTCAACCAGATGATAGTGAGGGGAATTTCTCTGGAGGTGCATTTTTAGGGTTCAATACAAGAAAATATGGGTCTTTTTTGGATGTTGTATACATCGATGAAGAGTTTACTTCAGATTTGGGCTTTGTACCCAGAACTGACATCTTCAAGGTAGCAGGGAATATTAATCGGAATTTTTGGCCAAAGAAGAAAGGAGCCATAAATAACCACGGTCTTGAGCTTTTTATGATCAATACATGGCGACCTAATCTGGATTATCAGCATACAGATCGTCTAATCAATCTAGGATGGGGTGCCGATTTCAATAATTTATCTGAATTAGAGGCCACCTTGTCCAACCAGTTCATCTTTCTGACCGATGAATTTGAACCGACCGGGAAAGATGATGCCATTCCTCTTCCTGCAAACACAGGATACCATTTTAACGCTGTACGGTTGGAATTCAGATCAGATCGCAGAAATGTTTTATCCTACGGTTTTGAACCGTCGTTTGGAGGATTCTTTAATGGAACCAGGTATTCAATGGAGGCATTTTTAAATCTAAGAATACAACCAAAGGTTAATATGTCAATGAATTTAAACTATGACCGTTTAGAGTTACCGGCTCCCTATTCCCAAGCGGATATTGTGCTTATTGCACCCCGTGTGGATATTACCTTTAGTAAATCCGTTTTTTGGTCAACCTTGGTACAGTATAGTAATCAACGTGACAATTTGGGCTTCAATTCGCGCTTACAATGGCGTTTTGCTCCACTTTCGGATTTATTTTTAGTCTATAATGACAATTATTTTGTGAATACCTTTATGCCCAGAAATAGGTCTATCAATTTGAAGCTTACCTATTGGCTAAACATTTAGGATGAATTTTAAAATACTTTGTTCGGATCTGGATGGAACACTACTATCCACAAAAAACGATGTTTCCGAATTTACTATTTCCCAGATCAATCGCATTAAACATAGCACCCGAATTGTTTTGGTTTCAGCACGTATGCCCAAGTCAATCACCTATCTTCAAAAACGAATGGGTATTGAAGAAAATCCAATAATAGCCTACAATGGGGCATTGATTTTAGATCAAGATAAGGTACTAAGTAATTCTAATATCGCTATTTCCAAAATCTTGGCTCTTCATGCGCTATGTGAAAATCAAAATATTCGTTTCGGACTTTACAGGCACGATGATTGGTTTGTTTCTGAAACGTCGGAAAGGGTAGAAAAGGAAATTTTCAATACAAAGGCAACTCCCATTTTTGAACCAACAATGACCACTTTGGAAAGATGGAAAAAAGAAGACTCTGGGGCCCATAAATTAATGCTCATGGGCAACAAATCAAATATGGATGAGCTAGAGGTCATTTTAGATAAGGATTACGCATCCGAAATGAATTGTTACCGATCCAACGACACCCTAATTGAGATTGCACCTAAATCATCTTCAAAACTTGCCGGTATAAAGACAATTTTAAGATCTAATGAATCTTTAAACGATGTAATCGCTTTTGGTGATAATTACAACGATGTGGAAATGTTACAAAGTGTCGGTTACGGAGTCGCAGTTGCCAATGGGCGAAAAGAAGCCAAGGAAGCAGCAAATAAGATAACCCTGGCCAATACGCAACATGGAGTGGCTCAATTTATTCAAGACCATTTTTGATTTTCCTATATTTGAAACCACCACTATTTTAATACTATGGACCAACTGCCATTTTCCGAAGACACCATAATCTTCGCTCTTCTTTGCCTCTGTCTGGGTTTTGTTTTTTATACCTCTTCCATAAAAAAGGGGTTTTGGAAAAAATTCTACGCTGTAGTTCCTACAGTACTTATGTGCTATTTATTACCTGCCATTCTCGCAAGTACGGGAGTTATTGATGAAACCAAATCTCAGACATACTATATTGCCAGTCGCTATTTATTACCTGCTGCCCTTATTCTAATGACGCTTAGTATAGATCTAAAGGCGATTGCAAATCTTGGTTCAAAAGCTTTGATAATGTTCCTAACAGGTACAGCTGGGATAATCATTGGTGGTCCTGTGGCTATTCTTATCGTTTCCATTTTTTCTCCGGAAACGGTAGGTGGAAATGGTTTTGATGCGGTGTGGCGTGGTCTTTCTACTATTGCTGGCAGTTGGATTGGCGGTGGAGCTAATCAAGCAGCTATGTTGGAGGTTTTTCAATATAACCCAAAGGAATTCTCAAAAATGGTATTGGTGGATATTGTAATGGCAAATCTATGGATGGCCATACTTCTTTTAGGAATAGGAAAGACCAAAAAAATTGATAAATGGCTAAAAGCTGATACCTCATCCATTGAAGAACTAAAGGAAAAAGTGTCTACACATACAGCTAAAATTGCAAGGGTAACTTCTCTTCATGATTTTATGATGATGCTACTTTATGCTTTTGCTGGAGTTGGAATCGCCCATTTTTTAGGACATCACTTTGCTGACTTTTTGGAAAACAATTTTGAAGTCATCCGGAACAAAGAAAAAATACTGTCATCCCTAGGTTCCAAATTTCTTTGGATGGTTGTCTTCGCCACTGCAATCGGCATTGGCCTTTCTTTTACCAAGGCTAAAAATTATGAAGGAGCTGGTGCCAGTAAAATTGGTGGTATGTTCATTTATATTTTGGTGGCAACCATTGGAATGAAAATGGATTTGGGTCGAGTAATGGAAAATCCGGGTTTAATTTTGGTAGGACTTATTTGGATTACTATTCATGCGGGTCTCTTGATTTTGGTTGCCAAACTGATAAAAGCACCTTATTTCTTCCTTGCGGTTGGAAGCCAAGCCAATGTTGGAGGTGCAGCCTCAGCACCGGTAGTGGCCGCAGAATTTCATCCCTCCTTGACTTCTGTTGGAATTTTATTGGCCGTCTTTGGTTATGTTGTAGGTACAGCAGGCGCTTATTTATGCGCTTTGTTGATGGAAGTAGCTTCAACAATGTAATCTTTTGCAAAAATAGTCTTTTGGTCGATTCATCAATCCAAAACCTGCATCCGTAAAACACCTTTCCTTATAAGGTAATTCATGACCTACCTTGGTCAATAGGACACGACTGTTGTATCTCAGTTTTCACTATTGTACCATGGACGGCACCAAATTCATATCAAATAAAAGTAAGGCGACAAGTGTATTGTATTTCATTATATATGCCGTGGCTTGCTTTGTTTATTGGCAATCCTCTACAAATAATCATCAAACAAACGATTCTTGGGCAGATATCCATGCCATAGCTGTAGACCATCCTCTTGTATATGTAAATACAAAAGATTTGTTGAAATCGGCGATGGAACACAATCCAAACAATATACAGTTACGCTCCACTTTGGAAGCAGTACAAAAATTAGAAGTCGCTACTAAAACTTTGGACTATCAGTTAAGTGTTTCCTGTCAACAACAACCTGACAACGCAACTCACCTAATCAATCACGCTAAGTTTTTAATTGAGCAAGGAAAGTATACCGAAGCAGAGGAACATTTGATAAAAGCGATAGCAATTTCACCCACCTTTGGTAAGTCTGAAATCTTACTGATGAAAATATATCATCATTCAGAGAATTGGAATCAGCTTCAAAAATTGGCACTCGAGGTTTCAAGAACCAAAACCAACATGCTTGTTGCAAAAAGGTACTTGAAGATTGCCAAAAAAAAAGAAACTGTAATCAACATTTTGGAAGAAAATCTAAGGAACAACTCCACACCTCAAAACCATTTGATGCTTAGCAAAGAACTCTACAACACTAAACGGTTTGCTGAATCTTTGCACCATGCGCGTCTGGCTCTTCAAATGAAAAAGAATTTTTCCAACGCACGGTTAATGTTAGGGTTGGCTTACCATAAACTTGGACAGAAACAAAACGCAATAAAAGCCTTGAAACCTGGATTACAATTTAATTCCGAGCTTCAATTGATACAGCAAAAATTGTCCTCCTTGGAATATTCCTCGAATACTGCTCTAGCTTATCAATGAATTTCTTCATTCTTTATCCACTTTAAAAAGAACATTATTACATTCAATTCGAATAGATTTGAACTAATTCGATAAATATTTTGATATTTGCCACGCAAAAATTTCAAAATGAAGAGGATTTTATTTCTATTAGGTCTAACAGTGTGTATTGCATCATGTGATTCGAAGACAGATAGCACTATGACCGTTTCGGGTAATATTAAGGGGCTTAAGAAAGGAACATTGTACTTGCAGCACTTTAAAGACTCAACTCTAGCTGCTCTGGATTCATTGGAAATTGAGGGAGATGGTAACTTTGTTTTTAATCAAGAAGTCCAAAGTCCTGAAATATTTTATCTATACCTAAAAAAGCAGGACGAAAACGATCTGAATGATCGTATCATATTCTTTGGGGAACCAGGGGAAATCACCATAAACACTTCATGGAACACTTTTGATATTGATCCTGAAATATTTGGTTCGGAGAGTCAGGAAAAGTTTGAAGAATTCAATACAATGATTTCCAATTTCAACATTAAGGAACTGGAGCTAATGCAGCTAACCCAGTCTGACGAGAACGGAGTGGAGCCTATTTCATTGGATTCTGTTCAAAAATTGATTGATCGCAACATCATTGCGCGGTATCGGTACATGCTCAACTTTGGACTAACCAATGCAAATTCACACGTAACACCATATGTCTTGTTGACGCAGGCAAATGATGCAAACCCTAAGTACTTAGATTCTATTTACGGTACATTGTCCGAAGAAGTGGCTGCTTCCAAGTATGGAATAGCTCTTAAAACCTATTTAGAAAAATAAAGAAATCGTTCTAGTTGGAGAGCTTGTTCAGCTTTTCAATCAGCTTAGTGGCCTTATCTTCAAGTTGAACACGAATATCTTTAAAGTGGGCTTTATTATTATCCACATCTTTCTGGTGAATTTTACCCATTAGGTCATCAAATACTGAAATAGCATCGTCAATAATAGCAGAACCCTCTTTTGAATCGGCATTGTTAGAACCCGCTTCCCATAGGTAAACCGCTTCGATAATATCTCCTAAAACAAAATTGACGTCTTTCTTTAAATCACGAATACTTGCCATGCTATATTTTTTATCAAAGGTACTATTAAATGGTAACTTCTAAAAGTTTTGCCCCTCCAGTACTTATTTCAATAAAGTTACTGGAAGCCGCCACTAAAACGGTCTGGCCTGTTTTTATATTGGTATTACCCCAATCATTTTTAATGTCAGCCTCCCCTCCTACACACATAAAAATTGTAAATGAATCTCGTTGAGATACATCTTGACGTACCGTGCTGGTAAGGTCCAAAATGTTGGTTTTAAAATATGGACAATCCACCATTGTATTTACTTTATCAAGCTCCGTGGAATAATTTACCTTAAAATCGTCCTTTTTAGAATAATCTATGGCGTCAATCGCCAGTTGGGTATGCAATTCTCTTAAATTACCATCCTTATCCCTACGATTGAAATCGAATACCCTATAGGTGATATCCGAGGTTTGCTGAATTTCGGCTAGCAAGACCCCAGCGCCAATGGCATGAATTTTTCCCGTATTAATGAAGAAGGTATCTCCTTCGGAGACTTCCTCATAATTCAATAAGTCAAGCAAAGCGTCATTTTCTAAACTCTCTACATATTCCTTTTTATCAACATCTTTGTTGAAGCCTACAATAAGTTTTGCACCCGGATCCGCATCCATCACATACCACATTTCGGTTTTCCCAAAAGAATTATGTCGCTCCTTCGCCAATTTATCGTTAGGATGGAGTTGGATGGACAAATCTTGTTTTGCATCTATAAACTTGATAAGTATGGGAAAATCACTTCCAAAACGCTCAACCACACTTTTTCCAAGTAAATTTTCTGCATTATTGGATATCAAAGTTTTTAACGAAGTGCCTTTAAGCTCACCTTCGGATACTTCGGAAATATCACCTTCTACACCAGAAAGCTCCCAACTTTCTCCAGTAATATCGCTTTCTATTGGTTTTTCAAGAACATCTTTCAGTTTGGTTCCTCCCCAAAGGCGTTCCTTTAGGATAGGTGTAAATTTTAAGGGATACAAGGTCATTTTTTAGCCAGAATAGGTTACAAAGTTACGAGGTGTTTCATAAAGCACCACCTCCAATTTATTGGTTTGGTTAATATGTGGTCTAAGTTTGTTCCAGATAACCACTGCAATATTCTCGGCAGTTGGGTTCAAATCCTTAAACTCTGGAACATCAGTATTTAAGTTTTTATGATCCAAGGCTTCCTCCACATGTTCTTTAATCAGGTCTTTTAGCACTTTAAGATCCATTACAAAACCAGTTTCTGGGTCTATCTCTCCTTCAACACTTACAATAAGGTCATAATTATGACCGTGATAGTTGGGATAGCTGCACTTGCCAAAAACCTGGTGGTTCTTTTCTTGATTCCAATCTTTACGGAAAAGTCTATGTGCAGCATTAAAACTGGCTTTTCTGCTAACCTTTATGCTCATAGTTGTGAATTAGCCTTGGTTAAATGGTCATAAAAGCGTTCAAAAATAATTTTGAACCATGCCGTGTATTGATCTGGGTTTGCGGCAATGTCATTTTTGATATCGGAAGGGTACATCCACTTCCATGCTTCCACCTCTTCTGGATTTATACTTGGAGCGTCCTCATAACTTCCCATCATCACATGGTCCAGCTCATGTTCGGTCAGACCATTATCGAAGGGCGCTTTATAAATGAATGAAAATAGTTCTTTAAGCTCCGTTTGAAAGCCCATTTCTTCTTGCAATCTTCTTTTTCCAGCTTCAATATTATTCTCTCCTTCTCTTTGATGACTGCAGCAAGTATTCGTCCATAGCAATGGGGAATGATACTTATCCTTTGCTCTTTGCTGCAACATTGTCTGCCCTTTGTTATTCATAACGAACACTGAAAAAGCTCTATGCAGAATAGCTTTTTCATGCGCTTCGAGTTTGGGCATTAAGCCAATGGGTTCATCGGCTTCATTGACCAAAATCACATTTTCCTCTTTCATAAGGCAAAAATATGACGTTTGTCAGGAATTATGCAGAAGTAAGGGCTAAAATGTTCTTAAACTCGTGGGTACTAAAAAAATCGTGGAGATTTTAGATTTCCTACATTTTTCAGAAAATCATACCTCATAATAATCTCAATCGAACCATCATTGAAAGTGGTAGCACCCAAATCAGTAATCTCTCGATCATAGGCTAATCCAATGAACATCTCATCGGATATACGGAATCCGACCAAACCACTGAATGCAGCATCCCAGCGATAGGCAACTCCACCAATGAATTTTTCATTGAACATAAAATTCGCAGAAATATCAGCTTGCAAAGGAGCTCCTTGCACCATTTTGGCTAAAACGGTCGGTTTAAATTTTAGAAATGGGTTTAAGTCCCAAACATACCCAGAAATCAAATACCAGTTCACCTGCTCTTTGGCCGTTGAGAGTGAAGACTCGTCAAAATGGGTAGTTTCCAATAGTCTTGGCGCGGATATACCAGTGTAAAAGCGTTCTGTATGATAGTATACCCCAGCTCCTATATTAGGTGAAAATTGATTCAAATCACCTTGATTTAGCTGTCCATCAATTGCAAACTCATCAAGTTCTGAATATCGGATATCCAACATATGGGCACTTGCTTTTAGACCAAAACTAAGTTTCCCATCAACCGATGTGCGGATGGTATATGAAAAATCCACGTCGAAATAGGTTTCTGAAGTAGGTCCAATCTTGTCATTAATAACGGAAAGTCCTAGACCAACACCCCTGTAACCAAGCGGTGTATGTATATTTAAAGTTTGGGTCTCAGGTGCCCCATCAAGTCCCAACCATTGATTTCTATAGAGACCAGCAATACTTAAGTGACCTCTTGAACCGGCATATCCCGGGTTGACACTCACAGTATTGTACATATACTGGGTATATTGTGCATCTTGCTGCGCTTGGACCGTTATGCCAAAACCAAATGCTACAACTGTTATCAGTAATCTTATTCTCTTTGTCATATCCATTCTTTCCACAGTGCGATAATCTTTATCTATTAATATATAGGTAACCAGAAAGTTGATTCATGTTCCCATTAGGGTCTTCATAATCTATGATGTAGAAGTATGTTCCCACTGGCAACTTGTTGTCCTTGTTCACTGTTACTCTTCCTTCGGAAGTGCCGTCAAAGACATTTCCATTGGTATTGTATGCTCTGGTCATATAGACCTGCACACCCCACCTGTTGTAAATTTTTACTGTGTTGTTTGGATAATCTTCTAAGTTATTGATGGTAAGTACATCATGCACTCCATCACCGTTTGGCGTAATTACGTTTATAACATCGATTGGATCTACTTGCGTTGGTCCAAGGTCTGGATCTAAATAGTTTGGTATTCCATCTCCATCAGAATCGTCGTTTGCATAGTTTCCATCTAGATCTATGTCTTCATCTATAGTTTCAATACCATCATCATCATCATCAGAGTCTCTATAATCCAATTCCCCGTCTGTATCGGTATCCATTAAATTGGTGCTTGGGTCGTTTATCTCGTCATTAACATCAATGTCGATTGCTGTGCTTCCTTCGTAAGCATCATCAAGACCATCATTATCTTTGTCCGAACCTGTAAGGGTTACATCCGCGATTCCATCTTGATTTCGGTCATTACCTTCAACATTATCTGGAATATTGTCGTCATCACTGTCTTCATCCACATAATCAGGAATTCCATCACCTTCTGTGTCCACAGGGATTAAGCCGATATTGCCACCATTTTCATAAGCATCATCCAATCCATTATCATTGGCATCAACTAAACTCGGTGGTATATATGTTAAGGTAGGTTGTGCTTCAACATTGTCAGGTATACCATCATTGTCACTATCAATGTCCAAATAATCAGGTATGCCATCCACATCTGTATCGGTAGGATTTGTACTTGGGTCATTATCATTATCCGTATTCAAGTCCTCAAAACTGTCTACAATACCGTCATTATCAGCATCCAAGTTAACAGAAGGAACGTTCACGAGGATAGTCACGGTAGCCGTACTACAATTTCCGCTGGTATCACAAATGGTATAATCGAACGAATCTGGACCTAGATACCCTGGATTTGGTGTATAAGTCACAAAATCATCGGATGGATCAGTTGGAGTTCCATTATCGTTGATAACCACTGCCCCATTCGTTGGAGCTGTATTTGTTAATGTCCCAGAAGTTGGTAAATCATTATCATTGGCCAATATGTCGATGTCAATAGACACATCTTGGTCTGTGGCTACGGAATCATCAAATGCATCCACAATAGGCAATACATCTACTGTTACTGTAGCAGTACTGCAAGCTCCAGTCGATGTGCATACGGTGTAATCAAAAGTATCGGTTCCGTTGAAATCGGCATTTGGAGTATAGGTAACTATATCATCTGAAGGGTCGTTGGGAGTCCCATTATCAGTAATAGATATCGTTCCATTTGCTGGATTTGTAGTAGTAAGTGTACCCGTGGAGGGTAAGTCAGAATCATTATCATAAATTGGAACAACGACCGAATTATCTTCATCAGCGGCGATTAAGTCATCAACCAACGTAGCAGCTTCAATCATACAAACCACCGTGAAACGGGGAAGTTGACTTGCGTTTCCTGCTTTGGTAATGGTTGCCGTATATCTGGCAACTGTTGATGTGCTAGTCACAGTAGGCCGGGTTTGATCTCCTGTTAAGGTAGGGCTCCAACTAACCGTAGCTCCTGAGGGAATACTTGCTGAAATATCCAAAGTCACCTCATTATCTGGAGCTCTACAATCTGTTAAAATGAAATAACCCGTTGCGTTGGAACCACATAGTGTTCCATCATAGGTTGCAAAATACACTCCTGGTTGTGTTGCCTCATAAAAGGAATTAGTTCCTAGCACCGTTCCCAAATCGGAAGCTTCAAACCATTGGTAATTGCTCTCATCTCCACCACTGGGAGCTTGAAGTAAAAACTGGGCGTTCACAGCTTTAATTCCAAAAAGGAGCGTGAGCAACCCTATAAATAAAGACTTATGTAAAATGTTTGATTTCAATTTTCTTATCTAGTCTTTATTATTTATTACTTAACTACAAATACTACATTGATCAAGGAGTTATAATCTGCCGGAGCACCAATAATATCATACTCCATCATACCAGCTGCATCGATCTCTACATTAGCAAATACCGTATTATCAAAAAATGTAACGTAATAATAGAGTTGACCCGATGCATAAGTTGGTAACGCTGCTGGAGCTTCATCCGCCCCTCCAACATCACTTCTTACCATTGGGCTTCCAAATTGTGCTGTATATTGGGCATATAAATCGATGGTCTCATTTAAAATTGGTGTTCCAGTATAAGCTGATACATCTATAGCTATTGATGGAGGATAAAAGATTCTTCCTGCTGTGGCCGTTATCTTTGTGATATCTGCCATCGCATCATCTACCGTCTCCTCTGAAACGCCATCACCATCTACATCCAAATCTGCCATTTCAAAAGACGCACCTCCGTCTGCTCCAACAGTAAGTTCATTATTTGTATCTGTACTTACAACATTTGCCGTTTCCGGTGTTCCACCATCTTCGTCAGTATAGCTAATTACACCTGTTGTAGTACTTTGAGATAAAGATGTTACAGTCTCATTAATATCAACTGCTGTTATACCAGCTTCTGAAATTGTTGCAATACGGTTCCCGGCTACTGTATTTGTAACACTTACGTCATCATCTGCTACTGCAGCCAATTCCGCATCCGTGGCGAAGGTCCCGTCAAGGTCCTGGCTCAGGGTTCCACCTGCATCCGTCACAGTTATGGAAGTGCCAGTCAGGCCAACCGCTGTGTTCAGTTCGTTCGTCGGGTCCGCATCCGCATCGTCCGTATTGAGGGCCACAAGCTCCGCATCCGTGGCAAAGGTACCGTCAAGGTCCTGGCTCAGGGTTCCGCCTGCATCCGTCACCGTTATCGAGGTGCCCGTTAGGCCGACCGCAGTGTTGAGTTCGTTCGTAGGGTCGGCATCCGCATCGTCCGTGTTCAGTGCTGCAAGTTCCGCATCCGTGGCAAAGGTTCCGTCAAGGTCCTGGCTCAGGGTTCCGCCTGCATCCGTAACCGTTATCGAGGTGCCCGTTAGGCCAACTGCCGTATT
>NZ_CANMPQ010000006.1 GCF_947499695.1 uncultured Allomuricauda sp.
CCTTGGTTTCCATCTGGACCTTGCAGTCCTGCTGGTCCCTGGTTTCCGTCAGGTCCTTGGTTCCCATCGGGTCCTTGATTTCCGACAGGGCCTTGGTTCCCATCCGGTCCTTGCAGTCCCACTGGACCTTGGTTCCCATCCGGTCCTTGCAGTCCTACTGGACCTTGATTTCCATCAGGTCCTTGGTTTCCATCTGGTCCTTGGTTCCCATCCGGTCCTTGAAGTCCTACTGGTCCCTGGTTTCCATCGGGTCCCTGGTTTCCATCTGGACCTTGGTTTCCGTCAGGTCCCTGGTTCCCATCCGGTCCTTGCAGTCCTACTGGACCTTGATTCCCATCAGGTCCTTGGTTCCCATCCGGTCCTTGAAGTCCTACTGGTCCCTGGTTCCCATCGGGTCCCTGGTTCCCATCGGGTCCCTGGTTTCCTATTGGCCCCTGTGGTCCTTGGTTTCCGTCAGGTCCTTGCAGTCCTACTGGACCTTGATTTCCATCAGGTCCTTGGTTTCCATCTGGTCCTTGGTTCCCATCCGGTCCTTGAAGTCCTACTGGTCCCTGGTTTCCATCGGGTCCCTGGTTTCCATCTGGACCTTGGTTTCCGTCAGGTCCCTGGTTCCCATCCGGTCCTTGATTTCCTACTGGTCCCTGTGGACCTTGGTTTCCGTCAGGTCCTTGCAGTCCCACTGGACCTTGGTTCCCATCCGGTCCTTGCAGTCCTACTGGACCTTGATTTCCATCAGGTCCTTGGTTCCCATCCGGTCCTTGAAGTCCTACTGGTCCCTGGTTCCCATCGGGTCCCTGGTTTCCTATTGGCCCTTGTGGCCCCTGGTTCCCATCGGGTCCTTGGTTCCCATCGGGTCCCTGGTTCCCATCCGGTCCTTGAAGTCCTACTGGTCCCTGGTTTCCGTCTGGTCCTTGGTTCCCATCCGGTCCTTGAAGTCCTACTGGTCCCTGGTTTCCATCGGGTCCCTGGTTTCCATCTGGACCTTGGTTTCCGTCGGGTCCCTGGTTCCCATCCGGTCCTTGAAGTCCTACTGGTCCCTGTGGACCTTGGTTTCCGTCAGGTCCTTGCAGTCCCACTGGACCTTGGTTCCCATCCGGTCCTTGCAGTCCTACTGGACCTTGATTTCCATCGGGTCCCTGGTTTCCTATTGGCCCTTGTGGCCCCTGGTTCCCATCGGGTCCTTGGTTCCCATCGGGTCCCTGGTTCCCATCCGGTCCTTGAAGTCCTACTGGTCCCTGGTTTCCGTCTGGTCCTTGGTTCCCATCCGGTCCTTGAAGTCCTACTGGTCCCTGGTTTCCATCGGGTCCCTGGTTTCCATCTGGACCTTGGTTTCCGTCAGGTCCCTGGTTCCCATCCGGTCCTTGATTTCCTACTGGTCCCTGTGGACCTTGGTTTCCGTCAGGTCCTTGCAGTCCCACTGGACCTTGGTTCCCATCCGGTCCTTGCAGTCCATCTGGACCTTGGTTCCCATCGGGTCCCTGGTTACCGTCAGGTCCTTGGTTCCCATCCGGTCCTTGATTTCCTATTGGTCCCTGTGGTCCCTGGTTCCCATCTGGCCCCTGGTTTCCATCGGGTCCTTGATTTCCTACTGGTCCCTGTGGTCCTTGGTTTCCGTCAGGTCCTTGCAGTCCTACTGGACCTTGATTTCCATCAGGTCCCTGGTTTCCATCTGGTCCTTGGTTTCCATCTGGTCCTTGGTTCCCATCCGGTCCTTGAAGTCCTACTGGTCCCTGGTTTCCATCGGGTCCCTGGTTTCCATCTGGACCTTGGTTTCCGTCAGGTCCCTGGTTCCCATCCGGTCCTTGATTTCCTACTGGTCCCTGTGGACCTTGGTTTCCGTCAGGTCCTTGGTTCCCATCTGGCCCCTGGTTTCCATCGGGTCCTTGATTTCCTACTGGTCCCTGTGGTCCTTGGTTTCCGTCAGGTCCTTGCAGTCCCACTGGACCTTGGTTCCCATCCGGTCCTTGCAGTCCTACTGGACCTTGATTTCCATCAGGTCCTTGGTTTCCATCTGGTCCTTGGTTCCCATCCGGTCCTTGAAGTCCTACTGGTCCCTGGTTTCCATCGGGTCCCTGGTTTCCATCTGGACCTTGGTTTCCGTCAGGTCCCTGGTTCCCATCGGGTCCCTGGTTTCCTATTGGCCCTTGTGGCCCCTGGTTCCCATCGGGTCCTTGGTTTCCATCAGGCCCTTGGTTCCCATCCGGTCCTTGATTTCCTATTGGTCCCTGTGGTCCCTGGTTCCCATCTGGCCCCTGGTTTCCATCGGGTCCTTGATTTCCTACTGGTCCCTGTGGTCCTTGGTTTCCGTCAGGTCCTTGCAGTCCTACTGGACCTTGATTTCCATCAGGTCCTTGATTTCCGACAGGACCTTGGTTCCCATCGGGTCCTTGGTTCCCATCCGGTCCTTGAAGTCCTACTGGTCCTTGTGGTCCCTGGTTCCCACCCGGTCCTTGATTTCCTATTGGTCCCTGTGGCCCTTGGTTCCCATCCGGTCCCTGGTTCCCATCCGGTCCTTGAAGTCCTACTGGTCCTTGTGGTCCCTGGTTCCCATCTGGCCCTTGATTTCCTATTGGTCCCTGTGGCCCTTGGTTTCCATCCGGTCCTTGCAGTCCATCTGGACCTTGGTTACCATCGGGTCCCTGGTTACCGTCAGGTCCCTGGTTTCCATCGGGTCCCTGGTTTCCATCTGGACCTTGCAGTCCTGCTGGTCCCTGGTTTCCGTCAGGTCCTTGGTTCCCATCGGGTCCTTGATTTCCGACAGGACCTTGGTTCCCATCGGGTCCCTGGTTTCCGTCAGGTCCTTGGTTTCCATCTGGACCTTGCAGTCCTATTGGTCCTTGGTTCCCATCGGGTCCTTGGTTCCCATCCGGTCCTTGCAGTCCCACTGGACCTTGATTCCCATCCGGTCCTTGCAGTCCTACTGGACCTTGATTTCCATCAGGTCCTTGGTTTCCATCAGGTCCCTGGTTTCCGTCTGGACCTTGATTTCCTATTGGTCCTTGGTTCCCATCGGGTCCTTGGTTTCCGTCAGGTCCCTGGTTCCCATCTGGTCCTTGGTTCCCATCGGGTCCCTGGTTTCCATCTGGACCTTGATTTCCTATTGGTCCCTGTGGTCCTTGGTTCCCATCCGGTCCTTGCAGTCCGACTGGACCTTGCAATCCTACCGGTCCTTGCGGTCCCTGGTTTCCGTCAGGTCCCTGGTTTCCGTCAGGACCTTGATTTCCTATTGGTCCCTGTGGTCCTTGGTTCCCATCAGGTCCCTGGTTCCCATCGGGTCCTTGATTTCCTATTGGTCCCTGTGGACCTTGGTTTCCGTCAGGTCCTTGGTTCCCATCCGGTCCTTGAAGTCCTACTGGTCCCTGATTTCCGTCAGGTCCCTGGTTCCCATCGGGTCCTTGAAGTCCTACTGGCCCTTGGTTTCCGTCAGGTCCCTGGTTTCCATCGGGTCCCTGGTTTCCGTCAGGTCCTTGGTTTCCGTCAGGTCCTTGATTTCCTATTGGTCCCTGTGGTCCTTGGTTCCCATCGGGTCCTTGAAGTCCGACTGGACCTTGCAATCCTACCGGTCCTTGTGGTCCTTGGTTCCCGTCCGGTCCTTGGTTTCCATCTGGTCCTTGGTTCCCATCGGGACCTTGATTTCCTACTGGACCTTGGTTCCCATCAGGTCCTTGGTTTCCATCAGGTCCTTGCAGTCCCACTGGCCCTTGATTTCCTATTGGTCCCTGTGGACCTTGGTTCCCGTCAGGTCCTTGAAGTCCTACTGGTCCCTGTGGTCCTTGGTTCCCATCGGGTCCCTGGTTCCCATCCGGTCCTTGCAGTCCTACTGGACCTTGGTTCCCGTCAGGTCCTTGATTTCCTACTGGTCCCTGTGGCCCTTGGTTCCCATCGGGTCCTTGGTTCCCATCCGGTCCTTGAAGTCCTACTGGTCCCTGGTTCCCATCCGGTCCTTGGTTTCCGTCAGGACCTTGATTTCCTATTGGTCCCTGTGGTCCTTGGTTCCCATCAGGTCCCTGGTTCCCATCGGGTCCCTGGTTTCCATCAGGTCCTTGGTTTCCATCTGGTCCTTGGTTCCCGTCGGGTCCTTGGTTCCCGTTAGGTCCCTGTGGCCCTTGGTTCCCGTCAGGTCCTTGATTTCCATCAGGTCCTTGGTTTCCATCTGGTCCTTGGTTTCCGTCAGGCCCTTGATTTCCTATTGGTCCCTGTGGTCCTTGGTTCCCATCCGGTCCTTGAAGTCCTACTGGTCCCTGGTTTCCATCAGGTCCTTGGTTTCCATCTGGTCCTTGGTTTCCATCTGGTCCCTGGTTCCCATCCGGTCCTTGCAGTCCTACTGGACCTTGGTTCCCGTCAGGTCCTTGATTTCCTATTGGTCCCTGTGGCCCTTGGTTTCCATCGGGTCCTTGAAGTCCTACTGGTCCCTGGTTCCCATCGGGTCCTTGGTTTCCGTCAGGCCCTTGATTTCCTATTGGTCCCTGTGGTCCTTGGTTCCCATCAGGTCCCTGGTTCCCATCGGGTCCTTGATTTCCTATTGGTCCCTGTGGTCCTTGGTTCCCATCGGGTCCCTGGTTTCCATCGGGCCCTTGGTTTCCATCCGGTCCTTGAAGTCCGACAGGCCCTTGATTTCCTATTGGTCCCTGTGGTCCTTGATTCCCGTCCGGTCCTTGGTTCCCATCGGGTCCTTGATTTCCGACAGGACCTTGGTTCCCATCGGGTCCCTGGTTTCCGTCAGGTCCTTGAAGTCCTACTGGTCCCTGGTTTCCATCAGGCCCTTGGTTCCCATCGGGTCCTTGGTTTCCTATTGGTCCCTGTGGACCAACTGGACCTGTTAAATCTGGGGATGTAAATATTGTTATACCATTGTTCAGCACCGAAAAGGTGCCATTGCTGTTATCAACAAATGTTAGATTGGAGTTATTTGATCCATCACATAGGTTTATCCATTGGCCTCCGTTAAAATAATGTACACATGAAGTGTCGGTATTGTAAACAACTGCACCATTTAATGGAGTGATGTTCTGCATCTGGGCCGACGTTAATCTGGTAAGCACTAATGCCTTGTTGGAACTTTCAAGTTCCAATATTGAGGTGGGGTCAATCGAATTCGGATTTGTACCGACTTTGACTTGAGAAAGTGTTAAAAGGGGGCTAAGTGCTACAAAAAGATAAAGAAGTGACTTTAATTTCATCATACCTAGTTTGGATAACTTGTTAAAATTACCAGCGAGGTTGATGAAGTGCTAGTTTATGTTGTGTAGCTGCTTTATAATGTTGCAAACTACACTTAAGAGTCACTAAGGTATTATATTTTAGTTAATTAAGGGAAATGAATTGAAAAGAAATTCCTACAAAACTACCTGTCAAGAAACAAAAATCCTTGATATTGAAGTTCCAAATCATTCAATGTTACGAGATAATAATAGACTCCTTCAGGAAGTCCAATATCCTGGTTTAAAATGAAATTTCCAGTATTGGATTCGCCTCCAAATTCGTCTGTATAATTGATTTTTTCATAGACTTTTTGTCCAAATCGATTGAACAGTCGCAAACTATTGTTTGGAGAGTCTGACATACCATCAATAATCAGAAAATCATTAACTCCATCTCCATTTGGACTTAGGAAATAATTTCCCAAAGTTGGATTGTTAACGGCGAATGTATCCGTAGGTAGAGGAATCGTACCAAACGTAATCGCTTCAAATTCACTTGGAACAAAGGTTTCGGAAGTAACAAATCCTTGGGATATATCACCACTTACCGCACTATTACCAATAATAACCCACTGATTTGCAGATTTACTCCACCCCACAACAATAATGGCATCGCTGGTTGTATTAGGAATAGATCCCAAATCACTCCTTGGATTCCAACTGATGGTCACCCTGGCAGGAATATCGCTTTGGATTATCCAAAATTCCTTATCCGTGACGGTACCAATATCCCTTACTTTTTCATTTGTGTCGAAACTTTCTAGAATAGACGATGGATTGGAGGGATTTTCAAAAAAATAAGCACAAAAGGCAGTTGGTGTTATCGCTTCCGAATCCAATAATAGGGGTCGTAATTGACTCTGGTCTCCTACCGGAAATGAGAAAAAGTCGCGATTGGTCATTGCGGCAAAACCAGAAACTTTGGAAGCATCATTTTCTCCAGTGAAAAAACCGGAATCCATAAAATTCAGATTTATGGCCCGGTTATTTTGCGGCGTAAGCACACTGCCATCAATAAAATTGGTGTTGTTGAGTACATTCACGGAAGTCTGTAAAAAGATGTTGCTTTGCACCATGAACTCAGCATCATTAAAGGTAGGAGGGATGTTTCCAAGCACTTGTACCACATTATTGCCATAAAAGCCAACCAAACCCTGGTTTTGGTCAAAAGCAGAATCGTTTATTAAATCTGTATGAAAACCAATATTGCCATTGGTATGTATACGGATGTTACCATTGTTGTATAGTCCGGTTTGGGCTTGAACCAATCCGGTTATAAAGAAAAAGGATATGTATAAACTTTTATTCATATTAAGGGGCAACTACTAAATATTGCCAGTTAGCATTTATTGCCGTTGGGACACCTCCAATGAATTCATAAATTTGAACTGAAAAAGTTGTTGCTCCTTGGCCAGTTAACTGTATCATAATTGGATTTCCAGGAGTGTTTTCTTCTACAGATAATTGAATAATTGAAGTTGCACTAATCAAAGGATTGTTAATGGTATATGCACCTAAAACTCCTGTTCCTGAAGCAACTTGACCTTTTTGGACAACCTGTTGGGCTAAAACCCAATCTGTTCCATTCCACTGCATCAATTGTCCAGCTGTTGTACCATTAGCTAATTTGGGAAGCGTGACGGCGTCATTCGCAATTACTGTTGCGCTAGTGGGCCCAGTGACATCTCCAACGAGATTATCAACGGAGAATGTTGTTCCCGTCAGGTTCAGTCCGGTCCCTGCGGCGTATGTTGTGTCACCGTCACCGTCCGCAATGTCGGCGGGAATGCTGGTGATGTTTGTCCAGTCCGGTGCTATGGCGGCATTGTCAACGGAGAATGTTGTTCCCGTCAGGCTCAGTCCGGTCCCTGCGGTGTATGTTGTGTCACCGTCACCGTCCGCAATGTCGGCGGGAATGCTGGTGATGTTTGCCCAGTCCGGTGCTATGGCGGCATTGTCAACGGAGAATGTTGTTCCCGTCAGGCTCAGTCCGGTCCCTGCGGCGTATGTTGTATCGTCGTCACCATCAGCTAATCCTAGAGGAACATTGATTAAGTTTGTGAAATCCCCATCATAAAAGGCACCACCATCTACTCCGCTGCTGATAATTAAATTTCCTGCATCACCACTGACAATAGTGGGTGAGGCGGCTATAATCTCTGCATCAACATATGCCTTTGTGGCTGCATCCTGTGGATCTGTTGGATCAACAACATTGGTTAGTTTGTTTGTACCAAGACTTACATCCGCTGCTGCCGCACCAAACCCGCTAAGTGGGATATTGACTTTGTCTAGTTTTGCATTGGTAACCCCATTATCCATAATCTGTACACCATTGGTCCCGTCTACTTCAATAGTTGTTCCATCAACATTGACTTCAAGATTCATGGCTACAAGCGCCGCATTGGGCTGTGTGCCAGAAATTGAACCATTGGTAGATGTTACATCTTCTCCCAAACTTGTTGCAAGATCTGATGCGTTTTGCCATTCGGCGTTTCCGAGAGCATCCGTCCCTAAAATTCTATTTGCTTCCGCAACTCCCGCAGTTCCAATCTTGTCTGTATTAATGGCATCATCGGCAATATCTGCCCTTGTTATTTGTCCATCTTGAACCTTATCACTTGTAATTGCATCCGCCGCCAATTTAATGTTGGTTACGGCCAAATTGGCTATGTCATCTGTATTAACATTTCCATCCTGAATTTTATCCGAAGTGACGGCATCTGCAGCCAATTCATCATTGTTTATTCCCCCGTCGCTAACATCTAGTGTAAACGGGTCGACATCCGTTCCCGCTCCTGAACGAACCAACGATCCTCCTGAAGTAGCATCCAATACTTCATTTCCAATTTCGCCATCAACTTCAGTAACGACCAAACCAGTTTCATCTACAAGAATCCATTCGTTACCATTCCATTGTAAAACTTCCCCCGTATTTTCTCCATCAGCAAGTTTATCGAATGTAATGGTTGCATCTTGCAACAATCCTCCAGTTACCGAACTTGGTTGAATATGAACATCCCCATTTATAGAAGTCGGAACAATATTATCTCCCGTGATTAGATTGACCTCAAAATTGTAATTGTCGTCCGTTTGTGTAACTACTACCGTGCTGTCCCTAGCAAATTGATTGAAAACAGCATTTGTACTTACCGTAAAGGAGTTGTCCAAGGCTTCACAAATATTGATCCAGTCCGTGCCATCGTAATAATGAATACATCCTTGGTCCGTATTATAGACCAGAGCTCCAGGCAATGGAGAAATGGTATTCATTTGAGCATCGCTTACCCGGGTAATTACGAGTACTCTCGACGAACTTTCCAGCTCGAGTACTGATGAGGGGTCTAAAGCTTGTGGATTATCACCAATTTTTATCTGTCCCTTTAGGGAGCTGATCATAAGTAGGCCAATGATCAAATGTATAATTCGCGTTTTCACAGTGTTTGTTATTTGAGGATTTCCAAACGTAAACCGCAAAACTATTGATATGTTTCGATTATTCTAATTATTACCGTCAAAATACCTTAGTTCAAAGGTGAACGGGAAAGAGGTTACCTGTGCTCCTCAGATAGAAATTAACAAAAGTTTAGAACCTCATTATTTTTTTATGTGAGCTTCAAGGGTTTTCTTTAACTTCAACTAAACCTTTTCATTTATGAAAAACCTATGGTTGATAGTATTTTTTGCTGCCTTCACAACAACGGCAATTGCACAGGAGGCTAGACAGGCTCTACGTGGAAAGGTCCTCTATAGAGGATCTAATGTGCCGAATGAGAATGTTATTAATGCAACCGCTGAAACGGCTACAATTACCAATGAGGATGGAGAATTTTTTATCATGGTAAAAGAAGGTGACCAATTGGTTTTTACCGCGGTGAATTATCAACTTGAGGTGGTTGAAATTACCTCAGAAATATTGCGTAACAATAGATTGGTTGTGGAAGTTACCGAGAAAGTTACCGAACTGGATGAAGTTGTAGTGAGTCCCGAAAACCAGCAAAAGTTTTTGGAGATGCAGAACGATGAATTCAAAGGTTTTGAATATGAAGTGGATCGTGGAACGGAAGTAGAAAATATTGCAATGTCAAGAGCGGAACGCGGTATGCGAGATGGAATCAATTTCGTCAATGTTTTTAAACTTCTTTATAAGTCACTGGCTAAGAAAAAAGGTGATGATGGTAAGACCGTCCCGTTGAAGGTAAGTGAAATACTTCGTCAAGTTTATGACGATGAATTTTTTGTGGTTGACCTAAAGCTTCCACAAGATAAAATTGATGCTTTTCTGATATATTGTGATGATAAAGTACCTTCCAATACTTTGTTGCAAAAGGAAAATGAATTCCAGTTGATAGATTTTTTGGTTACCCACAGCAAAACCTATTTGTCTGAGCTGAATGAGGAATAAATTACTTTTTCTACTTTTTTGTTTATCAACGCTATCTGTTTTCTCACAGAAATCGACCACCAAAGAGCTCAGGGGTAGAGTTTACAGTTTGGATAAAGATGTTATAGGAGTGGTGGTGCAGAATATCAGTTCCACAAGGGCTGTAATTACTGACATGGATGGAAACTTTTCAATTCCAGTGAGACTTGGCGATACTTTGGTTTTTTCCGCTGTTCAGTTCAAAAGAAAGGTTTTGATCATAAACGAAGCACTTTATAATACCAGCTTTATCTCTGTTCCTCTCGAAGAATTTGTCAATGAATTGAATGAAGTGGTGGTGCGACCTTATAATTTATCCGGTGATTTAAGCCAAGATTTGGATGGCTTACAATTGGAAAAAGATGTAAGTGCTGAAGCCCTTGGTTTACCGAATGCCCATGCCAAGATTCCCACGCAAAGCGAGCGTAAGTTGCAACAAGCCACCATGGGAAAGTTTAACGTCGGAATGATTTTAACACCTCCGTTAGATCCATTGATAAATGCGATCACTGGGCGCACTAAAATGCTTAAGAATAGGGTGAAAGTAGATAAAACATATTCTAGAACCCAACGTGTCCAAGGTTTTTATGTCGATTCACTATTTGTTACCACCTTAAAGATTCCATTGGAAAAGGTCGATGATTTTATGTATTTCTGTGAAGTGGATGAGGCATTCCAAGAGGTTGTCAATTCAAAAGATAAACTTAAGATTTGGGATTTTATGGTAGTTAAAAGCAGAGACTACAGAAAAAACAATAATATCGACTAATTCGATTTGGCATATAGTTTGTTTGAGTTTGACTAACTAAATGTCTTTCTAAAAGCTGCAGTGATATTTTAACATTTAAAACGTAACATAAATTGAAGAATAGGGTCTATTACCATGTAATGAGTCTGAAAATCCGAAAAAAAGTAGCGTTCTTATTTTTGGCGATACTTTCACTTTCCTTTACTACCTCGCATAAATTCTATGTGAGCGTTACCAATATGGTGTATTCTGAGAAAGATTCAGCATTTCAGATAACAAGTCGGATTTTTATTGATGACCTTGAACAGGTGCTGGAAGAGCGTTATGGTATTCAAGCCAAGCTGGCCACAGATGAAGAATCAAAAATTGCAGATGAGTATATCAAAAAATATTTCAACACCAAGTTTGCTATAACATTGGATAATAAAAATGTCAATTACAGCTTTTTGGGCAAGCAATACGACAATGATGTTGTCATCTGTTATTTGGAACTAGCCGATGTGGATTTAGCTGATGTAAAAAGTATCACTGTTCAAAATGAAATTTTAACCGATTTGTTCGAAGAACAACAAAATATTGTACACGTTAAATGGAAGGGGCAAAAGAAGAGTTTTGTCCTGATCCGAGAGAATAATAAAGGAATGTTAAACTTATAACTTATCCTTAACAATTGGTTAAAAAAAGCCTATTTTTCACCGTTTAAAATCAAAAATAAAATGTTTAAAATCAAGTATTGTTTTGCTTCTATGCTGTTTCTTTTTGGTGCTTTGGCCATAGCTCAAGAAGAAAGCGAAGAAAAGAAGGAGCCGGGCCATTATAATCAGAGTAAGTTCAAACAATTATATGAGGAGTTTGCAACACCAAATACCTACCGTTCCGCTTCAGGAGCACCAGGTCCTGATTATTATCAACAGCGTGCGGACTATGTGATGAATATTGAGCTGGATGATAAAAACCAAAAAATTTATGGAGAGGAAACCATCACCTATTTTAATAATTCTCCGGACGACTTAGAGTTTTTGTGGGTACAGTTGGACCAGAATGTACGGGCCAAGGATTCAAAATCGCCTTTGCGCAATGGCAACGGTGTGAACTTTGCATATACAGCCGGTAATTTTACCAACACCTATATCAACGAACCTTTTGATGGAGGTTTTAATATCGAGTTTGTAAAAGATGCTGGTGGGAAACCCTTATCCTATACAATCAATCAAACGATGATGCGATTAAACCTCTCCAAACCATTAAAGAGTGGGGAGCAGATTTCATTTTCAATTAAGTGGTGGTATAATATCAATAACCACGTTGTAGGTAGAGGCCGTTCAGGTTTTGAGTATTTTCCGAAAGATGGAAATAGAGCATACGTAATTGCACAGTTCTTTCCAAGAATGGCGGTTTATAGTGATGTTGAAGGATGGCAAAACCATCAGTTCTGGGGAAGTGGAGAATTTGCGCTTCCATTTGGTAATTACGATGTAAGCATAACTGTTCCGGCTGACCATGTTCTGGATGCCACAGGCGAATTGCAGAATAGAAAAGATGTTTTCTCAAAAGAGATGATGAAGCGCTATAATATGGCGAAGAAGTCATATGATAAGCCAGTACTCATTGTAAACCAAGGAGAAGCGGAAGCTGCTGAAAAAGGCTTTTCAGAGAAAAAGAAAACGTGGAAATTTAAGGCGACCAACGTCCGTGATTATGGTTTTGCAACCTCAAGAAAGTTTATTTGGGATATGCAGGCCGTTAAAATTGGTGGTAAGGATGTTATGGCTGTTTCTATGTATCCGAAGGAAGGAAATCCACTTTGGGAAGAACAATCTACAAAAGCGGTTGTTCAAACTTTAAAAACGTATTCCAAGCACACTTTTGATTATCCCTATCACAAGGCGATTTCGGTTCATGCGAAAAATCAAGGCATGGAATATCCAATGATTTGCTGGAACTATGGTCGCCCAAATGAAGATGGGACCTATTCAGATAGAACAAAATATGGTATGATCAGTGTAATCATCCATGAAGTAGGGCATAATTTCTTCCCAATGATTGTCAATTCAGACGAACGTCAATGGGGATGGATGGATGAAGGTCTTGATACATTCATGCAATATTTGACAGAGCAAGAATTCGGTAAAAATTACCCATCGGTAATTGCTCCGAATGATAAGTATCCATCCCGAAGAGGAGAGGCTGCTAAAATAGTACCGTATATGTCAGGAGACCAAAGCTTTATATCTCCTATCATGTCTAATCCAGAGAATGTATATCAATTAGGACCAAATGCCTATGGGAAACCGGCAACTGCATTGAATATCCTAAGGGAGACTGTAATGGGTGAGGAATTGTTTGACCATGCCTTTAAAACCTATGCACAGCGTTGGAAATTTAAGCATCCAACACCTGAGGATTTCTTCCGAACAATGGAAGATGCTTCTGCGGTTGATTTGGATTGGTATTGGAGAGGATGGTTTTATACAACCGATTATGTTGATATCGGTGTAAAAGGAGTCAAGAAATATTACGTATCCAACAAGCCTACCAAGCAAATGGAGGAATATATGGCCAGTAGAAACCTAACTGAGGCCGACTTACCACCTTTGGTATATTTGGCGGAAGAAGATAGCGAAGATTATGATCCTGCGCTGAAGGGAAAATCCCCAACAGAATCTTCCCAGAATCTGAAGGAATTTATGATGGATAACATGACCGAAGCAGAAAGAGGCAAGGTTAAAGAACCAAAGTATTTCTATGAGATTGTTTTTGATAAACCAGGAGGTATCCCAATGCCGCTGATTGTTGAGTATACCTATGCAGATGGTACTAAGGAAAATGTTACTTATCCGGCCGAAATTTGGAGAAAGAATGATGCCGAGGTAAAAAGAGTGCTTTCTTCCCAAAAAGAACTTGTAGGCATAGTTGTGGATCCAAAATCGGAAACTGCGGATATCGATACGACCAATAATGCTTGGCCGAAGAAAGAGGAAAAATCTGATTTTGATAAGTTTAAAGAAAATATCAAAGGATAATCGATTAACATAAGAAGTAAAAGCCCTGTGATTTCACAGGGCTTTTTTTATTTTCCAACCAACTTCTCATTATATTTGTTCTATGCATTTTCTATTCATAAGCGGAGGCGAAATCTTTTTCATCCTCTTTATAGTGGTTATGGTCTTCGGTGCCGATAAAATTCCTGGGATTGCGAAAGGACTAGGGAAAGGTATGCGTCAATTGAGGGATGCTACCGATGATATTAAGCGTGAAATTCAAAAAAGTGCAGAAAAACAGGGTATCGATACCGACTTCACTAAAGATATCCGTAAAGAACTGAACGAAGTAAAGAAAAATGTAGATGAGGTTACCGGTGCTGTAAAAAGAAGTACCAAGTAATCATGTTCGAAAAACTCCTGCAGTGGGATCAAGACACTTTTATTTATCTCAATGCCCTAGGGACTGAAAAGTTTGATGCCTTTTGGTCCACTGTAACAGAGATTAAAAGCTGGATTCCCCTTTTTGTATTGTTTTTACTGTTGTTTGTGGTCAAGTTTCCTTGGAAAAAAGCTTTTTTTCAAATCGCATGGGTTTCTTTTTTGGCAGTGTTTATTACTTTTTTGACATATACAGTCAAAAATTGGGTCGCTAGGCCCAGACCTTGCAATGATGAAACCATCAATTCCTTTATTCGCATATTAAAGACGCCGGTGGACTATAGTTTCTTTTCGGGTCATGCCTCAAGTTCATTTGCAATAACTCTTTTGGTCTATCTATTACTTCGAGAAAGAGCGAGGTGGACATGGATTTTCTTTTTGTGGCCCATATTGTTTACCTATAGCAGAATATACGTGGGTGTTCATTTTCCTTTGGATATTGTTGTAGGTGCTTTAGTTGGAGTTTTATCCGCACTCCTGTTCTACACGATTTATAAAAAGACTATCGAACCCGACAAAAGGTTAAACCATCTCTAATAGGTAGAATTACGGTTTCTACCCGAGGGTCGTTTTTGAGTTTCTTGTTGTATTCGACTAATGAAGCCGTGGCTTTATCCGATGCGTCAATGGCTTCAATAACCTTGCCGGACCAAAGTACATTGTCAGAAAGAATGATACTACCAGATTTGGTTTTTGCAATAACTGTTTCAAAATAGTCATCATAGTTCACCTTTTGTGCATCTATAAAAACAAGATCAAAATCAATATCTAATGAAGGGATAATATTCAAAGCATCACCTGTATGCTGTATAATTTGGTCTCCATGACCACTTTTATCAAAATACCTTCGTTGCATTTCATGCAATTCCTCATTGATTTCGATGGTGTGGAGTTCTCCATCTTTTTGAAGCCCTTCAGCCAAGCATATAGCTGAATATCCGGTATAGGTCCCTATTTCAAGAATGTTTTTAGGGTTTATCAATTTAGATAACAAACTCAACACCCTTCCCTGAAAATGACCCGTTAGCATTCGAGGCTGGATTACTTTCAGATGTGTTTCTCGAGTAAGCTCTGTCAGTAAGGGAGGTTCCGCTTCTGAATGCTCAGCAATATAATTTTCCAATAAAGGTGATAGGAAATGCATGTATAAATTTTCGTAAAAATATAGAAAAGAACTACATTGGAATTCAATTTGTTTTAATGGTTTGATATGTCAGCAACCGATTTTATTTTGAGAGAAGCAACACAAGCAGATTTGCCTGTACTGCTTCATTTTGAACAAGAACTGATCAAGGCTGAAAGACCTTTCGATAGTACCATAAAGGAAGACCCTGTTAGCTATTACGATATCGCGCAAATGATTCCAGATGAGAATTCCTATGTGGTCGTAGTGGAACATGATAAAAAAATCGTTGCCTCAGGATATGCACAATTGCGAAGGGCAAGACATTACCTGGATCATGAATATTATTCCTACCTAGGTTTCATGTTTACACTTCCTGAATTTCGTGGCAAGGGATTAAATTCCAAAATAATCAAAGCCCTGAAAAATTGGTCGGACGAAAAAGGTCTTAAGGAGATGCGACTTACGGTTTATGATGAGAATGTCCCCGCCATAAAAGCATACGAAAAAGTGGGCTTTAAAAAGCACATTATTGAAATGCGATTGGAATAATTGAACAGGAAGGAGTAGCTTTATCAACATTCATTTGAAACCAAGTTTACTATGACATTTCAAAATTCTTTGGAATTTGCACAGCAGCTGGATGCATCGGATTCACTATCCAAATATCGCGATGAATTTCATTACCCAAAGATTGACGGTAAAGAGGTCATTTATTTTACAGGAAACTCTTTGGGGCTTCAACCAAAGCGGACCCGGAAATTCGTGGATGATGTGATGAAAGATTGGCGTGATCTTGCCGTTGAGGGACATTTTTATGCCGAGAAACCTTGGTGGGACTATCATGAGCGTCTTGCAGAAGGATTATCAAAAGTAGTAGGGGCAAAACCTGAAGAAATCTCTGTAATGAACACCCTTACAGTGAACCTGCATTTATTGATGGTTTCTTTTTACAGACCCACCCAAAAGAGGTTCAAGATTCTATGCGAAGAAAAAGCTTTTCCCTCAGATCAATATATGTTGCAGAGTCAGGTAAGGTTTCATGGGTTTGACCCTGAAGATGCAATAGTTGAAGTACGGAAGAGAGAAGGGGAGCATTTTTGGAGAAATGAAGATATTCTTAAAAAAATTGATGAGCATGGTGACGAACTTGCCTTGGTACTGATAGGTGGGGTAAACTATTATAACGGTCAAGTTTTTGACATGAAGGCCATAACCGAAGCTGGAAAATCGGCTGGAGCCTTTGTTGGTTGGGATTTAGCCCATGCCGCTGGAAATGTGTCACTGGACCTACACAAATGGGATGTAGACTTTGCAGCTTGGTGCAGTTACAAATACATGAACAGTGGACCCGGTAATGCTTCAGGTATTTTTGTTCATGAAAAGCATCTCGGCAAAAAAGACCTTCCACGTTTCGAAGGCTGGTGGGGAACTAAAAAAGAAACCCGTTTTTTAATGCAACCCGAGTTTGACCCGATTGATACAGCCGATGCATGGCAGCTAAGTAATCCACCCATATTATCAATTGCGCCCTATTTGGCCTCACTCGAATTGTTTGATGAGGTAGGCATGCAAGCTTTAATTGAAAAGCAGAAAAAAATTGTAGCCTACCTGGAATTCGTACTTCACGAAATTGATAAGGAAGTGAGTAGTTCCTTTGAAGTTATTACTCCAGAAGAGCGAGGTTGTCAGCTCTCCGTTTTTCTTCATGGCGAAGGAAGGGCTCTATTCGATTATTTGATGAAAAACGGTGTTATTACAGACTGGCGGGAACCCAATGTTATTCGATTGGCACCTGCTCCTTTTTATTGCTCATATGCCGACATGTATAATTTCGGGCAAATTCTTAAGCAAGGCATTCTAAGTAAGTGATTGGGCATATTTTGACTTCAAATAAACACTTGGTGTCATCCCTTGGTACTTTTTGAATTGTTTTGTAAAATAAGAGGGATCGTTAAAACCTGAGTTGTACATTACTTGAGCGATCATGGTATTGTTTTCATTGAAAGCCTCTACAGCTTTTTCGATGCGAAACTCATTTACAAAATCGATAAACCTTCGATTCGTCATTTTTTTAAAGAATCGACAAAAAGAATTGGCCGTATAACCCAATTGATGTGATATTTGGGCAACGGAGATGTTTTTTGAATAGTTGTTGTTGACATATTCAAAAGCCTCCTCAAGACGATCAATCTCGTTTTTTTTGTATTTGTTTATCGGGTATGAATCGAAAAGACACACGTACTGGTCATTTCTACTCAAGTAATCCAGAATAAAGAACAGGTTAATCAGCTTCCCTTGATTGTCCAATGCATCAAAACGCTCAAGATAGGTACTTAAGTTTGCTTTGACTTCATCCTCAAAAATGAGAACGTACTTGGACATTTCAATCAACTGTTTCATACCGTGCAACTCTGGAAAAAGAGTGAGCCTATCATATACAGTTTCCTTCGAGAATTGGATAACTATTTCTTGACTGTTCTTTTTTTCATTATTTCCAAAATCCGAATGGGGAATGTTTCCCGCTAAAAAAACAAGTGTACCATCAGTATAATTGTAAGTTTTATTACCAATTTTTAGAGTTCCCGAGCCATTTTTCACGTATACTATTTCATATTCCGGATGTATATGCCAACCTGCAGTTTCGCATTTTGAGGTCGGGCCATAGCTTTCAACCTTAAATGAGGCATTTGCACTGGGTATTATTGATTCGTAAATGGGTTTCATGGCAGCAATCTTTATGGTTTAAGAGAACTATATTACATGGGATAGGTCTTCTCCAAGTCTTCTATTCTTGTTTAATCCTTCGATGATTTTCATTTCTTTCTTTGATAATTCAAAATCTAAAATGTCGAAATTTTCCTGTATTCTTTTAGGAGTTACAGATTTTGGAATTACGGCGATTCCTCTTTGAACTAACCAACGCAATGCAATCTGTACGGCAGACTTATTATGTTGTGTCCCTATTTGTGTCAATTCGGGAATTTGCAAAACTTCTCCCATCATTATTGGTCGCCAGGCTTCCAACTGTATATCATATTTCTTAGAAAAATTGATCAACTCATTTTGGCTGAGATGTGGATGCATTTCGACTTGATTCATTGCAGGGACAATATCCGAATGTTCCATCAAATCCTCTAGCTGGGAAATATCAAAATTACACACTCCGATTGCCTTGGCCCTACCACTTTTATAAATGCTTTCCATGGCTTTGTATGTCTCCTTATATTTCGATTTTACGGGCCAATGAATTAAGTAGAGGTCTATATAATCCGTTTGTAATTTTGCCAGACTTTGCTCAAATGCTATTAAAGTTTTGTCATAACCCTGTTCAGTGTTCCATACCTTGGTTGTTAGGAACACTTCTGAACGGGAAACAGAACTTTTGGCTATCCCAGACCCGACACCTTCTTCATTTTGATATGCGGAAGCTGTATCAATTTTTCGATACCCAGCTTGCAATGCCGAAATTACTGCCGTTTCCACTTCATTATCATTCTTAGCAAAGAGAACTCCTAAGCCAATTTTAGGCATTGGCACAGCATTGTTGAGTGTAAAAGTATGATTCATGATAGGATTTTACCTTTATTATGATGTAAAACTATCAAAAATGGAAGTTATGAAATTGTTTTTAGAATGAATTGTCATATAATTGGAATATTATGGGATATTTAAAATTGATAATGGTTGTTTTCTTTGTAAGAAATTAGATTGACGATGAGGTCATTAAAACTTATTCTTTCCAATCCCCGATATTTTGCCCCAGCTTGGATTTTTACAAGCTTAAATATTTTGTTCGGTACATGGGCCATATACATTCCATCCGTAAAGGAAAGATTGGATATTAATAAAGCCGATTTAGGAATTGCCCTTTTTTGTCTTTCACTGGGAGTGTTTACAATCTTTCCTATTGCATCTAAAATCATTAACAGGTTTGGAGTTGGAAAAGCAACCTGGTACAGTATTGTAATATGTAGTCTTACGGCTTTGCTTCCCTTGTTGGCTCCAAATTATTATTTGTTGATGTTTTCGTTGTTTGTTTTCGGTCTCTTTAATGGACTCACAGATATTGCAATGAATACGTTGGTGACAGAAATAGAAAAAGAAGACAAAAAGAACTTTATGTCCGCCGCTCACGGTTTTTTCAGCTTAGGTGGAGTTATTGTAGGATTAGGTAGCTTTTTGATTCCTGTCATTGGAAACCCTGCTTTACATATGGGTATGACGGTGGCCGTAGTATTTGCAATAAATCTATATTTCCATCGAAAGTATATTAACATTGTCGCGGCGCCCGTTGAGAAAGAACAATTTTCAATCAAACTTTTAAAGCCCTTGTTTCTGCTGGGAATAATTGCATTTGTAACCATGGGAAGTGAGGGGGCAATTGTTGACTGGAGTGGTCTTTATCTCAAAGAGATAACTATGGCACCCGAGACCCTAATTGGTTCCGGATTTTTGGCGTTTTCGATTGCAATGACCTTGGGTCGTTTCTTGGGAGATGGTATAAGCGAAAAAATTGGTTCAATAAAAATAGTGGTCCTGGGAACTGTTATTGCGGCATTGGGATATGGTCTCGTACTATCCGGAAATACCCTGCTGGCTATAGCCGGATTTGCACTGAATGGTCTTGGATTCTCCGTTATTATCCCCGAGCTTTTTCGTATTGGAGGAAATGTCAAAGGTGTTGAATCAGCTAAAGGCGTATCCTTTATTGCAGGAACAGGCTACCTAGGCTTTTTAATGGGACCGGTTATTTTAGGGTTTGTGGCCGAACAAGCTACCCTAACGCATAGCTTTTATGGCCTTTTAGGCTGTGTCCTTTTAGTATTGCTAGTTACATTTTCCCTTAAGAGGAAGAAATCATAACCATAGCCTATTTGACTTTCAAGTTGGTGAAATTCAAACTGAAAGACTCTTCGGCCTTTCTATGGTCTCTTCCGAGTTGTAGTCCACCCATTTCAATATAATCTTCCCATGTAGTGGTCATGGAGGGTTCTTGCTGATTTTCCTTTCTAAAGACCCATTCACGAATTATGTAGTCATCGCCAAAATAAAAATCGTAGGCATCACCAGGAGTGTACCCGCCTTCATTTCCATAAACAATGGTCAATTTTTGCATTGGCTTTTGACTGATGGGAGCTTTTTCCTCAAGTTGATGTTCAAAAGTATAATTACTGGCATCCCATATAAGGTTGAATGGTGCCAAGACCCAGTAGCGATCGTTGATAAACCCTGCATTGACCTTAGTGACAGTGCTATCCATTGATTTTCGGTTATAGGTCAAGGTGTCCTTTTCTGAGATTGCTGTAACTTCGTTGGTTTTGGGCTTCCATATCCAGGTGCGTTCAAAGTGCGTACTGTCCCTATCCACGTTAAACGTAAAAGTGAATTCATTTACTGATTTCCAGTTGTCATAGCCATGGGCATGGGCAATTTTTTCAGCAATGGTCAGCTGTGTAATTTCTTTCTTTTCAACCTTTTTGGGTTCAGTTTTACAACTGGTCAGCACAAAAAGAGAAGAAGCTATTAAAAGTGAAAGGGTTTTCATTTTCATTTTTTTTCAAATGTAATTTGATTTTAATTTATATTCAGGGATATTTCTATTTCATTTTTAACTGATTCCGTAACCACAATCCATTTCGAGTGACTTTTCTCAAAAGGCTGTTTCTAATTCTTATAAATAACCTTGATAAGAAACCTTTGGAAGCAGACGACCCATATGCCCATCTGTCAGATGAGGAGTTGGTGAAAAAGATTGTGGCCAACAACAATCCTATGCTGTTCGGCAAATTGTACGACCGTTATGCAAAAATGGTCTATAACAAATGTTATGGATTTGCAAGGTCAGAAGATGAGGCGGAGGACCTAACACAGGACGTTTTCTTACAACTTTTTATTAAGCTGAAAATGTTTAAAGGGAAATCCAAGTTTTCAACCTGGCTGTACTCGTTTACTTATAACTTTTGTGTGAACTACGTGAATCGGAACAAGCAGCGGAAAATGAGCGATAAATCGATACCAGTAGAAGACTCGGAATATAAGCTTAGCGCTGAAGTACCAGATGACAGTCTTTTTGAGATGAAGACCAATAAATTAAAGGAAGCATTGGAATTGATTTCTCCAGAAGATAAGTCGATTTTATTGTTGAAATATCAAGATGGAGCATCTATTAAAGAACTAGTGACCCTTATGGAAATAGGGGAGAGCGCTGTAAAAATGCGCTTAAAGAGAGCAAAAGAAAAACTATTGGAAATCTATAACACCTTAGCATAGATGGCAAAGAAAAAAAGAAATCCATTTAGAGAGTTGGAGGCCTCATTAAGAGAGGTGCCACCCGGAATGAAGAAAAAAGTAATGAACGACATCGCGGCAGCGAAGTTGATTCTTGATTTAGCATCATTGTTTTCTTTCAATGTTGGCTCAGCTTTGCGCAAACTCTTTAAAACCTTGGGAAATAATTAATCGGAACATTTAAAATACTACGAATATGGAAACTATAAATGAATGGAAAGACTTGACATTCGATTCGCTAACCACGATGGGAAGGGACATTGCTATGGCCCTGCCAAAGATAATCGGCGCGTTGATTGTTCTTTTGATTGGATGGCTGGTCACTAAAATTGTGCTGTTTATTCTAGGTAAAATCTTAAAGTTGGCCAAGGCAGATGCATTGAGTGAAAAAATCAATGAAATGGAGTTGTTCGGCAAAGGAGATTTAAAAATTGACATTATTAAGGTGATCTTAGGATTTGTTAAGTGGTTTTTACTACTTGTCTTTTTGATTGTCGCAGCCGATATTTTAAGTTGGGAAATCATTTCCACAGAAATAGGCAACTTACTACGATACTTGCCAAGATTGTTTAGTGCTTTGGCATTAATGATGATTGGACTGTATATCGGCAATTTTGTAAAGAAAACCGTAAAGAAGTTGTTCGACTCTCTAGAGTTCGGTGGATCCAATGTGGTGAGCAACATGCTGTTTTATATCATTGTGATATTTATTTCGATTACCGCATTAAACCAGGCCGGAATCGACACCTCTATTATCACCAACAATATCACTATGATCTTGGGGGCGTTCCTTTTGGCTTTTGCATTGGGACTTGGTTTAGGTTCCAGGGATGTGATTACCGACCTCTTAAGGTCTTTTTACACCCGAAGGACCTATGCAGTTGGTGACAAAGTTGTGATTTCAGGACATACGGGTACTATTGAAGCCATTGAAAATAATTCATTGACCTTAGTGACCAAAAATGGAAAGTTTGTAATTCCCATTAAAGATGTGGTCTCAGAAAAGGTAGAGATAAAGTCATAGATATTTTATTTCGACAAAGAGAACTGTCAGTACCCGAAACTTCTTTGGAATTTGATTAATTTTGAAACTTTCAAAAGCTATAGAATGAGTTCAAAAAAAGGAAAAGTACAAGAGTTGGTCCAAGAGAAGTTGCTTGAAGAGCGTAAAGTGTTTTTATGGGGAATGGTTGATGATGATTCTGCAAAGCACGTAATAGACCGTTTACTCTACTTGGATTTGCAAAACAACAAAGAAATTCAGTTGATCATTAACAGCCCTGGAGGATATGTGACCTCAGGTTTTGCGATTTACGATACTATAAAACAAATAAAAAGCCCAGTCTCGACGGTTTGTTCTGGATTGGCAGCGTCTATGGGATCTATTCTTTTGTCCGTAGGGGAAAAAGGTAGACGTTTTATTCAGCCACATGCCCGTGTAATGATTCACCAGCCAAGCGGTGGAGCACGAGGACAGGCGTCCAATATCGAAATTCAAGCTAAGGAAATCATCAAGACCAAAGAACTTGGTGCAAAGATTTTGGCCGATAATTGTGGGCAAGATTATGAGAAGGTCATGAAAGATTTTGACCGTGACTATTGGATGGGTGCTGAAGAATCTGTGGCCTATGGTATAGTGGATGGAATTTTAGAATAAAAACCATCAATAAGTAAAAGGGAAAAAGTCCTTCATAAAATTTATGAAGGACTTTTTGCATATATATGGACGCCGAAGCGGGATATTTGTAATATATATGGCAATTTTGATACCAAAAACCCTTTTAGTTATGTTAAAAAATGTGAAAATTTATCTTGAAGTATAGCCTTGTTGGATTTGGCACAAAAAAGAATCCTGTTTAACGCTAATTTGTAGGATTGAAAACAATTCCAATCCTACTTATTCTTATTTTTAACGGTTACACGAACTGATATCCACTAGCGTATATGAAACAAACTCCAAAGAATATAGCCATCATCGGTTCAGGATTGGTGGGATCACTTCTGGCGGTCTACCTCAGAAAACAGGGACATTTGGTAACTGTTTTTGACCGCAGACCAGATATTCGGACCGTTGAATTTTCGGGTCGGTCTATAAATCTTGCTATGAGCAATAGAGGTTGGCGAGCGCTACGTGAGGTAGGTTTGGAAGATAGTATTAAAGAAATAGCAATTCCTCTTGAAAAAAGGGCAATGCATGTCAATGAAAAGCCGGTCTACTATCAAAAATATGGAAAGGAAGGCGAGGCAATTTGGTCTATTTCCCGTGGTATTCTAAATCGAAAAATGATTGATCTTGCAGAGAAGGCTGGCACCAATTTTCAATTTAACGAAAAGGTCTGGGACATTGATTTACCCGAAGCCAAATTATATACCGGCGAAACTGAAAAAAGTGAATGGAAGGAATACCAATATGATTTGATTTTTGGTTGCGATGGAGCTTTTTCAAGAGTCCGGCACAAAATGCAACGGCGAAGTCGTTTTGATTATTCACAAGATTTTATTGATGTAGGATATAAAGAATTGACAATTCCGCCAAATGCGGATGGCTCCCATAAATTGGAGAAGAATTCGTTTCACATATGGCCCCGTGGGAGATTTATGCTGATTGCCATGCCAAATGTCGACGGTAGTTTTACCTGCACGCTTTTTTTGCCATTCGAGGGCCCAGTTTCTTTTGAGAGCATAGCAGATAAAAAAGCGGCTACCGATTTTTTTAAAACATATTTTCCCAATGTCAGGAAGGAAATAGAAAACCTCACCAATGATTTTTTTAATAACCCCACAAGCGCCATGGTTACGATGAAGTGTTATCCATGGACCTATTGGGACAAGGTTGCCCTAGTTGGGGATTCGGCACATGCTATTGTGCCTTTTTACGGACAAGGAATGAATGCGGGTTTTGAGGATATTTTTGTTTTGAATGAATTGATGGGTGAACATGGAGACGATTGGGAGGCTATTTTCTCTGCCTATCAAAAACAACGAAAGCCTAATGCGGATGCAATTGCAGAATTAAGCTATCGCAATTTTATTGAAATGAGCAGCAAAACAGCTGACCAGCAATTTTTATTACAGAAGAAAATCGAGAAAAGATTCTCCGCCAAACATCCTGATAAATGGATTCCGGTATACAGTAGGGTCACTTTTTCGGATAAACCGTATGTAGAAGCATTGGCGATAGGGGATGGGCAAGAAAAGATTATGCAAGAGGTAATGCAACTTCCCGATATTGAAACTATATGGGATTCTGAGCAAGTAGAAAATAAAATACTAGAATTACTTTCAGAAAGCGATTTATAGAAGATTCCTGAAACAAGTTATTAGATACAAAAAAGCCACCTTAATGGTGGCTTTGTATTTTAAAGTTTACTGAGAATCTAGATCTTGGTAAACAATTTCTGCATTTTGCCCTGTTCTTCTTCAGCAAGAAGTGGATCAACTAAAATTCTTCCGCTGTGCTCATCGGTAATGATTTTTTTACGGGAAGCAATCTCAACTTGCACCTGTGGTGGAATTGTAAAGAAAGAACCTCCAGAAGCACCACGTTCAACTGGCACAACTGCAAGACCATTTTTTACATTATGTCTAATGCGCTTGTAGGCCTGAATCAATCGCTCTTCGATTTTATCTTCGAATTCTTCCGATTTCTTTAATAGCGCCTTTTCTTCTTTTTCAGTTTCGGCAAGAATAGCATCCAATTCACTTTTTTTGTGTTTCAAGTGCCCTTCGCGTTCAGAAAGCTTTTCTTTTGTATCGGAAATCACTTCCTTTTTCTGCTCAATTTGGGCTTTGAACTCCTTAATGTTCTTTTCGGCCAACTGAATTTCAAGCTCCTGAAACTCAATTTCTTTGCTCAAGGAGTTAAATTCACGGCTGTTACGTACATTTTTTTGCTGCTCGGCATATTTTTTCATCAATACCTTTGACTCTTCGATAAGGTTCTTTTTGGCAGCAATTTCAAAATTGACCGTTTCAACATCGGTCTTTAATTTGTCCATCCTGGTTTTAAGGCCAAGTACTTCATCTTCCAAATCTTGTACTTCCAATGGTAGTTCACCTCTTACATTGCGTATTTCATCAACCCGGGAATCAATCAACTGCAGGTCATAAAGAGCTCTTAGTTTTTCTTCCACGGTGTTTTCTTTCTTGTTCGCCATAAATTTTTATAAATACTTGATGGGATTCGTTATACTTTCTGATAACGCGACTGCAAAATTAGGAATTTTTTTGATAAGATAATCAACCAATAACTCTTTTGTAAACTGCTCTGTTTCAAAGTGCCCGATATCGGCAATGACCAATTGTCCTTCCGCTTGGTAAAACTCATGGTATTTTATGTCAGAAGTGATAAAAACATCAGCTTTTACTTTCCTGGCAGCAGCAATTGCAAAAGCACCGCTACCGCCTAAAACAGCAACTGTATTTACCATTTTATCCCGGAATTTCGAATGTCTGACTACAGAAGCGTTCATTCGTTTTTTTACCATTTTGAGAAAAGCTTCTTCGCTCATCTGGGTTTCAAGCGTTCCTACCATGCCCATTCCAATATCTTGGTTGCTGTTTTCCAAGGTTAGAATTTCATAGGCGACCTCTTCATAGGGATGATTTTCAAAAAGAGTGTTGAGTATACTTCGTTCTTTTTCAAAAGAAAAGACCATATTGATTTGAACTTCCTTTTCCTGATGCACTTGTCCAACTTCTCCCAGGGTTGGATTTGTTCCTGCTTCGGGCTTAAAACTTCCCATACCTTCTGAACTAAAACTACAATTGCTGTATTTTCCCATTGCTCCGGCACCAGCTTGAAATAGGGCAGACTTAACGTTATCCGCTGTGTTGATTGGAGCATAGGTGACCAATTTTTTTATGGTGTTGGTTTTTGGGATTAGGATTTTGGGGTTTTGAATCTCGAGGACCTCACAAATTTTGGCATTGACCCCTGCATTACTATTGTCAAGAGCTGTATGCATGCTATAGATGGCTATGTTGTTGGCAATGGCCTTCATTACCGTGCGTTCCACATAGCTTGCTCCGGTTAGTTTTTTCAATCCTTTAAAAATGATGGGGTGAAAGCTTACTATGAGATTGCAGCTTTTTTCTATGGCTTCATCAACCACTTCTTCTAAAGTGTCAAGGGTTACCAGAACACCCGTTACTTCTGTTTTGGCGTTTCCGACCAATAGGCCAACATTGTCAAAATCCTCGGCATGTTCCAAAGGAGCAAGTTCTTCCAATATTTTTGTAATATCCTTTACGGTCATTTGCTGTTTCTTAAGATGGCTAAAGATAAAATATTATATTTTCGCTTTATGCTGCAGTTCTTACGCAAAATCGCATTTCCGTTTTCATTGATTTACGCCCTAGTGGTTTTTATTCGAAACCGTATGTTCGACGTGGGCTTGTTCAAATCTAAATCATTTGAAACGCCTACTATTTGTATTGGCAACCTTAGTGTAGGAGGTACAGGAAAAACGCCAATGATTGAATATTTAATACGATTATTGGAGAATAGACGTATTGCTGTATTGAGTAGGGGATATAAAAGAAAATCCAAAGGGTTTCAGTTGGCAAACCCCGATAGCTCTGTCGAAGATTTGGGAGATGAACCCTTTCAACTGTATCGAAAATTCCAAGACATCGTGATTGCTGTGGATACCGATAGACAAAATGGGATTCAGAAACTCGAAGCCAACATAAATCCAGAAGTGATTCTATTGGATGATGCTTTTCAACATAGACGTGTTCAACCTAACTTTTCCATTTTATTGACTGCATACCATAATTTGTTCGTTAACGACTGGTATTTACCTACCGGTGATTTAAGGGATAGTAAGTCTGAAGCAAAGCGTGCCGATGTTATTATAGTAACCAAATGTCCGTCAGGTATTTTGCAAGAAGAAAAAGATAAGATTGTAAGTAGTATCAAACCCAAGCCTCATCAGGAAGTACTTTTCTCGACTTTAACTTATGCCGAATCCCTGAGCAATAGCATAGATCAGATGGCACTGAATACATTGAAAGGAACTCATTTTGCTTTGGTGACTGGAATCGCATCCCCCCAACATTTGGTTTCCCATTTGAAAAATCAAGGATTAAAATTTGACCATTTTGAGTTTGGTGATCATCACTATTTTTCAGATGAAGAGATTCAGAAATTTGCCAATTTTCAGCTTGTGCTTACTACGGAAAAAGATTATGTGCGGTTGGATGGTCGGGTAGAAAACCTTTATTATCTGGAAGTGGCCCACAGTTTTGATGCTCGTGACCATGAAGTGTTAAAAAAGATTGTTTTAGCCCAAATTTAGACCAATCCCTGTTCTTTTTTCTGAAAGATGTTCTCTCCGATTTTTTGATAGAAAACTTCCGGTTTGAAAGGCTTGGTCACCACATCGTTACACCCAGCTTCATAGAAGCTATCCAAACTATCGTCCAAAGAAATTGCAGTAAGGGCAATAATTGGAATGTCTTGGTCAAACTTCCGTATTTGCCGCGTAGCTTCCTCACCACTTATGCCAGGCATATGAATATCCATCAAAATGGCATTATAGGTATTGGTCTTGGCGAGGTCAATCGCTTCATTACCATTGTTGGCGATGTCGCAGGTGATTTCCTTTTTGGTGAGCATTTTTTTGGTGATAACCTGGTTGATTTTGTTGTCTTCAACTACCAAAAGGTGTAAGCCGGTAAAATCGAACTCTTCGGGCTCCAATTCAAATGAAACCTCTTCTAAGGCTTTGGTGTCGCATTTTAAATCCAATTCAAAGAAGAAAGAACTTCCCTGCCCAAGCTCACTTTCTAGATTGATTTTACTATCAAAGAGACCAAGCAGACTCTTTACAATGGTAAGTCCTAGACCGGTCCCACCATACTCTCTATTAATCTGTATTGAACCTTGTTCAAAACTTTCAAAAATGTTTTGCTGTTGATCTTCAGAGATTCCAATACCGTTATCTTTTACTTCAAAATACAGCTTTACAGCGTCTTCCTCTTTTTTAAGCATTTTGGCAATAACCTCAACTTTACCATCCTTGGTAAATTTCAGGGCATTACCCACCAAGTTCATGAATACCTGTGAAATCTTAATAGGGTCTCCAAGCAATTGCTGCGGAATACTTGGGTCATAATCAAGAATCAGTGTGGTATCGTTCTCATTGGCATTTTGCTTCAAGGAATCGACAACATCCTTTAAAACCTTGTGCAGTTTGAATTCAATATTCAGGGGTTCAAGCTTGTCTGCATCAATTTTATTGATTTGAAGAATATCGTTAATAAAGTTCAACAGATAATCTCCTGAAAACTTCAAAGATTTTAAGTGATCCTTTTGGTGTTCCGCTGGGTTTTCCTCTAAAAGCAAATGTGTAAGACCGGTAACTGCGTAAAGCGGCGTACGGAGCTCGTGCGTTACAGTTGACAAGAAGTTGGTCTTGGCTTCCATGGCAGAAACCGCAGAATCCCTTGCTAACTCCAGTTCCTTGTTTTTTGTGTATAAAAGATCGTTGGTCTTGAGCTTTATCTGGTTATTTCTGAAAAGCGATACCGCCAGCAAGGATATTATGGTCAAAAACGCAGAGGTTAATATCAATGTTATTTCTGAACGGCTTTTGGATTCGCTTAGTTCTTCATTTTTGGCTGTAAGTTTGTTGATTTCATTCATTTGGTGCTCAAAACGAATTTTGTCTGCTGTTTTGGTCTCCAATTTGGTCTTTTCAATATTGAAAATGGAATCCTTTATGCTTACCAATGCTTTCTTATAATGAAGCGACTCGCCAAAATCACCACTTTTTTCATAGATTTCTGAAAGTCGTTCATTGGCAGTTTTAATGTCTTTGAAATATGAGTGCTTTTGCGCGAGTTCAAGAGCAGCTTTTGAATGAATTATACCTTCCTCCAGATCATTGAGTTCAAGACTAATACTTGCCAATTGTAAATTTGCCTTAGTTGCTAGGTAGGCTCTTTCTTTATCATCTGAATTTACGATAAGGGCATGCAAATTTTTAATGGCATCGTCATAGCGCTCAATATTCGTGAAGATATATGCCTCCAACAATAGAATATTATTACCGAGATTTCTATTGTTGCTTACCTTTCTTGATTCTTCAAGAAGTTTTAACGACTGAAAATTGTTGCCTTCATCAAATCGCAATGCGGCTTCCAAATAATTATGTGTGGCTTGGCCAAAAGAGTAGGAAAGGTCCTTTAAAAGAATACTGGCCCTATCTAGATAAAAAATAGTGGTCTCGCGATCTCCTTCTTCTAAAAATATCCGTGCATATTGATGGTAGGTGTCCAAAAGAAGTTTGGCATCCTCATTGTTCTCGGCAATCTCTGCAGCCTGGTCTAAGGTTTCCAGAGCTTTGCCAATTTTATTCTGATGGCGGTACACTGTAAACTGGTCGAAAATGGACTGTACATCCGCTGTAGAATTTACATCGCTTTGACCAAAAGAAACCTGGGCACATAGGAAAATGCACAGAACAACCCATTTTGCGCTGCAAATATGGTTATATATTGAGCTTGATGTCAAACGTAGTTTTTCTTGATAAACAAAGCTATTAAATCAATAATTCTGGAACAATATCCAGTTTCATTGTCGTACCATCCTATTATTTTTACCATTTTTCCAATAACGGATGTCATTAAAGAATCAAACGTACAAGAATAGCAACTATTGTTTATATCAATGGAAACTATAGGGTCTTTCGTATAAAAAAGTACGTTTTTTAATTGGTTGTTGGCGTAATGTTCAAAAGTATGGTTTATTTCGGCAATGGAGGTTTCCTTTTTTACATTGAAGGTTATATCGGTCAATGACCCGTTTGGAACCGGTACGCGAATGCCGCAGCCCCCAATCACATCGGACAATTCCGGGAAAATTTTGGTCAACGCTTTTGCAGCACCCGTTGTTGTGGGAATAATGGACTGACTGGCCGCGCGGGATCGTCTTAAATCGCGGTGCGGTCTATCATGTAAACTTTGGTCGGATGTATAGGAATGTATGGTGGTTATATAGGCTTGTTCTATGCCACATAGCTCATTTACCACCTTAATCATTGGTGCCGCGTTATTGGTTGTACAGGAGGCATTGGAGACAATATGGTCGTTTGGACCAATACTATTTTCATTTACTCCCAAGACCACCATTTTAATGTGATCCTCCTCAGGAGGAACGGAAAGAATTACCTTTTTTGCGCCATTTTTAATATGATAGTCTAGAGATTCCTTGTTTTTGAACTTTCCTGAAGCCTCAATTACAATATCTACCTCATATGCTGCCCAATTAATATCTTTTGGATGCTCGTTGTTTAGGACAGCAACTTTTTCACCATCAATAACGATTTCGTGATCATTGGATTCGACTTTAGCATTTATTGTCCCATGGATACTATCATATTTCAACAGATGGGCCAACGTTTTGGCGTCGGCTAAATCGTTTATTGCAGTAACCTTTAGGTTAGAATGGTCTTGAAGTAGCCTGAAAAGCGTTCTTCCTATGCGTCCAAAGCCGTTGATGCCAATATTGAGCTGTTTCATGAAAATTTGGGTAAGGAAGAATTAATCGATATGCTTATGTGCTTTGTACGAAGAACGCACCAATGCACCACTTTCAACATGCCTAAAGCCCATTTCTAAACCGATTTCTTCATATTTTTTAAACTGTTCCGGCAAGATAAACTCTTTTACTGGCAGGTGTTTTTTTGAAGGCTGTAGATATTGTCCGATGGTGACCACATCAACTTCTGCATTCCTCAAGTCCTTCATAGTTTGAATTACTTCTTCTTCCATTTCACCCAATCCTAGCATAATTCCAGATTTGGTTCGGCTGGCACCATTTTTCTTTAAATAATCCAATACTCCCAAACTTCGCTCATACTTAGCTTGTATGCGTACTTCACGGGTAAGTCGCTTCACAGTTTCCATATTATGGGAAATAACTTCTGGAGCTACCTCGAGAATTCTGTCCAAATGGGTTTCAATGCCTTGAAAATCGGGTATCAAGGTTTCTAGCGTAGTTTCAGGATTCATTCTTCGAATGGACTTTACGGTTTCCGCCCATATTATCGACCCCATATCTTTTAGGTCATCCCTATCTACAGAAGTGACAACGGCATGTTTTATACCCATAATCTTGATAGATCGCGCCACTTTTTCGGGTTCGGCCCAATCAACACTTTCTGGTCTGCCGGTCTTTACTCCACAAAAACCACATGAACGGGTACAGATATTGCCCAATATCATAAAAGTAGCCGTGCCCTCTCCCCAGCATTCACCCATGTTTGGACAACTACCAGAGGTACAAATGGTGTGTAGGTCGTACTTGTCGACCAATCCACGCAATTGTGTATATTTTTTTCCTGTTGGAAGTTTTACCCTAAGCCATTTTGGCTTTCCTTTTGGTGGTAGAACGTTATCAACGGCGGTTGTGCCCATATTAAAATATTGAGGTACAAAGATACGAAACTGGCAAGGAAACCCTAAGTCACTTTTTTGTAATGATTTCGGCCAAAAGTTTCTTGGCGCGTAGTAATTTCACCTTGATGTTATTCACAGGTTCATTGAGCTCTTTGGCAATTTCGGCATAGCTCAATTCGTTGAAATAGCGAAGATTGATGACCTTCTGATAGTGTGCTTTCAATTTTTTGATGTCCTGGAGTAAATTGGCCAAATTTTGCTCTGTAATAAGCCGGTCTTCAACTGAGGGTGACTCGTCCAAAACTTTTTTTACTTCATCTCCATCTGTATCCATTTCATCCAATAAACTTCTTTTTCTTTTGCGGATGAGGTCAACATGAAGGTTTTTGGATATGGTAATCAGCCAAGTTTTGAATTCGTAGGCATCATCGTAGGAATTTATTTTATCAAAGGCTTTTGAAAACGTTCGGATGGTAATGTCTTCTGCATCGTTTTCATTTTTGGTCCTGGCCAATTGAAAGGCATAAACATCGTTCCAAAATGTGTCTAAGAGGATGCTAAAGGCAATCTGATTTCCATCTTTCGCCTTTTTGATATTTTCTTGGATAGATTGTTCGGCCTTGAGCAAAAAATCTGATTTTGATGAATATTGGAAAGGAATTATTGAGCTTCTAGAACTGAATCTTTCTTGCATTCCTGTTCATCGGGAAGCTTCCCACAAAAACCACATGCTTCACCCTCTTGATTCAGATAAGGATTCTGACTGGCACATGTTCCTGCAAATTTCCCGTCTTTTTTGGACCAAATTTTTATAGCAATTCCTGCAAAAGCAAGTCCTAAAAGACCAATGGTCAATAATGCTAACTTCATATTCCAAATTTTACGCAAAGGTACAAAATACCTATCTAAAGCGCTTTAAGTTTAGCAATACTTTGACGTAGTCTCAATATGAAATGTTGGCCACTATATTTTTGACCGTTGGAGAGGTATTTCCACCTTCAGACTCTATGGTAATATAGCCAATTGCATTTTCTGCGTAGGGTAGTGCCAAAAGCTTGTCCTTTTCATCAAAATTCTTGATCACACCTAAATTGACCAATTCACCATTAACTTCTGCCCACATCTGAAAACATTTGTTTTCCGGAAGATCGGGAACATTACTAACGTTGATATAGGATAATTTTTTAACCGGATTAACATAGGCTATGGCCTTGAGCTCTTTACCTTCGCGCTTACCGTTGACCGCATACTTTCTTGTAGCAGGGTTGTTAAGCACAATAAATTGGTTTCGCATATCCTCCAGTTGATTTTGCATGTTCTGTTGCAAATTGTTCATCTGGTTGGTGACCATAGTATTTTCTTGCTGTAAACTCTTGTTTTGGTTCCAAAGGAAGTAAGAAGACCCAGCAAAGACCATTAACGCTATACTAGCAGCAACTGCATATCGGTAGAATCTTTTGGTTGCCACTTTTTCCTTTCTGGCACTATGAAGAATGATTTCTTTTAGGCCTTCAGGTGTTTTTCTGGCGTACATTTTGGCAAAAGCCTCCAGATTGTCCTGGAGTTGGTCATAGGTTTCCCTAACCTCAGGATACATGGTGATATAACGTTCTGCCTTAAGGGACTCTTCTTTTGAAGTATCTCCCAGAAGGTATTTTTCCAGTATGTCGGAATCCAAAAATTGTTGTACTTTTTCTTTCATGACAATAAAATTATCAGCAGGAGTTGTGTAATACTCGTTCCATAAATTTTGCCCAATTCCCTTAAGCCTATTTTAAGTCTGGACTTTACAGTACCTAAAGGAATGTCCAATTCTTCGCTTGCTTCTTGCTGCGTCATTCCTTCAAAGAATAGAGCTTCCAGAACAATTTTGTACTTGGGCTCAATCTTATCCAGATTTTCTTGGACATCCATAAATTCAGGTCGAATGCCACTTACTCCTAAGTTATATACGTCCGAAACGTCTATTTGGACTTCTTTATCCGATTTATTGCTGACGCTTCTTAATTTATCGATGGCGGTATTTCGCGTAATCCGAAAAAGCCAAGTAAAAAGTTTTGCCTTTGATGGGTCATAAGTATCTGCTTTTTTCCAGATTTTAATGAAACTTTCTTGCAGAATGTCTTGGGCCAAATCTTCATCCCGTACCACTTTGTATGCTACACCATAAAGGGTGTCGCCGTAATGTTCGTACAAGAGCGATATAGCTTTGTCGTCCTTTTCGGCAAGAAGTGATACAATATGTCTTTCAATAAGTGTACTCATCCAAGGGTGGTTAAGGTAAAATTTTAGGGGGCTAAAATCTAAAATAATGTTTATCTCGTATATACTACAACGTTAAGTTAGAAAAAGGATTATTTGTTGGTTTTATAATCTTTGTATTTGCCAGCAATTATACTTCAAGTATATACAATTTTGGTTAGTTTGGTTTGGTATAACCCCTGTTATTGATTCAATGCAGGGGTTATTTTATTACATTCACTTCAGGTTTGATCTGAATATTGAATCTTTTATCCACCGAATTTTGAATAAGCTCGGCCAGTTTTAATAATTCTTCTCCAGTCGCACTGCCATAGTTTACAATTACAAGCGCTTGTTTTTCATGAACCCCCGCGTCTCCATACCGTTTTCCTTTAAAACCACATTGCTCAATGAGCCAGCCAGCCGGAATCTTAAAATGATTTTCATCCACTTCATATGATGGTAAATCCGGATTTTTCTTTTTTATTTTTTGATGGGTTTTTCTGGAAATGACTGGGTTTTTGAAAAAACTGCCACTGTTCCCAATTTTATTGGGATCCGGTAATTTACTTTGTCGAATTGCAATAACTGCATCAGAAATATCATGAATGGTTGGATAAACAATCCCATTTTTCTTGAGCTCATTTTCAATAGCTCCATAACCCGTACTAAGAGTATGATTGTGTTTAGTAAGTTTTAGGTTCACAGAGGTAATGATGTATTTTCCCTTTGCATTATTCTTGAAAATGGAATCCCGATAGCCAAATTTACAGGCATCTTTGTCAAAAGCGACCAACTCTCCAGTGGCAATTTCCATGGCCGCACAGCTCTCAAAAACATCTTTAAGTTCTACTCCATAAGCTCCAATATTCTGAATAGGTGCTGTGCCCACATTTCCAGGAATCAGCGATAGGTTTTCTAAGCCACCGTATCCCCTTTCCAAAGTCCAGAGTACCAGATTGTGCCAATTTTCACCGGCCATTGCCTTAAGGATGATTTCGGTATCATTTTCTTCAACAACGGAAATACCTTTCAGATTAATATGCATTACCAAGGCATCAATATCTTTGGTAAGCAACATATTGCTTCCTCCGCTTAAAATGAACTTTTCGGGATATGCTTTTAACTCCAATACCTTTTGCAGTTGGGCAAGGCCATTTATTTCAACAAAAGCTTTTGCTTTGACATCTATACCAAAGGTGTTGTAATCTTTTAGTGATATGTTTTCTTGGATATTCACTAAGCGTTGTACTTTTTTAAAGCTTCTCCCAAAATTTGTACCGCTTTTATAAGTAGTTCTTTTTCAAGCACATACGCTATTCGAATTTGATTGGTTCCCAGTCCATTGGTAGCGTAAAATCCAGCTGCGGGAGCTACCATAACCGTTTTTCCATCCATTTCAAACTTTTCGAGCAGCCATTGGGCAAAATCATCGGAATTGGAAACGGGAAGCTCAACTACACAATAAAATGCTCCTTGAGGAACCGCAACGCGAACTCCATCCAATTTTTGTAATTCTTCGATGAGAATGTTTCTTCTTTCGGCATATTCTTTTATCACATTATCAAAGTAAGATTGCGGAGTCTCCAATGCTGCTTCACTGGCAATTTGTGCAAAAGTTGGTGGAGAAAGTCGGGCCTGGGCAAATTTTAAAGCTGTTTGTATTACCGTTTGATTCTTGGAAACTAGACAACCGATACGTGCACCGCACATACTGTAGCGTTTTGACACGGAATCGACAATAATCGCATGCTCTTCCAGTCCTTTTTCTTGTAAAATTGAATAATGTACCCTTCCCTCATAGGTGAATTCACGATATACTTCGTCAGCCACCAAAAAGAGATTGTGTTTTTTCACCAAAGCTGCCAGTTGCTGAATTTCCTCTTTGCTGTAGAGGTAGCCCGTGGGGTTTCCAGGATTACAGATCAAAATTGCCTTGGTTTTAGGTCCAATCAACTTTTCAAAATCGGAAATAGGTGGCAAGGCAAAATTGTTTTCAATGTGAGATACTATTGGAATTACCTTTACTCCCAAAGCTGTTGCAAAGCCATTATAATTGGCATAAAAGGGTTCTGGGATTATAATTTCATCTTCAGCATCCATTATAGTACCCATTACGAATGACAATGCCTCCGAACCTCCGGTGGTTACGATGATATCTTCAGAAGATACCTCAATGTCGTTTTTGGCATAGTATGAGGCGATTTTGGTCCTGTATTGTTCAGAACCCTCTGTCATACTGTAAGCAAGTACATCTATATTGTGGTTTCTAACCGCATCAAGTGCTACCTGAGGTGTTTTTATATCAGGTTGGCCAATATTCAGATGGATGACATGGGTACCCCTTTTTTTCGCTGCTTCGGCGTATGGGACCAATTTTCGGATAGGAGAAGCTGGCATTTGCCTCCCTTTTTTGGATATACCAGGCATGCTATAAATTTTAGCAAAAATGAGAAAACCAATACTCGAAAACAACAGATTACACCATTATTTGAATAGTAATAGAATGTTAAATTAAAGTCTAAATCGGTCAATAATTTGTATCTTTCATAGTGATAACCATTTAGAAGTAAGCAAATTGAAGAAAAACCTACATTTTTTTGCAATTCTTTTTGTAATGCTTCCCTTCTTGGTTTCTGCACAGGGATTTAAGTTGCCACAACACCAGAAGTACCAAAAACTTCGTTTTCAACTCATCAACAATCTGATGATAGTTCCTGTCGAAATTAATGGGGCGGAGCTGACGTTTGTCCTAGATTCCGGGGTAAGCAAGCCCATATTGTTTAATCTCTCCGACCAAGATTCTATTCAGATCAACAATGTTTCCGAAGTTACTATCAAAGGATTGGGTGATGGAGAGCCGATGAAGGCCCTGAGGTCTATTGGAAATAAGTTTAAACTTGGTAAGGCGAAAAACTATGATCAAGACCTTTATGTGATTTTAGATAAGGAAATCAACTTTTCTACATCGCTTGGTATTCCAGTGCATGGAATTTTAGGATATGATGTTTTCCGAGATTTTATTGTAGAAATCAATTATGTTGCACGCAATATAAAATTGCATAACCCCAACTTGTATAAGCACAATCCACGTAGTAAATCGCAAACCTTACCATTGTTTATTGAGCGAGGAAAATCTTATGTGGAAGGCACGGTCCTAATGAAAGATGAGGAAGATGTTAAAGTGAAACTATTGGTGGATACCGGAAGTAGCGATGCACTGTGGCTTTTTCATCAGCCAGAAAACGGATTGGAAATTCCGGAAAAGAATTATGAAGATTATCTTGGAAGGGGATTAAGCGGTGATATTTTCGGAAAACGAACCAAAGTAAGCGGTATAAAACTTGGTGATTTTGAATTAAAAGATGCAAAGGCCGCTTTTCCCTATAAAGAGTCATATAGTTATTTAAAGAATTTAGGTGATCGTAATGGTAGTGTTGGTGGCGAAATATTGAAACGGTTTAACCTGATTTTTGACTATGGCAATGGAGAGGTTACCCTTAAAAAGAATGTAAACTTCAAAACACCGTTTCAATATAATCTAGCTGGTATTGCTTTGCAGCACAACGGACTTAGATATATAGCTGAAAGTATTGCTGGTTTCAATGGAGTTGTAAAAAATGATGATAGCAGCACCTTTGGAAATGTTCAGATTCTTCTTGAAAACAAAACTCGGTTGAGCTTAGTGCCAGAAATAATCGTTTCTGGTATTCGTGCTGGGAGTCCGGCTGCGGAAGCAGGGTTGCAGGAGGGAGATGTGATTTTAGCAGTAAACGGAAAGAACATTCACAAGTATAAACTCCAAGAGGTTTTAAAAATGTTGAATGAAAGAGAAGGAAAACGTGTACGCGTACTTATAGAACGCTATAATCAAGATTTGCTGTTCTCCTTTGTTTTGAAAAGTGTATTTGACTAAAAAAGCCTTCCCGAATTTTCGAAAAGGCTTTCTTCAATAAATATTTTTTATAACTATTTAGCTCCTTCAGCCTTTACCGTTCCTTTAATTTTAAGGACCTTGGTAGCAGTTGTAGCGTTAGAAGTGACAGTAATGGCCTTTCTAATGGGGCCAACTCTGTTCGTATCATATTTAACCTGTATTTCTCCAGTCTTACCAGGTAAAATCGGATCTTCAGGTTTCTTGGGAATAGTACATCCACAGCTAGACTTTACATTACTGATTACTAATGGTGCAGTACCTGTGTTGGTGAATTCGAAGACTCGAACACCATCGCTCCCTTTAGCGATTTCACCGTAATCGATGGTTTCGCTTTTAAATTCAATTTTTGCCGCGGATTCCTGGGCGTAGGTGCCTAAAGAAAGAAGCCCGACAAATAACATGAGTACAGATTTTTTCATCATTTCTAGTTTTGGGTGAACTCCAAATGTAAATGTTTTCACACCTGCATCCAAAATTCTTTTGTTATGTAATAACGTTACTTATTTTTGTTTCGTATTTCGGATTTGGCCTTTAGCCGAGGAATTACAATAAATTAATATTGCAAAAACCCATCCAGACACCAATCCGGGTCAAAAAAGACAAAAACTATACCGAAAAATGGAAATTCCATCAAAATATGAGCCCAATAGGGTAGAAGAGCACTGGTACAACTACTGGACAAAGCATGATTTTTTTAGTTCAAAACCGGACGAAAGGGAGCCTTACACTATTGTAATCCCCCCGCCAAATGTCACCGGAGTACTTCATATGGGCCATATGCTGAACAATACGCTACAAGATGTGCTTATTAGAAGGGCCAGACTTTTAGGGAAGAATGCCTGTTGGGTACCTGGAATGGACCATGCCTCTATTGCTACGGAGGCCAAAGTAGTTGCCAAATTAAAGGATGAAGGCATTGCGAAAGCAAATCTAACCAGAGAAGAGTTCCTTAAACATGCCTGGAATTGGACAGATGAATACGGTGGAGTTATCCTGCAGCAACTAAAAAAACTGGGTTGTTCTTGTGATTGGGACCGTACAAAATTCACCATGGATGACGATATGTCAGCTTCTGTAATCAAGGTTTTTGTGGATTTGTACGAAAAAGGCCTTATTTATAGAGGGTTTCGAATGGTAAATTGGGATCCTGAAGCAAAAACTACACTTTCCGATGAAGAAGTGATTTATGAGGAAAAACAGGGTACTTTATATTATTTGGCCTATCAAATTGAGGGCTCAGATGAAAAAGTAACCATTGCCACCACCCGTCCGGAGACTATTTTAGGAGATACAGCAGTGTGTATTAACCCAAATGATGAGAGATACCACCATTTAAGGGGAAAAAAGGTTGTGGTTCCTATCTGTAATAGAGTGATTCCAATCATAGAAGACGAGTATGTAGATATAGAATTCGGTACAGGTTGCTTAAAAGTGACCCCTGCCCATGATGAAAATGACAAGAATCTTGGTGAGAAGCACAAATTGGAGGTTATAGACATCTTCAATGAAGATGCCTCGCTAAATTCTTATGGATTACATTATCAAGGAAAAGATAGGTTTGTTGTACGAAAAGAAATCTCCAAAGAATTGGAAGAAAAAGGCTTTTTGGTAAAAACCGAACAACATACCAACAAAGTTGGTACCTCTGAGCGTACCAAAGCAGTTATCGAGCCTCGTTTGTCGGATCAGTGGTTTTTAAAGATGGAAAACTTGTCTAAACCTGCTCTTGAAGGAGTGTTACAGACAAATGATGTAAAGCTTTATCCTAAGAAGTTTGAGAATACCTACCGTCATTGGATGGAAAATATTCGTGATTGGAATATTTCCCGTCAATTATGGTGGGGACAGCAAATTCCCGCGTATTATTTTGGGGATGGTAAAGATGATTTTGTGGTTGCGGAAAGTAGGGAAGAAGCGTTGAAAAAAGCACAATCCCAAAATCCCAATATCCAAGATTCCGATTTACGCCAAGATCCAGACGTTTTGGATACATGGTTTTCTTCATGGTTATGGCCTATCAGCGTTTTTGGAGGTATTCTAGAGCCAGAAAATGATGAGGTTAATTACTATTATCCTACGAGTGATTTAGTTACCGGACCTGACATTTTGTTTTTCTGGGTTGCGAGAATGATAATTGCGGGATACGAATATCGTGGCAAAAGACCGTTTGAAAATGTATACCTGACTGGTCTGGTGCGCGATAAACAACGCAGAAAGATGTCCAAGCAGCTAGGGAATTCTCCTGATGCACTCAAGTTGATTGAGGATTTTGGAGCCGATGGTGTACGCGTTGGACTTTTATTGAGCTCTGCGGCGGGTAATGACCTTATGTTTGACGAAGCATTATGTCAGCAGGGTAAAAACTTTGCTAACAAAATTTGGAACGCTTTCAGACTGATAAAAGGTTGGGAAGTGGCAGATTTACCACAACCGGAAGCGGCCAAAATTGGAATTGAGTGGTACACATCCAAATTCAACCAAACATTGGTGGAAATTGAAGACCATTTTTCCAAATACCGAATTTCTGATGCCTTAATGGCCATTTACAAGTTGGTTTGGGATGATTTCTGTTCCTGGTTGCTTGAAATCGTGAAACCAGCCTATCAGAAACCCATAGATAAGGCTACTTATGACGCTGTGATTCATTTATTTGAACAAAATCTGAAGATTTTACACCCATTTATGCCCTTCTTATCGGAAGAAGTATGGCAGCACATAGCCGAACGGACACCGGAACAAGCATTGATTGTTTCAAAGTGGCCCAAACAGGAGAAGGTAAATTCGTCTATTATAACAGATTTTGACTTTGCTTCTGAAGTAATTTCAGGGATTAGAACAATTCGAAAGGAAAAAAATATTCCTCAGAAAGAAGCCCTTGAGCTTTCCGTATTAAATAGTGAAAAGGTTGACGGTCAAATGGATGTAATCGTTACTAAATTGACGAATCTTTCGAAAATCAATGTGGTAAACTCTACTCTTGAAGGCGCTTTGAGTTTTAGGGTAAAAAGCAATGAGTATTTCATTCCAATGAGTGGTGCAATCGATATTGAGGCAGAAATCAAAAAGATTACGGAGGAATTAAACTATACCAGAGGATTTTTGCAATCGGTACAAAAGAAATTGAGCAACGAAAGGTTTGTAAACAATGCACCTGAACAAGTAGTGGCCATTGAAAAAAAGAAAGCCGCTGATGCGGAGGCCAAAATAGAGACCTTAGAAAAGAGTTTGGCTAGTTTAGAGTAGAGAATAGGATAATCGACTGGAGCTTGGATAATGTCGCAACAACTTTTTGAACATCTTAATAGGTTTGTCCAAATTTCAAAGGGGGATTTTAAAGATATTATTGAATTTTTTGAAGTTAAAAAGGTTGAGAAAAAGGAGGTTTTAGCAAGGGCTGGAACACTTTGCAATTCTATTTTTTTTGTGGAAAAAGGTTGTCTTCGGATGTACTTTATCAGTGAAAAGGGAATAGAGCAAACCATCCAATTCGCATTGGAAAATTGGTGGATGACAGATGATTTGGCATATACAGAAAGAAATCCTTCAGATTTTTACATACAAGCTGTTGAAAATGCGCAAGTACTATCAATTTCCTACGATCAACAAGAGCGACTATTACATACGTTTCCACAACTTGAAAAATACTTCAGGAGGGTTTATCAAATAGCCTACGGCTCATCAATTAGGAAAATGAAATACCTGAATAGTTTTTCCAAAGAAGAAATTTATTTTCACTTTACTGCGCATTTCCCTGAATTTGCCCAAAGAGTGCCTCAATATCTGATTGCCTCTTTCTTGGGTCTTACCCCAGAATATGTTAGCGAAATTAGAGCTAAAAAGCGTTCTTAAACCAGTTTAAGTTTTTTCATTTCGAACGGGAATAGTTTTACATCATAATTCTAAGCAAGTAAAAATGGACAAGAGAATTCAAATTGATGTAACAGAACCTATTTCTTTTAATGCCATGTACGCCTTTGGCAGTATTATTATGCAAAGTGAATTGAGCAATACGCATAAAGAGCTTATTAATATTAGAGCATCCCAGTTAAATGGATGTGCCTTTTGTTTAGATATGCATACTAAGGACGCCATGAAGAATGGAGAAACAAAAGAGCGTGTTTTTCTATTGGATGCATGGAAGGAAACAACAATCTTTTCCGAAGAAGAGAAGATTATATTGCAGATAACTGAGGAGATTACCATGATTCAAGATCAAGGTTTGTCTGCTAAAACGTATAAAAAGGCTATTGAAAGGTTTGATGAAAAGTATTTGGCATTAATTATTATGGCGGTTGTAAATATCAATGCGTGGAATAGAATCGCGATTAGTACCCATAAACCAATTGTTGACTAGTAACGAAAAGATTTTCTCAACACGGTTCGAATAGGGATTTATAATGCTTATTTGAACCGTGTCTATTGTATATTTTACCTCCAGAACTATCTCCTTCTCCCACCTGAATACTGCATTGCTTCCCCCTTGCCAAAACCATAGCTAAACCCAAAAGCCACAAAACGTCCTCGTTGGCGACGATTATAAACTTCAAAATCAGCCTGGGCAATTTGGCTTTCGCCGATTCTGGATGCAAAAACATCACGTATGCTGAGGTTTAGGATTGCTTTGCCCTTCATCAACTTTTTGCGAAGACCTAAATCCATGAAGATGTTTTCTTGTACCTCCCCCTGCACAGTTTGATAATTGGACCTGTAATTTCCGGTAGCCTCAAGATCAATTTCCGCGGGCAACTTCAATTTCGTCATCAGCTTTGATGACCATCTATTCGCGTTAAAATCAAAACTAATGTCTTGAAAGGTACCTTCTCTGGTGAATTGACTATAGTTAAAGTCTCCATTGAAGGTCAGCCATCTGGCCGGGCTATACTTGGTGTTGAATTCAATCCCAGTGGTTTTATTAGTTCCAATATTTTCGGGTCTGGTGGTGTTTACATTGTTTTCGAAAGTGGAAACGCGTTCAATGACATCGTCGGTATAACGATGATAAACCCCAAAATTTAGGGCAGTCTTCCCAATAAAAAAGATACTTGTTACCTCATAAGAATTGGTAAACTCTGGCATGAGTTCTGGATTCCCCTGTCGGATACTAAAATTGTTGCGGATATTGAAAAAAGGGTTTAAATCCCAAAGCCTTGGTCTATAAATACGTTTAGAGTATCCGGCCTGTAACGATATTTTTTCAGAAAATTTATACGACGTATGCATACTGGGAAACAGATTGGAATAATCCTGAGAATTATCTTCGCCCGTATTGGTCAAAAAGGTATTCAAATTGGTCTGCTCCAAACGCAATCCGCCTTTTACTCCCCACTTTTCGCCTTCATACGCTCCAGTGGTGTAAAGTCCCAATACTTTTTGGTCGTATTCAAAAATGTTTGTTAAGCCCGGGTCTACTTCAAACGCGCCATTTACCAAATTTTGAACTTCATAATCGTTACTTACATCATTTAACACATATTGCGCGCCAGTTTCCCAGGTCAATTCATCCGTAAAAGGTTTTGTATAATCTAATTTGAATGTAAATACAGCTTCCTTAAAATCTGTTCGGGTTAGTTGCATATCATCACTGTTTGCACCTGAAATAGTAACATCATTAAACTCTGAAGATTGATCTTTCCCGAAAAAGTTTCCTAATGTGCTAAACAGTAGTGTGTGATCCTCGTTGCCCTTGAAATCTTTCTTGTATTGCAGTTCGTATTGGAATTTTGGGTTTGTAGCCTCCGTAATCTCGGTTCGTTCCCATTCTGATGTAACAATGTCATCTCCGGTAAGGGAAACAAAATTCGTGGTAGATGGTTGGTCTTCAATTTCCAATGCAAAATTTCCGGATAGGGTCAATACACTAGTAGGATTTAAATAGTAATCCGTTCCCAAAACAAAATTATAGTAGGCTTCGTTTCTAAATTCTTCCCCTATGGATTGAATGGTAGTGTTGTTTACCAAATCGGTATTTCGACTTTCCCTATCATTGGGAAGCTCACGATACCCAGCACCCAACTGCGTAAAAAGATTGAATTTTTCCGTTCTTTTATTTAAACTAATACCTACACTGTGATTATTAGGCGCCCCGGTATTTACGGATACAGACCCGTTTAAACCGCGGCGTTCCTCTTTTTTAATCACGATGTTGATGATACCCGAAGTACCTTCGGCATCATATTTAGCAGATGGATTTGTGATTACCTCTACGCGGTCAATCATGTCTGCTGTAATGGTCCCTAGAGCATTGCTTTCATCACTGGCGATAATAGACGGCTTACCATTGATAAGTACTTGAACCCCCTGACTCCCTCTTAAGCTAATCTGCCCTTCAATATCCACATTTACCGAGGGAACATTGTTTAGTACCTCCAGGGCACTTGCGCCAGTAGTACTCAAGTCTTTTCCAACATTGAACACCCGCTTATCCAGTTTAAAAACAGTTTTTGATACTTCTCCTTCAACTACGACTTCTTCCAATTTTTGGGCATCTTCCTCAATTTCTATATTTCCTAAATCGATTCTTGGACCCTGCAATGATTGAGGTCTGATAATCTGTTTTTCAAAACCGATAAAACTGACTTCAATATAAAAGTCTTTGGCGGAGGTTTCTAATGAAAATGACCCGTCTTCAAGGGTTGTGGTACCAGATATTGCTTTTTTTGTTAGGTTGTCCGCTATCATAACAGTTGCGTAGGCAACCGCTTGTTTTGTAGATTTATCGATTACTTTTCCGCTAAAGATGACCTGATGCTGCTGAGCATTGGCCAACCCTATCATAAAAAAAAGTATCGTGGCTAATAGATAGCCGTATTTTGCAGGCGAAAACAGTTTCATAATTTGTATTGCTTACCCAAATATGGCATGAAATTGGAAAAAAAAGGAGCAAATTCTGTGAACGACCAGCCTTATGCCCTAATCAACAGGGTTTATGAAAAATAATGGTCAAATGTCGTTAAAGGGCATAATATGGTTGTTTGCGGCATAACTTTTTCTTTGTTAGACAATAACTAATAGCTTTATACTTATTAAAGCATATATAGTTGATTTCAAGAAAAGAGTTTTTTTTTCAGATCATTCTCCATCTTTTGGTCTTTTTGTTTTATTCCTATGATCGAAGACATCCCGAAATTGATGCTTCCGAGGTAATATTTTTTCTAAGCTATGCTTTGGCCTCTGTTGTTATAGCCTATTACTTAATGCCGAGATTTCTGTATCAAAAAAGATATTTACTGTTTTTTACTGGTGTTCTTGTAATCATAACAGTGTTGATTCTATTGGAAGAGTTGGTTTTAGAACAAATTCTTTTCCCCGGCACCCGAAGAGCAAGCAGATTCCCCGGGGTATTCTACTCTTTAGCGAAGGTGATTCCCATAATGGCCATATTAAGTGGATTTAAGTTTGCATGGGATGCTTTGCAAAAGCAAAGTCAGATAGACGAGCTTAAAAGCGCAGTCAAGGAAAGCGAACTTCAATTCCTACGTTCCCAGATCAATCCTCATTTTTTGTTCAACAACTTGAACAACTTGTATTCCTATGCCTTGGAGAATTCCCCAAAAACTCCGGAAATCATTCTCGAAATGAGTGGGGTACTACGCTATATGTTGTATGAATGCAAGGAGGACTACGTTCCCTTAAAAAAAGAGGTAGACCAGGTTGAGAATTTCATAAAATTGTCCAAATTGCAGATTGAAGAAAGGGGAAAGGTGCGGTTTACATCAGAAAAGATAAGATCTGAATATAAAATTGCACCGCTCATTTTGATTGTTTTTATTGAGAATGCGTTCAAGCATAGCCAATCGGGTCAATCATCAGATATTGAAATTGATATTAGCCTGCGGCAGGATAAACATAAGTTGGAACTAAGTTGTGAGAATAATTTCATTCCATCAACTGATATGGAATCCATCGCCAAGGGTATTGGTCTTGAGAATGTAAAAAAAAGATTGCAACTGCTGTATCCTGGCAAGCATGAACTCGAAATTATCGAGAAGAACAATCAATTCAAGGTGACATTGACCATGGAACTGGAAAAATCTTAGACTGATGAATTGTATCATTATTGAAGATCAACCACCCGCACAACGCATCCTGAAAAAATTTATATCAGATGTGGGTTCACTAAACTTGGTTGGAGTGTTCCCAGATGCACTGCAAGCCATGGAATTCTTGAAGCTGGAACGTGTTGACTTACTTTTTTTGGATGTCCATCTTCCTAAAATTTCCGGTATCGAATTTTTAAGAACAATGCCAAATCCACCAAATGTGATTCTGACAACTGCCTTTTTAGAATATGCGTTGGAAGGATATGACCTTAACGTAGTGGATTATCTTCTTAAACCCTTTTCGTTCCAAAGATTTTTAAAAGCCGTTGCCAAAGTGCCAATAAAAAACATTGTTGAAGAAGAACAAACAATGTCGGCAACAAAAGACTATTTGTACATTAAATCTGGGCATGAACATGTAAAGATTTGGTTGGATGCCATACTTCATATTGATTCCGATTCCGATTATACCGAGGTGGTTACCAAGGAAAAAAAATATTTGTCACATGAGTCTTTGCGGTATTGGCTGGAAAATCTTCCGGAAAAGCAATTTGTAAGGGTGCACAAATCACATATTGTCAATACAACAAGAATTGAGAAACTTGTAGGTAACCAGGTCTACCTTTCAAATGATATCAAAATTCCCATCGGAAGGGCGTTCAAGGAGCATTTTATAAAAAATGTACTCAAATAGAATAAAAACCTGAGACGGAAAGTTTAATACATTTTGCAATACTCCCGGTTATAAGTAGAGCTAATTCTAGAACTGAAAAAATGGATAACTATTCTTCATACAAATTACCATCCAATACTTCTTTGGCACAAATAGCATATACAACAGCCACAAGCCAATCAGGATTTTAACCCTAGCGATGCTCACAGAAAAAGTACATGAAGAAATAGACTTTCTTATGAAGTGAGCGGCATTTATAAAATATCTTTCCAACAACTGTAACAGTCGTGTTTTGAGAAGTGTCTAAATCATAAAGCAAAAATTATAATGTACAAAAGGCACATTTACGTTACACTGGTCATATGCTTAGGTATGGCCATAAGTATGAATTCTCAAACACAAACAGTTATGCAAAAAACAGTAATTTCAGAAGATCAGCAAGATGTATTAAATGCAATAGAAGCAATGACACAATCCTTTAATTCGAAGGATATCGAAGGTGTGATGTCCAGTTATGAAAAGGATGCCGTGGTTATTTTTGAACCTGAGACCCCAGTAACAGACTTTAATGCACTTAAGGAAATGTTTCTGGGAGCTTTTACATTAAATCCTAAATTTGAGTACCCCAAAGGGCATGAAGTTTTTGTCAATGGAGATACGGCGATGCATATTGCCCCATGGACTATGAGGGGAGTGGCTCCTGATGGGTCGAAAATTCACCAAACCGGACTTTCCATTGCAACATTACACAGGCAGAAAGACGGTAAATGGCTTATGACTTTTGACAATCCTCATGGGAACTATCTAATAAATAAATAGGATGAGTGTAAAGAACGAAGAAAACCAATCAGATGAAGTTCTCATCAAACATGCTTTATCCGGGGATAAAAGCGCTTTGGAGCTTTTGATAAAAAAAAACCAGGATTGGATTTTCAATGTTGCCCTCACTTTTGTTGGCGATAGGGACGAGGCTGCAGATTTAACCCAGGAGGTCATGATTAAAGTGATTACCAAGTTGGAAACCTTTAAACAAAAAAGCGGTTTCAGAACCTGGATGTACCGAATAGTGAAAAATCACTTTTTGAATATGAAGAGGGGTAAATACGAGATTAATGCCCCGACCTTTGAACAATTTGGAGAGGGGTTGGATCAATTACCAGATGAATCCCTTTCCAATTATTCTTATGAAGTCGAAGAAAAATTATTGGTCAACGAGGCTAAGATAAGTTGCATGAAAGGAATGCTTTTATGTCTTGATAGGGAACAACGGCTCATTTATATAATTGGTGAACTGTTCGAATTTCCAGACTCGGTCGGAAGTGAAATAATGGAAATTTCTAAAGAAAACTTTAGGGTTAAGCTTCATAGGGCAAAAAAGCAGCTGTATAATTTCATGAACCATAAATGTGGACTTATAAATAAATCAAATCCATGCAGGTGTCATCGGAAGACAGCGGGCTTCATAAAAATGGGATACGTTGATCCTATAAAGTTAAATTTTCAAAAGGATGTGATAAATAGCATAGATAAAGTTCTTGATAGGAAAATAGAAACTTATTCCGATGAGGTGATATCAGATTATCAAAGATTGTATCAAGAACATCCTTTTTTAAGAAGTCCTGATAAGTTAGATTCCATAAAAAAACTGCTTTCAACGCAAACTATAAAAGATACGTTCAATCTATAAATCAGATAAGATTTACAATTATGTGATGCTGGACCATGGTATATGGGGTAAATTAAGGTTTCTTGTCGAGATTGGGTAGAAATCATAAGCTATCCATATCTTTAGGGTAAGTTATTTATCCTATGTCGACTTCCATCAAACGTAAGATTTCATATACTGGCAATATTGAGTTTTCTGAATTGAAAATCACTGAGCCATCTTCATATGCGGCAGGAATACCGGGGATAAAGGCAGCATTGGAACATGTGAGCAAGGAGTCAGGTCTTTTTCGTTCGTTGAATACACTCTCACGAATGAATCAGAAAGAAGGTTTTGACTGCCCAGGTTGTGCCTGGCCTGATCCTGATACACCTTCTAAATTGGGTGAGTATTGTGAGAATGGGGCCAAGGCAATAGCCGAAGAGTCAACTTTTGAACGTGTCGATAGTACTTTTTTTAGAAAATACTCAGTTGAGGAAATTTCTACATGGACAGATTATCAAATCGGAAAAAGTGGAAGAATAACCGAGCCTTTTGTGTTAAGACCGGATTCGATTCATTATGAACCCATTTCATGGACCGATGCTTTCCAACTTATAGCTGAACAATTACATGCCCTAAACATACCTGATGAGGCCATATTTTACACATCGGGTCGTTCTAGTAACGAAGCCGCCTTTTTATATGGATTGTTTATTCGTGCATTCGGAACGAACAATATGCCGGATTGTTCCAACATGTGCCATGAGTCTAGCGGTGTGGCACTTTCGGAAACACTTGGTATAGGTAAAGGGTCTGTTGTGCTCGAAGATTTACACGAAGCTGAGGTAATCATGGTCATCGGTCAAAACCCTGGAACAAATCATCCGAGGATGCTCTCTGCATTGCAAAAGTGTAAAGAAAACGGAGGTAAGGTCATTACTGTAAATCCACTTTCTGAAAGCGGACTCAATAGATTCAAAAACCCGCAGCAATTAAGTGGAATTATTGGGAGAGGAACTCAATTAACCGATATTTTTCTTCAAGTCAAGATAAATCAAGATGTTTCTTTGCTTAAGCTTATCATGAAACGATTGGCACAAAGAGAAAAAAATGGAGAATCCGTTTTTGATCACGATTTTATTCAGGATAAAACCAATGGGTTTGATGCTCTTTTGGCAGATTTGGACAAGCATGATGAAAACCAACTACTTGAACTTTGCGGAGTGGATTCATCCCAAGTGGAGTTGGCAGTTGATTTGTTGGCAAAGAAATCGAAAATCATCATTTGTTGGGCCATGGGGCTTACACAACATAAAAATGGGGTAGAAAATATTAAAGAATGTGTGAATTTGTTGCTTGCCAAAGGCAGTATTGGAAAAAAAGGAGCTGGTACCTGCCCGGTAAGAGGGCATAGCAATGTACAGGGTGATAGGAGTGTCGGAATTATGCACCACGTTTCGGACCCGTTGAACAAAGCACTTAAAGATGTCTTTGAATTTGACCCTCCCAATCATGAAGGATTAGATACCGTTAATGCCATTCAGGCTATGCGTCAGGGGAAGGCCAAAGTGTTCATCGCACTAGGTGGAAACTTTGTTTCCGCTGCATCTGATACCATATATACTGCAGAAGCATTGGAAAACTGTGATTTAACAGTATCTATCAGTACAAAGTTGAATCGTACGCATTTAACAGCGGGAAAAACAGCATTGATTTTACCCACTTTAGGAAGGACGGAGCAAGATCAGGAACGGTTTGTCACGGTTGAAAATAGTATGGGCAAGGTACATCAAAGCAAAGGGCGCTTGAAACCTGCCAGCAATCAACTGAAAAGTGAACCTGAGATAATCGCAGAAATTGCAAGCACTTATTTTGGAGAAAGCTCCGCAATTGATTGGGATATTTTAGGAAAGGACTATGATTTGATCCGAGAAAAAATCTCCGAGGTGCTTACAGGGTACAAAGATTATTCGAATCGTTCTAAAGGCTCTGGATTTTATCTTCCAAATAACACAAGGGAGGCGGATTTTTCAAAATTACCAGAAGGAAAAGCTCAGTTCTCTATTTGTAAACTTCCCGACCACCAGCTGTCAGAAGACGAGTTTATATTAATGACCGTTCGCAGTCATGATCAATTTAACACCACTATTTATGGTTTAAACGATAGATATCGCGGTATTTATGGAGAGCGAAGAGTGATTTTCATGAATCCTGACGATATCAAGGAAAAAGGATTGAAACCCTTACAAGTTGTAGATATAACGAGCAATTATTCTGGAAAGCTCCGTAGGGCTGAGAATTTTAAGGTGATTCCTTATGATATTCCAACCAAGAATTTGTGCGCCTATTTTCCTGAAACCAATGTTTTGGTCCCCATTGACCTTTATGCCGAAAAGAGTAATACCCCGGCCAGTAAATCGGTCATTGTAAAAATAGAAGCAAAGCAACTATAACTTTGATTGATACTCAAAACATCAACCAATGAAATTTTACTAAAAAGACCGTCACTTATGGATTCTAGGGAGCAATTTCAGAAACTCTATGTGCCATAGCGACTTTGAGTGAGCGTTCAGTAGCTAGTGGTGGAACGCCGTAACCATTTCCAGACTCACAAGAGGTAACTGGAAAGAAACCTCTCCATTGGGCATCATTGAATAAAAATTTACCAGTTTAGAAAAATTCAATTAATTTAACTCACAATCTCGCCTAGTAAAATTTAAAATTTTGTGAGCTATGGAGACTTATGCCACCGCCTTGTTGTATGCTATTCCATTCTTTGTAGGATTGGTTCTTTTTGAGGTTTTATATGGACATTTTATAAAAAACCAAAAGCACAAGGTTATGGACACCGTGAGCAGTCTTAGCTCGGGTCTTACAAACATTGTAAAAGATTCATTGGGTTTGGCCGTTGTTTTGGTTACGTATCCATATTTGGTGGAAAACTTGGCCCTAATTCAAATGGAGGCGACCTGGGCAGTATGGTTAGTTGCATTTATCGCAATTGATTTTGCAGGATACTGGAACCATCGATTAAGCCATCATGTCAATATTTTTTGGAACCAGCATGTAATTCATCATAGCAGCGAGGAATTTAATCTAGCTTGTGCGCTAAGACAGTCTATTTCAAATGTAGTTGGCTATTTTCCCCTATTATTGCTTCCAGCTGCCTTCTTAGGAGTGCCAGGTGAAGTGATAGCGATTTTGGCTCCTGCCCATTTGTTTGCACAATTCTGGTATCACACACAGCATATTGGAAAGATGGGATGGTTGGAGTACATCATAGTCACGCCTTCCCAACATCGTGTACACCATGCTATAAATCCGGAGTATATTGATAAAAATCTGGGACAGATACTTTGTATATGGGATAGGTGGTTTGGAACATTTCAGGAGGAAATGGATAATGTGCCTCCGCAATATGGGGTGTTAAAACCAGCCGCTACCTGGAACCCTATTTTAATCAACTTTCAACATTTTTGGAGGTTGTGTCAAGATGCTTGGAGAACTAAAAATGTATGGGATAAATTTCGGATTTGGTTTATGCCAACCGGTTGGAGGCCATCCGATGTGGCTCAGAAGTATCCCATTTCAACAATAGCCGATGTCTATAACTTCCAAAAATATAAGCCCGAAGCATCACCGAATTTGAAATTCTACGCTATTTTTCAATTGTTGTCGAATACGGCGTTGTTGCTCTTTATGTTTTACAATTATGCCGAAATAGGATTCAACAATCTGCTTTTGTTTGGAGGTTTTGTTTTTTTAGGAATCTATGGGTACACAAGTTTAATGGATAGAAAAAGGTATGCGATGTGGATAGAGGTTGTTCGAAGTATTTTCGGACTTGCCTTGATTTATATCACAGGAGATTGGTTTGGTATAAATATGTATCTGCCATTCGGGTCGTATTTGGTAGCACTATATTTCATAATAACCCTTTTAGGGGGGATTCATTTTGGTCGCAGGAATGATAAAGTTTCGGATAAAGAAATCACAATGACTCCATCGAGCAGTGTGTGATGATCAAATTCTAATTTCATCCGTACCAAAACTTTCAGTTTGTTAGCTAGTACTTAAAAAGGTATAGTGTCATTTAAAGGGTTATCCGCAAATGTTTCACTTTTAACCCCAGATTTTCAGTTTCACCAAGATTTATGACAAAGGCACCTTAATTATTGCGTTGCTTTGCTCCTGTCTTTACTAAGACAAAAAAGGTTGTTATGCGAAAGAGGATTGGGGCCATCTTACAATGGCCCCTCCTTTTTCTAAAATGTTAAAGTTTATCTTTAGGATTGGATTAAGACTGTAATGAAGAAAAAAGTGTACATCGTCGTTTTCGCAATGATCTTTGCCATGTTGTGCATTACAATCTATATCCACAATGAATTCAATCGACCTGCTTTGGTCGATATCCATAATAGTATAACTCAAGATACGGTAAGTGCCGATGAGCTGATTTCAATCTTTACTACAAATGAGGAACTAGCTAGTAATTCTTTTGTAGAAAAAACGATTGAAGTGAAAGGAGTGATTAAAAAAATCAACTACATAAACAATCGACAGACAATTCTGTTAAAAAGTGAACGATTTGCACAAAGTTTTGTGATTTGCGATATGATGCCTTCCACAGAAAACCGCATTGGAGCCTTGAATATTGGCGATACCCTTGCGATTAAGGGAATTTGTAAAGGCTTCCTTTTCGACGTAATAATGTTAAATTGCATACCAATTGAAAGAACCCGTGAATAAATTTTTCATCCTCTTTATCTTCCTGCATTTTGGGGCCTATTGTCAAAACGACGGCCGACTTATTGCCAGGCAAGGCAAAGTTTCCTTTTTTTCATATACTTCCGTAGAAGACATTGAGGCAACGAATAATCAAGTTTACAGCATTATTGATAAAAGTGATGGAACTGTAGGTGTCAGCATGCTGATGCGGGCTTTTATATTTAAAAAGTCTCTAATGGAAGAACATTTTAACGAAAGTTATGTAGAGTCAGACATTTATCCCAAAACCAATTTTTCGGGCAAAATTGTTGATTTTACAGCCGATTCGTTAAACAACGGTGTTGCCTTTATCAAAGGGAATATGGAAATGCACGGGGCCAAAAAAGAAATTGAAATTAAGGTCAGGATTGAAAGTTCGGACGACAAATTAGTGTTGATGGGTGATTTTGAAGTGCCTGTGCAAGATTTTAATATCAAAGTGCCTCCCTTACTTACACCCAATATCGCTAAAGTTATACAGGTAATGTTCAGATTTGAATACGAACCCTATGAAGAATAAGAAAAGTAAAATTGTATTTATACTTGGCTTTTTTGTCGGCTTGGCTTCGATGAAAGGGCAAGATATTCTGGATTTATTGGATAAAGAACTATCCAATGAAAAGAAATACTTTACCCAGGCCACTTTTAAGGCCAACAGGGTTTTATTAGGTCAGTCGGTAGAGACCAGGAAAAAGGGGGTTATGGAGTTTACCTTTGGAACCCGATATTGGAATATTCCTAATAATACGACTGGACAAAGCTTCGGTGCCGATCGTTTTTCTGCTCATTTTGGGGTTCGATATTCATTTAGTGATCGATTCACCTTTGGTGTTGGAGCTACAACTTTGGATGGTATTCTCAATGGTTTCGCAAAATATCGTTTGGTGCGCCAAACAGATGATGGGTCTACACCTTTGGGTATCACTTTGGTGCAAGGAACTTCCTATTTTACAAGGGATTTTATTGGTTTTCAACTACCAAGTGATTCAGCTGATAGATTATCGTGGGTGACGCAGGCCATTTTCGCCAGAAAGTTTGACCGGAATCTATCCTTTCAAATTGCTCCTACTTATATTCATTTAGGAAATGAAAACATACCGCTGAACAATACGGACTACTTCTCTCTAGGTTTTGGGGGACGTTATAAATTGAGCAACCATGTTTCTTTGGTTTCCGAATATTATTATCTATTTGGAAGGGAAGAAGGGCCAGAAGGTTTTAACTTATTTTCACTAGGCGTAAATTGGGAAATCAGTGATTTGATACTTCAGTTTTCATTGACCAACGCAAAGAGTTTCGACGATATTTCAAATTATACCCTCGCGCCAAACAACTTCAATTTCAATGCAGGCCGTTTACATATTGGGGTAAATGCTACTTACGTGCTGCATTTCAACCAAAAAAAGCGCTCTATTAAGAGTGTGAAAGAATAAAAGGATCAGAGAATTTACCTAGAGGTTCAGCCACTGTTTAAACTCGGCAGCTTTGTTTTTTCCGATAATTATGTCTACTTCGGAATTGGGGTTCACCAATATCTTTAATTGACTGTTGCTATATCTGATTATTTTTTCAATAGCTGAAATAGCAATGATAAACTGCCGGTTGGCGCGGTAAAAGAAACTGCTATCCAACCCTGAATAAAGTTCGTCAAGACTGCTGTTCGTAGTTGATTTCTTCCCCCTCACATCTACCACATATGTTATGGTATGCTCTGTATAAATGTAGGCGATATCATCAATTGCAATGGGTAAAAGCTCATTTCGGAGATACGTAAGGATACGTTTTTTGCCACTATCGCTTTGCTTTTTATTCTTTTCGTTCGCTCCTTGATCGTTTTTATCTACTTCTTTTTCAGTTTTAGTGGCCTCTTCGACCCTTTTTTGGTATTTACCCAAATCATTATTCAATTTGGCTAAGTTGATGACCTCACTTTCCAACTCCTCATTTTTGGTTTCCAACTTTTTCTCATATAAACTGCCTATGAGTCTTACGGCAATAACCGAAGTCAAGATTACAATAAAACCAACAATACTAAAAAGTGTATAAAATCGATTGCGAAGGGTTTTTATTTGCGATGACATTTTACTGAAGTTGGCATGGGCAGCGACAAGCCAATCAGAATTTTTTATTGGATAAATATAAAGGATACCTGTCCGTTGTTTTTCACTGCTAAGGTTTTGGTCACTCAGGTCAGAACCTTTACCTCCGGTAAGAAGATTATAAAAATCTTCAGAACCGATTTCACTATCAATGGCCATAGATATGGATTGATTGAATCCAATTTGGGTTCCGCGCTGTTGGTTTTCAGGGTGACAAATGCTCTTACCTCCCCAGTCCATTATGCTTATAAAACCTGATTCTTCATGTGTGCTTTGAATGGTTTCTTGAACATTTTCAATTATAATCTCCTTGGAAATACCATTTTCCAATTGATTTTCAATGAGAGAAGCAACCTCTTTGGCCTCGCGTTTACTGGATTCCAATTGGGTACTCAACAATTGGTCGGTGCTAATACGAACAAAATATTGAGCGGTGATACCACCAATGATTGCAAAGATGATTGCAATGGCTAAAAATGTAAAAAAGTAAAGTCGGTCTTTCCGCATAATTCCAAAAAAGGGAAAAGCCCATTACAAGGGCTATGCAATATAGGATTTATGGATTAAAATAACGGAAGTGAAGCCATATTTTCAAGCTGCCCTTTAAATCAGCGAACTAATCCCATGAACAAGGGCTTTCACTCGTGTATTACATCAGAGTGTCAATAAAGACGAGGGTTGCGAAGAATACGAAAATTTCACTTTTAAGGCTTAAAATTCAGCTTCACCCTGTTTTTTTTGAAATAAGGGTGGTCTCGGTTGTTCATTTGACCTATCAAAATTATAATCATCATTTACGATCTAAATTAAATTACTATGAAAAAGAATTTCTTAAAAATTATCGCAGCAGTGTTTTTGTTTGCTGCATGTTCAGAAGACGATCCTATCGTTGGTGTTCCTGATGACCCAACTCCTGGAGGAGACAATCCTACGGCTACCGGTACGATGGTGCTTAACGAGGTGGAGTATCTCGGGAATCGTGTTGAAATTTACAACAATAGCAATGCTAGTGTTGATTTATCCTCATATTGGTTATGCTTAGGCCCAGGTCAATATTCAGAAATTGGAGGTCTTGTAACGGAAGGAAATGTAAACCTTGGTGCTGGAGAATACCTAAGTGTTTCTTATGAAATGCCAGAGGCAGCAGGTGGTCTAGGACTGTACTCATCAAACAATTTTACCGATTCAAGTGCTATTGTAGATTTCGTGCAATGGGGTGCTGCAGGAGCCGCTAGAGAGAACGTAGCAGTTGCGGCGAGTCTTTGGACAGCCGGAGAGTTTGTTCCTGTAATGGGAAGTGCTGATAACAGTATTGTTTATGACGGTAATGGCAATGGTGCGTCCAACTGGGCCGAAACATCTACCGTGACCATTGGAGCTGACAACGTATTGACAGTTCCCGCAGAAGTAAGATCAATTGTAATAAACGAAGTACAATTTGGCAATAGAAATTTGATTGAGCTTTACAACAATGGTAATGTAGCTGCTGATATTAGCTCTTATTGGCTTTGTCTTGGACCTGGACAATATGTTCAGTTAAGTGCAGCCACTATTGAAAGTGGAGATACAAACTTAGATGCAGGTGAATTTGTAGTGGTAAACTATGATTTGCCAGATAATCAAGGTGGATTGGGATTATACTCAAACAATTCCTTTACCGATTCTAATGCAATCATGGATTTCGTGCAATGGGGTGCTGCAGGCGCCGCTAGAGAAAATGTTGCCGTAGAAGCTGGAATTTGGACAGTTGGTGAGTTTGTAGCAACTGTTAATGCTACAAGCAGTATCGAATATGATGGTGAAGGAGACGCTGCATCCGATTGGGCAGAAGAAACCAAGCCTTCTTTTGGGGTAGCCAATGATATTGAAACAGCTAGCACAACATTTAATATTACGATTACAAATGCAGCTGAAGTGTTCAACGTACATACCTTCAGTGAAAGAAATAGAACTGGTGAAGCTGCAACTACAGGTCCATTGAACCAGGATAATGACTACTACGAAATTACATTCCAAGCAGTTCCTGGTACAAAAATCACTCCTGTGACCATGATGGGCAACAGTAATGATTGGTTTTTGGCTCCTGAGGACTTAGCTGGAATTAGTCTTTGGGAAAATGGTTCAGCATTGAACAATGTAGATATTGCCGACCAATTGGTACTGTATGATTTAGGAACCGAAATTGACAATGAACCAACTTACTTTCCTCCTGCTGGAGCCAATGTAGGTCCAGCTGACCCTAACAACTTGGTTAGATTGGTAGATAGAGGTGGTATGAGAGGTAATGACTATTTAACTGCTGTTCTTACCTATGCCGCCGGTGATGGTCAATCTGCTGGTACATTCACATTGAGAATTACTGCTATCAACACTGCCAATTTTGTTGTAACTCCTGGTATGGCTGTATTGCATGCAAACAACGAACCATTGTTTACTGTAGGTGAGCCAGATAGAGGATATGGTCTTGAAGGAATTGCGGAAGATGGAATGCCTGGTGCCTTGTACAACTTTTATAAAGAAACCGGTTCAGGAGGTTCTTTCCTAAGATTGGCTTCGACCAGAACTGTTTTCTCGCCAGGTTTGGTATATGCCTTCAACAGTGCAAGTGATCCATTGGTATTGCAAGGTCAGACCAATCCAACCGGTAACGGATTAGAGGAATTGGCCGAAGATGGAGTAAATAGCGTAGCTGTGGATTACCTAAACGGTTTGGGATATCCGGTGGCCGCTAGTAATGAAGCTGCTCCTGTAGGTCCAGGTCAAAGTTTGACATTCTCTATTGAAGTACCACAAGACCAAGGATATCGTTTTGGATTCGCTACCATGTTCGTTGATACCAACGATTGGTTTTTAGCCTATAACAATGCAGGTTATCCACTTTTTGATGAAAATGGTATTCCTGCTTCTGGTTTTGGTGCAAGTGAAAAGTCATATCTATATGATGCAGGTACCGAGGTAGACGAAGCTGTAGGTTTTGGAATGTATCAAGCTCCAAGACAATCAGGATTGAATGAAGGTCCTTCGGATGCAAATACAGCTGTCCGAAGAGTTAGCGATTTGGAGGACGTACAATTTGGCAAAGGTGTTTATGACAATGGCCCTGGTGTTGTATATCTTCATGACCCCCGTGGAGGATACAATGTGATTAAGATTGAGATTCAACCTCAATAATCAGGACCGTTTTTGTTTTTTGGATTGCGGAGAGCTGGAAATTTATTTCTGGCTCTTCTTTTTTTGGAGCTACTTTCTAATTTCAGTATCTACAATTTGAATATACATGCGCATAGCCTCTTCAACACTTATGCTTTTAGCTTGGATAAGTGCATTTGCCTTGAAGGCATTGATTAAAGGTGTCTTACTTCCAGGGTTGTCGAAATTCTTATTGGCAATTTTAAAATAGGCGTAGAGTTTGAGCAATAAATCTGCTGGCATAGGTTCTGTATAACTATTTACAAAGGCAACAGCTTCTTTAAACTGGATATTTAGTTCTTCACTAGTCATCCTTTTCCCTAAATGATGCAATACAGGTTTTGGCGCCTACCACTTTTTGACCCAATTTAACAGCTATGTCACAATCCAAAGGCAAAAATAAATCTACCCTTGAGCCAAATTTTATGAATCCAGCATCCTGGCCTTGTGCTACTTGCTCACCTTCTTCAGCGTAATTTACGATACGACGGGCCAATGCCCCTGCAATTTGCCGATATCCAATTTCACCAAATTTTGGTGTGTGCAACACCACAGTGGTGCGCTCATTTTCAGTACTTGATTTGGGATGCCATGCAACCAAGTATTTTCCTGGATGGTATTTGGAATAGGTTACTGTACCACTGGCGGCATATCTTGTAACATGTACATTCAAAGGTGACATAAAAATGGATACTTGCTTTCGCATCCCTTTAAAATATTCCGGTTCTTCCACTTCTTCAATGACCACCACCTTACCATCCACAGGAGCCAAAATTTCATCAAAATTTGGCGTAACCAAACGTCTTGGATTTCTGAAGAATTGCAGAATAAGTATCAAAAGAACCAGGGCAACAACCTGGACAGCAATCCGAACCCATTCAATATTGATGTAAAACTGTGCAGAAAGGACCATAGCTACCACAGTAAAAAAAGTGATAATTATGATTTTTTGGCCTTCTCTATGAAACATATGAAAATATATTAAGTATCAAATACGCAAATGGCGCGGCAAATACAAGACTATCTAAACGATCCCAAATTCCACCATGACCTGGTAAAATAGCTCCACTGTCTTTGACGCCGGCTACCCGTTTAAATTTTGATTCCAACAAATCTCCCAAGCTTCCGGCAACCACAATTGTTGTGGCCAACACCATCCATTGAAAAAGAGTTAAGCTGGTCTCATATTTGGCTAAAATATAAGCCGCGATTAATGCAAAAATAAGACCTCCTAAAGAACCTTCCACAGTTTTTTTTGGAGAAACTGAAGGAAATAGTTTAGTTCTGCCTAAAGTTCGACCCACCAAATAAGCAAATGTGTCGTTGACCCATATTAAAATAAAGATGCCCATGATAAGGAATTGGGCGAAAGAATTTTGCTTATAAGGTATCATGGTCAAGAAAATACAACCACCTCCGATGTAAAAAACGGCGATGACAAACTTCTGAAGACCAGTAAAATGCTTTTCTTTTTTAGAAAACAAGAAGACCAACAATGCCAAGTCTACGGTAATGGTAAGCAGCATTAGAATAGTAATTAAAATACTGTCCTGAATCAAATAAATAAATACCCACCAGAGGGCTAGGTAGGCAACAAAGATGTAGTAATGTTTTAATCGGACAATTTTTTTGAACTCGTACAAACAAGCCAGACCAAATACCATAAAAAGAAAATCGAAAGCATCTGAACTCAAAAATACTGTGCCCAGCAGAAGTACTGCATAGATAAGCCCTGTAATAGAGCGTCTTAGGATTTCTTTCATGTAGTTAGTAGTCTTCTAGCAGTAAAAGATATACATTTTTTGAGGCACTACCGTAAGAAAGAAAATCATTTTTGTTTTCTGGGGTGGGTTGAAAATGTTTTAGTGTGGTGATATTATTGGGGATATTCTTTTGATATTTTTCCTTGATGACCTTGAGTCCTTCGCTGATGGAATCGACCAGTTGACTGGTTGTAGCAAAGACGATGAGATTTGCAGGTAGCTCATCCAGTTTCTTTTCTTTGATTTGATTGGAACACACCAAAATTGAACCATTATGGGCTATTAAATGCTCACATGTGGTGAAGAAGATTTTACTCTCCTTTCTATTTTCAGTGAATTCTATTTTTTCAGAAGAGAACCTACTTTTCAGTCTTTGATCCATCACATAGAAGAGATGGTTTTGCCAATCATTTTCAGAAATTATATTCTGGAGTGCTTCTGAAACCTCGGAGTCGTCTTCGCAGTAAATGAACTTTCCACCATTCTTTTTGAAATAGATGGTGAACTTTTCATCAACGGGGATTTTTAAATCAGGCATGTGTTCCCCGCGAGTTTCCATGGTTTCTTTAGAAACCTTTTTACCACCTCCAAAAAGTTTGTCAAAAACTCCCATTTATGGTATCAAGAATAGTTGTCCGATGTGATACTGTATAATGAAAACTTGAAAATTATTCTGCTGTCTCAGTCTCCAATTCCTCTTTTTCGAAAGGTCTTTTTCCGAAAATCTTCTCCAAATCATCCTTAAAGATAACTTCTTTTTCCAACAACCGATCCGCCAATTCTTTTAATTTGTCCTTATGGTCATCCAAAAGTTTAATGGCACGTTGGTATTGTTCTTCTATGATTTTGGAGATTTCCTCATCAATCTTTTGCGCAGTTTCTTCACTATAGGGTTTAGTGAAACCATATTCATTGTTGCCCGAAGAATCATAATAGGTTATGTTTCCTAGTTGCTCATTCAATCCATATATGGTAACCATGGCCCTGGCTTGTTTAGTCACTTTTTCAAGGTCGCTCAAAGCACCAGTTGATATTTTATCAAAAATAACACGTTCTGCTGCTCTTCCTCCCATAGTTGCACACATTTCATCCAGCATTTGCTCTGGACGAACAATCAAACGTTCTTCCGGTAAATACCACGCTGCACCCAGCGATTGTCCACGAGGTACAATGGTCACTTTTACCAAGGGAGCGGCATGTTCCAACATCCAACTTACAGTGGCATGACCAGCTTCATGATAAGCAATGGTCTTTTTCTCTTCTACGGTAATTATTTTATTTTTCTTCTCAAGACCTCCCACAATTCGATCTACAGCATCCAAGAAATCTTGCTTGTTTACCGCTTTTTTCTCCTTACGAGCTGCAATAAGCGCCGCCTCGTTACACACATTGGCAATATCTGCACCCGAAAAACCGGGAGTTTGCTTTGCGAGAAAATCCAAATCTAAGGTTTCTGCCGTTTTTATCGGACGCAGATGGACTTCAAAAATTTCTTTTCTTTCCCTTATGTCTGGAAGGTCCACATAAATTTGACGATCAAATCGACCGGCACGCATCAAGGCTTTATCCAATACATCGGCACGGTTGGTCGCCGCCAATACAATAACGTTGGTATTGGTTCCAAAACCATCCATTTCGGTAAGAAGCTGATTCAGGGTGTTTTCCCTTTCATCATTGGAGCCTGTAAAATTATTTTTACCTCTAGCTCTACCAATGGCATCAATTTCATCAATGAAAATAATCGCCGGAGATTTATCTTTTGCTTGCTTAAAAAGGTCCCGTACTCGTGAAGCACCTACACCCACAAACATTTCAACAAAATCCGAACCGGATAAAGAGAAAAAAGGAACTTTTGCTTCTCCTGCAACGGCTTTGGCAAGAAGTGTTTTACCTGTTCCCGGAGGACCTACTAAAAGTGCCCCTTTTGGGATTTTTCCACCGAGCGAGGTGTATTTATCCGGATTTTTAAGGAACTCCACAATTTCTTGAACTTCTTCCTTGGCACCTTCAAGTCCAGCTACATCTTTAAAAGATGTACGAGTATCTGTTTTCTCATCAAAAAGCTTTGCCTTGGATTTTCCGATATTGAAAATCTGCCCACCGGCACCGCCTCCTGCACCACCGGACATTCTTCGCATGAGATAAATCCAGATTCCGATAATCAACGCGAAGGGCAATAGTGAAAGCAACAGTTCACCCAAAACGTTGGATTCTGTGTCAAAATCTACGACTGTGTCAAGATTGTTCTCTTTTTTGATGCTCTTTATCTCATCTTCAAAATTTTGAAGATCACCATAATCCAAAATATATTGCGGAATCTTCCCGGTCGAGAAGTTGAATGGTTTATCGGCAACATTGCGATGCACATCTTTTTGAAGCGCTTCTTCGGTCAAGAATACTTTCGCCTGACGGGCGTTGGTGATAATCAATATTTCTTTAATGTCCCCATTTCGTAAAAACTCCTGTAGTTCTGAAGTAGTCGTCTTTTCAGTACTTGCCAAACTGTTTCCACCAAAGAATTGAAATCCTATGATCAAAGCAATTACTACGCCGTAGATCCACCAGGAACTGAAACGAGGTTTTTTAGGGGTGTTTGAATTGTTTTCTTTTGCCATTTTGTTTAAGAATTGTAGCTGCTCTCCACCATAGTTACTTTGGCATCTCCCCAAAGTCCTTCAATGTCGTAGAATTCCCTAATCTGTTTTTGAAATACATGCACAACAACATTAACATAATCCATTAAAACCCATTCTGCGTTTTCCGAACCCTCAACATGCCAAGGTTTATCCTGTATGGCTTTGCTGACAGTTTTTTGGATGGATGATACAATTGCGTTTACATGCGTGTTGGAAGTACCGTTGCAGATAATAAAGTAGTCACAAACTGTGTTTTCAATTTCCCTAAGATCAAGCAGATTCACATCTACTCCTTTAACTTCTTCTATTCCATGTAATATTAAGGCAATCAGTTCATCTGCGCTAGCTTTCGTTTTCTGCATTCAAAAATTTTAGTTTCTACAAAGTTATATTTTTTTTGTTTTCTTAGCCCTAGATTTTAACATATCATTGGACGCATCCCATTGGGAGAACTATCACAAATAATCAAACTTGATGCCACGGGCTCTACGAACCTTTATTTAAAGGATTTATTGCAGTCTTCTTCACTGCGTGATTATACTGCTGTTATAGCAAAATCGCAAGTCAAAGGAAGAGGGCAAATGGGAGCTTCATGGCAATCTGAATCAGGTAAAAACCTGACTGTTAGTGTTTTGAAAAAGCTTGATGCTATGCCTATTATACATCAGTTCAATTTGAACATTGGTGTTTCACTAGCACTATTCGATGTTTTAAGGAGGTTGAATATTCCTGATTTAAAGGTGAAGTGGCCCAACGACATTATGTCAGGCGGGAACAAAATTTGTGGCATTCTGATTGAAAATATTTTGAAAGGCCAGCAAATTCAAAGCTCTATTATAGGGATTGGACTGAATGTGAACCAAGTTTCCTTTGAAAATTTGGAGAAAGTAGCCTCTTTAAAATCGTTAACTGGAAGATTTTTTGATTTGGAGGAACTTTTAACCGATTTGTTGGAACGGCTTAGGTTTTATCTTGACGATATCGAAACAAAAACCGTACGGCAATTAATACCCTCTTACGAGAAACTGCTGTTTAGAAAAGACAAGCCCTCAACTTTTACTGATAAACAAAACATCATGTTCATGGGTTTCATCAGAGGGGTGTCAAACGAAGGCAGACTAGTGGTAGAACTAGAGGACAAAATCTTTAAGGAGTTTAACCTTAAGGAAGTTTCACTCTTGTATTAGGGAATCCTATCCATATTTGCGGAAAGTGTCTCCATAAAGTTGGTGATGGGAGATTTTATCATCATCGCCATCATCGCATTGAATTCTCCTTCAAAGCTTAACGCAACTTCACTTTCGTTTTCCCCCAAGGAAGTGATATCTCCTGTCAAAGTAAAGGGCAATTTATCGCTGGCCGCGCCTAAAACCACTTTACTATTAGGTGTTTGTTCTTTTAATCGAAGTACAATTTCTGGCATACCTTTTAAGGCAAATCGGAAAGTTTTTTCATCAAGAACTTCAAATTTGTCAATATTGTCAGGCATTAAGGTTTCAAAATTTTTGATGTCAGTCAAAAAATCAAAAACTACCTTATCGCTTTTGGCTACGTTCTTTTTTGGAGTTTCAATGTGCATTTTGTTCTATTGTTTCCATTGTTGTGGATTTGTTTTCCACTCCAATAGGGTTTGTTGATGTGATTCTTTTATGTAATTGGTGTCGGACGCTTGATCAATTAAATGCTCATAGTCTGACAATGTATTTAGTGCTACCTCTTCCGATTCGAAATTAGTGGTCGCAATCGAAAATCCGTAAGTGAAAATAGCTACCATTCCTTTTACATTTGCACCTTGCTCTCGCAAAGCCCTTACTGCATTTAAACTACTTTTACCAGTACTTATAAGGTCCTCGATGACCACCACATTTTGTCCAGCTTCCAATTGGCCTTCAATTTGGTTTTGCCTACCATGGGATTTGGGCTCCGGCCTTACATATATAAAGGGAAGGCCCATGGCTTCTGCTACTAAAATGCCAATTCCTATAGCTCCTGTGGCCACTCCTGCGATAATATCTGGTTTGCCATAAAGCGTTTCAACTTGCTTTGCCATTTCTTCCCGGACATAATTTCGTATTTCAGGATAGGAGAGCATAATTCTATTATCGCAATAGATTGGAGATTTCCATCCAGAAGCCCATGTAAATGGATTTTCTGGTTCCAACTTAATTGCATTAATTTGTAACAGAAGTTCGGCAGTTTTTCGTGCGGTATCTTTGTTTAAAACCATTGCGCAAATGTATAAAGTTTTTGTTAATGAGTCTCCACTCATTTTAACAAATGAGCGCCAAGATAATTCAAATGGAAACCTCTTCTCCTTAGACGGGGATTCTATATTGATGGCCATAGATTCATTATCCAAGGGTAGGTTGAAAGAAGCCTATATTTATCACGCTGATGAGGAAAAAATCCTTGATGTTTTTATGCACAAAATCCCGGTTGTGGTGGCGGGTGGCGGGTTTGTTACAAACCCGAAAGGCAAAGTACTTTTTATATATAGGAACAACAAATGGGATCTTCCCAAAGGGAAGGTTGATAAGGGTGAATCTATTGAAAGAGCCGCTATTCGGGAAGTGGAGGAGGAAACAGGTGTAAAAGACCTTGTTATTGATAAATTTCTTCGCACCACATATCATGTTTTTAAACGAAATGGGGAATATCGATTAAAGTTGGTACACTGGTTTTCCATGTATACCACCTATTCTGGCAAACTTGTTGGGCAATTGGATGAGGGTATTGAAAAAGTGAAATGGAAGGGCCCTAAGAAAACAAAGAAAGCCTTAAAAAACTCGTACCACAATATAAGGGTATTGTTTGAAGGTTGGATTATTCCGGAAGAATAGCTGCGGCACTGCTTCCTTTTGCAATACGATATATTGGATATCTTAAATAAGGTGCTTCGCGATATGTTGACCTTTGATAAATCCAATCTAACTGTGCATACCAATTTTGCGCAAAATCTTCATCCAATTCTTTTTTGATCAAAAAATTTCCTCTAAGCGTTGAATCCTTTTGCAGAAGTTCTAGAGCTACATCTTCAAAAACGTAGGGTGAGAAACCTTCTTTTTGTTGTAGTATCATATCAAAGAAATTCCAATTAAAAAAGGAGTCATCAGCTTGTGGCTCCAAAGTTTCCAGAAGATATCGCATTCCACTTTGGTTTGTTGGAACAATATAATCACCAACTTGGAATGAGATTTTGAGATTGCTCTTTTTAACCTTTACATTGGAGTGGGGATAATGCCCTTCATAGGGCGATTCTCGGGTATCATACTCCAAAATTTGATATGATTCCACGGTAAGAGATGTGTCTTGGTCCAAATTAAAGTACTCGATATTATTTGCCTCTAAACGTTGAACCACCTTATTCCAACTTCGTTTGATAACATAAGCAGCCGGAATGTTTATGGTATCCTTGGGTACATAGTAATTGTAATATGTTGTCTCTTGGGTAAATGGTTTGCTTTGATCATACTTTAATCGCGCGAGCCCGGTAACCTCACTGGTTATTTGTGAAGCTTCATAACCTTTAAAATTTAAGGTGGAATTTCTGGTTGTATCCAATTGCCAGTTGAAATAATATTTGGATTGGTTCAAATTTTCTTCTTGAGTCTGTTCCCTTAGTTTTCGAATATTGTCGAATTCTTTTTCTACAACTCCAACAACACTTTCCATGAGTTCATAGGTTCCCTCAACCCTTTTTTTATACGGTTTTAGCATATGGGTCTCTACCATAAGGCCCAGTGTGTTCCACAATGTGGTGTATCCCGTGGAATAACGTGGATGGTCCATAAATTGACTAAAACCTAATTCGGGAGGTCTATTGAAGACGTTTACATATGGGGTGATGTCCCAATCTTTCTTTTCAAGGGATTCTTCTACTTTAGGTCTAAATTCTTTGTTGAGATAGGTGCCCAGTTTTCCTCCCAATTTGTTGTGCTGGGTGAACAAGTGTGTCAAGGTATATTGATAATCGGCACCGTTGCTCACATGATTGTCAATGAAAATATCTGGTTTTACCAAATGGAAAATTTGCGAAAACGTCTCTGCATTTTTGGTGTCCATTTTTATGAAATCGCGATTGAGATCATAATTAAGTGCATTTCCTCTAAAACCATATTCTTTCGGTCCATTTTGATTGGCCCTTGTATGGGAGTTTCTATATAGCGATCCTCCAATATTATATATGGGAATAGTGACCAAAACCGTTTTTTTTGGGTAGGATAGCTTTTGGGTGGCCAAATCGCGGTACAACAACATTGTGGCATCAATCCCATCACTTTCGCCAGGATGAATACCATTATTTATTAAAACAATAGCCTTTTCTTCCCTTATGCGATCAAAGTTGAAATCGCCATCTGGATTGAAGGTCACTACATGAAGTGGATACCCACTATCGGTCTCTCCAATGGTCTGGATGTTGATTTCAGGGAAGTCTTTGGCCAGCCTGATGTAAAAATCAATGGTTTCTTGGTATGTAGCGGTCTCAGTGCCCTCCGAGTTTTCATAAGAGGTTTGATACGAGACAACTTCATCCTGTGTCTTTGTTTCACACGAAAGCAAAAACAGTAGTACGGTGGGGAAAATAATGTACTTCAATTGTTGGTGTAACTGGTTTAAAAATAGTTGGAAAACAAAAATCCAATAGATAAAAATAGGGAATATTAACCGAATGATCGGATATTCATCCTGTTAAGATCAGTTGCCTCTATTTGGTAAATAGGTTTGTTTCTAAAATTTAAATAATGCCAGCATTTTAACCTAAAATCGTTCCATTTTTGATAATCGGAAGGATCTATTGATGATGTTATTACATTGATGATGATTTTATCCTTTAGATTCAATGTGACAAATTCTTCCAAAAACTCCCACCCATCCATGATGGGCATGTTAATGTCTAAAAAAATGACTTCTGGTGCGGGTATTCCTGATTGAATCCGCTCATGCAGATTGTCAAGGGCCAATCTTCCATTTTCAAATGATTCGATGTCATTGCAGCTTACAATAGTTTTGAGCATTTTTTTTATGCCAAAAACCGTAATATGATCATCATCAATAATGTATATGCTATTGATTTCCTTCATGTACAGACCGTGGTTTAACTTTCCTCGTTGAAATAAACATTAAATGTGGCACCTTTATCCACTTCACTGTTCACCGTGATGCTACCGCCCATGGCTTCAATCTGATTTTTGATTATGTACAGTCCCAAACCTCTTGCATCCTTGTTGTTATGGAAGGTTTTGTACATACCAAAAATTTTGTTGCCATACCTGTTCAAATCAATCCCCATACCATTATCGGAGATACTGAATATAACACTGTCCTCCTGTTTCTTAGCATTTAATGAAATAATGGGGGTTACGCTCGACTGACGATATTTTACGGCATTGGTTACCAAGTTTAATATGATGCTCTCCAAATAAGCGGGAACACTTTTCACCGTTAGGTGGTCAGGAACAGAATTAGTGAACTCTACCTTGTTTCGTTCTAAAAAGGCGGAAAGATTCTGCTGTACTTTGATGATGTACTCATTCAAGTTTATGGATTTTTTATCCATATTGACGTTAGTACTGATATCTACGACTTCGTTCAAATTTTCCAAGGTGTCCAGTAAATTGTCCGACGCATGCGTGAGCATTCCCATGATTCGCTCTTTTTCAGATTGATCTTTTTCTTTGACCAGAAAATCAAGCAGCATGGAAAAATTGGCTGTGTGCGACCTTAGATTGTGGGAAACGATATGCGCAAAGTTGATAAGCTTTTTGTTTTGGATTGCGGTAACATTGATGAGGTTTCTTAATTGATCCTCCTTTTGTTTCATATGTGTAATATCCATGCTCATGCCAATCAGACCATAAGCCTTGCCGTTCAAATCCAACAAAGGTATTTTTGAGGTCAGGAAATTGGTAATGCTCCCATCTTTTCTGACATTAATGGTTTCGGCACCCACCATAGACTTTTGCGTGCGCATTACCTCAAGGTCTTCATCTCTCGAGATTTGCGCCACATCTTTGTTATAGAGATCAAAATCCGTTTTTCCAATAAGATCCTCCGGTTTGGCGCCCAGATATTCACATTCAGATTTGTTGACCAGTACCTTCCTGGAATCTTTGTCCTTGATAAAAACATTTAAAGGAAGATTATCAATCAATGTGGTCAATAATTGTTCGCTTTCCTTTGTTTTGGTTTCGGCCTGGACCTGCTCATGAACATCTTGAAACGTTCCAAAGAGTTTGATCACCTTACCATCCTTTTTAATGGCTTTTCCCCCGGCAGCGACCCAACGTTCTTCCCCGGTATGGGTAATTATCATTAAGCGCTCGTTGTAGGACACACCATTTTCCAATAGCTTGTGAAAAAGCATCGATATCCTATTGCGGCTATAGCCTTGTTTGTAAAAGAAAAGACCTTCTGCGACGTTAGGCTTGTATGTGGAGGGAACCTGATGTATTTTTTTGGTCATAGCGCACCAGGTGAGACTTTCTTTAGCTATATCGTACTCCCAACTTCCTACCCTGGCGACTTCAGATTTAGCTTTTAGGAGGGTATTTATTCGCTTGAGTTCAGCTTCTTTGATTACCTCTTCATTGATACAGTCTGTTTGTATAATGGTTCCCAAGAGATTTTCTTCTTCATCAAACCAAGGAGAAAAGGTACTTTCGAACCAATTTTTCCCAGAATCAGAGACAATTTTATGACGTAGTTTCCGTGTTTTGGTTTCCGTTAGACATTGTTTTAATTCACTAGTCTTAAACCCTTGATGCGAACTGAATAGTTGTATGATTTCGGCTTTCTTGAAAGCATCAGGTTGTGCTTTAAATACAGATAACCATGAATCAGAAGCGATGGTCAAGGTATGCTGTCTGTCTATTAATGCGGTGGGTTTGGGTAATTGTTTTATGAGGTAGGAATGGGGGATGGTTTCAATTGCTTTCAAAATGTAGGTTTAGATTTGGAATTAAGAAATTTCCTACTAAAATATAAGCGCTAACCTACATATCTAAGATATTGTTGTGAACAGATCAAAATCTGTTGTTTCATCGATGAATGGCAACTTTTCGAAGCTAGGTCACTACAAAGTGAAGGTGGCCCTACTAAATGGCTTTAAGTTGAAACCTATGATTTTACCACTACGGTATCAGGCACCAAACCGGTATAATCTCCACCATTTCTTATCACATCACGCACAATTGAGGAACTGATGTATGATTTTCCAGAGGATGTTAATAAGAATACGGTTTCTATCTCGGATAGTTTTCGGTTGGTGTGGGCAATTGCTTTTTCAAATTCGAAATCTCCTGGATTTCTAAGTCCTCTTAGAATAAAATTAGCCTCTACTTTTTTACAAAAGTCCACGGTAAGGCCTTCATAGGTAACTACTTTAATTTTCGGCTCGTCCTTAAATGCTTCATCAATAAACCTCATGCGCTCTTCCAGTGAAAACATGTATTTTTTATCGGCATTGACACCAATGGCAATCAACAGTTCATCAAACAAGGTGATTCCTCTTTTTATAATGTCATAATGACCTAAGGTCAAGGGGTCAAATGAACCTGGAAAAATAGCACGTCTCATTGTTGGCATGTTTTTTTAAAAATACTGATTTTCTATGGGATGGCTTCTTCAATGGCGCTGCCAAACAACGCTTCAAGCGAAATACCGGCAACTTTTGCTTGTTGGGGCAAGATACTTTCCTCCGTCAATCCCGGGGTCGTATTAACTTCCAACAAATATGGTTCATCACCAACAAAAATAAATTCACTTCTGCTGTAACCGGTTAGGCCTAAGACCTTATAGATTTGTGCTGCCAGTTTTGAAACCCTTTCCTCTTGGGTTTTTGTAATTCTAGCTGGCGTGATTTCCTGTGATTTCCCTAGATACTTAGCTTCAAAATCAAAAAAATCATTCTCAGAAACAATTTCAGTAATAGGTAAAACCGTGACTTCTTTATTGTGGGTAATCACTCCCACGGATACCTCTGTGCCATCTAAAAAAGTTTCGATAATTATCTCATTGTCCTCAGAAAAAGCATGATCAATGGCTGATTTTAATTCTTCTTTTTTATAAACCTTGCTGATACCATAACTGCTGCCAGCTCTGTTGGCCTTAACAAAGCAAGGAAGACCAACTTTCTTTATAATACTTTCCTCATTGATTTGGTCCCCTTTGTTTAAATAATAGGATGTTGCACATTGTACATTGTAAGGTTTAAGTACGCTTAATAAATCCCGCTTGTTAAAGGTTAGAGCTGCCTGGTACTGACTGCAAGAAGTTTGGGGAATGTTCAAAAGTTCAAAATAAGCTTGAAGCAGTCCATCTTCCCCGGGTGTTCCATGCACTGCGTTGAAAACGCAATCAAACAGAATCTTTTTGCCATCAACGGTTACACTAAAATCCGATTTGTCGACCGGAAATTCTTTGGCATCGGAACTTAGGTGAAACCACTTTTCTTTCTGAATAATAATACGGTAGGGAGAGTATTTTTTTGGGTCTAAATATTTGTAGACCACGTTCCCACTTTTAATGGAGATTTCGTACTCACTTGAATAACCACCCATAATGATGGCGATGTTTTTTTTCATCGGCTTGTCGAATCGCTTTGTCAAAGTAAAGAAAAAAGCACTGGCTTTCCTATATTTGTTCAGATAAGGCATTTTGCATGAAACATTTTTTTAATTTCATAAGAAGTAAGGTATTTCTCATCCAGTTGGGCTTGGCCTTAATTGCTTCGATACTTGTTGTATTCTTGATACTAAGTTGGTTAAAGAGCACTACAAACCATGGCGAGTTTGTTGAGGTTCCCGATTTTTCCAAAATGTCAGTGATGGAAATGCGCAAGACGGTCGAAGATGCAGGTTTGCGATATCAGGTTTTGGATTCATCAAATTATAATCCAGAATACCCGCGATTTTCTATCCTTGAACAGAATCCTGCCGCGGGAAACAAAGTCAAATCGAATAGAAAAATCTATTTTACAGTTAACCCATCGGGCTATAAAAAAGTTACAGTTCCCGACATTATTCAGGTCACTCAAAGAAACGCAACATCCATGCTTCGCGCAGTAGGACTTGAAGTTCAAAGAGTTACTTATATCGATGAATTGGGCCGTGATATGGTGTATCGCATGAAGTTCAAAGGAAAATACATTAAGCCAGGGGATAAGTTACCAAAAACATCAAAAGTTGAACTTATCTGTGGTAACGGAACTATTCCCGGAAGTGCACGAGTGCAAGCAGATTCCGAATAATCATGGGACCATCTGAAAATCCTGAACTTTCACAGGACGAACTTTTTGAACATCACAAATTTGTAGCTTCTAAAGGGCAAGAGCCTTTACGCGTGGATAAATTTTTAATGAATTTCATTGAAAATGCTACTCGAAATAAGATTCAACAAGCGGCCAAACAAGGTCATATTTGGGTGAATGATACCATTGTAAAGCAAAATTATAAGGTAAAGGCTGGCGATGAGGTCAAAGTGATGTTTGAACATCCACCGTATGAGTTTTTACTGACCCCGGAGAATATCCCACTGGACATTGTTTACGAGGATGAAACTTTGCTCGTAGTCAACAAACCAGCCGGAATGGTAGTGCATCCCGGACATGGGAATTATTCGGGGACCCTAATAAATGCCCTGGTTCATCACTTTGATAACCTACCCAAGAATAGTTCAGAAAGACCGGGTTTGGTGCACCGGATAGATAAAGATACTTCTGGATTGTTGGTAATTGCCAAGACCGAGTTGGCCATGACCCATTTGGCAAAGCAGTTCTTTGATAAAAGCAGCGAACGCGAATATTTGGCATTGGTCTGGGGCAACGTAGACGAAGATGAGGGAACCATCGAAGGACATATTGCTCGGAATCCGAAAAATCGTTTGCAAATGATGGTTTTTCCAGAAGGTGACCAGGGAAAAGAGGCGGTAACACATTATAAAGTTGTTGAACGCTTAGGTTATGTCACTTTGGTTTCGTGCAAGCTTGAAACAGGCAGAACGCATCAGATCAGGGTTCATATGAAGTATATAGGACACACGCTTTTCAATGATGAACGTTATGGTGGGGAGAAGATTTTGAAGGGAACTACCTTTACCAAATACAAGCAGTTTGTTGAAAATGCCTTCAAAATTTTACCGAGGCAGGCATTACATGCAAAAACCTTGGGATTTGAACATCCAGTGACTGGAAAATTTATGCGTTTTGATTCTGACTTACCGGTCGACATGGTCAATTGTATTGAAAAATGGAGAGCCTACGCCAAACACAATGAGCAATAGATTTCTTCAATCTTTGGATTGAAAACACCTTTAGGCTTAATTACCATAAATCCAATTACATCCTTATTTTTACTTAAAATTACTTTGATGAAAATTGTTATTTCTCCAGCAAAGTCACTTGATTTCGATTCAGCTTTGCCTACTTCAAAATATAGCCAACCCCAATTTTTGGAAGAATCAAAAAAACTGAATGCAGTTTTGGCCAAGAAAAAACCAAAAGCCTTATCCAAATTGATGTCCATTTCAGATAACTTGGCAGAACTCAACTGGCAGCGAAACCAGCAATTTTCAACTCCATTTACTACTGAGAACGCTAGACCAGCGGTATTTTCCTTTAATGGCGATGTATACCAAGGTCTTGATGCTTTTTCTATCCCAGAAGAGAAACTAGATAGTTTACAAGATACCCTTCGAATACTTTCAGGACTTTATGGAATACTTAAGCCTTTGGATTTAATTCAGCCTTATCGCCTGGAAATGGGCACTCAATTGAAAGTTGCTCGAAAGAAAAATCTTTATGAATTCTGGAAAAAACAGCTTACCAATCACTTGAATGAGGAGTTGGAAGATGGCGAGCTGTTTATCAATCTTGCGAGCAATGAATATTTTGGAGCTATTGATGAAAAAAGTTTGAAGGTTCCTGTTATCACTCCCATCTTTAAGGATTGGAAGAACGATAAGCTGAAGGTAATCAGTTTCTTCGCCAAAAAAGCAAGAGGTTCCATGGTTCGTTATATTCTGGATAACGATGTGAATTCCATGGAGAAACTTAAGGGATTTGATTATGATGGATATCTGTTCAGCGCAGAACATACATTAAAAGCGGATCAGCCGGTCTTTGTGCGATAATTTTCTCTTTTTGAACCTTCAATGTTAGGTTTGTAGACATCAAATCATAAATTGTGATGTGCCTAAATAAGTGTGTGATGTTCGCCATTTATCACGATCTTTGAGGTTCATTTACTTTAAAGAACTAACCATTCCGAAGAAATTATGCAGCAGTCAAGACGTTTAGAAGAATTCAAAAGGTCGGTCACCAATAAATTCAATATATATAATAGTCTATTTTTAAGCTTGCCGTATCAAAATATCGAAAATGTGGGGATGTTGATTCCACTTTTGTTTGAGCAATGCGAAAAAGGACTTAAGGCAGGTAAAAAGCCCCAAGAGATTTTAGAAACGTTTTTCTCCAACTTTGTCGATATTAAAGATGAACGTGAACGTCTGGATTTTATGTTCAAGGTAATCCAGTATGTTGAACGTCAGGTAGTGTTGTATGACAGTGTTGAAGATTCTGCATTTCCACGACTGCAAGAACACACGAATTCCTTATCCATAAAAGATTATTTTGAATTGGTCAATAGCACCAAAAATTGGGATAAAATTTCAAGTTCTTTGTCCACTTTTAGTGCCCGGATAGTCCTCACAGCTCACCCAACGCAATTTTATACCCCTGCAGTTTTGGATATAATTACGGAACTACGTTCACTGATAAATCAGAACAAGGTCGATGATATTGACCTTACATTGCAACAATTGGGACTTACATCCTTGGTGAATGCTAAAAAACCAACTCCACTGGATGAGGCGAAAAACATCATTTATATTTTACGAAATACGTATTATGATGCCGTAGGGGAACTATTCCATTATGTAAAGAGTAAAACCCATAATGAGAAGTTCGATAATTACAATATCATTAAACTTGGATTTTGGCCAGGGGGAGATAGGGATGGAAACCCATTTGTCACAGCCAAAATTACACAGCAAGTGGCAGATGAGCTTCGATTGACCTTGATGAAATGTTATTACAATGAACTCAAGGAACTTCGTAAAAAACTAACCTTTAAAGACTTACAGGAAGACCTTAATGCCCTTAGTGACAAACTCTACACGGCAATGTTCGACGCAAAGGCCGTAATCTCCTATGAGGAAATCATTGAGCAGTTGGCACAAATACGGGCAAAGCTTGAAAAAAAATACCATAAGCTGTATTTAAAACGATTGGATCAGTTTATAAATAAAGTCCATATTTTCAGAACACATTTTGCCAGTTTGGATATCAGACAAGATCATAGCAAACATAAGTTGGTCGTCGAAGCAGTACTTAAACAACAAGGTGCCATAAAAGAATCTTTGGATGAGCTTTCTGATAAACAATTACAGCAGTGGTTATTGAAGAAAGACTTGAAACTGAACCCTAGAGATTTCGATGATGAAATTGTAAAAGATACCTTGACCAATATAGGACAGCTGAAAAAGATTCAGAAGAACAATGGTGAAGATGGTTGCAATAGATATATCATTAGCAACTCGGAGGATATTTATGCAGTACTTTTTGTGTTTGGATTGTTTAGATGGTGTGGATGGAAAGAAGACGAAATCACTTTCGACATTATTCCATTGTTTGAGACCATGAAAGGTATGGAGGAATCAGAAGGTGTCATGCAAACCTTGTTCAACATGCCCCAGTATCGACAGCATTTAGAACGAAGGAAAGATATCCATACCATTATGTTAGGCTTTTCTGATGGAACCAAAGATGGTGGGTACCTAAAAGCAAACTGGTCTATTCTAAAAACCAAAGAGACCCTCAGCAAAGTATGCAAGAAGAACAGTATCAAAGCAATCTTCTTTGATGGAAGGGGAGGTCCGCCAGCGCGTGGAGGTGGTAAAACGCATCGTTTTTATGCGGCACAGACCAAAGATGTGGCCAATCACGAAATCCAGCTTACAATTCAGGGACAAACCATTACAAGTACCTACGGTACAAAAGAGCAATTCAAGCACAATTCAGAGCAATTGCTTACTGCAGGTCTTAGTAATAATATGTACGGAAAAGAACATGTGATTTCAGCCGAACAGCGAAAGCTTATTGAAAAGCTTTCAGAGCTTAGTTTCGCTAAATATGATGCTTTAAAACAACACGATAAGTTCATCCCGTATCTAGAACATCGAAGTACTTTAAAATACTATACTAAAGCCAATATTGGCAGTAGACCTGGAAAACGCGGCAATAAAAAGCAACTAGAGCTTACCGATTTACGAGCTATCTCCTTTGTTGGATCATGGAGTCAGTTGAAGCAAAATGTACCTGGTTATTTCGGTATCGGGTCAGCTATTCAAAAGCTTAAAAGTGAAGGGAAACTAACTCAAGTAAAGAAACTGTATAAAGAAGTTCCTTTCTTTAGGGCCTTAATGCACAACAGTATGATGTCTTTGGCAAAGACCAACTTCGACCTTACGGGTTACATGAAAGAGGATGAGGAATTTGGAGAATTTTGGAACATTCTTCACGAAGAATACCAACTGTCAAAGAAAATGTTGCTTCAAATCTCAGGGCTCAATATACTCATGGAGGATGAAGCAGTTTCAAGGGAGTCGGTAAAGATTCGAGAGAAGATAGTGCTTCCATTATTGGTGATTCAACAGAATGCACTGTACCATATTACGAAGAATTCTGAATTTAAGGATGTGTATGAAAAGATTGTGACCCGCTCCCTCTACGGTAATATCAACGCAAGTAGGAATTCGGCGTAACATAAATCTTGAGTATCAAACCATTTCTGCATACACACCCATATAAACCTTTCCTTTTTAAGGAAGCCACTAAAGTTATTGTGGGCACATTACCGCCGCCTAGATTTACTACTGGTGATCTTAAGGATGATGATGTTAATTTCTGCTACGGTAGTAGGAATGGCATGCTCTGGCCTATTTTGGACAGAATTTTTGGCTTAAACTTAAAGTTTGAAACCACTACTGAGGCAACCCAACAGCGAAAGCAATTTTTGCTGGAACAAAAGATTGGGGTTTGCGATATTGTTCACAGTGCTGAACGCGAGAAAGTCGATGCGTCAGATCTTGGTATGCAGAATGTTAAACTCAGGAATTTGGTAGGATACCTTCAGGAATATCCTAATATAGAAACGATACTTTTTATGGGGGGGAATAGTAAAAATGGCCCAGAATATTTCTTCCGTAGGCAATTAAAAGAATATGAATTGAAACTTGATGTTGTTAGCGAAATAGTCCCTAGAATACATCAATTCGACATCTCTCTTCTTGAGACTTCAATTAAAAAGCCAAGAATTATTAAAACTGTTTCGCTAACAGCTCCTTCGGGTGCTGCGAATCGGGCAGTGGGTAGTCTACAAACCTACAAGGATTTAAAAACAGCTGACCCAAAATTTAATACACTTGATTTCAGGGTGATGCAGTACCGGGAATTCTTTGAATGACTAGTTGTTGAAATGTGGAACTCGTTTTAAAACAGTGTACGTTTTAACCGGTTTTATGCGCTTTATTTCAATTTCTCTGATGATTTTTGACACCGCCAAGTCAAAGCGCTTTTTAGGCATAGGCTTCATTAGAAAATCATCAATTCCGTAGTCGAATGCCTTTTTTGCAAATTCGGCCCAAGTTGAATTCATTACGATTGCAGTGTTGATTTCAATGCTATCCAGAAGTTCAAAGGCGTTGACTTTATCCATCAGCACATCAAGGAAAACAATATCAACTTTGTTGTCATATATGGCTTTGATTCCTTCATAAGGATTTCCATGGGAGCCAACCAGTTCCAAATCAGGGTGATTTTTAATTAGAATCGAGGTAGCTAGGCGTTGAATCGAAGAATCATCAATAACTAAGGTAGTATACTTCATAGTAAGCGGTTTGGGAATACTAAAATTAACTTTACTATTTGTTTTCCAGTAATAATGAAGATGTACTGCTGTTTGACTGGGATGAAATCACAATTTGACAGATTTTATTGACAATCAACCTATTAAAAGATAGATGAAAGTGAACTTATACCGTTGAAACAATATGTATCTAATCCATTTCAGAAGAAAGGATGGCATATAGTGCCTTAATTCCATAGGCCAATTGTCCAATTTTGATATTCTCGTTAGGACTATGCTGATTATTATCAGGATTTACCATAGGCACAATGAAGGCTGGAATTTTCAATTCATTGATGAAAGGTGAAATAGGAACCGTACCTCCCATAATTCGAATCCGCACAACATCATTGTTGAAAGAGGACTGCAACGTCTCGATTAAGAACTTACCATATGGATTGTCAAGATTTGTACGAAACGCATCGGTAACACTTCCCTCTTCTACGGTAACGATTTTATCAAAAGACATACGTTCTTCTTTCGAAGGTATGTGATCCAATACATGATACCCTTGTTTGGCGATATGGTCTTTGACCAACTTTTTTAAGCGACGACCGTCGCTTTCGGGAACCAAACGCAGATCTAATTCCGCTGTGGCGCTCTCCGGAACAATGGTTCTTCTTTTTGGACCAATCCAGCCTGAGCCCAATCCTCTTATGTTCAATGAGGGATATTGAAGTGCTTCTTGATAAAAACCACCCACCTTTTCTGCGGATTTGAATTGTAGTTTTTCGGCAATTGCCTTATCACTGTCGGGAACGCTTTTAAGAACTTCAATAATGGATTCATCAAATGAAATTCCATCATAGTACCCCGGAATTATCACTTTTCCATCAGTATCTTTCATAGTCGCCAATAGCTGCGATAACTGAAACCCGGGATTTGGGGCGTAATTGCCATAATGGCCACTATGTTGAGGTTTTATTGGGCCATAAGTGGTCAATGTAAGTGTTGTAATTCCTCTACACCCATAAACAACAGTTGGGTTTTCCGAAGGATGTACAGGTCCATCCGCTATGACCAGAAAATCTGACTGAAGCAATTCACGATATTGTTTTACTGCTTTTGGAAGCGGTTTGCTGCTTTTTTCTTCTTCGCCATCTAAAATTACTTTGACGTTAAAAGGAAGTTCTTTACCATCTTTTTTCAATAGATCAATGGCATTGAGGAACATAATAATGGGACCCTTATCATCAGAGGTGGAACGCCCAAACAAGCGCCAATCGTAATTAATATCATCGCCCAATTCATCAAATGAAACAGTTTTAAAACCATCACCCTCTGGCGCTTTTAACACGGTTTGATATGGATTGGATTGATCCCATTTCGTGGGGTCCACCGATTGTCCATCAAAATGCATATACAAAAGCATTGTTGGCTTGGTGTCCTCCATAGGAAGAGCTGCAAAGAAAAGTGGAAGATTTTCTGTTTCCAATACCGCGGTGTTAAAGCCTCGCTCTCCAAACTTTCTTTTTAACCAAAGAATATTGTCATCGATATCATCTGCACTTAATGCATCATTGGGAATAGAGATAAAATCTCGTAATTCTTCGATGGCCTTGGCTACCTGTGATTTAAGAGCGGTGGAATCCTGACCAAAGGTTACATAAGAAGATACCAACAGCCCAAAGATGATGAGTTTTTTCATTGTGAATGGAGTTTATTCCTAAATCGAATTTAGCGAATTCCCTGCACAAAGTCAGCTATTTTTTCAGGACCATGCTCAGTAAGGTGTTTTATAAAGGCTGAACCAATAATTGCCCCCTTTGCTTTAGTCGTAGCCTGGTCAAAAGTTTGGGAATTACTGATTCCAAAACCTACAATTTGCGGGTTTTTCAGCTGCATATTGGCAATACGGTCAAAATAGGATTTTTGTACCTCTCCAAAACCTGTTTTGGCTCCGGTTGTGCTCGCAGAACTGACCATATAAATAAACCCATCAGATGCTTCATCTATCGCTTTAATGCGTGCATCACTGGTTTGTGGAGTAATCAGAAAGACATTGATCAAGCCATATTCTTTGAAAATAGATTCATACTCTTCTTGATAGACATCAAGTGGTAAGTCAGGTAAAATCAGACCATCAATTCCCACTTCTTTGCATTTTTCACAAAAAGCTTCAACCCCATATTGGAATACGGGATTAAAATACCCCATGATAATCAAAGGAATGGAAACGGTCTTGCGAATGGCTGCTAACTGTTCGAAGAGAAGTTCTGTATGCATTCCGTTGTTCAATGCTTTGGTGGAACTATCTTGTATGGTTGGGCCATCCGCAAGGGGATCACTAAACGGGAGGCCGATTTCAATCAAATCCACACCACTTTCTTCCAAATCTTGGATAACCTTAACGGTATCATCTAGGTTGGGATAGCCTGCCGTAAAGTAGATGGAGAGTAGTTTTTTATCCTCTTGTAATTTTTTTTGAATTCTATTTTGTTTCATAATATTATTTTGTCATTCCGCACTTGATGCGGAATCCATTAATTAAACCAATTATGAGCTAGATCATTCCAATCTTGGTTTTCCTCTTCGATTAAATCAATTTTCCATTGTCTTTTCCATTTTTTCAATCTCTTTTCTCTCAAAATAGCATCATTCACGTATTGATAAGTTTCAAAGTATAGCAATTTGTCCAATCCGTATTTTTTCGTAAATCCATCTATTGATTTGTTTTTATGTTCAAAGACTCTTCTTTCCAAATCATTGGTCATTCCAATATAGAGCGTGCCATATTTTTTATTGGTCAGGATGTACACATAATATTGATGAATATTTTTAATCATTTTACTTTGGATTCCTGCCTTCGCAGGAATGACAACTGGTTATAACTTGAAATAGTCAATATAATTCTGTAAATCTTTATCGCCCCTTCCAGATAAATTGATGACAACAATATCTGATGGGTTGAATTTTCTCTGTTCTAAAATGGCAAATGCGTGAGACGATTCTATGGCCGGAATAATACCTTCCAATTTTGAAAGTTCCATTCCAGCTTTCATGGCATCATCATCGGTAATGGAAATAAATTCTCCCCTACCAGATTTAAACAAATGGGCATGTAAAGGTCCAACACCAGGATAATCCAAGCCTGCAGAAATAGAATACGGTTCTGTAATCTGACCATCGTCGGTTTGCATTAAAAGTGTTTTGCTACCGTGAATTATTCCAACTTTACCTAAAGCTGAGGTAGCAGCACTTTCCCCTGAATGGATTCCTTTTCCTGCCGCTTCCACCGCAATGATTCCCACTTCCGGAGTATCCAAAAAATGGTAGTAAGCTCCTGCCGCATTGCTTCCTCCACCAACACAAGCAACCACATAATCCGGATTTTCACGGCCTTCTTTTTCAAGCAACTGCGCTTTTATTTCTTCAGAAATCACGGATTGAAAGCGAGCTACCATATCCGGGTAAGGGTGTGGGCCTACTACGGAGCCAATAATATAATGCGTATCCACTGGATTATTGATCCAATCTCTAATGGCTTCGTTGGTAGCATCTTTTAGCGTTTTGCTCCCGGAAAGTGCAGGACGAACTTCAGCGCCCAACATTTTCATTCGGGCAACATTCGGTGCTTGACGGGCAATATCGATTTCACCCATATATACCACACATTCAATGCCCATCAAAGCGCAAACCGTTGCCGTGGCAACCCCGTGCTGACCAGCACCTGTCTCTGCAATAATCCTATTCTTGCCCAATCGCTTGGCCATCAAAATCTGTCCGATGGTATTGTTGACTTTATGTGCTCCTGTATGATTTAAATCTTCCCGCTTCAGGTAGATTTTGGTGTTGTATTTATTGGATAATCTTTCAGCAAAATAGAGTGGGGAAGGACGCCCTACATAATCTTTTAGCAGTTGGTCAAATTCTTCCTTAAAGGAAGGTTCTTCCATAATCTGAATATATTTTTGCCGTAGTTCCTCGCAATTCGGATAGAGCATTTCGGGGATAAATGCCCCACCAAACTCTCCGTAATATCCTTTTTCATTTGCGTGATAGCTCATAATTTTTGTCATTCCTACGTAGGCAGGAATCTTTTTAAGTTTAACTTCAATTGATAATGGATTCCGCATCAAGTGCGGAATGACAATAATTTTTTAAATTCTTTTAGTTGGCCGACATCTTTTAGACCGGGTTTTATTTCAAACTTGCTATTGACGTCAATGACCTCACAATATTTTGATGCCGGACTTTTCAAAAATGCTTGAAGTTTGGAAGCCGATTCCAATCCGATTCCACCACTCAGGAAAAATGGTTTTGTTGATGGATAGTTGTTCAACACAGACCACTCAAAAGCATATCCGTTGCCACCAGGAAGCTTTCCTTTGGTATCAAACAGATAGAAGTCACATACTTCCTCATATTCCTTCAAAATCGAAAAGTCAAAATTGTCCTTGATGGAAAAGACCTTAATGATATCAAGAGATGGTATGTTTCCTTTCAAGTCTCTGCAAAATTGGGGACTTTCAGTGCCATGAAGTTGAACGGCGTCCAAATTATGCTTCTCAATTGTTGATTGGACTTCTTCTAGAGGAGCATCAACGAACACACCCACTTTCTTGATGGATTTTGGCAATGCAGGCATTTCTCCTTCAAAATAACGAGAAGAAGGTTCCCAAAAAATAAACCCCAGATAATCGGGTTGCAATTGTGCTACCTCCTCGGGATTATGGTTCATGCCGCACACTTTCAATTTCATGACTCCAGGTTGTTTATGAATGTTGTTGCATGTTCTCCGGGATTATCGGTTTTCATAAAGTTTTCACCAATCAAAAACCCTTGATATCCATATTGTTTTAAATCCTTTATGGCTTCAATGGAACTGATGCCACTTTCCGAAACTTTGACAAAGTCATCGGGAATTTGGGTTGAAAGTGACTTACTGGTTTCCAGACTGACCTCGAAGGTCTTTAAATTTCGATTGTTCACTCCCAACATATCCAAAGAGGGCATGATGGATTTATGTAATTCAGCTTCATTGTGAACTTCAAGAAGTACATCCAACCCCAAACCTTTTGCCGTCTCTGAAAGTGTTTTGATTTCATCCCGACTCAGGATTGCGGCAATTAATAGAATAACATCTGCTCCATAGGCTTTCGCTTCCAGAATCTGATATTCATCAATGATGAACTCTTTACGAAGTAATGGAATATTCGCTACCGCTCTGGCCAACAACAAATCATCCAAAGAACCTCCAAAATATTTGCCATCAGTAAGCACGGACATACCAGAAACTCCAGCGTTTTCATACCCCTTGGCAACATCTTGTACATTCAAACCTTGATTGATTACCGACTTGGATGGAGAACGCCTTTTATGTTCTGCAATGATACCTGTATTGCTACCTCGCAATGCTGTTGTTAAAGAAGGGCTTTTTCTTTCAAAAAGCACGGATTGTTCCAATTGGGAAACCGGAATCAGTGATTTTCTTAAATCGACTTCTTTGCGTTTGTCGGCTACTATTTTGTCAAGAATGTTCATTAAGCACTTAGCTTTTGTAATTTCTTTAATGCTTCCAACCCTTTTCCGCTCAATAGGGATTCTTTTGCTTTTTCAAATCCTTCTTTTGGGCTGATTTCATTTACTGTTGCAATGGCCACACCCGCATTGGCACAGACGACATTGTTTTGTGCTTCGGTGCCTTTTCCTTGTAAAATGTCCATAAATATTTGAGCGGAATCGGCCACATCGTCCCCTCCGGTGATTTCCGCTTGGGTAATACGCTTCACTCCAAAATCAATCGGAGCTAAAATACCTTCTGAAGTATTGGAAATGGTTTTTGTATCCCCAGTCAAGGAAATTTCATCGTATCCATCCAGAGCATGGAGTACAGTAAAGTTTTTATCTGTATTCTGATAGAGGTACCCATACATTCTTGCTAACTCCAGATTGAAGACCCCAACCATCTGGTTTTTAGGAAAGGCAGGATTCACCATAGGACCCAACATATTAAAGAAGGTTTTTACTCCCAATTCTCTTCTGATTGGCGCCACATTTTTCATAGCTGGGTGGAATAGGGGGGCGTGCAAAACGCAGATTCCCGCTTCATCTATGGATTTCTTTAAAAAATCGGCCTCGTTGCTGAATTTGATGCCTAAAAACTCCATCACATTACTACTCCCACATTTTGAGGACACTCCGTAATTTCCATGTTTGGTCACCCTTACTCCAGCTCCTGCAGTGACAAAGGATGCCAAAGTAGAAATGTTGAAAGTATCCTTGCCATCGCCTCCTGTGCCGCAAAGGTCGATAGGATTGAATTCGGATAGGTCCACAGCCAGACAGAGCTCGAGAAGCGCATCGCGAAAGCCTTCCAATTCTTCAATAGTGATACTTCGCATCATGTATACCGTTAAAAAAGCGGCAATCTGTGATGTATTGTAATCTCCTTTAGCGATGTTGACCAAAATCTGTTTAGCGTCGCTTTTGGATAAAATTTCGTGATTTATAAGTTTGTTGAGTGTCTCTTTCATTTTTCCAACCAATTTTTTAGCATTTGTTTTCCTTCTGGAGTCAACACGGACTCAGGATGAAACTGTACTGCGGTAACGTCATATGTTTTATGTCTAAGCGACATGATTTGTCCGTTTTCATCAATTGATGTGGCCTCCAAACTTTCCGGCAGATCAGGGTGTACTACCCATGAATGGTACCTGCCAACTTGAATCTGGTTTGGCATACCTTTAAAAATAGTATCTTCTTTGGTTACAGAAATTGTAGTCGCCACACCGTGATATACTTGGTCGAGATTTACCAGACTGCCACCAAAGACCTCTCCAATGGCCTGCTGCCCAAGACAAACACCCAAAATACGTTTGGTAGGCGCATAGGTTTTGATAATTTCTTTGAGCAAACCAGCTTCATCAGGAATTCCCGGTCCTGGAGACAATACAACTTCTTCGAAAGGTTCAACTTCTCCCAGTGTCAATTGATCGTTTCGCTTTACAGTAACATCACAATCTAAATCCTCGAGATAGTGCACCAAATTATAGGTGAAGCTATCGTAATTGTCTATCATTAAAATCTTTCTTCCCATCTTAGATAGTTTCTGCAATTTCAAGCGCTTTGGTGAGGGCGCCCAATTTGTTATAGGTTTCTTGTAGTTCGGCTTCAGGGTCAGAAGCTGCAACTAAACCAGCTCCTGCTTGATAATGTAATTGATGATTTTTACTCAAAAATGTCCGGATCATAATGGCATGATTAAAATTGCCCTTGAAATCCATAAAGCCGATAGCACCACCGTAGTACGCACGACTTGTTTTTTCATATTTCTCTATCAACTGCATCGCCATATGTTTTGGAGCTCCGCTTAGCGTTCCTGCTGGAAAAGTGTCGGCCACAACTTTCATAGTCTGGCTGTCTTTTTTCTTTAGTCCGGTCACTTTGGACACTAGATGAATGACATGGGAAAAATATTGCACCTCACGATAGGTTTCCACATTTACGGTATTCCCATTTCTACTTAGGTCGTTTCGAGCTAAATCCACCAGCATTACGTGTTCGCTGTTTTCCTTATCATCTTGTGCTAGCTTTTTGGCCAATTCGGCATCTTGCTCATCGTTTCCTGTTCTTTTATAGGTGCCAGCAATAGGATGTATTTCGGCTTTTCCGTCTTTCACAATGAGTTGGGCCTCTGGGGAACTTCCAAATATTTTAAAATCCCCATAGTCAAAATAGAATAAATAAGGGGATGGATTTACCGAACGTAGTGCACGGTATACATTGAATTCATCTCCTTTAAATCCTTGAGAGAATCTGCGAGATAATACCAATTGGAAAACGTCTCCTCTTTGACAATGCTTTTTAGCTAATTCGACATGTTCCTTGTATTCTTCATCTTTTAGATTGGAAATAGGTGCTCCATCTTTAGAAAAATTGTAGGAGGCAAAATTCCGTACCTGAAACAGCTGGGCTATTTCATCCACATTGCTCTCACTTTTATAGCAGTGCGCGAAGAGATAGGCTTCGTTTTTAAAATGGTTGATAGCAATGATATTTTGGTACACCGCGTAGTAGATGTCTGGTATTTGAACGGAGTCTTCTTTTTTGGAAACCTCCACATCCTCAAAATAGCGAACGGCATCATATGCCATATACCCAAAAAGTCCATTATTAATGAACTTAAAGCCATTGCTGGGAGCTGAAAATTTTTGACCAAACTGATGAATGATATTAGTTACATCAACATCAGAGGTTATTGGAAGCTCTTCTTTGCTTCCATCTGGAAAGGTTTGCGTAATAAGTTCATTCTCCACCTTAATTGAAGCAATAGGATTGCAGCAGATATACGAAAAGCTATTGTCATTGGCATGATAGTCGCTACTTTCCAAAAGAATGCTATTGGGAAATTTATCCCTGATTTTAAGATAAACACTGACCGGGGTAATGGTATCGGCCAGAATTTGTTTGTAATGTGTTTCTAATTGATATTTCATTTTCAAATTTGTTGAAAAAATTAAGGCTTGTCGTGATGACAAGCCTTTTATAATATATTGGATATGAAGGTCTAGCTCACGATATTCGACGTAAGTTAATCCACCACCAAGTATTTGCTATTCTTAAATTCATTGCTTCAAAGATAGAAAGGAAATTGTAACTTCCAAATAATGTTTTGTGAAATTAAAAATCCCGTTTGAAAAAGTATCGAACGGGATTTTCAAACACTAAACTAGAGCTGATTACATCTGCAAATCAACTACAAGGTCAAATTCATCATAGATTAATTTGTCCTTTGCGGTCCCGATAACACCAGAACCATATTTTACGTCGTATTTAGTACGATCAACTTTCAAAGAAGCAGTTGCTTTATCTCCATTAATGGATACTTCAAAGCCTACAGGCTTAGTAATACCTTTGATGGTAAGGTCGCCAGTCACCTTGTATTCGTTTTCTCCACTTGGCTTTACCTCTGTAAAAACCAAAGTTGCGGTTGGGTTGGTAGCTGTAGCGAAAAAATCGTCCGAACTAAGGTGTCCATCTAATTTGTTTTTGTACTCACCTTCTAGGTCTGTTGTGTTTATGGAGGTCATATCCACAACAAATTCTCCACCGACCAATTTTTGACCATCAAACTCCAAGCTTCCAGATTTTAGGTTAATGGTTCCAGTGTGCGATCCAGTAACCTTATATGCTTTCCAGGTCACGGTACTTTTATCTGTTTTCACAGTTTTCTTTTCACCATCAATCGGATTTGCAATTGCAGAAAGTCCAAAGGTTAAAGTCAATGCTAAGCTTAAAATTGTTTTTTTCATGATTTGTGTTTTAATTTTTCGTTTAAAATATTTAGGGTTTATATATGTGTGAATAATTCTTCGGCAGATCTTCGCACTTTGGCGTAATGTTGCGTCTCATCTTCTTCTGAGCGATATCCAATAGCCAGTACTACAGATGCATTTAAATTCTTTTCTTCCAAATCAAGGATTTTGTTGTACTCCTCTGCTTCAAAACCTTCCATAGGACATGTGTCTATTTTTAGTTCTGCCGCTGCTTGCATCAAATTACTGAAGGCGATATAGGCTTGCTTGGAAGACCAAATAGTTTTGGTCTCTGTGGGAAGGTCTAACAATTTGGATTTCATAAAATCCCCATAGCCTTTGAGACCTTCAGCCGGAATGTTTCTTGTTGTGCTTACGTTTTCCAAGTACCCATCCATCAACTCTTCTCCAAAATCCGTTACGTTGGCAAAAACGATAAGGTGTGAAGCATCCGTTATTTGCGATTGCCCCCAAGAAACAGGTTTCAATTTTTCGCGTATTTCGGCATCTGTTATCACAAATACGTGATAAGGTTGAAGTCCATAGGAGGAAGCACTTAAACGAGTAGCTTCCAATAAAAGTTTCAAATCTTCGTCGGATACTTTTTTAGTACTGTCGAATTTTTTGGTGGCGTAGCGCCAGGTTCTATTTTCTAGTATGTTGCTCATTTTAAAATTTATCTAATAGTATGTTTAATTGTTCTAATTCTTTTTCTGAAAAATCTTTTAATAGGATATCTTCTGTATTCAACATTATGGTATCCATTTTTTCCAAAACCGTTTTGCCCTTTTCGGTAATCAAGATTTCCACTTTACGGCGGTTGGTTTCACAAATCCATCTTTCCACGTATCCTTTGGTAATCAATTTATCCACCAAACGAGTGGTATTGCTCATTTTGGTTACCATACGCTCATTAATGGTAGATAGATTGGCAGGTTTCCCATGCTGTCCACGTAAAATCCGAAGTACATTAAACTGTTGCTTGGAAATACCGTAAGGCTTTAGCGCTGCACCGAATTGTTCATTGATTTTGTTGCTGACCAACGCAAAATGAATAACGGTCCTTGTTTTAAGAGGAAGTGTTCTTTCAGTTTTTATAATTTGCTCTACATTCATGTTAATACAACAATTGTATAGACAAATGTAAATGGATATTTCATTCTACCATCATTATTAACAGATAAAATTTTGTTAAAAAGGATTCTTTGGGAATACTTTATTTATTTTTAATCTTCTAAAATGCAGATAATGAAACACTTGTTGTTTTCTTTGGTTTTTATCATGATGTTAGTAGTTGGTTGTGTGGAGAAACCTAAAGAGAAAGGAGAGGAAAGCACTACAGAACAGGTTTATGCTAAAGCAGAATCCGAGACTAGTGATGAGGTAAAATTCCCAATTTATGATTATGAGGGACTTAAGCCTTTATTATATAAGGATGATGGAAAAACGTATGTGATAAATTTTTGGGCTACCTGGTGCAAACCTTGCCTTGTAGAACTTCCCTATTTTGAAAAAATCAATGCGGAACAAAAAGATAACAATGTAGAGGTGATTTTGGTAAGTCTTGATATGCCATCTATGTGGAAATCCAGATTGGAACCTTATGTTGAAAAAAAGGGAATTGAATCCAAAGTGGTTATTCTTGATGACCCAAAGCAAAACGATTGGATTCCAAAAATTGACGAAACTTGGGGCGGGGGTATACCGGCCACTTTGATCTATAACAAGGATAAACGCAGTTTTTACGCACAAGAGTTTACCTATGAAGAATTGAATGAAGAATTAAACAAATTCATTAACTAACACGATGAAACTATTTAAGATTTTAGGATTAGTAGCTCTGATACTAACGCTGGGAGCTTTTTCTGCAAAATTTACTTCCGTAGATGAAGGGTATGCGATTGGGGATGTTGCTACAGACTTCTCCCTTAAAAATGTTGATGGAGCTATGGTTTCCCTTTCAGATTATAATGATGCGAAAGGATTTTTAGTGATTTTTACTTGTAATACCTGTCCGTACTCCGTTGCTTATGAGGATAGAATAAATGCTTTAGATGCAAAGTATAAGCAGCAAGGTGTTCCGGTTATAGCGATCAATCCCAACAATCCAGTAAAGAAACCAGGGGATAGTTTTGCCAAAATGAAAGTGCGAGCCACTGAAAAAGGCTTTACCTTTCCTTATGTATTGGATGAAGGACAAGAAATTTATCCACAATACGGTGCAACCAGAACTCCACATGTTTTTCTTTTGGAAAAAACGAGTAAAGGAAATGTGGTTAGATATATAGGAGCTATCGACGACAACTATCAAAGTGCTTCACAAGTTGAAGAAAAATATGTTGAAAATGCTGTGGACGCCATGTTGGCCGGAAAAGAAATCAAGGTCACGACAACGCGTGCCATAGGATGCGGTATAAAAGCCTAAAAAGAAAATTAGGCATGTTTAAATCCGGAGTAATGCTCCGGATTTTTATTTTTGCTAAACTTAAACTTTTAAAAATGTCAGATTTATCACAAGAAGAGTGGGAAGAGCAATTAGAGAATGATAACAACGCTTTCATTTTGGATGTTCGTACTCCAGAAGAAGTAGAAGAAGGTTATATTCCGGGCGCCACCAACATAGATATTTATTTGGGACAGGATTTCTTGAATGAGCTTGAAAAACTGGATAAAGCAAAAAACTATTATGTCTATTGCAGGTCTGGCAATAGAAGTGCCCAAGCCTGTGCCATTATGAATAGTGTTGGTATAGAAAATACATACAATCTTGAAGGTGGGTTCATGAATTGGGAAGGTGAAGTAGCCGAGTAGGTAATAACTTCCCATTTTAAACATCCATTTGTTTTATAGGTAAATTCCTATATTAGTTGCATGAAGGAAGACCTACTCCATTTTATATGGAGGTGCGATAAGCTTCAAGGACGACCACTTACCACATCAACCTCTGAGCACATAGTCATTAAAAACCCGGGTACACTGAATCAGTATTCAGGACCTGACTTTTTTAATGCGCAAATAGAGGTCGGTGGTCAGCTATGGGCTGGCAATGTAGAAATGCACCTCAAATCTTCGGATTGGTATGCGCACCATCACGAAACGGATATCAATTACAACAATGTGATTCTTCATGTGGTCTGGGAAGATGACATTAACGTGTTCCGAAAGGATGGTACTAGGATTCCCACTTTGGAGTTGCAAAGCCATATCTCATCCTCGATTTTGTCCAAATATCAAGAGTTGTTTCAGCATTTCAATCCCTCATTCATCAATTGTGAAAAGGACTTTAAGCACCTACCTTCCTTTTTGGTCAACAACTTTCTTGAGCGGCTCTATGTGGAACGATTAGAGCAAAAATCCATATTCATTTTTAATCTACTTAAGGATTTCAACAATGATTGGGAGCGTGTGCTTTTTGTAATGTTGATGAAAAATTTCGGTTCCAAGGTGAACGGTGAATTTTTTGCGGAAAGAGCTATGCTCATGGACTTTTCCAAATTCAGGAAAACAACTGGGGAGATACTGCAAATAGAAGGTCTTCTTTTCGGTTACCTAGGATTACTTGCACATGAGGATTGCACGGACAATTATTATAAAAAGCTTCAAGCGGAATATAAGTACTTGGCAAAGAAGTTTAATCTGGATGCTCCATTAAGAAAACCAGACTTTTTTGGTTTGCGTCCGGCAAATTTCCCCACCATTCGAATATCACAATTCGCTCAGTTGTACCACCGACATCGGAATTTGTTCTCAAACATGATTAAAGTAAATCAGCTTGACGAGATATACGACATCTTTAAAACTGAGGCAAGTCCATATTGGGAAAACCATTTTACCTTTGGCAAAGTTTCGAAAGCGAGCAAAAAGAAACTGTCCAAAAACTTTATTGACCTTTTGATAATAAACACCATAATTCCTATTCGGTTTTGTTATTCCAAAAAGGTGAATGTGAACTGGACCGATGATTTGTTATCGTTGATTTCACAATTAAAACCAGAAAAAAATACCATTCTAACAGGATTCAAAAATTTAGGGTCAACCTCTGAAAATGCCTTGGAGAGCCAAGCCAAAATACAATTATACAATAGCTATTGCACAAAAAATAAATGCCTTCATTGCAATTTAGGAGCACATTTATTGAATAGAATTACATAATTTTAAATTATGAGTTTATTTTACAATACCCTCTATTACTTTCAAAAGAGGGGCTTTGAAGTCTGTAGGCGTATAGCTGAAAGACTTGGTATTAGGGCGCGGGTGGTACGAACCACCTTTATCTATTTGACCTTCGCCACCTTGGGTTTTGGCTTCGCCCTCTATCTTTTTATAGCATTTTGGCTGCGCATTAAAGATTTGGTCTATACCAAAAGAACCTCAGTTTTTGACCTTTGATATGATAAGATTATTGCGTTCTAAAATAGTTTGGGCCCTAAGTTTAATGTTACTCGTCTTAACAATTGGGGTAGTTGGGTACAAACTTCTCTCTGATTTTACTTGGGTAGAGGCCATATATATGACCATTATCACGGTGACCACAGTGGGTTTCTCAGAGGTCAAGCCGTTAGACCCCAGCGCAAAGATTTTTACCGTATTTTTAATTGTTACCAGTGTTTTTATTTTTGGTTTTGCCATTTCGGTAATCACAGAATATTTACTGGGACGCAATTCACTCCAGATTTTAAAAAAGAAGAAAGTGAAGAAAAAAATTGACAGTTTGTCCAACCATGTAGTAGTATGCGGATATGGTAGAAATGGAATGCAGGCAGCAGAAAAATTAAAGGCGTATAAAAAACCCTTCGTGGTCATAGAAAAAGATAGGGAGATTATCGAACGCTATGAAAACGAGGTGCTCTTTGTCGAAGGCGATGCCAATGAAGATGATATATTGATGTCAGCAGGAATTGAAAGAGCGCAATACCTTATTACTGCAGTCCCAGATGATGCCGCTAATCTGTTTATTGTGCTATCTGCACGTCAGTTGAATAAAAAGCTTTTCATTATTACAAGAGCGTCACAAGTAACTTCCCAGTCCAAATTACAATTGGCCGGAGCAGATAAGGTAATTATGCCGGATAAAATAGGAGGAGACTACATGGCTTCCTTGGTAGTAATGCCGGATTTGGTAACGTTTATCAATAAATTGTCTGTTGAAGGAGAAAACACCACCAACCTCGAAGAAGTGGAGATTGAAGATTTTACAGACCAAATAGAATGTAACTCGCTTCGTGATTTAGATCTTCGCAAAAGAACCGGTTGCACCATAATAGGTTACATAGAACCCGGCGGAAATTATATTATAAATCCAGAAGCAGATTTAGTCTTGGAGCCAAAAGGAAAAGTGATTGTTTTGGGTAGGCCAGAACAGATAAAAAAGCTCAACCAAATGTTTCAGATAGGATAGTTTTATAACTTTTAAATTTGATTCCGTTGAATTTTTTTAGGATATTGCTCGCTATACATCAAATTAACATAACCAAATAATACATTATGAAGTATCGACTTCTTGCGTTAATTACATTTTTAGTTCCGTTCATATCAAGTGCTCAAGAAAAAGGCTTGGATGAAAGAGTGAACGATGCCTTTATGCCCTTTGCAACGTGGTGGGAAGGTTTCGTTTTAACCCCTATTTCAATCGGCGGGTATAACCTACCCGTAGTTTTAATTCTTTTAATAATCGGAGCTACTTTTTTTACCATACGATTCAAGTTTCCGAATATCACCAAATTCGGCCTGGCCATTAATACGGTACGAGGAAAATACGATGAACTTGATCACCATAGCGTTGAAAAAACGGAATTGAGCGCACCCGATGGAGATCTCCCAGGAACAATCAAGGATGAAAGTAAAGAAGGAGAAGTTAGCCATTTCCAGGCTCTTGCAACTGCCGTTTCTGGTACCGTTGGACTTGGAAACATTGCCGGTGTAGCCGTTGCAATTGCATTAGGTGGTCCTGGAGCAACCTTTTGGATGATTGTTTGTGGATTGATTGGAATGTCCACCAAATTTGTCGAATGTACTTTAGGTGTTAAATATAGAGATGTTGGTCCAGATGGAACAGTTTACGGTGGACCGATGTACTACTTATCAAAAGGATTGAAAGAAAGAGGACTGAAAGGCCTCGGAAAAGTATTGGCCGTCATTTTTGCAATCCTATGTGTTGGAGCTTCCTTTGGAGGTGGAAATGCATTTCAATCCAATCAGGCTGCTGTTCAACTTACAACTATGTTGAGCCTTGAAGGTGGCGCTACTGGAGTTATTATTGGAGTGATTTTAGCCGCTTTGGTTGGAATTGTGATTATCGGAGGAATCAAGAAGATTGCCAGCGTAACTGAAAAAATAGTTCCTTTTATGGCTGGAGTTTATGTTTTGGCCTCTTTGGTAATCATCTTCGCAAATATCGAATACATTGGTGATGCTTTCGGAATGATTATCGGTGGTGCTTTTACGCCAGCAGCAGGTCTTGGTGGAATTGTTGGGGTAATCATTGTAGGTTTTCAAAGAGCAGCTTTCTCCAATGAAGCAGGAGCAGGTTCTGCTGCCATTGCCCACTCCGCTGTAAAGACTAAATATCCTGCCAGTGAAGGTGTTGTTGCACTTTTGGAGCCATTTATCGATACCGTGGTAATTTGTACCATGACTGCCCTGGTAATCATCTTTTTTAATATGGATGTAGGCGCCTTTGATTATGGTAATGCCGTTGGTAGCACCGTATTACTTAACGAATCCGGAACTTATGTTGGAGGAGTCGATTTAACTTCAATGGCCTACGATTCGGTAATACCTGGATTTAGATATGTATTGACCATTGCGATAATTCTGTTCGCCTTTTCAACTATGATTTCGTGGTCCTATTATGGATTACAATCGTGGAAGTATCTTTTTGGAAGAGGAAAGACTGCAGACATTGTTTACAAAGTAATGTTCCTCTTGTTCGTGGTAATCGGAGCTGGCGCCACTTTGGATGCTGTAATCAAATTCTCGGATGCTATGATTTTGGCATTGGTATTCCCTAATATGATTGGACTTTTGTTCCTATTCCCAAGAGTGAGGGAAGAAATGGACAAATATTTGACGGACATAAAGAATTTTGTGAAAAGCAAATAATACTGAGCATTGAATAATTTCAAATCCCACTTTAAGTTCAATAAGCAAGAACGAAGTGGGATTTTCTTTTTATTGGTGCTCATAATTATTCTTCAAGGAGTATTTTTTTACATCAAAACCAAACCCTTTCAAAAGGAAACTTTGTTTATTGCGAATGTTGTGGAGCAGTCCCAGTTGGACAGTCTGCGATTATTGGCACTGCAAAAAGATTCGATAAAGATTTTTCCCTTTAACCCAAATTATATTTCAGATTATAAAGGTTATTCATTGGGAATGTCAGTTGATGAACTTGATAGGTTGTTTGCCTTCCGTAAAACGGGTAGCTATATTAATTCGGTAGAGGAGTTTCAAAAAGTAACGCAGATTTCAGATTCTTTGTTAGCGATGATCTCCACGTCTTTTAAATTTCCGGAATGGACTAAAAGGAAGAAAGTAAAGACCTACCCTACTGTTAAATCTAAAAATGCTATTGAAGCAAAGGACCTAAATCTTGCTACTGCTGAAGAATTAAAGTCCATCTATGGAATAGGTGAAACCCTCTCTAACCGAATCATAAAATTTAGAGATAGACTCGGAGGATTTTTAATCAATGAACAATTGAACGATGTTTATGGGCTTGAGCCTGAAGTGGTTCAGCGCACCTTAGAAAAATTTGTAGTGCTGAGTCCTCCCTCGATAGAGAAAATCAACATAAATTTGGCAACAGCGGAAGAAATTTCTCGTTTAATCTATATAAATCGTAAAGTTGCTAATGAAATCGTGACTTTACGAAATGAAAAGGGAAACATTGAGTCATTTGAAAAATTGTTTAACATTAATGGATTTCCGATAAACAAAATAGATAGAATTAAACTATATTTGACCTTATAAAATTGAGCTAATGGTTACGGATACATTGTCCACAATGAATTTTGATTATTCAGAAACCCAAAAAATGGTTGCTGAGTCAGCCAAAGAATTTGCACAGCAATATATTGCCCCTCATGTATTGGAATGGGATGAAGCCCAACACTTTCCTGTCGAGGTCTTTAAAAAGGCAGGTGAAATGGGGTTTATGGGAATTTTGGTCCCAGAGGAGCTTGGAGGTTCAGGACTTGGGTATCATGAGTACATTGCAATTTTAGAAGAAATTTCCAAAGTTGATCCGGCTATAGGACTTTCCGTCGCTGCACATAACTCCCTATGCACAAACCATATTTTATCTTTTGGTAACGAAGAACAAAAGCAGCGTTGGATTCCCAAATTAGCTACAGCGGAATGGCTGGGAGCTTGGGGACTTACCGAACATAACACAGGTTCTGATGCTGGTGGAATGAATACCACCGCTGTCAAAGATGGAGATTCATGGGTTTTAAACGGAGCGAAAAATTTCATAACCCATGGCAAGAGCGGAGATATTGCTGTTGTTATTGCAAGAACAGGCGAGAAAGGTGATAGCCATGGAATGACCGCCTTTGCAATTGAAAAAGGCACACCAGGTTTTTCTAGTGGTAAAAAAGAAGATAAGTTGGGTATGCGGGCTAGTGAAACCGCTGAACTTATTTTCTCGGATTGTAGAATTCCAGATGAGAACCGTTTAGGTGAAGTGGGAGATGGATTTATTCAATCGATGAAAGTTTTGGATGGTGGGCGTATTTCAATCGGGGCCTTATCACTAGGTGTATCAAAAGGCGCTTATGAAGCTGCCCTTAAATATTCAAAAGAACGTGTCCAATTTGGAAAACCTATAAGTCAGTTCCAGGGCATCTCATTTAAATTAGCTGATATGGCAACTGAAATTGAGGCGTCTGAACTCTTGTTGCACAAAGCAGCCTTTCTTAAAAATGCAGGCAAGCCGATGACAACGCATGGCGCAATGTCTAAAATGTATGCATCGGAAGTTTGCGTTCGTGTAGCCAATGAAGCCGTGCAGATTCATGGCGGTTACGGATATACCAAAGACTTTCCGGTAGAAAAGTTTTACAGGGATGCTAAGCTGTGTACCATAGGAGAAGGAACCACAGAAATTCAAAAAGTGGTGATTTCAAGAAATATTCTTAAATAACCCTTGTACGATTAGAATTATTACCAGTATATTTGCACGCCCAATAGCGATTGGGAAATTCTAAAAGAGAGGAGGTTGTAGCCTATGTTAATAATACCAGTAAAAGAAGGAGAGAACATCGATAGAGCTTTAAAGCGTTTCAAGCGTAAGTTTGATAAGACAGGCACCATGCGTCAGTTGAGAAAAAGACAGCAGTTCACAAAGCCTTCTGTAAAACGCAGAGCAGAAGTTCAAAAAGCTCAATATATACAAGGACTTAGAGATCAAGAAGAAATTTAGGTCTTTGCCACGTAAAAATAAGAATCCCGTTCCATTAGGTTCGGGATTTTTTTATTGGAATACTCTTAGTTAATTGGGTAACTTTGAATACATGGCCTTGGATGCGTTCATATCATATTTAAAGTTTGAGAAAAATTACTCACTGCATACCATCAAAGCCTATGAAAAGGATATAAGTGCATTTTCAATATATGCTTTTGAGGTTTTTGAACTTCCTACTATAGATGATATTGAGTATACCGTAATACGAAGTTGGATCATTTCTTTGGTAGAGGAAGGTATATCCAATAGAACCGTCAACAGAAAAGTTTCTTCACTTAGGGCTTACTATCGTTTTTTACAAAAAATTCAACAGATAACTGTTTCGCCCCTCGCAAAGCATAAGGCTTTAAAAACAGAGCACAAGTTAGAGGTGCCATTTTCTGAACAAGAGATGCAAACCATACTTTCTGAAATCCCTTTTGAAGATAACTTTGAAGGAACTCGTGACAAACTTATTATTGAAATGCTGTATACTACGGGGATGCGAAGGGCAGAATTGGTCAACCTTAAGTTATCGGACTATAATGATGCTAACAAAACACTCAAGGTATTGGGTAAAAGAAACAAGGAAAGAATAATTCCTCTGTTGATAACTACAGCTGAAGCCCTTGAACAATATTTCAAACAAAGAACCGCGCTCGAAAAAATCGTCGACGAATCTTATCTATTTTTAACAAAAGGAGGACTTAAAATTTATGAAACACTTGTTTATCGAACTATAAATAAGTATTTTAGTTTGGTGTCCCCTAAGGTAAAAAAGAGTCCTCATATACTTAGACACACCTTTGCAACACATCTGCTTAATAGGGGAGCTGATTTAAACGCTGTGAAAGAGCTATTGGGTCATTCAAGTTTGGCATCCACGCAAGTGTATACCCATAATAGCATTGCCGAACTGAAAAAGGTTCACTCTAAGGCCCATCCAAGAAGTAAGGAATAGCCAGTTCCTTAAATGTATAACTCGTCTGCCGCTAGGTAGCCCTAAAAACTGAAATCTTATGAAGGTAAATGCACAATCGGTAAATTTTGTAGCTGATGGTAAGCTAATGGATTTTATCCAAAGGAGAATGGATAAATTGGAGGTGTTCTATGACAAGGTCATTGGTTCTGATGTATATTTAAAGGTCGATAATACAAGTGCAAAAGAAAATAAGATAGTAGAAATCAAAGTTCTTGTTCCACGAGATAAGTTCATCGTAAAAAAACAATGTAAAACTTTTGAGGAAGCAGTGGATTCCGCATGCAGTTCTTTGGAAAGACAATTGGTAAAAAAGAAGGAAAAATTAAGGGCAAAAGCTTGATGAAAATTTTTGAAATTTTATTTTGATTAAAAAAATAAATATATACATTTGCAGTCCGTTAGAAATAGCGGACTTTTTTTATGGAATAAAGGCCATAAAATGCCGATGTAGCTCAGCTGGCTAGAGCAGCTGATTTGTAATCAGCAGGTCGTGGGTTCGAGTCCCTCCATCGGCTCGTAACATACTGAAAATAAGGCGGGGAGATACTCAAGCGGCCAACGAGGGCAGACTGTAAATCTGCTGACTATGTCTTCGCAGGTTCGAATCCTGCTCTCCCCACAAGCAGTTGTTCTTGCGAGAACAAAGTGGAGAAGTTTTTTTGAAATATTGAAATTGTTTGGGCAATGCCCAAAAAAATGCGGGAGTAGCTCAGTTGGTAGAGCGTCAGCCTTCCAAGCTGAATGTCGCCGGTTCGAACCCGGTCTCCCGCTCTAAAGTCATCCTTGCGAAAGCAAGAATCTCTTCCAAATATATGGGAGAACTATTTTGAAATAGTTGATTCAGCACTTTACGCCGGTGTAGCTCAGGGGTAGAGCGTTTCCTTGGTAAGGAAGAGGTCACGAGTTCAAATCTCGTCATTGGCTCAAAACGATTTGTACACTAATATAAACTAAGATTAAAATTATTTAAAATGGCAAAGGAAACTTTTGATCGTTCCAAACCGCACTTAAATATTGGTACTATTGGACACGTGGATCATGGTAAAACCACATTGACTGCTGCTATTACTACCGTATTGGCAAATGCAGGGTTGTCAGAGCTTAGAAGCTTTGATTCTATCGATAATGCTCCTGAAGAAAAAGAAAGGGGTATTACCATTAACACATCTCACGTAGAGTATCAGACTGAGAACCGTCACTACGCACACGTTGACTGTCCTGGTCACGCGGATTACGTAAAGAACATGGTAACTGGTGCTGCTCAGATGGATGGAGCCATCTTGGTTGTTGCTGCAACTGATGGACCTATGCCACAAACTCGTGAGCATATCCTACTTGGACGTCAGGTTGGTATTCCAAGAATCGTTGTTTTCTTGAACAAAGTTGACATGGTTGATGACGAGGAGCTTTTAGAGCTTGTTGAAATGGAAGTAAGAGAATTGCTTTCTTTCTACGAGTACGATGGTGATAACGGACCTGTTATTTCTGGTTCTGCACTTGGAGCACTTAACGGTGAGCAAAAGTGGGTTGATACTGTAATGGAATTGATGGCTGCTGTTGATGAGTGGATCGAGCTTCCAAAAAGAGATGTTGATAAAGATTTCTTGATGCCTGTTGAAGACGTATTCACCATTACTGGTCGTGGTACTGTTGCAACTGGTCGTATCGAAACTGGTGTTGCCAACACAGGTGACGCTGTTGATATCATTGGTATGGGTGCTGAGAAATTAGCTTCTACAATTACTGGTGTTGAGATGTTCCGTAAGATTTTGGATAGAGGTGAAGCTGGAGATAACGTTGGTATCCTTTTGAGAGGTATTGAAAAAACCGATATCAAAAGAGGTATGGTAATCTGTAAGCCAGGTTCCGTTAAGCCACACGCTAAATTCAAAGCTGAGGTCTATATCCTTAAAAAAGAAGAAGGTGGTCGTCACACACCATTCCACAACAACTACCGTCCACAGTTCTACGTAAGAACTACTGACGTAACAGGAAACATTGGTCTTCCTGATGGAGTTGAAATGGTTATGCCTGGTGATAACTTGACTATCAACGTTGATTTGATTCAGCCAATCGCATTGAGCGTAGGTCTACGTTTCGCTATCCGTGAAGGTGGTAGAACAGTAGGTGCAGGTCAGGTTACCGAGATTTTAGATTAATCATTTATAATAAAGTATTGCACTAAAGGGTGTTCCGTTTTATGCGGAATACCTTTCAGTGTAAATATAAACGGGTGTAGCTCAGTTGGTAGAGCACTGGTCTCCAAAACCAGGTGTCGGGAGTTCGAGTCTCTCCTCCCGTGCTAGAAAAATACAATAACACTATGTTCACATATGTAAAGGAATCCTTTGAAGAATTAAAGAACAATGTTACCTGGTTGAACAGGGAAAACGCTTCTAATCTTATGGTTGTGGTTGCCGTTTTTTCTATTCTTTTCGCTTTAGCGACCTGGGGTGTTGACTCACTTTTCAGCAAATTGATTCGATTGTATTTTGATAACGTAATAGGGTAGTAGGATATGTCTGAGGTTCTGGAGAAAAAATGGTATGTAGTTAGGGCTGTTAGCGGTCAAGAGAACAAAATCAAAGGCTACATTGAAAGTGAAGTGGAGCGCAATGGTTTTGGCGATTACCTTGAAGAAGTTCTTGTCCCTACCGAAAAAGTAGTACAAATACGTAATGGAAAGAAAATCAATAAAGAAAGGGTTTACTTTCCAGGATATATAATGATCAAGGCCAATTTAGGCGGAGAGATGGTTCATATCATTCGTTCCATAACCAATGTTATTGGCTTTTTAGGTGAGGTTAAAGGAGGTGATCCTGTTCCATTGAGGAAATCAGAGGTGAACCGTATGCTAGGTAAGGTAGATGAGTTGGCTGTGAATACAGACAACGTTGCAATTCCTTTTGTGTTGGGTGAAACCGTAAAAGTTATTGATGGTCCTTTCAATGGGTTCAATGGAACCGTCGAGAAAATCAATGAAGAAAAGCGTAAGCTAGAAGTAATGGTGAAAATTTTCGGTAGAAAAACACCATTAGAACTTAGCTATATGCAAGTAGAAAAAGTTTAAAAAGAGCTGTTACATATATAAAGTTGTGTTGCTTCCAATTGACACACTTTCATTTTAATTAAAAACAATGGCAAAAGAAGTAGATAAGGTAGTTAAATTACAAGTTAGGGGAGGTGCTGCGAATCCATCGCCACCGGTTGGACCCGCCTTAGGTGCTGCAGGTGTTAACATCATGGAGTTCTGTAAGCAGTTTAATGCTCGTACACAGGACAAACCGGGTAAAGTTTTACCTGTTGTTATCACCGTTTACAAAGACAAATCTTTCGAGTTTGTTGTAAAGACACCACCAGCGGCAGTTCAATTGATGGAAGCAGCTAAGATTAAAAAAGGATCTGGCGAACCTAACAGAGTTAAAAATGGTTCTGTATCCTGGGATCAAGTAAAGCAAATCGCTGAAGACAAAATGGTCGATTTGAATGCTTTTACAGTAGAGTCTGCAATGAGTATGGTTGCGGGTACGGCTAGATCCATGGGTTTAAAAGTAGCAGGCAAAAGACCTTTTTAAAATCTTAAAGCAATTTATAATGGCAAGATTGACAAAAAAGCAAAAAGACGCTTACTCCAAAATAGACAAGAATAAATTGTACTCTTTGGAAGAAGCATCTGCTTTGGTAAAAGAAATAACTAATGTAAAATTTGATGCTTCCATTGACCTTGCAATTCGTTTGGGTGTAGATCCAAGAAAAGCAAATCAAATGGTACGTGGCGTAGTTACACTTCCACACGGAACAGGTAAAGACGTAAAAGTTTTAGCATTGGTGACCCCAGATAAAGAGGCAGAAGCTAAAGAGGCTGGTGCTGATTTTGTTGGGTTAGACGAATATTTGGAAAAAATAAAAGGCGGTTGGACCGATGTTGATGTTATCATCACTATGCCAAGCGTTATGGGTAAACTTGGTCCACTCGGTAGAGTTTTAGGACCTAGAGGTTTAATGCCCAATCCAAAGACTGGTACAGTAACTATGGATGTTGCAAAAGCAGTTTCTGAAGTGAAAGCTGGTAAGATTGATTTTAAAGTGGACAAAACTGGAATTGTACACGCGGCAATAGGAAAAGCTTCTTTTTCTGCAGATAAAATTGCAGGTAATGCCAAAGAGTTGTTAGATACTTTGGTTAGAATGAAGCCAGCTGCGGCAAAAGGTGTTTATATGAAGAGTATCTATTTGTCAAGTACCATGAGTCCTAGTGTTCAACTAGATCCAAAAGCAGTTTCGTAACTGGTAGTTCAATATTTTAATTATGACAAGAGAAGAAAAAGCAATCGTAATAGAAGATTTGACTGCACAGTTGGCTGATAACGCTAACATTTATTTGGCGGATATATCAGGATTGGATGCTACAACCACTTCTAACCTTAGAAGAGCTTGTTTCAAAGCCAATATTAAACTTGCAGTTGTTAAGAACACCTTGCTTGCAAAAGCAATGGAAGCTTCTGATAAGGAATTCGGTGAACTACCTGATGTTTTAAAAGGAAATACATCTTTGATGTTTTCTGAAACAGGAAATGCACCAGCGAAACTTATCAAAAACTTTAGAAAGAAATCAGATAAACCATTACTAAAAGGAGCTTTTATCGCAGAAGCTATCTATTTAGGAGATGAAAACCTTGACGCACTTGTAAATATCAAGTCCAAAGAGGAAGTTATTGGGGATATCATCGGATTGTTACAATCACCAGCCAAGAATGTTATTTCTGGACTTAAATCTGGTGGCGGTAAACTGGCCGGAATCCTTAAGACATTATCTGAGAAAGAATAATTCGCGCACAATAAACTAAGTATATTTTAAAAATTTGATTAAACGATAGAAAAATGGCAGATTTAAAAGATTTTGCAGAACAGTTGGTAAACCTTACAGTAAAAGAGGTAAATGAGTTGGCCGACATATTAAAAGAAGAATACGGTATTGAGCCTGCTGCTGCTGCAGTAGCTGTTGCTGGCGGTGCTGCTGGTGGTGGTGAAGCTGAAGCTGCTGAGGAAAAATCAGAATTTGATGTAATCCTTACAGCTGCTGGTGGTTCTAAATTGGCAGTAGTAAAACTAGTTAAAGAACTGACTGGTCTTGGATTGAAAGATGCTAAGGACATCGTTGACAGCGCACCAAAAGCTGTTAAAGAAGGAGTTGCCAAAGATGAGGCAGAAGGTATCAAAAAATCATTGGAAGAAGCAGGAGCAGAAGTTGAGCTTAAATAATAGCTTTTACCATACAAATTTGGTTAAGGTCTTTCCATAATAATGGTTAGGCCTTAGCCTATTTAATAGGAGTGTATAAAGTCATACACAACGCATTGTAATATTTCACGATCAAAACTTGTCCATTGATGTTCACAAACACTACTGAAAGAGTAAATTTCGCATCCGCTAAGAACATACCGGAATACCCGGATTTCTTGGACATTCAGATTAAGTCGTTTCAAGACTTTTTTCAGCTTGAAACTAAATCTGACGAAAGAGGAAATGAAGGTCTCTACAATACCTTCATGGAAAATTTTCCCATTACAGACACTAGAAACCAGTTTGTACTTGAATTTCTAGACTATTTTATAGATCCACCGCGTTATTCCATCCAGGAATGTATTGAGCGTGGACTTACCTATAGCGTTCCGTTAAAGGCACGTTTAAAATTATATTGTACCGATCCCGAGCACGAAGATTTTGAGACCATAGTACAAGATGTGTACCTAGGTACCATTCCGTACATGACTCCAAGTGGAACCTTCGTTATCAACGGTGCAGAAAGGGTTGTTGTTTCTCAGTTGCATAGATCGCCAGGGGTTTTCTTTGGTCAGTCTTTCCACGCAAACGGAACCAAATTGTATTCCGCCAGGGTTATTCCTTTCAAAGGATCTTGGATTGAATTTGCAACCGATATCAATGGCGTTATGTACGCTTATATTGATAGAAAGAAAAAATTACCGGTAACCACACTTTTCCGAGCTATCGGATTTGAAAGAGATAAGGATATTTTGGAAATCTTTGACCTTTCAGAAGAAGTAAAGGTTTCTAAAGCCGGATTGAAAAAAGTATTGGGACGCAAACTTGCGGCAAGGGTGTTGAACACTTGGCATGAGGATTTTGTGGATGAAGATACAGGTGAGGTGGTTTCCATCGAGCGTAACGAGATTATCCTAGATCGTGATACCGTTCTTGAAAAAGAGCACGTGGATGAAATCATTGATGCCGATGTGAAGACAATTCTACTTCACAAAGAGAATAACGCACAGTCTGATTACGCAATTATCCATAATACATTGCAAAAAGACCCTACCAACTCTGAAAAAGAAGCGGTGGAGCATATTTATAGACAATTGCGTAATGCCGAGCCGCCAGATGAAGAAACGGCGCGTGGTATCATCGATAAATTGTTCTTCTCTGATCAACGATACAACTTAGGTGAAGTAGGTCGTTACAGAATGAACAAGAAGTTGCAATTGGATATTGGAATGGACAAACAGGTTTTGACCAAAGAAGATATCATTACAATTATAAAATACCTAATTGAGCTGATCAACTCCAAAGCGGAGATTGATGATATCGATCACTTGTCCAACCGTCGTGTAAGAACCGTTGGTGAGCAGTTGTCCTCTCAGTTTGGTGTTGGTTTGGCCCGTATGGCGCGTACCATTCGTGAGCGTATGAACGTTCGTGATAATGAGGTATTTACGCCAATCGATTTGATTAACGCTAAGACGTTGTCTTCCGTGATCAACTCATTCTTTGGTACCAACCAGCTATCTCAGTTTATGGATCAAACCAATCCATTGGCAGAGATTACACACAAAAGAAGATTGTCCGCACTAGGACCTGGTGGTCTTTCCCGTGAAAGAGCAGGTTTCGAGGTACGTGACGTTCACTATACGCACTACGGAAGACTTTGTCCAATTGAAACTCCTGAAGGACCGAACATTGGTTTGATTTCTTCACTTTCAGTATTTGCCAAAGTTAACCCGATGGGCTTCTTGGAAACTCCATACCGCAAAGTTGAAAATGGAGTGGTAAATACCAAAGAGTTCACATACCTAAGTGCAGAGGAGGAGGAAGGAATGAAAATTTCCCAGGCGAATATCCCAATGGATGCCAAGGGGAAAATTGAGGATGATAAGGTAATTGCCCGTGAAGAAGGTGATTTCCCAGTTGTGGATCCTTCCGAGGTAAATTATACCGATGTTGCTCCTAACCAGATTGCTTCCATTTCTGCTTCGTTGATTCCTTTCTTGGAGCATGACGATGCGAACCGTGCCTTGATGGGATCAAACATGATGCGTCAGGCCGTTCCATTACTTCGACCAGAATCTCCAATTGTAGGTACTGGTTTGGAAAGACAAGTAGCTACCGATTCTAGGGTGTTGATCAATGCTGAAGGAGATGGTGTAGTTGAATATGTTGATGCACAAAAGATTACCATCAAGTATTCTAGATCAGAAGAAGAACGTTTGGTAAGCTTCGAAGAAGATTCCAAAACGTACGAGTTGGTTAAATTTAGAAAGACCAACCAAGGAACCAGTATCAACCTAAAACCTATTGTCCAAAAAGGAGATAAGGTTAAAAGAGGCCAGGTACTTTGTGAAGGATATGCTACTCAAAAAGGGGAGTTGGCTTTAGGTAGAAACATGAAAGTGGCATTTATGCCATGGAAAGGATACAACTTTGAGGATGCGATCGTGATTTCTGAAAAAGTTGTTCGTGAAGATATCTTCACCTCTATCCATATCGATGAGTACGCCTTAGAAGTTAGGGATACCAAATTGGGTGCTGAAGAGTTGACCAACGATATTCCTAACGTTTCTGAAGAAGCTACTAAAGATTTGGATGAATACGGTATGATTCGTATTGGGGCCGAGGTAAAACCTGGTGATATTTTGATTGGTAAGATTACTCCAAAAGGAGAGTCTGACCCAACTCCAGAAGAAAAATTACTTCGTGCCATCTTTGGTGATAAAGCTGGAGATGTAAAAGATGCATCACTTAAAGCTTCACCTTCATTAAGAGGTGTTGTTATTGATAAAAAATTGTTCTCTCGATCTATAAAAGATAAGCGTAAGCGCTCTGAGGACAAAGAAGCCATCACCAGATTGGAGATGGATTATGAAGTGAAATTCCAACAATTGAAAGATGTTCTCGTTGAGAAACTCTTTGGATTGATAAACGGAAAAACATCACAAGGTGTAATCAACGATTTGGGTGAAGAAGTACTTCCAAAAGGAAAGAAATACACCATTAAAATGTTGAATTCCGTTGATGATTTTGCTCACTTGATTGGCGGAAGCTGGACAACAGACGAAGACACCAATACTTTGGTTGCCGATTTGTTGCACAACTACAAAATCAAGCTGAATGACATTCAAGGAAACCTAAGAAGGGACAAGTTTACAATCTCTGTTGGTGATGAACTCCCTGCTGGAATCATGAAATTGGCCAAGGTATATATCGCCAAAAAGCGAAAGCTTAAAGTGGGTGATAAAATGGCTGGACGTCACGGTAACAAGGGTATTGTTGCACGAATCGTTCGTCAAGAAGATATGCCATTCTTGGAAGATGGAACACCTGTGGATATCGTATTGAATCCACTTGGGGTACCATCACGTATGAATATTGGTCAGATTTACGAAACTGTACTTGGTTGGGCAGGTTTGAAACTGGGCAAGAAGTACGGAACTCCAATTTTCGATGGAGCAACCTTGGATCAAATCAACGAGTATACCGACGAAGCTGGTGTTCCAAGATTTGGACACACACACTTATATGACGGTGGAACAGGTAAACGTTTTGATCAGGCAGCAACAGTAGGTGTAATCTATATGTTGAAATTAGGTCATATGGTTGACGACAAGATGCACGCCAGATCTATTGGACCTTACTCATTGATCACACAACAACCATTGGGTGGTAAAGCCCAGTTTGGTGGTCAGCGTTTTGGTGAGATGGAGGTATGGGCATTGGAAGCTTACGGAGCTTCATCTACCCTGCGCGAAATCTTGACCGTTAAATCCGATGATGTTATCGGAAGGGCCAAGACGTATGAGTCCATTGTAAAAGGTGAGACCATGCCAGAACCTGGATTGCCAGAATCTTTCAATGTATTGATGCACGAACTTAAGGGATTAGGTTTGGATATCAGATTGGAAGAATAGAACAAAATTTAAGCATTTTTAATCATATCATCTCCATAGTATTATGGCTAGAATAAAAGATAATAACGCACCAAAAAGGTTTGATAAAATTTCCATCGGATTGGCTTCTCCAGAGTCTATCTTGGCAGAATCCAGAGGGGAAGTTTTAAAACCGGAGACCATTAACTACAGAACCCACAAGCCTGAGCGAGATGGGTTGTTCTGTGAGCGTATATTCGGTCCTGTAAAGGATTATGAGTGTGCCTGTGGAAAATACAAGCGTATCCGTTACCGCGGAATTGTTTGTGACCGTTGTGGTGTAGAGGTGACTGAGAAAAAAGTACGTAGAGACCGTGTAGGACACATCAATCTTGTTGTTCCTGTTGCGCACATCTGGTATTTCCGTTCACTTCCAAATAAAATAGGATACCTTTTGGGATTACCTTCCAAGAAATTGGATATGATCATCTATTATGAAAGATATGTGGTCATTCAAGCTGGTGAGGCCAAAGGTCCTGAAGGAGAGGAAATCAACAAAATGGATTTCTTAACGGAAGAAGAGTATTTGAACATTTTGGAGACTCTTCCGCAAGAAAACCAGTATTTGGAAGATTCTGATCCTAACAAGTTCATCGCTAAGATGGGTGCCGAGTGTTTGATTGACCTGTTGGCTCGAATCGACTTGGAAGAACTTTCCTATAGTCTTAGACACAAAGCAAATACCGAAACCTCTAAGCAACGTAAGACCGAAGCACTAAAAAGACTTCAAGTTGTTGAGGCACTTCGTGAATCTCAAGACAATAGAGAGAACAGACCGGAATGGATGATCATGAAGGTGGTTCCAGTAATTCCACCAGAATTACGTCCGTTGGTACCATTGGATGGTGGTCGTTTCGCAACTTCAGATTTGAACGATTTGTATCGTAGGGTAATTATCCGAAACAATCGTTTAAAGCGATTGATGGAAATCAAAGCCCCTGAGGTAATCTTGAGAAACGAGAAGCGTATGCTTCAAGAAGCGGTAGATTCACTTTTCGATAACACCAGAAAAGCTTCTGCTGTAAAAACAGAATCGAACAGACCATTAAAATCCCTTTCTGATTCCTTGAAAGGTAAGCAAGGTCGTTTCCGTCAGAACCTATTAGGTAAACGTGTGGATTATTCTGCTCGTTCCGTAATTGTGGTTGGACCAGAAATGAAGTTGTACGAATGTGGTCTTCCAAAAGATATGGCTGCTGAGCTGTACAAGCCTTTCGTAATCAGAAAATTGATTGAAAGAGGTATTGTAAAGACGGTAAAGTCTGCCAAGAAGATTATCGACAAGAAAGAGCCTGTAGTTTGGGATATCTTGGAGAATGTCCTTAAAGGACATCCGGTATTATTGAACCGGGCCCCTACACTTCACAGGTTGGGTATCCAAGCTTTCCAGCCGAAACTGATTGAAGGTAAGGCAATTCGTCTACACCCATTGGCATGTACTGCATTTAACGCGGATTTCGATGGTGACCAGATGGCTGTACACTTGCCATTAGGTCCAGAGGCTATTTTGGAAGCACAATTGTTGATGTTGGCTTCTCAAAACATCTTGAACCCAGCAAATGGTTCTCCTATTACCGTTCCTTCTCAGGATATGGTTTTGGGTCTGTACTACATGACCAAGGAGAAGAAATCTACGAAAGAAGAACCCGTATTGGGTGAAGGATTGACGTTCTATTCTGCGGAAGAAGTAGAGATTGCTTTCAACGAAGGTAAAGTTGAGTTGAACGCCGGTATCAAGGTTAGAGCGAAGGATTTTAATGAAGAAGGTGAGTTGGTAAGCCAAATTATTGAGACTACCACTGGACGTGTTTTGTTCAACAGCGTTGTACCAGAACAAGCAGGATACATCAATACAGTTTTGAACAAGAAGTCCCTAAGAAATATTATTGGGGATATTCTAGCTGTTACCGATGTACCTACAACAGCTGAATTCTTGGACAAGATAAAATCCATGGGTTATGATTTTGCCTTTAAAGGAGGTTTGTCCTTCAGTTTAGGTGATATTATTATTCCACCAGAGAAGCATGATATGATCAACGACGCCAATGAGCAAGTTGATGGTATTATGATGAACTACAACATGGGATTGATCACCAATAACGAAAGATACAATCAGGTTATTGATGTTTGGACTTCTACCAACGCAATGTTGACCGAATTGGCCATGAAGCGAATTCGTGAAGACAAGCAAGGATTCAACTCGGTATATATGATGTTGGATTCTGGTGCAAGGGGATCTAAAGAACAGATTCGTCAGTTGACAGGTATGCGTGGTCTGATGGCCAAGCCGAAAAAGTCGACTGCCGGTGGTGGTGAAATTATTGAAAACCCGATTCTTTCCAACTTTAAGGAAGGACTATCGATTTTGGAATACTTTATTTCCACTCACGGTGCTCGTAAGGGTCTAGCAGATACGGCTTTGAAAACTGCGGATGCTGGTTACTTGACAAGACGTTTGGTGGATGTTTCACAAGATGTGATCATCAACATTGATGACTGTGGTACGTTAAGAGGTATCGAAGTATCAGCGTTGAAGAAAAACGAAGAAATAGTTGAAACACTAGGAGAAAGAATTCTTGGTAGAGTTTCACTACATGATGTATACAATCCGTTGAATGAGGAGTTATTGTTGTCCGCAGGTCAGCAAATCTCTGAAGCTGATGTTAAGAAAGTCAACGCTGCTCCAATTGAAAAGATTGAAGTACGTTCAGCATTGACATGTGAGGCTCCAAAAGGAATCTGTGCAAAATGTTATGGTAGAAACTTGGCGACCAATAAAATGGTTCAACGAGGTGAAGCTGTAGGTGTTGTTGCTGCACAATCCATTGGTGAACCTGGAACCCAATTGACCTTGCGTACTTTCCACGTGGGTGGTATTGCAGGTAACATTTCAGAGGATAACAAGCTTGAGGCTAAGTTTGAAGGTGTTGCTGAAATCGAAGATCTTAGAACAGTTGTTGGAGAAAACAGTGAAGGCGAAAAGGCCAATATTGTAATCTCTAGAACTTCTGAGATCAAGGTTGTAGATGCGAATACTGGTATTACACTTAGTACCAACAACATTCCTTACGGTTCGCAATTGTTTGTGAAAAACGGAGCTAAGATTAAAGCTGGTACTGTAGTTTGTCAGTGGGATCCGTATAACGGTGTTATTGTCTCTGAATTTACTGGGCAGATTGCCTATGAGAATATTGAACAAGGTATTACCTATCAAGTGGAAATTGATGAACAGACAGGTTTCCAGGAAAAAGTCATTTCTGAATCTAGAAACAAGAAACTTATCCCAACCTTATTGATTAAGGATGGTAAAGGAGAAACCTTACGTTCGTATAACTTACCTGTTGGTTCACACATTATGGTGGACGATGGTGAGAAAATCAAAGAAGGTAAGATTTTGGTTAAGATTCCACGTAAATCTGCTAAAGCAGGGGATATTACAGGTGGTCTTCCAAGGGTGACTGAGCTTTTCGAAGCACGTAACCCTTCCAATCCAGCTGTTGTTTCTGAGATTGATGGTGTAGTTTCCTTCGGAAAAATCAAGCGTGGTAACCGTGAGATTATCATCGAATCCAAAACAAATGAAATCAAGAAGTACTTGGTGAAATTGTCCAACCAGATTTTGGTACAGGAGAACGATTACGTTCGCGCTGGTATGCCATTGTCTGATGGATCAATTACTCCAGAGGATATCTTGGCCATTAAAGGACCTTCTGCAGTACAGCAATATTTGGTGAACGAAGTTCAAGAAGTATACCGACTACAAGGTGTGAAAATTAATGACAAGCACTTTGAGGTTGTTGTGCGTCAGATGATGCGTAAAGTACGTATCGAGGATTCTGGAGACACTACTTTCTTGGAGAACCAATTGGTTCACAAAGATGACTTCATCCGCGAGAACGATGAGATTTTCGGACAAAAAGTTGTTGAAGAAGCAGGTGATTCCGAAAACCTTAAAGCTGGACAGATTATTTCTGCCAGAGCACTTAGAGATGAAAATTCTATTTTGCGTAGAGAAGATAAAACTTTGGTTACGGCAAGAGATGCAGTTGCTGCAACAGCAACACCAATCTTGCAAGGTATTACCAGAGCTTCGCTTCAGACAAAATCGTTTATCTCTGCAGCATCGTTCCAGGAAACTACTAAAGTATTGAACGAAGCCGCTGTTAGTGGTAAAGTGGATACTTTGGAAGGATTGAAGGAGAATGTTATTGTTGGACATAAGATTCCGGCCGGTACCGGTATGAGGGATTATGATAGTATCATCGTAGGATCGAAAGAAGAATACGATGAAATCATGGCTCGAAAAGAGGAATTCAAATTCTAATAAACAAACCCTGGCAACTGTCAGGGTTTTCTTTTTTATTTAAATCAAAATAGATAATGGCTGAGAACGATAAAAATCAGAAGCAGATAAATATAGAGCTGGATGAAAAAACCGCGGAAGGGATTTATTCCAATTTGGCAATTATAAATCACTCTGTATCGGAATTCGTTGTTGATTTCATTAGCATGATGCCGGGTGCACCAAAAGCCAAGGTTAAGAGCAGGATTGTTCTTACTCCGCAGCATGCCAAGAAATTTTTAAAAGCTTTAAATGATAATGTCTCAAAGTTTGAGCAAGCGCATGGGACAATCAAAGATTACGAACAACCTCCAATTCCACTGAATTTTGGGCCTACTGGAGAAGCATAAAACAAAAAAACCTGACTCTACAGTCAGGTTTTTTTTATTTCAAATATTTTCAAGGGCTAGGTCAACCATCCTTTTTGAATACCCTTTTTTGCCAATAAAACGAGTAAAACACCCACTACTATAATAATTATTGGGAAAATAATCGCTTGATTGCCATAAACTTCTATAGTATTACTTAGGAACAGGCCATAAACAAACTGTGCGAGTACCCCCAATAAGGAAACTATTAAAACTGGTTTTGCCCATTTTTTTCGCAGTAAAAGAGCAATACAACCCAAAGTACCTCCGAAAACGGCTATGGCAAATGCCCCGGTAACCCATGCGGGTTGAGCTTCAAAAAGTTCACGTTGGGCCTGGGTCATGCTTTCAAGGTCTTCGATACTTGTATAAGCTTGAGCCAGATAGGACATTACACCAATGATGTTCCATATAAGGGCAAGTACACTAACCACCCAGAACCATACGGGTGGTTTATTCGTAGAATCTGCAGTCATAATATTGGTTATTTAGTGATTACATGGTATAAAGTACAAAAAATGTCGGAATACGCCTTTGTATCAACTGTTTAGGACCGAGATTCTATATTGGAATGAACACTATGTGGTGACCTCCGAGGTAAAACGAAGCTTTACGGAGGGGTATTTCTGCTGGGTCATTTGGAGCGAGAATGCCGAATCCGCCAAGAATACCATTTGATCTCGTTTATCAATCGCCAAAAACTTTTGTTTTACGCGTTTAAACTCCTTGAATTCTTCCCCATTGGGTTCTTCTGCATCTACCCAACAGGCCTTGTGTACCGGAAAGTTTTCATAGGTGCATTTGGCACCATACTCGTGCTCCAATCGATATTGAATAACCTCATATTGCAATGCACCCACAGTTCCGATAACCTTTCTACCATTGAGTTCTAATGTGAACAATTGCGCTACACCTTCATCCATAAGTTGGTCTATACCCTTATAAAGCTGCTTGGCTTTCATAGGGTCAGCGTTGTTTATATATCTAAAATGCTCCGGAGAAAAACTTGGAATACCACGATAATTTAGTTTTTCACCACTGGTCAAGGTATCTCCAATTTTAAAGTTCCCCGTGTCATGTAACCCAACGATGTCGCCGGGATAGGAAATGTCCACAATTTCCTTTTTCTCTGCAAAAAACGCGTTGGGACTTGAAAATTTTAGTTTTTTGTCGTGCCTGACGTGTAAATATGGCTTGTTACGTTCAAACGTTCCAGATACTATTTTGATAAAAGCCAAACGATCTCGGTGTTTGGGATCCATATTCGCATGGATTTTGAAAACAAAGCCGGAAAAATCCCTCTCATCTGCTTCAACCAATCTTTCTTCTGCCATTTTTGCCCTGGGCGAAGGAGCAATGTCCACAAAACAATCCAACAATTCACGTACACCAAAATTATTCAATGCAGACCCAAAGAAAACCGGTTGTTGAGTGCCGGCTAGGTAGGATTCTTTGTCAAACTCCGGATATACTCCATTAACCAATTCCAAATTGTCTCTCAGGTCTAGTGCATGACTTTCCCCAATTATGTTTTCCAACTCCGGATTTTCTATATCGCTAAAGGATATAGTTTCCTCAATATTCTGCTTACTGTTACCACTGAATAGATTGATGTTCTTTTCGTAAATATTGTAGATTCCCTTAAAGTCGTACCCCATTCCAATGGGAAAGCTAAGTGGGGTTACCGAGAGGCCTAACTTTTGCTCTACTTCATCCAATAAGTCAAAGGCATCCTTTCCTTCACGATCCAGTTTATTAATAAAAACAATCATCGGAATGTTACGCATACGGCACACTTCGACCAGCTTCTCCGTTTGTTCCTCAACACCTTTGGCAACGTCGATGACTACGATTACACTGTCAACAGCTGTAAGAGTTCTAAAGGTATCCTCGGCAAAATCTTTGTGACCCGGAGTATCTAGAATATTTATTTTTTTATCGTTGTAGATAAAGGCAAGAACAGAAGTTGCAACCGAAATACCACGCTGTCGTTCAATTTCCATAAAATCACTGGTGGCAGATTTCTTGATCTTGTTGTTTTTTACCGCCCCAGCTTCTTGGATAGCACCACCAAACAGAAGGAGTTTTTCTGTTAGGGTAGTTTTCCCGGCATCTGGGTGTGAGATAATGCCAAAAGTTCTTCTTCTTGCTATTTCCTTATCAAAATCCATCAACAAAATTTCGGCAAAAATAGCGTAATTATCTCTTTTTAAATGAATAATGAATACACAATGCAATTGTTGATATTATGATGACAAAAAATCAGAAAATACTTGCCCTAAAAACAAAAAAGTGGAGTAATTTTCGCACAGTGGAATTTTTGTTTTTTGATTGACTGTAATCCATTTTATCATATCGTCCGTATAAATAATAGTGGCACGTAATGACCAAGAATGCGCTTTTTGTCGATTAAAATAGGTCTTGCACCTGAAAAGCACTAATTATGCCTACAGAAGGTGGATTAGATGGTAACAGAAAAAACCACTAAACGTTAAGAAAAGCCCCATTTTCTTACTAGTTCGAGAACACTCATGCCATGGTGATTAGTTGACCAAAACTGTCATTATGGAAAAAATTACTTTCTTATATCCTAAGAAAAAGGCTCTATTTAGTCTTTTTTCATTGGTATTCTTTGCATTTTGTCTAAGCTTTTCAACCTCTGTTTTTGCATCTGAGTTGGGAGCTAATGCGCTTTACTTTACCGATACGGATGGAGATGGAGTTCCCGATAATAAGGATATTGACTCAGATAATGACGGTATAATCGATACCGTCGAAGATGAAAACCTGGATGGTGATGATTGCTATTGGACCAATCCTACAGATACTGATGGAGATGGTGTTCCGGATTATTTAGATATTGATTCGGATGACGATGGAATCATAGACAATATCGAAGCACAACCTACCTACGGATATATTCCTCCTTCTGGAAAAGATAAAGATGGTAATGGACTTGATGATGCATATGAAGAAACCCCCGGTAGTTGTGGTGGTTTAATTCCTGTGGATACGGATTACGACCATGTTCCCGACTACAAAGACATAGATTCAGATAATGATGGAATCCTGGATAATGTTGAAGCGCAGACTAATTCTGGATATATCCCTCCTTCCGGATACGATACGGATGGAAATGGACTTGATGATGCATATGAAGAAACTCCAGGGAGCTGCGGAGGCTTAACTCCTATTGATACCGATAGTGATTACATCAAAGATTTTAGAGACATCGATTCGGACAACGATGGTATCTTGGATAACATTGAAGCACAAGACCCTGACCACATTCAAACTCCTTGTGGTATAGACAAAGACAAAAATGGATTAGATGATCATTATGAGTCGTATCCGGGGGCTGGTGAAGGTCTTACTCCAATCAACAGTGATAACGACCCATTACCAAATTTCAGGGATATTGATTCTGATGATGACGGTATTCCAGATAATGTAGAAGGTCAAACAACTTCAGGATATGTGCCTCCAATAGGGCTGGACGATGATAAAGATGGATTGGACAATGCTTACGAGGGAAGTGGTGATGAGGGAATCAATCCCGAGAACACAGATGGTGAGGATTTGCCTGATTATCTGGACGATGACAGTGACAATGACCTAGTAGCGGACAACAACGAGGGGAACGACTTCAATTTCGATGGCGTACCTGACCAGACCTACACTGGAAACGATACCGACAATGACGGTCTTGATGATGGATACGAAGGCAGTGATGTGGATGACGGCTATGACGTTAACGATGAGATCGACGACCCTGCTAACGACCTACCCGACACCGATGGGACGGAGGATGTGAACTATCGCGACTTCGATGATGACGGAGACGGTATCGATACCCCAGATGAGGATGTTGATGAGGATGGCGACCCGACCAACGATGATACGGATGATGACGGCACACCAGATTACCTGGATCCCGATAGCCCCGGAGAAGACACCGATGATGATGGTGTACCGGACAGTGTTGACCTTGATGATGACAACGATGGAATCCTTGATACTGTCGAGGACCCGAATATAGACGGTGATGACGATCCATTGACGGACCCACTGGACAGTGATGGTGACGGACGCCCGAACCATTTGGACATCGACAGTGATGACGATGGCATTCCGGACAATGTTGAGGCGCAGCCGACGGCGACCTATATCGCCCCTAATGATGACGATGAGGCCACCTATGAGGCCAACCAAGGTGTGAACAGCGCCTATATCGGCGGATTGACCCCCGAGAACACAGATGGTGAGGATTTGCCTGATTATCTGGACGATGACAGTGACAATGACCTTGTAGCGGACAACAACGAGGGGAACGACTTCAACTTCGATGGCGTACCAGACCAATCCTACACTGGAAATGACACGGACAACGACGGTCTTGATGATGGATACGAAGGCAGTGATGTGGATGACGGTTATGACGTTAACGATGAGATCGACGACCCTGCAAACGACCTACCCGACACCGATGGGACCGAGGATGTGAACTACCGCGACTTCGATGATGACGGAGACGGGATCGATACCCCAGATGAGGATGTTGATGAAGATGGCGACCCGACCAACGATGATACGGATGATGACGGCACACCGGATTACCTGGATCCCGATAGCCCCGGGGAAGACACCGATGATGATGGTGTACCGGACAGTGTTGACCTTGATGATGACAACGATGGAATCCTTGATACTGTCGAGGACCCGAATATAGACGGTGATGACGATCCATTGACGGACCCACTGGACAGTGATGGTGACGGACGCCCGAACCATTTGGACATCGACAGTGATGACGATGGCATTCCGGACAATGTTGAGGCGCAGCCGACGGCGACCTATATCGCCCCTAATGATGACGATGAGGCCACCTATGAGGCCAACCAAGGTGTGAACAGCGCCTATATCGGCGGATTGACCCCCGAGAACACTGATGGTGAGGATTTACCTGATTACCTTGACGATGACAGTGATAACGACCTTGTGGCGGACAACAACGAGGGGAACGACTTCAACTTTGATGGCGTACCTGACCAATCCTACACTGGAAATGACACGGACAACGATGGTCTTGATGATGGATACGAGGGCAGTGATGTGGATGACGGCTATGACGTTAACGATGAGATCGACGACCCTGCGAACGACCTACCCGACACCGATGGGACTGAGGATGTGAACTATCGCGACTTCGATGATGACGGAGACGGGATCGATACCCCAGATGAGGATGTTGATGAGGATGGTGACCCGACCAACGACGATACGGATGATGACGGCACACCAGATTACCTGGACCCTAAAGAGGTCAATGTAATTGATGCCATTGACGATATTCTCACCACGGATACATCTGGTGACATACCGGGTAGCAATGTCCTTTCCAACGACACTTTAGATGGCCAGCCGGTTACTTTGTCGGATGTGATATTGACCTCCACCAGTACAGACGAGTTGACCATCAATGAAGATGGAAGTGTAACCGTTGCCCCTGGAACACCCGATGGAACGTATACCATTGACTATACGATTTGTGAGATCGCAGACCCGAACAATTGTGACACAGGGACGGTAACCGTTACGGTAGATTCGAGTATGGTGAATACAATAGATGCTGTTGACGATGCTATCACTACTGATATTTCAGGTGATGTGATACCAAACAGCAATGTCCTTTCCAATGATACTTTAAATGGTGAGCCAGTAACACTGTCGGATGTTATATTGACTTCCACTAGTACAGATGAACTAACAATTAACGATGATGGTAGTGTGAGTGTAGCTCCTGGAACACCTGATGGTACCTATACCATTGAGTACACCATTTGTGAGATTGCCAATCCAGACAATTGTGACACGGGTACCGTAACTGTAACGGTAGATTCGAGTATGGTGAATACCATAGATGCTGTTGATGACGCCTATACTTCTGACGGTTCTATGGAAATTATTCCTGAAAGCAATGTACTTGCCAACGATACTCTTAATGGCGACCCTGTTACCTTATCTGATGTTATACTAACTTCTGCGAGTACAGATGAGTTGACAATTAACGACAATGGAACAGTAAGTGTAGCTCCTGGAACACCAGAAGGTACTTACACCATTGATTATACAATTTGCGAAATTGCCAATCCAGATAATTGTGATACAGGTACGGTGACTGTTACCGTAGGTCCCGGTATGGGAAATACAATAGACGCCGTGGATGACGCCTATACTTCGGACGGTTCTGAAGAAATTATTCCCGAAAGCAATGTGCTTGCTAATGATACTTTAAATGGAGAACCGGTTACCCTGTTAGATGTAATTTTGACATCCACTCCAACGGATGAATTATCTGTCAATGAAGATGGAAGTGTAAGCGTAACCCCAGGAACACCTGAAGGTACTTACACCATCGAATATACAATTTGCGAAATAGCAGATGTCGACAATTGTGACACTGGCACTGTAACCGTTGTTGTAGGTCCTAGCATGGGGAATACCATTGTGGCTGTGGATGATTCCTATACCTCCGATGGTTCTGAAGAAATTATTCCGGAAAGCAATGTGCTTGCCAACGATACTTTAAATGGAGAATCTGTTACCTTGTCAGATGTTATTCTAACATCCACACCAACGGATGAGCTATCCATCAATGAAGATGGAAGTGTGAGCGTAATTCCAGGAACACCTGCAGGTACTTACACGATTGAATACACAATTTGCGAGATAGCGGATGTCGACAATTGTGATACAGGTACTGTAACTGTTATTGTTGACCCTGGTATGGCCAACATAATTGATGCTGTTGATGATGCATATAGCTCAAACGGAACAAGTGGTGTGATTCCAGATAGCGATATACTTTTGAATGATACATTGAATGGAGAATCCATTGCTTTGATAGATGTTATTCTAACATCAACGCCGACAAATGAGTTGACCATTAATGAGAATGGTACGGTAAGTCTAGCTCCGGGGACACCAGAAGGCACCTATACAATTGATTATACTATCTGTGAGGCTGCAAATCCCGATAACTGTGACTCAGCAACGGTCACTGTTTCCGTTTCTATCGAAGATATTGCTGTGAATCAAATGTTGACTCCGAATGGAGACCTCAAAAATGATTTCTTATTCATTAGAGGAGTTAATAGAATAAGGTCAAGTACGCTAAGAATTTTTAATCGTTGGGGAGTCGCGGTATATGAAGGGGAAAACTACAATAATGTAAACAATGTTTTTGATGGACGTTCACGTGGCAGATCGACCTTGAGTGTCGATGATTATCTTCCCGCGGGAGTATATTTTTATATATTTGACTACGAAACGGATGAAGGAAGTTTTACCGACTCCGAATACATTTACATAAGTAGGTAACAATTTAAAAAAATGGTTAAAAGAAACTTTTTAGTTCCGTTTTTATTTCTAATTCTTACAGTTCAAGGTCTTGTCGCACAGCAAGATGCGCAGTATACGCAATACATGTATAACACTCTTAGTGTTAATCCGGCCTATGCTGGGTCTAGAGGTCAATTGACATTTGCAGGGCTGTATCGCTCACAATGGATAGGTCTTGACGGAGCTCCAGAAACTTTTACAATCAACCTTCACTCTCCAATTCGCAATAGTAGATTAGGTTATGGAGTTTCCATAGTGAATGACAATATTGGAGATGGCGTTGTTCAAGAAACTTATCTTGATGCGGTTCTTTCCTACACACTCGAATTTGCTCGTGGAAATAAATTATCCTTTGGTCTAAAGGCTGGTGGAAATATGTTGAGTCTTGACTTCAATGGTCTGAGGAACTTTGATCAAGAAGTTGTTCAACAAGATAATATTGACAATCAATTCAATCCAAATTTTGGGTTAGGACTGTATTTTCATAACGATAGGTTTTACGCAGGTTTATCCGCTCCGAATATCTTAGAATCGGAATATTTTGACAATGGTGATGCTGATTCTGTTAACTTTTTGGCCGCAGAACGCATCAATTTTTATTTTATAACAGGTTATGTTTTCGATCTGAATGCCGATTTAAAATTTAAGCCTGCTCTTTTGACCAAAGCGGTTGGTGGAGCGCCGTTACAAGTCGATCTTTCGGCATCTTTTCTATATGCTGAAAAATTTAGTTTTGGCGCTGCCTATAGGTTGGATGCGGCGGTTAGCGCATTGGCCGGATTCCAGATTACCGATCAGATTATGTTAGGTCTAGCGTATGACCGCGAAACCACAGAGCTTGGAGGAACCCAGTTCAATGACGGTTCTTTTGAGATATTTTTAAGATGGGAACTTTTAAGAGCCTTTCAAAAAACAGTTTCACCTAGATTCTTTTAATTCAGGGTTATGCTAAAAAGAATACTTATACTTCTTATTGCTTTCTTAGGATGGCCTTTTCAAGGCGCTGCCCAGGAGAAGGATAAGGTGAATGAGAAACAACAGGCCAAGGTCAAAGCAAAGGCTGATGAACAATACAATGAATATTCGTTTAGCCCTGCCATTGATATTTATAAAAAGGTGCTTGATAAGGGATACGTCTCTTCCGATCTTTTAAAAAGGCTGGCAAATTCGTACTACTTCAATGCGAAATATGAAGAAGCTGCCAAAGTGTATCAGAGATTGGTCGAAGTCTATCCAGAAGAAATAGAACCTGACTATTATTTTAGATATGCCCAAAGTTTAAAGACACTTGGTGACTATGGCGAATCTGCCAGTATCATGGCAAAATTCAAAGAAATTACCGCATCAACAGATGAAGGAACGTATGATGAAGATTATTTGGAAAAGATAGAGAAAAACTCCGGCCGATATGATGTTAAGCCGTTTCCCTATAATACCAAATATGCCGACTTTGCTGCAGCGTACTATGAAAAAGGCCTAATCTTTTCTTCAGACAGAGATACAGGAAACCTAGCAAGGTATAGACATACCTGGAACTCAAAAGACTTCTTAGATCTTTATAAAGTTAATGTTGACAGTATTTCTAACGACAATGTGGTCAAGTTGGAGGGAGATGTCAACACCCGTCTGCATGAATCTACATCTACTATCACCAAAGATGGAACAACCATGTATTTCACCAGAAATAACTTCTTGGGTGGTAGAAAACAAAAAGATGAAAAGGGAGTCATCAGATTAAAAATTTATAGCGCAGAATTAATCGATGGAGAGTGGACCAACGTAATTGAGCTTCCATTTAATAATGATTCATATTCTGTGGCCCATCCGGTGTTGAGTCCAGATGGCAAAAAACTCTATTTTGTTTCCGATATGCCCGGTACACACGGAGAATCGGACATTTTTGTTACTAAGATTATTGGGGATGGAACATATGGTCCCATACTAAATCTGGGTAAAAACATTAACACCATGGCGAGAGAAACCTTCCCTTACATTACCAAAGAGGGAGTATTGTATTTCTCATCAGATGGTCATCAAGGGTTGGGTGGTTTAGACGTATTTGCAACAAAAATTGCTTTCGAAAACTACAATGAACCGGTAGTAAATGTGGGCAAACCAATCAATGGCAACTATGACGATTTTGCCTTCATTATGAATGACGAATCCAAAACCGGATATTTTTCCTCCAATAGAACAGGTGGATTAGGTGAGGACGATATCTATGAATTTTTTGAAAGTGAACCTTTGGTACTTGATTGTATCCAAGATGTTACCGGAACGGTACGGGATAGGATATCCAACGAAGTTTTGGTTGGGGCAACGGTCAAGATTATAGACGAAGAAAATAACGAGGTTTCTTCAACATTGACAGATTCGAAAGGAAATTATGTTTTGGATCTTGATTGTGCAAAAGGAAACTTTGTTAGGGCATCCAGGGATGGTTATGTTCCGGCTGAAGAATATCTGAATAAATCCTATGGCAAACCTCGGATTGTTGACTTTTACCTAGAACGGGATGTGGTTACTGGAGGATTTGGAGACGATTTGGCTAAATTACTGCAGTTGAGTACTATTTATTTCGATTTGAACAAGTTCGATATTCGTCGTGATGCGGAGATTGAAATTCAAAAGGTCATCGTGGCCATGGAAAAGTATCCTAGCCTTAAAATTAAGGTGAATTCGCATACAGACAGTCGTGGAAATGATGCCTATAACTTATGGCTATCCCAAAAGAGGGCGCAATCGACCGTGGATTATATGATTTCTAAAGGTATTTCCGCTGATAGATTACAAGGAGAAGGATTTGGAGAAACACGTTTGGTGAATGATTGTCTTAATGGCGTGCCATGTTCTAGAGACAAACATCAACTGAACAGAAGGTCTGAGTTCATCATTTTTGAATGATTTATACCACAATTCTTGTAAATCTATGATATTCAATAGTTTGGATTAGATAGATTTAATTAGGCATACATTAAAAATGCCTATGTGCAAGAAATCCTTTATTACACAACATTTTTTGGGCAGGTAGCAGAAGGAATCCTAGTTTTGATCAATTGTATAGGTGTAAACCAAGAATTGATGATCAGATCGAATCATGTAAGTTTTCTTTTCTTAACAGTTGCCGTATTTTTTTTCTTTGAATCTAGAGCACAGGTAAGCGAAGATTTTGAAAGTGGTACCGCAACTGGCTGGACAACTTCTGGGACCTCTTCTACCGGAACTTTCGTTGTTGCCAATCCGACAGCTGAAAGCAGTGGAGGGGTTACCACACAATTAGAAGATGATCATACAGCTGCACCTGGAGTAAATGCCTATTTTACGGCAACAAATTCTTCTGCCGGGAATGCAGATGTAGACGGAGGAACATCGATCACAACTTCACCGGTGTATAACATAGCTTTAAACTCACAACTTTCTATTTGGTACTTTTTTGGACAACGTGATAATGGAGACGATGCAAACGATTTTTTCCTATTGGAATATTCCATAAACGGTGGAGTTAGCTACACAAACTTGGTTTCAATAGGTGATGTGACTACGAATGCGGTTTGGACTGAAGCGACTACTGCTATTCCTGCTGGTTCTAATTTAGTAATCAGGGTGACGGTTTCAGATGGATCTGGAGCTGGTGATATCATTGAAGGAGGAATAGACGATTTAGCCATATCAACCATAGCACCTGAAGTAATAATAGATGATGTCGTTGTTGATGAGGATGCAGGGACCGTAAACCTCACTGTAACCCATACTGGACCTGACACCTCCGGACCTTTCACGGTCAATTATCAAACCAATGACGGAGGCGCCATCGCTGGATCGGACTATACGACAGACTCCGGAACTCTTAATTTTAATGGAACATCAGGAGACACAGACCAGATTACAATATCTATTTTGGATGACCTTGTCTTTGAATCTTCCGAAGACTTCACAATATCATTTACCAGTACTTCAGATGGATCTGTTGACATTTCCGATACGGCAACTATAACCATCAATGATGATGACAACGACCCAAATACGACCCGTGCCTATGAGGAACGAGTTGCCATAAACTTAATGGGAAACTTTAAAATGTTTGGGAACTCAAACTTACAATGTACTTCGGGCTGTCCAGTTACACCGGTCTCAAATAATCCTTCTGTCGTAATGGGTTATGCCGATGTGGATCTTGATGGTACAACCGTAAATTCAAGTAGCCATAGCCTAAGCTTACCAGTTGGATCTACCGTGCAATGGGCAGGTCTATATTGGGGGGGAGTCTACAATAGCTCAAATGGTGGTATCACCAATCCTGCAGGAACCTTGAGTATTGATCAAGTTAAACTTATGGATCCGACTACCGGGACCTATAGCACAATAAATTCAGAGGTCCGAAATATTGAGACAACTACGTTTGGTGGTTGGAATACATTTATGTCCTATGCTGATGTAACTTCTATCGTACAGTCCGGGGGAAACGGAAATTATTTTGTGGCTGACATAGCCTTGGTTACCGGAAGCTCGTTTACAGGTCCTCATGGTGGATGGACTATGGTAGTGATTTATAACGACCCAGCGGATACTGCCAGAAATGTTAGTGTTTGGGATGGATTTGATTTCTTTGGATTTGGGGCTAATGATTCTTTTACTGTTACTGGCCTACTTACACCCTCAATAGGAACATTTGAGACTCATGTAGGTTACTATGGTATGGATGGTGAAGCAAGCAGTACCGGTGATTTTGTAAGCATTGAAGGTACTTCTTTGTTCAATGGCTTAAATCCTGCCAGTAATACCTTGAACGGAACAATTTCGGAATACGGGGTTGATTTAGGAACAAGAAATCCAAATTTCACCTACAGTTGGGGTGTAGATATTGATGTATTTGATGCTTCAGGCCTTGTACCTAATAATGCTACGGATATGGATGTTATTTTAGGAAGTAGTAGCGAAGGGATATGGGGCGGTGTATTTGTTACTTCCAACGAAATTGCTTTTCCAACAGTTGCGACTTCATCCTTTAATCCAACAACAATAACTCAGGGAGATGAATCAACGGTGACAATAACCATTGAAAACCCATCAAACGGAGTTTCGTTGACCAATTTAGCGCTAACTAACAATTTACCCGCTGGAATGACCATTGCTGCAACTCCAGATGCTTCTTCTTCATGTGGGGGAACAATCTCTGCGGTATCAGGTGCCACAAGTTTTATGATTACTGGAGTTAGTCTGCCAGCCGGTACAACCTGTTCATTTACTTTTGACGTTACTACAGCCACTTCAGGGGTTTTTACCAATACAATATCCCCTTCAGATATTACGAACGATCAAAACATTCCATTATCTGGAACAACAACATCAGATTTGACAGTGCTTGCACGTCCAACAACGGTAATTACCAACCGGAAAATTACATACCGAGTAGATAAGGATTAGCCACAGGATCAAGGTCCAACAAGTAATTCTTTAAGCTCGAATCAGCGCATAAATTTTCCTCCAACAACCCTAATTTTACTGCATTCATCGACCAAATACCTCAGAATGCAAAAGCTATACATTGGAAACTTAACGATACACAACAATTATTTAGAGACACTTTGGAGTACAGTTACATTTGGTAGAAGCATATTGGGATTCATGTATGCCTGCTAAAGTATAGAGTATGAAAAAAGGACTGGCACTATTGACAATAGGGTTATTGCTATCATGGTCATCTATGATGGGGCAAGATACCTATCGTGATACTTTTAGTTCAACGTCCTATTCCAATAACAATGGAAATCAAAACTTCTCTGGTAATTGGACCGAAGTAAGTGATGACGGCAGTGCGAGTGGTGGAAGGATAGAGATTGTTAGTAATGAGCTGGAATTCAATAACCTTGATGGTAGGACAATTAGTAGGGCACTCGATATATCAGGAGCCTCCAATGCCGTTCTAACACTGAATTACGATGCAACCTCTAGGGGTAATGAGTCACTTTTGGTACAACTATGGAATGATAATACCTCTTCCTATGAAACGGTTTTTACCATTAACAGTGCTATCACCGGAGCTATCACCTATGACCTGACAGCGGATCAAATTTCTGCCAACTCTTCAATAAGGTTTGTAGGAGGTGATTCAGGTTGGAATACAAGTGAGACCATAACAGTAGATAACATATTAATTGCAGCAGCTTCATCAGGTTGCGAAATAATAAGCTCCTCACCAGGTTCGGCGATAAACGATTTTACTACTCTAAACTCGACTTTAAGTGGCTTTGCAACAGGAGTAATAACCGATGTTAATATTACTTTGAATATAGAACATACATGGGATGATGACTTAGAGATAAGCCTGACCAGTCCGGGGGGAACAACGGTTGTTTTAACCACCGATAATGGAGGTAGTGGAGATAATTATTCAGGAACGATCCTTGACGATGCAGCTGGAACGGCAGTTACTGCGGGTTCAGCTCCTTTTACTGGAGCTTTTTCTCCGGAAGGAAATCTTTCAGATTTTAATGGGGAGGATCCTAGTGGCACATGGACTCTCACTATATATGATGATGCTAGTGGAGATACAGGAACATTAAGTGGTTTTGCCATTCATATTTGTAGCAATGCAGCGACACCAACGGATTTGGCTGTGACCAAAACAGTGGATGATGCAACACCAAAGGAAAACAGCAATATCACCTATACACTTTCAATTGCAAACAATGGCCCTATAAATGCCACCAACGTTAGCGTTACTGATATTCTTCCTCCAGGCGTTACTTATATTAGTGATGATGGTACATATAACTCCTTAACGGGAGTTTGGACAGTTGGGAGCCTTAATAATGGAGCTTCAGCAACTTTGAATATTGTAGCTAGTGTTAATGGAGGTACAAATGGTGCAACAATTACAAATACGATAACATCCGTAGTGGCCGATCAATTGGATAGCAATGCAACCGCGGATGATTTAAGTGAGTCTATCGTACCCACTGCAGATCAACCACAGGTTTTGACAGTTACTGGTGATCAACAATATTGTCCGGGTACATCACAACCCATTGTAGAAACTGTTAGCCTTACAGACCCGGATGACACCACGACAGATGCGATATACATACAAATTTCTTCGGGATATATCAACGGTGAAGATTTATTGACGCTTACCGGAACACACCCGAACATTACAGCAACTTGGGATGCAGTGGAAGGAGAGCTTACCTTGCAAGGTCCAACGACCTTTGCTGAGTTTGAGACTGCAATCCTTGCGGTTGAATATTCCAGTAGTGCCGGTAGTCCCTCAGGTACAAGACAATTTTCTATTACACCAGGTACAGCAAATTATTTACCGCCAACAGGACATTATTACGAATTTATAGCCAACCCGGGAATTTCTTGGACTGCAGCACGTGATGCCGCAGCTTTACGAACATATTTTGGACTACAAGGATATTTAGCAACCTTGACCTCACAAGCCGAAGCAGATTTTTCTGGTTCTCAAGCACAAGGAGTTGGTTGGATAGGAGGAAGTGATGCAACTACAGAAGGTGTTTGGAACTGGGTGACAGGTCCTGAAGCGGGAACTAATTTTTGGAATGGTGGTGTTGGTGGAACTACGCCCAATTTTGCTTTTTGGAATTCAGGAGAACCAAATAACGCAGGGAATGAAGATTATGCACATATTACAGACCCATCAGTTACAACGACCCCAGGCTCCTGGAATGATTTACCTGAAGCTGGAGGCGGGGGAGCATATGCTCCTCAAGGTTATATTGTTGAATACGGAGGAACAACAGGCGATCCGGTGTTAAGCATTACTGGCGTTACCACGCTTACAATTGATAATGTCGCACCTACAGCAAGTAATCCTACCCCTGTAACAGTTTTTTGTTCAGCGGATGTACCCGCCTCAGACATTACCGTTGTTACAGATGAAGCAGATAATTGCACAACTAATCCAACAGTAACATTTATTGGTGATTCCAGCGATGGTGGAAGCAACCCAGAAATTATAACGAGGACGTATAGAATAACTGATGACTCAGGAAATAGCGTTGACGTAACCCAAACAATTACGGTGAGCCCAATCACAATTGACACCCAACCAAGTGACCAAATTGTTGCCTTGGGTAACAATGGGACATTTACGGTAGGTTCAACCAACACCGATACCTTTCAATGGCAGGTCAGCACCAATGGTGGTGGAAGCTTTGCTGATGTTTCAAACGGAGCTGAGTATTCAGGAGTTACTACCGCTACCCTCTCAGTTTTATCTCCTGGCTTGACCAAAGATGGATACGTCTACAGGGTAATTGTTTCAAATTCAACTGGAACTTGTCCTTCAATTACCTCTTCGGGAGCTACATTGACCATTGCAATTGACAGTGACTCTGATGGAATTTCCGATATCACAGATTTGGATGATGATAACGACGGAATATTGGACTCGGTTGAATCTCCAAAAACAGTATTATGGGTTACAAACGGAACCCCCGGGACTGAAGAACAAAATACAATTGATAAACTAACAGCTCTGGGATACACGGTTACAGTAGTTGATGATAATGTTGGCGGAGATGCGAATAATTTTGCTGTGACATTTGTTTATGAAGATGTTTTTAGCGGAGATGCCTTTGCAAACGTTGCAAACATGACTACTACGGTAAATGGTGTTATTACAAGTGAACCAGCATTACACGATGAAATTTTAGGAGCTGCCTCAGGTTCAAACGGCTCATCAACCGCGATTAATATAGTGGATAATACACACCCAATAACCTCGGGTTTAGCTTTAGGAAATTATACCATCGGTGACGCCCGGTATTATGGGAATGGTTTAACCACTGGAACAGTTTTAGGCCAGGATCCAACTGCAGGTGAAGGCTCTTTAGTAATTTGGGAGCAAGGCGATGCGATGGAGGTTGGAACCGCTCCAGGTAAAAGAGGAATTGTACCTCACTCAAATGAAGGAGGAGGTTTCGATGCGGCAGGTGAAGATTTGTTGGTAAATGTTATCATATGGGCCGGAGCAATTGACACAGATAATGATGGTGTCTATGACGATTTAGACTTAGATAGTGATAACGATGGCATTTATGACGTTGTAGAAGCTGGTCACGATCAGACGCATTCTGGAGGTAGACTTACTGGTGCTGTTGGTACAGATGGTGTACCGGATAGCGTGCAGGCTAGCGGTCAAGAAAACAGCGGAACGGTAAACTATACGATTTCAGATTCAGATTCAGATGGAAATGATGATTATACAGAAACTGATAGTGATGCAGATGGATGTAATGATGCAGATGAAGCCTATGCCAATGTCAATGCTGATGCTGACGATAACGGTACATATGGTACTGGAACACCTTCAATAAATGCTGATGGATCCGTTCAGGGTGCTGCCTATACTGCTCCTGCGGATGGAGATACAAATACAGTTTTTGATTTTCGTGAAGCTTCAATTGCCCCTGCGATATCAGTCCAGCCTGTTGACGCTGCAACCTGCCCAGGTTGTGGTACTACCTTTACCGTAACCGCTACAAATGCAGATACGTTCCAATGGCAACGATTTAATGGCGCTACATGGGACGACATTTCCGATACCGGAATTTATAGCGACTCAGGAACCAATACACTCACCATAACGAACCCGACAACAGCAAATAATGGAGAGCAATATCGGGTTCTGGTTTCCAATTCAGCTTACATCTGTAGTTCAGAAATCTCAAACACCGCCGAATTGACCATTAGGGTCTCCAGCGTGATTACCAACCGAAGGATTACCTACAGGGTAAATAGAGATTAATTTTAACAAAAAAATGGCGCTTTTATGGGAGGTTTTGTAGCCTCTAAATAGTGCATTTTCCCTTTTTCAACAATCACCTGAGCTACTGAAATTACTGGTTTTATCGACCAATTACTCTCGAAAAACCCGAAATTTATTAGGCGATGACCTCACAATTTAACCACTATACATTAGTAATTCAGACATACACAACAAATATTTTATTCCCCTATAGGTAAAGGTAATTTTGTAAAGTGTAGTAGTGTTCAAATTTCTGAACATGGAGACGCTACGCGTAGAATAAGCATAAAAGATTACATAAAACACATGCCGACAATGTCATTTAACGTTAACCTCATGAAAAAGAGCATTATAGTCGTTACGCTTCTATTTTTCTCTGGATTTGCGTATTCACAAACCACGGTAACATTGCAAGATCAATGCAATTGCGAAGTATTGAGTGGTACAGCTGTATCGAGTCCAGGAGCTGTTGCCCCAGGTGGCGCAGATGCTGGAGATTTATATGTGAACACCAGCACTGGAACAATCTTTTTTTGGGATGGAGATTCTTGGGAATTAACTTCCACAGATGACCAACAACTTACCGGATTCACCTTCAACGGAGCAACCAACGATTTGACATTGACGTTGGAAAATGGAGGAAGTGTGAATGTTGATTTAAGTAGTCTAAGTGATACGTTAACGGATACAAATACAACAATTACCTCTTTTGGAATAGATGCGACCAATACAAATTTGGTTATTACCGATTCTGACACCAATACCTTTGCGGTAGCCTTGGCTGATATTGCTGCATTGATAGATACCGATGATCAAGATATTAGTACCGATGGTACGGCAGGAAATATAAGTATAGATGATGGCAGTACTATAGTACTTAATGTAAACGATGCCGATGCCGATCCCACGAACGAACTCAACACAGCGGTTGGCCTTACGGGCACCTCGATAACGGTGACCGATGCAGGCGGTACCTTGAGCCAGGACCTTGATGGTACCTTTGCCACGGATGCGGAACTTGCAGCACTGAACACGGACGATGCGGATGCGGACCCTACGAACGAACTGAATACGGCAGTTGGCCTAACGGGCACCTCGATAACGGTTACGGATGCAGGCGGAACCCTGAGCCAGGACCTTGACGG
>NZ_CANMPQ010000007.1 GCF_947499695.1 uncultured Allomuricauda sp.
ATAGATATTTAACGATAGACAATGAAGAGTTTGATCCTGGCTCAGGATGAACGCTAGCGGCAGGCCTAACACATGCAAGTCGAGGGGTAACAGGGATTGCTTGCAATCCGCTGACGACCGGCGCACGGGTGCGGAACGCGTATGGAACCTGCCCCTGTCAGGGGAATAGCCCAGAGAAATTTGGATTAATGCCCCATGGTAACACGATATCGCATGATATTTTGTTTAAAGATTTATCGGACAGGGATGGCCATGCGTACCATTAGTCAGATGGTGAGGTAACGGCTCACCATAACTACGATGGTTAGGGGCCCTGAGAGGGGGATCCCCCACACTGGTACTGAGACACGGACCAGACTCCTACGGGAGGCAGCAGTGAGGAATATTGGACAATGGGCGGGAGCCTGATCCAGCCATGCCGCGTGCAGGATGACTGCCCTATGGGTTGTAAACTGCTTTTATACGGGAAGAAACCCATCTACGTGTAGATGGCTGACGGTACCGTAAGAATAAGGACCGGCTAACTCCGTGCCAGCAGCCGCGGTAATACGGAGGGTCCGAGCGTTATCCGGAATCATTGGGTTTAAAGGGTCCGTAGGTGGGCCATTAAGTCAGGGGTGAAAGTCTGCAGCTCAACTGTAGAATTGCCTTTGATACTGGTGGTCTTGAGTCGTTGTGGGGTTGCCGGAACATGTGGTGTAGCGGTGAAATGCATAGATATCACATAGAACACCGATCGCGAAGGCAGGTGACCAACAACGTACTGACACTGATGGACGAAAGCGTGGGTAGCGAACGGGATTAGATACCCCGGTAGTCCACGCCGTAAACGATGGATACTAGCTGTCGGGACTTCGGTCTCGGCGGCCAAGCGAAAGTGATAAGTATCCCACCTGGGGAGTACGTTCGCAAGAATGAAACTCAAAGGAATTGACGGGGGCCCGCACAAGCGGTGGAGCATGTGGTTTAATTCGATGATACGCGAGGAACCTTACCAGGGCTTAAATGCAGTCCGACAGCTTTAGAGATAGAGTTTTCTTCGGACGGATTGCAAGGTGCTGCATGGTTGTCGTCAGCTCGTGCCGTGAGGTGTCAGGTTAAGTCCTATAACGAGCGCAACCCCTACCGTTAGTTGCCAGCGAGTCAAGTCGGGGACTCTAACGGGACTGCCGGTGCAAACCGTGAGGAAGGTGGGGACGACGTCAAATCATCACGGCCCTTACGTCCTGGGCCACACACGTGCTACAATGGCCGGTACAGAGGGAAGCCACCACGCAAGTGGGCGCGGATCTATAAAACCGGTCACAGTTCGGATCGGGGTCTGCAACTCGACCCCGTGAAGCTGGAATCGCTAGTAATCGGATATCAGCCATGATCCGGTGAATACGTTCCCGGGCCTTGTACACACCGCCCGTCAAGCCATGGAAGCCGGGAGTGCCTGAAGTCCGTCACCGTAAGGAGCGGCCTAGGGCAAAATCGGTAACTAGGGCTAAGTCGTAACAAGGTAGCCGTACCGGAAGGTGCGGCTGGAACACCTCCTTTCTAGAGAAGAGATGTCCTGGACAATGTCCTGTCCGGCATCGAGGTGGTCCTTTTCTTTTATGCTGTCTTATAATATGTAAACATACTGGCAATTTAGGCCAAACAGTCTCATAGCTCAGCTGGTTAGAGCGCTACACTGATAATGTAGAGGTCGGCAGTTCGAGTCTGCCTGAGACTACGCAGAAACGGTCATGAAGGCTGTTACGTTCATTAAAATAGGAAATTCTGGAAGTTGGGCAACCATTGGTTGACAGGTTACGATTAACTGCAAACTGTTAACTGTGAGCTGGCTACCGTGAATGGGGAATTAGCTCAGCTGGCTAGAGCGCCTGCCTTGCACGCAGGAGGTCACCGGTTCGACTCCGGTATTCTCCACTAGGCCAATAAAGTTGGTCCGACATGACATTTTGTTTTTGTCGGTGCCGGCTCGGCATAAGTTCATTGACATATTGGGACGGAGCACGGCGATTTTATATCGTCGGTGTGAAGTCAAATAAGAAACACGAAGTAGAATAGAATATAATAAAGGATTACGAGGGCATTTGTACTTGAAGTACAGGTGCGACAAGCAAAAGAAGGGCGTATGGGGAATGCCTGGGCTCTCAGAGGCGAAGAAGGACGTGATAAGCTGCGAAAAGCCGCGGGGATCGGCACACACGAATTGATCCGCGGATGTCCGAATGGGGCAACCCACCATGTTGAAGGCATGGTATCCGAAAGGAGGCGAACCCGCTGAACTGAAACATCTAAGTAGGCGGAGGAAGAGAAAACAAGAGTGATTCCGATAGTAGTGGCGAGCGAAATCGGATCGGCCCAAACCAACGATGTTCCGGCATTGTTGGGGTTGTAGGACCACAATATTCTTTGCGCGACGAACTGGAACCCTTTGGAAAGAGGGGCCGTAGACGGTGACAGCCCGGTACAGGCAAGGAGCGTTAAAGATAGTGGTATCCTGAGTAGTGCGGGGCACGTGAAACCCTGTATGAATCCGGCGGGACCATCCGCCAAGGCTAAATACTCCTGAGAGACCGATAGTGAACCAGTACCGTGAGGGAAAGGTGAAAAGAACCCTGAATAAGGGAGTGAAATAGACCCTGAAACCATACGCCTACAAGCGGTCGGAGCATGTTTACATGTGACGGCGTGCCTTTTGCATAATGAGCCTACGAGTTACTTTTACTGGCAAGGTTAAGCACTTCAGGTGCGCAGCCGTAGCGAAAGCGAGTCTGAACAGGGCGCCACAGTCAGTAGTAGTAGACGCGAAACCGTGCGATCTACCCATGGGCAGGTTGAAGCTGTGGTAACACACAGTGGAGGACCGAACCCGTTGACGTTGAAAAGTCTTGGGATGACCTGTGGGTAGGGGTGAAAGGCCAATCAAGCTCGGAAATAGCTCGTACTCCCCGAAATGCATTTAGGTGCAGCGTTCATATAGTTATATAGAGGTAGAGCTACTGATTGGATGCGGGGGCTTCACCGCCTACCAATTCCTGACAAACTCCGAATGCTATATAATGATTATGGGCAGTGAGGGCATGGGTGCTAAGGTCCATGTCCGAGAGGGAAAGAACCCGGACCATCAGCTAAGGTCCCCAAGTGTGTGCTAAGTTGACAAAACGCGGTGGAACTGCATAGACAGCCAGGATGTTGGCTTGGAAGCAGCCATTCATTTAAAGAGTGCGTAACAGCTCACTGGTCGAGCGGTTCCGCATGGATAATGATCGGGCATAAGCACACCACCGAAGCTATGGCTTTACAGCTTGCTGTAAGGGGTAGGGGAGCATTCCATTCTGCGTTGAAGCGGGCCTGCGAGGTCCCGTGGAGCGTATGGAAACGAAAATGTAGGCATAAGTAACGATAATGCGGGCGAGAAACCCGCACGCCGAAAGACCAAGGTTTCCCCGGCCATGCTAATCAGCCGGGGGTCAGTCGGGACCTAACACGAACCCGGAAGGGGCAGTGGATGGACAACGGGTTAATATTCCCGTACCCGCAATACGATAAAAGTGACGGGGCACCGGAGTTGGTGCGTGCTGACGGAATAGCACGTTGAACCTTCGGGGATAGTACACCAAGGCCACGGCCGCGGTGATAATCCAGCGTAGGTGCCTCCAAGAAAAGCGAGTATTGCGGCCCGTACCGTAAACCGACACAGGTGGTCGGGATGAGTATTCTAAGGCGCTCGAGAGATTCATGGTTAAGGAACTAGGCAAAATAGACCCGTAACTTCGGGAGAAGGGTCGCCCCCTTTGGGGGGCCGCAGTGAATAGGCCCAGGCGACTGTTTATCAAAAACACAGGGCTATGCCAAATCGAAAGATGACGTATATGGCCTGACACCTGCCCGGTGCCGGAAGGTTAAAGGGAGATGTTATTCCTTATGGATGAAGCATTGAACTGAAGCCCCGGTAAACGGCGGCCGTAACTATAACGGTCCTAAGGTAGCGAAATTCCTTGTCGGGTAAGTTCCGACCTGCACGAATGGTGCAACGATCTGGGCACTGTCTCAACCATGATCTCGGTGAAATTGTAGTATCGGTGAAGATGCCGGTTACCCGCAGTGGGACGAAAAGACCCCGTGCACCTTTACTATAGCTTCGTATTGACCTTGGTCAAACAATGTGTAGGATAGCTGGGAGACTTTGAAGCTGCATCGCCAGGTGTGGTGGAGTCATTGTTGAAATACCAGCCTTTGTTTGTCCGAGGCCTAACCTTCTTATGAAGGAACAGTGCGTGGTGGGTAGTTTGACTGGGGTGGTCGCCTCCAAAAGAGTAACGGAGGCTTCTAAAGGTGCCCTCAATACGGTTGGCAATCGTGTGCAGAGTGCAATGGCACAAGGGCGCTTGACTGTGAGACATACAGGTCGAACAGGTAGGAAACTAGAGCATAGTGATCCGGTGGTTCCGCATGGAAGGGCCATCGCTCAAAGGATAAAAGGTACGCCGGGGATAACAGGCTGATCTCCCCCAAGAGCTCATATCGACGGGGGGGTTTGGCACCTCGATGTCGGCTCGTCACATCCTGGGGCTGGAGAAGGTCCCAAGGGTTGGGCTGTTCGCCCATTAAAGTGGCACGCGAGCTGGGTTCAGAACGTCGTGAGACAGTTCGGTCTCTATCTACTGCGGGCGTTAGAAATTTGAGTGGATCTGATTCTAGTACGAGAGGACCGAATTGGACTGACCGCTGGTGCACCAGTTGTCCCGCCAGGGGCATCGCTGGGTAGCTAAGTCGGGATGGGATAAGCGCTGAAAGCATATAAGCGCGAAACCCGCCACAAGATGGGATTTCTTTAAAGGGCCGTGGGAGATGACCACGTTGATAGGCCATAGGTGGAAGTGCAGCGATGTACGCAGCCGAGTGGTACTAATTGCCCGTATGCTTGCGCACTGCCCCTCGGCAGTTCTTTATCATATCAAAAACACTTTTTGTTTCTTTTTTGACGGACCAAGGTCCGTCCCAACATATGTCATACTTACAATATTGAAGATCTAGGTGGCCATGGCGACGGGGCCCACCCCTTTCCATTCCGAACAGGGAAGTTAAGCCCGTTTGCGCCGATGGTACTGCTATACCAAGTGGGAGAGTAGGTCGCCGCCTTCCTTGAGGCCCTTTAC
>NZ_CANMPQ010000008.1 GCF_947499695.1 uncultured Allomuricauda sp.
CCTTGCAGTCCTACTGGTCCTTGGTTTCCTATTGGTCCTTGGTTCCCATCCGGTCCTTGCAGTCCTACTGGTCCCTGGTTTCCGTCTGGACCTTGATTTCCTATTGGTCCCTGTGGTCCTTGGTTACCGTCAGGTCCCTGGTTCCCATCCGGTCCTTGAAGTCCTACTGGTCCCTGGTTTCCGTCAGGTCCTTGGTTCCCATCCGGTCCTTGAAGTCCTACTGGCCCTTGATTTCCTATTGGTCCCTGTGGTCCTTGGTTTCCATCCGGTCCTTGCAGTCCATCTGGACCTTGGTTCCCATCGGGTCCCTGGTTCCCATCCGGTCCTTGCAGTCCTACTGGACCTTGATTTCCATCGGGTCCCTGGTTCCCATCCGGTCCTTGATTTCCGTCAGGTCCTTGGTTCCCATCGGGTCCCTGGTTCCCATCCGGTCCTTGAAGTCCTACTGGTCCCTGGTTTCCGTCGGGTCCTTGGTTTCCATCAGGTCCCTGGTTCCCATCCGGTCCTTGATTTCCGTCAGGTCCTTGGTTCCCATCCGGTCCTTGCAGTCCTACTGGTCCCTGGTTTCCGTCAGGTCCTTGGTTCCCATCCGGTCCTTGAAGTCCTACTGGCCCTTGGTTTCCATCGGGCCCTTGATTTCCTATTGGTCCTTGTGGTCCTTGGTTACCGTCAGGTCCCTGGTTCCCATCCGGTCCTTGAAGTCCTACTGGTCCCTGGTTTCCGTCAGGTCCTTGGTTTCCATCAGGTCCTTGATTTCCTATTGGTCCCTGTGGTCCTTGGTTCCCATCCGGTCCTTGAAGTCCTATTGGTCCCTGTGGACCTTGGTTCCCATCCGGTCCCTGGTTCCCATCCGGTCCTTGCAGTCCATCTGGACCTTGATTTCCATCAGGTCCCTGGTTCCCATCCGGTCCTTGATTTCCTATTGGTCCCTGTGGTCCCTGATTACCATCTGGACCTTGAAGTCCGACTGGACCTTGCAATCCTACTGGCCCCTGCGGTCCCTGGTTCCCATCCGGTCCTTGGTTTCCGTCAGGTCCTTGGTTCCCATCGGGTCCTTGATTTCCATCCGGTCCTTGAAGTCCTACTGGTCCCTGGTTCCCATCCGGTCCTTGGTTTCCGTCAGGTCCTTGGTTCCCATCGGGTCCTTGGTTCCCATCGGGTCCTTGGTTCCCATCGGGTCCTTGATTTCCATCCGGTCCTTGAAGTCCTACTGGTCCCTGGTTTCCATCGGGTCCCTGGTTTCC
>NZ_CANMPQ010000009.1 GCF_947499695.1 uncultured Allomuricauda sp.
AGGCCAACCGCTGTGTTCAGTTCGTTCGTGGGGTCCGCATCCGCATCGTCAGTATTGAGGGCCGCAAGTTCCGCATCCGTGGCAAAGGTACCATCAAGGTCCTGGCTCAGGGTTCCGCCTGCATCGGTCACCGTTATCGAGGTGCCCGTAAGGCCCACCGCTGTGTTGAGTTCGTTCGTGGGGTCCGCATCGGCATCGTCCGTGTTGAGTGCCGCAAGCTCCGCATCCGTGGCAAAGGTACCGTCAAGGTCCTGGCTCAGGGTTCCGCCTGCATCGGTCACCGTTATCGAGGTGCCCGTTAGGCCAACCGCTGTGTTGAGTTCGTTCGTAGGATCGGCATCGGCATCGTCCGTGTTCAGTGCCGCAAGCTCCGCATCCGTGGCAAAGGTACCGTCAAGGTCCTGGCTCAGGGTTCCGCCTGCATCCGTAACCGTTATCGAGGTGCCCGTAAGGCCAACCGCTGTGTTCAGTTCGTTTGTAGGATCCGCATCGGCATCGTTTACATTATCCGTTCCAGTGAATGTAATAGGTCCGCCATCTCCATTATCAAAGGTATACGTACCATCAAGATTATCTGTAAGTGCAGATTTGTTGATTGTCTGTGGAGCTCCTGATTCATTTGTATAGGTGAAGGTACCATCACTATTGTCCGCAATATTGGTGATGGTCTCCGAAATGGTCACAGAGGCTACATTCAGGTACAAAGCTCCATCTGTACCAGAAGCAAGGTCATTGTTGGCATCTGTACTGATAAGCGATGTTGAAAGGGTGCCTCCTGCATCCGTTACTTCTACACTACCTGCATTCATACCAACGGCGGTATTCAGTTCGTTCGTGGGGTCGGCATCTGCATCGTCAGTGTTGAGTGCCGCAAGCTCCGCATC
>NZ_CANMPQ010000010.1 GCF_947499695.1 uncultured Allomuricauda sp.
TCAGCGGTATTGACCGTGAAGTCTATGTTGGCCGCAGCGTTCCCGCCGCCATCAACGCTAACCGTGAACTGGAAGTTCGTCGTCCCGGCATCGCCCTCCGCCAGGGTAACGTCCGAGATGCTTATCGCATCAACCACTGCAACATCGTCATTGGTGATCGTTCCAAGGCCCGTGCCATCGGTTATCGTCGCGTTGACCGGTGCGCTCAATACCACCGTGAAGTCCTCGTCAGTTTCAATATCGGTGTCCCCGTTGACCTGTACCGTTACCGTAGTGCTCGGGTTGCCAGCAGTTATCGTTCCGCTGCCACCGATTATCTGCACGTAGTCACTATTGGCAAGGGTAGCCGTGCCGTCAGCGGTATTGACCGTGAAGTCTATGTTGGCCGCAGCGTTCCCGCCGCCATCAACGCTAACCGTGAACTGGAAGTTCGT
>NZ_CANMPQ010000011.1 GCF_947499695.1 uncultured Allomuricauda sp.
GGTCCTTGGTTACCGTCAGGTCCCTGGTTCCCATCCGGTCCTTGAAGTCCTACTGGTCCCTGGTTTCCGTCAGGTCCCTGGTTCCCATCCGGTCCTTGAAGTCCTACTGGCCCTTGGTTTCCATCGGGCCCTTGATTTCCTATTGGTCCCTGTGGACCTTGATTACCGTCAGGACCTTGCAGTCCAACTGGACCTTGTAATCCTATCGGTCCTTGATTTCCTATTGGTCCCTGTGGTCCCTGGTTCCCATCCGGTCCTTGAAGTCCTATTGGTCCCTGTGGACCTTGGTTCCCATCCGGTCCCTGGTTCCCATCCGG
>NZ_CANMPQ010000012.1 GCF_947499695.1 uncultured Allomuricauda sp.
TTCCCATCGGGTCCTTGATTTCCATCCGGTCCTTGAAGTCCTACTGGTCCCTGGTTTCCATCGGGTCCCTGGTTTCCATCTGGACCTTGATTTCCTATTGGTCCCTGTGGTCCTTGGTTACCGTCAGGTCCCTGGTTTCCATCAGGTCCTTGGTTTCCATCTGGACCTTGGTTTCCATCTGGACCTTGCAGTCCTGCTGGTCCCTGGTTTCCGTCAGGTCCTTGGTTCCCATCGGGTCCTTG
>NZ_CANMPQ010000013.1 GCF_947499695.1 uncultured Allomuricauda sp.
GGACCTGACGGAAACCAGGGACCAGCAGGACTGCAAGGTCCAGATGGAAACCAAGGACCTGATGGAAACCAGGGACCTGACGGTAACCAAGGGCCACAGGGACCAATAGGAAATCAAGGACCGGATGGGAACCAGGGACCACAAGGACCAGTAGGACTTCAAGGACCGGATGGGAACCAAGGACCCGATGGGAACCAAGGTC
>NZ_CANMPQ010000014.1 GCF_947499695.1 uncultured Allomuricauda sp.
TCGATAACGGTGACCGATGCAGGCGGAACCCTGAGCCAGGACCTTGACGGTACCTTTGCCACGGATGCGGAGCTTGCAGCCCTCAATACGGACGATGCCGATGCGGACCCCACGAACGAACTCAACACAGCGGTGGGCCTAACGGGCACCTCGATAACCGTTACGGATGCAGGCGGAACCCTGAGCCAGGACCTTGACGG